>NZ_CP119409.1:1350000-2550000 GCF_029223885.1 Pararhizobium gei | reverse complement strand
CCAGGTTTTCAGCCAAAACGCTACGGCTCGGTCAGCTTGAAGAAGGTCTTGCTGAAAGAACCGGCGCTCGAAATCGAAACGCGGGAAGGCAGCGACTTCGTGCGTGTCAGGCGCGGCATTGCGCTCGTTTCTGGCTGAACCAGACCGACGAACGCGTTGATCTTTTCGACGCGGCCAAAAAAGAATCGGCTGAAGTCGAGTTCGGGCGTCTTTTGACAGCGAGAATTCGCCGATGTCGGCGCGCATGCGCAGTTCCGTTTTTCTCACGTCCTCTCGACTGTTCAGTATGCGGTCGACGGTCGTGATGCTGAGACCGGCCTGAAATGCGATGTCTTTGACCGGAAACGCGTGCGCAATGCCAAGTCCGTTCCGATAGTTTTTGATGTGTGCCTGCTCTATATCAGCTTTTCCAGACGCGTATAGTGCAGACATCGACCAACACCGCCGGGAGGAAAACGGCATGAAAACAGACAATATTCTGGAACTGCGCGCCGGCCGGGTATGGCTGACGCAGGCTGCATGCGATCTGGAGGATTTCAAGGCCGAGGTGAAACGGACGACAGAGCTTTCGGATTACCCCTTCGCCTCGGCGGTCGAGAAGAACATCCTGATCTATGACGGGGCGGACGTGTTGCGCGCGGCAGCGGACGAGGAGGGGCGGCGCGCCGTGCTGGCCGAATTCTGCGAGGCCTTCGCCACCGGTCCCGGCGTCATTGTTCTGAAAGGCGCTTTTACCGATATGACGGTGATCGATGGAGCAAGTGCGATCTTCGAAGCCATCATCGAGGAGCAGCGTCGCACCGATAGCGGCGGCGGCGACCATTTTGCCAAGCCCGGTGCGAACGACCGGATCTGGAACTCGCTGGAAAAGCATTGCTTGAAAGATCCGGAAAATTTTGCCGCCTATTTCGGCAACGGCCTTATCTCGCTTGCCAGCGAAGCCTGGCTTGGACCGAGCTACCAGATGACGGCGCAGGTGAACCGGGTCAATCCGGGCGGGGCGGCGCAATCGGCGCACCGCGATTATCATCTCGGCTTCCAGTCGCCAGCGATCATCGAACGGTTTCCGGCCCATGTGCACCGGCTGTCGCCCGTGCTGACGCTGCAGGGGGCGGTCGCCCATTGCGATATGCCGATCGAAACCGGACCCACGCTGTTCCTGCCCTATAGCCAGACCTATGTTCCCGGCTATCTCGCGTTGAAGCGGCCGGAATTTTCCGACTATTTCGACCGCAACCATGTGCAGTTGCCGCTGTCAAAGGGCGATCTGGTCTTCTTCAATCCGGCACTCTTCCATGCCGCCGGCACGAACCGGTCGGCGAATATCAAGCGGGTGGCAAACCTGCTGCAGGTGTCGTCGGCCTTTGGCCGCGCCATGGAGACGGTCAATCGCGGGCGCATGAGCACGGTGCTCTATCCCGCTATAAAGACCATGCTGGCTGACGAACGACTGACGGTGTGGGAGGCGCAGAATGCCATTGCAGCCTGTGCGGAAGGGTATTCCTTCCCCACCAATCTCGATCGAGATCCACCCATCGGCGGGCTCGCACCGAAGACGCAGGCACAATTGATGCGGGAGGCGCTCGACGGCGGGTGGGCGGCGGATGCCTTCGAACAGGCGCTGGCGGAGCAAGCCGACAAAAAGCTGAGTTGAACGGACGAGGCGGCCAATGGCCGCCTGCGTGGCGCCGGACGCTATGGCGCAAACAAAAGGACAGGGAGGATACAATGAGCACGGACCATGGTCGGCTCGATGGCAAGATCGCGATCGTCACAGGCGGGACGCAAGGTCTGGGCGCAACCATCGCCGCTTTGTTTGCCGAGCGCGGTGCGGCAGGCATCGTCATTTGCGGCCGTAACGCGGTCAAGGGCGAGGCCAAGGCAGCGGAGATCGGCAACGCGACCGGAACCAGGGTCATCTATGTCCCGGCCGATCTCTCGGATGTCGAAGACGCGAGCAAGGTCGTGGCTGCATGCGATCAGGCCTTCGGGCGCGTCGACGCGCTGGTCAATGCGGCGGCGATCACCGATCGCGGCACGATCCTCGACACGACGCCGGCCCTTTTCGACCGGATGTTCGCCATCAACGTGCGCGCCCCGTTTTTCCTGATGCAGGAGGTGATCAAACTCATGCGCCGGGAGAAAACGGAGGGCACGATCGTCAATATTGGCTCGATGTCGGCCATGGCCGGCCAGCCGTTCATCGCCGCCTATTGCGCCTCGAAGGGTGCGCTGGAGACCCTGACCAAAAACACCGCCTATGCGGTTCTGCGCAATCGCATCCGGGTGAACGGCCTCAACATCGGCTGGATGGCGTCGGAAGGCGAGGACCGCATCCAGCGCGAATTTCACGGCGCCCCCTCCGACTGGCTGGAGGCGGCGGCGGCGGGCCAGCCCTTCGGGCGGCTGGTCGATCCTGCCGAGGTGGCGCGCGCCTGTGCCTATCTTTCCTCAACCGAATCTGGGCTGATGACGGGATCGATGATCTGTTTCGACCAGTCGATCTGGGGCGCCTATGACGGGTCACCGCATCCGGTTGCCGCTCTCTGAGCGTCCCGACATTGCCGGACGAAACGGCCGGGGCAAGCCTCAAGTTCAGTTGGTTTGCAATTGCTGGTAGCCCGGCCCGGTGGGATGCCTGAGGTCTATGGCCGATTCCTGGGCTGGAAGGAAGCTCGGGCCGACGACCCTGACCTTGCTGTTGGCGGGGTCGTAGGGGCGCTCGGCAATGATCGGCTGAACCTGCTTCTTGTCCGGCTGGCGCGTCCTGATCTGCACGATGCTCTTCTGCGACGGTGTGCTCTGGTTGGCGACAACAGGCTTGACCGGCGCGCAGCCGCATTGGCCGGGTCGGCTCACATCACGGGTCTTGTAGATGAAGGCGGTCGGCAAGTCGGCATAGGGTTCGCCTGTTGCAGCAGAGATCATCTGGTCGGCTTCTTCGGTTTCCAGCACATGGTAATAAAGCGCCGTCTCGGTGCCGGGGCAGCGCCGCTGGCAGGCCTCGGCATCGCGCTGGAAGTCCGCAGGCGAGGCGTTCGATGAAATGGGGAAAAAAGCGCCGTCGCAGGTGCGCACGCACATGGTCCGAAGATTTCCGTCATAGGCTTCGCCATCGAGGCTGAAATCGACAATGTCGCTGCTGCCGCGCAATATCGGCCGATCCTCGCCGATCGGCGGCAAATCTTCGATGATATTGCGGTGGGTTTCCGGCTGTTCTGCCGCTGCGCTTAACAACTGGTCCTGTTCGTCGGCGCAGCCGTGGGTTTCGAGCGCCGCCAGAATGCGCCGGCGGACCATGTCGGTTTCGCCGCCTGTGGCGACCTCTTCGCGACGGGCCTTCAGATCGTCGAGTTCCGCCTCCATGCGGGCGATGCTGCCTTCAATGGCAGCGCAGGCTTCCTCGTTGTAGCCATTGACGATAATCACGCTGCCGGAACTGCAGCCGAGGCTGCGGCGCTCGCTGCGCGCTTTGCGGATGTCGAGGTTCTGGCGGAAAATCGCACCGGAATAGTCCCTGAGACTGGTATTCCAGCCAATCGTCCGGGGCAAATTGGACAGTTGCGCGTTCAGCCGCTCACATACCGTCGAAGCGTCGGCTGCGGTCGTCATGACCATGACAAGCGGCGCCATCAGCACCGCCGCGCGAAGCGAACGGATCATCATATTCTCTCGCCTATCGAAAACCGGACGGAGCAAGCAGGGTTGCGCTGCATGTCCACCCGAGTTCATCATAGCGCCAATCCATGCCCGCACAATGCGCTTCGGCTTTCAGCGTTAACGCGAGAGCCGGATAATTTTTGTGCGTGGCGGAAGTGCCGCAACGCCGGCACCGGTGGCTGGAACAGACCGGGCAGCCACAGGGACCGCCCGGAAGAAATCAAGCCGGGTAGGAGGCTTCGACGACGGCAAGGGCCGCCATGTTGACGACACCGCGCGAGGTCACCGACGGCGACAGGATGTGAGCGGGCAACGCCGTGCCAAGCAGAATCGGGCCGACATGAAGGCTGTCCGTCATGGTCTTGACGACGCCCAGCGTGATATTGGCGGCGTCAAGATTGGGGAAGACAAGCAGGTTCGCCTCGCCGTGCAGCGTGCTGTCTGGCATGACCCGCTTGCGCAGGATTTCGGATATGGCGGAATCGCCATGCATTTCGCCGTCCGCCTCCAGATCCGGCGCCAGTTCCCGCACCAACTGTATGGCCCGGCGCATCTTGAAGGCGCTCTCTGAGTCCCGTGATCCGAAATTCGAATGCGACACAAGTGCTGCGCGCGGCGTTATGCCGAAACGGCGGATTTCCTGTGCAGCCATCACGGTATTCTGGGCAATTTCCTCGGCCGTCGGGTTGAAGGTCACGTAGGTATCGGTGAGGAACGTCGCGCCGCGCTGGGAGATCAGAAGGCTGAGTGCGGAGAAGTCGAGAACGCCGTCGCGTTTGCCGATGATCTGGGAGACCGCGCGCAGATGGGCGCTGTAGCGGCCTTCGACACCGCAGATCAGGGCGTCGGCGTCGCCGCGGCGAACGGCAAGCGCGCCAATCACCGTCTGGTTGGTTCTGACGATGGTTCGTGCGGCTTCCGGAATGACTCCGAGGCGGCCGACCAGCGCGAAATATTCATCGACGTAACCGCGATAGCGGGGGTCTCCTTCGGGGTTGACGACTTCGAAATCGACATCGGGACGGATGCGCAACCCATAACGCTTGAGGCGCGTCTCGATGATCTGCGGGCGACCGATCAGGATGGGACGGGCAGTGCCTTCCTCGAGAAGCACCTGGGCGGCGCGGAGAACGCGCTCGTCCTCGCCTTCGGAAAAGATCACGCGGTTTTTTTGCGCATTCTTGGCGGCGACGAAGATCGGCTTCATGATGAAGCCGGAGCGGAAGACAAAGCGGTTGAGCTGATCCAGATAGGCGTCGAAATCAGCGATCGGCCGGTTGGCGACGCCGCTTTCGGCCGCAGCCTTCGCCACGGCCGGCGCGATGCGCAGGATCAGCCGCTGGTCGAAGGGCGAGGGGATGAGGTAGTCCGGGCCGAAGACGGGGGTTTCGCCGGAATAGGCGCGGGCGGCGACGTCCGACGGTTCTTCGCGGGCGAGCGCCGCGATGGCGCGCACCGCGGCCATCTTCATCTCCTCGTTGATCGTGCGGGCACCGCAGTCCAGCGCGCCGCGAAAGATATAGGGGAAACACAGGACATTGTTGACCTGGTTGGGAAAGTCGGAGCGGCCGGTACAGATCATCGCGTCCGGGCGGGCAGCGCGGGCAAGCTCCGGCATGATCTCCGGGTTCGGATTGGCGAGCGCCATGATCAGCGGTTTTTCCGCCATCTGCACGAGAAGCTCGGGCTTCAGCACGCCGGCAGCGGACAGGCCAAGGAACACGTCGGCACCGGCAATGCTGTCGGCGAGAACGCGGTTGTCGCTGTCCTGGGCATAAACCGACTTCCACTCGTCCATCAGCACTTCGCGGCCGATATAGACGAGGCCTTCGAGGTCGTGCACCCAGATGTTTTCGCGCCGCGCACCAAGTGTGACGAGCAGGTTGAGGCAGGCAAGCGCCGCAGCACCCGCGCCGGATGCGACGATCTTCGCCTTGGCGATATCCTTGCCGGCTAGCTCCAGACCGTTCAGGACGGCCGCCGCGACGATGATCGCCGTTCCGTGCTGATCGTCGTGGAAGACGGGAATATCCATCTTTTCGCGAAGACGGCGCTCGACCTCGAAACATTCCGGCGCCTTGATGTCTTCCAGATTGATGCCGCCGAAGGTCGGCTCGAGCGCCGAAACGACATTGACCATCTGGTCGACCTCGGGCGCATCGATCTCGATGTCGAAAACATCGATGCCGGCGAATTTCTTGAACAGGACGGCCTTGCCCTCCATCACCGGCTTCGAGGCGAGCGGACCGATATTGCCAAGGCCGAGAACCGCCGTTCCGTTGGATATGACGGCAACCAGATTGGCGCGGGCCGTGTAATCGGCAGCTTTCGACGGATCGTCGCGAATGGCGAGGCAGGGTGCCGCCACGCCCGGCGAGTAGGCGAGCGCCAGGTCGCGCTGGTTCCCCAGCGGCTTGGTCGGCTGGATCTCGAGCTTGCCGGGGCGCGGATAGCGATGAAAGAACAGGGCTTGCTCGTCCAGATCGCCGCTTGCGGGAACCGTGGGGTTCCTGGTTTTGTCGCCACTGCTCATGATCGTGTTCCTCGCTTGTCGTGGCGGCTCTTTTTGCACGAAAATTTCGTGGCGTATAGTTTCGAACGGTCGGTTCGCGAGCGGTTGCAGTCCTGTCCGGCGCAAAGCATGGCGGCGCGCGCGCGCCGGCTGTCATTCTCCTGAAACAAGAGTCTGATTTTGACAGGATCGAAACAAGCCCGACAGACCCGTGAGGCAACATGACCGAGAAAGATCAAGCCGTCAGCCGCTTCAGGACAATCTTCATATCAGACGTTCATCTGGGATCGAAAGCTGCAAAGACGGACTATCTCCTCGATTTCCTGCGCGTCACCGACGCCGAGACCATCGTGCTGGTGGGCGACATTGTCGATGGCTGGCGCCTAAAGCGCAGCTGGTACTGGCCGCAATCCTGCAACGACGTCGTCCAGAAACTGTTGCGCAAAGCGCGCAAGGGAACCCGAATCATCTACATTCCCGGCAATCACGACGAATTCCTGAGGGATTTTCCCGGCGTTCATTTCGGCGGCATAGAGGTTGCGCAGCGCTATATTCACGAGAG
The DNA here is from genome assembly GCF_029223885.1 of Pararhizobium gei. Lineage (NCBI taxonomy): Bacteria > Pseudomonadati > Pseudomonadota > Alphaproteobacteria > Hyphomicrobiales > Rhizobiaceae > Pararhizobium > Pararhizobium gei. The sequence continues at coordinate 2,543,266 of NZ_CP119409.1, read as the reverse complement.
CGCCGATGGCTTGCGATATCTCGTCCTGCACGGCGACGAGTTCGACGTGGTGGTGCGCAATGCGCGCCTGCTCGCCTATCTCGGCGACTGGGCCTATGACACAGCGATCGTCATCAATATCGGCCTGTCGGCGATCCGCCGGCGGCTCGGCATGCCCTATTGGTCGTTTTCGGCCTGGGCTAAGCTGCAGGTCAAGCATGCCGTCAACTTCATCGGCGAGTTCCAGCGCGTCGTCGCCGAAGAGGCGCGTAAAGAAAACGCCGACGGGGTGATCTGCGGCCATATTCATCACGCAGTGATCGAGGATATCGACGGGGTTCGCTACATCAATACGGGCGACTGGGTGGAAAGCTGCACGGCTGTGGTCGAGCACCACGACGGGCGCATGGAATTGATCACCTGGCGGCAGTTGAGCGGTGTCGCCGCCGCGCCCGACGAGGGCGTTGCCATCGACACTTTGCTGGCACGGGCACTTTCGCAACAGGCTGCTTAAAAATCCGCCTTCCGGGCTGTCGTGAAATCTCGCTTATGGTGCGGCTTCAAGTCGTCGTGGTAATCGTCGGGCTTCGTTCATAGGTCCCTTCATGATTCCCGCGTCTCCGCCTTCCTATCGCGAGGATGCGCCGGCTTATTTCGTGCCGCGCATTGCCCTGCTTTTCTGTGCGCCGTTGATCGTCAATGGCTTTGCAATGCCGTATTTTCCGGTGTGGCTGAGTACGCTGTCGTTGAACGATCTGGAAATCGGCATCATCCTGTCCGTGCCGATGTTCGTGCGCGTGGTGACCGCTCCGCTGGTCGGCGTCCTTGCGGACAGGATCGGCGAGCGCGCGGAAGTGCTGATCTGGTCGGCGGTTCTCTCGTTTTTCACGGCGCTTGCGCTGTTCGTTTCCCCCAGTTTCTGGTGCGTGCTCATCATCTATGCGCTGCAGGGCGCGGTTTACTCGCCCTATGTGCCGATCGTCGAGGCGATCGCGCTGACCGGTGTGCGGCGCTGGGGTTTCGATTACGCGATGATGCGCCTGTGGGGATCGATCGCCTTCATCGGTGCGACGATGCTGGGCGGCGCCTTGATCGGCATCTATGGCGGCGGGATGGTGCTGCCGGCCATGGCGGGCGGCTTCGCGCTGATGATCCTGCTCACCTTTCTCGCCCCGCGCGTCGGGCGCCCGCGCCGTCCCTCGACACTGACGACCCTGACCGAGGCGCCGCCGAAAGCACTCAGAAAACCCGATCTGCAACTGCTCCTGGTTGGCGTGACGCTGATCAACGGCAGTCATGCGATGCTGTTCGCCTTCTCGGCTATCTACTGGCAGCATATCGGCTTCAGCGGCACCGAGATCGGGCTTCTCTGGAGCGCCGGCGTCGCTGCCGAAGTCGCAATGTTCTTTTGCGCCCGGATGATCATCCGGCGCTTCAGCCTGTGGACGATGATCTTCACCGGCTGCTGGCTTGCCGTCGTCCGCTGGGTCATTTTCCCGATGGATATCGGCTTCTGGGGTTATTTCGCGCTCCAGTGTTTTCACGCCTTTACCTATGCGATCATGCACACGGGGATGCAAAACATGCTGGTTCAGCGCGTGCCGGAGGAGCAGGAGGCCTCGGCGCAGGGGCTCTATTTCTTCTATACTGGGGTCTTCACGGCGATTTTCACCTTTACCTCGGGCTATTTCTACACCCGCTTCGGCGTGGACGGGTTCTATTCCATGTCCGTCGTCGCCCTGGCCGGATGCGGCGCCGCTTTGGCCGCCTGGATGCTTCAGCCCCAGAGATCCGGACGCGGCGGATAGACCAGCGAGGCATCGTAGCGCAGGCCGGGTTCCCGGTCGCGGGCCAGAAGCAGCGGGCCGTCGAGATCGACGAAATCCGCGCCCTGAGCCAGAAGCACGGCCGGCGCCATGCCCAGCGACGTTCCGACCATGCAGCCGACCATGATCTTCAGGCCAAGCGCCCGGGCGGCGTCCCGCATGCGCAACGCTTCCGTGAGGCCGCCGGTCTTGTCGAGCTTGATGTTCACCGCGTCGTAGAGCCCTGCGAGTTCCGACAAGTCGTCGGTCTTATGGACGCTTTCGTCGGCGCAGACCGGAACGGGGCGGGCGATGGAGGCCAGGGCCGAATCGCGCCCGGCCGGAAGCGGCTGCTCGATCAGCGCGATGCGCGTTTCGACACAGACGGCGAAATGCGCGGCGATATTGTCCTCGGTCCAGCCCTCGTTGGCGTCGAGAATGAGGACGCTGCCGGGCGCTGCTGCGCGCACGGCGCGGATGCGGGACGTGTCGTCGGCGGTTCCCACCTTGACCTTCAAAAGCGCCCTATGGCTCTGCGCCGCCGCCTGTGCCGCCATGATGTCGGGCTCACCGAGCGAGATCGTATAGGCGGTCGTCAGGGGCAGGGGATCGGAAAGCCCGGCCAGTGCGAAGGCGGGGCGGCCGGTGGATTTCGCGGCGAGATCCCAGAGCGCGCAATCCACGGCGTTGCGCGCCGCGCCCGGATTCATGGCCGCCAGCAAGCCCGGCCTATCGATACCTGCTTCGATTGCGACGCGGGCGGCCTCGATTTCCGCCACCACGCTATCGATTGTTTCGCCGTAGCGGCCATAGGGAACGCATTCTCCCCTGCCGCTATTATTGCCAGTTCCGATCTCACAGGTGACGACCGAAGCGGAGGTCTTGCTGCCGCGTGAAATTGTGAAGCTTCCCGCGATCGGGAAATGTTCGACGGCTACTTTAAGCGAGCTTTTCATCGGCCTCTCCTGTGGCAAGCTTATCTCAGCCGCAGCCGGAATGGTACAGAACCGTTTGAATCGGTGACAGAAGCGGCCCGAACGGCTATGAGTCGCTCACCTTTTATCAGATGCAGCCATCCCCGGAAGATCCAGCAGACGTGACGCCCTCGCAAGTGACAGCCAAAACCGACGTGGAACTCGACGAAGCCGGAGAGGGTGGACGTCCCATTTATCGGCTGGTCGGGGATTGGCGCAGCGCTTCCGTGCATTTTGTGACCGAACGCCTCGACGGCATGAGCGCCAAGGCAGGATCGTCCGCAAAAATAGATCTTAGCGGCATTACCGCTCTCGATACGGCGGGCGCCTGGATCATCCATCGCTTCAAGGCGAAGCTTGGCGATACCGAACTTATCAGCGACAAGCCGCGCTATCTGGAGCTGCTCAAGGCTCTGCCGGAGCACCTTCCAGAGCCGCGCAACGAAAACGATGAGCGTCAATCGGCCTTTGCGCGGATTTTCTCGCCCATCGGCCGGGCCGTTACGTCCACCTGGGAAGACACGATCGCGGCCATGTTCATTCTCGGCTCGGCCGTGCGCGGCGCACAGCTAAAGCTTGGGCGCCATAGCGGCCTGTCGCCGGCCGCCATCGTCAACCAGATCGACAAGATGGGCGTGCAGGCGGTGCCGATCATCACGCTGATGTCCTTCCTAATCGGCGCGATCATTGCCCAGCAGGGCGCCTTTCAGCTGCGCTATTTCGGCGCCGAACTGTTCGTCGTCGATCTCGTCGGTATCTTGCAATTGCGTGAGATCGGCGTGCTTTTGACGGCGATCATGATCGCCGGCCGCTCGGGCAGCGCGATCACTGCCGAAGTCGGCTCGATGAAAATGCGCGAGGAAATCGACGCGCTGAAGGTCATGGGGCTGAGCCCTGTCGGGGTTCTCGTTTTCCCCCGGCTCGTGGCGCTGACGGTCGCCTTGCCGCTTCTCACCATTATCGCCAATTTTTCGGCGCTGACCGGGGCTGCCGTGGTGACGTGGAGTTATTCGGGCATTACGTTTTCCACTTTTCTCGCCCGCCTGCAGGAGGCGGTCGATTTTTCCTCGGTGCTGGCCGGCATGATCAAGGCGCCGTTCATGGCTTTGATCATCGGCGTCGTTGCCGCCGTGGAAGGGCTTAAAGTGGGGGGCAGCGCCGAATCGCTCGGCAAGCATGTGACGCAATCCGTGGTGAAATCCATTTTCGTGGTCATTCTGGTCGATGGCCTTTTTGCCATCTTCTACGCGTCGATCGACTTCTGATGGAAAAGGCTAACGCTGTGGACATGGAAAACAGGACAGAACCGGGCGTTGCGCCAAATGATGGCGGGAGCGAGCGGGAAATCGTGCTCTCCGTCCAGGATCTCACGGTTGCCTTTGGCTCCAATGTCGTTCTCGACAAGCTCAACCTGGACATATACCGCGGGGAAATCCTCGGCTTCGTCGGCGCGTCCGGGACGGGTAAATCGGTTCTGATGCGCACGGTTCTGCGTCTGCTTCCCCGCCGTTCGGGGTCCATCATGATCCTCGGTTCGGAATATGACGCGGTCACCGATGAGGAGCGTATCGATCTCGACATGCGGCTCGGCGTCCTCTTCCAGCATGGAGCGCTGTTTTCTTCGCTGACCGTGAAGGAAAACATTCAGGTGCCGATGCGCGAATATCTGAACCTGCCGCAAAACCTGATGGACGAGCTTGCAAGGCTGAAGATCGAAATGGTCGGTCTGGCGCCGGAGGCGGCCGACAAATATCCGTCCGAACTGTCCGGCGGCATGATCAAGCGCGCCGCTCTCGCCCGGGCGCTGGCGCTCGACCCGGACCTGGTTTTCCTCGATGAACCGACATCCGGCCTGGATCCGATCGGCGCTGCCGAGTTCGACAACCTGATCGCCAAACTGCGCGACACCCTGGGTTTGACCGTGTATATGGTGACTCACGACCTCGACAGTCTGTTTTCCGTCTGCGACCGCATCGCCGTGCTAGGGCAGAAGAGGGTGCTTGTCGAAGGCACGATCGAGGACATGCTCGTCTGTGACGATGACTGGGTAAAGTCCTATTTCCGCGGCAAGCGGGCGCGTTCGATCGTCCGCGAGGAGGACCGGCGCAGTCCGGTCCATGAATGATATTGTTCAAAGCAGGAAGCCGCGGCGGCGGCTTTGCCAAAGGTAGCGGTAGCAATGGAAACTAAAGCCAATTATGCCATCGTCGGGTTTTTCACCGTTGCGGTCATTTTTGCCGCGTTCGGCTTTGTCTACTGGATGTCGCAATATGGCCGCAGCGGCGAGATGGCCGAACTGGTCATCAGCATTCCGGGCTCTGCCAACGGCTTGAGCGTCGGCTCGCCGGTACGCTTCAACGGTATCCCCGTCGGCTCCGTCCGCAGCCTCGCGATCAACTCGAACGATCCCCGCTATTCCGTTGCCGTCACAGAAGTATCTGCCGATGCGCCGGTGCTGAAATCGACCACGGCGACGCTGGAAATCCAGGGTCTGACCGGCGCCGCCTATATCGAACTGAGCGGCGGCAACAAGGGCGACGACAATATTCTGCGCAAGGCGCTCGACGAGGGCAAACCCGCGCAACTCACGGCCGACCAGTCGAGCGTCACCAGCCTTCTGGCGACCGCCGATAAAATCCTTGATCGCGCCAACGAGGCAATCAGCGATGTTCAGGGCTTCGTCAAGGATGTGCGGGGGCCGCTGACCAGCACGATCTCGAATGCGGACCGCTTTACCAAGTCGCTCGCCGACAATGCCGATGGGATCGATACGTTTTTGAAAAGCGTCAGCGCGCTTTCAACATCTATTACGGGTGCTGCCGGCAAGCTCGATACGACGCTGACCTCGGCGGAGGCGCTGGTGAAGTCGGTGGATCCGGCGAAAATCAACCAGATCGTCACCAACGTCGAAAAGATGAGCACCGATCTCGCTGCTGCATCGGGCAATGTCGCGGACACGCTTGCGAGTTTCCGCAAGACCGCCGACACCTATGAGCGTCTTGGCGTGAACGCGACTGCAACGCTCGGCCGCGTCGATACGCTCCTGGCGGCTGTGGATACCCAGAAAGTCGGTGGCGTGGTCAATGATGTTTCGGCCGCGAGCGCCGATGCGCGCCGTGCCGCCGCCTCGATCGGCGATCTGGCGGACAGGATCAAGGGCCGCCAGAACGATATCGACCAGACGATCACCGATGTCACGCAGATGGCCAACACGCTCAACGCCGCGTCCACCCGCGTCGATGGCATTCTGGTGAAGCTTGACGGCTTCCTCGGCGACGCCGACGCGCCGTCGCTTTCGGCCGACGCGCGCGCAACGCTGGCTTCCTTTCGCAGGGTGGCCGACAATGTCAACGCACAGATCGGCCCCATCGCCGACAATTTGAAGCGCTTCTCCGGATCCGGGTTGCGCGATATCGAGGCTCTGGTCAGCGACACGCGGCGGGCGGTCAAGACGCTGGATACGACGATCTCGACCTTCGACAAGGATCCACAACGCCTGCTGTTCGGCGGCGAGACCGTCAAGCAGTATGACGGCAGAACGCGCAGATAGACCTGACCGCGGACTGCTTCACCTCTGATTTCATGTTTGTCCGCAGGGCGAATCGCTTAAGGACAGCGCAGGCGCAGGGTTCGTGCGTGGCAATGCTGCAAGCCTCGTTGGTATTTTGCTTATACTTGCAAGCCTACGGCTGCTTTCGGCTTGTTTTCAGCCGATGAGCTTCTAAGTTGCTGCTGACTGACGAAGGATAGTATTTGAAATGAATTTTTCCGGTGTTTCTCGTGTTTCTGCGGCAGGGTTGCTCCGGGCCTCTGTTCTTCTTCTGGTCGCAGGCGGACTGGCTGCCTGCGGCGGCAAGGCGAACAACGATACCTACAGCCTCTCCGCGTCCCCGCTCGTCGAAGGTCCGGCATCAAGCGGAAAGCAGATCCTCGTTCCCGAACCGACGGCACTGAAGGCGATCGACAGCGAGCAGATCGTCGTGCGGCTGTCAGCCTCCGAAATCCAGTATCTCGCCAATTCCCAGTGGAGCGACCGGCTGCCCAAAGTGGTGCAGGCGAAACTCGTCCAGGCGTTCGAGAATACCGGGAAAATCGGCGGCGTCGGCAAGCCTGGCGAGGGACTGGCAATCGACTACCAGATCGTCACCGAGATCCGGGCTTTCGAAGTCTCGACCGAAGGTGCGGATTCGGCCATCGTGGAAATTTTTGCTAAGATACTGAACGACAAGAACGGTACCGTCGCCCGACAAAAAGCATTCCGGGCAGTCATACCTGTTCGGGGAAGCGGCAACGCCGCATTGGTTGCGTCGCTCGACAGTGCGTTTGCAACCGTCGCAGCCGACATCGTGTCCTGGACCCTGAAGGCGATCTGATCAGGTTACGATGAGCTGATTGAGGATTTCATCGACGCCTTCTACAGTGCTGGCGGCTTCCTCGGCCCGCTCGACCTCTTCGATGCTCAGCACATTCCCGGTGAGCACGATGATGTTGCCCTTGGCCGTTACCGAGATGGCGGTGGCATCGATGCCATCGACGGCCGCCAGGCAATTGGCGACCCGGCTCTCGAGTTCAGCCGTACCGTCGGGCAAAATCATTTCGGGTGCAATACCATGAAATGTGCGTTCCTTGAAAACCACTACGTTCGTTCTCCTGACAGCAATTGCCAGAAGATAACGCCGCAAGCGCTGCTTTGTTCACCCTGTTCCATCCGAAACAGCGCGAAGGCGGCGGCCGTGCGATTGTCTGGTCACTGGATGACAAAAGTCATCCGCTACAGCCAGAGGAGAATACCATGCGTAAGATCATCATTTCCGCCACCGTCGCGATCATCGCCGCTGTCTCGTTCGCAGCTCCGTCCTATGCGGGACACAAAAATCATCACCACCACCATGGTTATCACGGTAACCCATTCGGCGGCTTTTCAGTCGGTTTCTACAACAGCGGCTACTATGGTGGCGGCCATTACGAGCCGTCATGCTATGTCAAGAAGGTGAAGCGCTGGGACAAGTGGGGCAATCTGTATTTCAAGAAAATCAAGTTCTGCGATTGATTCCGTCGATGGACGACCCGGCCGCCGGACAGCCGGGATCGCCGTTACGGCCAGCGGACCACGGGTGGCATGGAAGACAGGATCGAGTCCACATTGCCGCCGGTCTTCAGCCCGAAGATCGTGCCTCGATCGTAGAGCAAATTGAATTCGACATAGCGACCGCGCCGTACCAGTTGTTCGTCGCGGTCCTCTTCCGTCCAGGGCGTGTTGAAGTTCGTCCGGACAATTTTCGGATAGACGAGGTTGAAGGCCTTGCCGACATCCTGGGTGAAGGCGAAGTCGGCATCCCAGCCGCCCTTTTCCTCATCCGAATGCAGCCAGTCATAAAAAATACCGCCGATGCCACGCGCTTCATTGCGGTGCTTGAGGAAGAAATACTCGTCGCACCATTGCTTGAAATGGGGGTAGTCGGCCACCGCGTGGCGTTTGCAGGTGACTTCCATGCCGCGATGAAACAAGACGGTGTCCGGGTCCGTCTGCGTCCTGCGCCGTCCAAGAACAGGCGTCAGGTCGGCGCCGCCGCCGAACCAATGACTGGTCGTCACGACCATGCGCGTGTTCATATGCACGGCGGGTACGTTTGGATTGACCGGATGGGCAATCAGCGAGATGCCGGAAGCCCAGAAGCGCGGGTCTGCGCTGGCGCCCGGTATCTGGCTGCGGAACTCGGGTGAAAATTCGCCATGCACCGTGGAGGTATGCACTCCGACTTTCTCGAAGACGCGGCCGGACATCATCGACATGCGGCCACCGCCGCCTGCTCCCTCATCCCTCAGCCAGTCCTTTGCTTCGAACCGGCCGGGCTCGCCGTCTGACAGCGGACCCGTCACGTCGTCTTCCAGCATTTCGAAAGATGAGCAAATCGTGTCGCGCAGGCTTTCGAACCAGGCCGCGGCCTTCGCCTTCTTGTCTTCGATATCGGCAGGCAAGCCCTGCGGCAACTCCGGTCGTTCCATGGGTGCGTCCTTGTTCACGGCGTGCCGCCGCGTGATTCCTCTGAACCGAAAGACCATATTTCCGTCGTGTTTGGCAACGCGCCACCGGACGCAAAATGCCGCAGGGGCAGCGGCGCGTGACGGGACTGGCAAATTCCTGCATATCTCCTATCTTGCGCAGACAGGCTCGACTGCAAAGAGGTGGGCTCCATGGCAAAAATACCGGCGCGGCCGCCGCTCGAAGGATTGCGGCAACAGATAGCTCGACAGCGAAAGAGTGAGGGACGGGCTGCCCAGAGCCCGTTCGTGCGGGAGACCTATCGCCTTAACCGCCTTCATGCGCGGGAAAAAGCAAAGGAGTGGTTCGATACCTGGCCCAAGGCGGCCTATTGGACCGAGGTTGAAAGCTGGCGGCAGCTGGACGGCGATGAAATCGAGTTCACGATGCGCAGACTGCCGACCGCCGATTGAACAGGCGACGCTGTCGCGGCTTGCCGTGCGGTGGCCGTTCAAACGGACAATTGGCGGATCGCCTCGCCGCAGAGCATTGCGACCGACATGGCGATATTCAGGGATCGTTGACCATTGGCCATCGGAATGACGATTCGTCCGTCCGCCCTCTCGTGGACATGATCCGGCACGCCGGCGCTTTCGCGGCCAAAAAGAAGCGTATCGCCCGGCTGAAAGGCAAAGCGCGTATAGGGATCGGCAGCCTTGGTCGTCGCCAGCACAAGACGGCGCCCCTGCGCGGCTTGCGCTTCCAGAAAGCGCTCCCAGTTGATATGGCGTGTCAGGGCGGCTGCCGCGATGTAATCCATGCCGGCGCGTTTCAGATTGCGATCCGACAGGTCGAAGCCGGCGGGTTCGATGATATCTACGGCGAGGTCGAGGCAGGCGGCAAGGCGCAGGATCGTGCCTGTATTGCCGGGAATGTCAGGCTGATAGAGGGCGATGCGAAGCGGATATCGTGACATATCAATCATGTTCATGGCGTTGATCAAAGCTCGTAATCGATCTGTGCCGTTATCGCAACAGAGCCGTTTTGTAGATCGCGATGCGCAGAAAATGTGCAATGCAATCTGGCCTATCCCCGCAAAACCCCCTAAGTCTGCGGGCATCGTCAACGCGAACCACCGGAGGCATGCATGGATTACCCGATGATCGACCGTCTCCGGGTTGTTTCTCCAGTCCTGGTGGGCTGATCGGTTCCGCACTTCCCGCTTTTCCGGCGGATGATCGTCCGCTCTCCAGACAGTCGCTTCGCCTGTTTTTCGTTGTTTGCCGGTTTGAGTTTCCCTTATGAGGCGGACCGTCCGCCTCCTTCACAGATCGTCTGATGGAGTCTGATCATGTTCGGCTGGTTTGAATCCCGCCTCGATCCTTATCCCGCCGAGGAGCCCCAGGCGCCGCCGCAGGGCCTGTTCGCCTTTTGCTGGCACTACAGCAAGCCGGCGGCGCCCTGGCTTTTGACCATGGCGATCTGCACCGCGCTGATTGCCGTCGGGGAAGTGGCACTGTTCCAGTTTCTTGGCAATGTGGTCGACTGGTTGTCTGCGGCGAGACCCGAGACGTTCCTGGAGGCAGAGGGGACAAAGCTGTTCTGGATGGCGATGCTGATCCTGATCGGCCTGCCGGCACTCGTCGCCTTCGATTCGCTGATCATGCATCAGATCCTGCTCGGCAATTACCCGATGATCGGCCGCTGGCAGATGCATCGTTATCTTCTGCGCCAGAGCATGACCTTCTTCGCCAATGAATTTGCCGGCCGCGTTGCGACGAAGGTCATGCAGACCTCGCTTGCCGTGCGCGAAACGGTGATGAAGATCCTCGACGTCTTCGTCTACGTCGTCAGCTACTTCGTCTCGATGCTGGTTGTCGTCGCGGCCGCCGACTGGCGGCTGCTGGCGCCGCTGGTCATCTGGATCACGGTTTATGCCGGCATCGTCAGCTATTTCGTTCCGCGCCTTCGCAAGATTTCCAAGGAGCAGGCCGATGCCCGCTCGATGATGACGGGCCGTATCGTCGACAGCTACACGAACATCGCCACCGTGAAGCTGTTTTCGCATGCGGGGCGCGAGGAGGTCTACGCCAAGGAAAGCATGGACGCCTTCCTGCAGACCGTGCAACGGCAGATGCGCAAGGTGACGCTGTTTCATGTGCTCGTCTATACGAACAACTGCATAGCGCTGTTTGCGATCTCGTCGCTCGGCATCTATTTCTGGTTGACCAGCGGCATGTCCGTGGGATCGATCGCCATCGCCGTGGCGCTCGCCATGCGCATCAACGGCATGTCTCAGTGGGTGATGTGGGAAGTCTCGGCGCTGTTCGAAAATATCGGCACCGTCTATGACGGCATGAGCATGATGACGAAGGCGCAGGATATTCTCGACGCACCGGGCGCTCCGGTCCTGTCTGCTCCGCAAGGAGCGATTGCCTTCGAAAACATCCGCTTCCACTACGGCAAGGCCAGGGGCGTCATTGACAATCTGTCGCTTACGATCCGGCCGGGCGAGAAGATCGGTCTCGTCGGGCGGTCGGGCGCCGGCAAGACGACGCTGATGAATTTGCTTCTGCGGTTCTACAATCTCGAAGCGGGTACGATCCGGATCGATGGGCAGGATATTGCCGGTGTGACGCAGGACAGCCTGCGCGCCAAGGTCGGCGTGGTGACGCAGGACACGTCGCTGCTGCACCGGTCGATCCGCGAAAACATCGCCTATGGCCACCCGGAAGCCGGCGATGCCGATATCATCGCTGCCGCCAAGCGGGCCAATGCCTGGGACTTCATCGAGCTTCTCGAGGATAACCAGGGCCGCAGGGGGCTGGATGCGCAGGTCGGCGAGCGCGGCGTCAAGCTTTCCGGCGGCCAGCGCCAGCGGATCGCCATTGCCCGCGTTTTCCTGAAAGACGCGCCGATCCTGATCCTTGACGAGGCGACGTCGGCGCTTGATTCGGAGGTCGAGGCCGCGATCCAGGAGAACCTGTTTGCCCTGATGGCCGGCAAGACGGTGATTGCCATCGCCCACCGTCTGTCGACGCTGACGGAGATGGACAGGCTGGTCATCCTCGAAGCGGGAAAAATCGTCGAGACCGGCAACCATGCCGAACTGGTGGCGCGCAAAGGGCTCTATGCCGACCTCTGGTCCCGGCAATCAGGCGGGTTTCTCGCCGATGAAGATCGGGACGCTGCTGCGGAATAGAGCGGCGGCTGCAGAGTTTCGGGTATCCCGCCATCTTCAGACACAGTGGGTGCGGATTGCAGAAATGTAATCGGCACCCGTTCTTTTTTGCGTTGCCGCATGAACCAAACCGCCTATATCTCGGCCCATGATCCTGCGCCGCCTGTTCATAGCCTTTGAAAACTGGATACAGCCCTTTGCGGCCCGCGACGGGCTGCAGCCGCCGCGGGGCTTGCTATCCTATGTCTGGTTCTACATCCGGCAGGCCAAGGCGCCGTTTGTCGCAATGCTGGTTCTCGGCGGCCTGACCGCGGCGATCGAGGCGGCGCTGTTCTGGTTCGTGGGCCGGCTGGTGGATATCCTGGCGACGGTCAAGCCGGGCGAGGGCTGGAGCGGCCTGCTCGCCACGCATGGGACCGAGTTGCTGGGTATGCTGGTGCTGATAGGCGTGGTGCGCTTTGTCGTGTCGCTGGCGATGGCGCTGGTCGACCAGCAGATCATCACGCCCGGATTTTACAATCTGGTGCGCTGGCAATCCTATCTGCATGTCGCCAGGCAATCCCTGTCCTTTTTCCAGAACGACTTTTCCGGCCGGATCGTGACAAAGGTCTGGTCCGGCGGACAGGCGGTCGGCGATGTCGTGACATCGCTGATGGAAAGCGTCTGGTTCGTTGGAATATATTCGGTTTCGACGCTGGTTCTGGTCGGGCAGCTCGACATCTGGCTGGCGATCGTCGTCCTTTTCTGGCTGATCGGCTTCGCCTTCCTGGCGCGGTTCTTCGTGCCGCGTATCCGCGAGCATTCGCGCGCGACGGCGGAGGCCGCGTCCATGTTGAACGGCCGCATGGTCGATGCCTACAGCAACATCCAGACGCTGAAGCTTTTCGCCCGGGACGAGGAGAACGACCGCTATATGCGGCAGGGCTTCGACATCTACCAGGACACGACCATCCGCTTCACCCGGTTCATCACCGGCGTGCGCGCATCGATGGCGCTTCTGTCGGGCATCATGATCGTCACCATGGCGGGCCTCAGCATCCATCTCTGGCTGGCTGGACTGATCAGCTCCGGTTCGGTCGCGTTCACACTTGCGCTCGTGCTGCGGCTGAACTTCCTGCTCAGCCGCATGATGGTGCAGTTCAACGGCATCATGCGCAATATCGGCACGATCCAGAACGCCGCTGACATGATTTCGCAGCCGATCGAGCTTGCCGACGTGCCGGCCGCTGCCGATCTGGTCATTGCCAGCCCGTCTATCCGATTCGAAAACATCCGTTTTCACTACGGCAAGGGCAAAGGCGTCATCGAGGATCTCTCCCTGTTCGTCCGGCCGGGCGAAAAGGTCGGGATTGTCGGCCGGTCCGGCGCCGGCAAGACGACGCTCGTCAATCTGCTCCTGCGCTTCTACGATCTCGAAGGCGGACGCATTCTCATCGACGGGCAGAATGTCGCCGAAATCCGGCAGGAATCGCTGCGCAGTCAGGTCGGCGTGGTCAGCCAGGACACGTCTCTGCTGCATCGCTCGATCCGCGACAATATCCTGTTCGGTCGTCCGGATGCCGACGAGGAGCGGTTGCAGGACGCGGCAAGACAGGCGGAGGCTCTCGATTTTATCGAGAAGCTTCAGGACCAGCGCGGACGGCTGGGCTTCGACGCCCATGTCGGCGAGCGGGGCGTCAAGCTGTCGGGCGGCCAGCGCCAGCGCATCGCGATCGCTCGCGTCATGCTGAAGAATGCACCGATCCTCGTTCTCGACGAGGCGACATCGGCGCTCGATTCGGAGGTCGAGGCGGCCATCCAGTCAAACCTCGACCGTCTGATGCGCGGCAAGACCGTGCTCGCCATCGCCCACCGGCTGTCGACGATCGCGGCGCTCGACCGTCTCATCGTCATGGATGCAGGGCGGATCGTCGAGGACGGCACGCATGACGACCTCATCGCCGCAGGCGGCCTTTACGCCGATTTGTGGCACCGCCAATCGGGTGGTTTCCTGGCCCGCGATGCGGCGGCCGAATAGAGGGAACACATCTTGTCGAAGAGCCTGCTCAGCCGGCCCTTGACCGCCAAAAGCGGTTTGCGAACATCGGCTTCGGTTTTCCCGCGACATTCTGGCTCACCTGCCGGCCTCTAGGCTAGACATCCCTTGCGATCAAGCATAGAACGCGCCGGAATGCCGGGGAATCTGCCGTTTTTTTGACGTGCCGGATTTGCCCGGTTTCGATGCATGGGGCGTAGGGGCGAAAGTTTTCTCCGAATCGGGTATCGGCTTATTGATTTGGCGCTGTTCTTTCGCTCAAGTGTCGGCACTGGGCGGGCCAACGCCGGGGGACATGCGGTTTCCGCAAACATTGCGTGAGAGGATGGTTTAACCGTGAGCGAACACGAGACATCAAGCGAAACCATGGGCGAGCCCACTCGCCGCGATTTCCTGTATCTGGCAACGGGCATGGCAGGCGTCGTCGGCGCCGCTTCGGTCGCATGGCCCTTCATCGATCAGATGCGGCCGGATGCATCGACGCTGGCGCTCGCTTCGATCGAGGTGGATGTTTCCAGCCTGCAGCCGGGGATGTCGCTGACGGCGAAATGGCGCGGCAAGCCGGTCTTCATCCGCAATCGCACCGCCAAGGAGGTCGAAGAGGCCAATGCCGTGGCGCTCGCCGATCTCAAGGATCCGGTTGCGCGCAACGCCAACCTTCCGGCGGAAGCGGAAGCCACCGATCTGGATCGGTCCGCCGGCAAGGACAAGGAAAACTGGATCGTCATGATCGGCTCCTGCACGCATCTGGGCTGCGTGCCGCTCGGCCAGGCCGGCGATTTCGGCGGCTGGTTCTGTCCGTGCCACGGCTCTCACTACGATACGGCTGGCCGTATCCGTAAGGGCCCCGCACCGCAAAACCTCCCGGTCCCGACCTTTTCGTTTACGTCCGACACAGTCATCAAGATCGGTTGAGGGGAATACTGATTATGAGTGGTGATCATTCAACCTATATGCCGACATCCGGTATCGAGAAGTGGGTCGATTCGCGTCTGCCCTTGCCACGGCTGATCCATGACAGCTTCATCTCCTATCCCGTTCCGCGCAATCTGAACTATGCCTACACATTCGGCGCCATGCTGTCGGTCATGCTGATCGTGCAGATCCTGACCGGCGTCGTTCTGGCCATGCATTACGCGGCAGAAACGACGGTTGCCTTCAATTCCGTCGAGAAGATCATGCGCGACGTGAACCATGGCTGGCTGTTGCGCTATATGCACGCCAATGGCGCGTCATTCTTCTTCATCGCAGTCTATCTCCACATTGGCCGAGGGCTCTATTACGGCTCGTACAAGGCGCCGCGTGAGATTCTCTGGATCCTCGGCTGTGTGATCTATCTCCTGATGATGGCAACGGGCTTCATGGGCTATGTTCTGCCCTGGGGTCAGATGTCCTTCTGGGGCGCGACCGTCATCACCGGCTTCTTCTCGGCCTTCCCGTTGGTCGGTGAATGGCTGCAGCAGTTCCTGCTCGGCGGCTTCGCCGTCGACCAGCCGACGCTCAACCGCTTCTTCTCGCTGCATTATCTTTTGCCCTTCATGATCGCCGGCGTCGTCGTGCTGCATATCTGGGCGCTGCACGTCACCGGTCAGACCAACCCGACGGGCGTGGAAGTCAAGACCAAGACCGACACGGTCGCCTTCACGCCCTATGCGACGCTGAAGGATGCTCTGGGCATATCGGTGTTCCTGCTGATCTATGCCTGGTTCGTGTTCTACATGCCGAACTATCTCGGCCACCCGGACAACTACATTCCGGCGAACGCCCTGAAAACGCCGGCTCATATCGTTCCGGAATGGTACTACCTGCCGTTCTACGCCATGCTGCGCGCCATCACCTTCAATGTCGGCCCGATCGACTCGAAGCTGGGCGGCGTTCTCGTGATGTTCGGGGCGATCATCGTGCTGTTCTTCCTGCCCTGGCTCGACACATCCAAGGTTCGCTCGGCCGTCTATCGTCCCTGGTACAAACTGTTCTTCTGGATTTTCGTGGTCAACGCCATCCTGCTCGGCTGGCTCGGTTCGCGTCCGGCGGAAGGTCTCTATGTTGTGATGTCGCAGATCGGCACTCTCTACTATTTCGGCTTTTTCCTCGTCATCATGCCGCTGCTTGGCCTGTTCGAGACGCCGAAGCGCATCCCGAATTCCATTACCGAGGCGGTTCTGGAAAAGCAGGCTGCGAAGAAGCCCGTTGCCGCCTGATGACTGCGAAGATTAAGGAACCCACAACAATGAAAAAGCTTGTTACAGGCATTCTTTCGCTCGCAGTCGTTGCCGGCCTCGGCGCCGGCATGGTGTTCGCCCAGGAAGCGGGCGAACACAAGGCAGAGGGCACTGCTGCCGAAGGCGAACATGCCGCCGGCGGCACGCCGCATTTTCCGATCCACAAGCCCGAACAGGAAGAGTGGAGCTTTGCCGGCCCCTTCGGCCATTACGACAAGGGCCAGCTGCAGCGTGGGCTGAAGGTCTACACGGAAGTCTGTTCCGCCTGCCATTCCATGAACTTGGTTTCCTTCCGCACTCTGGAAGGCCTTGGTTATTCCGAAGCGCAGGTGAAAACATTCGCCGCGAATTATGAAGTTCAGGACGGCCCGAACGCCGATGGCGAAATGTACACCCGCAAGGCTGTTGCATCCGACCATTTCCCGTCGCCTTACCCCAATGCGGAAGCCGCCGCCGCAGCCAACAATGGTGCCGCACCACCGGATTTCTCGCTGATCGCCAAGGCACGCGGCATCGAACGCGGCTTCCCGCTGTTCATCTTCGACATGTTCACGCAGTATCAGGAAGGCGGCCCGGATTACATCCACGCCCTGCTGAACGGCTATCAGGAGCCGCCGGCCGGGACGGAAGTTGCCGAAGGCACGCATTACAATCCATATTTCGCCAGCGCCGCGGCGCTAGCCATGGCAAAGCCGCTGTCGGACGATCAAGTGACCTATGACGACGGTGCACCGCAGACCGTCGAGCAGTATTCGCGCGACGTCGCGTCTTTCCTGATGTGGGCTGCCGAGCCGCATCTGGAGGAGCGCAAGCGCACAGGCTTCATGGTGATGATCTTCCTTCTGATCTTCACCGGCCTGATCTACCTGACAAAGAAGTCGGTCTACGCCAGCAAGGAACACTGAGCAGGCAGGCAAATATTGAAAATGCGAAGGGCGGTCCATAGGGCCGCCCTTTCTGATTCGCGCGGGGCTCCGGAAATTTCAAGGTCCCCAAATTGCAAAAGGAGCCGGACATGCCGGCTCCCGATATACTGTCATCACGTAATGCGGCTGGCTATTTCCTGATCGAGCCGACGGCCAGCGTGTCCAGTTGACGGTTGAGGCTGACGCCGATGACCGGCACCATCGTGTCCTCGACCTTGACCGAAATGGTGATGTTGAGTGTTTTCGGATCCTGCAGCCGGGCGATCATGGCACCGTTCAGCTTTTTGCGGTTGATGCCGAGCACGACCTTGTCCTTAGCGACATTGCCCGACACGATGTCGAGGCCCTTGCCGTTGGCGCCATCCAGGAATTTGCCGCCGTAGCTTCTGCCGGACTGTGTGATTACGGCCGACATGGGCTGCTTGAAGACCCCAACGCGGCAGAAGCCATCGAGCTTGATGCCGGCCTCGGTATCCGTTGCTTCGCCAATCAGGTCGCAGGTGAATTTCGTGCCCTTGTATTTGCCGGCGACGATTTCGCCGGGTCCCTTCCACTGGCCGGCGACCTGCTCAAAAAATGCCTTGTCGCTGCTGCCCGAATATGCTGGCGTGGCGGCGCAGGCGAGGGCGGCAAGCGAGGCTGCGGCAATGCCGCGGGCGATCAAAGAGGGGCGCGAAAACATAAACGATCCTTGAAGGTCAGCGTCCGGAATGTGAGATTAGGTTTGCACTTAAATGGTTAATGGATCGTTGCCCGGCAGCGTCCGGGCCGTCTTTCCGGCCCATAGAAGTGATTGCTGGGCTGCATCCATGGAAACAGTTTGGCTCACGGCACAATCACCTTGATGTGCGCCGGGTTGACGCAAGTTGCATTGAAACATTTGCCCGCACGGTTACGTAATGGCTTCGACAGGGAGGCGCGCCATGACCATCGTTGACGACATGAAGCTGCGGTCGAAGGAGCGCGGCGACGGCGGCAGGCTCGTATACCGGCACAGGCTTGCGACACGCCTCACGCATTGGACCTGGGCGATTGCCCTGTTCTTCCTGTTGCTCAGCGGCCTGCAGATTTTCAACGCCCATCCGAAACTCTATGTCGGGGAGCAGTCGGGATTTTCCTTCGACAACAGCGTGCTTGCAATACAAGCCCTTCGCAACACGGACGGCACTGTCGGCGGCTATACGACCGTGCTTGGCAAGACGTTTACGACGACAGGTATTCTGGGGGTGAGCGGTCCAGACGAAAGCCCGTCCTATCGCGGCTTTCCGGCCTGGGCGACGGTACCATCCTATCAGGATCTGGCGACCGGCCGCGTCGTTCATTTCTTCTTCGCCTGGTTCTTCGTTGCGGCCTTCCTCATCTGGTTCGCAACGAGCCTGATCAGCGGCCATCTGCGGCGGGATATCCTGCCGTCATTTTCGGATATCAGAGGGCTCCCACGCAGTGTCATGGATCATCTGCGTTTCCGGTTCCACCATGACGGCCGTTACAACGGGCTGCAGAAGCTCACCTATGCGGGCATCCTCCTTCTGGTCTTTCCACTGATCATTCTGACAGGGCTGACCATGTCTCCGGGAATGAATGCCGCCTGGCCCTGGCTCCTGGACATCTTCGGCGGAAGACAGACCGCGCGCACGATCCATTTTCTGTGCATGGTGCTGCTCGTCCTGTTCTTTCTCGTCCACATCGTGATGGTCATCGCGGCGGGGCCGCTGAATGAGATGCGCTCGATCATTACCGGCTGGTATCGGGCCGATGCTGCGAAGAAAGAGGAGCATTCCGCATGAGTGGCTTTGCGATCAATCGCCGCAGATTTCTTAGTCTGGCAGGAGTCGCTGCCTCTACCGTTCCGCTTGCCGGCTGCGACATGCTGGATGGTGCCCTGTCCAGCCAGAGCTCGCTCCGCGACATCATGGCATCGGCAAACGGGCTGACCTATCGTGTCCAGCGGATGCTGATCAGCGCCGATGCTCTGGCTCCGGAATTTTCGCAGAGCGAGGTGCGCCAAGGCCAGCGGCCCAACGGCTCGACCGATCCGGATGGCGCCGATTATCTGGCCCTCAAGGCCGGGAATTTCGGGGCTTATCGTTTGACAGTCGGCGGGCTGGTCGAGAAGCCGCTGAACCTCAGCCTCGAAGACGTGCGCAATATGCCGGCGCGCACGCAGATCACCCGGCATGACTGCGTCGAGGGATGGAGTTGCATCGCCAAATGGACCGGCGTCCCTCTGGCCAAGGTTTTGGACGAGGCGAAGGTGAAGCCGGAGGCCCGCTTCGTGGTCTTTCATTGCTACGACAGCATGGATCTCGGCCTGGCGGGGACGGTGCCCTATTACGAATCGATCGATCTGATGGATGCGCGCCATCCGCAGACGATTCTCGCCTATGGCTGCAACGATCAGGCGCTGCCCGTCGCCAATGGCGCGCCGCTTCGCGTCCGGATCGAGCGGCAGCTCGGCTACAAGATGGCGAAATACATCAAGGCGATCGAACTCGTTTCGACACTCGCGCCGATCGGGCGCGGCAAGGGCGGGTTCTGGGAAGATGTGGGTTACGACTGGTACGCCGGAATATGAAATGCCCTAGCCAGCATCGTCCTCCGGCGTCCGGCCTCTTGTGGCACCGGGTGCGAGATCGCCGATAAAATCGCCTATGCCCGGCCGTTTCAGTGCCCTGAAGGGCATGGGCCGGCACAGATCCATGGCGGCGATGCCGATTCGCGCGGTCATCAGACCGTTGATGACGCCTTCGCCCAGCCTTGCGGAAAGCTTCGACGCCAGTCCGTGGCCGAGCACCTGCTGGACAAGACTGTCGCCAACGGCGATGGAACCGGTCACGGCGAGATGGGCAATGACGTCACGCATCAGCCGCATCAGCCCCAGCGTGCCCGGTCGCCCGCCATAGAGGTCGGCCATGGCTCTGATCATGCGCGCCGCTTCATAGACGACATAGCCTATATCGACCAGGGCGCGGGGGCTGACGGCGGTGACAATGGACACGCGCTTGGACGCGTTGAGGATGAGCGTGCGCGCCTCCCGGTCGAGCGGCGCCAGCAATTCCCGCTCCGTCAGCTCGAGAAGATGCGGGCCGTCGATAATGTCGGTCTCGGTCTCCTTGAGCCGCAGGCGCCCACGGGCTGTCTGCGGCTTGGCGGCCAGCAGGTGAACCAGGTTTGCCATGACCTGCCGGGCGGGCTTGGCTGTCGGGGCGAGGCCCGCCTCCACGGCTTGCTGCTTCAAGGCTTGCACGGCCTTCAACCGCATAAGCCCGGCCAGTTCCCGGCTGACGACCACCAGGAAGGCAAGAACCGCCACCGCCGCCGTTGCAATTGCCAGATAGCCCAGCCAGTCGGCGCGGGTGAACAGGTCGCGCACGAGGCTGTCGACCCACAGGCCCAGCGCCAGGGAAAATAGGATGCCAAGCGCTGCAAACGCCAGCTTGCCGAAGGAGAAGCGCCGTTTGCGCGGCGTGGCGATTGCCGTCACGGGCAGGTTGCTCGTGGTGGCGACAAAGGGATCGTCAGTGTCCGGCGTCATGACGATGTTTTCGCCGAAGCTGCCCGGGCGCCGGCGAGGCGTATCGACGGCCGGAGGTTTCGGCGCGGCTTCGCCACCGATTGTAAAGGCGGCGGGCCTGCGTCCGGGAATTTGCGGCGTATTGCTCATGCCAACCGGTCTCCAAACAGAAATTGCATCGCCCTGTCGAGCCGGATATGTGGCACGGACAGTTTCAGTCCTCCGCGGGTTTCCTCGATATGCGGCGGGCGGAAGCGCACGAAGTTCAGGTCCGGCACCAGGCTTTCCTCCGGTTTTGATTCAAGGTCTTCAAACATCGAATCCGGATTCCTGGGCAAGTCCCCTGTAAAGATTGCCGTTTTCCGCTCTCCGTCGAAGGTCTCCCCATTGATGGTCTCGCCGGCCAAGGGGGTGCCGACGATGACGGGCAGGACGTGGCCGTCATGGTTGACGGTCGCCTCGCGGGTGGCGCGCACGGATGCGATCGCCATGACATCCAGACCCGCACCGCTCATGCCGATGCGGTCCACGGCCCGCTGGACGAGGCGGGCGGTGATGCGCTCCAGCCGGTCGTGGCTCTCGTGATGCAGATGATCGGCCTTTGTCGCGGCAATCAACACCCGGTCAATGCGCTTGCTCAGGAACGAGGACAGGAAGGAGTTTACTCCGGGCTGGAAGCTGGCGAGCACATCGGCCAGAGCCTCTTCCAGGTCGAGAAGGGATTCCGGGCCGCGGTTGATCGCCTGCAGGGCGTCGATGAGAACGATCTGGCGGTCGAGCCGGGCGAAATGCTCGCGGAAGAAGGGTTTGACTACATAGGTCTTGTAGGCCTCGTAGCGCCGTTCCATCATCGCCCAGAGTGACCCTTTTGGCGCCCGGCCGTCGGGCAGGCCGGCGAGCGGAGAGAAGGTCAGTGCCGGTGAGCCCTCAAGATCGCCCGGCATCAGAAAACGGCCCGGAGGCAGCGTCGAGAGCGAGCGTTCGTCGGATTTGCAGGCTTGCAGGTAGCGCGTGAAGCGGGCGGCAAGCTGTTGGGCGTCGGCTTCGTCTGCCGGCGCCTGGATGTCCAGAGAAGCGGCAACAGACAGCCAGTCGGCCGACAATTCGGAACGAACGCCCCGTTGAGCTCTTTCGACCGTTTTCGCGCTGAAAGTTCTGAAATCCTGCGCCAGCAGCGGCAGGTCGAGGAGCCATTCGCCGGGATAGTCGACGATATCGATCGACAGCCGGCCAGGCGATAGCATACGGCTCCAGCCGCTGGCGCTTTCATAGTCCAGCGTGATCCGCAATTGTGAGATCGCCCGTGTCGAATCCGGCCACAACCGATCTCGCACCAGGGCCGCGATATGATCCTCGTACTGAAAGCGCGGCACCGTATCGTCCGGCTGCGGTTCCAGCCTTATGCGAGAGACGCGCCCGGAGCGAACCGCTTCGAAGACCGGCAGGCGCCCGCCATTCAACAGATTGTGGACAAGGGACGAGATGAAAACCGTTTTGCCTGCACGCGACAAGCCGGTAACGCCCAGCCGCAGAGTCGGATTGACAAAGCCGGTGGCACGATCCGTCAGCGCATCGAAGGCAAGCTTGGCATCGTCGGAAAGTTGGGTCAGAAAAGAAGGCAATCTGTAGGCCTCGACAAGCGTTGAAACGGGTTTCGGCCTGGCGGCCCACAGCCGATATAGGGCTGAAAGGCCTGGGATGAAAGAACCGTGCTTTTATCAGCCGCGATGGCAATCGGGATCGATCAGGCCGACAAGCCTTCCCCGCGGTTTGACGCCCGGCCGCGGGTGGTCTTCGAGGTCAATGGCCGCAAGAATGCCGGGAGAATATCCGAATGGCATCGCTTCGGCAGACGCTTCTTCGCCGACGATTTCCTGAAGGATTTCTTCGATCACCGGATTATGGCCGACGACCAGCAAGGATCTGCCCTCGGCATTCTCGGTGATGGCGTGGCAGTAGATTTCGACGGTCCCGGTATAGAGTTCTTCCAGATAGCGCGTTTCGACCGCATCGCCGATCGCCGCCTGGAAGGCTGCCGTGGTTTCGCGGCAGCGGCGGGCGCAGGAACTCAGGATGCACTCCGGCACGTAGGACGCGCGTGCGGCCATGCGCCCCGTAATTGCAGCCTCGCGGCGACCTGCCTCATCCAGAGCCCGGTCGAAATCCGTCTCGCCCGGCTGCGTCGATCCGGCCTTCGCGTGGCGGAGAAGATAGAGCCGGAAAGCCGGAGCAGGCGACGCTGACATGATGGGATCCCGGACGCTGATACACTGAAGCGTTGTCAGCCGCGCAAGCGGAAAGATCAAGTCATGACAACCGGTTTCTCGGGATCGAAAGCGCGAAAACCTTGCGCGAATTCTGGTTGGACGGTTGGAGACGGAAAAGGCTGAACAACATGTTGCCTATTTTTTACGCGCTGAACTCCGGGAAACGGTTCCGTCCGGTCGCTTTTCAAGGCCAATGCGAGTTTCGCACGGTTGGATGCCCCTCACTGACACGGCAATTCGCCGAGAAATCGAAATCCTGTAATTCTGATGAAATATTAGACTGTTAGCCTTGCAATGAAGCAAAGCTTTAAAAAAGCCGCGCTGTTTTTCAGAGGCTTGAAACAGGACCTGCATGGGTCTATACACCGCCGAATATGAGATGTTCTTCAGGAGAATCGCGTTGAGTGAGAAGATCGATCTTAGTTCCTTCGTCCTTTCGGAGACAGAGGAATTCATGAATACCAATCAGCGAGCTTATTTTAGAGCAAAACTGAACGCATGGAAGAATGATATCCTTCGCGAAGCGCGGGAAACGCTTGGCCACCTGGCAGAAGAAAGCGCAAATCATCCCGATCTCGCAGACAGGGCGTCTTCCGAAACTGACCGGGCCATCGAGCTTCGGGCAAGGGACCGTCAGCGCAAACTGATCTCGAAAATCGACTCCGCCCTGCAGCGGCTGGATGAGGGAACCTACGGTTACTGTGAGGAAACAGGCGAGCCGATCGGCTTGAAGCGGCTTGACGCCCGTCCGATCGCCACCTTGTCGATCGAGGCCCAGGAACGTCACGAGCGCCGCGAAAAGGTTTATCGCGACGAATAGCATCACGCTTTCATGTCGTGATTTCGAGCGGCTTCGGGGGCATCCCGGAGCCGCTTTTTTGTTTTGCCAGCTGTGGTGTGAGGCAGACAGACACACTTTCAAAGGGCTGCCGGGCCTCGGCTGATCGACGCCTGTCCGGGATCCACCAGCCGGATACAAAAAAGCCCTGCCGGCATTCTGTGCGGCAGGGCTCCTTGATGTTCAAGCAGTTTTAGTTGAAGCGTCCCGCTGCGTGGGCCAGCATGGTGTAGACCTTGCCGGTATCGGAGGTCAGATAGCTCTGCGTCATCGCCTTGTCGCGGTCGTTGCGGGCAACATCGCCCAGCAGCTTTTCAAAATCGGCGATGTAACGATCAACGGCAGTCCGGAACTCGGGCTCCCGGTCATACTTGCGCTTGATTTCGTCGAAGGTCTGCTGGCCCTTCAGCGTATAGAGGCGGCGCGTGAACACATCGCGTTCGCCGCGCTGATACCGACGCCAGAGGTCGACCGAGGCGTCGTGGTCGATGGCGCGGGCGATATCGACCGACAACGAATTCAATGATTCCATCACATGGCGCGGATTGCGGGTGTCGCCGGCGCGAGGCGGGCTTTGTGTCTCTGCGGTCCGTTGTGCAGGA
The DNA here is from genome assembly GCF_029223885.1 of Pararhizobium gei. Taxonomy (NCBI): domain Bacteria; kingdom Pseudomonadati; phylum Pseudomonadota; class Alphaproteobacteria; order Hyphomicrobiales; family Rhizobiaceae; genus Pararhizobium; species Pararhizobium gei. The sequence goes on along the minus strand of NZ_CP119409.1, from coordinate 2,518,940 downwards.
ACCGCTGCCGGGGCTGCCTCGTCCCGCGAGGCGCCGCGCAACAGGTCCTGCATCCAGCCGCTGCCTTCTTCCGAGACCTGCCGAATGGTTGCCGGCTCCTGCTGCCGGACGGATTCCTGCTGCCGGATGGGCGGCTGCTGAAGGGCTGGCGTCGGGGTAACGGGGCGTTGAGCGGCAGGTTGCTGGAATACAGGCTGCTGGGCGACAGGCATGGCCGGCCGGGGCTGCTCAATGCCCAGGCTGCCGCGCAGGGCGGTCGCCGGCTCCTGCGGAAGCATATCGGCGACGGGTGTCTGCTTCGGTGTCGCCTGGGCAGCCTCTGGCGCCACGGCTTCAGCGACGACAGGAACGGCGGCGACCGGCTGCTGCCGTGTCGCGGCCGCCTGAGACGCCGGCTGCTGCTGGCGCGGCGCGGGGTGAGCGATCTCGAGCTGCCCGGAGGACTTGCCGATAATGTCCGACAGTTCCTGGAGCGCCTTGATCTGCTCGGCAACGGCGCGGCGCATGGCTGCGGCATTTTCCTTGGCTTCTTCGGGAAGGTCGAAGGCTCCCCGCTTCAGCTCCTCGCGGGTCGTATCAAGCTCACGCTTGATTTCCCCGGCCGAGCGGCGGATTTCTTCGGTCGCGCCGCTGAAACGGGCGACCGCCTCTTCGACGGCCTTGCGGATCGTTTCGCCCATGAGCTGGGCAGATGCGTCCGACTTCTTGCCCGTTTCGTTCATCAGGCGGTCGATATCCGACAGCGAAGCGCCGACGCTGCCGCGCAGCCGCGATGCGATCTCCTTCGAGCGTTCCTCCGCCCGGGCAAAAGCTCCTTCGACGGACAGGCCGGAGGCCTCGCCGGCCTTGGCAACAGCATCGCGCATGGCTTCGCTTGCCGAGAGAGCCCGGGCTTCCGCCTCTTCGAGCGTCTTGCTCACATCCGCATAGGCGGCGCGGACACTCGAGCGCAGCGTACCGGCGACCTCAGCGGACCTCTCCTGTGCCCGCACAAAGACGGATTCGACGGAACTGCCTGCTTCGTCGCCGGCTTTTACCACTGCGTCGCGCATGGCGCTCGCTGCGGCCGTCGCACGCTGTTCCGCATCCGTGAGGATGCGGCCGACGTCATTGAAGGAGGTCTGGATGCCGGCGCGCAGATTGCCAGCAACCTGCGTCGAGCGGTCTTCTGCGCGCTGGAAGGCGCCATCGACGAAGCCTTCGAGCGCGTGCATGGTCTTTTCGATTTCCTCTGAACGGCTGACGAGCCCGATGGAGAGGGTGCGCAGCGCATCTTGCCGCTCTTCCAGCGTGCTGACCAGATTGGACTGTGCGGCGCCCAAAAGATCCGAAGCCTGGCCCAGCACTTTCGAGTGATCCTCGAAGCGGCCGACGATGCTTCCGATCTGTGACAGGGTCGAGCCGGAAATGTCCGCCAGTTTGTCGACCTTGCCCTCAAGCAGACGTGTCGATGTGGACAACATTTCGGAAGCGCGCGTGGCGGATTCCGAGAACTGCGCCGTCGTCGTTCCCAGCTGCTGGTCCATGGCACCAAGATTGGCGCTTGCCTGCTCGACAACCTCGGCGATCGAACTGTTGCTGGCGGCCAGCTGGTTGATCAGGCCCATTGCGGTCGATTGCAGACGGTTCTCGACCATCTTCATTGCCCTGGCGGTTTCTTCCGCGCGGCTGGAGATGGCGTTCAAGGTCTCGCCCGTGCGGCTGGCGAGGCTTTCCAGGAGGGCTTCGTTCTCGGCGCGCAGACGATCTGCGCTCTGCTGGGCGGCTTCACCGATGCGCTCGGCCAATGCGCGGCCGGTTGCTGCATATTCATCGACAACAGGGCGCGCCTTCTCATCGATCAGGCGCGTCAGTTCGGCCGAGCGGCCGGCCAGCATGGAATTCAGCTCGCGCGTGCCGTCGTCGAGTGTCGTGCGGATCGAACTGCCGCGAACTTCGAGGGCTTTTTCGACATCGGCAAGGCTCTGCTGCAGGGACGATGCCTGCTCGCTAACCCGAGCCTGCGTCTGGGCGATGCGCGAGGCTGCCCCGTCGGTCGCTTCGCCCACGGAGCGGGCAAGCTCGGCACTGCGCATGGCGGCGGTTGCCGCCGTCTTTTCGATGCTCGACTGGAAGTCAGCCTGGCGGGCTGCCATCGCCTGGGCGAAGTCGTCGCCGGCCCTGGCCAGAAGCTCCGCCGAGCGCAGGGCTTCGGCATCGACGGTCTGCGCGGCATCGCCGACTGCGCCGCGAAGGTTGGTCACCAGCCCGGCGGCTTTGCTTTCGATGGTGCGGCTGACATTATCGAGCCCGATGGCCAGGGCGCGGTCCATCGTTTCCAGCCGTTCGCCGATCCGGCCGGTGCCACTTTCGATACTGGCTTCTATCCGGGCAGCGGCTTCGCCGCTGACCCGGCCGATTTCCGCTGTATGAGTGGTAAGCGTATCGGCGATCCGGCTAGCCGCCTGGCTGCTCACGCGATCGATTTCGTCCGTCCGTCCGGCGAGACTACCGGCGATGCGGTCGGCGGCAGACATGCCGGCCTGTTCGAGTTCGGCCGTATGGCCCGACAGCGTCGATGCAATACGGGCGGCAGCCGCGCTGCCAATCCGGTCGATTTCCTCGCCGCGTCCAGACAAGCTCCCGGCTATGCGATCGGCCGCATCGGCGCTGACCTTTTCCAGTTCGGCAGTCCGCTCTGCGAGAGTGGAGGAGATCCGAGCCGCGACGGTGTTGCCGATGCGGCCAATCTCTTCGGTGCGACCGCCCAGACTGTCGCTGATCATGGCAACGGCCGCGGTGCTGGCCTGATCGAGGCCATTTGTCTGTTCCAGCAGTCTTTCGGCAATACGGGTCGCCGCAGCGTCGCCGACGCGGACGATGTCCTCGGTGCGGCCGGAAAGGCTGTTGGCAATCCGCGCTGCCGCACGGTCGCTGGCCATGTCGAATTCGGAAACCTTGGCTGCTAGCGTGTCTGCGATGCGCTGGCCGGCGCTGTCGACGAACTCGCTGACGCCGCCGACGCTGTCGCGGATTCGGTACTCCAGAGCGCCGAGCGAGTCCTCAATACGGGCGCCGGTCACATCGACGCTGGTGTTGATGTTGGACATCGAAACGTCCATCCGGTGGGTCAGCGTATCTGCCGCACGGGTAATCTGCTCGGCGCTTTCGCCAAGCCGGTCGGCGATATGGCCGGTGCTCGACAGCATCCGCTGTTCCAGCGCAACGCTGCTCCTGTCTATGGCGCCGGAGAGTTCCGCCTGGCGTTCGTCCAGCGTCATTTCGAGCATGCTGGCGCTGGTGGCCATCGTGGTTGCGATCGTGGTGGTCTGCTCGGAAAGCACATCATTCAGTGTTTCCGTACCATGCGCCACGGCAAGATTGATCGCGTTGATACGATCGTCCAGCGTCGCCTGGATCAGGTCATGAGTCGAGGCCAGATGCGTGGCGAGATGTCCGGCGCGGCTGGTGAGCATCCGCTCGATTTCGGAGGCTCTGCCGGTGACCGATTCCGCGAGTTCCAAGGCATGGCCGGAAAGGTTGGCGGCAATTTCCGCCGACGCGCCGGTCATCGTCACTGCTATTTCGTTGACACGGCCGCTCAAATTGTCAGCGATCGCGGCAAAGCGTCCCGACATTTGCTGCTCGATATCGCCGACGCGGTCCGCCATGGTTTCGGCGATGGCGCTGGCGCGGAAGGAGAGGCTGTCCGCGATCTCTTCGGTACGGCTTGCAACCGTTTCGGTCATCTCGCTGGCGCGGGCAGCCATGGTACCGGCGATCTCGGACGAACGTTGCGACAGCAGCGCGTCGAGCGTCGCCGTCTGGCTGGCGAGCGTATCGCTCATTTCACGGTTGCGGTCCGACAGCAGTGTTTCCAGCCGTGCTGTCGTTCCGCCGATCGTGTTTTCGATCGCGCCGGCCGTCGAGGTAAGAACATTCGCAAGGGTGCCGGTGCGCTGTCCGAGCATCGCGTCCAGCCGCTCCGCCGTACCATCCACTGCAGTTTCGATAGCGCCTGCCGATGCGGCAAGCACGCTCGACAAAGCTTCGCTGCGCTGTGCAAGAACTGCGTCAAGGCGTTGTGCCGTGCCATCGAGCGCAGTTTCCATCTGCCCGGTCGAGGAGGCGAGGGTGTTCGCCACCGCCTCGCTGCGCGCAGCCAGCACACTGTCCAGGCGCCTTGCCGTCGTGTTGACGGCCGCCTCGATTGCGCCGGTCGATGAGGCAAGCGTGCTGGCAATGGCTTCGCCACGCTCGACAAGCATCGTTTCCAGGCGCTGAGCCGTCGTTTCCGCCGAGGCCTCGATTGCGCCGGTGGATGAGGCAAGCGTGCCGGCAATGGCTTCGCCGCGTTCTGTAAGCATTGTTTCCAGGCGTCTTGCCGTCGTATTGACCGACGCCTCAATTGCGCCGGCCGATGAAGCAAGCGTGCCGGCGATGGCTTCGCCACGTTGTACAAGCATCGTTTCAAGGCGCTCAGCCGTCGTTTCGACGGAGGCTTCGATGGCGCCGGTCGACGAAGCAAGCGTGATGGCGATGGCTTCGCCGCGTTCTGTAAGCATCGTTTCCAGGCGCTGAGCCGTCATTTCGACGGAGGCCTCAATGGCGCCGGTCGACGAAGCAAGCGTGATGGCGATGGCTTCGCCGCGTTCGGCAAGTACCGTTTCCAAGCGTTGAGCCGTTGTATTGACGGAGGCCTCAATCGCACCGGTCGAGGAAGAAAGTGTGGTGGCGATGGCTTCGCCGCGCTCGGTAAGCATTGTTTCCAGGCGCCGAGCCGTCGTTTCGACAGACGTTTCCATCGCGTCGGCCGAGGAGGACAGCGTTGTTGCCAGGGCCTCGTTACGCCGGGACAACAGCGTGTCCAAACGCTGTTCCGTCGTGTCGATTGTCGCCTCAATGGCACCAGCCGAGGATGCCAGCATGATCGAGAGCGTACCGGTGCGTTCCGAAAGAACCGTATCGAGGCGTTCCGCTGTCCCGGCAACTGCGCTTTCGATTGAGCCGACCGAAGAGGACAGAACCCTGGCCAAGGCGCCCGTGCGCTGGGACAGGATCGTATCCAGGCGCTCCGCAGTTCCTTCGAAGGCGCTGTCGATTGATTCGGAGCTGGCGGCAAGCAGGCCGGAGAGTTCGACGGTTCGCTCGGCCAACGTGTTGTCCAGTCTCAGCTGACTTGAGGCAACGGCACTGGTGATCTCGTCCGCACGGGAAGCCAGCGTGTCCTCGATCCGACCATGTAGGGTCTGCAGGCCCTCCATCAGGCCGCTCACCTGCGTGTTCAGTTTTTCGACAACACCGCGGTGGCCAGCGGCGATTGCGCTTGCCCGGGCGTCCAGTGTTTCGGCCAGACGCTGCTGGCCCTCGATGAGAGCGGACTCCAGCAGGCCGGCACGTTCGCCGAAACCGGACTCGATGCGATCCTGCGCTGCCGTCAGAGCGCTCATCAGCGTGCCCGAACGTTCTTCAAGGACACTGTCGATCTTCTGATGTGCACCGCTCAACGCGTCGCTCAGTTCGGCGGCCTTGCCGCTGATCGTGTGCTCGATGAAATCCTGGGTCGTTCCCAGGGCTGTGGCAAGCGTCAGGGATTGCTCGGACAGGGCGGATTCGAAGCGTTCGATGCCGCCGTCCAGCATACCGCCAATGGATTCGGCACCGCCGTTGACAGACTGGTTGATGCGGGCGAGGCTTTCCATCAGCTTCGAATCGAGCATGCTGGCGCGCTTGTCGAAGGCTGTCGCGAATTCGTGGAACCGCGAATCAAAGGCCGTGGACAACTGACCGACCGTGGTCTGCAGTTTTTCCTCGAAAAAGCCCGAGCGCAGATCCAGATCCATGATCATGTCGTCAGCGCTTGTCTTGAGGCTCTGGCGGAAGCTTGCTCCTTTTTCGTCGAGGGCGGAATTCAGGTTGCTCAGAATATCGTCGAGACCGCCGGTGATCGCCTGCTGGCCGACATTCAGGCTTTCGTTGAGATCACGCGTGCGGGCGATCAGCGTTTCGTTCAGCTGGCGTGCACGTTCGTTGAGGGCTGTGTTCAGCTTGTCCGTATTGGCATCGAGAGAGGAGGCCCGCGTTTCGAACTGCGTCAGCAGTTGCTGGCCACGCTTCGTCAGCGTCTGGTTGAGATTGTCGAGGCGCGTATCGAATTCGTTGCCAAGCGAGACGCCCGCGGTGGTCAGTCCGGTCAAAAGGGCGTCGGTGCGGGTCGACAGCATTGCGTCGATCGTCTGCGTCGCGCTGTTGGAGCGCTCCATCAGGGCCGCGGCGCGGGTTTCGATCATCGAAGCGAAAGCTTCACCCGAGGTTGCGATGCGGTTTGAGATATCGTCGCCAGCGGTGGCGAGCTCGTCGCGCAACTGCGTATGGGCGCCGGCAATCGAGGAGCGAATCCGCTCGGCATGGCCAACAATCGCCTCACGCTCAAGGCCGAGTTCCTGCACCAGGGTGCGCACGCGCAACTCATTGTCACTATAGGAGCGCTCAAGCGCGTTGACCTCGGAATGAACAAGCGTTTCAAGCTCTGTAGCACGGGCAATCGTCCGTTCGATGCCTTCGTTCATGGCTGAAACTTCGCGACGGACGGCCTGGCCGACGGTCATGATGCGCTCGGATGCCGTAGTTTCCGGTTCGGCAAGGCGCAAGGCGACTTCCGCCATGGAGCGCGCCGCATTTCGCAACTCCTGGGCACGCGAGATCATGATGGCGAAGGAAAAGAACAGCATCACCGGCAGAAGGGTGAAGATCGCGACGCCGATAGCGCCCGGCATGGCAGACAGATCGGCGAGGGAGCGGATCTGCCAGATTTCCGGCGCATAAAGCAGATTGGCAACGCCAAGCCCACCGATGATCCACAAAGCCGACACCGCCGCTGCAACCCGTACGGCGGTGCGGCTCGACCGGACGTCGAGAGAGCGCAGCACCGCGGCCGGTTTTTTGCGTCCGCCATCATTGGCCGGCGCGAAGGAGGGGGCCTTGGGGGCGGGTTCGGGAGAAAGGCTTTTCTGTATCTCGCTTTTTTGAGTTTCGCCTGTCCGGGCGGCCTGGTTCTGCGGCGATGCCGCCGCCGGCTGCGCCGAGCCCGGAGTCCGGACCTTCGCCTCAGACGGTTTTTCCGGGGGAGACTTTTCGTTCAGCGCGGACTTAAGCTCGTCGAAGTCGATTTTCAGCGCGTCTTCCAACGCCTGAAACGCCTTGTCGTCGATCGACTCATTGCTTTTGTTCGTTGCCATGCGGATACGCCTCGTTACTAAACTGCCCTTCCGGAGGGTTCCCTTTGCAGCACCGCCTGCATCGGAAACATCACCGGTACCCGGACCGCCACGGCGGGTTTTGCGCATCGATACGCGCGCGTCCCGACATGCACTCATTTCAACCACTGACCCCGCGGAACGGCATTTCGTCCGGGGCAATCCGTGGAATGCGCATTCTGTCGAGATTGTCTGCACCTTCAGGCGTAAACAAATCCCTCAACGTACCGTAGTGACACATTCACCGGTTCCTTACAATTAAGGGCCCCGGCCATTCGTTAAAATCCTAACAACTTCTTAATGAAAATTGCTTCTATCCTCTGTCGAAAGCGTTGAAATCGCGCAGTTTAACCCGCGTTAACCATGGCGTCAGAAACCTGCCCTCATTCAGCCGCCTTTTAATCGAATAGCAGCGCGCCGATGGCTTCATGGGTGTCCGAAGAAGACAGATGGAAGCAGATCAAGGCGCAGGCGAGATCGGGTCGGCGTGATCCAGGGCCTTCCGCGGTACGCAGACAGTTCATCTCTCGGCGTCACTTGGATTTTGCCGGCACAAAGCAGGGCAACCGATGCATCGGTTGCGTCATAAGAAAACAGATCAAGGATATGGCCCATGGCGGCACTCAAGATTGCATTCGAAGCTCCCGAGAATTTTCACGGGCCACGCCCTTCGACCTCCCGTCCCATCGATCTCGTGCATCTCGCCGTCCAGACCATGGGCGACAAGCTGCTGGAAATCGAAGTGCTACAGCTCTTCGGCCGGCAGGCGCGCCAGATCATGAAGGAACTGTCCTCGGGCGAGACCTTGCCAATGGTTGCCGCCGCTCACCGTCTCAAGGGGGCGGCGCTCGCCATCGGCGCCTTTGATGTTGCCGAGGCCGCAAGGCTCGTCGAGGCGGATCCAACGCAGCCCGTGCATCTTGCCTCGCTTAGCGCGGCGGTGATCGATGCCGAACTGTTCATCCTCAAGCTTTGCCGGTAAAGCCAATCTCGTCTCGATGCATCCGACGTTGATCGCGTCGGGAGCACCGCGGTTGCTTACATCCATTGCGAGTTGACTGGCAAAAGGATTTGTTGGAAGAAATCCCAAATCTTTGCCGCCGCGAGGGGCGGCCTCACCGCTCCTGCGGCCGATCAACGCCAAGCATCCGGAAAACCTATGCCAAAATTGTCCATCATCGCCTTCGACGGCACACATTATGATTTCGACGTCCAGAACGGCTCGACCGTCATGGAAAACGCGGTGCGAAACTCGGTGCCGGGTATCGAGGCCGAGTGCGGCGGCGCCTGCGCCTGTGCAACCTGTCATGTCTATGTCGACGAGGTCTGGTCGGCAGCCGTCGGCGCGCCAGAAGCCATGGAAGAGGACATGCTCGATTTCGCCTATGACGTTAAGCCGACCTCGCGCCTTTCCTGTCAGATCAAGATGAACGACAGTCTCGACGGTCTGGTCGTTCATGTTCCGGAGCGGCAGGCATAGTCGCATCTGGTGACGCCCCAGCCATGAACGCTCTCCCGGGTTCGATCGGCGAGCGGGCACGAGCATGAAAGCCACCGCTAAATCTGCAATCGCTTTGGTAGACTTCCACCCTCTTAGACCTTAACAACGGTTAAGAAGAGTGCAATCGATAGGGTAAATTCGTGAGCGGGATTATAAAGGCGCCTGGCGGCGCAAGAGGGCTGATCGGCAAAGAAAACTGGCTGTTCCTGGTGGGGGATTCCAATGACGTTTTCAGCGAACTTACCGGCAGACAAATCATGTCTGATGAGGCCATTGCCAGATATGGCGAGGTCTTCCGTCAACGGAAGTCGACGTTCGACGCCCTGGGTATTCCCTATTTCTTCTTCGTCGCGCCGACGAAAGAGATGGTCTACGAGGATCGATTGCCGCACGGTTACGACATCATCTACGAAACTTTCCCGTCCACTCCCGTGCTGAGGGTGGCCCGCGAGGCAGGCGTTCCCGGCGGCTATCTAAGGGAAGTGGTCAAGGCTGCCAGAAGCGGCGGTGAAGTCTACTACCGTACAGATACCCATTGGAACCTCTATGGAGGCCATGCGGCCTATGCCGAAGTACACCGGCAGCTTTCCGAGGTCATGAGCTTGACACCTGTTATCGAGTGGGACGCGGTAAAGCTGACCGAACCGCAACCCTATCGGGGCGACCTTGCGAACAAGGTCAAGATGGTGCTCATTCCAGACGCTGTGCCGCGTTTTCTTGAAGTTGCCGAGGGGGCAATTCCGGTTTCCGACTATGACGAAACTTTTTCAAAGATCGTCAGTCCCATGAACTACAAAATTGGCGAGGTGGCCGATTATCTGAAGGTATCCCCAACGCGGGATACCGTGGTTCACGAGACGGAAGACAGCTCGCTACCGACAGCCATGGTGTTCCGCGATTCTTTCGCGCTCGCTCTCATGCCGTATCTGTCCAACCATTTTTCCCGGATCGTCTACGTCTGGAAGCCCGAACCGAACTTTGATCTGATCGCCAAGGAGAAGCCGGATGTGGTGATCAACATCAATCTCGACCGGTTTTTGCGGTTGGTCCCGACCAGGTAGACTCACATCCGCCCGGAATGTCATTTTCGATGAGACGCTCCGGGCCTGCGTGTTCCCGACAGTGTGACTTATCTGCTTCAGCGCGCCGGCTTGGACAACGAGTCCAGCCGGTATTTCAGAAGGCGGACCATGCGCCGGTCGAAATTAGCCGCTTCCGTCCTGTCGAAACGGGCCTGATCGCGGTCATGTGCCTCGATGGCCGTCTCGCTCAACCGGGCAACCCGCGCCTGCATGCGCTCGCAATCGGCCTCCGGCTTCAATCCGAGAAAATCCTTTTCCAACTGGCGAGCGTGATTGCGGGCGATCTCCGCATGCCGCTCCTCGTGGCGCTTGATGTCGCTGGCCAGCGTATCCCAGACGAGCGCAAGGTCGCGGCCGGCCTTGCGACGGTTTTTCCAGCGCGGCAGGATAAGCCTGGTGTTAAGCGTCACCTTGGCGCTGCCGACCGCGCAGCGTTCGCCGTGCTTCACATAGGTTACGGTGCCGCCGAACTTGATCTTGGTTGCGCCGGGATGCCGGCTGCCGGTCGAATTCATCATTGGACCGTTTTCCGAGAGGGCCTTGTCGAGCTCCTCTGCCGTCCTGCCGCCGATGGAAAAATAGGTGATGCTCTTGCTGATCGCGGTTTCGGCCCGTGCGGGCAGGGCATGACCCGACCCGATACAAGCGACCATGAGTGCGGAGAGGAAAGTGCGGCCAGTCGGCATAGGTTTCAGGTCCGGCGGTTGAACTTGCGTGAAGCTTGGGGCATAGCCAGCCGCAGTGCAACAACAAAGAGGCGGCGGCGCCGGGAAACCGGAAAAGACGGTTTAGCAATGCTGATTGTTGCCGTGTGTGGCGCATTGGTTCCGGTTTTGCTGTATGTTGCGCGCATACCGTATGGAGAGACAATATGGCCGATCCTTTCGGGCCTAGAACATGGCGACTGGCGCATGGTCGCAGCCTGGTGCTTGGTCCTGCCGGCCTATTGATGGCGATCATCAACGTGACGCCGGATTCCTTTTCCGACGGCGGCGCCTATTCCGGGATCGACGCCGTGATTGCTTCGGCGCTTGCCTGTGTCGATCAAGGGGCGGCTATCCTCGATATCGGCGGGGAATCGACGCGTCCCGATGCAGCGCCGGTCCCGGCGGCGGAAGAGCAGGCGCGCGTGCTTCCTGTCATCGAGGCGCTGTCGGAGCGCACCGGTGCGATCCTGTCCATCGACACCTATCGCGCCGAAACCGCGCGACTGGCGATTGCCGCGGGCGCCCATGTCATCAATGATGTGCACGGACTGCAGCGCGAACCCGCTATCGCGGCGGTCGCTGCCGTATCCGGCGCCGGGCTTTGTATCATGCATACAGGGCGCAACCGGGAAAAACTGCCGGATGTGATTGCCGATCAATACCATTTTCTCGGGCGCTCGCTGGAAATTGCCGAGGCATCCGGCATCGAGCGCGAGCGGATCCTTCTCGATCCCGGTTTCGGCTTTGCCAAGGACAGCGCGGAAAATACCGAACTGATGGCCCGTTTCCAGGAACTGCTTGGTTTCGGGCTGCCGCTTCTGGCGGGAACATCGCGGAAACGGTTCATAGGCGCGATTACCGGCCGGGACGTGCAGCAAAGAGATGCGGGGACGGCTGCCACCACTGCCGTGTTGAGACTGGCGGGGGCTGCGGTTTTCCGGGTACATGATGTCGCAATCAACAGGGACGCGCTGCTGGTCGCGGATGCTATTCTGGCGTCAAGACGAGACGCAGCGGTGCAGCAAGGATGAATGCGGCGATGACAGCGACCTACAGGATCACGCTTAAGAACTGCGCATTCTTTGCGCGCCACGGGGTGCATGACGAAGAGGAGTTTCTTGGCCAGCGGTTCTTCGTCGATGCGGAGCTCGATGTCGATCAAGGCACCGCTTTGATTGATGATTCCATCGAGGACACAGTGCATTACGGGCTTGTTTTCAAGGAAATTGAAAAGATCATTACTGGCCGGCGCCGATATTTGATCGAGGCTCTTGCCCTTGAGGTCGCTCAAACGCTCTGCAGCATCTTTCCGCAAATTCGTCGCGCCAGGATCGCCATCCGCAAACCCAATGCACCTGTTCCGGGTGTTCTCGACTATGTCGAAGTGGCGGTCGAGTATCTTGCCTGACGCGGCGGATCACGCTCTGAGGCCGCGACATCTCGCGACGCTCGGCCTGGGGGGCAATATGGGTGATCCGGCGGTCTCCATGGCGGCGGCCTTGTCGCTTCTCGATGCGCGGCCGGACTGCTCGATACGGCAGGTCTCGAAGCTTTACCGCACTCCGCCGTGGGGCAAGACTGACCAGGCGTGGTTCTTCAACGCTTGCGCAGCACTTGAGACCAGTCTGGCGCCGCAGGATCTTCTTGCCTGCTGTCTTTCGATCGAGTTGCAGATGAAGCGCGAACGGGGCGAGCGCTGGGGACCGCGGACACTCGATATTGACGTCCTGACATATGGGGAACTCGAACTCAGGTTGCCGGCGCTCGATATACCGCATCCGCGGATGACGACGCGCGGGTTTGTGCTGAAGCCGCTTGCCGATTTTGCGGCCGGTATGACAATTGGCGGTAAAAGCGTCGCAACATGGCTCGAGGCGGCTGATGTCGATGGAATAGAGGTCGCGGATGCGCGCGCAGACTGGTGGCGGGAACCTCGTGCAGGTCTTTGAACGCGGCAAGACGCCGGTTCGGCTTGGTGCCGTCAGTCCTTCCGCGTGACGGCAATTTCATTCAGCATCCTGTTCATTTCTTCTTCGAGTGACGGCTCGGTTCGCCCGCCTGCCACGGCAACGGGCGCCTCAAGCCGCGGCTCTTGCCGCGCGCCCTGCACGGGAGTTGCTGTACGTGGCTGTGGAGCGGCACGAATGTCGTCTGCCGTCAGTTTGCCGAGATCCCCCGTGATCTGCGCATCCAGGATGCGCTCGAACTCCGCTGTTGACGGGTCTTTCTGAGCGGACGGCGCCACGCCGGACGACCGGGGAGCAACGGTGTTGGCCGGAAGAATGGCGGCCGCCTTTTCAATCTCGGGCGTTGGGCGCTGGGCCTGGGAGGGGCTGGCAGCAAGCACGCGGCCGCGGGCGGCGTCCAGAATATCCTCGGGCGACTTCGCGCTCGCCACGCTGACCGCCGGAGTAACGGGTGTCGCGGCGCCTGCGCGCGCTTGTTGGCTTGCCACCCCTTCGACAGGCCTGCGGGCTGGAATCGCTGTCGTCTGCGATGCTGGACGGGCCTGTGCGGGCTGTGCGCTTCTCTGTACCGGTTGCACCGCCGGGCGGGTATCATCGCCGTAAAGAACCTGTCCCATGGCGGACACGGCGGCTGCCTGCGGTTCCGTCCGCGTTTCAGGTTGCGGCGCAAGACGCCGCTCGGCACTTTGGCGAACCGAGGTTTGTGGCACGGCCACTGCCGCAACTTGTGGAGCGGAATCGGTGGACTGGGCGATCTCGTCCCGGGCGATCCGACTTTCGATCACGACATCCGTCGGTCCGCCGATCAGGATGAGATGCTCGACATCGTCGCGGCGGACGAGAACCAGACGGCGCCGGGTATCGACCGCCGCGGCGTCGAGCACGGCAAGTCGCGGCTGCCGGTTTTTGCCGCCGCGAATGAAGGGCGACGACGGGCGGTTGCGCAGGAACCAGAGAACCCCCACAAGGCACAAAAGCCCGATTGCCACGGCTCCGGCCGCGATCACGAACCGGGTGCCATTGCTGCCGACCATCTCTTCGAACATGGGGGTAATCCTTCAGATATCAATCCGGCACCATTTGACGGCTTTTCGACCAGCGGCACAAGTCTTGCTGTTCCATTGTCCATCTTAGATTGAGCCTGATTTAGAGCGGACGGCGGCTTTGGCGAGGGTATGGCCGACATTCCCTGTGAATTGACGGCAAAGCATTTCATGCAGGTGCTTTCTGCACTTGGCCGCTACTGTTACAGATGATTCTTGTTTGGTGTTCGCGGATCCGCGCGGTTCGACCATCCGTGCCATCGCCTTGTAGCGAAGCGGCGGGATCGGGCGGCTTCTCCAATGCGCCGAGCTATCCATTCCGGATAAGCCCGGCACCAGACGCACGCGAGGGCATATGACGAAATTGCGACAGGCGGGTGATTATCACATGCCAATCGTTGACCGCGGGGCGCGGCCTGGCACCGTGCTGCGGATAATTTTGCTTGCTATTGTGCTGACAGCTTCCGCCGCTGCCTTCGTGGTGTTCAAGAGTCAGCTTGAAAACGAGATCGTGCTGGGCATTCTCGGCGTTCTGGCCATGGTCGGCATTTTCTTTCTCGTATCCTCGGTCATCGGTTTCATCGAGGTCATGCCGCAATCGCGACCGGACGATCTTGCCCGCGCTTTTCTTGACGGACATCAGGACGGAACGCTGATCACCGACCGCAAGGGGCGAATCATCTACGCCAACGCGGCCTATGGCGGGTTGACCGGCGCGAAAAAGGCGACGGAGATTCAATCGCTTGAAACCATTCTTTCGCGCAATCGCGAAGCGACCGAGGCGATTTACCGGCTGACAAACGGGCTGCATGAAGGCAAGGCCGGGCACGAGGAGTTCAGACTGCTGAAGCCGCTCAGCCCCGCAGGCGGCACCGCCGGCTCCGGTGCGCACTGGTTCCGGTTGAAGGCGCGGGTGCTGCCGCTCGAGGACGGCGACCGAAATCCCCTCTATCTTTGGCAGATTTCCGATATCACCTCCGAGCGCGACGATCAGGAGCGTTTTTTTAAGGAGTTGCAGAACGCCATCGATTATCTCGATCATGCGCCTGCCGGGTTCTTTTCCGCCGGTCGGAAAGGTGAGATCTTCTACGTCAACGCGACGCTTGCCGATTGGCTTGGTCTGGACCTCACAAAGTTCCAGCCGGGCTCGATGAACATCGCGGATCTCGTCGCAGGCGAGGGGCTGGCGCTGGTGCAATCGGTGCAGGCAGAGCCAGGTCTGAAAAAAACCAAGACACTCGATCTCGATCTGCGCAAGGCCAACGGCCAGAGCTTTGCGGTGCGCATGGTGCACCGAGTGTCCTCGGCGCGTGATGGCGCTCCGGGCGAAAGCCGGACGATCGTGCTTGCTCGCTCCAACGACGACGAGAGCGACCAGTCTGCATCGATCGCCGCCATGCGCTTCACGCGCTTTTTCAACAATACGCCCATGGCGATCGCATCCGTCGATGGTGACGGGCGGATCCTGCGGACCAATGCGCCTTTCCTAAAACTCTTCTCCGGCGTCGTCTCGCAGGACGACATGGAGCAGGGCGCGCTGCTGGAAGCCGTGGTGCATGATGCGGAGCGGCCGCATCTTCGCGAGGCGCTGGATGCGGCAAAGGACCGGCAAGGCGACATCCCACCGATCGATTCGCTGCACCCGACCGACGAGAACCGGCATTTCCGCTTCTACGTCAACGCGGTCATCGACCAGAGCGATCAGGCGCCGGAAGAGGCCGCGATCGTCTATGCGGTGGAGGTGACCCAGCAGAAGGCGCTCGAAACCCAGATGGCGCAGACGCAGAAGATGAACGCTGTCGGAACGCTGGCCGGCGGCATCGCCCATGACTTCAACAATGTGCTGACAGCAATCCTTTTGTCATCGGATCATCTTCTGCTGTCGGCCCGTCCGTCCGATGCGAGTTTCGCCGATCTGATGGAAATCAAGCGCAACGCCAACCGCGCGGCGGTGCTGGTGCGGCAGTTGCTCGCCTTCTCGCGCAAGCAGACCATGCGGCCTACCGTTCTCAATATGACGGATGTGGTCGGCGACCTTCGCATGCTGGTCGACCGCATGACGGGCACCAACGTGAAGCTGGACATCGACTATGGCCGTGATCTCTGGCCGGTGCGCACCGATCTTGGCCAGTTCGAGCAGGTCATCCTCAACCTTGCGGTCAATGCGCGCGACGCCATGCCAAATGGCGGCGTGATCACGCTGCGGACTCGCAATCTGCCGGCTGCGGATGTCGCGGCCATCAACCGGCGTGACCTCCCGGAGGAGGATTATGTCATGGTCGAGGTTTCCGACCAGGGCACCGGGATTCCGCCCGAAATCCTCGACAAGATTTTCGAACCATTCTTCACCACGAAGGAAGTCGGCAAGGGGACCGGCCTCGGCCTGTCGATGGTCTACGGCATCGTCAAGCAGTCCGGCGGCTATATCTATCCGGAATCCGAGGTGGGCAAGGGAACAACCTTCCGCATCTTGTTGCCCCGGTATGTCGAGGAGGCGCCGGTTCCGGGCGAAGAGCCGGAAACGCCGCCCGCAAGCCTGCTCGGCACGAAGCCCCAGTCGAGAACGGAGGAGCCGACCGACCTGACCGGAAATTCAGCCGTCGTGCTGCTCGTCGAAGACGAGGAGGCGGTGCGGCGCGGCGGCAAGCGCATGCTGGAGACACGCGGTTATACCGTCCACGAAGCAGGGTCTGGCGTCGAGGCGCTCGAGATCATGGCGGAACTTGACGGTGCGGTGGATATCGTCGTTTCCGACGTGGTCATGCCGGAAATGGATGGACCGACACTGCTACGCGAGATCCGCAAGACCTATCCGGATCTGAAATTCATTTTCGTTTCCGGCTATGCCGAGGATGCATTCGCAAAGAATCTTCCGGCCGATGCGAAATTTGGATTTCTGCCAAAACCATTTTCTCTCAAGCAGTTGGCGGTCGCTGTTCGCGAAATGCTCGATAGCTGACGGTCGATAAAAATGCGAAAAGGCTGGCAGATCGGCCAGCCTTCCAAGTCGGTTCGCGCTTCAAGCCTTACAACAGAGCCACGGCAATCTCGGCCGCAAGGCGGGCATTGTTTTCCACCAGAGCAATATTGGTCTCGAGGCTCCTGCCGTCCGTCAGGCCGAAAATACTGTCGAGCAGGTAGGGCGTGACAGCCTTGCCGGCGATTTCGTCCCGCGCGGCATTGTCGAGCGCGCGGGTAATGTAGATTTCCATCTCGTCGCGCGGAATCTCGTATTCCTCCGGAACGGGATTTGCGACCAGCATGCCACCGGCGAGGCCAAGGAGATCGCGTGTCCTTTGAAAATTGGCGATCGCCGCGGGGCTGTTGAGCATCAGGGGGCTCTTCAGGCCGCTGTCGCGCGACCAGAAGGCCGGAAAGATATCGCTGTCATAGGTGATGACCGGAACACCGCGTGTTTCCAGCACTTCGAGGGTCTTGGGGATATCGAGAATTGCCTTTGCGCCGGCGCAGACGACGATGACGCCGGTTCTGGCAAGCTCTTCCAGATCGGCCGAAATGTCGAAACTCTCTTCAGCCTTGCGGTGGACGCCGCCGATGCCGCCGGTCGCAAAGACGAAGATGCCGGCGCGGGCCGCCGCGATCATCGTGGCCGCGACCGTGGTCGCGCCGGTGCGCCGTTCGGCGATTGCGAAGGCGAGATCGGCGCGTGACAGTTTCATTGCGCCCTGAATCTGCGCCAGGGCTTCCAGTTGTGCATCCTCAAGCCCGATATGCAGGACGCCGTCGATGACCGCGATCGTTGCCGGCACGGCACCTTCCTCGCGAATGATCGCTTCGACGCTGCGGGCCATGTCGAGATTGCCGGGAAAGGGCATGCCATGGGTGATGATCGTCGATTCCAGTGCAACGATTGCGGCGCCCCGCGCCTTGGCGGCGGCAACTTCGCTGGAATATTCGATCGGCAGGAGCGGGGAGATCGGGCGGGTCATCTTTCAGTCCTTCTCGGGCAGGCGAACCTTGACGTTCAAGCGCGCGTTCATGACAGGATTTCGGCGGGCGGCACAAGCGCAATTGCCTCTTCAAGCGCCGAGAGCGACATTTTTTCGGACACGGCCAAGGGCGAACGCACCGTCAGCCCCGCCGCAGCCACGCCGGATCGCAGACAAAGATCGAGGGGTGCGCCATCGGCAAAGGCAAGAAGAAAGCCTGCGCAAACTGCGTCGCCGGCACCCGTGACATCGCCGAGCGCCTTCAGGGCCGGCGGCGTTACCGTGAGCGCCTGCCCGTCACGAAAGGCGATGGCCGGCCTGCTGCCGCGCGTGACCACACCGCCCGAAAGACCGGCCGCACGCAACAGGCTCGGCCATTCGGCGGCTTCGGCCACGTCGCGCCCCGCCAGTGCGCGGGCTTCCGCCTCGTTCATGAACACGAAGTCGAGTGCGGCAAGAGAGCCCGCCAATCGAACGGCTTTTGCCGGAGAAATTGCAATGGCCGCGCATGATAGGCCCTGACGCCGGCACGAGCCGGCAAGAGCAGCCAATGTCTCGGCCGGCAGATTGGCGTCCATGACCACGAGATCGCTCGATGCAATGAGATCGCGGGTCTGGCGCTGCCGCAGGCGGCGAGGCGAAAACAGGCGGTAGAGGTCCATATCCGCCAGCGCGATGACCAGATTTCCGTCGTTTTCGAGGATCGCCGTATAGCTTGGTGTCTTGCGGTCGAGGAACACGAAGGGGCGGTCGATCACACCCGCCTCGCGCGCGGCATCTGCCACCGCTTCCCCGACCGCATCGCCGCCGCGCGGGCTGACCATCGTAACGGCAAGACCAAGCCGTGCAAGATTGCGCGCCGCATTGAAGCCGCCGCCGCCAGCCTCCTCGAACCAGGAACCCGGATTGCTCGCGCCTGGCACCGTTTCGCCAGCGATCCGCCCGCGCCGGTCGATATGCGCGCCGCCGAAAACCGAGATTCTGGCGCGCGTCATGATCGTCCGACCTTGCCGGAACCGTGCGATTCGCAGTCACAGAGGCCCTCGAACGGCGGAATACAGAGCCCTGACCCGCTAGACGGCCTGGACAGGAACAAGAAAGGAACATGCTTCACTTTACAAAAATAAATCAAAGATATCGATGCCTCTTGCAAAATGAGAACAAAAAGAGTACACAGCTTTCATCGGCGGTTTCATTGCCTCGGCAGCCTCCATAACCTAAAGGTGGGACACATGGCACAAAACTCTTTGCGGCTTGTAGAGGACAAATCGGTGGACAAAAGCAAGGCACTGGACGCGGCACTGTCCCAGATCGAACGGTCGTTCGGCAAGGGATCGATCATGAAGCTCGGTGGAAAAGACAGCATTATCGAGATCGAAACAGTATCGACAGGTTCGTTGAGTCTCGATATCGCGCTTGGCATTGGCGGGCTGCCCAAGGGGCGCGTTGTCGAGATCTACGGTCCGGAAAGCTCGGGCAAGACGACTCTGGCCCTGCAGACCATTGCAGAAGCACAGAAGAAGGGCGGCATCTGCGCCTTCGTCGATGCGGAGCATGCACTCGATCCTATTTATGCCCGGAAACTTGGCGTCGATCTGGAAAATCTTTTGATTTCGCAGCCAGACACCGGTGAGCAGGCGCTGGAAATCACGGATACGCTGGTGCGCTCCGGTGCGATCGACGTTCTCGTTATCGACTCGGTTGCGGCACTCGTGCCGCGCGCCGAAATCGAAGGCGAGATGGGAGACAGCCTCCCCGGCCTCCAGGCTCGGCTGATGAGCCAGGCACTTCGAAAGTTGACGGCCTCGATCTCCAAGTCGAACTGCATGGTCATCTTCATCAACCAGATCCGCATGAAGATCGGCGTCATGTTTGGTTCGCCGGAAACCACCACCGGCGGCAATGCTCTGAAGTTCTACGCATCCGTCCGTCTCGACATTCGCCGAATCGGCGCCGTCAAGGAGCGTGAGGAGGTTATCGGCAACCAGACACGTGTGAAGGTGGTCAAGAACAAGATGGCGCCACCGTTCAAGCAGGTCGAATTCGACATTATGTATGGCGAAGGCGTTTCCAAGACCGGGGAACTCGTCGATCTCGGCGTCAAGGCCGGTATTGTTGAAAAATCGGGTGCCTGGTTCTCCTATAACAGCCAGCGCCTCGGCCAGGGTCGCGAGAATGCCAAGTCGTTCCTGCGCGACAACCCGGATACGGCGCGAGAGATCGAACTCTCGCTGCGTCAGAATGCCGGCCTGATCGCCGAAAAATTCCTGGAAAACGGCGGCCCCGAAGCGGATGATGGCGATGACGATGCCGCTCTGGCATAGGATCGCATGATTCACGCTTTGACCGTGCCGGCCGCTCTTTTTAAGGAGCGGCCGGTTTTGTTTTGCCGTCTGGACAGGGGTTGGCCCGGGCGATAAAAGCCTGTGTTCCATATGGTGGGGAGGGGATCGGCTGAGCTTTTCCGGTCCGCTGTTTTCAAGAAGAATTCCGGTTCGCGGCTCGAGCGCGGGCGATGCAGAGGTAAGGGCGCAATATGAGTGGCGTGAATGAGATCCGGTTGACGTTCCTCGACTATTTCAACAGGAACGGCCATGAGGTCGTGCAGTCGAGCCCGCTGGTCCCGCGCAACGATCCGACCCTGATGTTTACCAATGCCGGCATGGTGCAGTTCAAGAACGTCTTCACCGGGCTGGAACATCGCCCCTATTCGACGGCGACGACTGCGCAGAAATGCGTGCGGGCCGGCGGCAAGCACAACGACCTCGACAATGTGGGCTACACGGCGCGCCATCATACCTTCTTTGAAATGCTCGGCAATTTCTCCTTTGGCGACTACTTCAAGGAGCGCGCCATCGAGCTTGCCTGGAACCTGATCACCAAGGAATTCGGCATAGATGCGAAGCGGCTGCTGGTGACAGTCTATCACACCGATGACGAAGCCTTCGACCTTTGGAAGAAAATCGCTGGCTTCAGCGACGACCGGATCATTCGTATCCCGACGAGCGACAATTTCTGGGCGATGGGCGACACCGGACCTTGCGGCCCCTGTTCGGAAATTTTCTACGACCATGGCGATCACATCTGGGGCGGCCCTCCGGGCTCCAAGGACGAGGACGGCGACCGGTTTATCGAGATCTGGAACCTCGTTTTCATGCAATATGAACAGGTGACCAAGGAGGAACGCATTGATCTACCGCGTCCTTCGATCGATACCGGCATGGGGCTCGAGCGGGTTGCGGCTCTCTTGCAGGGCAAGCATGACAATTACGATATCGATCTTTTCCGGGCGCTGATTGCCGCTTCGGAAGAGGCGACCGGTGTCAAGGCCGAGGGCGACAGGCGGGCCAGCCACCGGGTTATCGCCGATCACCTGCGTTCGTCCGCCTTCCTGATCGCCGATGGCGTCTTGCCGTCCAATGAGGGCCGCGGCTATGTGCTGCGCCGCATCATGCGCCGCGCCATGCGTCATGCCGAACTGCTCGGTGCCCGGGAGCCTTTGATGTGGAAGCTCCTGCCGGCGCTCGTCGGGCAAATGGGGCGCGCCTATCCGGAGCTGATGCGCGCGGAATCGCTGATTTCAGAGACGCTGAAGCTGGAGGAAACCCGCTTCCGCAAGACGCTGGAGCGCGGTTTGGGTCTCCTTTCCGAGGCAACCGCAGATCTTGCCGAAGGCGACCGCCTCAATGGGGAAACGGCCTTCAAGCTCTACGACACATTCGGTTTTCCGCTCGACCTAACCCAGGATGCGTTGCGCGCGCGGGGTATCGGGGTCGATACGGACGCTTTCACTGCGGCCATGGACAAGCAGAAGGCCGAGGCACGCAAGTCCTGGTCGGGTTCCGGCGACAAGGCGACGGAGACCATCTGGTACGAGCTAAGAGAAAAGCTCGGCGCCACGGAATTCCTGGGCTACGACACGGAAACTGCCGAGGGCGTCGTTCTTGCGATTGTGCGTGATGGCAAGGCGGTCGATGCGGCATCGGCCGGTGAAAGCGTGCAGCTTGTCTTCAACCAGACGCCGTTCTACGGAGAATCGGGTGGTCAGATGGGCGATACCGGGTCTGTTTCGACGGAGCACGCCAAGCTCACCGTTACGGATACGCAAAAGCGCGGCGAGGGAGTTTTCGTCCATATCTGCACCGTCGATGAAGGCACGGTCAAGATCGGCGATGCGGCGGCACTTGCCGTCAATCACGGTCGCCGGGCGCGATTGCGGGCTAACCATTCCGCAACGCATCTGCTGCATGAGGCGTTGCGCGAAGTGCTCGGCACGCATGTGGCCCAGAAGGGCTCGCTGGTCGCGCCCGAACGGCTGCGGTTCGATGTGTCGCATCCGAAACCGATGTCGGCGGAGGAACTGAAGGTCGTGGAAGACATGGCCAATGAGATCATTCTGCAGAATTCCGCTGTCACCACGCGGCTGATGAGCGTCGATGACGCGATCGCCGAGGGGGCCATGGCACTGTTCGGGGAAAAATATGGCGACGAGGTCCGTGTGGTGTCCATGGGGCAGGGTCTTCACGGATCGAAGGCCAACCGGCCCTATTCGGTCGAGCTGTGTGGTGGCACCCATGTTGGCGCCACCGGCGAGATCGGCCTTGTGCGCATCGTCGGCGAGAGCGCGGTCGGCGCCGGGGTGCGCCGTGTCGAGGCCCTGACAGGGCCTTCAGCGCTTTCTTATCTCAACGAGCAGGATGAGCGGGTGAAGGCGCTGGCAGGCGCGCTGAAGGTTCAGCCGACCGAGGTCTTGAGCCGTGTCGAAGCGCTGATGGACGAGCGCCGCAAGCTGGAGCGCGAATTGAACGAGGCCAGGAAAAAGCTGGCGCTCGGTGGCGGCGAAGCGGGCGGATCGGCCGATCAGGTGCAGGACATTGGCGGCGTGAAATTTCTCGGCAAGATCGTCACCGGCGTCGAGCCGAAAGACCTGAAGAGCCTTGCC
The DNA here is from genome assembly GCF_029223885.1 of Pararhizobium gei. NCBI lineage: Bacteria > Pseudomonadati > Pseudomonadota > Alphaproteobacteria > Hyphomicrobiales > Rhizobiaceae > Pararhizobium > Pararhizobium gei. Next base: position 2,496,513 of record NZ_CP119409.1, on the reverse strand, counting down.
GATGATGGCAAGAAGAGCCTCGGCTCCGGCATCGTTGCCTTCGTCGGTGTCTCGCAGGACGGCAAGGCCAGCGCGGTGGTCGCCGTGACCGACGATCTGACGAGCCGTTTCAGCGCGGTCGATCTGGTCAGGCTTGCCTCGACCGCGCTGGGCGGCAAGGGTGGCGGCGGTCGTGCCGACATGGCGCAGGCCGGCGGCCCCGACGGCGACAAGGCCCAGGATGCGATCCAGGCTGTCGGCGCGGCGCTGGCGGCTTAAACCTCAGATACCAAACAGTTCGAAACCGGATCGAAAGGTCCGGTTTTCTTTGTGTTCGAAGGCGAAGCCAATTCCGCAGCATTTGGCAAGCCGGCCTGTGTTTCTGTCGTGTCGTTCGACTTGTCTCAAGAGCGCCCTGAAGCAAGACAGCATTTGAGCAATTCACGAGCAGCGTCCGCGGCGCATGTCGGCCTATATCCGCGATGACCCGGATAAAGAGTTCGACCTCAATCGGCTCTCCGATATCGTCCGTTCCAAAATCGGCAATGGGTGCTTGCGCAACGAACGCATTGCCGCCATGAAAAAACCCGGCGCAAGGCCGGGTTCTCCAGATCCCGCTGGCCGCTCAGGCAGCCATGGCCTTCTTCAGGTTCTCGTCGATCTTGTCGAGGAAGCCTGTGGTGGAGAGCCAGGGCTGATCGGGTCCGATGAGAAGTGCCAGATCCTTGGTCATGAAGCCGTCTTCGACCGTATCGACGCAGACCTTTTCCAGCGTGTCAGCAAAACGGGCCAGTTCGGCATTGTCGTCGAGCTTGGCACGATGGGCCAGGCCACGGGTCCAGGCAAAGATCGAGGCGATCGAGTTGGTCGAGGTTTCCTCGCCCTTCTGGTGCTGGCGATAGTGGCGGGTGACCGTGCCATGGGCTGCTTCGGCTTCGACCGTCTGGCCATCCGGCGTCATCAGAACCGAGGTCATCAGGCCGAGCGAGCCGAACCCTTGAGCGACGATGTCCGACTGGACGTCGCCGTCATAATTCTTGCAGGCCCAGACATAGCCGCCGGACCACTTGAGCGCCGAGGCCACCATGTCGTCGATCAGGCGGTGTTCGTACCAGATCTTGGCTTCCTTGAATTTATCCGCAAATTCGGCGTCGAAGACTGCCTGGAAGATATCCTTGAAGCGGCCGTCATAGACCTTGAGGATGGTGTTCTTGGTCGATAGATAGACAGGGACGCCGCGCTGCAGGCCGTAGTTCAGCGAGGCGCGGGCGAAGTCGGTGATCGATTCGTCCAGATTGTACATGCCCATGGCAACGCCGGCTGCCGGCGCGTCGTAAACTTCGTGCTCGATTTCCGTGCCGTCATCGCCGACGAATTTCATCGTCAGCTTGCCCTTGCCGGGGAATTTGAAGTCGGTGGCGCGGTACTGGTCGCCGAAGGCATGGCGGCCGACGATGATTGGCTTGGTCCAGCCGGGGACGAGGCGCGGCACGTTCTTGCAGATGATCGGTTCGCGGAAGATGACGCCGCCGAGAATGTTGCGGATCGTGCCGTTCGGCGACTTCCACATCTTCTTCAGGCCGAATTCCTCGACGCGCTGCTCGTCCGGGGTGATGGTGGCGCATTTCACGCCGACGCCGTGCTTCTTGATGGCGTTTGCGCTGTCGATCGTCACCTGATCGTTCGTCGCATCGCGATTTTCCATGCCAAGGTCGTAATACTCAAGGTCGATATCCAGATAGGGATGGATCAGCTTGTCCTTGATGAACTGCCAGATGATACGGGTCATTTCATCGCCGTCGAGTTCGACGACCGGATTGGCGACCTTGATCTTTGTCATGTGCAAACCTCTGCATGGTTGAAAAGGGAATGGTTGCGCCCCTATAGCATCCGGTTCGCAGCAGGCAAAGGCATCGCGGCCGGAAATTGCTGCGGTGGACAGCGGAGGATGCCAAAGACGTCGTGGACGTCATGCGCTCTTAACGTGGATCAAAAAAATGCTAGAACGGCACAGAAACTGGAGGTTTCAGGCTTATGAGAATGGCAAAGTCGGTGGTCTGCGGACTGCTTCTTCTTACCTTGACAGCTGTTTCGGTGCAGGCGGCGGATGCTGTCGCACCTGTTAGGGAGATCATGCAGGCTGCCGTGAACGGCTGGTCGGAAGACCCGCAACCCGGTGAGGATTACTTTTCCGAGGCGCGTCTTACGCGTCTCTACAGTAACGACTTTGCCACGGCCTATCGCGCAGCCGCCAAGTTCCCGGCCTATGAGGAGGGCGATTCTCCCTTCGATTACGATGTCATCGTTTCCGGTCAGGACAGTTGCTCCCTAAAGGATCTGGCGATCACGCCCGGTGCAGCGATCAACGGGCGCTCCGACGTCACAGTGACTTTCGACAACACGCATTGCTTCGGCGAGCGTGCTGCAGACTGGAAGCCCTCGGAGTTGCATTTCATTGTGGTAGAGCAGGCAGGAACAGCTGTCATCGACGATATCGTGCGCTCGGGCGATGCGGGATCGCTGAAATCCGAGATGCAGGCGATCGCCAGTGAAGGCGCCAGCACCCAGCAGTGACGCTTGCGGCTTTCAAAGCACGCCAAATTGTGCAAGGGAAGCGCCGGATTTGGTAAAGGCGCGTAGCATGGCAGGAACGAACAGCGAGCGGGTATTGTTGACCGAGGGCCCGGCGGTTATCCTCGTGCATCCACAACTCGGGGAAAATATCGGCATGGTGGCCCGCGCCATGGCCAATTTCGGCCTGGCGGAATTGCGCCTCGTCAATCCGCGCGATGGCTGGCCGAACGAGAAGGCGCAATCGGCCGCCAGTCGCGCCGATCATGTCATCGAGAATGCCAAGCTTTACGAGACGACCGAAGAAGCGATCGCCGATCTCAATTTCGTGTATGCGACCACGGCGCGCGACCGTTACGGATATAAGCCCGTTCGCTCTCCGGAGATCGCTGCCGAAACGCTGCGTGCGAAATTCACGGCCGGGCAGGCGACCGGCATCCTGTTCGGGCGTGAGCGCACCGGGCTGACCAACGAGGAGATTGCGCTAGCCGACGAGATCGTCACATTCCCGGTCAATCCCGCTTTTGCCTCGCTCAATCTGGCGCAGGCCGTTCTTCTGATGTCTTACGAATGGTTGAAAACCAGCATGGCCTCGCCGGAAGAGACCTCGTTCCAGGCGCTGGAGCAGGCGCCGGCGACCAAGGAGCATCTGCAAGGTCTGTTCGATCATGTCGAGGAAGCGCTGGATGCGCGGGGATATTTTCGGCCCGTCGCCAAAAAGCCGAAATTGATCGAAAATCTCCGCACTGTCCTGACCCGTCCGGCCTTCACCGAATCCGAAATCCGGCTGGTGCGCGGCGTCGTCTCGTCGCTTGACCGCTTCACCCGCGAGGCGCCGCGCGGCGCCGGAGCGCCGGAAAATTCGCGCGCGACGAAGGCCGAGGATGCCGGTGACGAGAGCTGAGCTGAAACCCATCCTGATTTTCGACAGCGGCATCGGCGGCCTGACGGTTTTGCGCGAGGCCCGGGTGCTGATGCCCGAAAGGCACTTCATCTATGTCGCCGACGATGCCGGCTTTCCCTATGGCGGCTGGGAGGAGACCGCGCTGACGGAGCGGGTCATTGCCCTCTTCGGCAAGCTTTTGTCGGATCATGATCCGGAGATCTGCGTCATTGCCTGCAATACGGCCTTCACGCTTGTCGGCGCAGAGCTGCGCGCGGCCTTTCCAAAGATGCGGTTCGTCGGCACGGTGCCTGCAATCAAGCCGGCGGCGGAGCGCACCCGCTCGGGGCTCGTTTCGGTGCTGGCGACACCCGGCACCGTCCGGCGCGCCTATACCCGGGATCTCATCCAGTCGTTTGCCTCGCAATGCCATGTCCGGCTGGTCGGATCGGAAAATCTGGCACGGATGGCGGAGGCCTATATTCGCGGCGAACCGGTCGAGGACGCGGCGGTTCTCGCCGAAATCGAGCAGTGCTTTGTCGAGAAAAATGGCGCCAAGACCGATATCGTCGTTCTCGCCTGCACCCATTATCCTTTCATGGCGAATGTCTTTCGCCGTCTCGCGCCCTGGCCCGTAGACTGGCTCGACCCAGCTGAAGCGATTGCTCGGCAAACGCGGCGGCTGGTGCCGCTGCCGGAGGGGTTCGCGCCGCTACACGGGGTGGATCCCGCGATCTTCACCTCGGGAAATCCGGACTTCAATACGCGGCGGCTGATGCAGGGGTTCGGGTTGACGGTGGGTTAGCTGGCCGGTCGGACTTGATTTGGCCAAGGCCGCTAGATGTGAGCTTTCAGGAGGTTGTCCATTCGGAGCGGATTTAGGAGACTGGAGTTACCACACCTCAGTTTTCCAGGATCGCTCCGAATGAACATTCATAAGAATGCCCGACTGACGCCTGTGCGTCGAGAAGAAATGGCTTTGGCGGTAACGAGCGGGCGGGTGTCCCCGGCACAAGCTGCGCGCATCTATGGCGTCTCGCCGAAGGTCGTGTCGCGCTGGGTCGCGCGCTTCAAAACGGCGGGACGCGACGGCATGGCGGACCGTTCATCGCGGCCCAGAAGCAGTCCCCGGCAGACGGGCGGCGCTCTGGTCGAGCGCATCGCCGATCTTCGCAGGCAGCGGCTGACCGGCAAGCACATTGCCATGGAGACTGGTGTTTCGCCTGCCACCGTCAGCCGGGTTCTCAAACGTGTCGGCCTGTCACGGATGAAGGACCTCGCCCCCGCCGAGCCGGTCGTGCGTTACGAATATGCCGAGCCAGGCGGCCTGATCCATCTCGATATCAAGCGCCTCGGCCGCTTCGACCGGGTTGGTCACCGCATCACCGGCAACAGGACGGGCCAGAGCAGATCCCGTGGTGTCGGCTGGGAATACGTCCACGTCTGCATCGATGACGCCTCCCGCATCGCCTTTACCGACATCTTCCCGGACGAAAAGGCTGCCAGCGCGGTTGCCTTCCTCACGGCCGCCGTCGCCTATTACAACAGCCTCGGCATCACAGTCACGCGCGGGATGACCGACAATGGCTCCTGCTACAAGGCCAGGGACTTCGCAAAAGCCTGCAAGGCGCTTGGTCTCAAGCACGTCCGCACCAAACCCTACACACCCAAGACCAACGGCAAGGCCGAGCGCTTCATTCAGACGGCATTGCGGGAATGGGCCTATGCATGCGCATATCCATCGTCAGAGCACCGCAAATCGAATCTGCCAAACTGGACCCACATGTACAACTGGCATCGCCCCCACGGCAGCCTAAACTCAAAAACACCCATCGGTCGCCTCGGTCTCAACCGGGACAACCTGTTGAGGCTCCACAGCTAGACGAATCGGCTAGACTGGTGCGCCCGTGGCTTTAACGATCCGAATTTGGCAGGCTTAGGGATTGGAGGGCCAAGTTCTATTCTGTGGGTTTTGCTTGCACGAGCGCGCAAGCGACACCAAACGATGATAGAGCTTTTCCTATGCGGGTTCGTGGCGGCGCATCCGGCATGGCAGTTTGAACGAGGTCAATATGAAAGTCGGCATCGATATGGGGACGGCGTCGAACGGCGCGTCCGTTCCGCTCGATATCGAGGAGCTTCTGGCGACGCGTCTTCTCGTGCAGGGCAATTCCGGCTCGGGCAAGTCGCATCTGCTGCGCCGGCTTCTCGAGCAGTCGGCGCCTTGGGTGCAGCAGTGCATCATCGATCCGGAAGGCGATTTCGTGACACTCGCCGACAAGTTCGGCCATGTGGTGATCGACGGTGAACGCACGGAAGCGGAACTGATCGGCATCGCCACCCGCATTCGCCAGCATCGCGTGTCCTGCATATTGTCGCTGGAAGGTCTCGATATCGAGCAGCAGATGCGCAGCGCCGGGATTTTTCTGAACGCCATGTTCGATGCGGATCGGGATTACTGGTATCCGGTCCTCGTCGTCGTCGATGAAGCGCAGATGTTTGCGCCGTCGGTTGCCGGCGATGTTTCAGAGGAAGCGCGCAAAATCTCGCTCGGCGCGATGACCAACCTCATGTGCCGCGGCCGCAAGCGCGGCCTTGCCGGGGTGATCGCGACGCAGCGTCTGGCCAAGCTGGCCAAGAACGTGGCGGCCGAGGCCTCCAACTTCCTGATGGGCCGCACCTTTCTCGATATCGATATGGCCCGCGCCGCCGATCTGCTCGGCATGGACCGGCGCACGGCCGAAATGTTCCGCGACCTCAAGCGCGGTTCCTTCGTGGCGCTCGGCCCGGCCCTGTCGCGCCGGCCGCTGCCAGTGACGATCGGGTCCGTGGAGACCTCGGCGCGGTCCACCAGCCCGAAGCTGACGCCGCTGCCGGAAGCGGTGGCGGATGTCGAGGACCTGATTTTCACGCCGGACCCGGACGAACTGAGCCGGCCGATAACCCGCCGCGCCAGCGCACAGCCGCGCCCGGCGACCGACATTCTGGCAGAACTGTCGCGGCCGCGGCCGGAGCCTGCGGGACTTGCCGTTCCGAAGGCGCAGGTAGCTGAAATGCCGGCTGCGGACCGGGAGGCGTTGCTGGACGGCTTGCTTGCGGAAATCCTTGAAAACCCCGATGCGGCGTTCCGGGCCGATGCCGAATTGTTCCAGGACTTTCTGGTTCGCTGCCGCATCCGGCGCGTGCCGGGTGCACCGCTCTCGCTGTCCGCCTTCCGCCGCAAGATGGCCGTCGCCCGTTCCGGCGTCGATCCGGACACTGCCACAAGCGAAATCTGGGCGTCTGCCCTCAACCTGTCGCGCAATGTCACGGACGATCTGCACGGTGTTTTTCTTCTGGTGGCGCAATCGGCCGTGCGCAATCTGCCCTGTCCGTCCGACGCCATGATTGCGCGCGCCTATGGCACCCATTCGGCCCGAAGGGCCCGGCGCCTTCTCGGCTATTTCGAGGAACAGGGCCTGATCGTCGTTCACAGCGATCTTTCCGGCAAGCGGATTGTCGCCTTTCCGGACCTGCAGGTCGAGACTGCGCCGGGTGCTGCCGACGCCGTCTATGACGAGGCGGCGGCGCGCAGCGCTGCGGAATAACCGCAGATTCACGAGATAGTATCTGCCGGTCGTTGACAATTTTGTGAAACTTACCTAAAGACCCGCTCAACGCCGGGCCGAAATGCCCGGTGTTGTTTTTGATGGCGTATCGGCTTTCCGCTGGCGCCTTAACCGACATGTCCCGTGGCTTCTCCGTTAGCGTAATGTGAGAGACCTGTCAGAGCTTCCAAAACGAGGTTCAGAGGAGGGCGTGTTTCCTTGATCCGGAATGGCAACAATCCGGTGTAACTGTTTGAAGGGAAATGCGATGAGCAAGCGCGAATCGTCCAAGTACAAAATCGACCGTCGTATGGGCGAAAATATCTGGGGCCGTCCGAAGTCCCCGGTCAACCGCCGCGAATACGGCCCGGGCCAGCATGGCCAGCGCCGCAAGTCCAAGCTTTCCGACTTCGGCGTGCAGCTGCGCGCCAAACAGAAGCTGAAGGGCTATTACGGCGATATCCGCGAGAAGCAGTTCCGCGCCATCTATGACGAGGCCAACCGCCGCAAGGGTGACACTTCGGAGAACCTGATCGGCCTGCTCGAATCGCGCCTCGACGCGATCGTGTACCGTGCCAAGTTCGTGCCGACGCCGTTTGCTGCGCGCCAGTTCGTCAACCACGGCCACGTCACCGTCAACGGCGTGCGCGTCAACATCGGTTCGTATCGCTGCAAGGCGGGTGACGTGATCGAAGTTCGCGAAAAGTCCAAGCAGCTCGTTATCGTTCTCGAATCCATTTCGCTCGCTGAACGCGACGTTCCTGACTATGTCGAAGTCGATCATCACAAGATGGTTGCGACCTTCGCCCGCGTTCCGAGCCTGGCCGACGTTCCTTACCCGGTCATCATGGAACCGAACCTGGTCGTCGAATTCTATTCGCGATAATTTCTGGGCTTTATGGCCTTGTGAAACAGTAAAAAGCCACTCAGAGATGGGTGGCTTTTTTTATGGCGCTGCCGTGATCCGGAGAATGATTGATGTCGGGCATTGAAAATCTGGACCTGCAGTCGATTGTCGCCGACATCCATCGCGACCTGACGCCGCGACTCGGCGAAGGCAAGGTGGCCGACTACATTCCGCAGCTGGCACGCGTCGATCCGCAAAGCTTCGGCATCGCGATCGTCGGGGTCGACGGTCAGGTCTACAAGGCTGGCGATGCCGAGGTTCCATTTTCCATCCAGAGCATTTCAAAGGTTTTCACGCTGACGCTGGCGCTCGGCAAGCACGGCGAAAACATCTGGAAGCGGGTGGGGCGCGAACCGTCGGGTTCGGCCTTCAACTCGATCGTGCAGCTCGAGCACGAGCACGGCGTTCCGCGCAATCCCTTCATTAATGCCGGCGCAATCGCCATCACCGATCTCGTTCTGGCGGGCCATACGCCGCGGGAAGCGATTGGCGAGATCGTCCGCTTCATCCGCTATCTCGCCGATGATGAGGATATCGTCATCGACCACGAGGTTGCGAAGTCGGAAGCCGCGACCGGCTATCGAAATTTCGCGCTCGCAAACTTCATGCGATCCTTCGGCAAGCTCGATCATCCTGTTGAACTTGTGCTCGGTACCTATTTTCACCAGTGTGCCCTGTCCATGACCTGCGTCCAGCTCGCAAAGGCCGGACTGTTCCTCGCCGCGTCCGGGACCAATCCCCTTTCGCATCATTCGGTGGTGACGAGCCAGCGGGCGCGGCGTATCAATGCACTCATGCTCACCTGCGGTCATTATGACGGGTCGGGCGATTTCGCCTACCGCGTCGGCCTTCCGGGCAAGAGCGGCGTCGGCGGCGGCATTCTGTGTGTCGCCCCGGGCAAGGCATCGGTGGCTGTCTGGTCGCCGGGGCTCAATCACAACGGCAACTCGCTTCTCGGTTCGCGGGCGCTGGAGATGCTGGCAAGCCGCACGGGCTGGTCCGTGTTCGGCGCCTGACGCGCGGATTTCACGTAAGTTTCACAGCCGCGGGGCGCATTTTTCTTGATCTTGCAGCCCGACAAGGGCAAGTGCAGGGAATGTTCTGGCGCGGCACGGCGCTCCATTCAATCCGGGATTTGTCATGGAACTTTCTACCCCAGCGCCGGACCACGGCTTCGACAGCCGGCCGGACGGCCCGGACGACCTTTCGGCCGAAGCCGTACATCCGATCTTTGCCAGAATGCCATCCTCCGTTTCCTTCAACAAGCTGCGCAAGCGGCTTCTGCGGCAGGTGCGGCAGGCGATCGAGGATTTCGGTATGCTCAAGGGCCAGAAGCGCTGGCTGATCGGCCTTTCCGGCGGCAAGGACAGCTACAGCCTCCTGGCGCTGCTGATGGATTTGCAATGGCGCGGACTTCTGCCGATTGAACTCATTGCCTGCAATCTCGACCAGGGGCAGCCGAATTTCCCCAAAAATGTTTTACCCGACTATCTGACGACCATCGGCGTCCCGCATCGGATTGAATATCGCGACACCTATTCCATCGTGAAGGAGAAAGTGCCGGCCGGCGGCACCTATTGCGCGCTGTGTTCGCGCCTGCGCCGCGGCAATCTCTACCGGATCGCCCGGGAGGAAGGCTGCGATGCGCTGGTTCTCGGCCATCACCGCGAGGACATCCTCGAAACCTTCTTCATGAACTTCTTCCATGGCGGCAGGCTCGCAACCATGCCGGCCAAGCTCTTGAACGACGAGGGCGACCTGATGGTGCTCAGGCCGCTCGCCTATGCCGCCGAGGACGATCTGGCGAAGTTCGCCGCTGCGATGGAGTTTCCGATCATCCCCTGCGATCTCTGCGGTTCGCAGGACGGGCTGGAGCGCAACGCCATGAAGACGATGCTCGCCGATATCGAGCGCCGCATGCCCGGCCGCAAGGACACGATGCTGAGGGCACTGGGCCACGTCAATCCGTCGCATCTGCTCGACCCGAAACTGTTCGATTTTCAGTCCCTGTTTGCGGAGCCCAAAGCATGACATCTGCCATCGATATCGCTGCCATCGCCAATATCCTGCAGGAGGCGGCGGTGAAGGAAATCCTGCCGAAATTCCGTAATCTCGATGCGGGTGACGTCAGGATGAAGACGGAAGCCATAGATCTCGTCACGGAAGCCGACGAGGCGGCGGAGCGGCTGATTAAGGCCCGCATGGCGGACCTGGCGCCGACCGCGCTGTTCATCGGCGAGGAATCGGTCGCCGCCGATCCGGCCTTGCTTGATCGCCTTGCCGGCGCCGATTTGGCCATCGTCGTCGATCCGATCGACGGAACCTTCAATTACGCGGCCGGCATGCCGCTGTTCGGTGTCATGGCCTCCGTGGTATCCAAGGGCGAGACCGTCGCAGGCGTCATCTACGATCCCATGGGCAATGACTGGGTAATCGCCGAAAAAGGCTCGGGCGCCTGGCTCTGCAAGGCGGACGGATCGCAGGAGCGATTGAGCGTGGCGGCGTCCCTGCCGCTGGAAAACCTCGTCGGTTGCGCCTCGACGGGATTTTATCCGCCTGAGAACCGGCGCGTCATCATGGGCAATATGGCGAAGGTCAGGATTGCCACCAGCTATCGTTGTGCCGCGCACGAATACCGCACCTTCGCTGCCGGCCATTTCCATTTCCTGATGTATCAGAAGCTGATGCCGTGGGACCATCTTGCCGGAGCGCTGATCGCCGAGGAGGCCGGCGCCTATGTCGCGCGCTTCGACGGTTCTCCCTATCTCCCCCACGATATCGACGGTGGCCTGCTTGTTGCCTGCGATCGGGATTGCTGGGACGTGCTGCGCCGCGAGGTTTTCACCATCTGACGACCCCGAACATCATGAGAAAAGCCCGTCTGCGATAATCGCGCGACGGGCTTTTTCTTGAGCGGCTACATATGTCCGCCGCCCTCGAGGGTGGCGGTGTCATCGCCGGGGTGGGTGAAAAGCTTGCCATTTTCCGCCCAGAGCGTTGCCGCGATGGTCACAGCCCCGAAGATTGTGAAGCCGGCGAACAGCGGCTGAACAGTGCCGTTGAACATCTGGCCGACGACGCTTCCAAGCAAGGCGCCGCCGGTGGTGGAGACGAAGCCGGTGATCGCCGTTGCCGTCCCGGCGACATGGCCCATCGGCTCCAGCGAAATTGCGGTGAAGTTGGTTGCGATGACGGCAAACATCATCAGCAGCACCGTAAACAGGATGTAGGACAAGACGAAATCAGGCCTCCCACCGAGCGAGATCATCAGGCCGGCCGCGGAAAGCAGCGTGAACAGGATGACCGCCACATGCGAGATCCGGCGCATGCCGAAGCTGCGCACGAAATAGCCATTGGCGAAATTCGCGACCGCGATGCCGCCTGCCGTCCCGGCAAAGGCGATCGGCAGCCAGTCGCCCAGCCCGTAGACCTCGCCGAAGATCTGCTGGACGGTGACGATATAGGCGCAGATCACCGCCGTGAACAGCGTCATGCCGATCATATAGCCGCAGGTGATTCGATTGGTCAGAACGGTGCGAAAGCCGGAGGCGATGTTTGCGACGGACAGGGGCTGGCGCTCTTCCGGCGGCAGCGATTCCTTCAGGCGCAGGCTAGCCCAGACCAGGAGAACGGCGCCGATGACGCCGAGCAGGATGAAGATCCAGTGCCAGTTCGCATAAACGATTACGGCCTGGCCGAGTGATGGGGCGATGATTGGAACGATCATGAAGACGATCATCACATAGGACATGACGCGCGCCATTTCGCGACCGCCGAAGCAATCGCGCACGATCGCCATGGTGGTAATGCGCACCGCGGCCGCTCCGATACCCTGCACAAAGCGCAGGAGGAGCAGCATCTCGAAGCTCTCCGTGGCGGCGGCCCCGACCATGGTCAGCGTGTAGAAGGCGAGCCCCGCCAGAAGCACGGCACGCCGGCCAAAGGCATCCGAGAGGCTGCCGAAAATAATCTGCGAAACGCCGAACCCGAAGAAGAAGACGCCGATGACGAGTTGCGCATCATTGGTGCTCGTCACGTTGAGCGACTGGCTGATCGCGGGCAGGGCTGGCAGCATGATGTCGATGGCAACGGCCACGCAGGCCGTCATCAGCGCGATGGTGACGACGAATTCGAAAAAGCCGAGCCCGATACGGGCCGAGCCAATATTCTCGATATGGGGCGTAGAGGCGGACATAGGGAAAACCTAACGGAAAAAACTAAATGGAGGGATTGTGCGGGCTGAAAAGCCGGCCCTTTTCGGCAATGAGCACAAAGGCGAGGCCAATAACGGAGACGGCGAGGAAGCCGATTGCAAGCGGCGTAACGGTTCCGTCGAAAGCCTGGCCGATCAGCGCTCCGATCGTCGCGCCGCCGATCGTCTGCGTGAAGCCGAGAACCGATGACGCCGTGCCGGCGACATGACCGAGCGGCTCCATGGCCATGGCGTTGAAATTCGCGCCGATCAGGCCGAACTGGAACATAGCAAAGCCGTAGAGCGCGAGGAAGAGCCAGAAGGGCAGCACGCCGAAAAGCGAGGCAAGGACCCATACGAAGCTTGCCAGCAGAAAGCAGATCAGCGCGCCATGCGAGAGGCGGCGCATGCCGTAACGCCTGACCAGTTGCGAATTGGTAAAGGACGCCACGGCCATCAGACCCGCAAAACCCGCAAAGACCAACGGAAACCAGTTTCCCAGACCATAAATGCCAACGAGGACCTGCTGGGCGGAATTGATGAAGCCGAAAAGGGCGCCAAAGACGAAGGAGGCGGCGAGCGAATAGCACAATGCCACGCGGTTGGTCAGCACGACCCGGAAGGCGCCCGAGATGGAAGCGGCTGTAAACGGACGGCGGTTTTCCGGCGCAAGCGTTTCGGGAAGGCGCGCCATGACCGCGGCCATGACGAAAATCCCGAACAGGCAGATGACGACGAAAATCATGTGCCATTCCGCAAAGATCATGATCAACTGGCCAATACTCGGTGCGATAACCGGCACGATCATGAAGACCATCATGATAAGCGACATGACTTCTGCCATCATCCGTCCGCCATAGACATCCCTGACGATGGACACGGTGATCACGCGGGTGGCAGCGGCTCCGATGCCCTGTACGAAACGAAGTGCAAGAAGACCTGCGAAAGATGGTACGAAAACGATCGCCAATGCGCAGACCGCATAGATTCCCAGCCCGCCGAGCAGCGGCAGTTTGCGTCCGAACCGGTCTGAAAGGGGACCGAAGAAAAGCTGGGCGCAACCCATGCCCAGCAGATAACTCGTGATTACCAGTTGGCGCGCGTTTTCATCGGCGACGCCGAGGCTTGCCCCGATTTCCTGCAGTCCAGGAAGCATGATGTCGATCGAAAGCGCGTTGATCGCCATCAGCATGGCCATGAGAGCGACGAACTGCGGTTTTGACAAAGCCGGCAGTGTCGGCGCTTCGGTTTGGACAGTCATTTTATCATCCTTGGCGATGAGGCAGAATCAGAGGCCAACGCTGTTAGCGGCGGCTGACGAATACTGTGTGAAGGTCGAGCAGGATCGTCGTCGGTCGGATCGTTTCTAAATGGTTTGCGACGACCATCGGCTTGCACGCCTGCTGCATGATCGACGGGAAAGACACAGGCGACCAACAGAGTGAGGTGGCTGACCACGCATTTTGTCAGGGATGCCGCCAGGATATGCCTCGAATACCATGGACGGCCATATTGGCAGTCGCTTTCAAAGGCGGCCGAACATTAGGATTCGTCGAGAAACCACCCGAATCAAAAAAGGCGGTGACCCGCCTTTTCAGTATTCCCGCGGAGACGCCGTCTCAGGCTGCGCCTTTTACCGCGATGCCTTTTTCCTCAAGATGGGATTGCAACTCGCCAGCCTGAAACATCTCGCGCACGATATCGCAGCCGCCGATAAACTCGCCCTTGACGTAGAGCTGTGGGATGGTCGGCCAGCTGGAATAATCCTTGATGCCCTGGCGCAGGTCCGCGTCGGCAAGCACGTTGATTCCCTTGTAGTCGATGCCGATGTAATCAAGCATCTGAACCACCTGGCCGGAGAACCCACACTGGGGGAACTGCGGGGTGCCCTTCATGAAAAGAACGACGTCGTTGCTCTTTACTTCGTTATCGATGAAATCATTGATTCCGCTCATGGTCCTGTCCTTCCTGCTCCGGCTTCAAGGGCGCGGCTTGTCGATTGTTCCTAGATAACATGTGGTGACGTGATTTTCACCACCGGGACACAACAAAAATTGATGGGCATGCAGGAGAGCAACAAGTCCCGGCGCTACCGCTTCCCGCTGCGTGATGCAGCGGTGCGGCGTCGGCTGACCTGTCTTTTCGCCGGTCTCGCAACGGCCTTTTTGAACCGGCCGGTGGTCGCGGAGCGCTTCTGCCTCTTGCTGCGCTTGGTCGGCGTGCGGGTGCCGGTCTTCTTCAGGATTTCCTTCAGAACGCTGTCGATGACGCCCGTCATCAGTTCCTTTATCAGGTCCGCCATGGTTTATTCCGGCGCTGAGGTCTGCAGCGCAAGAGCATGCAAAACGCCACCCATATTGCCCTTGAGGGCGTTGTAGACCATTTGATGCTGCTGTACGCGGCTCTTGCCGCGAAATGCCTCCGCCACGACCTCGGCGGCGTAATGATCGCCATCGCCGGCAAGATCTCGAATTGTCACCTTGGCGCCCGGAATGCCCGATTTGATCATGTCTTCGATATCGCCCGGTGTCATCGGCATCGGCTGCTCCTTGTTCCTGTCTGCTCCATGGCAGTTCCGATTCTGCCACGCGTCAAGTTCATTCTATAAGCCGGAAGCCGCGTTACGCCAATTCCCTCATTCTCACAGATGCAGTCCGGGAACTATGCGCGCGCCTGCCGGTCAGGGGGCGGACCTTCCCGTCATTGCATTCAATTTGATTCGGGCAGGCTTGCGTCCATGAAACTCGGGAACCATGCTTCGTGCGCCGCCCGGAGCTCCAGCACCGGCAGAGGTCGCGCCGCGCCCAGGACCACCTCCGTGCCGACCGTTGCGCCAATGACGGGTGCCGCGATCCCGGCTTGTTTCGCTCTGTTGCGGACGATGTCGGCATGTTCCGGTTTGACGGTGACGACATAGCGACCCTGATCCTCACCGAATAAGACCGAAATGGCATCGTGACCGTCGACCGATGAGATGCGGGCACCGATACCGGACGCCATCGCCATTTCCGCAATGGCAAGGCCCAGACCGCCTGACGAGCAGTCGTGTACTGCGGTGGTCAAGCCCTCGGTGATCAGGGCGCGGACGAAATCACCTGTCCGGCGCTCATGGTCGAGATCGACATGGGGTGCAGGGCCGTCTGTTCTGCCATGAATATCGCGCATATAGACGGATTGTCCGAGATGCGTGCCAAGCCCTTCCGGCGCTCCGACAAGCAGGATCTGATCACCTTCCGCGGCAAAGCGGATGCGGGCCATCTGCGACCAGTTGGCAAGCAGGCCGACGCCGCCGATTGTCGGCGTCGGCAAAATGCCCTGGCCGTTTGTCTCATTGTAAAGCGACACATTGCCGGACACGATCGGAAAGTCCAGCGCCAGGCAGGCCTCGCCGATGCCCTTGATGGCGTGCACCAGCTGGCTCATGATTTCCGGGCGTTCGGGATTGCCGAAATTCAGATTGTCGGTTGCCGCCAGGGGCAGGGCACCTGTGGCGGTGATGTTGCGCCAGCATTCGGCAACGGCCTGCTTGCCGCCCTCGAAGGCGTCGGCCTCGACATAGCGCGGCGTGACGTCGGAAGAAAAAGCCAGCGCCTTGGTCGGGTGGCCGTCGACACGGACGACGCCAGCGTCACCGCCGGGCAGTTGCAGGGAATTGCCCTGGATCAACGTGTCATATTGTTCATACACCCAGCGGCGCGAGGAATTGTTGGCCGAGCCGACAAGCGCGAGCAGCGCGTCGGCGATGTCGGCCTGCGGGATATCGTCGGCAGCCAGAGGCGCGGGCACTTTCGCCGGGGTCCACGGACGGTCATATTCCGGCGCCTGATCGCCAAGATCCTTGATCGGCAGATTGGCAACCTCCTCACCCTGGTGGCTGACGCGAAAGCGCAAGTCGTCCGTGGTCTTGCCGACGATCGCGAAATCCAATCCCCACTTGACGAAAATCGCCTTTGCAACGTCTTCCTTAGCCGGCTCAAGAACCATGAGCATGCGCTCCTGGCTTTCCGACAGCATCATCTCGTAAGCCGTCATGCGCTCTTCGCGAACTGGAACCTTGTCGAGGTACAATTCGATGCCGAGGTCGCCTTTGGCCCCCATTTCGACGGCCGAGCAGGTGAGGCCGGCGGCACCCATGTCCTGAATGGCAATTACGGCGCCTGTCTTCATCAGTTCGAGGCAGGCTTCCAGCAGGCACTTTTCCGTGAAGGGGTCGCCGACCTGTACGGTCGGGCGCTTTTCCTCGATCGATTCGTCAAACTCGGCAGAAGCCATCGTCGCGCCACCGACGCCGTCGCGCCCGGTCTTTGCGCCGAGATACACAACCGGCAGTCCGACGCCCTTGGCCTCCGACAGGAAGATGCCGTCGGATTTCGCAAGGCCGGCGGCGAAGGCATTGACGAGAATATTGCCGTTATAGCGGGCGTCGAATTCGACTTCACCGCCAACGGTGGGCACGCCGAAGGAATTGCCGTAGCCGCCGACGCCGGCAACGACGCCCGAGACGAGATGGCGCGTCTTTGGATGATCCGGAGCTCCGAAACGCAGGGCGTTCATCGCGGCGATCGGCCGTGCGCCCATGGTGAAGACATCGCGCAGGATGCCGCCGACGCCGGTCGCGGCACCTTGGTAAGGCTCGATATAGGACGGGTGGTTGTGGCTCTCCATCTTGAAGACAACGACGTCGCCGTCATCGATATCGACGACGCCGGCGTTTTCGCCCGGTCCCTGGATGACGCGCGGCCCCTTGGTCGGCAATGTGCGCAGCCATTTCTTCGATGACTTGTAAGAGCAGTGCTCGTTCCACATGGCAGAGAAGATGCCCAGCTCGGTGAAGCTCGGCTCGCGCCCGATGAGGTCGAGGATGCGCTGGTACTCGTCCGGCTTCAGACCATGGGAGGCAACGAGTTCGGGCGTGATGGGGCGGGAATTGGAAATGGTCATCGGGGTCCGTTCGGTCCGTTGGAGCAGTCCGGCGGCAATGCGGCCGTCCGCCAGCAGGCTGCGTCAAAACAAAGAGATCGCGTCGGCTTCCTTTAACCGAAGCTCAGGGAGGATGCGACAGGAAAATGCCGGAAAAAGGCGGAAGGTGCCGCACTTTTCCGCAGCGCCTCCAGGTGTTCAGGCGAAGCTGTCGTAACCTGTTCTGCCGCTATCGAGCAGGCGGCGCAGGATCAGGAACCCGCGGCGGACTTCCTCGCGGTCGGCGGGGGAGGAAAAGCCGATCCGGACCCGGTGGAAAACGCTGTCCGTCCGTCCTGCCTTGAACTCGTCTTCGTCGTCGATCATCACGCCGTCCTCGAAGGCTGCATGTTTGAACGTGCCGGAGAACCACGGCTCAGACAGCTTCAGCCAGAGAAACGGCACATGAGGATGCGAGTTGAAGTCGCAGCCGTTAAAGATGTCGCGCGCCATTTTTTCACGGCTGCGAATTTCATCGATACTCTTGGAGCGCAGGATTGCAGCTTCGCCGCTCAGAACCAGGCGCGCGCAGAGTTCGGCGAGAAGAAAAGGCATGCCGCCACTGACCATCTTGTGGGCAATGCGGATCCGCTGGCTGAAATGGGGCGGGCAGGCGACCCAGCCGCCCCGCACTCCGGCGGCAACCGATTTCGACAGGCCGCCGACCAGAAATGTCCGCTCCGGAGCCAACTCGGCAAGCAACGGCGTCATGTCGCCCGTCATGGCGCCATAAAGATCGTCCTCGAGCAGCCAGACGCCATAGCGGCGTGCAATGTCCGCAATAGCCTGTCGCCTTGCCAGCGAAAGGGTAACCACGGTCGGGTTCTGTGCGGTCGGCATCAGGAAAACAAGCTTCGGATGCTGTTGTGCGCAGACCTTTTCGAAGTCCTCGGGATCGACGCCGCCCTCGTCCGTGCGCAACAGGATCGTCCGGCGTCCGATCAGGCCGGCGCTGCGGCTGATCTGCGAATAGGTGATATTCTCGAAGGCAATCTTGTCGCCGGGGGCAGTGATGGCGGCAATCACGGCGACTGCGCCGGCATGGGCGCCGAGCGTCGGAACGATGCGGTCAGGCTGCGGTTTGAACGAACCTTTCGCAAGCCAGCGGCTGCCGGCCTCGAACCAGTGGGCGGGGAAATCCCGTGCGTAGCTGGCAATATCCGCGTGGTGTTCCCGGCTGATGGCGACGAGCAGTCTTTCGAGGGATGCGCCTTGTCCAATATCCGGCGCCGCCGTGCTGTCGAATCGCAGCTTGCCAGGAGGCGCCTTGATCGGACGTGTGCCGGAGAGGGCAGCCGTCATCGGATCGCCCTGCTCGGCCGGGCGAAGATCGGGGCTCTCCAGGACATATGTCCCCCGTCCGACTTCGCCGCTGACAAGGCCACGCTCCCGCACCAGATGATAGGCGCGCCCGATTGTACCGATTGTTACCCCTATGTCATAGGCAAGATTTCGCTGCGGCGGCAGCTTGGCACCGGCCGGCAGTATACCATCAGTAATGGCCTCCTCGATTTGGTCTGCAATACGCGCGTAAAGAGGTCCTTGGCCACGTGCAGGGTCTGGCATCCATGTTGTCATGGTCACAATTTATAAATTGCATTTCTTACGGTGTCAATCGATACACTCCACAATACGGTGACAATCAATCCAATATTGGAGAGGGTACAATGAGTACAATTTCTGTTGACGGCGAGCATCAATCGAAAAGGGTAACAATTTCTGTGCCTTTGAGCATTGTGCCGATTGTCATCCTTTTTGTAAAAAGCCTATGGGATTGGATGGAAACGTGCGGGGCAAAGCGCCGCAGCCGCATCGCTCTTTCAGAGCTTACGGACGATCAGCTGGCTGATATCGGCATAACTCCGGCAGAGGCACGGCGAGAGGCTTCCAGGCCTTACTGGAGGTAACATTGTCTGGAATCCGGGCGACACATCAATGCAATTGTCGCTCGAAGATGTGCGGACGGCGCTGGTTTCGTTTAACGGCAGCCGGTGCCACCCGCGGCCCAGCGTTTGATGTCCACTGCCATGCGCGCGCCGACAGGCTCGTTCAGGAGCGGGCCGAAAGCCTGGAGACGGGCGGGATGTCCTTCCGCCTGGACCACTGCAAGAGGACGCGATTCCGGGGAATTGCGTTTGACGATCAAGATGCGTGGACGGCCGGAAAAGGAATTGAGTTCCGGGGCGAGGCGATAGGCTTTGAAGGCTGGATCTCCCGATTTGAACCAGCAGGCATTGGCACCCAATGCCACGCGTTCCATGGTCGGCAGTGCGGCGGTGTTCTGGGTCGGGGCCGGCGGGCTTTTCGACTGACAGCCCGCTACAAGGGCCAGCGAGACAATCATGCCCGCTGTTGCAAGAACACGGATGGAGGCTGCGCGCATGGGAAGGCCCTTGTGATTCTGTCGATCCGGACCTTCTAGCAGAGCGAAGGTTAAGCGGCGATTACGTCGAGGGCGGAGGCGAACAGGCCACGGCCATCGGCACCGCCATGGGCCGCCTCAATGAGGTTTTCCGGATGTGGCATCATGCCGAGCACATTGCCTTTCGCGGAGACGATACCGGCTATGTCGTTCATCGAGCCGTTGGGGTTGGTGCCGGCCGCATAGCGGAACACCACCTGACCGTCGCCCTCAAGAGTCCTCAGGGTTTCTTCGTCGGCAAAATAATTTCCGTCGTGATGCGCAACCGGGCAGCGGATGATCTGGCCTTGCTGATATGCCCTGCTGAAATCCGTATCGGCATTGACGACTTCGAGCTGGATTTCCTTACAGACGAATTTCAAAGATGCATTGCGCATCAGAGCGCCCGGCAGGAAGCCCGCTTCGACGAGGATCTGGAATCCGTTGCAGACGCCCAGCACCTTTACGCCAGCCTCAGCCTTCGCCTTGATCGCCTGCATGACCGGCATGCGTGCCGCGATGGCACCGCAGCGCAGATAGTCCCCATAGGAGAACCCGCCGGGAATGACGATCAGATCGACATCGGGGATTTCCGTTTCGGTCTGCCAGATGGTCACCGGCGCCTTGCCGGAGATCTTGGTCAGAGCCGCGATCATATCACGGTCACGATTGAGGCCTGGAAGCTGGACGACGGCGGATTTCATGGGTGCGGGTCAAACCTGGATTGGGCCTCGGCAAGCTCGCGCAATTCGAGGCGGTTTTCGATTCGGTCGAGGCGGGTCTCGTGGCGCGCGAGAATTCCATAGATATTGTGAATGTCCTGCTGCATCGAAATCATTGTTCCGCGCATCGCATTTAATTCCAATCGAATTTCCCGTTGGCCTTCCTTCAAGCCTGCAACGTCCGTGTGAATGCGCTTCAGCAGTTCGTACATCAACTCGTTGGTGATTTCGGCCATCACATCCTCATTCAACCATCAGGCGAGTGATATAGTGTAATTCTCGATCACCGTGTTCGCCAGCAGTTTTTCGCACATGGCTTTAAGGTCCGCCTCGGCCTTTGCCTTGTCGGCCGTCTCGATCTGGAGATCGAAAACCTTGCCCTGGCGGACATGGCCGATTCCGTCGAAACCGAGGGCACTGAGCGCGCCCTCGATTGCCTTGCCCTGCGGATCGAGAACGCCATTCTTCAGCGTCACTGTTACGCGTGCATTGATCACTGTATTGTCTTCCTGCTTATTTCACCAGCACGGGGCCGGTGCCGCGGGGCGGTTCGTTCTCGTTCATGATTCCAAGGCGACGAGCCACTTCCTGATAGGCTTCCACGAGACCGCCAAGGTCGCGACGAAACCTGTCCTTGTCCATCTTTTCCTTGGTCTCGATATCCCAGAGGCGGCAGCTGTCCGGCGAAATCTCGTCGGCGAGGATGATGCGCATCATGTCGCCTTCAAACAGGCGCCCGCACTCTATCTTGAAATCGACAAGCTGGATGCCGACGCCGAGGAAGAGGCCAGTCAGGAAGTCGTTGACACGAATGGACAGCGCCATGATGTCATCAAGCTCCTGCGGGCTGGCCCAGCCGAAAGCGGTGATATGCTCTTCCGAAACCATAGGGTCGTCGAGCGCATCGGCCTTGTAATAGAATTCGATGATCGAACGCGGCAGGACGACGCCTTCCTCGATACCCAGCCGCTTGGCAAGCGAGCCTGCAGCGACATTGCGCACAACGATTTCAAGCGGAATGATTTCCACTTCCTTGATCAGCTGCTCGCGCATGTTGAGGCGGCGGATAAAATGCGTGGGGATGCCGATCCGGTTCAGGTGTGTGAAGATATATTCCGAAATCCGGTTGTTCAGAACACCCTTGCCGTCGATGATCTCGTGCTTCTTCTTATTGAATGCAGTTGCGTCATCTTTGAAAAACTGGATCAACGTACCCGGCTCGGGGCCTTCATACAGGATCTTGGCTTTGCCTTCGTAGATACGGCGGCGACGGTTCATCAATATTGTTCTCTATGGTTGCCGGCGCCCATGCGTGCGCCCATCGGTATTTTCCACCGCGGTCCATAGCCCAAAAGGAACTATTGCACAATCGGCGTCTGGTCCGATCCCCCGAATTCACCGGATGCGATTTTAAAGTGCAGTCGCCGGGAAACTACGCATTGCACATTCGGCGCGCTTTTGGTTTATGAGCAAAAAGCGTTTACCGCCGGATTATGGGAGATCAGACATGACCAATATACAGGATCGGGAAAAGGCCTTCGAGTCGAAATTCGCCCTCGACGAGGAACTGCGGTTCAAGGCCGAAGCGCGACGTAACAAGTTGCTCGGCCTGTGGGCCGCCGGACTACTTGGCAAGAGCGATCCGGCGTCTTACGCCAAGGACGTGGTCGCCGCCGATTTCGAAGAGGCCGGTCACGAGGATGTGGTCCGCAAGATCCGCGCCGATTTCGATGCCGCCGGCATCGTTCAGACCGATGATCAAATCCGCCTGAAAATGCTCGAGCTTCTTTCCGAAGCCGTATTGCAGGTCCAGAACGGCAACTGATATCGTTTCGCTTGGTGAGCCGTTCGGTCTCCGGACGGCTCCCGGCTGTTGCTGGAGCCCGTAGAGCCGAATCCAGTCTTTGACGTTATCGCCAGCTTTTCGAGGTAACGAAAAGTTCCAGTTGCTCGCACGTCATCGGCTTGGCGAAAGCATAGCCCTGAAGGGCGTCGCATCCAAGGTCGCGCAGGATCTCCGCATGATCAAGCGTTTCGACACCCTCGGCGATGACGTCGATCTTGAGCGAATGTCCAATGTCAATGATCGACCGCACGAGCTGCCGCTGCTCAAGGACCGTGGTGATCGGCTTGATCAGCGCCCGGTCGATCTTCAACCGGGCGGGCGTTAGCTTCATGAGACCTATGATCGAGGCATGACCGGTGCCGAAATCGTCTATCTCGATATCGATGCCGAGCGATTTCAGCGCTGTCAACGTCTGCGCGACGCCCTCGTCGAGGTCGTCGAGAAATATCGATTCGAGCAATTCGAAGGAAAGTCTACCAAAGGGGATATTCAGCTCCTTCAGGCTCTCGATCAACCCGGGCTCGCGAAGGCGCGGCGAGGAGACATTGACGGAAATCCTGGGAATGCCCAGCCGCCGTTCCTCCCACCGGGCGAAGTCGCCGATCGCCTGAACCGCGATGGCACGGTCGATGGCCGTCACGACGTTGATGTCCTCGGCGATCTTGAGGAAGTAATCCGGCGCGAGAACCCCTTTTCGAGGGTGGCGCCAGCGCGCCAGCGTCTCGACGCCGATGATATCGAGGGTTTGCGCATCGAACTGCGGCTGGTAGACCGGGATGAAGCAGCCATCCTCAAGCCCCTTGATGATTTCGTCGGCGGTACGTTTGGCGTGGTGAATTTGCGTCTGAAACTGTTTCGTGAAGACTTGAGCGCGGTTCCGTCCAAGACCCTTGGCCCGGTACAGTGCGATATCCGCATCCATCAGCAACTGTTTCGCGTCGGTCTTGCCGTCCGCTTTGGCAGCGATACCGACACTCGCGCCGAAGCGGCACGGGATACCCTCATAGAACACCGGCTCGCGAAGGGCTGCGACGACGCGGTCGGCGAGCGCAAGAACATCATTTGGCGATCGCTGCCTTTTGCAGAGAATGACAAATTCATCCCCGCCTACTCTCGCCGTGAAATCCTCGGCATCGGTAATCGACGAAAGAACACGTGCCGTATGGGCGAGCATGGCATCGCCCGCCTGATGGCCGAGCGTATCGTTGATCTGCTTGAAACGGTCGAGATCGATATGCAGGATCGCGGTATAGGCGACTGCTCCTGCATCCCAGTCGTCCAGACGCTGATCGAGAAACCGACGATTTGGCAGCTTGGTCAGATGGTCGTGCAGGGCGTTGTATTCGATGCTGCTGCGCGCTGCCTCCAACTCGCGATTTCGTGCTTCCGCCAGTTGCTTGGCATGCGCCAATTCGTCGCGAAGAACGATGTCTTCCGTTACATCCCAATTGGCGCCGATGAGTTTGCGATCGCCGTCGGCATCGATAAATGTCAACGACATGGACCGAATATGTCGGAGTTCTCCGTCAGGTCTCACGATGCGGAAGGAATTCGCAAAGGGTTCGTTTGCGGAAAGACCTGCCGCGATCGCCGCCAGCGCCTTTTCCCGGTCGTCCGGGTGGAGCCGTTCCTCCAGAAGGTGACGCTGATCCATGGGCGCTGAAGGATCCAGGCCATAGATGCGCAGGAGCCGGTCGTCGCGGACAACGTTTCCAGTATCGAGATTGGCCTCGAAGACACCGATCCGCGACACGTCGAGCGCCAGCCGCAGCCGGCGTGATACTTCTTCGAGTTCCGTCTCCGCCTTGCGGCGTTCGGTTATATCGGTATCGGTTCCAATTATCCGAACCGGCTTGCCGTCAGCATCCCATTCGACGCGAGAGCCGCGGCTTTCAATCCATACCCAGTGACCGTCGGCGTGCCGTTCGCGATAGTGAAACACGTTGAAATCGACGTCGCCCTCGTCCTGCAGGCGGATTTGCTCAAGGACATGTTCCCGGTCTGCGGGATGGACTTGCTGTATCCAAGCGTTGAGGCTTCCGTCCACGACATCATCGGGCCGCATGCCGCGGATTCGCTTCCAGTCATCCGAATAGAAGAGTTCGTTTGACCGAAAATCATGGTCCCAAACGCCCTGGTGAGCGCTTTGCAGTGCATAGCGCCAGCGGGTCTCGTTCTTCTGCGCCTGCTCAAGCTCGCGGATCAGGTCGTCTATCGGCGTAAGCTTCAACAAGAAGCACGACAGGTTTTCCTGGACACGGGAGAGGGCTGCACTGAACCACATCGATGGGCGGTCGCTTGTCGAGAAGCGCAATCGCCTTTCAGTCGGGTCGGGCGGATTTTCGGACTTTGCAGACGTTAGGAAATGCTTGTGTTGAGCGTGCAAAAATGTGGAAAGCGGTCGTTGCAGCAATTCGGAAACAGGCACCGACAGCGCTACCGCAAATGCCGAGGTTGCCTGCAGGATCTTGCCATCGGCGTCCAGAACGCACAGCGCGACGGTCGCGTCCAACGTCCCGGTGGCTTGCCTGAGCAACTCCGCCGGGCTTCCCGCAAAAAGGGATGTGTTTTCCTTGACGGTTTTCATGGCCCACGGTGTTTCACACGATTTGGAGGATCATGGCGAAGGACAATGAAAACCGTCTTAATGTCGGTTCACCATAAAGAGGCCCGTGTCAGGGCTTCAGGCGGCTGATGAACTGCGCAAAGACCATGGTGCCTTCCGGCCAGGGACCATGGCCGGAGTCGGCATTGATATGACCGGATTCGCCGGCATCGACGAGGATGGAGCCCCAGGCATTGGCGATATCTCCAGCGTGATCGTAGGACCCGAACGGATCGTTGCGGCTGGCAACGATCATGCTTGGAAAGGGCAGGGGATCGCGCGGATAAGGACCGAACGTCATGAAGTGCTTCGGCCGGATTTGCGGGCTGCTCACCTCGGGCGGTGCGACAAAAAACGCGCCGGCGATCTTCTTCTTTGCATGCTGCACAGCGTGGACCGCCGTCGCGACGCCCAGCGAGTGGGCAACGAGCACGACCGGCTTGGTGGCGGCGTCGATGTCCTCGATCATCCGCTTGACCCAGTCCTCACGGACGGGCTTTGCCCATTCTGCCTGCTCGACGCGACGGGCGGAGGCGAGTTTGCTCTGCCATCGGCTTTGCCAATGATCCGGCCCGGAGTTGGCGTAGCCGGGAACGATGAGGATGTCTGCTTCTGATGCTTTCATGGTAGCGGCGATGTGTGGCCGCTGGAACCGGAAGTCAAGAGAAAGACATGCAAGGCAGGTCTTCGTCCGCTGCATGGTGCCGGTAACACTGTCACGCAGTCGAGTCCACTTATCGGAAAAATTTGAAATAGGACGAAATCTGCGCCTTGGTGTTGGATGATTGTTCGAGGCGGATGCCGATTCTGTCGCCGCGATACCATTGCACGACACCGGTGAGATGACCGAACTCCGGGCTTTCGATGGTCACTTCCTGACCGGTTTTAGCGTTGATATCGAAATTGAGCCTGAAGCAGATGCCAGAAGCCGATAAGTCCTTGACGGTACCGCTGCTCGAGCCCCCCTTGCCAGTTACGGTTCCGGTAAATTTCGCTTCCGTCCGGTCAGTCGTTCGCGGCATCGTCTGCTGATAGGCCATCTTCCTCTCCACCTCATCGATTTCAATGCGACGAGTATCGCAGCGAAGGCTGAGGATAGTTTTGAAGATTTGGTTCGCAATTGAGCAAACCGGTCCGCTTCGAAACAATTCGAGACAGGCGAAGGGGCCATCGCGGCCCCTTCGGGCGCGATCAGCCGAAGACGCGGCGGAAGATCGTATCGACATGCTTGGTGTGGTAGGCGAGGTCAAATTTCTCGCGGATAACGGACTCCGACAGGAACGCCGTAACCTCGCTATCGGCAAGCAGTTCCTCGAGGAAGTCCTTGCCCTGTTCCCAGACCTTCATGGCATTGCGCTGCACAAGACGATAGGCATCCTCACGCGAGGCGCCGGCTTGGGTAAGGGCAAGCAGCACGCGCTGGGAGTGGATCAACCCGCGGAACTTGTTCATGTTCTTCAACATGTTATCGGGATAGACCAGAAGCTTGTCGATCACGCCGGTCAAACGCGCAAGCGCAAAATCGAGGGTCACCGTCGCATCCGGGCCGATCATGCGCTCGACGGATGAGTGGGAAATATCGCGCTCGTGCCACAGCGCCACGTTTTCCATGGCGGGAAGCGCAAAGGCGCGCACCATGCGCGACAGGCCTGTCAGGTTTTCAGTGAGCACCGGGTTGCGCTTGTGTGGCATCGCCGAGGACCCTTTCTGGCCCGGCGAAAAATATTCCTCCGCCTCCAGCACTTCGGTGCGCTGCAGGTGACGGATTTCCGTTGCAAGGCGCTCGACGCAGGAGGCGATGACGCCAAGGGTCGCGAAATACATGGCATGACGGTCACGCGGAATGACCTGGGTCGAGACCGGTTCCGCCGCAAGGCCCATGGCCTTTGCCACATGTTCCTCGACGTAGGGGTCGATATTGGCAAACGTGCCGACCGCACCTGAAATGGCGCAGGTCGCGATTTCTTCCCGAGCGGCAATCAGGCGCTTCCGGCAGCGCTCGAACTCGGCATAGGCCAGCGCCAGCTTGATGCCGAACGTGGTGGGCTCGGCATGGATGCCATGCGAGCGACCGATGGTGACCGTATCCTTGTGCTCGATGGCACGCCGTTTCAGCGCTTCCAGAAGCCTGTCTAGATCGGCGAGCAGGAGATCGCTTGCCTTGACAAGCTGGACGTTGAAGCAGGTGTCCAGGACGTCGGAGGAGGTCATGCCCTGATGGACGAAACGGGCGTCCGGACCGACGATTTCGGCCAGATGGGTAAGGAAGGCGATGACGTCGTGCTTGGTGACGGCCTCGATCTCGTCGATCCGATCGACGTCGAAGGTCGCGGCTCCGCCCTTTTCCCAAATGGTCTTTGCGGCCTCTTTCGGGATAACACCCAACTCGGCCAGAGCGTCGCAGGCATGGGCTTCGATTTCGAACCAGATGCGGAATTTTGTTTCGGGTGACCAGATGGCCACCATTTCCGGCCGGGAGTAGCGGGGGATCATGGGCTTTCAGCTTTCGTCAGGAATGGCGTTGCTGAGCCTCTAGCAAAGATGGGCGGTAATCTCAACGTTGCTGAATGGGATGCTGCCAGGCGAGCCGCATGCTTGTCGCCACCAGCGCGACGAAGCCAAGCGGCAGATAGAGCCGAAGCCCCATCACCAGAAACTGGTAGACGGCGCCCGCCGAGGTAAAGGCGAACTGGTAAAGCCAGAGCCTGCTTCCCACGGGTCCGTGCCAGCGGGCATAGAAAGACCGGTAGTCGAGAGCGAAGAGAAGGGCAGTTGCTGCGATGGTGCAAACGGTCAGGCACAGAAAATAGGCGGCAAATCGGGTTTCGATATCGCGACCCTGCGCGCAAAAGCGCCCGAGGACAAGAGCGGCCGGCCAGGAGAGGAAGCCACCGGCGAAAAAGAGCAGCAGGATGGCAGACAAATTCGCTGTCTGCGCGCCGTTGCGCAACAGAAGCCCGGCCAGCGCGGACATGCACATCAGGACGGCCCAAAGCAGCGCACCGAGGAAAATATCTCTTTTCCCCGGAAAGGAGGCGTGAATGCGCTGTCCGAAACTGACAAAACGGGAACGTCGTCGGCGTTGCGCAAGTTCGGCGTCGATCATGGTGCGCCGGCGACGGGTACCGCGATCCAGCGGCCGTCGCGGCCTTCGAAGCCGGCGCTCAGGACCTGGACCATGACGATGTGGACAGGATCGTTCCCTGCGGGATGATGGACCATGACGCCGCCGATGCGATAGCCGGTCGGGCAGTTGCGGCTCTCTGGCACCGTTGTATCGATATGGATGATGCGTTTCGAAGCGGCTCCATCTTCTGCCTCGAAAGCGAGACTGAAACCGGCCGACTGCGGCGTGATGTCCTTACAGGCCTCCGACGGCGCAAACGGAATGTCCTTAAGGACCAGCGTGAATGCGCCGCCGACGGGAGGCTCGACGGCGTATTGCCGGTATGTCAGCCGGTCGGTGGCCGCTACGCTCTCCGTGACCGGGTTGAAGGCTGCGAGCAGGCCGGGATTGTCGGCCATGCCGTGGCTGTCGATCAGCGGTGCCGCCTTGTCGCGTGTCCATCTCCGTACCTTGGCAAGTCCGGCGCTGTCGTCGTCAAGCCGATGCCGGATCGGCGTTCCCGGCAGGAAGGCATCCTTTCGGGTGTCGATGAAAAAGATGTTCGAATAGGGGAATCCCGACCCGTCCTGGATGCCATATTCCTCGAAGGCGAATAGGCCGCCGTCCGAAGAAAAGCCGATGGGCTGGAACGCCGCTATGTCACCGGCACGGAGGGGGCCAGGCAGACCGGCCGATCCGATGATCGCCGCGGCGATGACATGTCTCAATTTCACCCGCGTCCCTCGTTGGCATTGGCACGCAGAGTGTCGATGGTTTTACGATAGGCGTCAACATGGCGGCCTCCGAAGATGGCCGAGCCCGCGACGAAGACATTGGCGCCGGCAGACGCGGGCAGGGCGATGGTGTCGAGCGCTATGCCACCGTCCACCTGCAGGTCGATCGGCCGGTCGCCGATCATCCTGTGCACCCGGCGGAGCTTTTCTTCCATCGACGGAATGAACTTCTGGCCGCCGAAACCGGGATTGACCGTCATGACAAGGACAAGGTCGATCTTGTCGAGCAGGTAGTCGAGCGTGCTTTCGGGTGTCGCCGGATTGATTGCCACACCTGCCTTCTTGCCAAGCGCCCGGATGGCTTGCAGCGAGCGGTCGAGATGCGGTCCGGCCTCCGCATGAACGGTAATGCTGTCGCAGCCTGCCTTGGCAAAGGCCTCAAGATAGGCATCGGCCGGCGAAATCATCAAATGGCAGTCGAAATAGGCATCCGTGTGAGACCGCAACGCCTTGATCACGTCCGGGCCGAAGGAAATATTGGGGACGAAATGACCGTCCATGATGTCAAGATGGATCCAGTCGGCACCGGCCGACACGACGTCGCGCACTTCCTGTCCGAGCTTGGCATAGTCGGCAGCGAGAATGGAGGGAGCTATACGGATCGGCAGCGGCATGAGAAGTGGCTCCAACTGTTTCGCCGCCAATAGCATTGCTGCTGGCTGCGAACAACAGGGTCCGTCGTCTGCCCGCCCGTTCAGGCGGCAACTCGGGCAACGACACGTGATCCGACCTCATCGGCCACAGACGTACCGATTCCTGCCGCATCACTCCGGCTGTGCAGGCGCCGGGACGAAACGGCCGTTTCGCCAGACGAGCAGCCGGTAGGGATTGTCGCCCAACTCATGGCCTGCATCGAAGCGCACCGGGCCGATGGCCGTCTGATAGGGGCCTTTCAGCAAGGCCGCCGACAGCGGACTATCATTCTTTCCAGCCTGGTCCTTCGCCTGCTCCAGCAATTCTACGGCTGAAAAAGCGGGGAGAACGTAACCCTCTGGCATAAGATCGGCTGCGCGCATTTCGCCGGTGACGGCCCTCGCTTGCGGCGATGCCGCGTAGTCCGGCACGGCGACGGCGAGGACGCCGTCCGCGAGCGGAACAGGCTGATCGGCGGCGTTCAGCACATCGCCGCCCATGAGGGTCAGAGGAAGATTCTCCGAAGCGGCATCCCGGGCGATGATTGCGATATCACTCCGATCACCGCCGATGAAGACATGGGTCGCGCCGCTTTTCGCAAGTCTCCGGACGAGGCTGATCTGCTGTTGCTGGGCGGGGCGGTAGGTATCGGAAAAGACCGGAGTCATGCCGACGTCCGCCAATGCGGCGCGGACGCCCTCCACCAGCTCCCGGCCGTGGATAGTCCCGTCCTCGATGAGGGCGATAGGCTCGTTCTTCCAGCGGGAGAGGATAATATCGGTGACCGCCCGAACCTCCATATCGGCGCTCGGGGCAAAACGGAAGAAGGGCCATTTCTGTTTGAGCGCATCCTCCATCAGGATGCCGGATCGCACGCTGAGGCTGATCCCCGGTATGCCGGTCTGGACAAGCGTCGGCAACACGGCTTCGAGGCTTTCCGTGCAGAGAAATCCGATAGCGGCTTCGGCACCCGACGCCAGAACTGCTTTGGCAAGAGCGTCGCTGTCTTTCGTGTCGCAGCTTTCGGGAACGGCGATGATCTCCGATCCCCGCTCTTCTGCCTTGAACCGCGCCCCGTCCAGAATCTGCTGACCCAGAAGTGCGAAGGGACCATCAACCGGTGCGACCACGGCGACCTTGATGCCCGCCGCAATGGCAGGAGCAGCCAATGTGGCGAAGAACAGGGTGACGAGGCAGACGCGAAACATGAGCTGATCCATTTGGGCAGCTGCATGTTTAAGGATGCGGTCGCAGGCGTCAAAGGAAAAGATAGCGGCTTGAGCCCGGCAAATGATGATTGTGGGATTTGACGAAGAAAAACCTTCCCATGGCTTTCATATTCCGGGGCAGCGGTTATGTGTAAAATCGAATGCCGTTCTGGAGACCGTCGTGTTGGACAAGACCCAACTGAACCCGCTAGCCTATCGCGACGCCATGAGCAGGCTCGCCGGACATGTTCATATCGTAACCGCAGCGCATGGCGGCCAACGGCGTGGCGTGACGATTACGGCCGCCTGTTCGGTATCGGACAATCCCGCGACGCTTTTGGTCTGCATAAACAGCGCAAATCCGCGCAATGCGATTTTCACCGACAGCAGCAGTTTCGCGCTCAACCTGCTTGGGGCCGATCATCTCGATCTCGCCAATGTCTTTTCAGGCCGTAACAATATCGATCCGGACAAGCGCTTCGACCATGGAACCTGGGACCGGTTGGAGACGGGTGCGCCTGTTCTGCGCGAGGCTGTCGCCGCCTTCGATTGCCGGCTGATCGACATCAAGACGGTCGCGACCCATGTCGTGCTGTTTGGCGAGGTTGTGGCGGTGGCGTTGGGCCCGCAGCGGCCGGCGCTCCTTTATCTCGACCGCGACTACCGCACATTGTAAACTTCAGCGATTCAGAAATTCAATAATTAGCCGGCTATCATTTGGACTTATCCCATGGACAATGCCGCCATCGAAGAGATGTTTTCCTCCCTCGGCCCCGTTACCATCAAACGCATGTTCGGCGGCAAAGGCATCTATTGCGATGGCAGCATACTGGCGCTGGAGGTTGGCGGCGATATTCTGTTGAAGGCGGATGCCGAGACTGCGGCCGAATTCGAGGCGGCCGGCAGCGTTCGCTGGAGCTATGCGGGCAAGGGGAAGCCAGTCGCAATGCCTTACTGGTCAATTCCGGACGAGGCCTTTGACGATCCGGACGAGATGGCGCGATGGGTGCGGCTTGCCTATGAGGCGGCTCTCAGGGCGAGGAAATAGCCAATTCTTCAAGAGCACGGACCGCATCCCGCGCAAACAGCGAGAGCGGCTGTGGCAGGTCGTCGAGCGGGAACCAGCAGACGGCCGAGAGTTTGTCGGGCTCCAGGAGCTGAGCGTCGCCGGAGAAATCGTCGGTCACATAGATCATCGAGATCCAGTGCTGCCCGTCGGCTTCGATGCATTGCTCGCTCACACAGAGAAAGCGGGAGGAATGGATGACGAGCCCGCTCTCCTCTTCCGCTTCGCGGTGGGCGGCATCCGCGGCAGGTTCCATATGATCGACCTTACCGCCGACGATGCTCCAATGGCCGGCTTCCGGTGGCTTCATTCTTTTGCACAACAAAAGCTTGCCGTCTTTCAAAACGGCAAGCCCTGAGCCCACTCCGGGGAAATCAATGCCTGGACGTGCCATGCGATTGCCGAAGCAATCAGGCTTTACCGGCGATCAGCATGAAGGCCGGAATATCGTCGCCGAATCCCACGGGGGTCGGACCATCGTCATGATCGCGGCGATAGCGGTTGCGGCGATCACGGTTGTCGTCATTGGCCGGATAGGGCTGCGGAGCAGGGCGGTTGCTGTGGCGGCCGGCATTCTGCGGTTTCGTTTCTGCCTTGCGTTCAGTTCTCACAGGTTCTGCCTTTGCTATGACCGGTTCGAGTTCGATGACTTTATCGTCCTGTTTGGTGTCCGATTTGTGACTGTGCACGGGACGGGGCGCGTGATCGCGGTCCCGGTCGCTGCGCCGTCCGCCGCGCTTGCCGTCCCGGCCGCTGCGATCGGGCTTGCTGCTTTCGTGGCTTTCCATCGGCGCGGGCAGGGCAGAGAGGTCGCCGTTCAGCCATTCGATCTTCTTGTCGATGAGCTTCTCGATCGCATCCGCGAATTTCGAATCACGCTTTGTGACCAGGGTGAACGCGGCACCGGAACGGCCGGCGCGTCCCGTACGGCCAATGCGGTGGACATAATCTTCCGCATGAATCGGCACATCGAAGTTGAACACATGGCTGACATCGGGAATGTCGAGGCCGCGGGCGGCTACGTCGGAGGCGACCAGCAAGGTAATCGCGTTATCCTTGAAGCCCGCAAGCATTTTTGTGCGCGAACTCTGGTCCATGTCGCCATGCAGGGCGCCGACGGAAAAGCCGTGGCGCGACAGAGAGCGGAAGAGTTCGGCGACATCCAGCTTGCGGTTGCAGAAGATGATGGCGTTCTTCAGATCGGTCTGCGCGTTGATGAGGTCGCGCAGGATAGCCCGCTTTTCGTAATCCTTGGCATGGGCGGCGACAAAACGCTGCGTAACCGTCAGGGCCGTCGAGGACCTTACGGAAACTTCGACGCGTTCCGGGTTCTGCAGGAAGCGATCGGCCAGCTTCTGGATTTCCGGCGGCATGGTCGCCGAGAAAAACAGTGTCTGGCGCGTGAACGGGATGAGCTTGGCGATACGTTCGATATCCGGGATGAAACCCATGTCGAGCATGCGGTCGGCTTCGTCGATGACGAGGATTTCAACGCCGGTCATCAGAAGTTTGCCGCGCTCGCAATGGTCGAGCAGGCGGCCTGGCGTGCAGATCAGCACATCGGCGCCCCGTTCAAGCTTGCGGTCCTGCTCATCGAAAGAGACGCCGCCGATGAGCAGCGCAATGTTAAGCTTATGATTCTTGCCGTATTTTTCGAAATTTTCCGCGACCTGCGCGGCGAGCTCGCGCGTCGGCTCCAAAATCAGCGTGCGCGGCATGCGGGCGCGGGCGCGGCCTTTTTCCAGAAGCGTGAGCATCGGCAGTACAAAGGACGCCGTCTTTCCGGTTCCCGTCTGAGCGATGCCGAGAATGTCTCGCCGTTGAAGTGCCGGCGGAATAGCGCCAGCCTGGATCGGCGTAGGGATCGTGTAGCCCGCGTCTGTGACAGCGGAAAGAACTTTTTGGCTCAGGCCAAGGTCTGAAAAAGTGGTCAAAGGGAAATCTGTTTCCGTTCCGGTTCAGTCGAACTCTGATGACTCGGCAACTGCTTTCGGTGCCGTCGCTGGGGCTCTTAGTCCCATGAGCGGAGAAAGTCAAGAAATCCGGGATTCTAAGGTTATACAGAGTTGAATAAAGCGAGCCGGGGGCGGCGTCAGGTGCCGATCGCCAAAGCCGGGTCAGGAAACCGGTTCAGTTGATGTAGCTGCTCAGCTTTACGCCGGCTGTCAGAAAACGCATGGGATCGACCGCCTCGCCATTCAGCCGGACTTCATAGTGAAGGTGTGGGCCCGTCGATCGGCCGGTGCTGCCGGAACGACCGATCGCTTCGCCGGCGTCGATTTTGTCGCCGATGTTGACGAGAATGTTCGACAGATGCGCGTAGCGCGTCGTGACGCCGTTGCCGTGGTCGATCTCTACCATATTGCCGTAGCTGCCGGTGCGGCCTGCGGCGATTATCGTTCCCGGCGCCGTGGCGACGATGAGCGTTCCGGTTTGTGCGCGGAAGTCGATGCCGGCATGCAGCGCCAGCCGGCCAAAGAACGGGTCGGGACGATTGCCGAACCGGCTGGTTATGTCGCTGGATGGAGACGGATTGCTGAACGGCAGTTTCCTTGTCTCGCTTTTGACGCGCTCCAGCCGCGCAAGCGCCGTGTCCAGGGCAATGAGCGAACGGTCGAACTCTTCCGTGGTTTCGGGTTCGACAAAGGGGCCGCCAACGGCCGGCTCGAGTGCAGCCATGCCCTGATCGCCGTCATCCCTGACGCGAAGACCGGTACGGGAGACGATGTCGATGATCGCGTCAGAGGTTTCCGCCGCACCCGAAGTCAGGCTCTCAATTCGGCGCTTCTGATCCTGTTCGATGTCCTTCAAGGACAATGTGACCCTGGAAAACAGCCGGTCGGCTTTGTCTGAAACGGTCTCGCCACCACCCATGGCGCTTCCCGGGGCGTAGGCGAGCGCTGTTTCCTGGTTGCGTTTGCCGGCAATGCCCATCAGTCGCTCGATGGCATGGATGCCGCCGCCTGCGTCGGCGCGCTTGCCGGACGCCTGTGGTCTTGAAAGCTCGACGGCTGGAGGCTCGGTCAGACCGGACTGCTCGGCGCGGTCGAGCAGGGTGCCAAGCTTGCCATGACGGGACGACAGCGCCATCTGCTGCTGCAGAAGCTTCTCCACCTTGTCTTCGACCACCTGCTGATCAAGCAACTGCCGGCTGGTGACGCGGTCGACCTGCGCCCTGAGCGCGGCGATCCGGTCCTCATATTCATGCTGCATGCGTGCCTGACGCGCCATCGTGCCACCGATCAGGTCGTCGCGGAGAACCAGATAGGATGTGGCGGCGAGGTAACCGATTGAAAGGACAGAGACGAAGCACACGGACAGCGCGGCCATCCAGGGCTGGACGGTCATGTGGCGGACCTTGTCGCCACTGGCTACGATGATGACGTGCTTTTGCGCGCGCTTGCCGAAAACCTGGCTTCCTTTGGCCTTGGACACCGCCACCCCCACCGCATTGATCACGCACGTCTTGATGGGAGGATTAGACACCGTTAAGGTTAACAAAGCCTTGCAGATGGTGATTTCATACCGCTCGTCAGTGATTTACCGAAGCTGTCATCGATCGGTAGAAGGATGGCGTGAGGCCGGCTTCGGCCCGTGCGATATCGTTGAAAGGCGCCTTGAGCGGTCCGCGGAAATTGGTCCGCACCAAAGCCTGGAAGGTCAGGGCGGGGTCCTTCTTCTGGCGGGCGCAGAGAAAGCGGAACCATTTCGCACCGACCGCGACATGCCCCTTCTCGTCTTCGTAGATGATGTCCAGAACGGCCGCGCTCTCAAGATCGCCGGCTTCCCGCATCTTGGCCTGGAGCGCCGGGGTCACGTCAAGCCCCCTGGCCTCCAGGATTAGCGGCACGATTGCAAGCCGCGCGGTCAGGTCGTTGCGCGTATCGTGCGCGGCCTGCCATAGGCCGTCATGGGCGGGCAGGTCTCCATAGTCTGCTCCAAGCTGGCGCAGCCGGTCACGGACAAGCCGGAAATGCTTTGCCTCCTCGAAGGCAACTGTCATCCAGCCATCGAAGAAGGAGAGCGGCACCGGTTCGCTGGCAAAGCGGGCAACGATGTCGAGCGCCAAATCGACGGCATTGAGTTCGATATGGGCGATGGCGTGGAGCAATGCGATCCGGCCCTTTTCCGTCGTCAATGCCCGCTTCGGCACCTGTCTCGGCGGGATGAGATCCGGCTTCGCGGGCCGGCCCGGGCGATCCGGAGCTTGCGTGTCGAGCGGAGACCGAAGCGACAGCCCGCGCGCCGTCCAGCGGCGGGCGACGTCCTGTGTCAGCAACGTCTTTACGTCGAGATCGTCAGCCCGAATGGCACGGGCGGCGCCGTCACGCAGGCTGACGATCCTGGGCAAGTCAGTCATGCTACGACTGTCCTGCGGAAAGACCACGCACGGCAACGAGGACCTCCTCGGCGTGACCGGGAACCTTTACTTTTTCCCAAATCCTGCGGATCGTGCCCTCGGTATCGATGAGAACCGTTGTGCGCTCGACGCCCATATATTTGCGGCCATACATGCTTTTCTCGACCCAGACGCCATAATCTTCCAGTGTCGCTTTTTCTTCATCCGCCGCCAGGATCACCGTGAGATCATATTTCTTGACGAATTTGTCGTGCTTTTTGGCGGAATCCGGAGACATGCCGATGACGACCGCGCCCGCGGCGTCGAAGTCACTGACGAGAGCGGAGAATGCCTGCGATTCGGCAGTGCAGCCGCTGGTGTCGTCTTTCGGGTAGAAAAACAGGACCACGGTTTTTCCCTTGAAATCAGAAAGCGAAACAGTGCCGCCGCCATCGCGCGGCAGCGTGAAATCCGGCGCCTTCGTTTGTTCAGCAAGTCTTGCCATGGAATTTCCTTTTTCCTGCTTCATGAGCCGTGCATCGATAGCTAGAGGCATAGCCAATTCAGGCCAGCCGGGTCCACCGGAATTCGTACGGACGGTACCTTCGAGGGCGTAGCAATCTACAGAGATCGTTTGCCCTGCCGTGCTTCTTTAACTAGGCTTCTGTGCAGGCGAATAGGGTGCCTGCGGCAAGACCTCCGGCTGAAGCTCAATAAAATCAGTTGGAAACACTCCCTGCATGGCCACGAATCATTCTGATTTCGGCGTGTTCGTGCAAGACACGGACGAAGGGAGAAGACAGAGATGACCGAGAATTCCGGAGACTGCCTGCCCTGATGAATGAGATTCGCGGCGAGAAGATATCGTTTCGCAAGCAAGATATCGTTGCCCTGCATTCGCTGCCATCGGCGCAGGCGCATGAGCCATTCATCGTGCATGCACCGCAGCGTCGCGGCACGGTTCGCATCCTCGCAATGGCGGCAGCGTCGGTAACCGGGCTGTTGCTCCTGGTCGCTGCCGCACTGGTCGTCGTCATCGAAGGGGGTTTTCTCGACGGTCCGCTGAATGCGAGGGCGCAGGCGGCTTTGAACGCTGCGATCGGCGAAGGCTATCATGCGGAAGTCGCCAGTACGGTGTTGCGTCTGACGTCGAACGGCGGCCTGGCCCTGCGCGCGCAAAATGTCTCTCTCGTCGAAAATCAGTCCGCCAAGCGGATCGTGACGACCGATTCGGTCTCCATCGAGCTCAATCCTCTCGCCCTGCTCAGGGGCAGGATTGCTGTCTCAAAGCTGGAGGCGCAGGGCGCTACGCTCGATCCATCGCTGCTGCCTCAGGGCAAGCCGCTCGACTTGACCACGATCCGCATTTCAGATGTCGAGGGCGGGCTCGAATCGTTTTTCACCAGGATGGACGCTCTGTCTGCCGTGATCGATCGGAGCAATACGCGGGCCGTCAGGATAGCAGACCTGAAGCTGGTTTTTGCGGGACCGCGCCAGCGACCTGTCCCGGTGATCGTCGATGCCGTTGATTTCCAGCGGAACACGGATGGATCCATGCAGATCGATGGCGAATTGTCGATTGCCGGCGAGCCGACTGAACTCCATCTGAGCGCCGGCCGGAAAGACGGGCGCATCGGCGATTTGTCCGGAATCATCTCGGGCTTGCCGCTTGCGCCTTTCCTGCACCGTGCCGTAACCGCTTCTGAGACAGCCTTTGGAATCACCAGCAACGCGGAATTGCGCGTCGATGCGACCCGCGCAGCAGGGCAGGGCCAGACTCCGGCGCTGGCGCTCAAAGTCCATTCGGGCGCAGGCGTGTTCGACGCAGGGGGGCTGACCTCGGAACTGAAGCCCTCCGAACTGAATGTAAGTTATGATTTCAGCCGAGAGCGCGTGGAAATCCTGCCGTCCGTGATGCGCGTCGGCCACTCCGTGTTTCCCTTCACCGGTGCCATTTCCGATCTCGATCCGGCAGAAGGTCCGCAAGCACAGGGTTACTCTCTTGATTTCCTGTTGCAGTCAGCCACGGCCGCACCGTTGGATGTTCTCGAGGCACCGTTGATGTTCGACGCAAAGGCGCAGGGGCGTTTCCTGTCCGGCAGCCGGCAGCTGGAATTCAATGAACTGACCGTATCGAGCGCGCTCGGGACGGCCGCCGGCTCGCTGTCCATGATGTTTGGCGAAACGTCTCCCCAGATCAGTTTCGCCCTTGTCAGCAACACGTTACAAACCGCTGCCGTAAAGCAGCTCTGGCCGTGGTGGATCGGGAAAAACGCGCGCCGCTGGGTGGTTGCCAATATTTTCGGCGGCACGGTCACGAACGGTCAGATCGAAGTTTCGCTGCCCATGGGGCGGATTTCAAGTACAGTCGGACCGATCGACCTGAACGGTGATGAACTCAATGTCGGCTTCGATATTGACGACGCCCGCATCAATGTGACGGGCGACATCCCCCCGTTGCGCGACGCGGCGGGCAGATTCACGTTGAAGGGCGAGCATCTCGACGTGGAGGTGAAGCGGGGCACCGCCTATTTCCCCTCAGGCCGTTCGGCAAGCGTCACCGGCGGAAACTTCGTCATTCCCAACACCTATGCCAAGCCGCTGATCGCCGAAATGAAGATTGACGTGGCAGGCACGGCCGATTCGATCGCCGAACTTGTCAGCTATCGGCCGATCGATGCGCTCAAGCGCACGCCTTTCAAGCCGGAGGATTTCTCCGGCGCAATGACAGCGCAGGTCGGCGCCCGCTTCGGTCTGGTCAAGGATCAGAACCCGCCGCCGCCGGAATGGCAGGCGCAGATGGTGCTCGACGGCGTGACGCTCAACAAGCCGGTCTCCGGCCGAAACATATCCGACATAAGGGGAACGTTGCGGATAGACCCGGCGCAGGCGGTGATGGAGGCGAAGGCCGATATAGATGGTATTCCCATGGATCTCGCGCTTACCGAGCCGGTCGGTGCGGCAGGCGAAGTCAAGCGCAGCCGCAGTCTTTCCGCAACCGTCTCCGGCGATGATCTTGCCAAGCTCGCGCCCGGCATAGGCGGCATCGTCAGTGGGCCTGTAGGGCTCGATATCGAGATGGACGACAGCGATCGCCAAACCGTCACAGTCGATCTGGGGGATGCCTCGATGTCCTTGCCTTGGGTGGGCTGGTCGAAAGGGCCGGGCATCGCTGCAAAAGCGACCTTTACCGCCGCCGCGGCGGACGGGGTCGTAACGGTCGATGACATGGTTCTATCAGGCGACAATTTCGGCGCTAAAGGCAAGATGGTCATCGACAAATCAGGGCTGAGTGCCGGACAGTTTTCATCGGTAAGGCTATCGAAAGGCGATGATTATACCGTCGGTATAAAGCGGCAGAAGGGTGGTTTTTCTGTCGATGTTCGTGGTAGTGCAGCCGATCTGCGACCCGTCATCGATCGCCTGCGCAGCGGGTCATCGGGAAAATCCGGTGCAGACCCGTTGCGTATCTCCCTCTCCGCCGATCTCAACCAGGGATCCGGTTTTCATGACGAAACCCTTTCGAATATCAAACTGAATTATACTGCCCGGGGAAGCCGAATCGCTGCCCTCGATCTTTCCGCGGTGACTGACAGCGGCCAGGCGGTGGTCGCCAAGCTGGCAGGGAGCGGTGCCGACGACGTGCTCGAGATCACCAGCGGCGACGCCGGATCCCTGGCGCGGTTCGCAAATGTCTACGGCAATATGCGGGGCGGGCTCCTGAACATAAAACTGCGTGATCGAGGCGGCAGTTCCTGGCGTGGCAGCGTGGATATCCGCAAATTCTCGCTCGTCAACGAGGAGAGGCTGCAATCCATGGTCTCCACCCCGGCAGGAAACGACGGCAGAAGCCTCAGCCAGGCCGTCAAGCGCGACATCAACGTCAGCACCGCGAATTTCTCCCGGGGTTTTGCCAATGTCATGCTGGACGGAGGCGCGATCGCCATCGACAGCGGCGTGGTTCGCGGCACGGATATCGGCGCGACCTTTCAGGGCACGGTGCGGGACGGCAACGGCAATATGGACATGACCGGCACCTTCATGCCCGCCTATGGCCTGAACCGTCTGTTCGGAGAACTGCCGCTGATCGGCGCGCTGC
Organism: Pararhizobium gei; assembly: GCF_029223885.1. Taxonomy (NCBI): domain Bacteria; kingdom Pseudomonadati; phylum Pseudomonadota; class Alphaproteobacteria; order Hyphomicrobiales; family Rhizobiaceae; genus Pararhizobium; species Pararhizobium gei. The sequence goes on along the minus strand of NZ_CP119409.1, from coordinate 2,456,616 downwards.
TCGGCAATGGCCGTGACCGTGGCCTGCTCGGCATCACCTTCAAGCTGACCGGTCCCTTCACGAAGCCGAGCCTGACGATCAATCCGCTGTCGATCATCGCGCCCGGCGTCTTTCGCAGTATTTTCGAGTTCCAATAAAAAACCGGCGCAAGCCGGTTTTAAAATCTGTGCCCGTTTTTTAACGTTTATACCGGGCGCACCAGAATGTGCTTTTTCTTGCCGAGCGACAGCTTGATTACGGCATCAGCCGTGACCTCGCCCGTGCCGATAATTTGACGATCATCGCTGATGGTCATGTCATTGATCCGCACGGCGCCATCCTTCAGGAACTGCCGTGCCTTGCTGTTGGACTCCGCCAGGCCGGCCCGCACAAGCAATGTCAGGATACCGATCCCGGCGTCGAGGTCGGCGGCGGGAACAGTGATCGACGGAAGGTTGGCGGAGAGCCCGCCTTCCTCGAAGGTCTTGCGCGCGGTCTCGGCAGCCTCCTCTGCCGCAGGGCGACCGTGCAACATCGCCGTGATCTCGGTAGCCAGGATCTTCTTGACCTCGTTGATTTCCGAACCGCCAAGCTGTGACAGGCGGGATATTTCATTCATCGGAAGCGTCGTGTAGAGCTTCAGGAACCGCGAGACATCGGCATCCTCAGTGTTACGCCAATATTGCCAGAAATCATACGCCGACAGCATGTCCGGATTGAGCCAGACCGCGCCATTGACGGACTTCCCCATTTTTGCGCCCGACGATGTGGTCAGGAGCGGGGAGGTCAAGGCGTAGAGCTGCGGCGTGCCCATCCGGTGGCCGAGATCGATGCCGTTGACGATGTTGCCCCATTGATCGGAACCGCCCATTTGCAGGCGGCATCCCGTGCGCTTGTAAAGCTCCACGAAATCATAGGCCTGAAGGATCATGTAGTTGAATTCGAGGAAGGACAACGATTGCTCGCGCTCAAGCCGTGTCTTGACGCTGTCGAAGGCCAGCATGCGGTTGACGGAGAAGTGCCGTCCGACATCCCGCAGGAATTCGAGATAGTTGATCCCCAGGAGCCAATCGGCATTGTTGATCATCAAAGCGTCTTTCCGACCCTCGCCATAGGTGAGGTAGTTGGAAAAGACGGACTTGATGCTGGCGATGTTGGCGGCGATCGTCTCGGGCGTCATCAACTGGCGCGCCTCGTCCTTGAAGGAGGGATCGCCGACCATGCCCGTGCCGCCGCCCATCAGCGAAATCGGGCGATGACCTGTGGCCTGCAGCCAATGCAGCATCATGATCTGGATCAGGCCGCCGGCATGCAGGCTCGGTGCCGTCGGATCGAAGCCGATATACGCTGTCACGATTTCCGAGTTGAAGAGCGCATCCAGCCCGGCATTGTCGGAGGTTTGATGGATAAAGCCGCGCTCCTGCAAAGTGTGAAGGAAATCGGACTTGAACTCGGACATGACCTGTATCTTTCGCTTGCGGTGTTTTTCTTCGATTTTTAAGCTTGGTGAAGTGTGAGCGGGCGTTTAGCACTCTTTGTCGAAAAGTGCACCTGACTCGTCTTCGAATATTTCCCAGAATCCGGACCGCGACCCAATGGTAACAAAGATGAAAACCGCGATCGGCTTGATGAGCGGTACAAGCATGGACGGAATCGACATCGCGCTGCTGAAGACGGACGGGGAGGGCGTCGTGGATCGCGGCCCTTCCATGTCCGTGCCCTACGACCGGGCGTTCCGTGAGCGTCTGAAACAGGCGTTGGTGGATGCGAAAGACCTGCAGGACCGGCGGGCGCGGCCAGGCGATCTTGCTGCCATCGAACGAAATCTGACGTTGCGTCATGCTGTTGCAGTGAGTGATTTCCTGCACGTGGCGGGCCTCTCCTCGGCCGATATCGATGTGATCGGGTTCCACGGGCAAACCGTCCTGCATCGTCCCGACGAGGCCTTGACGGTGCAGCTTGGTGACGGTGCGCTGCTTGCAAGCGCAACGGGGATTCCGGTGGTCTGCGACATGCGGGCCAATGACATGGTGCATGGAGGGCAGGGCGCACCTCTGATCCCTGCCTATCATGCGGCGCTGGCGGCAGAAGGCGCCGGCGGAGTGCCCACGGTCTTCGTCAATGTAGGCGGCATTTCCAATCTGACCTATATCGGCAGCGACGGCGATATTGTTGCCTATGACAGCGGCCCCGGTAACAGCCTGATCGACCAATGGATCGAGATGCACACGGGCAAGGCTTTTGACGAGGACGGCCACATCGCTTCACAGGGGCAGGTGCTGGACAGTCTGGCCGCGCGCTATCTGAAAAGCCCGTTCTTTTCGGCCAACCGCCGCCGGTCGCTCGACCGAAACGATTTTCTTCCGCCTCACAAGACGGATGCCGGACTTGCCGATGGCGCCCGAACGCTGGCTTATGTAACGGCGGCCGCTATTTTGCAGTCGGCCAAACATCTGCCGCGGCCGCCGGTGCGTTACATTGTCTGTGGCGGTGGACGACTCAACCGGGTGATCATGCAGGATCTCGCAGATCTTGCCGGCGCCGAGCGCGCTTGCGTGTTGCCTGCGGAAGAGGCAGGATTTGACGGCGATGCCATGGAGGCGGAAGCCTGGGCCTATCTCGCGGTCCGCTCGCTCTTCGGACTGCCGCTGACCTTTCCGGGAACGACCGGTGTGACGATGCCGACGACCGGTGGAGTGCTGTGTCTTCCGGAGGAGCAGTTCTCGACCATCGGTGGTTAACCGAATCTTTGAGGCCGGCTGCTACGTTCAATCGCCTCGCTTGATGTAAAGTGCAAAACGGTATCGATGCAGCGGCAGACGGGCTTGCGGATGCATCCCGAAATGGACTTGTAGATGAACGGCGCCCTTTTTCTCCTGACGGTCAATTTCCTGATTGCGCAGCTGTTCTGCGTATTTTTCGTGATCATCTCCCGCCGCAGCCCGGTGCCCTCGGCCGGCCGCTGGTTCGCCGGTGCTTTTTTCGTCGCCTCTCTCGCCGCCGTCTTCGAAGTGACGATCCGATATGGCGGCATCGACCGTTTTGCAAGCTTTGGCGCTTTTTCCTCGTTGCTGGTCGCGCTTTTGATGATTCGCATCGGGCTGGGCAAGCTCTATAATGTGCCGACGGATGTCATATCGATCACGGTCTTCCTGGCGCTGTCCCTGGCTGTCAATCTGTCGATCTACGATCTGCCACGCGGCGGCTTGTGGCATTCCCTGGGCTATCAACTTCCCTTCAGCATTGCAGAACTGATCGCTGCTGGTACGGTGTACCGGTCCGGCCGTCGCGCGGCGCCTGACCTGACGCTGATGGCGCTGCTGATTGTCACGGCCGTGCATTTTGCCAGCAAGATTTATTTCGCGGTTGCCTTTGCCGGCGGCAGCGATGCCCAGTCCTACCTCTCCAGCACCTATGCGCTGGTCTCCCAGAGCCTTGGTGCCGTGCTCGTCGTCTCCACGGGGTTGACGCTACTGGCCGTGATCGTCGTTGAAATCATGGACGAAGCCAAGGCGAACGCCGAGGTCGATCCTCTGTCCGGCCTGTTCAACCGGCGGGCTTTCCATGAAAAAATCGGCCAGATATTGAAAAGGCCCGTCTCGGCATATCCGCATTGCATGCTTCTGTGCGACCTCGATCACTTCAAGGCGGTAAACGACACTTACGGGCACGCGGCTGGTGATCAGGTCATCCAGTTCTTCGCGCGCATGATCGCGGTGAATTCCCCCTCCGGAGCCATCTGCTCCCGCCTCGGCGGTGAGGAATTTGCGATTTTTCTACCCTCAACCGACGAGACCACCGGCTATCTCTTTGCCCAGGGTCTGCGAAATAATTTTTCGTCGCTGTCATTCCCGGCGCTGCCGGACAGTGTTCGTCTGACGGCAAGTTTCGGCGTTGCGGTAATGACGGCATCGAGCCAAACCATCGCAGACGCCATCGGCAGGGCAGACGGTGCGCTCTACGACGCAAAGAAGAGCGGCCGCAACCGGGTAAGCAGGGATGCCCGCCCGAACGTCACGAATTTCGATCAATGGCAGTCTCAGGCATAAACAGAATGACGAAGGCCGGGTTTCCCCGGCCTTCCAAGCTTTGTAATGGCTCTCAGTCGTGTCAACGGATGCGCTTGGCAGCCGGTTCCGGCGTAAGCTCGCCGTTCAGCCGGCGGTCCAGATAATCCTCGCATTCCGCCATCAGCGTATCGACCTGACCGTTGAAGAAGTGGTTGGCTCCAGGCACGGTCTTGTGGGTAATCAAAATGCCCTTTTGCGCCTTCAGCTTGTCGACGAGCGTGTTGACGTCCTTCTCCGGCGCCACCTTGTCGAGATCGCCGTTGATGATCAGGCCCGACGAGGGGCAAGGGGCGAGGAACGAGAAGTCGTAGGTGTTGGGCTGCGGGGCGATCGACATGAAGCCTTCGATTTCCGGACGGCGCATCAGAAGCTGCATGCCGATCCATGCGCCGAACGAATAGCCGGCGACCCAACAACTTTTTGAATCCGGATGCATGCTTTGCACCCAGTCGAGTGCGGATGCGGCATCGGACAGTTCGCCCGCACCATGGTCGAATTCGCCCTGGCTGCGGCCGATCGAGCGAAAGTTGAACCTGAGTGTCGTGAAGCCACGCTTCTGAAACATATAAAATAGCTGGTAGACGATCTGGTTGTTCATCGTGCCGCCAAATTGTGGATGCGGATGGAGCACGATGGCGATCGGTGCGTTCTTCTGTTTGGACGGCTGGTAGCGGCCCTCGAGGCGACCGGCCGGTCCGTTGAAGATGATTTCGGGCATTGGCTCTCCGGCATATTTTATGGCGCTAAAACCACCTCGAAAGCCTCAGCAGTCTTGACGAAAGCAGTCAGCTTTTCTAAAAGGCAGTTTAGAACCATTCAAAACTTTAACACGGTTCATCCGTGGCGAGTGTCGTCTCTTACGGCAAGCGACCTGAAAAATTCAAGGAAAATGCACCGGCCTGACGCTTTACATGGCTGCGAATCGATATTCGGCAAGGGATGATGAGACAAGCGCGCATCTATATGGACTGGAATGCCACCGCGCCGCTCTTGCCGGCTGCGCGGGAAGCGTGCGTGTCCGCGCTCGATCGTCTCGGAAACCCTTCCTCCGTTCATGGCGAGGGCCGCCAGATCCGGGGCATGATCGAGGACAGCCGGCGTGATGTTGCCGCCCTTTGCGGCGCGGTGCCGGCCGGCGTCACGTTCACCAGCGGTGCCACGGAAGCTGCAAACTGGGTGCTGACGCCTGATTTCCGGATGGGCAGGACGCCGCTCAGGATCGGCCGCGTTTATATTTCGGCCATCGAGCATCCCGCCGTTCGCGAGGGAGGACGGTTTTCGAAGGAGGCGATTTCCGAGATCGCCGTGACGGCCGATGGCATCATCGATCTTGATGTACTGGAACGTGCGCTTGCCAACCACGACCGGTCATCGGGACCGCCGATGGTCGCGGTCATGATGGCGAACAACGAGACCGGCATCATCCAGCCGATTGCCGAAGTGGCGCGACTGGTGAAGCGAGCCGGCGGCGTTCTCGTCGTGGATGCTGTTCAGGCGGCGGGACGCATGGCTCTGTCTATCGCTGAGCTTGGTGCGGATTTTCTCATCCTCTCCTCGCACAAGATCGGTGGCCCGAAAGGTGCGGGCGCGCTGATTGCAAGCGGCGAGATTTTGATGCCGTCTCCGCTGGTCCGCGGTGGCGGGCAGGAGAAAGGGCACAGGTCCGGCACGGAAAATCCCGTCGCCATTGCCGGCTTTGCCGCTGCCGCGCGAGCTGCCCGTCAAGGGATGAGAGACAGAATGGAAGCCGTGTCGGGTTTGCGCGATGCCCTTGAAGTCGCCATCCTGGCGGCGGCCCCCGACGTCATTATTCACGGCAGAGGCGGTCCGAGGCTCTGCAACACGATTTTCTTTACGCTGCCGGGTTTGAAAGCCGAAACCGGACAGATCGCGTTTGATCTGGAGGGTGTCGCGCTGTCGGCGGGTTCGGCATGCTCCTCCGGCAAAGTCGGTCAGAGCTATGTTCTTTCCGCAATGGGGCGTGATCCCGGGCAGGGCGCATTGCGCATTTCCATAGGCTCCTCTACGACGCTGGCCGAGATCGAACAATGCGGGGCGGCCTTCGCGAAAATTGCGGCGCGGCGCAGGCTTTCGGGTGATGCCGCCTGAGATATCAAAGTGGCGGAAACGCATTTTCCGCCGACAAGCGGGGTGAAAATCGCGCTCCGGCCAATTACATAAGCGATACGACGAAAATTGTATCGTACTGACAAGCTGCCGGACCTTGTATCCGGCGAGATTGGAGAACGACATGGCTGCTGTGCAGGAAACAATCGATCAGGTCGCCCTGATCGATGTGGACCAGTACAAATACGGGTTTGAGACGACGATCGAAATGGACAAGGCGCCCAAGGGCCTGTCCGAGGACATCATCCGCTTTATTTCCGCGAAGAAGAACGAACCGGACTGGATGCTCGAATGGCGCCTGGAAGCCTATCAGCGCTGGCTGACGCTGGAAGAGCCGACCTGGGCACGCGTCAATTATCCCAAGATCGATTTCAGTGACATCTACTTCTATGCCGCGCCGAAAAGCACACCCGGTCCGACCTCGATTGACGATGTCGATCCGGAATTGCTGAAAGTCTATGAAAAGCTCGGCATTCCCCTGCGCGAACAGGAGATTCTCGCTGGCGTGAAAACGTCGCGGATCGCCGTCGATGCAGTGTTCGACTCGGTCTCCGTCGTGACGACGTTCAAGGAGGAACTTAAAAAGGCCGGCGTGATCTTCATGTCGATCTCCGAGGCCATCCGCGAGCATCCGGATCTGGTGAAGAAATATCTCGGCACGGTTGTGCCGGCCTCCGACAATTATTATGCGACGCTGAACTGCGCCGTGTTCACCGATGGATCCTTCGTCTACATCCCGAAGGGCGTTCGCTGCCCGATGGAACTGTCGACCTATTTCCGCATCAATGAGAAGGGCACCGGCCAGTTCGAGCGCACGCTGATCATCGCGGAAGAGGGCGCCTACGTCTCGTATCTGGAAGGCTGCACGGCGCCGCAGCGCGACGAAAACCAGCTGCATGCGGCTGTCGTCGAACTGGTTGCGCTCGATGATGCCGAGATCAAATACTCCACTGTCCAGAACTGGTATCCGGGCGACAAGGACGGCAAGGGCGGCATCTACAATTTCGTTACCAAGCGCGGCGATTGCCGCGGCAGGAACTCGAAGATTTCGTGGACGCAGGTCGAGACTGGCTCGGCGATCACCTGGAAATACCCGTCCTGCATCCTGCGCGGCGATGGTTCGCGCGGCGAGTTCTATTCGATCGCCGTCTCCAACGGTCACCAGCAGATCGACAGCGGCACCAAGATGATCCATCTCGGCAAGAACACGTCGAGCCGCATCGTCTCCAAGGGCATCGCCGCCGGCGTCAGCCAGAACACCTATCGCGGCCAAGTCTCGACCCACCGCAAGGCAACGAATGCCCGCAACTTCACCCAGTGCGATTCACTGCTGATCGGTGACAAGTGCGGCGCCCATACCGTGCCCTATATCGAGGCACGCAACTCCTCCGCCCAGTTCGAGCATGAGGCGACGACGTCGAAAATTTCCGAGGATCAGCTGTTCTACTGCCTGCAGCGCGGCATCCCCACCGAGGCCGCGATCGCGCTGATCGTCAACGGCTTCGTCAAGGAAGTCATCCAGGAACTGCCGATGGAATTTGCGGTTGAGGCGCAGAAGCTGATCGGGATTTCGCTTGAGGGGAGTGTGGGATAATGAATGAGAATGTCGAGAATCTTGTTCTTGAGCATTTGAGGATTATCCGCGCGGACATGAGTTCCATGAAAGAAGACATGGGCGGCATGCGTGCCGAAATCCTTATTATCCGCCAGCATATGGCGGGTCTGCTTGGCTCGCAAACGCTTCACGATGTTGAAATCGCGGGTTTGAAGGTTCGGCTGGATCGCCTCGAAAAGCGGCTTGAGTTAGCCGACTGAAAGTTTTTTTCGGGTTGTGACCCATGTTTAATAGGTAGTTATCATGCTTGAAATCAGAAACCTCCATGCCCGCATCGCCGAAGACGGCACAGAGATCATTCGTGGGCTGAACCTGACCGTGAAGGCCGGTGAGGTCGCTGCCATCATGGGGCCGAACGGCTCCGGCAAGTCGACGCTGTCCTACATCCTGTCGGGCCGCTCCGACTATGAGGTGACGGAAGGCGATATCCTTTACAATGGTGAGAGCATTCTCGACCTCGATCCGTCCGAGCGGGCCGCGAAGGGAATCTTTTTGGCTTTCCAGTATCCTGTGGAAATTCCGGGTGTCGCGACCATGCAGTTCCTCAAGGTCGCACTCAACGAGCAGCGGAAATTCCGGGGTGAAGCCGAGCTTTCGACGCCGGATTTCATCCGCCGCGTGAAGGAGGCGGCCGCCCGGCTGCAGATCAATCCGGATATGCTGAAGCGTCCGCTCAATGTCGGTTTCTCCGGTGGTGAAAAAAAGCGTGCGGAAATCCTGCAGATGGCGCTGCTGGAGCCGAAGCTCTGCATCCTCGACGAAACCGATTCGGGGCTCGATATCGACGCGCTGAAGATCGTCGCGGACGGCGTCAATGCGCTGCGTTCGCCGGATCGTGCCGTGATCGTCATCACCCATTACCAGCGCCTGCTGGAGTATATTGTGCCGGATACGGTCCATGTTCTCTACAAGGGTCAGGTGATCAAATCGGGCGACAAGTCGCTGGCGCTTGATCTTGAAGCCAACGGCTATGCCGACATCATCGGCGCGGCGGCCTGAGGAGCGCAATCATGAACATGCAAACGGCAATCACAATGACGGCCGCCGAGACGGCTCTCATTGCAGCCTATACCGCAGAGATCGGCGACCTGCCTGGCGAGGGTGCGGTTTTGTCGGCACGCGACGCGCTGCTTGCCGGCATCCGGAAAAACGGCCTGCCGACGCGCCGTGTCGAAGCTTGGCATTACACGGATTTGCGGGCATTGCTGCGCGCCGTGCCGGCGGCCGATCCCGCGGCTTTCGCCGAGCGTGTGGAGCCGCTGTTTGAGGGCGCCGCCGTGCTGACGGTCTTGAACGGCAAGGCCGATGCCAAGGGCGCGCCTGACGGCGTCAACGTGCGAACCTATGCCGAAAGCCTGATTGACGGCGTGGCTGCGCCGGACCTGATAGAGCGCGATGCCGACGACGCGATCGGCCGTATCAACGGCAGTTTCGTGCGTGATGGTTTCGAGATCGAAATTCCGGAAGGCACACAACTCGAACAGCCGCTTGAGCTACAGCTCGTCCAGAGCGCTGGCCAGAGCCATAGCCGGTTCCCGGTCACGTTCGGTGCCCATTCCAAGGCTGTCGTCATCGAGCGTCATCTGTCCGTCAGCGATGCCCCGAGCCTCGTAACGGCCGTTTGTGATCTTATCCTCGATGAAGGGGCCGAAATCACCTGGATCGTGCTGCAACAGCAGGGGATAGCCGACAGCCATCTCGCGCAGGTGAATTTCGATCTCGCCGAAAACGCCAGGCTAAGGCTCTTCATCATCAATGCCGGCGGCAAGCTGGTGCGGCAGGAAATTCATGGCGTCACGACGGGCGAAGGCGCTGATTTCAAGCTGCGCGGCATCAATCTGCTTGGCGGCGACACCCATACTGACGTGACCTTTACACTCGGCCATGACGTTGCGAACACGACATCGACGGAGGTTATCCGCAATGTCCTGTTCGACCGCGCAAAAGGCGTGTTCCAGGGCCAGATCCGTGTTGCGCCGGATGCCCAGAAAACCGATGCCAAGATGGCCTGCAACACGCTGCTGCTCTCCGACGACGCCGATTTTTCGGCCAAACCGGAGCTGGAAATCTTTGCCGACGACGTTCAGTGCGGTCATGGGGCAACGGTGATCGACATCAATCCGACGCATCTTTACTATCTGCGCGCCCGCGGTATTCCGGAAAACAAGGCACGCGCCATGCTGGTGAACGCCTTTGTCGACGAGATCGTTGAAGAACTTGAGGACGAGGCGATGATCGAGCCGCTGGAAGCAATCATCGAAGCCTGGCTCGACAAGCACGCCTGAGATGTATGCGTAACGTTGCCGTCTGATTGGATAGTGAACATGGAACACACCGTGCCTGTACCCGGCTATGATGTCGAGGCAATCCGCAGGGATTTTCCGATCCTGTCGCGAACCGTTTACGGCAAGCCGCTCGTCTATCTCGACAATGGCGCTTCGGCGCAGAAGCCGCAGGTGGTGATCGATGCGGTGGCCCATGCCTATTCCAATGAATATGCCAATGTTCATCGCGGGCTGCATTTCCTGTCCAATGCTGCAACGGATGCCTATGAAGGGGCGCGTGAGAAGGTGCGGCGCTTCCTGAACGCTCCGTCCGTCGACAATGTCGTCTTCACCAAGTCCTCGACCGAGGCGATCAATACGGTTGCCTATGGCTATGGCATGCCGGCTATTGGCGCCGGCGACGAGATCGTCATCTCGATCATGGAGCATCACTCCAATATCGTGCCCTGGCATTTCATCCGCGAACGGCAAGGTGCAAAGATCGTCTGGGCACCGGTGGACGACCAGGGCGCGTTCTATATCGACGATTTCGTCAAATGCCTGACGGACAAGACGAAGCTGGTCGCCATCACCCATATGTCGAACGCGCTCGGCACTGTGGTGCCGGTCAAGGAAATCTGCCGCATCGCCCATGAACGCGGCATCCCGGTTCTCATCGATGGAAGCCAGAGCGCGGTGCACATGCCGGTGGATGTGCAGGATATCGACTGCGACTGGTTTGTGATGACCGGCCACAAGCTCTATGGCCCATCCGGCATCGGCGTCCTCTACGGAAAGACCGACCGCTTGAAGGAGATGCGTCCTTTCATGGGCGGCGGTGAGATGATCTTCGAGGTGACGGAGGACACCGTCACCTACAATGATCCGCCGCATCGCTTCGAAGCCGGCACGCCGCCGATCGTGCAGGCGATCGGGCTCGGCTATGCCCTGGATTATATGGAGACTGTCGGACGCGCGGCCATCGCCGCGCATGAGGCCGATCTTGCCGCCTATGCGCATGAGCGGCTGTCCGGCGTCAACGCGCTACGCATCTTCGGGACGGCGCCGGGCAAAGGTGGTATCTTCTCATTCGAACTGGAGGGTATTCACGCCCACGACGTGTCGATGGTGATCGATCGGGCGGGTGTGGCCGTCAGGGCCGGGACGCATTGCGCCCAGCCGCTCTTGAAACGCTTCGGCGTAACCTCCACATGCCGAGCATCCTTCGGGCTCTATAACACCCGGGCCGAGGTGGATGCGTTGGTAGACGCGCTGGATCAAGCCCGCAAATTCTTTGCGTGAGGGAATAGTCTGATGAGCCTTGATACGACCGAAGACAAGATCGACGTGCGCGACGGGATCGTTCACTCTGCAATACCCGCGGACGAGCTCGCGCGACTGAGCGACGACGTGATCTCCGCCCTGAAAACGGTCTACGACCCGGAAATACCGGCCGATATTTTCGAGCTCGGCCTGATCTACAAGATCGACATCGAGGACGACCGCATGGTGAAGATCGCCATGACGCTGACGGCCCCGGGGTGCCCGGTTGCGGGTGAAATGCCGGGCTGGGTGGAAAATGCGGTCGGCGCGGTCGAAGGGATATCCGGCGTCGAAGTGTCCATGACCTTCGATCCGCCATGGACACCGGATCGCATGTCCGAAGAAGCCCAGGTTGCCGTCGGCTGGTACTGATAAGCAGGTTTATCGCAGGCCTCTGTCTTGTTGATCCCGTTGCTTCGACAGACTACAGTGTAAGCGGAAGCATCGGGCCTTGAACCCGGTTGTGACAAGGAGAACGGCCGATGGGCTTTGCAGTCATGAGTTTGACCGATGCGGCAGCCGCCCGCGTCAAAGCGATTGTCGAAAATGCCGGTGGGGAAGCGCAGGGCATCCGCGTCGGCATCAAGAAGGGCGGCTGCGCGGGGATGGAATATGCCATCGATCTCGTGACATCCCCGAGTGCGAAGGACGATTTCGTCGAGCATGACGGTGCGCGGGTCTGGGTTGCGCCCGAGGCCGTGCTCTACCTTCTCGGCACCCGAATGGACTTTGAAGTGACGACACTGCGCTCCGGCTTTACCTTCAACAACCCGAACCAGACTTCCGCCTGCGGTTGTGGCGAATCGGTCGAGCTGAAGCCGGCAGATCTCGCGGCGCTTGCCGCAAAAGGCGATGCGGTGGTGCGGGCAAGTTAGGCCCTGTCAAAGTCCAAAGGCTGGACGTTGAAAGAGAGACTGGTGCCGCCCGTCTCTCTTTCTGTTTTTACGGCTCACGGCACCTGCGGCCAGGGGCACTGATGCCGCAGCGATTTGATTGTGCAAAAATGTGCAAAAACATCATCTATATGCCGAATGACGCCATCGCAGGGTAACTGTGATCAAAGGCTGCTTTCGGCCCCAACCTGCCATCTTGGTATCCGGCACGAATGGCCGCTTTGCTCCCCGCCGACGGGAAGGCCGTGGAGTCATTTCTCGAGATCAGACGCTCCCCGAGGGTAATTTTTCGCTCTACTCGCCTTGGCTGGAAAGCAATTTGGCGAGCTGCTCCAACTGCTCCGGCAGTGCGGTCGCCGAGCCCTGTAGTGCTTCCTCAAGAGCCTCACTGGAGCGATAGACTTCGTGAAAATGCAGCACCGTCTTCCCGCCCTGGTCCTCGAAGATCACGGTGGTGATCGCGCCCTCTTCGCCCTCGTCATTGGTCCAGACAATGCGCTCGTTCGGCACGACTTCGAGATACTTGCCGTAGAAAGCCATTGTGTCCTCACCGCCGGTGCTGAATTCCAGCCGATATTTTCCGCCAGTACGGACATCCATATCGCATGATACGAGGGAAACGCCGGATACCGATTTTGGCATCCACCAGCGCTGGAACAGTTCGGGCTCGCTCCATGCCCGGAAAACCGCGCTCGGTGGCGCATTGAATGTCCGGGTTACGACGAGTTCGCGATCACCTCTGCGTTCGACTGAGGTGCGGTCCTGCGTACCGCTTGCACTGTTAGCTTGCTGGCTCATCGCTTCCCTCCTGTTGCATTTCGCTGATGATTTCGTCCAAAGCGTCGAAGCGGGCTTCGAAGAGCTTGCGATGCGCCTTGATCCACTCGGCCTCCGCCTTGAGACCGCGTTTCCCAAGCTGGCAGGTCCTCACGCGTCCGACCTTCTGCGTGACGACGAACCCCGCCCGCTCGAGAACCTGCACGTGCTTTTTCATCCCGGTCAGCGTCATCTGGAACTTGTCCGCAAGGCTGGTGATCGACGCGTCCCCTCGCGCAAGCTGAGCGATGATCCCGCGACGGGTCGCATCGGACAGCGCCGCAAACGAGAGGTCGAGGGAAGGAGTTAAATAATGAACCATATGGTTCAGTTTTTAACTCACTCGTGCAAAAGGCGCAAGCGTCTCGAACTTCTCCTGTCCGCCCCGTGCGTTGGATCGTTCCGTATGTCCGCTGCTAGCGCAAACTTGTCGTCCCGAATGGTGGCAAGCCTTCGAAAAGACAAAGCATGGCGGACAAGGTGCGGGTGAGACAATGCTTAGCCCCTCAGATTGTTGACAAACCTATTTTCTGCTGTGTGGGATGACTGTCAGTCGTGGAAATGGCGATTTCATATCCTCCGTCAATTCCTGTGCCTATCACAGGAGTCCAGCCGCCCAAGTCCTTGGGCGAAAATCGTTCTTTGACCCGACGGACGTCGGGTCGCTGGATCCCCTCCACAAGGGCGATCAAGACGGAGGTTGCAACATGGGTCCTAAAGATATTCTAGACTCTGTCAGCAACTTGAGGGCGCCGGGGCGCCCTTTTTGCCTGTCTTACTCAGCCGCCTCGGCGTAATCCTCCAGGGGCGGGCAGGTGCAGACGAGGTTGCGGTCGCCGTAGACATTGTCGACGCGGTTGACCGGGGACCAGTATTTGTCCACGCGGAAGGCGCCCGGCGGGTAGCAGGCTTGTTCGCGCGAATAGGGGCGGTCCCATTCGCCGACGAGATCCTCGACCGTGTGCGGCGCGTTCTTCAGCGGATTGTTGGCACGGTCCATGGTCCCGTCCTCGATCGCCTGCGCCTCGGCGCGGATTGCCAGCATGGCATCGCAGAAGCGGTCGAGCTCGGCCTTGGTTTCCGATTCCGTCGGTTCGATCATCAGCGTGCCGGCGACAGGCCAGCTCATGGTCGGCGCGTGAAAGCCGCAGTCGATCAGGCGCTTGGCAACGTCATCAACGGTCACGCCGGCGCTCTCGACCAACGGGCGCGTATCCACAATGCACTCGTGTGCGACACGGCCCCTGGCCGACTTGTAAAGCACGTCATAGGCGCCCTTCAACCGTGCGGCGATATAGTTGGCATTGAGGATCGCCACCTTGGTCGCCTGCGTCAAGCCTTCGCCGCCCATCATCAGGCAGTAGCTCCAGGAGATCGGCAGGATCGATGCGGAGCCGAAGGGTGCTGCCGAAACCGCACCGTCGCCGCCATCCGTTTCGGGATGACCGGGCAGGTAAGGCGCCAAATGGGCCTTGACGCCGATCGGGCCCATGCCGGGACCGCCGCCGCCATGCGGAATGCAGAAGGTCTTGTGAAGATTGAGGTGACTGACATCCGAGCCGATATCGCCGGGGCGGGCAAGACCGACCATGGCATTCATGTTGGCGCCGTCGAGATAGACCTGACCCCCGTGCTGGTGAACGATGTCGCAGACCTCGCGAACATTCTCCTCGAAAACGCCGTGCGTCGATGGATAGGTTATCATGCAGCAGGAGAGATTTTCTCCGTATCGCTCTGCTTTTGAACGGAAATCGTCCATGTCGATGTCGCCGTTGTCGCTGACCTTGACGACGACCACCTTCATGCCGGCCATCTGTGCCGAAGCCGGGTTGGTGCCATGCGCGGAAGTCGGGATCAGGCAGACATCGCGATGATCGTCGCCGTTGGCCAAGTGATAGGCGCGAATGGTGAGGAGACCCGCATATTCCCCCTGCGCACCCGAATTCGGCTGCATCGAGATCGCGTCATAGCCGGTTATCGCGCAGAGCTTCTGGCTGAGATCGGTAATCATATGGCGATAGCCCTCGGCCTGATCCGCCGGCACGAAAGGGTGGATTTCGGCGAATTCCGGCCAGGTGATCGGCAGCATTTCGGCTGTTGCGTTCAGCTTCATGGTGCATGAGCCGAGCGGGATCATCGAGCGGTCGAGCGCCAGGTCGCGGTCCGAGAGACGGCGGATATAGCGCGTCATTTCGCTTTCGGCGCGGTTCATGTGGAAGATCGGGTGGGCCAAGTACTCGCTGGTGCGCAGCAGGGCTTTCGGCAGGCGGTATTCCGGCTCGAAATCCTCAACCTTGAAATCGCCGCCGAAGGCCCGCCAGACTGCCTCCAGCGTGACCGGGCGCGAGCGCTCGTCCAGACTGATGCCGATCTTCGTGGTGCCGATCCGGCGCAGGTTCACCTCTTCCGCCACCGCCGTCTTCAGGATAATGCTCTGCAGCTTGCCGACATCGACGGTGATCGTATCGAAGAAGACGTCCGGCTCCACCGTGTAGCCAAGCTTCTCCAGGCCGCGAGCAAGCAGGACAGCCTTTTGATGCACGCTCTGGGCAATCGCCTTGATGCCTTGCGGGCCGTGAAAGACGGCATACATCGACGCCATCACGGCAAGCAGCACCTGCGCAGTGCAGATGTTCGACGTCGCCTTTTCGCGGCGGATATGCTGTTCGCGGGTTTGCAGGGAGAGGCGGTAAGCCCGGTTGCCGCGGCTGTCCACCGAGACGCCGACGAGGCGTCCGGGCATGGAGCGTTTGTAAGCGTCCTTGACGGACATATAGGCGGCGTGCGGGCCGCCATAGCCAACGGGCACGCCGAAGCGCTGCGTACAGCCGATGGCAATGTCGGCACCCATTTCGCCGGGTGATTTGAGGAGCGCAAGCGCCAGCGGATCCGCCGCAACGACGGCAATTGCGCCCGTCTGATGAAGGCGGGAAATCAGACCCGTGAAGTCGCGCACATGCCCGTAGGTGCCCGGGTATTGAAAAATTGCACCAAAAACATTGGCGGAGACCAGATCGGTTTCCGGGTCGCCGACAAGAATTGTCCAGCCCAGCGGTTCGGCGCGGGTCTTCAGCAGCGCGATGGTTTGCGGATGGCAATTTTCATCGACGAAGAAGGTCTTTTCCTTGGATTTCGAAACGCGCTCGGCCATGGCCATGGCTTCGGCCGCAGCTGTCGCTTCGTCCAGAAGCGAGGCATTCGCGACATCAAGGCCGGTAAGGTCGCAGACCATGGTCTGGTAGTTCAGGAGCGCCTCCAGCCGTCCCTGGCTGATCTCGGGCTGGTAGGGCGTATAGGCCGTATACCAGGCCGGGTTTTCCAGAATATTGCGCTGGATGACCGGCGGCGTGATCGTGCCATAATAGCCCTGGCCGATCAGCGAGACGAGTTTCCTGTTGCGATTGGCCGTTTCGCGCATCTTGTCGAGGGCCTCGCGCTCGGTCATGGCGGCCCCCCAGGAGAGCGGCGTCTTCTGGCGGATGGACGGCGGCACGGTGTCGTCGATCATCGCGTCGAGGCTCGGATAGCCGATGACCTTCAGCATGGCGCTCATTTCATCCGGCGACGGGCCGATATGCCGGCGATTGGCAAAATCATAGGGCTGGTAATCGGTGAAGGTGAAGTCCTTGGGCATGCTCATCAGGCGATCAGCTCCTTGTAGGCCGCCTCGTCGAGCAGCGCATTGGCAGCCGAGGGATCGGAGAGCTTGAGCTTGAAGAACCAGCCCGCGCCTTGGGGATCGCTGTTCACCAGCGCCGGATCATCGACGATCGCCTGGTTGCTTTCGACAATTTCGCCATCGAGCGGACAATAGACATCCGAGGCTGCCTTGACGGATTCGACCGTGGCGGCGGTCGCGCCCTTGTCCAGCGCCGTGCCGGCTTCGGGCAGTTCCACGAAGACCAGATCGCCAAGCTGCTCGGCGGCATGGGCGGTGATGCCCACGGTTGCGACATCGCCTTCGATCTTCAGCCATTCATGTTCATCGGTAAATTTCAGCATGGTGCTTGCTCCGGATCAGCGTTTGTAGGTGGGGATGATGAAGGGCAGGGCGGCAACGGTCACAGGCAGATATTTGCCGCGCACTTCGGCAAAAAGCGATGTGCCTGCATCCTTGTAGGCTGTGTCGACATAGCCCATGGCGACGGGATGATCGGCGCTTGGACCGAAGCCGCCCGAGGTAACGATACCTGCTGGCTGCTCGCCTTTTGCATCGGCAAAGAGCGCGGCCCCGCCACGCACCGGCGCCTTGCCGTCGGGCTTCAGGCCGACCCGGCGACGATCGGCGCCTTGCGCAAACTGCGAAAGAATTGTCCGGGCACCCGGAAAACCGCCCGCGCGATCGCCGCCGGTACGCCGCACCTTTTGCATCGCCCATTCGAGCGACGCCTCTACCGGCGTCGTGCCTGTGTCGATGTCGTTTCCATAGAGACAAAGGCCTGCTTCGAGCCGCAGCGAATCGCGGGCGCCGAGACCGATCGGCAAAACATCCGGGTGTTCGAGAAGGCGGCGTGCCACATCCTCGGCGGCGGCAGCGGGGATGGAAATTTCAAAACCGTCTTCGCCCGTGTAACCGGAGCGCGAGATGATACAAGAAACGTCGTGCAGTTCGGCTTCGGCAACATCCATGAAGCGCATCGTGGCGATATCGGCCCAGAGTTCAGCAAGGACCGCAACGGCCCGAGGCCCCTGCAGGGCGATCAGCGCCCGATCTTCGAGCAGCGTCAGGTCGCAGATCTCGCCAAGATGCGCCTGAAGATGGGCAAAATCTTCCTGCTTGCAGGCCGCATTGACCACCAGAAAGAGATGGTCGCCGCGGTTGGCAATCATCAGATCGTCGCGGATGCCACCGGCATCATGGGTGAAAAGCCCGTAACGCTGGCGCCCGGGAGCAAGGCCGAGAACATCGACGGGCACCAGAGTTTCGAGCGCCAGTGCCGCATCCTCCAGTTTCCCGGATTTCGGCCGCAGGATGATCTGCCCCATATGCGAGACATCGAACAGACCGGCTGCGCTGCGCGTATGAAGGTGTTCCTTCAGCACGCCGGCCGGATATTGCACAGGCATGTCGTAGCCGGCAAAAGGCACCATGCGGGCGCCAAGAGAAACATGCAGGGCATGCAGCGGGGTCTGTTTCAGGGAAGTGCTATCGTCCAATCTGGCCTCCAGGTCTGGCGCTCCGCGCCGGCTCATTTCTACGCGCAGCTGTTGCGTCGTATCCTCGAGCCCCCTCTGTCCCTTTGCCTGAGATTGTTATCCCTTCGGCGAGCGGATGCGCTTCTCTCCAGAGTCCTATCGGCACCTTGCTGGTCCTTTGGCCTGAGAGTTTCCGGGGCGGTTGCTCCTTCGGCACCGGCAAAAGCCGGATTCTCCCAACAAGATCGATCTCAGATAACGGCGATCCGGTTTGCTTGGCAAGTGCAAACTGTCGCGTTCGGGCAGATTTTTGTCGCCTTGCTTGCCGGCGACTGGGCCGCGGCAAAACGGACTTTGCATTTTTTGCCGGGACGGGATAACCCGGCCGGGACAAAAGGATGTTTCATGACCAGGACGGGGCAACGGCTGGAGAGGCTAGGGCGAGTGCTTCTTGCGCTTTCGCTGCTTGTTCTGTCCCTTGCCCATCCGAAGGCTTTTGCCACGCCATTGCCGGTCCTCGTCTCGGCGGAGTATGTGCTGCCTGATGGGACGATCGGCGAAATCTGTTTCGGATCGGACGGCGTTGCGGGCCACGATCCGTTGCATGAAAGCCTTGCTCCGGTCTGCGATTATTGCCGGCTGACCGCATCCATCATTCTGCCGTCCCCTCCGCATGACGGTGTTCTCTTCATCCGCGTTCCGGTCTCTGCCGGAGCCGGCCCTGATCGACCCATCTTCCGGGTTGCCGAACGTCGCTGTCTGCCGCAATCGCGAGCGCCTCCGCTGTCCGTCTGAATCGGTAATTCCACATTTCAGATCATTCAGGCCGCCACGCGGTATCGACCGGCATGGCCGGCGCGGAGACACATCATGCAAACCAGAACCACAATTTTCACCACCGTCCTCGTTAGCCTTGCAGCGGCGGGCGGCGCGCAAGCCCATAGCAGTTTCGAAATCGACAGGACGCAAAACGACCGGAGCTTCAAGGCCATCCTGCAGATCCCCCATGGCTGCGACGGCAAAGCCACCACCGAGGTAAGGTTGAAACTGCCTGAGGGTTTCGTCTTCGCCAAGCCGCAGCCGAAAGCCGGCTGGGAGCTTGAGATCATCGAGGGCGACTATGCCAGGAGCTATGACAATCACGGCAAAGCCGTTCGCTCAGGTCTTGTCGAAATCCGCTGGAAGAACGGCAACCTGCCGGATGCCTACTACGACACGTTCGTTGTCGTGGGTAAGTTCTCCGGTTTCGACAAGGAGGCCGCGGTCGCGTTTCCGGTTACGCAACTCTGCGGCGAGACCGAAGTCGCTTGGGACCAGATCGCCGCCGCGGGAGAAGACGCGCACGCACTCGAACACCCGGCACCGACTGTTACCGTGACACCCGCAGCCATGCAGGCGGGGCACGGAGAGCATGCCGGCACAGCCGCTCGTTCGGCGGACGCGGCATCTGTCAAAGCAGGATCTCTGGAGATTTCGGGCGGTACCGTCAAGGCAATGCTGCCGGGCGCCAAGGTCGGCGGCGGCAGTTTTTCGGTGAAAAACGGCGGCAATGTCAATGACCGGCTGGTTTCCGCGGAAAGCCCGGCCGCCGGCAGGGTGGAGCTTCACGAAATGAGCATGCAGAACGATATCATGAAGATGCGCAAGATCGAGGACGGAATTGCCGTACCCGCTGGCGAAACCTTCGATCTGACAGGCGGCGGGCTGCATCTGATGTTCATTGACGTTAAAAAGAGTTTTGCCGAGGGGGACACAGTGCCCGTCATTCTGACTTTCGAGAAGGCCGGGCGCGTGGAATACGCGCTTCCCGTCGGCAATGCCGTTGGCGGCGCACACAGTCATAAATGATTGAAATGCCGTGCGCCGGCGCCGCAGGTGCGTCAGCGCACCCGCAATCCGCTGTCTATTCGTCGACCGTTTCTGTTTCGCCGCCAGCGTCCGGCTCATCCATAGCCGCCTGATCGTCGGAAGAAAATTCCATATAGCGCCGCACCACATCGCCGCGGCTCGCCTGCGGCGGCCGACCATTGGCGCTCATCAGCATCAGCGAGAGGGCTGTCGGACTGCGCAGTGCGGCGATTGCCGTGTGCGTCTGAATGGCTTCGTCCCTGGGCCGCGCCGACAAAAGGGTGATGGCTTCCTCGGTCGGGCCATCGCCACTGATTCGCGCAGACGGCTTCACGGCCTGCGCCGCATAGGCCGCCGTCGTGGCTGACATGGTAACGATCTGGGTCATCGAATGCGCGTGCCCGCTCATGGGCCTCCTTTGACGAAGGGGCGCAGCTTATCCCCGGCGGTTTTCCGCAACGTCAATTCGCGCGCCGGCATTTAAGTCGAATTTTAACGACCGGTTTTTCCGCGCACCGCACCTGTGAGCCAGGCAAAGAATCCTGTTGCTTAATGCAACTTAAGGTAATATAATTCGATCTAATTTAGCCGTGTTCGGGGGTGTTGTGGTGAACGAATATTTGAAAACGAATTCCTTTATGGGAAATGTCATCTTCGGAGGCCTGTTTGTTATTGTCGTGGCCGTTCTGGGGATTGTCGCCTGGAGCTCTTCCGCCTTCGAGAATTTCGGCTACGTCATACCGGTGATATGCCTGTTTGTATCGATTGCCGCTTTCCTCATGTTATTGCTGCATTATTCAGACTCTCTCGGCGTGGATGTCTCCTCCGTGCCCGTCGGTGCCCTGGGGCTTCCGGAGGGGTCGGTCCGCGCATTTCTGGCTATCAGCCTGTTTGCTCTGGTCGCGGTTTTCGGAACATTCATCTATTTCGAATCCGGAAAGGGAACAACCTATCCCATCGTCAGGGTTGTAACTGCAGGTAGTATTGCCGAAGCCAAGGATTTACAAAACCAGGCACCGGCCGGCGTCATGGTCGTCTATGAAAAGAAGGGGACGGAGGCCAATGATCAGACACAGCAGGTGACCTATATTTCCCTGACGGCAGACGAAAGCAGGAACGACATCGCAAAGCAGTTGCTGACGATGATCATGACGCTTTTGACAACGGTGATCGGCTTCTATTTCGGAAGCCGCTCGGGCGAGAGCAGTCCTCTTCCGGCGAGCGCCATGACACTGGTCAAGGATCATCGCCTGGCGATCGCGAAGGCAAAGGCTTTCGGCGATGGTGCTTCGCTTGTCATAAACGCCCAGCTTGACCGAATCGGGAAGCCTGCCGCTGCCGGTGAGGATCAGGCAAAAATCAACAGCGCGATAGCCACTGCCGAAAAACTCAAGGGCAGCATCCAGGGCGAGTTGAAGCTCCTCGTGGATGCCAACGACTTCGCCACCGAACTCGATCTGGATAAAATCAGGGATCAGTTGACCCGGCTGGATGCCGCACAGAAAAAGGTCGCGCAGGTTCAGGCCGAACTCGAAGCTCTGCGCAAGCCGTAATGCGTCTTGGCGATGCAATACCGCTCTTAACTATCCGCGAGGGGTTCCTGCCGGTTCGCGTCGCCTCGACGCGGGCCGCCAGAATGACGGAAACAATCCGCAAGCGGACGAATCTTGGATGACATTTTGTTGAGATGCTTTCATTTCCACGTTAGGACAATGTGGATTCTGGGCGCCGGTTTTCGCATGTGGAGATTCGGTGCCGGATGGTGGGCGCGGCAGGCGTCTCAGGAAAGCGATCGATAGAGCCTATGAACGAACAGACATTGTCGCGCCGCGGTTTTCTCGCGGCGCTCGGGGTATCTGCCGCAGCCATGTCCGGCTGCACCACGGGGCCTCTGCGCGGCGGCCCGGCACCCACGCCAGCCGTGATCCAGAGGCCGGTCGGCCCGCCCTCCGAGACGGAGTTGCAGGTCATGTATGGGCCGGTCGAAGACGGCGGATATGTGATCCCGGCCGTTCCCTATCGCGAGATCGATCCGCAGTTTTACCGTCAGCGCGTTTACGACCGGACGGGGCAAGCGCCGGGCACGGTTGTTGTCGATACGCCGTCGCGCTTCCTCTATGTCGTCGAACCGGGCGGCACGGCGATGCGCTATGGGGTGGGTATCGGTCGCGACGGCTTTGCCTGGCAGGGCGACGGGATCATTCACTGGCGCCAGCCCTGGCCGCGTTGGAAGCCGCCGAACGAGATGGTGGCGCGCCAGCCGCAGCTTGCGAAATATTCGATAGAGAATGGCGGCATGCCGCCGGGTCTCGACAATCCGCTCGGCGCCCGGGCGCTGTATATTTTCCAGAATGGCGAAGACACGCTCTACCGACTTCATGGCAACCCGGAATGGCAGTCGATCGGCAAGGCGGTCTCGTCCGGCTGCGTACGGCTGATGAACCAGGATGTCATCGACCTCTACGAGAGGGTGCCGGCCAAGGCGAAGATCGTCGTCTGGCAATAGAGGCAGGGCAGGCCCAAAGGTGCTGCCGCATGATTAACGATGCGGTAACCGCGTTGAGGGAATTTGCATGGGGGACGCACCGAATGTTTCGATTCGGTGCGTTCGTCCAAACTTTGTCGTGATTCTGATCAATAGAGCATCCATGCGTTTTCCATCAGCCCTTCGCAACGCCGCAACCCCGTCCCGCTGGAAACTTTCCCGGGCGCTGGCCGTGCTTGCACTGGGTGTGGCGCTGTCCGGCTGCATGTCGCTCGACGATCTTTCCGAGGCGCCGCCCAAGCTGACCGGCAAGATGATGGCCGAGATGTCGAAGAAGGGCATGAAGCCGGAAAGCCCGGTTCTCGTGCGCATCTTCAAGCAGGAAAGCGAGCTGGAGGTCTGGAAGGTCGACAGGACAGGCGCCTATGCGCTTCTGAAGACCTATCCGATCTGCCGCTGGTCCGGCGAACTCGGACCGAAAACCAAGACCGGCGACCGGCATGCGCCCGAAGGGTTTTACCATGTCTCCGCTGGCATGCTGAACCCGAACTCGAAGTTCTACGTCTCGTTCAATCTCGGCTATCCCAACAGGCTCGAAAAAGCCAAGGGCTATACGGGCGAGGCCCTGATGGTGCACGGCGCCTGCTCCTCCTCCGGCTGTTATGCCATGACGGATCAGGGTGTCGGCGAAATATATGCGGTCGTCCAGAAGGCGCTGTCGAGCGGTCAGGAGCGGTTTCAGGTCCAGGCCTATCCCTTCCGCATGACGGCCAAGAACATGGCCACCTATCGCGGCAATGAGAATATGAGCTTCTGGCGCACGCTGAAGGAAGGCTATGATGCCTTCGAGGTGACGCGCCGGCAGCCGGCGGTGTCCGTCTGTGGCGGCCGCTATGTCTTCAACCGGACCTTCGAGGGCGGCGAACCCGCCGATCCGCTTGCCGCATGCCCGCCGGCGCAAAGCGCCATCGATACGCAGCTGATGGCCCGCGTCGAAGCCGAAAGCCGCAAGGCCGACGGTGCCGTGACCGGCGATCTGCCGATGAGCAGTTCGATGAATGCCTATGTCGATGGCGGCATGCATCCGAGCTTCAGGGCGCTTTTGAAGCAGAAGGGCGCCAAGCAGCTCGCCGCCAGTATTTCGGCCACGAAATACCCGATCAGCCGCCCGGATGCGGCCTTGGCCGACCCGTTTGACGGGCGGTAACAGGCAGCCCAAGGGGCGAGCGGCCATCTCGGCTTTCAGGCTACACTTCCAGCGAGATTGCCGATGATGGCTGTCCAGCCTTTTTCGTGACCGTCGCGGGCCTCCTCGCTGCGGAATTTGACATGTTTCAGCGTCAGTTCCGTTGTGCCTGCCTCGCGCTCGACGAAATCGATGGTGACGACGCTGTCGGATAAGGAGAAGGGCGATTCCCAGGTGAAGGAGAGGCGGGAATAGGGATCGATCTCCAGATAGGTGCCGGCATGGGGAATTTCCTTGTCCGGCGTGATCATGACGATCGAAAAGCGGCCGCCCTTCACCGGATCCGTGGCGACCCGCGCCGGGGCAGCGCCGCCTGACGGAGGCCCCATGAATTTCGCCAGCTGATCGGGCGAAAGCCAGGCGTTGAAGACCGTTTCGCGCGGGGCGGCAATGGTCCGGCGGACTGTGAGTTCAAGACCGTTCATCATCTTCATCCTTTGATAAGAGTGTGGTTTCCAGCGCCGTCAGGCGCAGGTCCCAGATGGATTTCAGTTGTGTGAACCAGCGTTCCGTCAGCGTCAGCGGCTCAAGCTCGGCCGCGATGAAGTGCTCGCGGCCCAACGTGCGGCGGGTGACAAGTCCTGCCTCTTCCAGCACCTTGATGTGCTTGGAAACGGCATTCAGCGACATGTCGAAATGGGCAGCGACAGCCGTTACCCTCAGGGCCCCCTCCTGTACGAGCAGGGTGAGGATTTTCCGCCGCGTGGTATCGCCGGCGGCCTTCAGGATCTGTGACAGCGCATCTTCGTCCATTTGTTCTCCCTAATGGTTGAATATCGTAGGTATCGCTGATAGTCAACCGTTTGGATGAATATTATTTCGGACATGCGGCTTCTTCAAGCTGGCATTCCCGCGCGACCGGCGGCATGATGGCGCCTTGCCACCGGGGGGATCTGCCATGCGCCACACATTTAGCCTCGACCATGTCGCACTTCTGGTGAGCAATCTCGAGCGCAGCACAGCCTTTTATCGCGACATCATGGGCTTCGAGCTGATCGAACGGGCAGGCAGTCCAAATGTCGCCTGGCTGACCATCGGCGGCATCGACGCGATCCACCTGATCGAGGGTGATGCCAGCACGACGCGGCTGACCAAGGACACGCATTTTGCCCTGAGGGTCGCGGATTTCGACGCTTATGTCGCCGATATCAGGGAAAAGGGCGTGACGTTCTACGATTGGCCGGGGAATTTGGGACAGGTCGGGACAAGAGGCGACGGGGTGCGGCAGGCCTATGTGCAGGACCCGGATGGGTATTGGGTCGAGGTGAATGACAATGGGTGAGGGGGTTCAATGGAGCGCCTGTACGGCCCCCGGAAGCTAACACTCCTCCCGCTTTTGTTTGTCGAGCGCAACCTGAAGCGCAGTTAGGACAACAATCCCCTGAAACGTGTTGAACGTTAATTTCTTAAATGTCTTCACTTTTTTCCAACCAACCCGCCAGTCACTGGCGGGTTGGTCTGGTTGCTACAGCAGCTTCGTTAGCAAGCGCAAACTATCGTCCTTGTCGAATCAGGCAAGAAATGGCCTGGACGCCGCTCCGACCTAGGAAATCCAGGCCCTTCGGCGAGTAGCTTCGAATGCTTGATAATCACCGATGATACTTCTGATCTTTCGAGGCGGCCTATTCGTAGGGCGTCGGGCTCACCTCAAACGTGAGAGCATAGAAAGTCAAGGCATGTTATGAGCCCGCCCCGCCTTACATTTTAACCGTCCATCACGAATCGTTCACGGGGTCGGGGTGTCCGGCGAGTCTCCTTCGACCGCTCCTGGCAGGCCGAATTCCAGCCGCGCGTTTGCAAAGTCTAGATCAAGCACCTCAAGCAATTTCTCGCCGAATGCTGCAGTCTCCTTGGTCGCGTCAGACCACTTAAAAAGACGCCCGTCCTGTAAAGACAGCACAGCAAAATCATCGGGTCGGCCTTCGACCGGATGGCGGTTCGCTACCATGCAAAGAGACGCATTTACCAGGCCAGCGCTCAAAGCTTGGCGTGTGTTCCAAATGTGGACCGCTGTGCGACGGCCGTTCAACTCGATGAGGAAGTTCGGCGTAAACTCAACCTTGAAAAGTCCCTTGGGGCTGCTGAACAGGAAACTCTCGCAAGTCGAGAGGTCGCCGAGGTTCTTCTGTCTCCAGTCGAAGAATTGGCGAATACCGCTAATGGCAGACTCGCGCTCGGCTCTTTTGCCGATCTCAGCCATCGACACCAACGCTTCCTGAAGACCGAGATTTTCGAACGCGATTCGCTGAACGCGTTTCCGAAGGCTTTTATGAAAATCGTACCCGCCCGTGCTTGGACGAAAGCGGTCACGTACAAGGCGTTTCTGCGGCTTGGGATTGGCATTGATCAGTTTAAGAAAGGCGGAAAATCCGAACTTGGGCACTTGGCTCATATTGCTGAATTCCTATGGTCTATTGATCTGAAGTGGCTCCCGCGATCCCTGAACTGCTTCTTGTTTTGTTTGTCTTCCCAGGCAGGGCAAGCCTGCCTGGGTCTTTCATCTCGTAATTACTACCGAAGCTCTGGCCAGTTTCGTTCGTACCGGCCAGAGTTGTGTTTGGTTTGCTCGGCGGCGCTATTTCATTCCCTACGCCCGTCTTTTCTGGATTCGTCCAAACAAATTTCGCAGGGGCATTTAACGCGTGGATTCGACACTGTCCCTCTGTGGAGCGACAAGCAGTTTGACATAAAGCGAGTACCGAGCCCCCGGAAATCAAGGCTTTTCGGAATCGGTTACGACAAGCCGGGTGACACAACGACAGATCGGTTTGACACAACAATCGAGTGGCGTTTGGGAAAATGAGACGGGCGCGAGTTCGCACGTTTTCAATCTGGCGCTAAAAATAACGCCAACTTTCATAAAATGATGATCTTAGGACTTCAGGGGCTCTTGAGCGGCGAATAGGACCGCTACATCCGAACGCCGGTAGAATGATACCCTGATCGTTTCGACGGGAAGGGCAGGCTTGATCGAGTTCGACTTTAAGAGCGATACAAGCTTCGGTCTGGTGATATCACGCTCGGTCATAATTCCATCGAACGAAATGTATTCGGAACGAAAGCGGTCAAGTTCAGCTGGATCAACGACGGTCTGACGCATCCTGGTCACAGGATTCCGCTCGATGCGTGTCACAATACAGCCCTCAGCAACGAGCGCTTTGACCACATACCAGCTGGTCGTCATCGCGATCCTGACCTCGTCAAGTGTCAGGCAGCCGTGATTAGGGAGTCTCGTGTGGAGGGCGATCTCGGATGGATCGAGGAGAAGACCTCGAATACCGTACACTTCTTTGTCTACCCCCACACGCACGAGCTTCCGCTGAATCAAGAGCTTTAAGACTTCGCTTTGCGTGGCGTTCGCCCGTCGTGTCGCGATTTCAAACTGATACAAACCGACGACGTCTACGCACGGATTTTTGGGAAGAAGGCTGTCTAAAAGGTCTCGGATATCAGCTCGCGAGAAAAGCCTGCCAAGCTTAATGGATCGGTTCCGCTCAACCACCGGCACAAGATATTTGTCGTCCATGATGATCTTTTGGGTCGCAATGCCGACACCAAGCAGCCTGCCAGCTTCGAGACCCTTTACCGCGTTTGCGAGCTTCTCTGCTGCAAGTGTCGCGGCGACTTCATCAAAGGTCGTGCCACTTTCTCCGTCTTCAGCGCCGCCTAGAGAACCGCTTGCGAGCAGCAATTTACGCACAACCCGACTATCGCGTCCGTGACGCTCAAGCACCTGGCGGGACGAGATTCGTGAGGTAGCAACCTTTTTGCCGAAGATGACGGTTTCGCTCGTCAGGTTGAGATTCTCAATGGCGAAACTCCGCATGTCGTGCCGAATGCGATCATAGTCTGCTCCGGTTCGCACGCGGGCAAGGTTGCGGTGCAATTGACCATAAATCGCGTTTCCACCGAGCAAGGCCTTACTGCGATCGGCGCTATTGCAATGGAACTCCAGCAGTTGACACCAACCCGCGACACCGCAACTCAGAAATTCGTATCCGAGCTGGGCGGCTTCGTGCCATTCCTGTTCAGAACGCCCAAGGCTGTCATATTCTTTACCGTCGCGAAGCGCCATGCCAGACAGCTCACATAGATCGGCTCCAGCTTGGAGCCCAAGAGAATCTAGGAAGTCTCCGTGCCCCTTAATCCCCGAGAGCCGATCAGTGACAAAGCACTCAAATGCGGTAGGTAGCTGCGCGTGCGACTGTTCCGACACCGCCTGAATTTCTGGTCGCAATCTGTCGAGCAGAAGGCAAAAGTCATGGTTCCAGCGAGCATTCGGAGCGGGACCAGCATCCGCCATCGTCCACTGATGCGTGAGACAAGTACGAATGAAACGGGACGACCAGACTGCCCTACCGTACCTTCTGATATTCGGCCTGGCGGATGTGTCATCAATATCCTGTTCAAGGCACTTAGGGCAAAACCGGAAATTCGTTCGATTGAAATATCTGGGTAAGAAACTTTCCCCCATACACCCGAAGCTATTTCCGCTGCGGACAATCGCCATCCGCGTTAGATCGATCATCGGCATCCGCAACGTTTCTGCCACCATCTGGACCGCATCTGCCTGGCCGTTGATCACATCCTGAGTTTTGAGGCCGATGTCACGACAGAATTCATTCATCGTCCTGCCGTTCGCTGCTGCGACCCGCGAGCACAGGCTCGTTAGCGTCTCTCCGTCGTGATGTTTTGCGGATCGCAGGAGCAAAATCTCAGGCTTTCCTGCGAGATTTCTTTTGAGCGCTCGGGGCGGTGGCACCGACCACCTCAGGACCGAGCGAGCCATCTCGCATCACAGATCGCACAATCGTCCACCATTCAGGGTCATCGAAGACATTGCGCCCGCGCTTGGCTAATCGCATGTAGGCTCGTTTCCAATGTTCGGAGCCTACCGTCCGGTCACCACGGTCGAGACTGTCCTCGATAGCAAACATGACGATTCGGATGATAATACCAAGCCTGTTTCGCCCTGCATGCAGCATCCGTCGTAGAAATTCGTCTGATGGCTCCACCGACAACTCTAGCTCCGCCACGGTCAAATAGTGCCTTACCACCTCGGCCACGAGCTCTCTATGGCCCTCGAACGATAGGTCCGGGAGGTTCCGGACTACTGTCCGCCCCTCCATCTGCTCTTTGGGATCGCGATGCACCACACCTTGTATTTCCGGTAGGCCAGCGACGATGACGTAGATCGGATATCCCTCCTCTTGCAGAAGGTTTTTCAACGTATCGGTTAGATGCTGCACGCCCTTAATCTTAGGGGCGTCGAAAATGTGCTGAAACTCATCGATAAAAACGACCTTGGTTCCGAGCAACTTCATACGCTCCCGAACCCTCCGATACACGGCAGCTTCGCTAAGGTCACTTTTCAGATCATATCCCATCTTGGCCAGCAGCTCGTAGCCGAGTTCACGCATGGTGCAGTCGGTGGGCGCTTTTACCCTTACCAGTGGCAACAGCATGTCGCCATACTGATCCGTCGTCGGCCGCAGCGCCTCAAATTTGTTTAAGTGATGCATGATAGTCGTCGATTTGCCCGCACCAGACTCCCCAGTGATGATGAGGACGTGTCCATCGCGTGTTTTCCGCGAGGCGGCGCGCACCAGAAGTTGAATCTCGCTACCGACGATATCGTCGTTTTCGGTGTTGACGTAGGTAGTTTCGACAGCCTCCATAATCCTCGAGATGCGGGCGTCTTCCGCCGATAACCCCTCGGCCATGGCGCGCATAACGATGTCTTGCGGGCTGAGTCTTTCGTCCGGCATCGCGCGTTCCTACTTCTTGTCGAAAGTCCAACGCCTCGAAGGCGTTTGCGTATCTGGATTGACTGGCGGTGTGTCCATATCAGGCGTCGGCTTGGGCGCAGCCGGGACAGAAGCAAGGTCGTCAGGCGCGGGCCGGATGGCCTGGCGTCCTTCCGGCATCGTGCGATGGACGCTAAGGGGCTTCACAGGTCCGTCTCCCATACCATGGACCAGCCGTTTACGCTTATCCTCGCTCGCGGAAGGTGAGGCCACGTCGTCTTCCGCCGCTTGGGTAGGAGGCTCACCGGGTTTCGGATGGTCTGCCTTGGACCGCTTGGGGGCGACCCATCCGCGGACGAGCTGTCGGTCAATCCGCTCGAAGACCTCCCTCGTCAGCGTAGGATCACCGATTCCGGCATCGGCCATGGCCTTCGTAGAAACGGCCTTTACTTCCGCCATCGTCCGCCTGACCGTTTCCTCGAAAATCTTCGCACGGTCGGCAAACCGCTTGTCCATCGTTCTGAGTACTGTGATCCATTCCGTCGCGGTCACGCCGTCGAAGCCGTCTCTCATACACGGCACTTCGACATAGCCCCGTCCGTCCTGGGTCAGCATTCTCACCGATTTGAGATCGTAGGGATCGACGCGCATCTGTACCGTCGCCCCGCCAAGGAGGTTGCGGAGTTTCTGGAGGGCTTCACTGCCGTAGGGAATGCCGATAAAGACAAGACCATTGTCGCCGATCTTGCGGGAGACCGTAAGCGAGAAAATTTTGGCTAAGTCGTTCCGCGTCGGTGGCGGTTTAACCCTGTACAGCGCGTTCAGACGCGACCAAGCTTCGATCGGCATCTCGTTGTTCAGGCTGGCGTGCGGCGTATGGTGATAGCAGTCGACGATAAGCCGAACCAGGGCTTCTGCCAGCTGATCGAATGTCATCGAGGCGTTGGCGACCGAATTGTAGTTGCCGCGGGCAAGGACGTTGCCAAAGGTCCGCCCGGAGAACAGGTGCATATAGCGGTCGTCCACGGTCTTGAAGAAGCGTTCGATGGTGCCTCGGAGGACGGGGGTTTTCGACGGCGGGAAAAGGTGTCGCCCGGTGGCCATCAGCACGCAGGCGAGAAAGTCGTCGTTCGCGTACGCCGCGCCAGCGTCCGTGGCGACCAGTTCCATGGTCCCGCACATCGGCCATTCGCTGAGCGCGCCCGCCTTCCTCGCATAGTGGTCTTTCGGAAGGAGGGCCATCCGGAGAGTATCGATCGAGTTGCCTGCTTTAGGAGCGTCCTTGAGAAGGCGCATCGCGAGGACCGAACGGGTGGCGTAATCGATCGCGACGGAGATGAAGGGACGCTTCACGCTTCTCAGGATTTTCTTTACGTCGTCGTCCAACGCCTCCCAGATTCCCGTATCCCTGAGGAACACGATGAGGTCGAACACCTTCTCGTCCATCTCCACGCGTTCCAGCGGGCGGGTCGCCTCGATGCCGCCTTGCGAAATCGCCAGCCGCGCCCGTGCTACCTCCACGCCGTTCACGCCAGCTTCAATCCTCAAGCGCTCCAGCTTTTTAATCCGGCGCTGAAAGGTCCGGAGTGTCGGAAGTCGGTACGGGGGGACGTTTGCCTTGTTGGCATGGACCATTTCCTCGTAAAGCGTCTCCGCGGAGGTTTTGTGCCTTGTAGCTTTCTTCTGCGCCCAGTCGCGCAAAAACGCTTCGAGTTCGTAGTTGACGTTCGTCGTGTGCAGATTGGCTCCGGTGTAGTTTTTCACCAGGGCGTTCGGGCTGTGTCCTCGTCTTTCGAACAGGCTGACGATCCGCAGGAACTGTCGCCAGGCGACACGGTTCTTGTCCGTCGCGCTGTTACGGGCCGTGCCGCCGCGTCCCTTTCTGACTCCTTCCTCGATCGCGTCGAACTCGGCGAAGAACTCGTTGACGCAATCCTCTGACCGCTTCCAGCGGCCGTTCCTGATGCCATCCAGGAACATGTGGATCATCCGCATTCGGTAGACCACATCGGGAGATAAGTCCGGGGTATCCAAGGCATACTTGAGGGCTCGCGAATTCATCGCGTCGGTGCCAAAGTAGCCTTTGTCGACTTCGATCACGCCCCTAAGGATGTGTTCGCTGGTCTGCCAATGCTCGAACTCATAGCGACCGCTGCCGTTTACCTCGGAGAGAACGTAGCCCCACTCATATGGCTCCGCTCTGAAAAACCTGCCGACGAAAGTGACCCGGTCGTCCGGCTCGATTGAGAAGGTCGTTTCCGGTCTTCTATCAGTTCCGCTCACATGACCCCCATGCACTACTTTTTGACCCGCACCCACGAGATATGGTTCAGCCGCGTGTTCTCCGGATCGGGACAGTCATGAACGAGCACGCCGTCGTCGATGAGGTTCCACAAGGCACTCCATCCGAGGCCGAGGTCGCCGAACTCCTGGAGGAGCCGGAAAACCTGCACTACCGATGGCCCGTTCACGACCAGCTCGGTCATCCGTGAAACGTCACGGTTGTTCCTGAGGTCGCGCGCACGCAAGATGGCACACGCCCGGTAAACAAGACCTTCCGTCACGACCGTTTCGTCAATGATTTCGATGCCATGCGCATGAACGCCGATAATCTGGTCGCGCATGAGCTCGACGTCCATCTTGAGGCGTCCGGCCTTGTCTAGTTCCGACGGGCGGACGGGATAGAGCATGACGAGCCCGTTGACATACGTCGCGCGGGTATCCACGTATTGGACGGTCGGGCCGGTTTCCCTCTCGAACTCCATCATTACCTGGGTTTCGATGTCGACGACATTCCTGTTCGCCATCAGGGACAAGACAAGATTGGCCTCCAGCAGACTTTCGCACCGCAGGAATTGGTTACGCTGCTTATCGTGGATGGAGACACGGCAATTCGTGCTCGACTTGAGCGCGACATCGCGATCGACGGAGCGCCATGACGGCAAGGCATGCACTACGAATCCGGCCTGCTCCTCTACAGAGCGCCCGGCCGTGTTATCGCCGAGCTCCTTTCGGTGGTATCGCCCTCGATCTCGCTGGTGTCGGGCTCGCCGAACAGTGTCTCATGGTGAAACTCGATCGCGAGCGGGTCCCAGCCATGACGAAGGCTATGAAGATAGTCGATGGCAATCGCGGCGTTTCTCATATTCATCTCCACACGAAAGAAACGGTCGGCAAAAGCCGACGCCCATGGCCTATGCCGTGAGTATCGTGTGGTAATGGGGGAACGCGGAGACTAGGGGAGACATGCGCCCGACCGGACAGGTCGATCGCGCGCCTTCATGTTTTTCATTGCCTTGAAAGAAACGATACATGGAGCCCTCTGCGGCCTGTGACACACCTGCGACATATAGACAGTAGACGCTGCCGGACCGATGTCCGCCGCGTTCGTTACCTTGTCTGTATGCCTATCGTGCGCATGCCGGGCTCCGTCGTTCAGAGGCGGAGTTATGCCCATATTCCAAGGCATTTGGCCAGTACCGCGACATGCGCCATGTGCACGGAAACGGGACATTCCAGTAAGATGGTTAACGGTCGGCCGGACATTCCCATCCTGGCACAGTGCCGCTGGCTGGTTGGTTGCGCCGCCGCGTGTTCCGATTTCCCCAACCTGGGAAAACGCGTCATGTCATTCAGATTGAAGCCATATCTCATCGGCGCGCTTTCGGACGCGATCCGGCAGAGGCACGAGTTGCTGTCGGCGCGCGCAGACTCGGCAAGCTGCAGAACCTCTGGTCACGCGTCGATCTTGCGCAATTCGCTGATCCGGGAGGACATGGGCTTTCCCTCGGAAGAGGCGAGGGTGAGGCTTGGACTGGCGCACGAGATCGCGGTCACCACGTTCGAGGAATGGTGGCGGCGAGGGCGCAGGGTTCTCGGGCCAGGCGAGCGCGACATCGCTGACATCGGCTCCGGACCGCATTTCATGCCGTTGGACCAGAAGGCGGGTCCATATGTCCGCGCCGACATGGGGGTGCTCGAAGGGGCATTCATCACGAGCGCGCCGCGTGATGGCGAACGCCAGTGGACGTTGATCCTTCTCCTCGCACATGAACTCGAAAGGGACCTCGGCGTCATGACGCTGGCGGACCTCTATCGCCATCAGGCCGGGATGGTCGTCACGACCTGGAATTCCGACGGGGATTTCCCGGAGGTCACGTTCGTCGGCAGCGGAGCCGGATTCGACGATAGCATGGCGGTCGCTGCACTGGATGACGTCTGGGCTAATTTCCGGCAGCTGCTTGACGGTGCCGTGCCAGGGTTCTCCGGCGGCCACGTTGCATATGGACGTTCACAGCGGCACCTGTAGCCATCTTGCACGGACGAAGACCGCAGGCGTCCGTCGTATCGGCCGACCACAATTCAAAGTGCTAAGCACCGGACATGAGCGCAGCACGAACTGCGTTTTAACCGCGACGTAGGGGACCCCGTAGACCGAACGGGACGGTTATTTTGGCCGTTGGAGACTTGTTCGTGTGGATGACCCCTCACTTGATAACGGCTCATGCCGTCGCGGGACATGGCCAAAAATCTCGCCTTCGGCGATGATGGTCGTACGGCGATTCCCGCGGATTGCGCGGTGAATTGGATCGCGGAGATGAAGATGATGTGGAGTCGGAAGACAAGCGAGAAGGCAGGCAATTCCGAACCCGAGCAGGGCGGTATGGTGCGTGAACTGGCACACCCGCCGACGACGTCGATCGAGGACTATCTGAGTTATTACATAGGTCTCGATGCTCCCGGCTACGCTGTCTTAGTGACGGGAGATTGGGGCAGCGGAAAGACTTTCCAGGTTCGCCGTGTGCTGCCGGATACCCACGCCTACTATGTGAGCCTCTTCGGCCTGAACTCTGCCGAAGAGGTCGAGACCCTTGTCTTCTCGAAGATGTTTCCCAAGGCGTCCGCGGTGAAAAAGATCGCCGACAAGGTGGGGACGTTGAACGTGGCTGCGCCGAATGTGGGAACCCTTGGTATCGCAGGGTTGGCAACCCTCATCACGAATAGCTTCATCAAGGAGGAGGTCGATACCTCGAAACCCATCGTGTTCGATGATCTTGAGCGGTCTCCTGTCGACAAGGCAAGATTGCTAGGGGTTATTAACCGCTACGTCGAACACCACGGATGTCGGGTGATTGTAATCGCGCATGACGATAAGCTAGTCGGTGAATTCAACGACGCGAAGGAAAAGGTTTTCGGGCAGACCCTGCGCGTCAAGCCGGACGTCGCTGCGGCCTTCTCCCGGTTTCTGGCGGAGTTTTCGGCGGCGCGCGGGACGAAGTTCATCGACGATCTGAACGGAGACATCTTTGCCGTCTTCGAGCAGTCCGGCGCGAAGTCACTTCGTCTGCTGAGACATCTGGTGGAAGATACCGGGCGGCTGATTTTCTCTCTCGAAGACCGTCACCGCGAGCATATCGCCGCGACGACTGAGATTGTCAGACTGTTCGCGGCGCTTGCGCTCGAAGTCCGCATGAACAGGCTCCAAAAGGAAGACCTCGTAAATCGCGAACTGGCGATCTATTCGCATGGATATGTGTTGCCCGGACAAGACCCGGCAACCCGAGTCACGCCGCCGATCGTGCTATCGAACGATCGGTACTCGCTGGTTAAGCTTACGAGTACGGTCCTTGAGGATAGCGTGCTTCAAGACATGTTGTTCGCGGGACGCTACGATCAGGCCGACATTCGTGCCTCGGTCGATCGGAGCCGCTATTTTTTCACTGGAACTTCTGAGCCCTGGCAGCGGGTGATCAACTTCGGGTTTGCCGAAGACGACGTCGTCGACGAGGCGCTTCATCAGATGAACGAACAATTCGACAGGCGGCAGGTCATCGACTCGGGCGACATGCTCCACATTTTCGCGCTCAGGCTCATGATGGCGGAGAACGGGGTAGTAGGAATCAGCATTGAAGACACGGTGTCCGAGTGCAAGGCTTACATCGACGATCTTCTGGCCGCAGGTCGGTTGCCGCCGCGCACGCGAGGTCCGCGATGGTTCGATGACTTCAGAAGCGCGTACCGTGGAATAGGATACTGGGTGACGAACGAGAGGCGGGCGGACTTCTCGGAGATATTCAATCACCTTCTCCAATCCCGGGTCAGGGCCTCCGAGATTTCATTCCCCGATATCGTTCCGGACCTGCTTGAAACGGTTAGAACCAACGGACTCACCTTCTTCGAGCGGGTTTGTCATACGAATCATGCTCAGCTGGAGTTCGACGACATTCCGGTCCTTGCGGCAATACCGCCCGAGGAATTCGTCACTGCATTCGTGGCATCTCCTAAGGCAGGCTGGCATTGGATATGTTCGGCCCTCAAAGAGAGGAACAGGGCAATCGCACACTATCCTTCTCTGCATGCCGAAGGTGATTGGCTGATCAGGGTGATCGATCTGCTAGCTGTCGAGGCGACCGGAATGCGGGGCCTCGCTCGCGTTCGGTTACTGAGGGCAATAGCCGAAATCGGTGTCCCTCGGTCTGTCGAGCTCGATGCCGAAGATGCGGGATGACATTTCGTGAGTGCTGAAACGATTTCGCGTGGTTCCAGATTGATCGAGATTTACACCGATGGATCGTTCGACGCCAAGGCGCGTTTCGGCGGATGGGGCTTCGTCTCCTATGAGGGAGGACGCGAAGTCCACAGCGATAGCGGTGGGCACCCCGGGAAAACGAACAACAGGTTCGAAATCCTTGCCGTCATGCACGCGTCGGTCTGGGCGACTTCGAATTTTCCGCATGCCCCGCTGCTCATATGGACGGACTCTCTGTATGTGATGCAGGGCTTCCATCGATGGCTCCCGATCTGGCGCAATAATGGTTGGAGGAAGATCGATCCCAACAACAGCCACAGACGGAGACCGTCCCCCGACGCAGACGTCTGGCAGAGGCTGGACGGACTGATCGCGCGCGGGTGTGGTATCAGGATCGAATGGTGCAAGGCCCACTCGGGTGACGTTGCGAACGAGCAGGTGGATATTCTTGCAAATGCGAGCCGCATGTCGCAATGGCAAATGGCTCGCCAGCCTTATACCAACCGTCACTGATTAGAACCCTTGCGCCCATTTGCGTCGGCCGATTGACATGATCTTCCATGGTCGTTGCTGGAGGGTTCTCCAAGCGTAGCAGCAGTGGTCGACGATATCCTCGTAGGATTTGAAGACTCGGTTTGAGAGCCAGTTGTCCCTCATGAACTGCCAGATGTTTTCGACCGGGTTCAACTCGGGCGATTTGGGCGGCAGTGGCAGGATGGTGATGTTTTCTGGAACGACGAGATTGTTGGACATGTGCCATCCGGCCTGATCCATGATGAGGACGGCGTGTGCATGAACGGCGACGTTGCGGGATATCTCGATCAGGTGCTGGTTCATGGCATGGGTGTCGCACCACGGCATGACGAGAGCGGCGGCCTTGCCGTGCTTGGGACAGATGGCACCGAAGATATAGGCCGATCGGGTTCGCTGGTCGTGCGGCGCGGACGGCCTTGAGCCCCGCTTGGCCCAACGACGCGTGATCTTGTTCTTCTGGCCTATCCGGGCTTCGTCCTGGAACCAGATTTCGATTACTTTGCCCTTGGCGGGACCTGCGGCGATTTCTGCCACAGCGGCGGGGAAGTTTTTTTAAATGCCTCGGCCGCCTCGGCATCCTGCGCATGATGTCTTGGGCGAGCCGAGAGCTTGCGATAGCCCATGGCACGCACTTCGCGGCCCAGGGTCTCCTCGCTCACCGAGATGCGGAACTCTTCCCAAATCCATTGCGCCAGATCACACAGACGCCAGCGAACGACTCCATCCAGATACGGGGTCGGTCCGCGCTCTATGGCTTGCGCCAAAGCCGTTCGCTGTTCATCGTTCAGGAGAGAAGGTTTGCCCGGGGCCTTGCCGTTGATAAGGCCGGCGGGACCGCGTTCATTGAAGCGCACCACCCAGTCGCGCACGATCTGAACCGTCACACTGCCAAGCCGGGCGGCATCGGCGCGTGAGCCGCCATCATAGATCGATGCAAGTGCCAGAAGCCGCCGTGCCTGATCGGCATCGCGTGTCTGCCGAGCCAGAAGCCGCAACCTGGCTCCGTCGAAGTCCGATCGCAAAGAAATCGCTGAACCCATCACAAACCTCCAGTTTGCATCACAGATTCAGATTCGTTGGCTGCTGGGAATCCCCTTCAGAGTCATGCTCACTGACGGTTGGTATTAGTCTAAACAGGCCCACGCGAAACTTCGAAGGATACCCTGAGGGCCATGCTTTCAGCAATACGGCGAATTGCTTGAATTTCGCCCAGATGATCGACTCGCGCTGACCTAAGAGTTCGTTGTGAAGGTAGCGTCAGATAGACGCTGCGCCGCCGAGGACGACGCCAGGTCGAGGCGCTCGAAATGGTAACTCATACTTTGGCCATCGGCATGGTGATGCTCCGCCGGCTATTGTCCCTCCCATTGTTCGAGCGATCATTAATTTCGGTCGAACCGCACGCGCAAGCCTCCTGTGGTTATCTTGGATAACAGGGCACGCACCTTCGTTTTTCGTGGACGGAAAAGCTGGTCGGTGCTCTAGGGGCGGCCGCAAGAGGGCAACATGCAGCGGTTTTGGGTTAACATCGACGGATTGATCGAGGAGCACAGCCTCCCGGAGGGCGGCTCTGAGGTCGTGCCGGGAGTATTCTGGGGAGGCCCGGACGAACTCTTCACCCCCGCTTTCTGGAAATACCAGTCCGAAGCCCAGGCCAGACGAAATCGGTATCGCGATCACCGCCTGGGGGAAAGCCTGCTGGAGGAGATCGCCGTCTGCCTGCTTGGCGGCTACGGGATTCCGGCCGAGATGGGCATGGTCGCCTTTCGCCGCCTGCGCGCGGACGGGCTGCTGAACGGTGATGCCAGCGAGCAGGACATACTCGAACGCCTGATCGACCCGTTCGACATCGACGGGCGGCAACGACGCTACCGCTTCGCCAGCCAGAAAGCTTCATACCTGTCCCGTTCGCTTTCGATGGCGCGGGATTTCTCGGTCGATGTTTCGGAACGACACCTCAGGGGGCAACTCCTTGGCCTCCCCGGGATCGGTCCCAAGACGGCCTCGTGGGTGGTTCGCAATCATCTGGATTCCGACGACGTCGCGATCATCGACGTCCATCTTCATCGCGCGTGCGTCATGATGAAGGTGTTCGAAGCGGACTCCGACCCTGCCAAGGACTATTTCGGTCTTGAGGACCTCTTCCTCAAATTCGCGCGGGCGATCCAGGTTCGTGCCAGCGTCCTTGACGCCGTCATCTGGGATTTCATGAGACGCATAGGACCGACTGCAAGGTCGACGAGGATCGTGCCCCGGGCCGATCAGCTACGGCTGGCCCTCTGAAGACGCCACCCCACGCACTCGCCGCCCTATCGCGGCCACACCGACACCCAGAAATCGATGGCCGCTCGGTAGCAGCCCGTCGGCCGCTTCCTGGCCGAGGATGCCTAGAGGACAGAAACCAAGACCGAATGCCTCGCTGACAAGTGCCAGCGTCTGGAGGACGGCTCCCGCATCGCGCCACAACAGGGATTCGTGGTTCGAATAGACCGTCGACACGGATTCGGTGTCCGCCAACAGCGCCAGAAAGTGTGTGGCTGCTGACGGTAAAACGGAAGCGCTCTTCCGCGAGAGGGCTTCGATCGCCGATGGATCACGGGCTTCGACACCGAAGACGGCATCCGTCTCGTCATCGTAGACGAATGCGCGGTTGTCCTTTCCAACGATGACGCATTTGATCGGGTGTAGCGCGCCTGCCGAGACGACCCGCTTCTTCTTCCGTCCGGCGCGCTGTCCGGCCCCGATGAAATCCGCTTTGAGCGCCTCGCGGACAACGGAAGCTACCTCGGTCATCGGAGCCATGGTCAGGTGACGCGAGGAGCGCCTCGATCCAAGGAGTTGTATGAAATCACGGTCTGGAAGCCCGAGGTATGGGATGTCGATCCGCGTCGGCGCGAGCCATGGCATTCCGGACAACGGCGGCGCGGACCCGGTGGGATACGGATCAGTATGGCTCAATCCCGATCGCCTTCATGGTGAGGTAGTGTTTCTGGCATCCTCTGCAGTGCCCGCACGCGTAGTCGCTTTTGTGGCAGGAGTGCGCCCAGGCCAGGATGTCCATCGGGATGCCCGAGACCCTCACGAGTTCCTCTGCCGAGTAGGCCGCCGCCGGGGCTTCAAGCTCGAGGCCGCCTTCCTGCATCGCAAGCAGCGCGCTTAGGGCGTCCACGAACTCCTGTCGGCCGTCGGCATGGAAGCCGTCCGTTCGGAGCGCGCCGATCTCGAGTACGCCGATCCCGTGCTTGATGCATTCCATCGCGGCGATCGTGACCAGCATCTGGTTCCGATAGGGCCACCACTCGCTCGCGGGTGCGTGGGGATCGGCGTCTTTACCCGCGAGATCGCCGCTGCCGAGCGCCGAAAGGTCGCATCGAATGATCCGATGTTCGATGTCGAGCGTCTTGCTTATGGCAGTCGCCGCCCTTATCTCGCCTTCACCCGCCTTGTGACCGTAGTCAATTGTAATGGCGAGGTCTGGCTTGCGCCAATATGCGATCGACGTCGAGTCCATGCCTCCGGACAGCAAAAGCGCGCGCTTCATGTTCGCCATGCAATCTGAAAAAGGGCGCTGACGTAGTCTTCGTGCAGGTACGCGTCCGACCCGCGGGGTAACTTGAGGTCGACATCCCGCATGTTCTGCGCGACGCAGAAAACGGGTTTCCCAAGAGCCCGGGCATAACCGACTTCGAACACGGTTCCCGGGCTGCTGCCGTTGAGGATAGCGAAGACCGCATCACATTGCTGGATGGCGGCGAGGTCTTGTTTTACCACGACGTCCGCAGTGCCGGGGCCGATGTCGTGGATTGGGCTGAACACGCTCATCCCCAATCCTTTTAACTGCTCGCGCGCGTCGTCGATCATCATACGCTGCCCCAGCTCCCGAAAAGGTCCTGCGAGGTAGATGTTCCCGCCCGATTTCGCCACGGGCGACCGCGGCGTCGGTTCAGACGCCATCGATTTGAAAGCGGGCAGGCGGCTCTCCACGTAATCAGCCGTCGATCGACTGGCGAACTCCGCCGAACTGGCA
The DNA here is from genome assembly GCF_029223885.1 of Pararhizobium gei. Taxonomy (NCBI): domain Bacteria; kingdom Pseudomonadati; phylum Pseudomonadota; class Alphaproteobacteria; order Hyphomicrobiales; family Rhizobiaceae; genus Pararhizobium; species Pararhizobium gei. Next base: position 2,415,977 of record NZ_CP119409.1, on the reverse strand, counting down.
GGAGTCATGCCGTGGATCGCCCAGGAAAGTGCGAATGCGGCGACGAAAACGTCGCCCGAGCCGATACTGAACACGTTCTGTGTCAAGTAGGCCGGGACATGGGAAGACCGTTCCCTTTCGTAGACAGTCGCGCCGTTGATGCCGTCCTTTACTACGACCACTTCGGCCTTCTCGGAGGAGAACATCGTCCTGACCGCCTCGTCGACGGACTGCGCGCGTGCAAGGCTGAGAATTTCGCTGCGGTTTGCGATGATGGCCAAATGGGTTGCTGTCGACCCCGAACTCGAGAAGGCTATCGGATCGAACGCGGACTGCGGATCGTAGACCACGTGAACCCCCGAGACCCTGGGGTCGGCTTCCAGCATTCCGAATTTCACGATGACATCTCCGGAAACCGCAGGCATCGACACTCTCGGGATGGGCTCTGGAGAGATTTTCGGTACTGAAAGGCTGTGCAGGTATTCGAAGGCTATGGGCCTTTCCCGAGCGGAGAGCGTGAGGTCGATATCGGCGAACACTGCCTGAGCTGTTCGGACCTCGCTTTCCGACAGAGCGCCGTGCAAGCGAATGACGTCTACATGTCCCGACAAGGCGACGGCAGCTCTCCCCGCCGACCCGTAAAGCTGGTCCCAATACGGAAACGCGCACCGCTCCCGATAGATGCCACCTACAACATCGATATCGGTCATATCGGATAGACTTCGACCGTTATCGCGCCGCCGTTCATCTGGATTACCCGGGCCATATACTGCTGCCCGCGATTGATGCATTCGATGATGTCTGCAAGGCGGGCGGAAGTAATGGAACCTGCGATGTCTGTGCCGTTCATAGCGACCACGCGAGGTCCTGATATCGATATCGCCAAGGTGCTGCCTTCCACTAGCGAACTCGTGACCGCGCTGTTTGGCGACGCGAGGATTGTGACCTCCGTGAACATGCATGGGTTCGAGGCTCCACCGCCGTCGCCTTGTCCCGAGCCTCCCGTCTTGCTGACTGATGAGGCAGGCCGCCATTCGTTTTTGTCGTTCTCGGTGTTACTGGGTCCGCCTGGGCCAGACATCTGATCGCTCCCGTTACGCGTGCAAGCCACAATATTGCGGCCGTTGTCCCAGTCAATCGTCATTGGCTATATTGTTCCGTTTACCCAATCAATCATGGCTCGCGGAAACTGCAAGCGATAACATCCGGTTAGCTTCTCTCGAACAGACCTGCACGAATACTATAAGCCTATACGGCGGGTATTCCATGCAAAGTGCACTTCTCCAAGATGACGTCGACTTCCTCTCAGCTGCTTATTTTCGCGAGATCGAAGCGATCGACAACATCGTGATCAAGTTCTCGCAAGAGCTGCTTGGAGACGACGGCGACCCAATTGTCGAATTTAACTTCGGCTGTGGTGTCGATCGTATCGAGTGGAACGATCATGATTTCTCGCACATGGAAATCGCGCCCCCGGTTGTTATCTCGCTGAACTTCGAGGAACTGGGCAAGATGCGCTTTAATGCTCTGACACCGAAAGGGGTGCAGGGGCTTCTGTTCCGCGGCCGATATCGCCGCCGTATTACGGAAGAGCTCAAGCCCCCTCTTCGTTTCGAACGCAAGCGGGTGGCCGAGGGCGGCTAGGAGTCAGAAACATACATTCCGGAGATCAAGAAACACATGGACAAGGTCAAATGGGCGATCCTGGCCAGCTTCCGGGAAGCTGCGGCTCTTTATCGGGACGAATAGAGCATCCGCTTACAAACATGAAGTCCCGTACCGTTGGGGCGGCCAAAGGTGCCGCAATAATGTCCGTTCCAGCAATGAGCGGCGGAGTATTGCGCTCTGTACTCAAATAGGTAGCATGCGCCTGCAGGGGTAGTCGGGCCATGAATTCAAGTATACGTACGCTCGCGTTTGGAGCGTTTCTTTCCATTCCATTAGGAGGCTCGGCAATCGCCGAAGTGGTCGTCCAACGTATTCCGTTGGACAGCGGTCCGCCGATTCTGTTGCTCAAGGGCAGGTTTACTTCGTCCGATGACCCTCAGGTCCTCGCACGGGAAGTCGCGGCAAGCGGCGCAAAGGTCGTAACCTTCGACAGCCCCGGTGGAAACATCGTTTCGGCCATGGCTTTCGGCCGATTGATAAGGTCGCTCGGTCTTTCGACGTTTCAGCTCCGGGCCGCGGAATGTGCTTCCGCTTGCACCCTTACGTTCGTCGGCGGGACCACGCGACAAGCGGAACCAGGTGCAATCGGCGTCCACCAGTCTTCGTTCTCATCGGATGCCAATCTCAACAGCCACGACGCCGTCACCGCGGTCCAATCCATGACCGCCGATATCATGACGTACCTCATCGAGATGGGGGTAGACCCGAAACTTCTGCAATTGAGCCTGTCGGTGCCCAGCGACGACATGCGGTATCTGACAGCAAGCGAGATGCGGGGTTTTCGGGTGACTTCGGGCAGTACTGAAGACCTATCGGGTCGATTGGCGACAGCAATGCCTTCGCCCTCTAAACTACCAGAGGCGTATAGCCCGCCGGAGAAAAAGACCGTAGTGCCAGACACGGCACCGATGACGACCGAACAGAAGGCGCTCGCGTTCGCCGTCGCCTATCATGACGCCTGGTCGAGCGGAAATGCTACCGCGCTCCAGTTCATGGAAAGGGCTTACGGTAGCGTGGTCGAGTTTTACGGAAAACCAATTCCCAAGGCTGACGTTGTCGAGGACAAGCGGAAGTTCGCCCGGAGATGGCCGACCCGCGCTTACAGTTTAAAGCATGGCTCGGAACGGGCCTCATGCGCAACGACCTGTCAGATCACTGGTGTTGTCGAGTGGTATGCCAAACGTGACTTCGAGGATCGAACATCGTCGGGGGCCGCCCAATTCACGATGACCTGGGACCCGACGACGGCGACAATCACCTCCGAGACAGGGAAAGTCCTGGAAACGGATCAGGGTGCTACCCGTCCCCTGCGCCTTCTCTCCCAATGGCATCGGGAAAACACGACCTGTCGCGGTAGTAGCGGCAACTCTCCGGAGACGATGGCTGCCTGTGATCGGCGCGAGTCGATCTACGGTAAACTCAAGTCCGTGGGATGGTGCTACGGACGGGAGGGCGAATACGGCTATCAGATGGACTGGCACGTGTGCGATGAGGCTCAATCTCGATCCGCTACCGTCGCCGCAGCGGTCGCGGCTGGCTCGAAGAGACCACGGCCAACGGAATATCCGAGCCGCGCCAGGATGTCGGGAAAAACGGTCTTGCCCAATTTCAAGGCCAGAGACCGTGATTTCAACTCCTTCAGAACCCGTATTCGTGACGGCATGCAGAAAGGCCCCAATTTCGCGGGGTATTTCACGGTAATTCAGTTCGGCTGCGGGACGGGTTGCTCTGGCGTCGTGGTGGGTGACAACAGGACCGGAAGGCCCATACGTTTTCCACGGGGAGGCGAAGACAATATGTACCTTGCCCTTGAGTTCCGTCTGGACAGTCGGCTTATGGCCGCTCAATGGCTTGATTACGATGCGAGCCGCTGTTTCATCGAGTTCTTCGATTTTGATCGCGGTGCATGGAACGTCGTCAGCAAGATATCCGTCGGGTCAACGGACGCATGCTATCGGTCGATCGGTGAAAATCTTCAATAGGGACTGCGGGGCGCTCTGTGCTGTGGCACGAGCCGCCTGTTGCATTGGGCAGGGACGGTAATGACGACTAAGATTAAGTATAGCTCACGGCACCTGAGCGCGATCAAAGCCGGAGAGATCGAGGCTAAGTGGAGCGCGAATTACAGCCGTATCCTACGGTACTCTATCGACATGTGGCAAAAGGACCTGGAGCTTCACAAGCAGGTCAGTGCGCCGGAGCTTTACCTGCTCGAGATCAAAGTTGGCGAACTCGTCGCGCGTTGGGACCGCATGGCCGATGACCACATCAGGAAGTCGAAGCTTGCCGCCAGCAAGGAGGCGTGCGACGCCCTGACGATCGAGGCATCGGGTAAGCTGGACGGTATAAGGTCCATTCTGTCGAAAACCCTCCGGCATGACGACCGTGTGGATTGGGAAAAGCTCAAGAACAGAACGCCTTTCAGGAAGCCATCTCCGTTCCCGGAGAAGAGTCCTAAAAGGGCGACCGAAGCGAAACCGATCAAGTTTGACCCTCCGATCGGCTTACTCGACAAGGTATTTAGAAAAGCAAAGGTAAAACGCGCGAAGGCGGAAGAGCTATTCCAGGCCGACGTCAAGCGATGGGACGAGGAAGACGCGCGTAACGCGGCAGCCTTTGTAACGGCCGTCGGGCTGTGGGAGGCGCGTAAGCTCGAGTTCGAAAAAGCATATCATGATGAGAAGGCGACCTATCTCCATCGCCAGGCAACTGAGAACGCAAAGGTCGACGAACTCTCGGACGGCGTCCGTGCCGGGGACCCTAAATCGGTCATCGAACATGCTAGTCTGGTTCTCGACGCGTCGGATTATGACGGATTGTTCGAGAAGTCGTACGAACTGGATTATCAGCCAGCGCCCGCCAAGGTTCTACTGATTGAGTACGATCTCCCATCGCCGGAAATCATGCCGACACTCAAGGCCTTGCGGTTCATGCCATCGACTGGCGAAGTCAAGGAAACGCACATCAGCGATAAAGAGCAAAAGGCGAACTATGACAGCGCCTGCTATCAGGTTTGTTTGCGGACGTTCCATGAATTGTTCGAAGCTGACGAGTGCGGGAACTACGATGCCATACTCTTCAACGGTTTCTCGACGGCAGTGAATAAATCGACTGGCCGAGACGTGCGCAGTTGCATCATGTCCGCGATTGTCACAAAGGCCGATTTCGAAGCGATCGATCTGGGCCGCGTCGATCCTAAAGCCTGTTTCAAAAGCCTCAAAGGCGTTTCCGCCTCCTCGCTGGCCGCGCTCGCTCCGATCGCACCTCTCATGGAGATGAACAAGGAGGACAAGAGGTTCATCGACGCCAGGGAGGTCGTGGCCTCGCTCGACGCGGCGACGAACCTCGCGGCCATGGACTGGGGAGATTTCGAACATCTGATTCGTGAGCTCTTCGAGAAGGAATTCGCCTCGCGCGGTGGCGACGTCAAGATCACGCAGGCGAGCAGTGACGGCGGTGTAGATGCGGTCGCCTTCGATCCTGATCCGATCACAGGCGGGAAGATCGTGATCCAGGCGAAGCGATACACGCGCACCGTCGGCGTATCAGCTGTCCGCGATCTCTACGGGACGGTCCAGCACGAAGGCGCGTCTCGGGGTATTCTGATTTCTACAGCAGATTATGGCCCCGACGCACACCAGTTTGCGAGCGGAAAGCCACTCAGCCTGTTCTCTGGCTCCATCTGCTTCATCTGTTGCAGAAACACGGCTACAACGCCAAAATTGATCTTGCTCAGGCTCGAAAGGATTTGAACCTGAAATGATCGTTGATGTCTTTGCTGAGCTGAAATCCAACGTCGTTGTCGTACGCAGTCCAACGAATACCAAATGATCGACGCCTGCTCTGACGTCAACCGTTGACGAAAGCTGCAGTCAAGGTTGCGGAGTAGGACTTTAGCAATCCTCAGCTGCTTAACAATGCTTAACCTTATCATCAGGATAGGACGGCGGCCCCGTGTCGTCTCAATGAGCAAAATCCGAGTAAATTTATGACAACACCACTGGACGACCCTATCGAGGGCACTAGGGACTACCTCCAGAGCAAAGCCGATGGTGGTATACGCGGCAGGAATGGTACGGTTTACGAAGTCCGTGTCATCGCGTTCGAGCTGATAAAATTGTTTCAGCGAGTCCTAGCTAAGAAATTGGCCGCTCAAGATGTTTTCGCTACCTGGCAGGCGAGCGGTTGGTACATCGACGACGCCCTCATCACAATTCTCAATGAACATCATCACTACGAAATGAAAACGGGCGGTAAGGAGATATGGGGTAAGAAGGAAGGGAGTATTAGGTGGTGCTTCTGCAAGCAGGAGCTTTTCGATCAGCGATCCAACCGGAAGGCATTCTATAACCTGGTGCTTTCGCACGATAACAGCTTTGAGACGCTGTCTTCCACAGGTCCTACTTCAGTCAATGTCCGCTACTACCCTAACAGCGGGAAGCCAACGGTTATCAATGACCGTGTGGAAAACTTCATAAGCTCGATCATATCGCTGTTTCCGATCAGCAAACAGAAAGCGTTGTTCGCGACCTACGCGGGTTTAGGCCGGGTATTTCTCGAATTCGATTTCAATGACGTCAATCTTGTGTACCAGCAGTTTCAGAATGCATTTCAGTTAAATTGTGCTGATGTTCCTCAAAGTCTCGATGTCATACTTTTCTACGTATCCCGATCTATCCCAGGAATGATCCCGCATAACAGGCAGGGTTTTCAGCCGCGGGTCGCGGAATTACTCAAACTAATTCCCGAAATTCAGTTCGATGTTTGCGACGGGTTGGTTTTCTATAGACGTGAGGAGGGGGTGTTTGGTCTGGCCCCCATCGAACTCGGCAGTCCATCCGGGATGGTTTTCGAGCGATACGTGCTGGATGGGTATTTCACGAGCGCGGAGATGCTGTCCGATTATATGGAAGAGCTATTGGAGGGAACCGATGACGACTGAAGCTTTCGATATTTCCGAGACCCTTGCTACGATCCTGGATGATGAGACGCAGGGCACGGAAGCCTTCGCATCTGCGATGTCTGAAGCCGCGACCGAATTGGCGACCAGGTTCGTCGAAGAGAAAGAATGCAGCGGATTGACCGTCGTGATCGTCGCATCCGCTCAGGACCGTGAGTTCCTCCGCGGCTTCATCAAGGTGCTCCTCGATCGGAAAGCGAAGCCGAGCGTCTCCACCCTTTGGCATAAATATCGTCCTCAGACGGGTTTCGCCGTTGCATCATCTATCCTGATGGCTCAGCATCACGAGCCTCATCCTCCCAAGGCAGACCTCGTAATCTACTTCACGTCATCGCTTGCTGAAGACGCAACCATCGCTGATGGCCTGAGTCGTATCCTGTCCAAAATCGCCGCAGACGAAACCGTTATTCACACCTTTACGGCAGCTGAGGCTGAGGTGACGTCTCTCCGAGACCAGTTCGAAGCGCGAAATCTGGCGATCCCGCGGATTTTGCCGCTCGATGGAGCAATCTCTCCGGATGAAGCCAGAGGAAAATCCGTAAGGAATGCTCTTAGGTCACATCTGAAACAGGCTTATGGAAAGAGGAGCATCGCCTATATTCCAAAAGCTTTAGGGGGACCCGATCCGATATATAAAAGCGATTATGGGTCAAGGGGACCGCGAATTTAGAAGGGAATTTGCCTTGGATACTTTTGGCGATTGACATCTCGAGGCGTGTTCTCTAAATGTTCTTCCATGTTTAAAGCGCTGACCCACTCGATACGAATACGTTGACCCCGCTGGCCGCCGAGCGGTCCCGTCGTCATTAGCTATTATATCGAGGAAGTCATGCGATCTTTCGATCAGTCGGGTGCGATCCCGGCGGGGACGTCGTCCGCCAACAAATCAACTTTCCATCCCCTGACCACGTTGAAATGCGACGGCCCCGCCGTCTTCCGATCCCAGACCGCCCGCGATCTGGCCTGCCTCCTGGATATAGACAAAGCCGTGTTGTCATGGCGATGCCAGCCGCTGGGACAGGACGGGCGGACAGAGCAGCGAGGTCCCGACTTCTTGGTGAACCACGTCGACGGCACCCGTCGCTATCTGGATGCGCCGGACAGGAAGGCTTCCAAAGCCATTTCCGTTGACCGCCTCGATAACGACTATCTCCAAATCTCCCACGACGAAATCTACAACGGCTTCCGCCTGCAGAATGCCCGTGACCTCCTGAGGTATGGAGCATGGCGCACGAGCCTCGGCGATCGCGTCCGCATCCTCGCCGCCCTCGACGAGCACGGAATCCTGACACTGGCGGAATGCCTTGGAGCGATCCAAGAGAGCAGACCCGTCGCCGCAATCGCCTCGCTCATCCTCTCTGGCTTCCTTGAAGTCGATCTCGACGATGCCCTGCTCGGACCCGAGACGATGGTGCGCCGAATACGTCCCTGAAATCCCACACCTCCCAGCCAGATTTCAGAGAGACAACGATGAAAAGCTTCCAGACTTCCCTGCGTCTTAAAGCGACGCTGACGTTTCCGACCGCCGTGGCCATGTGCGCCGTCAGAAAAGCCCTCCGACCATTCCTCGACCGTCACGACACGAGGTTCAAGGCCCTCCTGCAGATGCCGGACGGCGTCAACGTGGACACCTATTTCTATCACGCCGCGATCTCCGAACTACTGGGATCGGAGGCCCAGTACGACGAGTTCGGCCACGACCGTCTCTTCATCGCGCGCCTCGACGAAGTCACGATCGTGAACAAACTGCGGAACATTTTCGAGGCGAAGCGTACCATTCTCCTCTGCAACTCGCTCGAAGAACTCGACCCCGACGTCAAACTTATCGCCGATTTCGAATGCGTTCTGGTTCGGCCGACACCCGGCCATTTCCTGGCGGCAGCGAGGATGGTCGGTCTCGAAGGCATGACGCCGGACGATGCCGAGTACTTGGCCAGCCTGGACTTCGGCAGGGTGAAGATGGCGGTCAACGCTCACCGGACCTTGCGGTCCGCCATCGGTCGTCTGAGAAGAGCCGCCGCAGCTGACGACTTCAAAATTCCAGAGCAGGCGAAACCGGAGACCAAGGCCAAGACGCTGCACGACATGGCGGGATACGGCGAGGCGGCCACCTGGGGCATCCAGCTCGCTGGGGACATCGCATCGTGGAAGGCGGGCTTGATCGAATGGGAAGACGTGGACCGCGGTGCTGTCCTCTGCGGGAAACCCGGCACCGGGAAGACGACCTACGGGCGCGCGCTGGCGGCCACCTGCGGCATCCCCATCATCGAGGCGTCGTCGGCCCGCTGGCAGGCCATGGGTCATCTGGGCGATATGCTCAAAGCCATGCGCAAAGCGTTCGAGCTGGCAACGAAGTCTGCGCCTTGTATCCTTTTTCTGGACGAGATCGATGCCTTTGGTGACCGCAGCAGCGACACGGCAGGCGACAACCTCGACTACAAGCGTCAGGTCATCAACGCCTTGCTGGAATGCCTTGATCCGGCGGGAGGGCGGCCTGGCGTGGTCGTCGTGGCGGCCACGAATCTCCCCGAGGTTATCGATCCCGCCTTGCTCAGGCCGGGCCGATTGGAGCGACTCATCGGAATTCCGTTGCCTGACGGCCCCGCGCGCGTTGCGATCCTGCGGCAACATCTGCGTGGGCTGGCTGCACCCGGCGATCTCCGGAAGTTCGAGGAGATGAGCGCCGGATATGCCGGAGCGAATATCGAAATGGTTGCCCGCGAAGTTCGTCGCCGTGTCAGAAGGGAAGGGCGCGCGCTTGAGGAAAAAGACCTGCTTGAAGCGCTACCGCCGACGAGATCGTTGTCTGACGTGGAACTTCGGCGGGTCGCCGTCCATGAGGCTGGCCACGCCATTGCGACGTTGGCCACGAGCCAGGACAGCTTGCTCTGGGTCGTCATCAATCGCCAGGTCGCGCTTGATGATTCAGGCAGTTCCCTTGGGCACATGGAATACAGGAGAAATCAAAGCGTTTTCGAAACGAAAGACAGCCTCATGTCCCGCATCGGTATCCACTTGGCGGGGATCGCTGCTGAGCGTGTCGTCTACGGGCATCATTCAACGAGCGGAGGCGGCGCGCAGGGCTCCGACCTGCGTATCGCGACCGACCTTGCGACCGGGATCGAGCGCTACTTCGGGTTCGGCGACAATCTGGTGCTCGACCTGGCTGGCGGTGTGGGTGGACTGGAAGCCCTGCGCGCCCGTGACGCCAACCTCTGGCACGCCGTCGATCTTCGGCTCAAGGAGTCGCTCGAGCAGACGGAGACATTGCTGCGGGAATACAGGGTCGAGCTGGAACAGCTGGCCGATTGCCTCGTGGAACGGGGCCGGGTCAGCGGAGCGGAGGTGCGAGAGCTGATCGCGGCGCTACGTCGTGGTCGGGCAGAGCCCACTGCATCTCTCAACGACACCACGACCGGAACCAGACCTGAAAAGCGCAAGCGGGGGCTACGGCCATGAACGATCGGGAAATCATCATGCCCGACGGCCGGACCGTTGAGGAATACATCCGGGATTACCGTCAGATGCTTGAGCGGATCGCCTCCGGAACCCCGCCGACCGAGCAGGCACTCGATGACGCTCCCTTGATCTCGAAATGGAAGGTAGATGAGGTCGTATATGTTTCAGGCGAGCGCCATCGGCATATCTTCGGTCACTTCAAGGGTCACCCTTTTATCAAGGAAGGCACGTACGGACGAACCTCTCCGTTACTTCAGCTTGACCGAGAGCTGAGATGGGCCAGATGCAGGAGCCGCATCTATCGCCTCGAGGAGCCGCTTATTAAATGACGGCCCTAACGACCTGGGTGTGGGATGTGGCGACGCGAGTAGAGCATGCCCGGCAATTCCGGGTTCATGCTGTCTCGAGCCCGGAGACATCAAGTTCCCAGCTCGCGGAGTCCTCGATCTCGAAGAGCCTAGCCTTGGCCCTCGCCACGACGTCCTCGACGTATACATCGTAACTCACACCGCTCGAATAGGTGTCCAGGCCTTTGAACGGCATGAACCACTCTTCCTTAGGGTTACGGCAGCACATCGAACTGATGCGGAGTGCCGGAACCTCGAACAAATGCACGGTGAACGTCCTGCGAAGCTTCCATCGCAATTCCATCGCCCGATTCATCGCATTCCATAAGTGCGAAACCGACGTGTGACTTACGCTGCTGGTAACTGTGGCGACGTCGCGGAATGGTCGGACGGGTCTCCGATTTCCGTCAACTCGCCGTCGTGGGTACCCTCCGTAAGGAAGGTGACGCAAAGGTTCGAGCGGCTCATCCGCATCGCTTTGCGCTGGTATCGTTTCAAGTCGCCGTCGAAATCGTCAAGGGTGCTTGCCTCCAGGAATGTCAGAGGGCCGCTCTGGGAAAAGGCCAGAAGTCCGTTCACCACGGAAGACTGCATCGCGCAATTGGAGCAATGAACGTAATACTCGTCACCAAGGGTGAAGCCCGAGATGATCACGACCTCGACGTCACGAGGAACCTTCTCGTCGGTCGGAGAAGCCAAACTGAACGTGACATCATCGCGGAAGTTCTCGGCGATGCACTTCTGCGCCCTCAATATGTAGGACGCCATCAGGTAGACGTCATCGAGCATCACCGGACGGTCTTCCACGTCGGCTTCTGCCCGGAGCGAACGCATGGCTTTTAAAAGTCTGAGTGTGTATTCGGCTTCCATGTCATCTGCCGGGCTACCGCCCTTGGCGATACCAAGGTGCTCGACGCCGATCGGTGTTCTCAAGCCGATCGGCAGGCCGTCGACAGAAGATACGCCGACGATAATGGTGTAACAGGCAATCCACTCGGCGATCGTACGTCTGTCGCTAGTTGCAAAGGGCTTGGTCGAGACCTGGAATTCGTCGCGGGAGAAAGTGGCCTCGAGGATCGGCGACTTGAGGCGGGCTTTGAAAAATTCCAGCGGGATGGTGCCCATCGGCGGGAACGTGACATCGCAAACGATCTCGGCAGCGTCATGTGTCGGGCCGAGTACCAAGGTACACCGCGCGCTCGGTTTGGGTATCAACTGTGCAGTCAATCCAGGTTGGAACTTAGGGAACGACGGAACTGGCAGGTAAATGCCAAAACGTTCGTCCTCTGCCTTCAACGCGGTAATGGTGAGCGGTTTCAGTCCGAGCATTCCGTCAATGAAATCGTTAATAGCGGCTGCCCCGAACGAACCTGTCACCGTCGTGCGCTTGCCGTTTTCGTATCCGAGATCGCGCTTCTGCATGCGCTTCTTCTCGATGTACTCGTCCATGTCAGGACCGATCTCCAAGTTCAGATATCTGGAAAGGTCGTGTCCGAGCAGACCGATCGTCTTGGCCTCCTTGATCGGGAACGTAATGGATTTGTCCTTGTACTCCGTAGTGCCTTTGGAAAACTCTTTCCTCAGGCGTTTCAGGACCTTGCCGAGGGCCTTGCCAAGAATGTGGATAATCCTGACCTCCGTAGGCTTGCGGTCGTCATCTAGGCGGACGATGTAGACGAATGCTGGCGACAGCCCCTGAGCCAGTCTTTCAGCGACGGACAAGCTGACATTCACGACCTTCGTCGATGAAAGGATCGTCTTGATCTGGATGGAACACGCCATCGGAGCGGGGCGCTTGTCGAAAGACAGCATGTTGTTCCGGGGGGCGAGCTTGGCCTCGATCACCCGATCCTTACCCATCCGGTCTGGGTCTATCTTGCCCACCAGGAGGTCTGTCTGGGACATCTGGTAGTCGAAGTAGCTTTCTCCGATCCTTCCTATCTCGTCCGCCACCGCACTTTCGCCCATGCTTAACGGCCCTTTCCATGGCAATCTTGTCGAAGTGTTTGTTGGCCATAGATGGGTGAAAAGGACATCTGAATCAACGGGACAAACGAGGCCTTTACGCGGCTAGAGAGCCGAAGGGGGCGAAAACATGAGCCTTAACCTCCTTAGTGGAGTCGTTGTATACAAATCGTCGGCACCCCAAATTGACGCAGAAATGTGAGCTTCAGTCATAATTTTGAAGAACTCGCGCGGGCAGCTGTTTTTGCTTGAAACGCCTGCAAACCATGGTTCCGTTGAATACATTTGGGTATTTTGAAAGACCTCACATGTCTCCGGACGTTCGTAGTTTGCGAGTACCGATTCAGGTGCTATAGACTATTCAGTGACTAAGAGGTGCGGATTGCGAAGTCAGCTACGAACTTGGAACGTTGCGGAAGCAAAAGACAAGCTCGACGAGCTGCTTGATGACGCGCGTTCCGGCAGGATTCAGAGGATCGCCGCAGACGACGGCTTGTTTGAAGTAAAGTTTGTCGCAAGTCGTAAACGGGAACGCGCAGGCGCGCTTCTTGCCAAGGGCGGCCCTCTTGATCAGGGCGACTAGCGAGCGACGCAAGCAGCCGATGCTTCCTGCGTTCCCGGTTCTACGATCCAATGCCTGAAGACCGGGTGATAGACGCCCGGTAACGGAAAGTAACTATCGATCCTCTGAAAGTCGCCCGCGTCGAGCGTTGCAATCGGTAGGTTGTGAACTATCGCGATTGCAGCGATGAATAAGTCTTGCCCTGGCTTTGTATCACGACCTTGACTCACGTGCCATAGTTGCTTGAGTGGTCTGCAGCAATGCATCTCGCCGTGTAGTCTTGCAACCGCCACGGTGATCTCCGGGTATTCGAACTCGGATTCGAGGATGTTGTCCAGCCAGTGCGTTAGCTCAAGCGCTTTGCTGGGGTCTCTTTCTCGCAGCGAGGCTATCCCGCGTTGGATTTCGAGGATGGCCGGGAAGGGGATAGCGACGCATTCCTGTTCGTCCAGCCAGGCAGAAAGGCGATGATGAGGCTTGGATCGCCTCGCGAGCCCAAGAATATTCGTATCCAGCAAAAACATCAGCGAACCCCAAGAGAGTAAATCTCATTCGTTGACGATCGATGGTTGCCGGCCGAATTTAATTTGTGATTAACGTCACGAAAAAAAAGGGAAGCCCTCGGTAAACGATGACCCGCTCCGGCACATGCGTGGAATATCGAGCCATAATTTTATGAGATCGCAAACTTAACAACCGGGAACCCAGACCGCAGGAATGGCGAATACCGGGCTGGACTTCGCTGTCCGACAGCGAGCACTGAAAACTGCGACGAACTTGGCATCACACCTCTTGCTGGACCCCAGTCTCAATACCGATCGAAGCCGTATTTTCACGACAGGTACAAGGACAGTGAAGAATTGAACAGCAAGGCTATGGTTTGACCGGGACCAGCACGCGCTCGCCGTTTCGGCCATCGATGATCCGAACACTACGCACTCGCTGACGCGAAATGGTCAGGCGCTCTTCTCTGCATTCCTCACAGAACGATGAAGCGGCCGAGCCAAATTCCGGTGGCTGTCATTCCCGTCCGCAGAAACGGCAGTGTGACAATACCAGCAATTTCCGGGCGGCTGACGGCACAACTGGGTTTCTGTTCGCGAATCTACTTATAGGATACTCAGGGTTAAGGCCGTGTAAATAGCGTGTTCGTGTTTTGTTCGAATTCTATGCCTAATGTGCAAATATTCCAGGCGACTGAGAAAATGGTCGGCGTGTGGACGCAACCCGGTGCTGATCACGTTTCAACCGACAAGCCTGATAAGGACGCCATCTTTCATCACGCTGGCCGACAACTTGACGATCCCGGTCTTTTCCGTGCCCGCGATAATCATGATGGGTCTCGGACACTGATAGCTGAACTCCTTCGAGACTGCCTGCATCTCCCGAATATCGTTCATGCTCGGCTCCGGAGCGCCGCCGGGGTGAGAGTGCCACTCGCCGACGTAATACTGTCCGATACTCCAACGGAGCCTGAGGATATCACTCAAACCCCGTACCCCGCGCTGAAACCACGTGCGTCCTGCACGGGAATCAATGGATTTGGTCGTCGCCTCGCTGACCGTCGCCGTCCGGCCTTCCAGGTCGTAGCTGCCGATCAGGATGCCGCCCGTTTCATGGCTCCCGGCCGCAAGGGAATTCTTTTCGATGGTTCGCAGCGCGGTTCCCGTCAGACGCACGGTTATCTCGTGAAGCGAGCTTCTGAAATTTACCTCGACCTCAGACATCCTGGCGCTCCACGGTCCCGTCCGGGTTCTGCGTAAAGTATTCGCAACGGCGTTCCGGCGAACGAATGGCCCGCACGATGGCTTTAGTCCCGACAGCCGCCCATAGGCGCATGTCTGCCGCGTCTGCAGGGAAGACCGGATGCCAGCACCCGACACCCTCGACGTGAGCCTCGTCGAAATCGATGGGGGGTGTGTCGAAATCGTTGAAACGCTCCTTTGCATCGATCACAGGGAATGAAACCTCAGACGCGGTATAGACGAGGAGACCTTCCGCCTTCCACGTTACGCCAAGGCTGACGAAGAGCTTCTCGCTTCCCCATTCGAAAGCCGACAACGCTTCCAGGACGACATCCGAGCCGCTGCAGTCCACGATGACGTCGAACAGGCGGATACGGTCCAAGGTCTCTTGATCGGACGGCGGAAAGCTGGTCGCGAATCCTACGGCATCGGCGTCAGCCATTGTAAGGTTTAGCGCGCTCGCCAGAGCTAGGGCTTTGTTGTGGCCGACCGCATCCATACCAAGAGCGTGACGGGTGAGGTTTCCGACATCAATTCTGTCGGCATCCATGATGCCGACGTTCGTGACGCCCATCCTGACGAGGTTTTCGGAAACCGCGCTCCCGAGTGAGCCCGCTCCGATAACGAGGACTTTCTTGGCGGGAACGTCGTTGTCCTTGCCCGCCCTAGTCCTCAGTTCAACGGAATCCCAGCTTGAGGACTTGAGCCAATTCAGCGGTGCATTCGACATCGCCTGGACGCCGTCGAGCAAACGCCGACTTTTCTCCACAGGCCGGAAGCCATTCCTCTTACTACCTGCGCTCGCCAGCGGAACGTTGTCGAGCGCAAGCCAATGAAACCTGGACGGCGGCTCTCCGATTAGGGAGGCGATTGGAAATCCGATCAACAAGGTCAGGCCATCAGCATACCTCGAAGTACGACGTCGCTCTGCACCCGCCTGGATTAGGATATCCTGTAGATCGACCCCCATGGAAGCAAGCTGGGCTCGCAAGGACGACCATGTGCGGGGCAACTCCCAAGGGGACGTGACGGGCAGGCGATCAAGGGCGATCCATATAGCTTGGCGCGATGGCGAGGTCGATGCGATCAACGCGCCCCACTTTGCCTCAAAGATCGGCTTCCTGTCGATACTGCGGAAGGTGGTGACCGCATAGGTAGATGCAGCCCTCGGAACCTTGACGAGGTCGGCCCATCCCCAACTGGTCGTCTGGGTAGCCCAGAACGCGAGGTCTCCCTGAGAACCCGTGAAGCCGATCAGTGGGAAGGAGGCTTGTCCGGGGCCTGCAGGAAGCTCGAAGGGTTCTCCGGCCACCACGAGCGTATCCGTCGCGGCCGCGTCGATCCAAACCAAAAGCCGCTCGACGAACCACAGGATTTTCTCCTTGATGTCGTTCGACTGGTCGACCCATCGCGTCCTACCGAACACGAATGCCTGGCGTTGGAGGCAGGGATTGCCCTGTCTCCATGGCAAATCACCGAAGGCGGCCGCGTTAAAACTCTGATGCTGAAAGGTTGTGGCTATCCCACCAACGTTGGCAGGGAAGATCGTGACCGACGTGTCCGACGGATCGAAGACCACATACCAGCGGGTTTCGGTTCCGATCGTTTCGCTCGCTGGCACTGACAGGCTTGCGCCAAGACCGAGTGACCACAGACCATGTTTCTGCATGGCCCATGGCTCGGTCAGTTCAATGCGTGGAAGTCGCCCGATACTTTCCGCGACCTGTTCGAGGACATCTGGTACGAACAAATACGCTGACCTCATGCGAACCTTTCGGTTCTCCTCGGTTCCGCCGGCTTTGTGGGAGCGACGAAAAATCCGGGTTTCCGGTCACCGCCACTTGGGCTGGGTGAAGGGAACTTGGTCCCGAACAGCTTTTGCCAGAGTTCTGCGCTCTTCTGTACGTCGTCAGAGTCGAGAGCTTCTCGAGCCCGATCGGCCGCAGTGGTGATGGCGGTGTGGAACGCGCGAAAATCTTTAGCTGAAAGCCGTTTCAGGACGTTATGTTCGGGTACGCCGTGATCGGGGAGATAGGGGACTTCGCCGTAAAGTGCTGACCCACGCCAGATGTCCCTCATCGTCTCAAGCACCTGTACGAAACCCGTGGCTATCGAGGACGTGCCATCTTGAAGCGCGTGGCCAATCATGTGTTCGAGCGGATACCCTTTCGGATACTTAGGCAGCGTGTCGCTGTTTTGCTGTCGCCACCATTTGGTGGCTCGCACCAGATTGACGTAGTGACCGTTGCAAGCTCGGTTCTTTGCCGCCGTCCACTGGATTTGTGCCAGGGGATGCGTGCGACCCCACACACCGAGATCACGATCTGGCAGGTATAGCGGGTTAGGCCGCCAGTTGTCCGCAGGGGCATCATCGAGTGCGCGCGTCTGCATACCGAAAGGCGTCGGCTGCCATTGCTGGTTCAGCCGCCATGACAAGTCATCTTCGAGCGAATCAGTCGTCTGGACCGATCGGGACTGGTACAACTGCTTCATCACAAGGCGGGACAGTGGATCACTTGGCAACGCCGTGATTACGAGGTCGAGATCGACATAGGACAACTCGATACCAAAGGAACGACCTTGGGGCCTCCACTTGCCAGGATAATGCCGTTCGAGGAAGGGGACAAACTTGTCCATCGCGTCCTTGGGTGTCGTCCGATGATAGTCGATGTCCGTCACGACGACGATGTCCACGTCAGGGCGTTTGTCCCCGGTTGGCCGAATCGCCGTGGAACGACGAACACTGCCTTGAAGGAAAGTTGCGACGACTGTCCCGCTGAGGACATCATCGTTTTCCAGCCGGGTACGAAGCGTCTTGGAGCCGGTCTTCCAGTCTTCCTTCTGTCGATCCGTTGGGCGAATTTCGCGGAGAAAGTCCGCAAACTGAGACTTCAGTTCCATGTTACGCAATCCTGAACGAAGGGTGATAGCTGCCGTCGACAGCCTTCTTGAAGTCGAATTCGTAGAGCGTGACCGGACCCATTGAATCGCGGTGTTGGCCCATGAAAAACGAGAAGGCGTTCGGCCCTGCGATGAAGAAATGAAGTGTCGCGCCGAACGCAGGCCGCATAGCTTTCACGGCATCGGCGACCTGATCGGCCAGGTCTGCCGCGTGCTCACCACCAGCGAGCGATTTGAGGCCGGGGCCGTTTTCCGGGACGACGTTTAGAATCCGGCCGACGGTGGCCACACTTCTGCTGACGTAGTCCTGAACGTCCGCGAGGGCGTTTCGCGATAGCCCGATGACCACCGCGACATCGTCGCCCGCGCCGATCTGGATAACCTCCGTGTTGGCTCGCGGGCCTTTCTTCCCGTCTTCCGAACGCCAGATGGTTGTCGGCCCCCGTCCTTTCTGGTTGATCTCTACGTGGGTGTCCGTCTTGAAGCCCAGCAATGCGCCAGCGAGAAACGCCACCGACGAGTGCGTATCGAGGAACAGTCGGATGTTCTTCTCGGTCACCCGTACGCGGTCAAGGAAGGCCTCGATCGCGGGGCGGATATCCGTGCTCCAGTCTTCGCCGGGCTGGAGATGGCGGACGTCAAAGTGCTGTAGAAGAGAGAGCGTGTTTTCGGGGGAAGCGTCGAGGTGATCGGTAGGGCCGTCACTGAAAGAGCGAATAGAGATGTTCTTTCGGTCTTCCGGTTGATCAGGTTTGACCCAGCCTTGCTCACGGCAGAGCTCCTCGAATGCCTCACGGGTCAAGACATTCCTACTGGTAGCCTTGAGCGCTCGCGCAGCACCATCGAATTTGAATTCAAGGTTGTTCCCGCCGGACGCCAGGCCCACCATCTGGAAATGGACGTCGACCTGGCCCCGAAGGTCTTCGAGCGTGTAGTAGCCATCCATGATATGGAACGTGTCTACTAGCGCTATAAGCTCCGCGTCGGTTTCCAAATCAAGATGTTCACGCCAGAGCTTTCGGACAGCGCCCATCTCGCTGCCATCTGTCTTGCCTACCGACAGTGCGCCGACGTCGATCGACTTGTCGCGGCTGCTCAATAGCTTCCTAAGCGGATCGTCGTCTCGAACGCGGTCGGTCGTCACAAGCGTGAATGTGGAGTTCGGTGGAGCCTGAGCGACAGCATCTTTTAGCCGCTGCAAAATAGAGAAACGTGTTGCGCCTATAAACTCCGGCTCGATCAAATCTCTAAAACCGAAGCGGCCAGACTGATTGACGTGGAACTTAACTTGGTGGTGAGCTGTCTCTGTACGGAATGGTCGGCGGCTTGCTTTGCCAGGGCTGTAGCGAACCACGACATCGTCGAAGCCTTTGGGACCGTCGGCCTCATAGGACACTTCTACGACGTATCCTGTATCGCGGTTCCGAAGGCCTGAAGCATGCACCCAAAAGAAGCGGGCTTGGTAATCATGGCCGTCCCAATTTGCAATCACTGCGTCTGCCATTTCGACCTCTTCACACCTTCTGTTTGATTCCTGTTTTGTTCCTTGGACCATTCTCCGTCGACCTAGAGGGCCGACGGAGTGGATTTCTCTTCAAATGGTTGTCCGGAAAAACTTCCCGAGCAACCTATTTCGTGTCACCGACTTGTCGCCGTGTCAGACTCCTTGTCACGCCACACCCTCTTAGGTGCTGTCTCTCAACTGCACCCGCTCGTCGCACCGCACGTGTCGCATTTCTCGCACGTGCCGTTCCGCACCATCGTAAAATTCTGGCACTCGCCGCACATGTTGCCCGTGTACCCCTGGGCAATCGAGCGCATGCGGCGTTCGGTTTCCAGCTTCTTGGCGTCCGCCTTGGCGGCTGCGGCTTCGGCGGCGGCCTTGTCGGAGAAGAGGGCGGTGGTCTCCTGTTCGACTTCCACAGTCACCTCCTCGACCAGCTCGGCAGCGCGTTCCTCGTAGTCGCGCTTGAAGGCGACGATTTCGGAAGTCGAGATCGAGACGGCTGGCTCAAGCTTGCGGGCGGCGCTGCCGGAGAAGGCGGTGACATTCGTGCCGCCGGAGGCCTTGGCGGGGGCGGCTGTGGCCGCGCCCTTGGGCTCCGCGCCCGCCATCGAGCCGCCTGACACCAGGGTCGGCTTGTGGCCGCGGGTCCAGCCGGTCGAGAGCAGGTTGGTCTTGCCTTCCGAAATGCCCTTGCCGAGCGCCGTGTTGGAGAAGTCGGACGTATCGACATGGGCAAGGTCGTGGCGGTTCAGGTAGGAGACGGCGAGTTCGCGGAACACGTAGTCGAGGATCGAGGTGGCGTTCTTGATCGCGTCATTGCCCTGCACCATGCCGGCCGGCTCGAACTTGGTGAAGGTGAAGGCCTCCACATATTCTTCCAGCGGCACGCCGTACTGAAGACCCAGCGAAATCGCGATGGCGAAATTGTTCATCATTGCCCGGAAGGCCGCACCTTCCTTGTGCATGTCGATGAAGATCTCGCCAATGCGGCCATCGCCGAATTCGCCGGTGCGCAGATAGACCTTGTGGCCGCCGACGATGGCCTTCTGGGTATAGCCCTGGCGGCGGTTCGGCAGCTTTTCCCGCTCGCGGGTGATCCGTTCGATCACACGCTCGACGATCTTTTCCGTGACGGTGACAGCCTGGGCCGCGGCGGGTGCCGCCATAAATTCCTCGACGGCATCCTCGTCCTCGTCATCCTCGATCAGCGAGGAATTGAGCGGCTGGGACAGTTTAGAGCCATCGCGGTAGAGCGCATTGGCCTTCAAGGCCAGTTTCCAGGAGAGCATATAGGCCGCGCCGCAATCTTCGACGGTGGCGTCGTTCGGCATGTTGATGGTTTTCGAGATCGCGCCTGAAATGAACGGCTGGGCGGCCGCCATCATGCGGATATGGCTTTCGACGGAGAGATAGCGCTTGCCGATCTTGCCGCAGGGATTGGCGCAATCAAACACGGGCAGGTGCTCGGTTTTCAGGAAGGGCGCGCCTTCCAGCGTCATCGCACCGCAGACATGAATATTGGCGGCTTCGATGTCCTTGCGGGAAAAGCCGATATGTTCCAGCAGGTTGAAGCCGATATCCGCCAGCTGTTCGTCGGAAACTTTCAGTGTGTTCTTGAGGAAATCAACACCGAGCGTCCACTGGTTGAAAACGAACTTAATGTCGAAGGCGGCCTTCGTGGCGCCGTTGATCGCCGCGATCTTGTCGTCGGTGAAGCCCTTGGCCCGCAGCGAGCCGGTATTGATCGCCGGCGCCTGGTTGATATTGCCGTGGCCGACCGCGTAAGCCTCGATCTCGGCGATCTGGCTTTCCGAATAGCCGAGCGTGCGCAGGGCTTCCGGAACGGCGCGGTTGATGATCTTGAAATATCCGCCGCCGGCGAGCTTCTTGAATTTCACCAGCGCGAAATCGGGCTCGATGCCGGTGGTATCGCAGTCCATGACGAGACCGATCGTACCTGTCGGGGCGATGACGGAAACCTGGGCGTTGCGGTAGCCGTGCTTTTCGCCAAGCGCTAAGGCCTTGTCCCAGGCGGCCGTGGCATGGGTGACGAGGTCCTGATCCGGGCATTCAGTGTGGATCAGCGCGACGGGATCGACCGACAGGCCCTCATAGCCCTGTGTCTCGCCATGAGCGGCGCGGCGGTGGTTGCGGATGACACGCAGCATCGACTCGCGGTTCGGCTTGAAGCCCGGGAAGGGGCCGAGCTTGGCAGCGATTTCGGCCGAGGTTGCATAGGAAACGCCGGTCATGATGGCGGTCAGCGCGCCGGCAATTGCCCGGCCTTCGGTCGAATCGTAGGGGATGCCCGACGACATCAGGAAGCCGCCGATATTGGCGTAGCCAAGGCCCAGCGTGCGGTATTCATAGGACCGCTCGGCAATTTCCTTCGACGGGAATTGCGCCATCATCACAGAAATTTCGAGAACCAGCGTCCACAGGCGCACGGCGTGCTCGTAATCGGCAATGTCGATGTTCTTGGTCGTTGCATCCTTGAACTGAAGCAGGTTCAGAGAGGCAAGGTTGCAGGCGGTATCGTCGAGGAACATATATTCCGAGCAGGGGTTCGACGCACGGATGGAGCCTGCGGCCGGCGAGGTGTGCCAGTCGTTCATTGTGGTGTTGAAGTGCAGACCCGGATCGGCCGATGCCCAGGCGGCATGGGAAATCTGTTCCCAGAGGTCGCGGGCCTTCAGCGTCTTCATCACCTTTCCATCCTTGCGGGCGGTGAGATTCCAGGTACCGTCCGCTTCCACGGCGCGCAGAAAATCGTCCTTGAGCGAGACCGAGTTGTTGGAGTTCTGGCCCGACACGGTGAGATAGGCTTCCGAATCCCAGTCGGTGTCATAGGTCTTGAACTCAATGTCCTTATAGCCCTGGCGGGCGAACTGGATAACGCGCTTGACGTAGTTTTCCGGAACCTGGTCCTTCTTGGCAGCTTTGATCTCGCGCTTGAGCGCCGGGTTTTCCTTCGGGTCGTAGCAGGCGTCGTTTTCGGTATTGCCGTTAACGCAGGCCTTCATGATCGCCTTCAAATGCTTGGCGACGATCTTCGAGCCGGTGACGAGGGCTGCCACCTTCTGCTCTTCCTTGACCTTCCAGTTGATGTAGTCCTCGATATCCGGGTGATCGATATCGACGACGACCATCTTGGCAGCCCGGCGGGTCGTGCCGCCCGACTTGATGGCGCCGGCAGCCCGGTCGCCGATCTTCAGGAACGACATGAGACCCGACGATTTGCCGCCGCCGGACAGCTTTTCACCTTCGCCACGCAGATAGGAGAAGTTGGAGCCGGTGCCGGAGCCATACTTGAACAGGCGCGCTTCGCGAACCCAGAGATCCATGATGCCGCCTTCGTTGACGAGATCGTCGCCGACGGACTGGATGAAGCAGGCATGCGGCTGCGGATGCTCATAGGACGACTTCGACTTCACCAGCTTGCCGGTGAAAGGGTCGACATAGAAATGGCCTTGGCCAGGACCGTCGATGCCATAGGCCCAGTGCAGGCCGGTGTTGAACCATTGCGGCGAGTTCGGCGCGACGCGCTGGGTGGCGAGCATGTAGGCAAGCTCGTCGCGGAAGGCGAGGGCCGCTTCCTCGGAGGCGAAGTAGTTGCCCTTCCAGCCCCAATAGGTCCAGGTGCCGGCCAGGCGATCGAAAACCTGGCGGGCATCCGTTTCCGAGCCGTAGTGCTCTTCCTTCGGCAGATCCTTCATGGCGGCAAGGTCGGGTTCCGAGCGCCACAGCCAGGACGGAACGGAGTTTTCCTCGACCTTTTTCAGGCGCGCCGGAACGCCTGCCTTTCGGAAATATTTCTGCGCCAGAATATCGGCGGCGACCTGCGAAAACTGCGCGGGCACATCGATATCCGCGAGCCGGAACACAATCGAGCCATCGGGATTCTTGATCTCGCTGATGGCCTTGCGGAACTCGATTTCGGCATAGGCCGACTGGCCAGCCTTGGTAAAACGACGCTCGATCTGCATGTCCCTATCCTTGTGTATCGCTTGCCCGCCCCTTGAGGCTGGACGAAATTATGCCGTGTCGGCTGCGGGCTGAGCGCTGCCGGTCTCAATGTCTCGGAGCCCTAGAACTCGAAGGGCATTCTGTATGTTGTGTTGAGTTTGGCTTCTAGCCCACTACATATAGTATCAACAGTTTAATCGCGCTACTGGTTCCGTCCTTCGTGACGTTTTTATTTCACGCAAAATTTCCTGCTGCAGGCATGGCGGATCATCCGCCCAAGCGCCGTGAAACGCAAATTCTGGAGTGTTTTGCACCGGCGTCGCAACATTCCGGTTTTGCCATCGTTGCAACGCATCCTCATTAACGGCATCCCACCCGATTCCGTCAAGGGCTGGTTTGTGCCGAATTTGTGAACACCAGATGTTGTGTGTGAAGGCTGTGGAAAACGGGGACAGTGTTCAAGTCCTGCAAAATCAGACGCTTGTCAGAACGCCTTGCCACGGTGATTTGCAGATCGCGGGATAATGTTAAAATTCAGAGGTAAAAATCAGGGAGGCGTTCACTTTCCTCGACATTCGCCATAGCCGGAAAAGCCAAACTGTGCACCCCGAAGAAAACCGATTCGTTGCCCGTGATGCCGGCTTCAAAGGGCGTCAAGGTTGATGCCGACGGTGATAGCGCCGATCGCCTTGCCGGTCTGCGGATCGGATATGGTGATGCTCGCCTGCGATTGCAGCGTCTGCGTCGATTGGTCCTTCTGCGCCTTGTCGATGAAGACCGCGCCCGGGCCGGCAAGGTATGTCTTCTGCCATTTCAGCTCGTCGCCCTGAAAAAGGTCGGTCGCGATATCGCTTTCACCAATTGCGAGCCCCTTCGCGTCAATCACCAGTATTTCGGTGATGGCACCCTCGGCAGCAACCTGTTTCTTTCTGAGAAATGCCGACAGAGCCGTGTCGACGATGGAGTGGATCAGCGGCTGAACCGAACTGGAAAGCTCGAGGTTCCACTGGGCTTCCAGTTTTTCGATATCCGGGGGTCCGAGGCCCGCGTGCCGCCTGTTGCTGTCGCGCAGCGATTGGACGATCAGCGGGCTGTCGACCCAAGGTTTGACATTGATCTCGACATAGGCGGAAACCGGGCCGATGTGCACGTCGTTAGCACGGGTGGAGAACCCCGAAGCAAGGAGAACGGCTCCGCCAAGACAGGGGAAGGCGATGAATCGACCTATCATTTTCAGTCTTGCACCATCACGACTGCACTCACAAAGTGCTTGATCTTTTTTCTATAAGCAGCTGAACGATTTTCTATTTAGCCGCGAGAGCCTTTTGCGATCGGCTCCTGATAGGTCAGGCCCATGTCCCAGGGGAAATAAATCCAGGTGTCCTGGCTGACTTCGGTCACGAATGTATCGACCTGCGGCCGACCCTTTGGTTTGGCATAGACGGCGGCAAAATGCGCTTTTGGCAGCATGGCGCGCACGACGGCCGCCGTTTTGCCGGTGTCGGTGAGATCGTCGATGATCAGCACGCCCTGGCCGCCGTCCAGCTTCAGCTCTTCGGAAATGCCTTTCAGCACATACATTTCGCCTTGCGAGTCGTAGTCGTGGTAGGATGCGACACAAACCGTCTCGATCAGCCGGATATTCAGTTCGCGGCAGACGATCGCCGCCGGCACCAGACCGCCGCGGGTAATACAGACGATGGCCTTCCACTCGCCACCATTGTCGGCAAGGCGCCACGCCAGCGCCCGGGCATCACGGTGAAACTGATCCCAGGATACGGGGAAGGCTTTATCGGGAAGGGACATGCGCGAAGCTCCGGTTCATGGCTGCATCTCGGATTCGATCTGGCGCGGACGACGGGGTCGAACCCGTGCGGATTGCTCCAAGGGATTTTAAGTCTCACCCTCCGCGCCGTGTGGAGGCATGCCTAGCCGGTTTAGTGGCGTAGTTCCAGCGCTTTCCACGACACGATCACATGCAGGATCGTGTCGCGTCCGGCTTTGCGCCGGCCTGGCCTGGGCGGCGCGATCGTTGATCGTGATGAGCCCCTACACACGGCCTGAGCCTCGATCCCGTCCGAAGGCGATAGAGCTCCCGCAATCCTGAAAAGGAGAGGCGGGCTAAAGGGTCCGGTTCGCTCAATCACCTGCATCTTCGTTTGCAGCGTTGAGCAGAGCCTTAGCGTCTTCTAGATCGGCATCGACAACGAGAATGAAAAATGGTTCGTTTCGGCCCTTCATTCCGGGTGTATAGGCGTAGATCGCATAAGCACTTAGCATCGAAATGATCACCTCGGCCTCAACGGATGTTTCGACCTGTGTCAACTCCAC
Source organism: Pararhizobium gei (assembly GCF_029223885.1). NCBI lineage: Bacteria > Pseudomonadati > Pseudomonadota > Alphaproteobacteria > Hyphomicrobiales > Rhizobiaceae > Pararhizobium > Pararhizobium gei. The sequence goes on along the minus strand of NZ_CP119409.1, from coordinate 2,390,587 downwards.
CAACTGCCCTGTCATCTTTCCCCCAAGGTGAGCCGCCGGTCCCGAAAACATCCGGCACTAGACGTTCGCTCAGGCCCGTTCCAAAGGCAAGATGCCCATGAAGCACATGATGTGAAGTGCACCGGTTGGCGAGGGTGCGCTTGAGGCGACCTCCACCGAAGCCTTTAAGAATCCTTCTTCAGAAGTTCATCTTTTTGTTGTAATACGACCTCATATTGGGAGGTGTATTGGACAATTTTCTGCAGACCACTTTCAGAACGTAGCAAAGCCGCCGACTGACCTCGGCGGCTTTTTTTAGCACGAGCGCTGACCTTGCGGAACTCAACAGGACAGACGGCGCTTGAGCGGTGACATCAATGGGACCGAATGAATCATAGGCAATGGTCGTGGTGACCTTGCTTCCCCGTGCTTCCCGGACAGATGTCGGGGAAGTGCGGAATTAGTCGGCAGGCATATTGATTTGATTTTATTGATTTTTTGGTGAGAGCGCAGGGATTCGAACCCTGGACCTACTGATTAAAAGTCAGTTGCTCTACCGGCTGAGCTACGCTCTCCCGAGGACGGGCGGGGTGCCCGGCGGAAGTGGGCGGACATATGCACAGCGGGCTTGTTTTGGTCAACCCAAAAAACGGCTGTGATGGCAATTTCGGAATTTTGCCGGGGAATCGCCAAAAGGTGATTGGTCTGGCAGACGCTTGCGGGATATGAGGGCGAAGTGTACGTCGCAGGCCGGGGTTTCGAAGCTGGTGTCCATCGCCGATATTTCCATCTGGACCGCCATTCTGGCTGGAGCCTTGTCTTTTCTGTCGCCTTGCGTTCTGCCGCTGGTGCCGCCCTATCTCTGCTACATGGCCGGCATTTCCGTCGATCAGTTTCGAAACGGCGACAGTCGGGTCTCGAGCGGAACGCGGCGGGCGGTATTTGCCGCCGCCTTCTTCTTCACGCTCGGCTTTGCAACCGTTTTCGTGGCGCTCGGCGCGGGCGCGTCGAGCATCGGGCTGATGCTGCGCCAGCATATCGACATCCTCTCGCGCATCGGCGGCATCGTCATCATCGTCATGGGGCTTCATTTCCTTGGTGTCTTCAAAATCGGCTTGCTGGCCCGCGAGGCGCGGTTTCAGGGCGGCGGTAAACCGGCAACGCTGTCGGGCGCTTATATCATGGGCCTCGCTTTCGCCTTCGGCTGGACGCCCTGCATCGGCCCGGTGCTCGGCACGATCCTCGGTGTTGCCGCGGCCCGCGATACCGTCGGCGACGGCGCGCTGCTTCTGGCCGTTTATTCACTCGGCCTCGCGGTTCCTTTCTGGATTGCGGCCGGGTTCTCCGGGGCCTTTATGCGGTTCCTGTCGCGGTTCCGCCATCATCTTGGCCTGGTCGAAAAGCTGATGGGCGTGCTTCTGGTGCTTGCCGGCCTCGCCTTCGTCTTCGGCTTCATCAGCACCATGGCCATCTGGTTTCAGGAGACCTTTCCCGTTCTCATGCAAATCGGCTAAGGACGACTTCCAAACAGGGGTCGCGTGACGCATGACGGATATAGTGGGGCTGGTGCTGCCGTTCTTCGGCCTGATTCTCGTCGGGTATCTCACGGCCAGATTCGGCAAGAAACCCTCCGGCGATGGCGCTGGCGACGCGATGGGCTGGCTCAATATCTTCATCATCTATCTTGCGCTGCCGGCTCTGTTCTTCAAGCTGGTGTCGCGCACGCCGATCGAACAGCTGACCCGTTTCGATTTTGTGCTGGCCTCGATTGCCGCCACCTATACGGTTTTCCTGCTGGTTTTCGCCGTCGGCTATGTCATTCGCCGAAATTCGCTCGCGGAATGCACAATCCAGGGGCTTGCCGGAGCCTATGGCAATATCGGCTATATGGGGCCGGGACTGGCGCTTCTCGCGCTCGGAGAGCCGGCTGCGGTGCCGGTGGCGCTGATCTTCTGCTTCGAGAATGTGCTTCACTTCATCGTTGCTCCGGCCATGATGTCGCGAAACGGCGGCGAGACGCAGGCACCGGCCCGGATCGTTCTGCAGATCGGCAGAAAAATCCTCTTTCACCCCTTCATTCTCTCGACGCTGGCCGGCGTGCTCGCTGCCTCGCTCTCTTTCCAGCCGCCCGTCGCCATCCAGCGGCTGATCGATTATCTGGCGCAGGCGGCCGCCCCCTGCGCGCTGTTTGCCATGGGCGTGACACTGGCTTTACGGCCGCTGAAGCGAATTCCGCGCGAGATCGGTTATATCGTTCCGGCAAAGCTCGTGCTTCACCCCGCGCTGATGTATCTCGTGTTGAGCGCCACCGGAAATTTCGATCCGGTCTGGGTAAAGACGGCGGTTTTGCTTGCATCGCTGCCGACGGCAACGAATGTCTTCGTTATCGGCCAGCAATATGGGGTCTGGCAGGAGCGGGCGTCGGCGACGATCCTGGTCACCACGACCTTATCCGTCGCAACCGTAACCTTCCTGCTTTACCTCCTCAGTTCAGGTTTTCTGCCAGCCGACCTTTTCCCTTAGACGGCTCCCGATCTGCGCGAAGGCGCCGCCCGGATTGATGCCTTCCTGCATCATGAAATTGCGCAGCGGCGGGACGCTGGCCATCGCCTGCAGACCGGCTGCGCGGAGCATCTGGACCGGGAGGAAATCTGAAAGCAGCGACCGGTTCAAAAGATCGACGCTGACGGTCCGTGTCAGGATATCGACCTGGCGTCTGCGGTGGTACCGTTCCCCAAAATCGGCCGGTATTTCCGCAAGGCCGGAGAGCAGCGACAGAGCCGCCGTAACATCGCGCAAGCTCAGATTAAGACCCTGCGCGCCAATCGGTGGAAAGGCGTGCGCCGCTTCGCCGATCAGAATGCATCTGCCGCGACCGAAGGAACGGGCAGCCATGCCGGAAAGAGGAAAGGCCTGCGGCTTTGTCTCCACCACGACTTTTCCGAGCATGGATTGCATGCGGCTTTCGATGGCAAGCGCCAAGTCGCCCGGAGAAAGTGACAGCATCTTTGTGGCGTTTTCAGGCGTCTGAACCCAGACGAGGCTCGAGCGAAGACCGGGCAGGGGCACTTGCGTGAAGGGGCCATGCGGCGTGTGAAACTCGGTCGATATGTTCTGGTGCGGGATCTGGTGGGAAAAACTGAGAACGACGGCGCTTTGCGGATAGGACCACCGCCGCACATCGATACCGGCCGCCTCACGCACCCGCGATTGCCGGCCGTCCGCGCCAACCACGAGTTCCGCGGCGACCGCCTGGCCGTTATCGAGATGAAGCACGCTGCCGTCGGTACCCGCAGTGATCGAGGCAAGGCTTGCGGTCAGTCTGAAGAGTGATGGCCGCTTGCGCGCCTCCTCTTCCAGCAGGGAAAGAAACGGCGCATTCGGAATGTTGTAGCCGAAGGCATGAAGTCCGACTTCCGAAGCGTGGAAGGTGACTGGCGGCGTGCGCAACAGGCGGTCCGTCCCATCGATGATGCGCATGCTCTGCAGGGGCGCGGCGAGCGGCTGCAAATGCTGCCAAAGGCCAAGCTGCTGCAGGAGACGGAGCGACGTGTCCATCAGCGCTGTCGTGCGCCCGTCGCCGCCGCCCGCTTCAGGGGCGACCAGCGCAACGCTGCGTCCCGCATGGGCAAAGGCCAGGGCGGCAAGCGAACCGGCCAGCCCCGCTCCGACGACCGCGACTTCAACTTTACTCACGACTTCAACTTCGTCCATGACACCGGCTTTCTGTCTTCAGGCAAGAATGGCGTTGGCGATCGTATCGTTCGGCGTAGACTTGGGAAATGGGGTGAATTGGCGCAGGCCGCAAGATGGGTCCACAGCTGATTTATCCGCATTTCGAAGGACTTGTGATTTTTGCTGGCAGGCAAACCGAAACGGTGCATAGTATCGACCAAGACCGTCCGGCAGGACGGACGCAGGAGCAATAGCCGCAAACAGGCCGCTTCGACAGGCTTCGGAGGAAGCGCAAATTAGGGACAGGGTGCGTCTGCCGATGAAATTCTTTAACTACAAGCGCGTTCCCTATGCCGAAATCCGTGCATTTTCTGTCCATATCCTGACTGCATCAGGCTCTTTTCTCGCCTTTCTAGGCGTGGTTGCCGCAGCCGAGCACCGGTTCGTCGACATGTTCTGGTGGTTGGGTCTCGCTCTTGCCGTGGATGGCATAGACGGCCCGATCGCACGTAAGGTGCGGGTGAAAGAAGTTCTGCCGAACTGGTCGGGCGATACGCTGGACAATGTAATCGACTATGTCACCTATGTTCTTCTTCCGGCCTTTGCGCTTTACCAGAGCGGCATGATCGGCGAGCCGTGGTCGTTCTTTGCGGCCGGCGCCATCGTCATGTCGAGCGCCATCTATTACGCCGATATGGGGATGAAGACGGACGAGTACTTCTTTTCAGGCTTTCCCGTCGTCTGGAACATGGTGGTCTTCACCCTGTTCGTGATCGATGCCAGCGAGATCGCAGCGTCCATCGTGGTTTTCGTCTCGGTCGTTCTGACCTTCATGCCGATCAACTTCCTGCATCCGGTCCGCGTCCGGCGCCTGAGGCCTTTGAACCTGACCGTCTTTGTCATCTGGTCCGTGCTGAGCGGCTATGCGCTGCTCCTGCATTTCGACACGCCGGGCTGGGTGGTGGCAGGGGTCGTCGGCACCGGACTTTATCTCTACGTCATTGGTTTCGTTCTGCAGATATTTCCCCGTATCGGTCGGGGTTGAGGAGATTTCATGGCACAGGCCATCATGGTGCGCGCCCTCGGTGGGCCGGACGTTCTGAAGATCGAGGGTATCACCCTGACACCGCCGGGCCCGGGCGAAGTGCAAATCCGCCAGGTCGCGGTCGGGGTCAATTTCATCGACGTCTATTTCCGCACTGGGCTTTATAAATCCGCCAACGGACTTCCCTTCATTCCGGGAAAAGAGGGGGCAGGCGTGGTGACCGCGGTCGGCGACGGAGTCAGCAGTTTCGCGGTCGGAGACCGGGTGGCCTACGCTTCGTCCGATGGAGCCTACAGCAGCGAACGCAATATCGAGGTATCGCAGCTCGTGAAGGTGCCGGACGATATCACGCTCGAAACCGCTGCGGCCATGATGCTGAAGGGGATGACAGCCCAATATCTTCTCAACCAGACCTTCAAGGTGGGGCCGGAGACGACGCTCTTGTTCCATGCGGCGGCCGGCGGCGTCGGACTGATTGCGGGGCAGTGGGCAAAGGCGCTGGGCGCGACCGTGATCGGCACGGCCGGATCGCAGGAGAAGATCGATCTTGCGCTTGCGCATGGCTATGATCACGTCATCAATTACAGCACCGAGAATTTCGTCACCCGGGTGAAGGAGATCACCCATGGCAAGGGCGTCGACGTGGTGTACGATTCGGTCGGCAAGGATACGTTCCCGGCCTCGCTCGACTGCATCAAGCCGCGCGGACTCTGGGTCAGCTTCGGCAATTCCTCCGGGCCGGTCGAGGGTGTCAATATCGGCATTCTCGCGCAAAAGGGCTCGCTCTTTGCTACGCGGCCGACACTGTTCAGCTACGTCTCGACGCGGACGGCGCTCGAGGCATGTGCAAACTCGCTGTTTGCTGTTGTGCAAAGCAACAAAGTCCGTATCAATATCAATCAGACCTATGCGCTTGCCGACGCAAGTCAGGCGCACCGGGATCTGGAAGGCAGAAAAACGAGCGGAACAACCTTGCTGATTCCTTGATAAGGCCGGAAAGGCCGAGAAGGCAGCAGACGATAAAATGAGGGGCGCGTGTCGGCTGAGGGACAACCCGCCGACGGTTCATTGCTGGCCGTCGAGAAACTGACGAAACTGTTCGGCACATTTGCCGCCTGCAACGGCATTGATCTCAAGATACGGCATGGGGAAATCCATGCGCTGCTGGGTGAAAACGGGGCCGGAAAATCGACCCTGGTGAAGATGCTGTTCGGCGTTCTGTCGCCGACGAGCGGCGCAATCCTGTGGCAGGGCAAGCCGGTCCGGATCGCCAGCCCGAGTGCCGCACGCGGCCTCGGCATCGGCATGGTATTCCAGCATTTCTCCCTGTTCGAAGCATTGACTGTCGCAGAGAACATAGCCCTGTCTATGGCGCCCGGAATTTCCCTCGGGCAGATCGCCGACGAGGCTGCCGCTCTCTCCCGCAGTTACGGACTGCCGCTGGATCCACATGCGCATGTCGCCGATCTCTCAGTGGGCGAGCGCCAGCGTATCGAAATCGTGCGTGCGCTCCTGCAGAATCCGCGGTTGATCATTCTGGACGAGCCGACGTCGGTGCTGACGCCGCAGGAAGCGGACAGGCTGTTCGAGACGCTCGCCAAGCTGAAGGCGGAGGGGCGATCCGTTCTCTACATCAGCCACCGTCTGGAGGAGGTGCAGCGCATCTGCGACGGGGCAACGGTACTGCGGCACGGCAAGGTTACCGGCGCCTGCGAACCGGCTAAGGAAACCCCGTCTTCGCTCGCGCGAATGATGGTCGGCAGTGAAGTGGCGCATGTGACGGCAGCGGCAGGAGGCGCCAAGGGTCAGGTCAGGCTGGAAGCGCGCCAGCTGTCCGCGCCGGCCCGCACGCCCTTTGCGGTCTCGCTCAAGGATATATGCCTTAAGGTGCATGCCGGCGAAATTCTGGCGATAGCCGGGGTCGCCGGTAACGGCCAGGGAGAACTGTTCGATATGCTGTCGGGAGAATATACCTCCGTGGCCGACGACGACGTGCGGATCGCCGACAAACCGGTGGGCGGGAAGGGGATCAATGCGCGCCGCCTGATGGGCGCCGGATTTGTGCCGGAGGAACGGCATGGTCATGCCGCGGTTCCGGCGCTTTCGCTTTCCGACAATCTGGTGCTGGCCCGCAGCCAGTCCGATCGCCGGGCCTTTCTTGGCGGCGGTCTCCTCGGGTTGATCCGCCAGGACGCCGTGAAAAAGGCGACCAAGCGGATTTGCGAGGTCATGGACGTGCGCAAGAGCGGAGAAAACCCGGCAGCCGGTTCCTTGTCAGGCGGCAATCTCCAGAAATTCATCGTCGGCCGCGAACTCGACCGTCAGCCGGCAGTCCTTGTTGTCAACCAGCCCACCTGGGGTGTCGATGCAGGCGCGGCCAGCCGCATCCGTCAGGCGCTCGTTGATCTGGCCAGATCGGGATCGGCCGTGCTGGTCATCAGTCAGGATCTCGATGAGATCTTCGAAGTGGCAACCGAGGTCGCGGTCATCAGCGAGGGACGGCTTTCCGACATCTATCCGGCGCGGGACCTCTCGCGCGAAAAAATCGGGCTGCTGATGGGCGGAATGCCCGGCCGGCCGGACACGGCGGAGACCGCCCATGCGCATTGAACTGGAACGACGCGCGAACATCTCGAAAAGTTTTTCCGTTCTGTCGCCGGTCATCGCGCTGGGACTGACGCTCATCTTCGGCGCGATCATGTTTCTGCTGCTCGGCAAAAACCCGGCAACCGCGCTCTACAGCTTCTTCATCGAACCGTTGACAGAAGTCTGGTCGCTGCATGAGCTGGCCATCAAGGCCGCACCCTTGATCCTTATAGCGGTCGGATTGTCGGTCTGCTATCGCTCGAACAACTGGAATATCGGCGCCGAGGGCCAGTTCATCATGGGGGCCATCGCAGGTTCGATCCTGCCGGTGGTGTTTCATGACTGGCATTCGCCGCTCGTGCTTCCGCTGATGATTCTGCTGGGCATGCTTGGCGGCGCGCTGTTTGCCGGGATCCCCGCCTTTCTCAAGGCGCATCTCAACACCAACGAGATCCTGACCAGCCTGATGCTGGTCTATGTCGCCCAGCTCTTTCTGGACTGGCTGGTGCGCGGCGCCTGGCGCAATCCCGGCGGCATGAATTTCCCCGAGACCCGAACCTTCGATCCGGTTGCGGTCCTGCCGGAAATGATCGCTTCGGGGCGCGCGCACTGGGGCTTCGGCTTTGCGATCATCGCTGCATTCGTCGTCTGGTTCATGATGCGCTACACGATGAAGGGTTTCCAGGTGACGGTTCTCGGGCAATCTGCTCGGGCAGGGCGGTTCGCCGGCTTCTCGTCGCGCGGCATGATCTGGTTTTCGATGCTGCTTTCGGGCGCGCTTGCCGGACTTGCGGGAATTGCCGAGGTGAGCGGCGCCATCCAGCAGCTGCGCCCGGTGATTTCACCCGGCTACGGTTTTACCGCCATCATCGTCGCCTTTCTCGGCAGGCTCAATCCGCTGGGCATTGTCGTGGCCGGATTCGTGCTGGCGCTCACCTATCTCGGAGGCGAGGCGGTGCAGGTTTCTCTGCAGATTTCCGACAAACCCATCCGGGTGTTCCAGGGGCTGCTGCTGTTTTTCGTGCTCGCCTGCGACACCCTCATTCACTACAGAGTGAGGATGGTCTGGGCGGATCTTGACGGCGTAACCGCTGAGGAGGCGCGCTGATGGGCATGTTCGAGGCAATCCTCCTGACGGTGATCACCGCCGCGACGCCGCTGGTCCTGGCTGCGGCCGGCGAACTGGTGACCGAACGCTCCGGCGTGCTCAACCTGGGCGTCGAGGGCATGATGGTCATGGGCGCGGCCTGCGCCTTCATTGCGACCCAGACAACCGGCTCACCCTATATCGGCATCGTCGCCGGCATCCTGTCAGGCAGCCTGTTTTCGCTGCTTTTCGGTTTCCTCACCTTGACGCTCGTCGCCAACCAGGTTGCGACGGGTCTGGCGCTGACGATCCTCGGGCTTGGCGTGTCCGGAATGATCGGTGAGTCTTTTGTCGGACAATCCGGCATCAAACTGCCGCAAATCGTGTTCCCAATCCTCTCCGACATACCTTTTCTCGGCCCGGTCCTGTTCAGGCAGGATCTGATCTTCTACCTCTCGATTGGTCTCATTGTCGGCATCCAGTGGTATCTGTTCCGAAGCCGGGCAGGGCTGAAATTGCGGTCCGTCGGGGACAGCCATGCGTCGGCACATGCGCTTGGCATCAATGTCATCCGCACGCGATATCTGGCCGTCATGTTCGGTGGCGCCTGCGCCGGGCTTGCCGGGGCACAGCTATCGCTCGTCTATACGCCCCAATGGGTGGAAAATATGTCTGCCGGGCGCGGATGGATCGCGCTTGCCCTTGTCGTTTTCGCATCCTGGCGGCCGTGGCGACTGGTCGCCGGCGGCTATCTCTTCGGGGCCGTGTCCATCAGCCAGCTCTACGCGCAGGCGTCAGGCATCGGAATACCATCGCAGTTTCTTTCTGCGCTTCCCTATGTAGCGACAATCATTGTACTCATTCTGATATCGCATAATCGGCGCGCAACACTGATCAATACGCCGGCATCGCTCGGAAAGCCGTTCGTGCCGGACCGATAAAAGTCAAGAAAAGCTCTCGAAAACCAACAGGGGTAAACATGAAAAAACTACTTTTCGCACTGGCAACCACGGCAGCCGTCCTCGGCTTTTCCGCTGCTGCAAGCGCCCAGGAAAAAGCCAAGGTCTGCTTCGTCTATGTCGGCTCAAAGACCGATGGTGGCTGGACGCAGGCACACGACATCGGCCGTCAGGAACTGGAGAAGGCGCTGGGCGACAAGATCGAGACCCAGTTTCTCGAAAACGTGCCCGAGGGTCCGGATGCCGAGCGCGCCATCGAGCGTCTGGCCCGCTCGGGCTGCGGACTGATCTTCACGACGTCCTTCGGTTTCATGGATCCGACCGTCAAGATTGCGGCGAAATTTCCGGATGTAAAATTCGAACATGCGACCGGTTACAAGGCCGGACCGAACCTTGCGACCTATAACAGCCGATTCTACGAGGGCCGCTACATTCAGGGCCAGATTGCCGCCAAAATTTCCCAGAAAGGCGTAGCAGGCTACATCGCGTCCTTCCCGATTCCGGAAGTCGTCATGGGTATCAATTCCTTCGTGACGGGCGCCCGCTCAATCAACCCCGATTTCAAGATCAAGGTCGTGTGGGCGAACACCTGGTTCGACCCGGGCAAGGAAGCCGATGCAGCCAAGGCGCTGATCGACCAGGGCGTTGACGTGCTCACCCAGCACACCGACACGACCGCGCCGATGCAGGTTGCGGCCGAGCGCGGCATCAAGGCTTTCGGCCAGGCTTCCGATATGATCAAGGCCGGACCCGAAACGCAACTGACGGCGATCGTCGACACCTGGGGCGCCTATTACATCAAGCGCACCCAGGCTTTGCTCGACGGCAAGTGGGAGACGACCTCCAGCTGGGACGGCCTGAAAGACGGCATCCTGACCATGGCGCCCTACACCAACATGCCGGATGACGTAAAAGCCCTGGCGGAAGCGACGGAAGCAAAAATCCGCTCCGGCGAACTCAAGCCGTTTACCGGCCCGATCAAGAAACAAGACGGTTCGGAGTGGCTCAAGGCCGGCGAATCATCGGATGATAAAACGCTTCTCGGCATGAATTTCTACGTCGAAGGCGTCGACGACCAACTGCCGAAATAAACAAACCGGAACTGACACGAAGGCGGCCGCGAGGCCGCCTTCGTTCGTTCAGCCGAACCTCGGACAAAATTTCGCCGACCGTCAGAAAGCCTGTTTACATTAATAATATAATATGATTTTTTACCGTTGCTGCTGAGGAGCAGCCTTTTTGGGAGGAAATCATGAAGATCAAGACCGCACTCGCGAGTGCAACGATTCTGGCTGCCAGCATGTTCGGCTCGGCCTCTGCCGCCGATCTTACCATCGGCTTTTCGCAGATCGGTTCGGAATCCGGCTGGCGTGCCGCCGAAACGACGCTAACCAAGCAGGAAGCCGAAAAACGCGGCATCGACCTGAAATTTGCCGACGCCCAGCAGAAGCAGGAAAACCAGATCAAGGCGCTTCGCTCCTTCATCGCCCAGGGCGTTGACGCCATCCTGGTCGCACCCGTCGTGGCAACCGGCTGGGACGAAGTTCTGACGGAAGCCAAGGATGCCGAAATCCCGGTTATCCTGCTCGACCGCACCGTTGATTCGAAGGACGATCTGTATCTGACGGCCGTCACGTCCGACCTCGTTCACGAGGGCAACGTGGCCGGCAAGTGGCTGGTCGATACCACGGCGGGAAAGCCCTGCAATGTTGTCGAGCTCCAGGGCACGACCGGCTCGTCGCCGGCCATCGACCGCAAGAAGGGTTTCGAGGAAGCTCTTAAGGGTCACGACAACCTGAAGATCATCCGCAGCCAGACCGGCGACTTTACCCGCACCAAGGGCAAGGAAGTCATGGAAAGCTTCCTGAAGGCTGAAGACGGCGGCAAGAACATCTGCGCGCTCTATGCCCACAATGACGACATGGCGGTCGGCGCGATCCAGGCCATCAAGGAAGCCGGCCTGAAGCCCGGTACCGACATTCTCGTCGTATCCATCGACGCCGTGCCGGACATCTTCCAGGCCATGGCTGCCGGCGAAGCCAATGCCACGGTCGAACTGACCCCGAATATGGCAGGCCCGGCGCTTGATGCGCTCGACGCTTTCCTCAAGGACGGCAAGGCACCGCCGAAGTGGATCCAGACCGAATCCAAGCTCTACACACAGGCTGACGATCCGCAGAAGGTCTACGAAGCCAAGAAGGGCCTTGGTTATTGATCATCCATTGCCGGCATCCCCAAGGGATGCCGGCAATTTTATCCGGACATGGCCGAAAGCGGCTGCGCAGAGCTTTGCGAGCGCAACTGTCCGACGCGTCACCACTGCCGTCGATATCGGCCGTGAACGACCTTCCCATCCCCACCAGAAGCCAATGCGATGCAAAACAAGACAGATGACATTCTCATCGCCGCCGGGGTCGTCAAAACCTTTCCCGGGGCGATCGCCCTGGACAAGGTCGATTTTTCCCTGCGCCGCGGTGAGGTCCACGCACTTCTCGGGGAGAACGGCGCGGGAAAATCGACGCTCATCAAGTGCATGACCGGCGCCTATCGCCGCGATTCAGGTGCTCTGCTGCTCGACGGCGTCGAGATCGACCCGCGCGATACGCTCGATGCACAGAAGCTTGGAATTGGCACCGTTTACCAGGAGGTCAATCTTCTCGGTAATCTGAGCGTCGCGGAGAATCTCTTTCTCGGCCGCCAGCCGCGTCGCTTCGGGATGATCCGCACGGGCGAAATGAAGACCCGTGCCGAGGCGCTACTTGCCCAATACGGCGTCGATATCAACGTTTCGGCCGCGCTCGACAGCTATTCCGTTGCAATCCAGCAGGTGGTGGCGATCGCCCGTGCCGTTGATCTGTCCGGAAAAGTGCTGATCCTCGATGAACCCACGGCGAGCCTGGACGCGCAGGAAGTCGAGATGCTGTTCAGGATCATTCGCGGCTTGAAAGCCCGTGGTCTCGGCATCGTCTTCATCACCCATTTCCTGGAGCAGGTGTACGATCTTTCCGACCGCATTACAGTGCTGCGCAACGGCAAGCTTGTTGGAACGCGAGACATCGCCTCCCTGCCGCGCAAGGAACTCGTCACGATGATGCTGGGTCACGAACTGCTCGCCGCCGAAAAAGCGGTCGCCGCCACGGAAGCAGAAGCCGGCCCGGTACATTACCGCTTTTCCAATTATGGCAAGGCTGGCAAGATCAAGCCATTCGATCTGGACGTCCGCAAGGGCGAGGTCGTCGGCATCGCAGGCCTGCTCGGTTCCGGCCGGACGGAAACGGCCGAACTGCTGTTCGGTGTCCACAAGGCTGACAGCGGCACGGCCGAGATCGGCGGACAGACGGCCAATCTCTCCTCGCCGCGGGCGGCGATCGCAGCCCGATTCGGCTTCTGCCCGGAAGATCGCAAATCCGACGGCATTATCGGCGAACTTTCAGTGCGCGAAAACATTGCTCTTGCGCTGCAGGCGCGGCGCGGCTGGGCCCGCCCGCTGTCGAGCGCGGACCAGAATGCGCTCGCCGACCGCTACATCAAGGCTCTCGACATCCGTACCAGCGATCGTGAAAAGCCGATCCGCCTGTTGTCGGGCGGTAACCAGCAGAAAGCCATTCTGGCGCGATGGCTGGCGACCAATCCGGAATTTCTCATTCTCGACGAGCCGACGCGGGGCATCGATGTCGGGGCGCATGCCGAGATCATCAGACTGATCCAGGACCTGTGTTCGCAGGGCATGTCGCTGATTGTCATTTCCTCCGAACTGGAAGAACTGGTGGTCTACAGTTCGCGGATCATCGTTCTGCGCGACCGCAGCCATGTGGCCGAGTTGACCGGCAACGAAATCACCACGGACCATATCGTCAATGCCATCGCTGCCGCACCCGGCGCGGGAGAACATGCATGATCGAGAATGCACGACGTCTCGGATGGCGGCTGCTTCCGCAACTGATCGCGCTGGCGATCATCCTGTTCCTGATCTGGATCGTATTTCCGGGGTTTTTCTCGATCCAGGTCCAGAATGACCGCCTCTATGGCAGCCTGATCGATGTTCTCAACCGCGGTGCCCCGGTAGCACTCCTCGCTGTCGGGATGACCGTGGTTATTGCCACCAAAGGCATCGATCTCTCGGTAGGCGCGGTGATGGCGATTTGCGGCGCGGTTGCCGCCGCCTCCAGCGTGCGGGGCGATCCGCTTGTCCTAACGCTGGTGTTGGCTGTGGGCACGGGACTGATCTGCGGGCTCTGGAACGGCTTTCTCGTGTCCGTTCTCAATATACAGCCGATCATCGCGACACTGGTGCTGATGGTCGCGGGCCGCGGCATCGCGCAGCTCGTGACGGAAGGGGCCATCCTCACGTTCAACGATCCCGGGCTGATCCATATCGGCAGCGGCTCGTTTGCCTGGTTGCCGATGCCGGTGGTCATCTGGCTCCTGTTCGGCATCGCCGTGGCGCTTCTCGTCCGGCGTACCGCGCTCGGCATGCTGATCGAGGCAGTCGGCATCAACCGCCGCGCCAGCACGCTTTCGGGCATTCAGACACCGCTGCTTTTGATGGCCGCCTATATGCTTTCGGGGCTTTGCGCTGCGATCGCCGGACTGATCGTCACAGCCGATATCCGGGGCGCCGACGCCAACAATGCCGGGCTGTGGCTGGAACTGGATGCGATCCTCGCCGTTGTCGTGGGCGGCACATCGCTGCTCGGCGGCCGGTTCAGCATCATCGCATCGCTGGTGGGCGCCATGATCATTCAGGCCGTCAACACGGGCATTCTTCTGTCCGGTTTTCCGCCGGAGTTCAACCTGATCATCAAGGCTGCCATCATCGTCATCATCCTCGTCATCCAGTCGCCGCGCGTGCAGGCTGGCGTGACCTTCCTCAGCCGAAAATCCGCCCGATGAACCAGAAATATCTCCCGCTGATCGCAACGATCGTCATCTTCGTCCTGTCCTACGCCGCCTGTGCCGCGCAGTATCCGAACATGCTGTCCACCCGTGTGATCGGCAATCTCCTGACGGACAACGCATTTCTGGGCATCGCGGCCGTCGGTATGACCTTTGTCATCCTGTCGGGTGGCATTGATCTGTCGATCGGGTCGGTCATCGCCTTTACCGGTGTTTTCCTCGCTGTCATGCTGGAAGGGACAAGCATCCATCCCCTTGCAGCCTTCGTGCTGGCGCTTCTGATCACCACCGCGTTCGGGGCGATCATGGGCGCAATCATTCACTATCTGGAAATGCCGGCGTTCATCGTGACGCTGGCCGGCATGTTTCTGGCGCGGGGGATGGCATTCGTCCTGTCCATCGATTCCGTGCCGATCAAGCATCCGTTCTACGCGACGATGAAAAGCTTCTACTACAAGCTTCCGGGCGGCGGCCGAATCTCGCTGATCGGCGGTCTGATGCTGCTTGTCTTTCTCATCGGCATCGTGATCGCGCAGCGCACGCGTTTCGGCACCAATGTCTATGCACTCGGTGGCGGTCCGCAGACATCCGCGCTCATGGGCGTTCCCGTCGGGCGCACGACCATCCTGATCTACGCGCTGTCCGGCTTTCTGGCCGGCCTTTCCGGGATCGTCTATTCGCTCTACACCTCGGCAGGCTACTCGCTGGCAACGGTCGGCGTGGAGCTTGACGCGATCGCGGCCGTGGTCATCGGAGGAACCTTGCTCACCGGCGGCGCCGGGTTTGTCGGCGGAACGCTCGTCGGCGTCCTGATCCAGGGCCTGATCCAGACCTACATCACCTTCGACGGCTCGCTGTCGAGTTGGTGGACCAAGATCTTGATCGGCGCCTTGTTGTTTGCTTTCATTCTGATGCAAAAAGCTATTCTGTTCTTGTCGCGTCAGAAAAAGAGCCATTCCTGAGGGGGAACGTGTTTGCGTAAGGGCTTGCTCGAAACCGTCATTGCCGGCGCCAGGACACGCACCAGCCATGCCCAGGTGGTGGACGAGATCGGAAAGGCAATCGTATCCGGCGAGTTCCCCGTCGGCTCGATCCTTCCGGGTGATCCGGAGCTTGCGCTGCGTTTCAAGGTTTCCCGCACGGTTCTGCGCGAAGCAATGAAGACACTGGCGGCAAAGGGAATGATCGTGCCGCGCGCGCGGATCGGCACACGGGTCACTGTTCGGACCCAGTGGAACCTGTTCGACGGGGACGTCCTGTCCTGGCATTTCAATTGCGGCGTCAGCGACGAGTTTCTTTTTCATCTCAGCGAAATCAGACTGGCGTTCGAGCCCCATGCAGCAGCGCTTGCGGCCATCAATGCCTCGGATGCCGAGATCAGTGGCATGATGAGGCTGGCGGTTGCGATGGGAGATCCCCAGCACACGGCCGAGACGCTGGCCATGGCCGACCTCCGATTTCATCTGGCCGTTGCGGAGGCGTCCGGAAATCCGTTCATGCGGGCTGTCGGAAGCCTGATCGAAGCCGCCCTTGTCGGCATCTTCAAGCTGAGCTCTCCGGCTTCGGGCCGGGAGTTGATCGACGAAGTGGCGCGCAATCACATCCGCATTGTCGAGCAGATCAGCCGCCGCGACGTGGCAGGCGCCCGCGCCGCGATGGAAAATGTTATCCGTCTCGGCCGCGAGCGTGTGCGCACTGCTGTCGGCGAAGCTGCGGACCCTCAACTGACACATTGACGCCCGAAACCGCGCCGTCCTGGCATTTTGGCCCTTCATTCGATCATGTATGGCAATTCTGCCGCTAGCGGCTTGCTGCGGCCGCGTCTTCCGCCTATTTGATAAACCCAATGTCGCCGGCGCAGATCATGCGCCTCGACTTCCATCAACGGTGTCTGAGGGTTATGTCCGAACTGATTGTCATTTTCGTGCTTTTGTTGATCAACGCGTTTTTCGCGCTTTCGGAAATGGCAATCGTATCGGCAAGCCGGCCTCTGCTGCGTCAAATGGCCAAGCAGGGCAACAATCGCGCCGAACTGGCGCTGCAGCTTGCTGAAGATCCGGGAAAGTTTCTGTCGACCGTTCAGGTCGGCATCACGCTTGTCGGTACGCTGGCCGGAGCCTATGGCGGCGCGACCATCGCCGACAAGCTTGCGCCGAGGCTGGACGGCATTGCCTGGATCAACCCGTATGGTAGCACGGTCGCCGTCGCGCTGGTCGTCACTCTGATCACCTATCTGTCCGTCGTCATCGGAGAACTCATTCCAAAGCAACTCGCGCTGAAGAATTCCGAAGGTGTTGCGATGTTCGTCGCAGGGCCGATGTCGGTTCTGTCGCGGCTGGCCGCGCCGATCGTCTACCTGTTCGAAACCTCGGCATCGCTGTTCATGCGGCTTTTCGGCGTTTCCACCGATAGCGATCAGGTGACGGAGGAGGAGGTCCAGGCGATCATGGCCGAAGGCGTCGAAAGCGGTGCCATCGAAAAATCGGAGCATGAAATGCTTCGGCGGATCATCCGGCTGGGCGACCGCAATGTAAAATCCATCATGACGCACCGGACGGAAGTAAGCTTTATCGACGTCGGCGATTCCATTGAGGTAATCCGTAGCAAGGTTCAGCAGTCCTCGCACTCCCGCTACCCTGTGACGGATGCCAATGGCGAGGTTCTCGGCGCAATCCTGGTCAAGGAAGTGCTGAACACGCCGGCGCGCAGCTTCGATATCCATCAGTTCATCAAGGACATCCACACGCTTCCGGAAACCACCTCCTGCCTGAAGGCGCTGGAAGCCTTCAAGTCGTCGCGCATCAATATGGCGATGATCGTCGATGAGTATGGCAGTATCGAAGGCATCATCACCATCGCCGATATTCTCGAAGCCATCGTCGGCGTCCTGCCGTCGAATTATGACGATATCGAACACGCGCTGATCCGGCCGCGCGACGACGGCTCCTATCTGGTCGACGGACGGACGCCGATCGACGAAATCCACCTGACGATCGGGATCGATGAAATCGATTCGGACGGCAATTACGAGACTATCTCCGGCTTCCTCGTGCAGCAGTTGCGCAAGACCCCGGAAGAAGGAGACGTGACGGAGGCCTTCGGCTACCGGTTCGAGGTCATCGACATGGACGGGCGGCGGATCGACAAGATTCTCGTGTCGCGGGCGGCGCGTTAAAGTACCGAACGAAAAAGGCCGGGAAAACCCGACCTTTTGCTGTTTGATGATCGCCTGCTAGTTCATCCGTAGTCAGGTCAACTGAGACGATATTCGACCGCTTCGGTTAATAAAAAGTTAACGCCGCTGCGCGTCGTCGCTTCGATCCGTCTCTAGTTTTCCTGAACCGAAATTCCGCCTTCGCCGATCTTGAGTTCGATGCCGTCGGGCTTCGATTCCTTATCGTAAACATAAAGGCCAAGGCCGACGACGGCGACGAGCAGTCCGCCGATGATCATATAAAGCAGGTTGCGATTCACATTTATTCCTTTCATGCGGGTTCAGAACAGGCACTATGCGCCAGGCGGACGTTTCGCTACATGGTGCGTAGAACCAGAATATCGGCAAGCGATCCTGCGACGGCTTCAGGGGCGAAGGGCGGCCGGATGATCAGACAATCCGATTGCGAAAAAATGTTCACCATGGACGAATCCTGCCGCGCGAAAGGCGTGGCGACAGACATGCCATCGGCGGGGCGGGATAGCCTCGCGCGGACATAGTCCTGCCGCTTGTCGTTGGGGGGAAGCGCGGTTGCGATCCTCGCTTGCGACTGCCGGTCGCGGCCGGGCAGGGAGCCGATATGGCGCACGAGCGGCTCCAGGAAAAGATAGGCGCAGACGAGGCTGGAGACCGGATTGCCCGGCAAACCGAGGACGGTGATCGCGTCCAGCTTGCCGACCATCAGCGGTTTTCCGGGTCGCATGGCGATCTGCCAGAAATCCAGGACCATGCCACTGTTGACGAGCGTCGATTGGACAAGATCGTGGTCGCCGACGGATGCGCCGCCGAGCGTTACCAGAACATCGGACTCTGCCGAGCGGGCCTTTGCGACCGCCGCTGCGATGGCCTGCCGATCGTCGGGCACGATGCCGAGATCGATGACCTCACCGCCGTTCTCGCGGACGATGGCGGCAACGCCATATGTATTCGACGAGATGATCTGATCGGGACCCGGCCGGCCGCCGGGCGCCAGCAATTCGTCACCTGTCGCAAGGATCGCGATCCTCGGCCGTGCATGAACGGGGAGTTCCCCGTGATTCATGGCCGCAGCCAGCGTCAAACGGCCGGCATCCAGAACATCTCCGGCGCGCAACAGACTATCACCGGTCGCAAAATCCTGTCCCTTGGGTCGGATATGGCGGCCCTTGGCAGGTGCGAAATGGGTGCGGATGCGGCCGTCGCCGATGGTTTCGATATCTTCCTGAATGATGACCGTGTCGGCGCCTGCAGGAACCGGAGCGCCGGTAAAGATGCGGACGACCTGACCTTGCCCGACATGGCCGGAAAAGCCGCGGCCGGCAGCAGATTGTCCGATGACGGTCAGTTCGATACCTTCCGTCGCAAGATCGGCATGGATGCCGGCATAGCCGTCCATCGCGGAATTGTCGAAGGCCGGGTGCGTGAGCCGGGCTGCTAGGTCCTCCGCCAGCACGCGCCCATCTGCTTGATGCAGCCCGACCATTTCCCCGCGTCGGACCCGCGGTGCCGTTCGCAGCAGCCGCTCAAGCGCTTCGGCAACGGCAAGCAACGCCATGTCAGCCGCTTCCTTCCATCCGGACATAGTCGCCGGAGCGTCCACCGGATTTTGCCACCAGCCGGATGCCGCCGATTTCCATCTCGCGGTCCGCAGCTTTCGCCATGTCGTAGATTGTCAGGCAGGCGATGCTGACGGCCGTCAGGGCCTCCATCTCGACGCCGGTGCGACCCGCCAGCTTCGCCATCGCCTGAATGCGCAACCCGGGCAGGGCTTCGTCCGCCGTGATCTCCACCGAAACCTTCGTCAGCATCAGCGGATGGCAAAGCGGGATGAGATTTGCCGTCTGTTTGGCGGCCATGATCCCCGCAAGGCGCGCCGTCGCGATCACGTCGCCCTTCTTCGCATTTCCCTGCAGGACCAGATCCAGTGTTTCCGGCAGCATGCGGACATAGCCTTCGGCCTTGGCGACACGTTCGCTTTCGGCCTTGCCGCCGACATCCACCATGTCCGCCTCGCCGCCGGCGCCGATATGGGTGAGCGAGAGATTGGCCATCATTCCGCCGCCAGAGCGTCCGCTCCCGTCAGAAGCAGGCGGGTTGCCGCCGTAACATCGGATTTCCGCATCAGGCTTTCACCGACGAGAAACGTCGAGATGCCGGTTTTGGCGAGACGTGCACAGTCCTCATGGGTGAAGATGCCGCTTTCTCCGACCAGAAGGCGGTCGGCCGGGACAAGGGGCGCCAGTTTTTCCGACAAGGCGATATCGACCTTGAAGGTCTTCAGGTTGCGATTGTTGATGCCGATAAGCGGCGAGGCAAGCATGAGTGCACGCTCCAGCTCCGCTTCGTCATGAACTTCGATGAGAACATCCATTCCAAGGGAGAAGGCTTCGTCCTCCAGCTTCCTTGCTGTGTCCGTGTCGAGCGACGCCATGATCAGCAGGATGCAGTCAGCACCCCAGGCACGGGCTTCGTGAACCTGATAGGTGTCAAACATGAAGTCCTTGCGCAACGCCGGAAGGGTGCAGGCATTGCGCGCCACCGTCAGGTAGTCCGGCGCGCCCTGGAAACTGGGGCCGTCAGTCAGCACGGAAAGGCAGGCCGCGCCGCCGTCTTCATAGGCCCTGGCAAGGGCCGGTGGATCGAAATCGGGGCGGATCAGCCCCTTCGACGGGCTCGCTTTCTTGATTTCGGCAACAAGACCAAAAGCCCCCTCGGCCTTCTTGTTTTCCAGCGCCTTCAAAAATCCGCGCGGTGCATCCTGACCGGCCGCCATGGATTTCAGGTCGGCAAGGCTGATGCGTGCTTTCGCGGCAGCGATTTCCTCGCGCTTGTAGACTTCAATTTTCTGCAGGATGTCAGCCATCAAAGCCTCCTTCAAGACGCGTTCGACACGCTGACGAGCCGTTCGAGCGCGGCCTTCGCCGCGCCGCTCGCCAGCGACCGCCGTGCAAGCAGCATGCCTTCGCCGACATCTGCGGCACGTCCCGCAATCACCATCGAGGCCGCAGCATTTGCAAGCGATATGTCCCGGTAGGGCGTCTCGTCCCCATCCAGAACACCCTTCAGCGCAATGGCATTATGGGCGCCGTCACCACCTTTGAGAGAAGACAGCGAAACGGTTTTGAGACCGAAATCGGTCGGCGTCAGTTCGAAATTGCGGATCGCGCCGTTTTCCAGGGCTGCCACCTGAGTCGTCCCGGTCGTGGTGATTTCGTCCAGGCCTTCGCCATGCACGACCCAGACACTTTTCGAGCCGAGATCGCGCAGCACTTCTGCGACGGGCACGACCCATTGCGGTGCGAAAACCCCGACCAGCTGCCGGGTGACGCCGGCCGGATTGGACAGGGGGCCGAGCAGGTTGAAAATCGTCCGCGTGCCAAGCTCCACCCGGGTCGGGCCGACATGACGCATGGCCGAATGATGCTGCTGGGCAAACATGAAGCCGACGCCGGCCTCGGTGATGCAGCGGGAAATGACGTCCGGGCCGATATCGAGCTTCACGCCGAGGCAGGAGAGGGCGTCTGCCGTGCCCGACTTGGAACTCAAGGCGCGGTTGCCATGCTTGGCGACGGGCACACCTGCACCAGCGACAATGAGCGCCGCCAGCGTCGATATATTATAGGTACCGGCGCCATCTCCGCCGGTACCGACGATATCGATGGATTCTTCCGGTGCCTCAACGGTCAGCATACGAGCCCGCATCGCCTCGACGGCGCCGACGATCTCGTCCACTGTTTCTCCCCGCACACGCAGTGCCATGAGAAAACCGCCGATCTGCGAGGGCGTTGCTTCACCGCACATGATGATTTCGAAAGCGGCGCGTGCGTCCTCCCGGTTGAGGGCTTCGCCCGCTGCCGCCTTGGCAACGAAAGGCTTCAAATCCGGCATGCCAACCCGTCTCCCGAATTATTGCTGTTGTTGCGACAAGGCGAGCTCGGCAAGCTGCTGATTGATCGTCACGCCGTAGCTCTTCTGAAGTTCGCTGACCATCTCGTCCAGAATATCGTCGCCGCTCGCCTGGGCGATGGCTTCGATCTGGCGGTCATCGCTGTCGAGCGCATCGACGGGAGCGTTGGTATCGACCTCCGTGACTTTCAACAGGATCTGCCCTTCGCCTCCGATGCCGGGCGCGCTGGCGATCAGGCCGTTCGGTCCGCTGAACGCAGCGGTCACGGCCTGGGGGCTGAGAGACGCATCTTCCGCCGAGCGGCGTAATCCGCTTTTCGTCTCGACGGCGATGCCGAGGTCTGTCGCGATCGCGGCCAGGGTCTCGCCTTTTTCGACACGGGCCTTCAACTCCGCCGCCTTCGCGGAAAGAGCTGTCCGCTGCTGTTCCGCTGTCCAGTCGGCAACAGCCTTTTCGCGGGCCTCGTCGAGCGTCCGGTCGCGCGATGGCGTGACCTGTTCCACTTCGAACCAGACATAGCCATCACGGCCGAGATTGACCGGCAATGTTTCGGTGCCGGGATCGGCCTTGAACGCCTCTTCGAGCAAGGTTTTTGCCTCAGGAATGCCGACGATTTCCTCGCCGGTCGCATCGTTGCCGCGGGCATCTACGGCATCGAGGGTCACGCGCTTGAGATTGGTCTGCGTCGCCGCCTCCGCCAGCGAGCCGCCGGTCACGCGCGCATCCTCGAACTTGTCATGGATCGACATGATCTCATTGGCGGCATTGCCGAGCGCGATGTCCTGGCGCAGCTCTTCCTTGACCTCGTCGAGGCCGCGCACGACTTCAGGTTTAATATTCGTCACGCGCAGAATGACCGGTCCGAAGGCACCTTCGACCACCGGGGTGGTCTGGCCGTCCGCGACAACCGCAAAGGCCGCCTCGGCGAGCTTCGGATCAGGCATGCGATCGCGCGTGAAGTCGCCGAGCAGAACGTCTGTCGCAGTTTTCCCCGAGGCGGTGACAATTTCGTCGAAACTGGCGCCCGAGGCGATTTTGGCCGCTGCAGCGTCTGCTTCGGCTTTGGAAGCAAAGGCCAACTGTTCGACCGTGCGCGTTTCCGGCGTCAGAAAGCTCGCCTTGCGCTTGTCGTATTCGGCCCGGATTTCCTCGTCGGTGACATTTGCAGGCGTGGCAATGTCGGACGGCTCAAGCTTGACATAGCTGATCTTTCGGAATTCCGGCGCGCGGTATTCCGCCTTGCGGCTCTCGAACCAAGGCGTCAGCACTTCGTCGGAGGGTGCCTTGACCGGATCAATATTGGCATTGGAAAGCAGGAGATACTCGATCGCACGGGTTTCGCTGCGATAGGTCTTCAACGCCTCGGTCAGGATTTTCGGCGCGGCGTAACCATCCGAGAGGGCTTCCACCACCTGCGAGCGGATGGCCACCTGGCTGCGATTGGCGATATAGTCCTGTTCGCGCAGGCCGGCATTTCTCAGCACGCTCGAGAACCGCAGGCGGTCAAACCGCCCGTTCGAACCGTGAAAGGCAGGATCTTCGCTGATCAGCGTCGCCAGCCGGTCCTGCGACAGGCCCAGATTCATCTCGTTTGAAAGCTGATCGAGCGTCGCACCGGCTACGAGCTGTGAATAGACTTGGGATTCGACACCGATTGCCTTGGCCTGGTCGCGGCTGAGGCGCGTGCCGAACTGTCGCGACAGCTGGGCGATCTGACGTTCATAGGCCAGACGGAAATCGCTCGGCGAGACCTTCACATCCCCGACCGTGACCACGGCGTCGGCCGTGCTGGTGACAAGAGATGCCGAGACACCCCAGACAGCGAATGACAGGACAAGAAGAACCATCAGGCCTTTGACAACCCAGGTCTGGGAGCCTCTTCTCAGCAATTCAAGCATGGGACTGCGTACCTCGTCGTATTTCGAGGCCGCGAACGCGGCCGGTTCCGTTCCTTAGAGCAAACCGATAGGGAATTGAAGGGGGAGAGACAGCCAAAACCGCGCCCGGCCTGCGGATAAGGTCGAGCGATGTCGCTATCCCCTTGCGCTGTGCGGAACCCTCGGTTTCGATTGCGGGACATGCTCCGGACGCCATGGCGCACAAAGACCGGTGCATGTCGGAATCATTAGCCGGCAACGGAAAAATATCTGTCACCATCGCCGCCTGCTTCAATGTCGGTACGGTAAAAACTGGTACTGTTCCCATCCGCCTGCATCGAATCGTCCCCCGGCGATCAACGGCGGCGGAGCCGGAGAGTCTTCATGGAATCGACAATCATCATGGTCAACCTCGCCGGTGCAGTGGCATTGCTTCTGTTCGGGTTGTCGCAGGTCAAGGAAGGAGCCACCCGCGCTTTCGGCATCAGGTTGCGAACCGGGCTCGCGCAGGGGACAAGCAACCAGTTTCGCTCGTTTGCCGCCGGCTTCGTTGCGACGGTCGCCCTTCAGAGTTCGACGGCGACAGCACTGATGATCGCGTCTTTCGTGGAGAAGGGGCTGGTGCGCGCACGTATGGCGCAGATCGTTCTTTTGGGCGCCAATGTCGGAACCGCGGTGACGGCGTGGATCGTCGCCGCCGGCATCGGGTGGCTCTCGCCCCTGGCGATTCTGGCCGGCGTTGCCCTCAATCGCGGTGGACGATCCAGTGCGCAGCAGGCAGCCGGGACAGCGCTCGTGGGCATTGGGCTAATGCTTCTGTCTCTGCATCTTCTCGGTCTGGCGACGGAACCGATGCGGCATTCACCGGCGCTGGCGGCGTTTCTCGGGATGCTCGACAGTGCCCTGCCGGTCGCGCTGCTGTTTGCGGCGGGTCTCGCGTTCGTTTCGTCTTCCAGTCTTGCCGTGGTGGTTCTTATCCTGTCGCTGTCCACCGCCGGCGTGCTCTCGTCCGGCCTCACGATTGCGCTCGTGCTCGGGGCCAATCTCGGCGGCGCCGTCGCACCCTTCGTCGCGACGCTGTCTGCATCCGCATCGGCGCGCCGGGTAACCGCGGGCAATCTTGCCGTTCGGGCAATCGGCTGTCTGATCGCGCTCATGGCTGCCGAACCGGCCGCAGCCTTTCTGCAATGGCTCACCCTTCCCGTTGAGAAACTGCCGGTCGATGTGCATCTTCTGTTCAACATTGCTCTTGCAATCGTCGCCTGGCCTTTTTCAGGCGTGCTGTCCGGCGTCATGCAGACGCTTATCGCCGATGATCCAAAGGACGAAGCAGGTCCCCTTTATCTCGATGCGCGCGCCTTATCGACCCCGGTCATCGCCCTGTCCGGCGCAACACGGGAAGTCTTGCGAGTCGGCGATCTGATCGAGGCTATGCTGATCGCGTCGATGAAGGCCTTCGACGGGAACAACCTCAAGAACCTCTACGATATCGGCAAATCCGAAAGACAGGTCGATATGCTTCAGCAGGAGGTTAAGGTTTATCTCTCGCGGCTCGGACGTGACGGTTTGAGCGACGAGCAGGGACGTCGAACCATCGTCGTCATCGACTACGCGATCAATCTCGAACATATGGGCGATATCATCGAGAAAAGCCTCGCCGGGCAGATCAGGAAGAAAATCGAAAAAGGCTTGAGATTTTCAGACGAAGGCTATCAGGAGCTGATGACGCTGTTTGCTTTGACGATCGACAATCTGAGGATCGCCCAGACAATCTTCGTTACCCGCGACGCCGATCTGGCACGTCATCTGATGGAAGTGAAGGTGGAGGTTCGGCACATGGAGAAGCGGTCGTCGGAGCAGCATCTCGAACGGCTGCGGGACGGCCGTGCCGACAGTCTTCAGACAAGCTCGGTGCATCTGGATATCCTTCGCGACCTGAAGCGGATCAACGCGCATATCGTATCCGTTGCCCATCCCATTCTCGACGAAAGCGGGCTTCTGGTGGAAAGCCGCCTCAGGCTGTCGCGATAGATTTCAGGTTTTCGGATCCAGCGCCTTGCGCACGAAGGCATCGAAACAGGGGGTCAGCGTGATGCGGCGATGGCCTGCCGCCAGGATCGGTTCGTAAAGATTGAGCAACGCCTGGCGTGCCGTGGTCGGCGGACATGTCGGATAAAGAGCGATATCGACCGCGCCGACGGATGCGCGGACATCCGCGTCTGCCGGAGGCACCGCGCGATAAGGATCTGCCCCGATAGCTATATGTTTGGGAGCATGACGATCCATCAGCCAGGGGAATGGGTTGGTGAAGTCGATCGTCATCACCGTTTCGAAGCGGACATTGTTGGCAGCCTCGAAGGCCGACAAGGCGGATACCGCCTCATCCATGGTCTGAAGAAGCAAAATCTGGAACTCGAAGTCGCTGTAAAGCAGGAAAGACGGCAGTTCCCCCGCGGTCGCCAGGGCCTGGTAGGTGTCCCTGTACTGCAGATAGTTGGACCTTAGCCGCCCGGCGCGGATTTCTACGATGTCCCGGGCGCGAACGGCGCCGAGATTTTTCAGGTTGCGGTTTTCGAGAGCCTGATAACTGAGAGACCCCACCCAGGCGCGCGCCGCCTTCTGTACAACGACCACTGCAGGCGGCAGGGAGGCGGCCATTGCCAGAACAAGGATCGCCGCGAACCGCCGTGACGCGCCGCATCGCCTGTAGCTTTCGAGCAGGATGGCCAGGAGAAGCGGCCAGAGAAAAATGAAAGCCTGGCTGCCCGTGTTCTGGCTTTCGAACACGAGGCCGGCGATCAGGAACGCAGCAAGCCAGATGAATGGCTGGTCCGCGATATCAGCAAACCGGCCGAAGCCGGGCTTCGCCATGAAGGCAACCATGTCAGCGCGAAACCTGCCGAAGCCGATGACAAAGAGCCAAAGGCCCAAAAGCACCGTGGACAGCACGATGCCGAAATTGAGAGATGCCGCCTGCAACAGGCGGGGCAGGAGGCTGCTGTCGTTGATGGCGAGCAGGGACAGGATATCCGAAAGATAGGCTGAAACGGCGCCGGAGCTGCCTTCCAGGAGGGCGATCGACGCCAGGAATCCCAGGCCGGCGAGGATTGCCGCGCGAAAACTCAGCCGGCCCGCCACGAAGGCCATCAGACACAGAATAGTGCCCGCGGCCACACCGGTGATCTTCGTGAAGAAAAGCCCGAGCATGGCCACGGCCGTCACTGCGGCCAAGGTTTTCCATCCCCTCATGAAGACGAGCGCCGCCGAAAGGACATAGAGAAGCTGGCAAATCTGGCGGTTGTAGATGCCGAAGCCGTCGGAGCCGGGATAGGGATAAAAATCGCCGGTATTGAACGGCAGAACCGAAAAGAGCAGGAACGGCAGCAGAACGCCATAGGCAAGCGCAGCCGATCTTTTCCGGATATTCCAGACGATCAGCGCCATCAAAGGCGCGGTTACCGCCAGCAGGGACCAGCTCGACAAGAGGAGCGGGTGGCCTTTTGGAAAGACATAGAGCCAGCCGGCGAAGAGATAGTAGCCCAGCCCTCCCACCGGCGCGAAGAAGTCCACCGACGGGATTTGACCATCGAAAATACGATTGGCGGCATCGAGATAGATATAGTGATCCCAGAACATCGGTCCCACCGGCATTGCCAGGGTTCCGGCAAGCGCCAGCGGCAGGCACAGGAGGACCAGGAACAGCAGGATCAAAGGAGAGCGGGCAAACACCAGATGCTCCTTGGGGCCTGTTTCGGCAGGAACTGTTTCGATTGCTTGAAGCGTCATGTCAGTTCTCGCCGGAAATCCTGTTGCGTCGCCTGTCGCTTATGACAGGATCCAGTTTTCTCTGCGTTAACAACGCCGGTCGCGCACTATTATATTCCCCGCAATATCTTCCTGCTATGTAGCGACTGGAATCGGGCTGCCGCCTGTCAAGGCAGGCCGTACAAAGGAGACTGGCATGACACGAAGCTGTCTGGCGATCATTCTGGCCGCGGGAGAAAGCACGAGGATGAAATCCTCGATGTCGAAGGTGCTTCACCCCGTTGCCGGCCGGCCGATGATCGCGCATGTGGTTTCTTCCCTTGCCGATGCCGGAATTTCATCGGTCGCGCTCGTTGTCGGCCGCGATGCCGAAAAAGTTGCGGAAGCGGCAGGCGGCAGCGCTGAGATCTCCACCTTCGTGCAGACCGAGCGGCTTGGAACCGGTCACGCCGTGCTTGCGGCAAGAGAGGCGATCGCAGGGGGCTATGACGATATCCTCGTCGTTTTCGGCGATACACCGCTGATTACGGCGGCGCCTTTGCTTGCTGCGCGGCAGGCGCTTGCCGAAGGGCAAGACGTCGTCGTCATCGGCTTCCAAACCCCGGAGCCGACCGGTTACGGGCGCCTGATCGTCGAAAACGGGGAACTGCTGGCGATCCGCGAGGAGAAGGACGCAACGCCAGAGGAGCGGCGCATTACCTATTGCAATGGCGGGCTGATGGCGATCAATGGCGCGAGGGCGCTTGAGTTCTTAGGTCATATCGGAAATGCGAACGCCAAGGGCGAATATTACCTGACCGATATTGTCGAGGTTGTGAGGGCCAAAGGTGGAAAAGCCGTCGCCGTCGAAGCGCCTGCCGCCGAACTGATGGGGTGCAACAACCGTGCCGAACTCGCACTGATCGAGGCCGAATGGCAGAAGCGCCGTCGTCATGAGCTGATGGTCTCGGGCGTATCGATGATTGCCCCGGAAACGGTGTTTCTGGCTTTCGATACACAGATTGCGCAGGATGTGACGATCGAGCCGAACGTGGTCTTCGGACCGGGCGTTTCCATCGAGAGCGGCGCCGTCATCCACGCCTTCTCGCATATCGAGGGCGCGCGGATTGCGACTGACGCGACGGTCGGTCCGTTTGCGCGGCTGCGGCCGGGCGCCAATCTGGGCGAGGGGTCCAAGGTCGGCAATTTCTGCGAGGTCAAAAAAGCTGAAATCGGCGCCGGCGCCAAGGTCAATCATCTCACCTATATCGGCGATGCCTTCGTCGGTGAGAACACCAATATCGGCGCGGGCACGATCACTTGCAACTATGACGGGGTCAACAAGCACGTCACCCATATCGGGGCGAACGCCTTCATCGGGTCCAATTCTTCGCTGGTGGCGCCCGTGTCGATCGGCGACGGCGCACTGGTCGCCTCCGGCAGCGTGATTACCGAGGAGGTTCCGGCCGATGCCGTGGCCTTCGGCCGCGCCCGTCAGGACGTCAAGCCCGGGCGCGCCAAACTGCTTCGGGAACGATATCAAGCTGAAAAAGCGGCAAGAAAGACAGACCGTTAGGCAGGGATTAAAACCTGACATGGAAAGTGAAACCGGAGCCGATTGCGCATCTCGGAAATTGCGATACCAAAAGCGGCACCCGGACATTGAAATCCATCGGCGCTCCGTGACCTGCGGCGCTGTTTTTGCAACCATCGCGGAGAAGAACACCCATGTGCGGTATTGTCGGCATCGTTGGACGTCAGCCGGTCTCGGAGCGCCTCGTCGATGCGCTGAAGCGTCTGGAATATCGCGGTTACGATTCCGCTGGTGTAGCAACGATCCATGACGGTGTTCTCGACCGCCGCCGCGCCGAGGGAAAGCTGGTCAATCTCGAAACGAAGCTGCGCGGCGAACCGCTCGCCGGCGAGACCGGGATCGCCCATACCCGCTGGGCGACGCATGGCGCGCCGACCGAAAACAATGCCCATCCGCATTTTACCGACGGCGTCGCGGTCGTCCACAACGGGATCATAGAGAATTTCTCGGAACTGAAAGACGACCTCATTGCTGGCGGCGCCCGCTTCGCCACGCAGACGGACACCGAGGTAGTCGCACAGTTGCTGGCCAAGCTGGTCCGGAGCGGGCTCGGCCACCGGGACGCCATGCAGGCGATGCTCGGCCGTGTGACCGGCGCCTATGCGCTTGCCGTGATCTTCGACGACGCGCCGAACATGATCATGGCAGCCCGCAGTGGACCGCCGCTGGCGGTCGGCTTCGGTAAAGGCGAGATGTATCTCGGCTCGGACGCCATTGCCCTGTCGCCCTTCACCAACGAGATCACCTATCTGATCGATGGCGACTGGGCGGTGCTGACGCCGGACGGGGTCGAGATTCTCGATCATAAAGGCAAGGCGGTGGAACGCCCCCGGCAAGTGTCGGTCGCGGCTGCCTACATGGTCGACAAGGGCAATCACCGCCACTTCATGGAAAAGGAAATCTACGAGCAGCCGGAGGTGATTTCCCATGCACTCGGCCATTATGTGGATTTTATCGAAAACAAAGTGACCGCGCAGTCCTCTGCGATCGATTTCGCCAAAGTGCCGAGCCTTGCGATCTCCGCCTGCGGAACTGCGTATCTGGCGGGCCTCATCGGCAAATACTGGTTCGAGCGCTATGCCCGCCTGCCGGTGGAAATCGATGTGGCGTCGGAATTCCGATACCGCGAAATTCCGCTGTCTTCGCAGTCGGCGGCGTTGTTCATCTCCCAGTCCGGCGAGACGGCCGACACACTGGCGTGCCTGCGGTATTGCAAGGACGCGGGCCTTAAGATCGGCGCCGTGGTCAATGTGAAGGAGTCCACCATTGCCCGGGAATCGGATGCGGTCTTTCCGATTCTCGCAGGCCCCGAGATAGGGGTCGCCTCGACCAAGGCCTTCACCTGTCAATTGTCTGTCCTTGCGGCGCTTGCGATCGGCGCCGGCCGCGCCCGTGGAACCGTGTCGGAAGACGAGGAAAAGGAACTGGTTCGCCATCTCGTGGAAATGCCGCGCATCATGAGCAAGGTGCTGAACAGCATCCAGCCGGCAATGGAGAGCCTGGCGCGCGAGCTGTCGAAGTGCAAGGATGTGCTCTATCTCGGCCGCGGCACGAGCTATCCACTCGCCATGGAAGGCGCGCTGAAGCTGAAGGAAATCTCCTACATTCACGCAGAAGGCTATGCCGCGGGCGAATTGAAGCATGGGCCTATCGCATTGATTGACGAAAACATGCCGGTAATCGTGATCGCGCCGCATGACCGCTTTTTTGAAAAGACCGTCTCGAACATGCAGGAAGTCGCAGCCCGCGGCGGCCGCATCATCTTCATTACCGATGAGAAGGGTGCGGCGGCCTCGAAACTCGAGACGATGACCACGATCGTGCTGCCGAATGTCGCGGAGATCATCGCGCCAATGATATTCTCGCTGCCGATCCAATTGCTTGCCTATCACACCGCCGTCTTCATGGGCACGGATGTCGACCAACCGCGCAACCTGGCGAAGTCGGTGACCGTGGAGTGAACGTCCGGCCGGAGACGCCGGCGGATGCCGACGCCATTCGCCGGGTCACGATGGAGGCGTTCCGGGATCATCCGCATAGCGACCAGACCGAACACCTGATCATGGACCGGCTGCGCGACAGCGGCGGACTCAGCCTCTCGCTTATCGCGGAGGCCGCTGGGGCCGTGGTTGGCCATGTGGCGTTTTCGCCTGTGCTGATATCGGACGGGACAAAAGATTGGTTCGGGCTCGGACCTTTGTCCGTCCTGCCCTCACATCAGCGCCAAGGTTTTGGCCGGATGCTGGTCGAGGCCGGATTGCGGGACTTAAGCAGGCAGGGCGCGGCAGGGTGCGTCGTGATGGGTGATCCCAATTATTACGGAAAGTTCGGTTTCAAAAGCGACCCACGGCTGGTGCTTGCCGATTGTGCGCCGCAATATTTTCTGGCGCAGCCCTTGTCCTTCAATCATGCCTCCGGCATGGTGACGTATCACGCGGCTTTCTACGGCGGCGCAGACGGGTGAATGGATCGGCATGACGGACAAGCCTGCACGGGGATTTCTGGCGACGCGGTTGCGGAACTACTTCCTCACCGGCCTGATTATCTGCGCACCGCTGGCGATCACCGCATGGATCACATGGTCTTTCATTCTCTGGGCCGATAGCTGGGTGAAACCCTATCTGCCCTTTCGCTACAATCCCGATAATTTCCTTCCCTATCCCGTGCCCGGCTTCGGCCTGCTCACCGCTCTGCTGTTGATCACGCTTGTCGGCTTTTTCGCCGCCAACCTTATCGGCCGGAGCATTGTCGGCTTCGGCGAATCGCTGTTGGTCCGTACGCCCCTTGTTCGTCCTATTTACAAGGGCTTGAAGCAGATTTTTCAAACCGTGCTTCAGGATCAGTCCAACTCCTTCAAGAAAGCCGGGCTGATTGAATATCCCAGCGCCGGCCTTTGGGCTCTGGTCTTCATCGCGACAGATGCCAAGGGCGAAATTGCTGTCAAATTTCAGGACCGGGGGCTGGATATGGTGGCGGTTTTCCTGCCGCCCACGCCGGTGCCGACAGCAGGGTTTCTCATCTTCGTACCGCGGGAAAAAATCGTTCCGCTGGATATGAGTTCCGAGGACGCCGCCAAACTGCTCCTCTCCGGCGGCCTCGTCGCACCCGACTATTTTTCCGGCGCGCTGCCTGTACCGACAGACACCATCACGACCACTGCAAAGCGTGGAAAAATGTTCAGCCGGCCCTGAGAAAGCGGATCGCTTCGTCCCGGCGGTAAAGATAGAGCAAGGTGCGCAGTGCAGTGCCCCGTTCCGATGTCAGCTCCGGATCCCGTTCGATGATATAGGCCGCATCCTTGCGGGCAATTTCCAAAAGGTCCGCATGAGCCTCCAGGCTGGCAATCCGGAAACCGGGAGTGCCGGACTGGCGCGTGCCGAGAAGTTCGCCTTCGCCGCGCAGTTTCAGATCCTCCTCGGCGATCAGAAAGCCGTCCTCGGTTTCCCGCAGGATCGACAGCCGGGCCCGGCCGTTTTCGCTGAGCGGCCCCTTGTAGAGCAGGATGCAGGTAGAGGCTTCCTCGCCGCGCCCGACACGTCCTCTCAACTGGTGAAGCTGGGCAAGGCCGAAGCGCTCGGCATGCTCAATCACCATGATCGTCGCGTCGGGCACGTCAACGCCGACCTCGACGACGGTTGTCGCCACGAGAAGGCGGATGTCGCCGGCCTTGAAGGCCAGCATCACGGCATCTTTTTCCGCGCCGTTCATCCGTCCGTGCACCAGTCCAACCCGGTCGCCGAGCCTGCTCTTCAGCGTCTGGTACCGTTCGTCGGCGGACATCAGATCGGAGGATTCGGATTCCTCGACCAGCGGACAGATCCAGTAGGCCTTCTTGCCCTCGGCAAGCGCTCCGTGCAGTCGCTCGACAATGTCACCGGTTCGTTCCGTGGGGACGGTCACCGTCTGGATCGGCTTGCGGCCCGCCGGCTTTTCAGTGAGTTTGGACACATCCATGTCGCCGAAGGCTGCCAGAACCAGCGTTCGCGGGATCGGCGTCGCCGTCATGACGAGCATGTGCGGCGAGATCCCCTTCGCGGTCAGCCGCAGGCGTTGATGGACGCCGAAGCGATGCTGCTCGTCAACCACGGCCAGAAGCAGGTTGCTGTACATCACCGTGTCCTGGAACAAGGCATGGGTGCCGATGACGATCCGCGTCTCGCCCGAGGCGATGCGCTCCAGAATGGCTTCCCGCTCACGCCCCTTGGTGCGCCCGGTCAGGACGTCGATGGTCACGCCGGCGGGAGCCGCCATCCTGGACAGCGTCGCGAAGTGCTGGCGCGCTAGGATTTCGGTGGGCGCCATCAAGACCGCCTGACCGCCCGCCTCGACGGCTGCCAGCATCGTCATCAGGGCCACGGCTGTCTTGCCGGAGCCGACGTCACCCTGCAGCAGGCGGAGCATGCGCTCCTCTCCGGCCATGTCCTTGAGGACATCTGCAATGGCTGTCGTCTGGCTCTGCGTCAGGGAGAAGGGCAAACCGTCGAGTACAGGTCCGCTTAACCTGCCCGTCGCATGGACGGGGATACCTGCCACTTTCCGCAACCGCTGCCGCACAAGCGACAGCGAAAGCTGGCCGGCCAGGAATTCGTCATAGGCGAGCCGCCGGCGGGAGGGGGCCTGGGAATCGATGTCCATCTCGTCGCGGGGCTCGTGAAGCGCCAGGAAACAGTCGCGGGCACTTGCGAAACCCTGCTTCAGCATCAGAGCTTCATCGATCCATTCCGGGAAATCCGGCAGGCGCGGCAGGGCCGCCTCGATCGATTTTCTGAGGATGCGTGCCGAAAGTCCGGCAGTCAGGGGATACACGGGCTCGACCAGCGGCAGGTTTTCCGCCTCCGCCGCACGCACCATATAGTCGGGATGCACCATGGAGGGCCGGCCGTTGAACCAATCGACCTTGCCGCTTACCGTTACGGTGTCGTTCACCGGCAGAGCTTTTTCCAGCCAGTTTCCCTTGACGCGAAAGAAAGTCAGCGCCAGTTCTCCGGTATCGTCATGCAGAAACACCCGGTAGGGCTGGCTGGTTCGCGGCGGTGCCGGCTGGTGCCGGTCCACCCGGCCGGTGATCGTCACGATGGAACCCTGCGGCGCCCGTGCGATGCCCGGCTGGTGGCGCCGGTCGATCAGCGAGTGCGGCGCATGGAAGACAAGGTCGATCACCCGGCAATCGTCGATGCTTTCGCGCCCGAACAGGCGAGCATACAGATCGCCCGCCTTCGGGCCGATGCCGCTGAGCGTGTTCAGGGGAGCGAAAAGGGGATCGAGTATGGCTGGGCGCATGGAGAGAGACTGAAACAAGGATTAGCCCTTTGGCAAGGCTGACAATCCTCTTTTCAGTGTTTATAGAGCGACGATACCGCGCCGCCTGCAACAAGGCGGTGCCAGGAAGGACGTTTCGATGACAGGCATCACCCGCACCAGCGCCGATCTCGATCCGCGCCGCCGGCGCATTCTTTTTCGCGCCTGGCATCGCGGCATTCGGGAGATGGACCTGGTTTTCGGCCAGTTCGCCGATCACGAACTCGCCGGTCTCGACGATGGGGATCTCGATGAGCTCGAGACGATCATGGCCGAGGAGGACAATGATCTGGTGCAATGGATTCTCGGCTCGCGGCCCGTGCCGGACCGATATCAGACAGATCTCTTTGCGCGGATTGCCTCCTATCGCCCGGACTTCGATCCGGCTTCAGCCGTCGGGACAGAAGTACAGTCATGATTTCCGGATTTGACGTCAACAAGGTGTCGCGGGCGACGCGCGAACTCACCATCGGGCCGGTGCCTGCCGGCGTCGAGCCACTGATTCTCGCGGAGCTTGCGCGGTCCACCGGACCCGTCGCCTATATCCTGTCCGATGGTCAGCGCATCGCCGATATCGAGCAGATGCTCGGTTTCGCGGCTCCCGACATTCCCGTCCTGACTTTGCCCGGCTGGGACTGCCTGCCCTATGACCGGGTCTCGCCGAGCGCCGATACCTCGGCACGCCGGCTTGCGACGCTGGGCGGGTTGATCGCCCATGCCAAGAAACCGCACCCCGCGATTGTGCTGGTCACCGTCAATGCGGCCCTGCAGAGAAGCGCTCCGCGGGAGATCATCGAAAGCCTTGCCTTCTCGGCGAGGCCCGGCAGCACGATCCGCATGGACGATATCGCATCGCGGCTGGCTCTCAACGGGTTCGAGCGTGTTGCGACCGTCCGCGAGGTCGGTGAATTTGCGGTGCGTGGCGGCATTCTCGATGTCTTCGTTCCCGGCAGCGGCGAGCCGGTCAGGCTCGATTTCTTCGGGGATACGCTGGAATCGATCCGCAACTTCGATCCGGCAAGTCAGCGCACGACCGGGCAGGCGCGCTCGCTCGATCTCAGCCCGATGAGCGAGGTGTCGCTGACACCGGAAACGATCAGCCATTTCCGCACGCAATATCTGTCGATGTTCGGAGCAGCGACACGCGACGACGCGCTCTATCAGGCGGTATCCGAGGGACGGCGCTACGCCGGCATGGAACATTGGCTGCCGCTGTTCTACGACCGGCTCGACACGGTGTTCGACTATCTCTCCGGCTTCAGGATTGTCACCGATCACGTCGTTCGAGAGGCGGCCGCGGAGCGGGCCAAGCTTATCCAGGATTACTACGAGGCCCGCCAGTCCTCCGCGATGCCGGCAAAGGCGCAGTTGTCGCAAGGGACGCCTTACAAGCCCGTTCCCCCGAACCAGCTCTACCTCGATACGGATGCCTTCAATGCGGTCCTTGCATCGCGCAACGCTGTCCGGCTCTCGCCCTTCAGCGAGCATGAGGGCGAAGCGCGGCAGGTAGTCACGATCGACGCGCGGCTGGGGGTTCGGTGGGCGAAAAACGCGACCGAAAGCACCAGTAACGCCGAACGTGTCAACGTCTTCGACCAGGCCGTGAAATATATTGCAGACCGGCGCTCAAAGGGCGCCAAGGTTTTGATCTCCGCCTGGTCGGAAGGATCGCTCGATCGCCTCCTGCAGGTGATGGCCGAACATGGACTGGGCAACATCAAGCCGGTCGACAGGCTGTCCGAGGTCGCCGGGTTAAAGCCCGGTGAGGCGGCATCGGCCGTACTCAGCCTCGAGAGCGGCTTCGAGACGGGCAATCTCGTCGTCATCGGCGAGCAGGACATTCTCGGCGACCGCATGGTGCGCCGATCCAAGCGCCGGAAGCGCGGGGCGGATTTCATCGCCGAGGTCGCGGGTCTCGACGAAGGCAGTATCGTCGTCCATGCCGAGCACGGCATCGGCCGCTTCGTCGGCCTGCGCACGATCGAGGCGGCGGGTGCGCCGCATGCCTGCCTCGAACTCGTCTATGCCGGCGATGCCAAGCTTTTCCTGCCGGTGGAAAACATCGATCTTCTGTCGCGCTACGGCGCGGAGGGCAGCGATGCCGTTCTCGACAAGCTGGGCGGCGTTGCCTGGCAGGCGCGCAAGGCGAAGCTGAAGAAGCGCCTTCTCGACATGGCCGGAGGGCTGATCCGCATCGCCGCCGAACGGCTGACGCGCCATGCGCCGGTGCTATCGACGCCGGACGGGCTTTACGACGAGTTTGCGGCGCGTTTCCCCTACGATGAAACCGAAGACCAGATGACCTCGATCGAGGCCGTCCGCGACGATCTTGGCGCCGGTCGTCCGATGGATCGGCTGGTCTGTGGCGACGTCGGCTTCGGCAAGACCGAAGTTGCCTTGCGCGCGGCCTTCATCGCCGCGATGAACGGGGTGCAGGTGGCGGTCGTCGTGCCCACGACCCTGCTTGCCCGCCAGCATTTCAAATCCTTCTCCGAACGGTTTCGCGGCCTTCCCATCCGGATCGCCCAGGCGTCGCGTCTGGTCGGCTCGAAGGAACTGGCGCTGACGAAGAAGGAAGTGGCCGAAGGCAAGACCGACATCGTCGTCGGAACCCATGCGCTGCTCGGCACAACGATCAACTTCGCCAATCTCGGCCTGCTGATCATCGACGAGGAGCAGCATTTCGGCGTCAAGCACAAGGAACGGCTGAAGGAGCTTAAATCGGACGTGCACGTCCTGACGCTCTCGGCCACGCCTATCCCCAGAACATTACAACTGGCCCTGACCGGGGTGCGGGAACTCTCGTTGATCACCACGCCGCCGGTCGATCGCATGGCGGTGCGCACCTTCATCTCGCCGTTCGACGCTCTGGTTATCCGCGAGACGCTGATGCGTGAGCATTATCGCGGTGGCCAGAGCTTTTACGTCTGCCCGCGCCTCAGCGATCTGTCGGATATTCATGACTTCCTGAAATCTGACGTTCCCGAGCTGAAGGTCGCCGTTGCCCATGGCCAGATGCCAGCGACCGAGCTGGAAGATATCATGAACGCCTTCTATGAGGGCCGCTATGACGTCCTCCTGTCGACGACCATCGTTGAATCCGGGCTGGATGTGCCGACGGCCAACACGCTGATTGTCCACCGCGCCGACATGTTCGGCCTTGCCCAGCTTTACCAGTTGAGAGGGCGCGTGGGTCGCTCCAAGGTTCGCGCTTTCGCGCTGTTCACGCTGCCGGTCAACCGCAAGCTGACCGGCCAGGCCGAGCGGCGCCTGAAGGTGCTGCAGTCCCTCGACACGCTCGGCGCGGGCTTCCAGCTGGCAAGCCATGACCTCGATATCCGCGGCGCCGGCAACCTGCTGGGGGACGAGCAATCCGGCCATATCAAGGAGGTGGGCTTCGAACTGTATCAGCAGATGCTGGAAGAGGCCGTCGCCGAGCTGAAGGGCGAGGAAGAAATCATCGACACGGGCTGGTCGCCGCAGATCTCGGTGGGCACGCCGGTGATGATCCCGGACGACTATGTGCCGGATCTGCATCTGCGCCTTGGCCTTTATCGCCGCCTTGGCGAAATCACCGAACTGCCAGACATCGATGCGTTCGGTGCGGAACTCATTGATCGTTTCGGGCCGTTGCCGCTGGAGGTCCAGCATCTCCTGAAGATCGTCTATATAAAATCGCTCTGCAGGATAGCCAATGTAGAGAAGCTCGACGCCGGTCCGAAGGGTGTCGTCGTGCAGTTCCGCAACCGTGAATTTCCGAACCCAGGAGCGCTCGTCGGCTATATAGCCAAACAGGGCACCATGGCGAAGATCCGCGCCGATCACAGCATCTTTTTCCAACGCGACCTGCCCGTTCCGGAGAAACGACTGGCAGGGGCCGCGATCCTGATGACCCAGCTTGCGGAGCTGGCGAAGGCCACCTGACAGACGCGCAAACTGCGTATCGTTTCAGCGGCGGCGCAGGTGATGCCCGTTGTCGCCGGCCGGCCTTGGCTCAGTTGATCTGGGAGGCGTCTTTCATGCTGGCGATATCGCGCAGGGCATCCGTCAGCACTTCGACGGACTGGGCGCCCATGACGGCGTATTTGCCGTCCATGATAAAGCAGGGGACGCCCGTCACGCCCATGCCGCGCGCCATGTCGATTTCTCGACTGACATCGTCCTTGTCCGCGTCGGAGGCGAGCAGAGCGGCGATGACCGGTCTCTCCATGCCCGCAGCCTGTGCGATATCCAGCAGCACCTCGGGATCGCCGACATTGCGGCCTTCTTCGAAATTCGCCTTGAACAAAAGCGTGGCAACACTGTTCTGGGCGTCCGCACCTTCCGTCAGCGCCCAGCGGATCAACCGGTGTGCGTCCAGAGTATTGGGGCTTATCTTCACGGCATCGAAATCAAATGCGATGCCTGCTTCGCGACCGAGACCGGTCAACATCTCATGAGCCCGCTCAACAGCGGCTTGCCCGCCGAGCTTGGCGGCCAGATGCGCCTTGTGATCGACGCCTTCGGGGGGAAGATCAGGATTAAGCTGATATGGACGCCAGGTCACCACCACATCAACATCGCCGGCCACAGCCGCGATGGCCTGATCCAGCCGCGCCTTGCCGAGATAGCACCAGGGGCAAACGACATCCGACACAACATCAACGACTACGGTTTCCATGCTTGTAGACCCTGCATTCTAATAAAAATCATATGCTGACGAGCGCACCCGGGCGCACTCGGGCTCTTCCCAACCACAAACGCTGTGGGTTGGCCTGACAGTCACTGGACTGTCTGGTCCCACCAGGTGCCGAGCTGGTAACCATAGAGCGCCACAGCCTGCGGCCGGCCGATATGCTTCTTTCGCGCCACCCACTGGTTGGGGACATGGTAGAGCGGAACGACATAGAAATTCGACACCAGCAGGCGGTCATGCGCCCGCACCGCAGCGGTGAAATCCTCGACATTGACGGCTTTCAGGATATTGCCGATCAGCGTATCGACATCCGGATCGGCGACGCCGGCGAAATTCGAACTTCCCGGCTGGTCGCGTGACTGTGCACTCCAATAGGAGAGCTGCTCGATCCCCGGCGACAGGGACGAGGGGAAAGATTTGACAATGACATCGTAGTCAAAGGTCTGGCTGCGCTGTTGATATTGGGAATCGTCAACCGTTCTGACCGAGGCGGTGATGCCGAGAGCGACCAGGAAGCGCTGATAGGCGAGTGCCAGTTTTTCCTGGCCTTCGTTCTGCGTCATGATTTCGAAGGCGAGCGTCTCGCCGCGCTCATTGACCATCTTGCCGTTCTTGATGCTGTAGCCAGCTTCCCGCAACAGGGTGACAGCTTCGCGCAGCACGTTTCGGTCGCGACCCGAGGCGTCGGTCACCGGGAGCCTGTAGGATCCGTCAAGTACCGATGGGTTGATCCGGTTGCGAATATTGCCAAGAAGCCCCAGTTCGCGATCATCAGCAGCAACGCCGAGATAGGAGAGGGCGGAGTTCTGCCAGAAGCTCTGGGTGCGCGTATAGGCGCCATCGAACAGGTTCTTGTTCACCCATTCGAAATCGAAAATCAGGGCGAGCCCTTGACGCAGCTTGACGTTTTCGAACATCGGGCGGCGGGTGTTGAACACGAACCCGAACATGCCGGAGGGCAGCTTCGGCGCGAACGTATCCTTGATCACGTTGCCGGACTGGACTGCCGGAAAATCGTAGCTGCGTGTCCATTTGGTCGGGCTGCCCTCAGGATAGATGTCGACCTCGCCCTTCTTGAACGCCTCGAACAGCGAATTATCCTGAAGGAAATACTCGACGGAAATCTCGTCGTAATTGTCGAAACCCACCTTCGAGGGAAGGTCTTTCGCCCAGTAATCCGGATTGCGCTGATAAACGATCCGCTCGCCGGGTTTCACATCCTTGACCCGGTACGGCCCGGACCCGAGGGGAAGCTTCAACGTCGTCTGGTCGAAGGTTGCGACATCGGTGGCATGTTTCGGCAGGATCGGCGTCATGGCGATCAGCAGGGGGAATTCGCGGTCGGCCTTGTCGTTAAAGGTGAAGCGCACACTGCGCTCGCCAACCTTCTCCATCTTGTCGACTTTCGCAAGGCGCGTGCTGAATGGTACGCGCCCCTTGTCACGAAAGATCTCGAAGGTGAAGATAACGTCTTCGGGTGTCACGGGCTGGCCGTCCGCCCACTTCGCCTTCGGGTTGAGATTGAACTGGATGAAGGTCCGGTCCTCGTCCCATTCCACCGTTTCGGCAAGAAGCCCGTAGAGCGAAAATGCCTCGTCCCGAGACCGCTGCATCAGCGAATCGTAGACGAGATTGCCGTATTCCGGATCAAGCATGCCACGCGCCGTGGTCCGCATGCTTTTGAGAATAAAGGGATTGAGATTGTCGAAAGTGCCGACGACGCCATAGGCGACGCGTCCGCCCTTTTTCACCTCCGGATTGACATAGGGAAAGCTCTTGAAACCTGCGGGCAGGGCAGGCTGCCCGTGCATGGCAATACCGTGGACAGGGTCCGCCATCACCGGCGCCTGGGAACCGAGAATTGCGAGCAACGAAATCAAACCCAGGAACAGTGCGCGCAAACCCGCCTCCTCATGCCATATCGAAGTGAATCACGGCAAACTAGCACGTTGACGGGCTTTTCCAACTGGAAGATACTTCTATAAAATCGTCGCACCCGCTTGTGCGTTGAAAAAAATCAGCAGGAGACTGGATATCCGCGGCTGCGCGCTGTAACAGGTGCTGCACAGACGGGGGTCATGCAATTGCCTTATTTGCCAAACAGGAGAGCGGGCAACTGACCATAAAGGACGAGCGACCCGTATTCGCTCAGGCACCGGAATTCAGGAGACGGATAAGGTTATGATCTTCAAGTCGCATTTCACCAAAAAAGCCACTCTGTCGGCGATTGCCGGCGCAGTTGCCGTTGCTGCGATGCCGGTTGCCGCCCTGGCGCAGCAGGCACCTGGCGGACGTCCTCCGCAGGGCTGGTTCAAGATCTGCACCAAGCAGGAAGACAATGACGTCTGCATCGTTCAGAATTTGCTGACCGCCGGCAACGGACAGCTGATCACGGCTGTTGGTCTCATCAATGTGCAGGGCAAGGTCAACCGCAAGGCGCTGCAGGTTTCCGTTCCAGCCGCGCGTCTCATTCCGCCGGGTATCCAGATGCAGATCGACGGCGGCAAGCCATCAAGGCTGGACTACGCCATCTGCATGCCTGACAAATGCATTGCCGAAGTACCCCTCAGCGACGGCGTTCTGGCCAGCCTGAAAAAGGGCGGTGAGGTAATCTTTACATCCGTCAACTTCCAGCGCGCGCCGAACCCGATCAAGATTTCGCTGTCCGGCTTTACCGGCGTCTTCGATGGAGAGCCGATCGAGCAGTCCAAACTCGAAGAGCGCCAGCGTCTGCTGCAGGAAGAAATGCAGAAGAAGGCGGAAGATGCCCGCAAGAAGCTTGAAGAAGCTCAGAAGGCTGCAAAACAGAACTGATCGCGAGACCAACCCATAATAACAAAGCCCGGGCATGAAAACCCGGGCTTTTTGCGTTCCTCTACGGTTTTAACCTGCGTACATCGCCGTCAGTGCTGAACAACAGCTTTGGGCTTGTACAATCCGGTGTCCTTAGGGTCGAAGAAGGCGTTCACCTGCGAGTGCCGAACCGGCTGGCCGCTTTCGTCCGTGACCAGGTTCTGCTCCGAAACATAGGCGACATATTCAGTATCCTCATTTTCGGCAAGCAGATGATAGAATGGCTGGTCCTTGCTCGGGCGAACGTCAGCAGGGATAGCGGCCCACCATTCCTCGGTGTTTGCATATTCCGGATCGACATCGAAAATGACGCCGCGGAATGGAAACACGCGATGGCGAACGACCTGACCAATCTGAAATTTAGCGTCTCTCTGTTTGATCATGCTAGGTTCCTTTCGCCTGATTATGTGGGTACTACCGGCCAAACATCAAGAGCAAGGATCGTGCCAAGCCGTACCACGATCGCTTGGAACGACACGCCGCCCTTGCTTGCCACGTCCGTGAAATCATCGTACCTCATTGGAACAGGTAATCTTTTGGACAATTGAGCCATGACGAACCAATGGGGTCGGAACAATCAGGTGACGCGAGGCGGTTCAAGCGGATTTGGCATCGTGCTTCCTGCCTTTCTGTGCCTCGCTTTGATCGGCTCCGGCGGTTACTTCTGGTATATTCGTCAAAGTCTGCAGACTGAAATATCGGCACTTGGGTCGCGCACCCAGGCCTTGTCTGCGGAACTGGCTCGCGTGACGGCCGAACGGGAAAAAGCGGTTGGAGATCTTGAAAGCTTCCGCAAGAATTCCGGAAACTGGGCGGGTGAACTCGAAAAGGACTATGCCAACCTCACGTTAAACGAGATACCGAAGCTCAACCGGCTTCTCGACAAGCGCGACGCCGATATTTCCGTGCTCGAAAAGCGCCTTGCTGTGGAACAAAAAGCAGCAGAATCGGCCGCCACCGGTTTCAGAGAGACGATCGACGGGCTGAGCCAGCAGCTTTCGACGGCGAAGAAGGAAAGTGCAGACGCCGTCCAGCAGGCTTCGGACCGCACCAGGGCGATGGAGCAACTGGCCGCACAGGCATCGAAGCTCACGACCGAAGCCGCCAGCCTCCGCTCCGCCCTCGAGCGTGCACAAGCGGATACGGTTTCCGCGCGAAAGGCGCTGGAGTCCCGC
The DNA here is from genome assembly GCF_029223885.1 of Pararhizobium gei. Classification (NCBI taxonomy): domain Bacteria; kingdom Pseudomonadati; phylum Pseudomonadota; class Alphaproteobacteria; order Hyphomicrobiales; family Rhizobiaceae; genus Pararhizobium; species Pararhizobium gei. The sequence continues at coordinate 2,348,044 of NZ_CP119409.1, read as the reverse complement.
ACCGCGGAGCAGGAAAAAAAGCCGCCGACCTTCAAATCGGCCCTCGATCTCGCCCGTGATTCCCAGATCCAGGCTCTTGAACGAAGCCTGTCGGAGGAGCGCCGAAAAACGGCTGCGCTCGAAAAAGAGCTTGCCCGACGACCGGCGTCGGCCGATCCGGTAGACGGCGAAACCAGCGGCGAGGCGAAGGCCAAAGTACCGCAGAACACCGTAGAAACCTCCAATGCCGCGGTGAAGCCACGCGACAGCGCGCTCGTCGAGACAATCGTCAGTGGAACACGCGGCCTCGGTTTGCTGGACGAGGCGAGCACGGAACGCCTGAAGGATGAACTCGTCGCCGGTGCGTGCGTGACCGACGCGCTGGAAACCGTGTTCGACAAGGTGCCGCTCGTGCTGATGCGCAATCTCATGCGCGATTTCAAAAGCGATTGCTGAAGAGGCGATCCTGGGGAGAAGAAGATGGCTGGATTGGCCCGGATTGCCGCATTCCTGACAATTATACTCGCATCTCAGCCGGCCGCTGCGGCCGAGTTCGAGAGAAACATCATGACCGGCGGACCGCAGGGCACCTATATCCAGATCGGGCGCAACGTCGCTGACCTGGGCAAAGCCTGCGGCATAAGCCTCACTGTCCAGCCCTCGGCGGGGTCGCTCGAGAACTTCGTCGGCGTTCGCAACCGCCGTAACACCCAGTTCGGCATCGTTCAGAGCGACGTACTCGAATATCTGAAGACCTTCGAGGCCAACGATCCAGAGGTGCAGCAGGCCGTGCGCGGCGTCAAGATCATGTTTCCGCTCTACAACGAGGAGGTTCATGTCCTCGCGCGTTCCGACATCAAGGACATGAAGGGCCTTGAAGGCAAGACGGTGGCCGTCGGCGTCAAGGACAGCGGCACCTTTCTCACATCGTCGCTCATTCTGGATATCCTTCAGGTGAAGACCGGCGCGCGCGTACCGCTCAATCCGGATGCGGCGCTGCCCAAACTGCTTGCCGGCGAGATCGATGCCTTCTTCTATGTTGCGGGAGCACCTGCTTCCCTCTTCAAGGACAACAAAATCGACGGCGCCCGCTTTCATCTCCTGCCGATCGCCGATGCGCCGCTGCTTGCCACCTATACGGCATCCCGGATCGATGCCGGCATATATGATTTCCAGACGCAACCGGTCGACCTGATCGCCGTGAAGGCCGTCATGATGACCTATGACTACGACGTCAAACGCAACGCCTATCAGCGGGAAAGCTGCAAGGCCGTGTCGGATTTCTCGAATCTCATTCTCAATAATCTGGACAAGCTGCAGCAATCCGGACATCCGAAATGGAAGGATGTCGATCTGACGGCATTACCGCCGGGCTGGCAGGTCGGTGTCTGCGTCAAGGCCGGCATGGCGCTCGACTACAAGCCAGCCTGCAAGGCGCCCGCGTCGGCCACAGGCCAGCAGGCAGGATGGAAACGAGGAATATCTCAATCTCCTGAAGCAGCGGCTGAAGAAGAACTAGGCCGCCAGTCCACATCAGCCATGACAACGAAAAAGCCGGCGTGCCAGACGCCGGCTTTTTACTATGCGAGTGATGACAGATACGTTCTGTTTGATGTCTATGCCGAGTAATACATGTCGAACTCGACCGGGTGCGGCGTCATCTCGTAGCGCATCACTTCGACCATTTTCAGTTCGATGTAAGCATCGATCTGGTCGTCGTCGAAAACGCCGCCGGCTGTCAGGAACTTGCGGTCCCTGTCAAGGCTCTCCAGTGCTTCCCGCAATGAGCCGCAGACCGTCGGAATCTTCTTCAGTTCCTTGGGCGGCAGGTCGTAAAGATCCTTGTCCATGGCCTTGCCGGGATGAATCTTGTTCTTGATGCCGTCGAGGCCGGCCATCAGCATCGCGGCGAAGGCGAGGTACGGGTTTGCCAGCGGGTCCGGGAAACGGACTTCGACACGCTTCGATTTCGGACCTGTGCCGAAGGGAATGCGGCAGGAGGCCGAGCGGTTGCGTGCCGAATAGGCGAGCAGTACCGGCGCTTCATACCCTGGAACCAGACGCTTGTAGGAATTCGTCGTCGGGTTGGTGAAGGCGTTGATCGCCTTGGCATGCCTGATGATGCCGCCAATATAAAACAGGCAGGATTCCGACAGACCGGCATATTCGTCGCCGGCGAAGGTCGGCTTGCCATCCTTCCAGATCGACTGATGCACGTGCATGCCCGAGCCGTTATCGCCAAAGATCGGCTTCGGCATGAAAGTTGCCGTCTTGCCATAGGCATTGGCGACCTGGTGCACGACATATTTGTAGATCTGGATCTTGTCGGCGTTGCGCACCAGCGTGTCAAACTTGACGCCGAGTTCGTGCTGGGCAGCCGCGACCTCATGGTGCTGCTTTTCAACCGTGACGCCCATTTCGGTCAACACGGTCAGCATTTCAGAACGCATGTCCTGGCAGCTGTCGATCGGCGGAACCGGGAAATAGCCGCCCTTGACGCGCGGACGGTGACCGAGATTGCCGGTTTCGTAATCCGTATCGTCGTTCGATGGCAGCTCGGAGGAGTCGAGCTTGAAGCCCGTGTTGTAGGGATCGGCCTTGTACTTCACGTCGTCGAAGACGAAGAACTCTGGCTCAGGTCCAACGAAGACGGTATCGCCGATGCCGGATGCCTTGAGATAGGCTTCCGCCTTCTTGGCAATGCCGCGCGGGTCGCGGTTATAGGCTTCGCCGGAAACCGGATCCAGAATGTCGCAGACGATGACCATGGTCGACTGGGCGAAGAACGGGTCCATGTGAACCGTTGCCGGATCGGGCATCAGAACCATGTCGGATTCGTTGATGGCCTTCCAGCCGCCGATCGATGAACCGTCGAACATGACGCCGTCAGCGAACATGTCCTCGTCAACGCAGGAAATGTCCATGGTTACGTGCTGCAGCTTGCCCTTTGGATCGGTGAAGCGCAAATCCACGAACTTGACGTCGTTGTCCTTGATCTGCTTGAGGATGTCATTTGCAGTCGTCATTTTTCGAAAGTCCTCCTTGAGATGACGAGGGTGTCCGGGCTTTCTGAAGCCGGACGAACTAGATGGCGTCGATGCCGGTTTCGCCAGTGCGAATGCGTATGACCTCTTCGATGTTGGACACAAAGATCTTCCCGTCTCCGATTCGACCGGTCTGGGCCGCATTGCGGATGGCTTCGATCACAGCCTCTGCATTCTCGTCCGCCAAAACCACTTCGACTTTCACCTTCGGCAGAAAATCAACAACATATTCCGCGCCACGATAGAGTTCGGTGTGGCCCTTTTGGCGTCCAAAACCCTTTGCTTCGGTGACAGTTATTCCCTGCAGGCCGACTTCCTGGAGGGCCTCCTTAACTTCATCAAGCTTGAAAGGCTTTATGATCGCTTCGATCTTTTTCATGAGAAAATTTCTCTCCGCTTCTCCCGTTATGGCGGGCTTATGCCCGCTCGCCCTCTACATGCATTTTATATGCCAAATATTGAAATTCGGCATGGTTTCCGACGAAAACTCCTCCGCCGAACGCGATAATAGCCTTTTCCTGAGAATTAGCAGCGCCTCTTGACGGTTTTTTGCGATTTTCTACCTTTTTCTGTGGAGCACGGCTCGTCGAGGGTCACTGAATTCGCACGAGTCGAAAAAAAGGTCTTAAATCTATGCATTTGCATAATTTAAGTGCAAATTTCGACTGCTATTTGGCCTTGCAGTCATGATCGCCGATTGCCATCTTGATGCATGCTCCAGACGAACGCCGATCTGATCGTGACACCTTTTGAAATGTCGAGCATCGATGCCGCGGCGGCCGCCTCCGGTATCGACAGTTTCGGGCTGATGCGTTCCGCCGGCACCGCTGTATCCGCAACCGCCCTCAGGCTCTATCCGCAAGCCAAACGGTTCGCTGTGTTCTGCGGTCCGGGAAACAACGGCGGAGACGGCTATATTGCCGCTGCCGCCCTGCGGCAGACCGGTGCCGTAACCGCAGTTTTCTCAGCCGTCGATCCCGCCGCGATAAAGGGGGATGCGCGCCGAGCCCGCGAGGGTTACCGCGGCGATATAGCAGCGCTTTCGCGTTATGATCCGGATGCAGATGACGTTATCATCGATGCACTGTTCGGAGCGGGGCTTTCCAAGACAATCCCGGATACTATCGCCCGCGTCATGCAAATTGTCCGGGACAACGATCTGCCCGTGATTTCGATCGATCTCCCTTCCGGTGTCGATGGACGCACGGGGCAGGTGCTTGGCGAAAGCTTCCGCGCCAAACACACAATTACCTTTGCGGCCCGCAAGCCGGGGCATCTTCTTCTGCCGGGACGGATGCTTTGCGGAACGCTGGAGGTCGCCGATATCGGCATTCCCGAGAGAATTCTGCGGACAGGCACGGGATCACTCTGCGAAAATGGTCCGCATCTGTGGCAGGCGCACGCCTTCGTGCTCGACCCTGCGGCTCACAAGTTCAAGCGCGGGCATCTGGCCGTTTTCTCTGGTGGCGCGCTCTCGACCGGTGCAGCGCGGCTGTCCGCTATCGCCGGCCTGCGTGGTGGTGCGGGTCTGGTGACCGTCGCTTCTCCGCGCGACGCTCTCGCCGCCAATGCGGCACAATTGACCGCCGCCATGCTGAAGGAGATAGACAGCATTCGAGACCTCGTCGCTTTCCTCTCCGACCGCCGGGTGACAGCCTGCGTTCTTGGTCCCGGATTTGGCGATCTGGCGCGGGCACAGGCCTATGTCCCTGTGATGGCAGACAGAAAGCTGGTGCTGGATGCCGATGGAATTACCGCTTTCAAGGGCGATCCCGGCGCTCTGTTCGACCGCTTTTCCGAAGGAGAGGTACGTCTGGTGCTGACACCGCATGAAGGCGAATTTTCACGACTGTTTCCGGATTTGGCCGAGAACGAGACCTTGTCGAAAGTTGATCGCGCTGTCGCCGCCGCGCAACGCAGCCACGCAATCGTCGTATACAAAGGCGCGGACACCGTGATTGCCGCACCTGATGGCCGCGCGACAATCAACACCAATGCACCGCCATGGCTTGCGACAGCCGGGTCAGGTGACACACTCGCTGGCCTGATCGGCGCGCACCTGGCCCAGGGCATGCCGTCCTTCGAGGCGGCGGCAGCGGCCGTTTGGCGTCACGGCAGAGCCGCCTTGAAGGCCGGCGAGGGGATGACGGCAGAAGACCTCGCCGGTGCTATCGAGCCCTTGGGCGGGGCTGATCAGGCGAGTTGATTCTGCAGCGTCCGGGCGCCGTTCGGAGCGTTGACCTTGCCCTCGTGAATGAAGAAGGCGAATACGTCACGCGGCCTTTTCGCAACCTCCAGAGAAGGATCAGCTTTTTCCAGATCCACGACATCGCCACCCGCCGCCCATATTTTCAGGCGGTCGGCCCATAGATTCATCCGCGTCTGGTCATAGCAGGTCGCAACCTCGTCGCTTCCCGTCTGCAGACGCGCATAGATGAAATCCGAGGTCACGTCGGCAAACATCGGATAGTCCGCATGGTCGGCGCAGACCACTGCCACGTCGTTCTTTGTCAGCAACTGAGCGAATTCGGGAACGCGGAAAGACGGATGACGCACCTCGACGACGTGCCGCAGCGGAAGCCCATCCTGCGTCCTTGGAAGCAACGCAAGAAAGGCGCCGAAATCCTCCGCGTCGAATTTCTTGGTCGGCATGAACTGCCAGAGGATCGGCCCGAGGTGCGAACCGAGCTCCGTCAATCCCTGCCCGAGGAATCTCGCGATGGATTCGCCGGCTTCCGCCAGAACCTTCTTGTTCGTGGCATAGCGGCTCGCCTTCAGCGAGAAGACGAAATCCTCAGGCACTTCGGAGGCCCATTTGGCAAAGGTTTCCGGCTTCTGCGAGCTGTAATAGGTGCCGTTGACCTCAATGACCTTCAACTGGCTGCTGGCATATTCGAGCTGCCGCTTCTTCGGCAGCTTTTCCGGGTAGAATGTGCCTTCCCACGGATCGAAGGTCCAGCCGCCGATACCACATCGGATCGTACCTGATTTGGTCATGCCGTTCCCCCTTATTCAATTTACTCCGCCGCCGCCTTGCGCATCGGACGCCGCTCGAGAAGTTCCTTCAGGAATGTGCCGGTATGCGAGCGTTTTTCCTTGACGATCTGCTCCGGCGTCCCGATGGCCACGACCTCGCCGCCGCCATCGCCGCCCTCCGGACCGAAATCGATCACCCAGTCGGCCGTCTTGATGACTTCCAGATTATGTTCGATGACGACGACCGAATTCCCCTGGTTAACCAGTTCATGCAGCACTTCCAGCAGCTTGGCGACATCGTGGAAATGCAGGCCGGTGGTCGGCTCGTCCAATATGTACAGCGTCCGTCCGGTCGAGCGTTTCGACAATTCCTTGGCAAGCTTGACACGCTGCGCCTCGCCGCCGGACAGTGTATTGGCCTGCTGGCCGACTTTGATATAGCCGAGACCGACGCCGGCAAGCGCCTGCAGCTTGTCGCGCACGGCCGGGACGGCGGCAAAGAACTCGACGCCTTCCTCGACCGTCATGTCGAGCACATCGGCGATTGATTTACCCTTGAAATGCACGTCGAGGGTCTCGCGATTGTAGCGCTTGCCATGGCAGACATCGCAGGTGACGTAGACATCTGGCAAAAAGTGCATCTCGATCTTGATGACGCCATCGCCCTGGCAGGCCTCGCAGCGGCCGCCCTTGACGTTGAAGGAAAAGCGGCCTGGCTGGTAGCCACGCGTTTTCGCCTCCGGCAGGCCAGCGAACCAGTCGCGGATCGGTGTGAAGGCGCCGGTATAGGTGGCCGGATTGGAGCGCGGCGTGCGGCCGATGGGAGATTGATCGATGTCGATCACCTTGTCGATATGCTCGAAGCCGTCGATGCGGTCGTGCTCGGCGGGATTTTCACGGGCGCCCATGATCCGGCGCGCGGCCGCCTTGTACAAAGTCTCGATCAGGAACGTGGATTTGCCACCGCCGGACACGCCGGTAACCGCCGTAAAGATCCCGAGCGGGATCGAGGCCGTAACATTCTTAAGGTTGTTGGCGCGGGCGCCGACGACGGTTATTTCCCTATTCTTCTTCGGCTTGCGCCGTTCGGCGGGGACTGCAACGGAAAGCTCACCCGACAGATATTTGCCGGTCAAGGAATTCGGGCTGTCGATGATCTGTTGCGGTGTGCCTTGCGCAACGACCTCGCCTCCATGAATACCGGCGGCCGGGCCGATATCGACAACATAATCCGAAGTCAGGATGGCATCCTCATCATGCTCGACAACGATCACCGTGTTGCCTATATCGCGCAGATGACGAAGCGTATCGAGAAGGCGCGCATTGTCGCGCTGATGCAAGCCGATCGAGGGCTCGTCCAGAACATAGAGAACACCGGTCAGACCCGAGCCGATCTGTGACGCCAGCCGGATGCGCTGGCTCTCGCCGCCCGACAACGTGCCGGAATTGCGCGACAGGCTGAGATATTCCAGGCCGACATCATTCAGAAAACGCAGCCGCTCACGAATCTCCTTCAAAATACGAACTGCGATCTCGTTCTGCTTGGCGCTCATATGGCCGGGCAGCACGTCGAACCAGTCGCGCGCGACGCGGATCGACATTTCCGTGACCTGGCCGATATGCAGCTTGTCGATCTTGACCGCCAGCGCCTCGGGCTTGAGCCGAAAACCGATGCACGACGGGCAGGGCGCGGCCGACATGTAGCGCTCGATCTCCTCGCGCGCCCAGGCACTATCGGTTTCCTTCCAGCGCCGCTCGAGGTTGGGAACGATGCCTTCGAAATTCTTGGTCGTGTTGTAGGAGCGGGCTCCATCCTCGTAATGAAAGCTGATTTTTTCTTCGGTGCCATGCAGGATTGCGTGCCTGGCATCGCTCGAAAGATCGCTCCATTTGTTCGACAGCTTGAAGCCGAAAGCCTTGCCCAGCGCCTCGAGTGTCTGATTGTAATAGGGAGACGAGGATTTTGCCCAGGGTGCAATGGCGCCGCTCTTCAGCGTGCGCTCGGGCTCTGGAACGATCAGGGCCTCGTCGATCTTCTGCTGGCTGCCGAGGCCATCACAGGTCGGGCACGCACCGAATGGATTGTTGAAGGAAAACAGGCGAGGCTCGATTTCCGGAATGGTAAAGCCGGAGACGGGGCAGGCGAATTTCTCCGAAAACATGACGCGCTCGTGCGTCTCGTTCAGCGATTTGTTCGCCGAACCGCCGGCCGAGGTTTCCTCAGGCGGCAGCGGCTTGTCGGCGAATTCGGCGATCGCCAGCCCATCCGCGAGGCGAAGGCAAGTCTCGATGCTGTCGGCAAGCCGCGCTGTAAGGTCGGCCCGCACCACCACGCGGTCGACCACGACATCGATGTCGTGCTTGTATTTCTTGTCGAGCGCTGGAGCTTCGGCGATCTCGTAGAACTGCCCGTCGATCTTGACGCGCTGGAACCCCTTTTTCATGAGTTCCGCGAGTTCCTTCTTGTACTCTCCCTTGCGGCCGCGCACGATGGGAGCCAGTACATAAAGGCGGGTGCCTTCGCCGAAATCGAGTATCCGGTCGACCATCTGGCTGACCGTCTGGCTTTCGATCGGAAGACCCGTCGCCGGAGAATACGGCACGCCGACGCGGGCAAACAGCAGACGCATGTAGTCATAGATTTCCGTCACTGTGCCGACGGTCGAGCGCGGATTGCGCGAGGTGGTCTTCTGCTCGATGGAAATGGCCGGCGACAGACCATCGATCTGATCGACATCCGGCTTCTGCATCATCTCCAGAAACTGGCGGGCATAGGCCGAAAGGCTCTCGACATACCGCCGCTGCCCCTCCGCATAGATCGTGTCGAAGGCGAGCGAGGATTTACCCGATCCGGACAGGCCGGTCATGACGATCAGCTTGTTGCGCGGCAGATCAAGATCGATGCCCTTCAGATTGTGCTCGCGCGCGCCGCGAATGGAAATGGTCTCGAATTTGCTCATCGTGCCCAGCTTCGTCCATGCATTGGAAAGCTCCTATTTAAGGACGCCACAGGCCATGTCGAGGGACAAGGCGCAAAAGCTGGCGGCTTTCCGAGTCGGTTGACAAGATAATAAGGATTTAATAGAACAAAGAAAGAACAAATGAACGGAATTGAACTGTGGATTACATCACAAGGCAGGCGCGGCAGGCGGCTTGCGGCGTTAAGATGCAGGCTCTGAATATTTGATGCCGGGACAATGCTCGGTTTGCAACGGGAAGAAACGCGATGGCTGGTAGCGTCAACAAGGTAATTTTGATCGGAAACCTCGGGGCCGACCCGGAAATCCGGCGCACGCAGGACGGCCGTCCGATCGCCAACCTGAACATCGCGACATCCGAGACCTGGCGCGACAAGGGCAGCGGCGAGCGCAAGGAAAAAACCGAGTGGCACCGTGTCGTGATCTTCAACGAAGGTCTTTGCAAGGTAGCGGAACAATATCTGAAAAAGGGTGCCAAGGTCTATATCGAAGGCGCGTTGCAGACCCGCAAATGGCAGGACAAGGACGGACAGGACCGCTACTCGACCGAGGTCGTGCTGCAGGGCTTCAACTCGACCCTGACGATGCTTGATGGCCGTGACGGCGGCGGCTCCGGCGGCGCGCGCGGCGGTTCGGACTATGGTGGCGGCAGCGCCAACTACGGTGGTGGAGACGACTATAACCGGCCGGCGGCAGCGCCGGCGGGCAGGTCAGGCGGCGGCGGCAATTTTTCCCGGGACATGGACGACGATATTCCGTTTTGACAGCCATATCGCATTAAAGCCCGGGAAACCGGGCTTTTTGATAGGGTGGCAAAAGATCAGGCCCAGACGGACTTGACGCCGTCAACGACGAACTGGACGGCCAGCGCAGCGAGGATGACGCCGAGCAGGCGGGTCAGGATCGCGCGACCTGTGACGCCGAGGAAGCGGTCGACGCGCTCGGCAATGACGAGGAAGGAAAAGAGGATCGCAAGGGAGAACGCGATCACCAGGATCAGCTGCACGCGGTCGATGGTGGCTGAGAAGGGGCCAGACAAAAGGACCGTTGCCGAGATGGCGCCGGGGCCGGCGATCAGGGGCAGGGCAAGCGGAAACACTGCGATATTGTGAATCTGGTCCTGGGTGATGGCGATTTCGCCGGTCTTTTCCTTCCGTTCGTTCCGCTTTTCGAAGATCATTTCGAAGGCGATCCAGAACAGCAGCATGCCGCCTGCAATGCGGAAGGCGCCCAGCGATATGCCGAGCAGCGACAGGATGCCGTTGCCGAACAGAGCGAAAGCCGAAAGGATGAAAAAGGCGATCAGCGTGCCGCGACGGGCGACCAGAAACCGTTCCTGCCTGTTCATGCCGACGGTCAGGCTGAGAAAAATCGGTGCCAGGCCCGGCGGATCGATCGTCACGAGAAGGGTGGTCAGCGCGTTGATCAGAAGGTCGATATGCGTCATCCGGCTTCCCCTGCGGCCTGTTGAAGCGGCCGCTTGACAGAATTGTTAGGCGACCGGACGCGCGAAGGAAAGGCTCTCATCCCGGCCTGCGCGCGCTTTTGTCTTGCAAATGCCATCGGAAGCGCCGAATAGCCTAAAAGCCTGTTCAAAACCCGGCTCCGAAAATGGCGCTCGCCACTGCATTCGGCTATAAAACTCTGTCTGATTCTGAACAAAGATCGTGATCGAAATTGACTGAACAAACCCTACCCGGCGGCGGCAAGAACCCACCAGGCATCGAGCCTATTTCCATCATGGAGGAAATGCAGCGCTCCTATCTCGATTACGCCATGAGCGTCATCGTCAGCCGCGCGCTTCCCGATGTCCGCGATGGCCTGAAGCCCGTACACCGTCGCATTCTGTTCGGGATGAACGAGCTCGGGCTCGACTGGAACAAGAAATACGTGAAATGCGCCCGCGTCACCGGCGACGTGATGGGTAAATACCATCCGCACGGCGACTCTGCGATTTACGACGCGCTGGCGCGCATGGCGCAGCCGTGGTCGCTGCGTCTGCCGCTGATCGATGGCCAGGGCAATTTCGGCTCGATCGATGGCGATCCGCCGGCAGCCCAGCGCTATACGGAGTGCCGTCTGCAAAAGGCAGCGCATGCCTTGCTCGACGATCTCGACAAGGAAACCGTCGACTTCCGCGACAATTATGACGGAACGCTGAGCGAACCCGTCGTCGTACCGGCAAAGTTTCCGAACCTGCTCGTCAACGGCGCCGGCGGCATCGCCGTCGGCATGGCGACAAACATTCCGCCGCACAATCTGGCGGAAGTCATCAACGGCTGTATCGCGCTGATCGATGAGCCGGCGATTGAACTGGCACAACTGATGGACATCATTCCCGGTCCGGATTTTCCGACAGGGGCCTTCATTCTCGGCCGCTCCGGCATCCGCTCGGCCTATGAGACAGGCCGCGGCTCGGTCATCATGCGCGGTCGCGCCACCATCGAGCCGATGCGCGGCGATCGCGAGCAGATCATCATCACCGAAGTTCCCTATCAGGTGAACAAGGCGACGATGATCGAGAAGATGGCCGAACTGGTCAAGGACAAACGCATCGAGGGCATTTCGGACCTGCGCGACGAATCCGACCGCCAGGGCTACCGCGTCGTCGTCGAACTCAAGCGCGACGCCAATGCGGAGGTCATTCTCAACCAGCTCTACCGCTACACGCCGCTGCAGACATCCTTCGGCTGCAACATGGTTGCGCTGAACGGCGGCAAGCCCGAGCAGATGACGCTGCTCGACATGCTGCGCGCTTTCGTCGCCTTCCGGGAGGAGGTCGTCAGCCGTCGTACCAAGTATCTGCTGCGCAAGGCACGCGAACGGGCCCATGTGCTGGTTGGTCTGGCCATTGCCGTCGCGAATATCGATGAGATCATCAAGTTGATCCGTGAGGCGCCGGATCCGGCGACTGCGCGCGAGCAGTTGATGACGCGCCGCTGGCCTGCCGCCGATGTCGAGAGCCTCATCCGGTTGATCGACGATCCGCGCCACCGGATCAATGAAGATCTGACGTATAATCTGTCGGAAGAGCAGGCGAGGGCGATCCTCGAGCTGCGCCTTGCCCGCCTGACGGCGCTTGGCCGCGATGAAATCGGCGGCGAATTGAACAAGATCGGCGCTGAAATCAGCGACTATCTCGATATTTTGGGTTCGCGCGTTCGTATCATGACGATCGTCAAGGACGAACTTTCTGCGGTACGCGATGAATTCGGCACGCCACGCCGCACCGAGATCGTCGAGGGCGGTCCGGATATGGACGACGAGGATCTGATTGCCCAAGAAGACATGGTGATCACCGTCTCCCATCTCGGCTATATCAAACGCGTGCCGCTGACGACCTACCGGGCGCAGCGGCGTGGCGGCAAGGGTCGTTCCGGCATGGCGACGCGCGACGAGGATTTCGTCACGCGACTGTTCGTCGCCAATACGCATACGCCGATCCTGTTCTTCTCGTCGCGTGGTATCGTCTACAAGGAAAAGGTCTGGCGTTTGCCGATCGGCACGCCGCAATCACGCGGCAAGGCACTGATCAACATGCTGCCGCTCGAACCGGGTGAGCGCATCACGACGATCATGCCTCTACCCGAGGACGAAGCGACGTGGGAAAATCTCGACGTGATGTTCTCGACCACGCGGGGAACCGTGCGGCGCAACAAACTGTCGGACTTCGTCCAGGTCAATCGCAACGGCAAGATCGCCATGAAGCTTGAGGAGGAGGGCGACGAAATCCTCTCCGTCGAGACCTGCACCGAGCATGACGACGTGCTGCTGACGACAGCGCTTGGCCAGTGCATCCGCTTCCCGGTCGATGATGTCCGGGTCTTTGCCGGCCGTAATTCGATTGGTGTGCGCGGCATTTCGCTCGGCAAGGAAGACCGGATCATTTCCATGACCATCGTCAGCCATGTCGATGCCGAACCCTGGGAGCGTGCCGCCTATCTGAAGCGCGCTGCCGCTGAACGGCGTACCATCACCGGCGATGACGAGGAAATTTCCTTGGTCGGGGAAGAGGTTACGGAAGAACGTCAACTTGACGATGCACGTTACGAAGAACTAAGGGCGCGCGAACAATTCGTGCTGACAATCTCGGTCAAGGGATTCGGCAAGCGCTCCTCGACCTACGACTTCCGGACCTCCGGTCGCGGCGGTAAGGGCATTCGCGCTACCGACACATCCAAGGTGAACGAGATCGGCGAACTGGTTGCGGCTTTTCCCGTTGAGGATGGCGACCAAATCATGCTGGTCTCCGATGGCGGCCAGTTGATCCGCGTGCCGGTAGGCGGTATCCGCCTTGCAAGCCGCGCCACCAAGGGTGTCACGATCTTTTCCACGGCGAAGGACGAAAAGGTCGTTTCCGTCGAGCGGATCAGCGAACCGGAGGCCGAAGACGATGAGGAGGGCGCCGATGAAGGCGTCGTTCCAGGCATCGAGCCGCCAACTACGGACGCATGATCCACGTGCTGATCAAAAGAAACCCGGTCCGGCTGGGTTTCCTTTTTGCCTGAGTCAAATGCGGTCCGGTACACCGAGGCAATGGCAAAGAAAAACCGGACTGGGCAGGGACCCGTCCGGTTTTCAGGGGAGCGTACTACTGGAGGAAGCCGCTCACTTGGAATTCCATTTGATCACACCTTGAACCCGTCCGAATGGCGGTTGCTTTTCTTCATGGCGACCTGGTCGCGCTTCAACTCCATGATCGTCTTCGCAAAATCGACAAGAAACACAATACTGATAGCTGCCGACACAAGCATCATTGTGATGGCCATGACGTGTTCCCCTATCTATCTGTCTCTAAGGAAGCCGGCGCGATCGCTACGTGCTTCGTTGCGGATTGCATTCGCCGTTGCAAAAAGCATGACAAAAAACATTGTCATCGAGAGAAGAATAAGTACCATGATTGTGATCCTTTCGCTTTAGTAACGGCCAGTTTTTTAAAAGGTTCCGTCGCCGTTGTTTTGACTGTCACTTTTTGCTTAATGCACTCTTGAACGTTACAGTCATTTACCCTTTGTCCTTCTTGTCTGCTGTTTCCAGGGGAACAGGACCGGCCATGAAATGCCTCCCTTGCGATTGGATGCCGTCCGTGACAAAAGGCTGGCGAAACGGAAACAGGCGCGATGACCACTGCTTTTTATCCCGGCTCTTTTGATCCCATGACGAATGGCCATCTCGATGTGCTGGTTCAATCGCTGAACGTTTCGGCGAAAGTGATCGTCGCGATCGGCATTCATCCGGGAAAGACACCGTTGTTTTCCTTCGATGAACGAGCGGAACTCATCCGCCAGTCTCTCCGGGAGTTCCTTCCCGGCAGGGCAGACGACATTTCCGTCGTTTCCTTCGATAATCTCGTGGTTGACGCGGCCCGCAAACACGGTGCCTCGCTGCTGGTACGCGGTCTTCGCGATGGCACCGATCTGGACTACGAGATGCAGATGGCGGGTATGAACCGGCAGATGGCACCTGACATCCAAACCGTGTTCCTGCCTGCTGGAACCGCGTCGCGGCCCATTACCGCCACATTGGTCCGCCAGATCGCTGCCATGGGGGGCGACGTCAGCGCCTTCGTTCCGCAGGCCGTTTTTCGTGCGCTTGGCGCCAGACGCACATCCTGACGTGTTCAATCATTCTCACAGGAGCCTTCATGAAACTTCTCACACTTGCTTTTGTCGGCGCCGCTGCTTTTGCGTCCCTGACCGGCAGCGCCCTGGCTCAGGCCAAGGACTATATTACCGTCCAACTCAAGGACGGCCCCGTCGTCATAGAGCTTCTTCCGGATGTGGCGCCCAAGCATGTCGCCCGAATCAAGGAACTGGCCGAGGCAGGCGAATACAACAATGTTGCGTTCCACCGCGTCATCCCCGGTTTCATGGCTCAGACGGGCGACGTTCAATACGGAAATATGGAGAAGGACTTCAAGGCTGATATGGCCGGGATGGGCGGTTCTTCCAAGCCGGACGTCGAGGCGGAATTCTCGCAGGTTCCGTTCGAGCGCGGGACCGTCGGCATGGCCCGCAGCCAGGACCCGAACTCCGCAAATTCGCAATTCTTCATCATGTTTGCCCCGGGCTCCTTTCTCAACGGCCAGTATACGGTCGTCGGGCAGGTCGTCGAAGGCATGGACAATGTCGACAAGATCAAGAAGGGCGACGAGGCCAACAATGGTTCCGTCGCCGATCCCGACCGGATGATCAGCGTCAAGGTCGGCAAATAACCCATTGAAAAGGAGAGTATCATGGCCGAGATCAAGGATCCGGAAAACACCGTCATTTTGGAAACGACGCAGGGCCGCGTCGTCATCCAGCTTCTGCCAGACCTTGCACCGGGCCATGTCGCCCGCATCAAGGAACTGTGCAGCGAGGGCGCCTATGACGGCGTCGTCTTTCATCGGGTAATCCCGGACTTCATGGCACAGACGGGCGATGTACAGTACGGCAAGAAGGGTGGCGATAGCTTCAATCCGGCGCGCGCCGGTATGGGCGGTTCGTCGAAACCGGACCTGAAGGCGGAGTTTTCCAGCACGCCGCATGTGCGCGGCATCTGCTCCATGGCGCGCAGCCAGATGCCGAACTCGG
Organism: Pararhizobium gei; assembly: GCF_029223885.1. NCBI lineage: Bacteria > Pseudomonadati > Pseudomonadota > Alphaproteobacteria > Hyphomicrobiales > Rhizobiaceae > Pararhizobium > Pararhizobium gei. Next base: position 2,332,492 of record NZ_CP119409.1, on the reverse strand, counting down.
CCAATTCCCAGTTCTTCATCTGCTTTACAGACAGCCCATGGCTGAACAAGCAATATTCCGTCTGGGGCCAGGTCATCGAAGGCATGGACAATATCGACAAGATCAAGAAGGGCGAGCCCGTCAAGGATCCCGATAGCATCATTTCGATGAAACTTGCCGCCAACGCCTGATTTGCGCTCATGCAGCAACCCGTTCCGGAGCGCTTCCCAAGCGTGCCGGAGCGGTTTTTTATTTCAAGGGACTGCCATGCGCGTCGATCTGTTCGATTTCGTCCTTCCCGAAGACAATATCGCGCTGCGGCCGGCAAGCCCGCGCGACGGCGCCCGCATGCTCGTCGTCCAGCCGGAGAGTGAAGAGCCGCTGTCGGACCATGGGGTGCTGGATCTGCCGTCGTTTTTGCGTCCGGGAGATGCCCTGGTTTTCAACGACACGAAGGTTATTCCGGCCCGACTCGAAGGTCTGCGCCGTCGCGGAGAGGAACTCGTCACCCAGGTTTCCGTCACCCTTCACATGCGCACAGCGCCGGACCGATGGAAGGTCTTTGCACGACCTGCCCGGCGCCTGAAGCCTGGCGACCGGATCAATTTCGGTCATGACTCGAATAGCTGTCTTCTCGGGGCTCTGGACGCGACCGTCGAGGCAAGGGGCGAGGCAGGCGAGGTGACCCTTCGCTTCGATCTCGCCGGGCCGGCGCTGGACGAGGCCATTCTGGCCGTCGGCCATATTCCCCTGCCGCCCTATATCGCCTCGAAGCGGCCGGAGGATGAAAGGGACCGCACCGACTACCAGACCGTTTACGCGCGCGAACAGGGGGCCGTGGCGGCGCCGACCGCAGGCCTGCATTTCACCGACAGGCTCTTCGCATCTCTGGACGCCAAGGGCGTCGAGCGGCATTTCGTTACCCTGCATGTCGGCGCGGGCACCTTCCTGCCGATGAAAGCCGACGACACGGACGATCATGTGATGCACGAGGAAGTCGGCGAGGTGACGGCGGGCGTCGCGAAGCGCTTGAATGCAGTGAAAGCAAGGGGCGGACGTATCGTCTGCGTCGGCACCACATCGTTGCGGCTGCTTGAAAGTGCCGCTGACATCGGCGGCGCGATCCATCCCTGGTCCGGACCGACCGGAATTTTCATTACGCCCGGCTACCGCTTCCGCGCCGCGGATGCGCTGATGACCAACTTCCATTTGCCGAAATCGACGCTGTTCATGCTCGTTTCGGCGTTTTGCGGTCTCGAGACGATGCAGCGCGCCTATGCGCATGCGATCAGCCAAGGCTACCGCTTTTATTCCTACGGCGATTCAAGCCTGCTTTTCCGGAACATTCCATGACCGAAAACTTTCAGTTCACCCTTCACGCGACCGATGGCGAAGCCCGCCGAGGCACGGTTTCCATGCCGCGTGGTGACATCAAGACCCCGGCCTTCATGCCGGTGGGAACGGCCGGCACCGTCAAGGCCATGTATCTCGATCAGGTCCGCGATCTGGGGTCCGATATCATCCTCGGCAATACCTATCATTTGATGCTGAGGCCCGGCGCCGAGCGTGTCGCCCGGCTTGGCGGGCTGCACGAACTGATCCGCTGGCCTTACCCGATCCTCACCGACAGCGGCGGCTTCCAGGTCATGTCGCTGGCTGGTCTGCGCAAGCTGGACGAGCAGGGCGTGACATTCAAGAGCCATATCGATGGTTCGACGCACCATATGTCGCCGGAACGATCCATCGAGATCCAGGGCTTGCTCGGCAGCGATATACAGATGCAACTCGATGAATGTGTGCGCCTGCCGGCAGAGCCGAAGGACATCGAGCGCGCTATGGAGATGTCGTTCCGCTGGGCCGAGCGCTGCAAGGTCGCTTTTGGCAATCAACCTGGCAAGGCGATGTTCGGTATCGTGCAGGGCGGCGATATTCCGCAACTGCGCGTCAGCTCTGCACAGGCACTGAGCGGGCTCGATCTCAAAGGCTACGCCATCGGTGGGCTCGCCGTCGGGGAGCCACAGGCCGTCATGCTGGAGATGATCGAGACGACATGCCCGCATCTGCCCGCGGAAAAGCCGCGCTACCTGATGGGCGTCGGAACGCCGGACGATATCCTGAAATCCGTGGCGCGCGGCATTGACATGTTCGACTGCGTCATGCCGACCCGATCCGGACGCCACGGTCTCGCCTTTACCCGCCACGGCCGTATCAATATGCGCAATGCCCGTCATGCCGAGGATATCCAACCGCTTGACGACCGCTCGTCCTGTCCGGCGGCCCGCGACTATTCGCGCGCCTATCTCCATCACCTCGTGCGGGCGAACGAATCGCTCGGCGGCATGCTTTTGACCTGGAACAACCTGTCCTACTATCAGGATCTCATGTCGGGCGCCCGCCGGGCGATCGAGGCGGGGCGATACGCCGATTTCATGGCGGAGACTCAGGAGGGATGGCGCGTGGGCGAATTCGCCCGCGCATGAGGATCAAGCCCTTTTAGCCTTCATCACGATGCGGCTGAGATCCCCTGACTGCCAATCCGAAAGTTTGATCGAGTATACGGAATCTCGACGAGCCGAAAAACGGAACGTGCCAGCATCAGGGGTCACCTTGCCCTGCGCCTCGTTGGCCCAACTGTAATTGCTTGAGATGGCGCGGCGCTTTACGCTCCACTTGAGACTACGGGGAGAGCCGGGCGGAAGAATGATATCGACCACGACCTCACCATCGCCGAAGACCTGTGGCTGTGCCTTGATCTCCTTTTTGTCGATCGACGTTTCAATATATTGAAAAGACGACCATAAGTCCTTCACAAAGGCTTCTGCTTTAGCGTTGAGGCGCTCGCTCGTGGCTTGAAGGCCCACAACGTGGGGGCGGATTTTTACCCGACCCGGCGTCTTCGTCAGAACCATGATATTGGCAGTCAGAACAACCCCGCGGCGGAAGGATATGATCGGCTTCGACATCCGCGTGACGGCTGACAAGCCATAATCCTGCAGACGCTCGGGATGAGGGTGGTTGAACGTGTGTTCCCTCATGAAGCAATCGAAGAAGGGCTCGGCGTGCAACGGGGACTGGTGGATCAGATCGACCAGGTGGTTCGGATCGAAGTAATAGTTATGCGGGATGGGCTCGGTGACGCCGCCAAAAGTCACGGCGGTGGTGAAGGCATAGACGCCGCCAGGCTTCAGCACACGTTCGACTTCGCGGAAATGCCGCAGAAAATCCTCGTCCGTGCCGATATGCTCGAACGAACCCGTCGACCAGCAGAAGTCGAAGCTGTCATCCGGAAACTCAAGGGCTCTCATATCCATTGCCATGGCATCGAACTTGGTTCTGTCGATCGGCCAAGGCGCCTTCTGCACGACAAGATCGGTTGGATTGTCTGTCCGCACACCCACCCAGCCGCTGTCCGGCAGGTAGAGGTCGGTAACGATAGTCTTCGCGACGCGCGGGACTATGGTGTAGATCAGCCGCTCGGTGCCGGCCCCCATGGCGAGGCCATGCGCGTCCGGCCTGATCTTGCCCTTTTGCCGAAGAGCACGAAAGATCATCGCGAATTCCCAGGCACGGCGTGAACCGAACGGGGTCGATTTGAGGTCGTCACGAAGTATGGCATCGATTTCCGGGTCGAAAAAATCATAGATGTCGCAAATTTTCTGAAGAGATAGTGCCACGCTGCGTCCCCTGTGTCGTCTGGCAACATCTACCGAGAGGCTGCATGACCGTCAATCAACAGGGTGCGATAGTTCCATTATATTTCCTTGCCCGAATCCTTTGGTAGGATTTGCACGCCATTGATCTTTTGACTGCCGTCGGGCTGGATCACAATGAAGTAAAGGGCAACCCAGTTCTTCCCGTCGGGACCGGAAATCAACACTTCCTGCACGATCCCGTTGACTTTGGATTTGCTGCGTCCGAACGAAAAATTGTCAGGACGGAAGACGGGCGCATAACTGCGCTTCACCATCTCGAAGAAAATTGTCTTGTCGGGAAACTTGGTTCTGATCTGCGGTGACGCAAAAGAATAGGCTTTGTCCGCATCGTCATTCAGGAAGGCTTCCACCTGTTGGCGGATGACGGAGCGGGCATCATCGATTGGTTCCGCCAAGCAGGCCGATGTCACAGCAGCAAAAACACAAATGCATGCAAGCGCAATCTTCATCATTTCCTGCTCCTGCTGGTACCGACGATACGAAAGATACGATCATTGCAGGCATTTGGTTTCATCAGAGAGCGAACCGCACTGAGGAAGGGATATTCAGTCGCATCACGGCCCGGCGACAAAGTTGTCGGCTTGTCGCGGCAGCGGGTGTCGCCATAACACAGCCGTCATCAGCAAGGCGTAGCCAACGGCCATTGCTACGAAAAGGATGCGGGTGGAAAATGATTCCGCCGCAGTCCCGGGCAGGGGCGAAACGCCCAGCCCGAACAGGATCAGAAACGTCGTCAGGGCTCCCGCATAAATTTTGGCATCCGTGGTCCGTGCCGCTGCGCGTCCGCCGAGTATCAGGCCGACAACAAGCACGATGACGAACATCCAGAGCAGGCCGGGCCGTATGGTCAAGACTGCGTAGGCCACCGAAGCGACGATTCCGCCAAAAAGATTGACGACTACCAGGCCGATGGAGGTGCGGCTGCTCTGCGAAATATCGATCTGACCCAGCAGAGACGCAACCGTGATCGGAATGACTGCCGCGGAGGTCAGATTGTCGCTCGTCAGGCAGATGGCAACGGTCGACAGGAGGATCGCTGCATTGGCCAGCGCCCGCAGATAGTCCGGCACGCCCGGCGTCACCTGGGGAATGGCGGCATCAGCATGAAACGGCTCCGGGATGACGACATGCGCCAGCCACATCATTCCGGCGCCACCCAGCACACCGCCGATCAGGATCGATAGTATCGAGGCAGCCAGTTCCTTGTTGAGGATGCCGAGCAGCGGCACAATCAAGGCAACGACGAGCACCAGGAAGATGGCTGGTCCGCCCCGGCCAGCGGTCTGTGCAACGAAGCACAGGAAATAGATCAGGCCAAGCAGCAGCAGGAACGTCGTGGGGCGATCACCGAACCACGATGTGAGGACCATCATGAAAACCCCGGCGGCGAGAATGATCACCGCCATGCCGATTGTTTTTGCAAGCGGCATCGGCCGGGAGCCGGAGAGCAGGAACTGGGCGGCGAAAACCGGGCCGAGAAACGGCACAAGCGCGCCAGAGGCGACCGAGATCGTAAAAAGGATGGAGACCGCAAAAGCAACCCGCAACACCATCCTTTTCTGTTCGGCGATCAGGTGGTCACCCGACATAGGTCAGCACCGACATCATGCGAATCCACAGGGATCCCCAGGCGTTGGTGACCGGATTGTCCCCCGTGTAGATAACGACGGTCACCTGCGAGCCATAGCGGACACCTTTCGGTCGTCCTTCGTCTAGCGTCAGGCGCACAGGAAACCGTTGCGCCTCCTGGACCCAGCCACTGTCGTTTCGCATCTTGGGGAGACCGGTACTCGGGTCTGTATCGCCCTGAGAGACCCCAAGACCGACACTTTCGACCCTGGCGGGGAACAATTGCCCCGGAAGCGCATCGAACAGCACCTCTGCTCTATTGCCCACTGCAGTTCGTTCGAGACTGTTTTCCTTGAAGGCTGCGGTAATCCAGACCGTGCCGACATCGATAAAGGTCAAGGCCGATTGCCCGGCGCTCACGACCTTGCCGATCGAGAGCTGCAGGTTGGTGATGACGCCTGCCGAGGGTGCACGCACTGTGGTTCTCAAGAGGTCGAGCCTGGCGCGCTCAAGGGCGGCAAGCGCCTGTTTGATATCGGGATTGTCGTTGCCGGCAGGTCCGAGGTCTGCCTGTGCGCTGGCAAGGTCTGCTTCCGCCGCTTTCACCGCGGCATCGGCCTGGTCGAACCCCAGTTGCGCTTCATCGAGCTTTGCTTTGGCGTAGACGCCGCGCTTGGTCAATTCGGTTGCGCGCCCGAGCTGTTCGCTGGCGTTGTCGCGGCTCGCTTGCGATTGGACCAGACGCGCCTGGACAGCATCCACCTGCGCCGTCGATGCTCCGATGGTCTGGCCAACGCGGGCGAGAGCAGCTTCGGCTTCCGCAACGGCGATCTCATAGCGAGCCGGATCGATGCGGAAGAGAACCTGATCCGGCTCGACGGCCGAGTTGTCGGTGACGTTGACCTCGATCACCCGCCCTGTCACTTCCGGCGATATGCCGACGACATAGGCCTGAACCTGGGCCTGTGACGTGGATGGCGTTCGACGCTCCATGAAGACGGAAAGAACGAAAAACACCAGCGCCAGCATGATGACGAGGAGGGCGATCTTCCGCAAGGGGTTAGCCGGCGGGGGTGAGACGGGAGATTCGGTAAGAAGTTCGTCGGAAGCCAAGATCCTGTCCTTATTCTGCAGAAGACGCGTAAACGACGCGAGCGCTACGGACAAAGAGGGCGCGTATTTTCTCCCAGAAATTGCCGCCGAGAACAAAGAAGCTGGCGATGAACATCAGGTCGCCGAGAAGCTGAAGCTGCCAGAGGTTCGGCCGCAGGCCCGGAGCGATGGCGTCGACATAGGGTTCGAGCCAGGCCGAAACCAGAGGAAGACAAAACATGACAAGACCCAGGGTGTAACGCGCCTTGCTGATTTCCGTCGAAGGTGAAAGACGGAAGACGCCGAAGATCTTGCTCTTGAGCTGCTGGAATCCGGCCTTGCCCATCACGGCGATGACGAGCAGAAGCAATACCTTGTTCACGATGAAGATCACGCCGGTAATCGCCGCAATCCGGGTGCTCGGAACGCCGGCCGATGCCGCGATGGGAACGCAGAGCCACATGGCGATGGCAAGGCAGACAAGGGCTATGCCAAGCTTGAACCGCCAGGTCGCGGCGGGCTCGATAGTCGTTTCAGTGCTGAAGGACATTGATCGCTCCGATTCGTTGGCCGACCTTAAGGCGGCGATGGTAAAAAACGGTCGCGGTATACAGACCGTCGGTTTTTGCAGCCTTTGGTCACCGCCGGGGAAAGGAGACGATCGCTGCTGCATCCAGTGCTGCTGCAATTTCCGCCGCCAACTCCTCCACGAGAATGCCGTATTCGCCGATCCGGCGTTCCCGGAACGGCTCGGTGGACGCCCGCCACTTCTGCAGTTCGGCTTGCGCCATCGCGAAGTCGGCGCACATGTCGCGAAAGCTTTCATCACGCACCACGAGATCTGCGATCGCGCGACTGCGGTCGGGAAAATGCCGTATCGCGGCAGTCGCGTCCTCGACCATATGCTTGATTTCTTTCTTCTTAAAGACTAAACCAAAACCTTGCGTTCAGCCGTGCTCCGACAGGCAGAGTTTGACGCATCGTGGCGCTCTTGGGGAGTATGTTACTGTAACATACGGGCGCCAGGTCGAGTTCTCCGGGGCTTATGGAGCGGGCAATGCAGACTTCCAGCGTCGTCGACGGCCGCGATATGCCCTGTGCCGAAGAGATTCGCGCCCAGCTTGACCGCATCGTCAAAAGTCCCGAATTTCCAACCGTCGGCCGCGGGGTGGCTTTCCTCACCTACATCGTTGAAGAAGCGCTGGCGGGCAGGGCAGACCGGATCAAGGGCTATTCGATTGCGCTGGCAGTGTTCAAACGCGACCAACACTTCACGCAGGAGGATCCGGTCGTCCGCATCGAAGCCGGCCGGCTGCGGCGCGTGCTCGAACGCTACTATCTCGTCGCCGGACAAAAAGATCCCGTGCGCATCGACATCCCCAAGGGGGGCTATGTCCCGGTATTTCAGTGGCGGGAGCCAGTCTCGATCGCTAAACCGGCCCAGCCTGAGGGCTCGGATACCTCCCTCGACATACACGCCGTAACCGGATGGACCAAACGCCGGGAAGCGGCGACCGGCGCTTCAATTGCGGCCACAGTCGCCATGCTTGGCGTGGCAAGCTGGGCCTGGATGCATTCGGTATTTCCAGTAAAAGACCAAGGCGGATTGCCGGCCGAGCCTACGCTCGTCGTCGCACCATTCGCCAACCTGGGCGATGGAGCCAAGGCGGAAATATATGCAAACGGCTTCACGGAGGAGCTGCTGACGGCGCTGCCTCGTTTCAACGAGATCAAGGTCTTTGGCCGAGAAACATCACGGACACTGTCCGCCGACGCTGATGTCAAGGAGGTCAGAGACGAACTTGGGGCGCGATATCTGCTTGCAGGCGGCGTCAGGACGTCCGGTGAGCGGATACGCGTGAGCGCCCGGCTGATCGACACTGCCGACGGAATGATTCTGTGGTCACAGACCTACGACAATGATTTGCAAGCCCGGGATCTGTTCGCAATACAGGCCGATGTCGCCAATCAGGTCGCAACCTCCATTGCGCAACCCTATGGAATCATTGCCCAGGCTGATGCTTCAAGACAACCTCCCGACGATTTCGGCGCTTATGAATGTACGCTGAAATTCTATGCCTACCGCGCGGAACTCGGCCCGGAAAATCATGCCGCCGTCCGCGACTGTCTGGAAGCGGCCGTTGCCGACTATCCCGCCTATGCGACAGCATGGGCGATGCTCTCCATACTGTATCTCGACGAGTACCGGTTTGCCGGGGCGACCGGAGGACCTGCTCCGCTGGCGCGGGCGCTTGCAACGGCAAGGCGGGCGGTCCAGATCGAGCCGGGAAATACCCGCGGGCTCCAGGCGTTGATGACCGCCCTGTTTTTCAGCCAGGAAGTCAAGGAAGCGATCCGAACGGGCGAGCGGGCTTTGGCGCGCAATCCCAATGACACCGAACTGACGGGCGAATTCGGGACGCGTCTGGCACTGACAGGACAATGGGAACGGGGTGGCGCGCTGCTCGACAAAGCCGTGACGTTGAACCCCGGCGGAGGCGGATTCTATCGCGGAACCCGTGCGCTGGCTGCCTACATGCTCGGCGATACCGCCGAGGCGGTAACCTTGATCCGGCAGGCGGATCTGCAGAAATTTCCTTTGTTTCACGCGGTGGCCGCTGTCATCTACGCCGAGGCCGGATTGATGTCCGATGCGAAACGGGAGGGCGATATCTTCATGAAGATGCGTCCGGACTTCATGCCGAGTTTCTTCGCCGAGATGCGGTCGCGGAACATGCAGGCCAGGGACGTGGAGCGCCTGCTTGCTGGGCTCAAAAAAGCCGGCGTGACTGTTCCCGCAGATAGCGCGTCCGCCACAGAACTGGCGGATCGATAGACGATTGGCTGCGCGGCATTGGCGGCCGGTGATTGAATTGACCCGAAATCCGCATGTAGGTTACTGTAACATACTCCCGTCGAAGGGTACCGGCCTCCATAATGATCGCCACGAGAACCTGATGGAGGCCAAAATGAAATCCGGATTTTTCCTGCTCAACATCTTGACCATGGTGATGCTGCTTGTGCTTGCCGCTGCGCCGATTTTCACGGCAACTCCGGCGGAAGCGCGTCGGGCAGGGGCGGCCTGCGGGCGACGAGGCTGCGCGGGCGTTGCCTGCGGTCCGCGTGGTTGCGTTGGCGCGGCGACCAAGCGGCGTCCAAATGCAAGAGGTGTTGTCGTGGTTCAGCCCCGCCGTTACTGGCGGCCGGGCGGCGCGATCGCTGCAGGGGCGGCTGTCGGGTTTCTCGCAGGCGCTGCGGCGGCCTCCGTAGCAGGCGCGCCGCCGCAAGCCGGGTATTGCTGGTATTACACCAGCAGCGCGCGCACGACCGGGTTCTGGGATCTGTGTCCGAGATAATGACGATCGCAGGGGCGGCATGGCAAAGAACGGGGAAGCGGGAACAGTGCAGGTCGAACACCGAAATCGTGAAAAAGGACGGGGCAGGGTTCTGGACCGACTGTTGTTCTGCGGACTGTTGTTGCTGTCCGGTTGCGGAGGACACCCCAAGGACGTGCTGACGCCTGTGGCCGACACGGCGCCGCAATCGCATAAGATCGATATGCTCATTGCAACCACCCGAAGTCCGTCTACCGTCCCCGGCGAGATGTTTACGGGCGAGCGGGCGCGAGAGCCCAACTTTGCCGAGATCACCGTCTCCGTGCCTCCTGACGGCGCCCGCAAGGTGGGCGAAGTCTCCTGGCCGAAGACGCTTCCGCCAAACCCCGAAACCGACTTTGCCACGCTCAAGGCCGACATGATCGATATCGATGCGGCCAAGGCATGGCTGAACGCGTCGGTCAAGAAAACGCCGGATGGCAGCGCGCTCGTGTTCATCCATGGTTTCAACACCAAATTCGAAGACAGCGTTTATCGTTTTGCCCAGATCGTCCAGGATTCCGGTGTCGAGAGTGCGCCGATCCTCGTGACATGGCCGTCCCGCGGCAGCCTGCTTGCCTATGGCTATGACCGGGAGAGCACCAACTATACACGCAACGCGCTCGAGAACCTGTTTCAATACCTTGCCAAGGACGCCGAGGTGAAAGAAGTCTCCATCCTCGCCCATTCGATGGGCAACTGGCTGACGTTAGAGGCGCTTCGGCAGATGGCGATCCGCAATGGCGGGCTTCCCACCAAGTTCAAGAATGTGATGCTTGCGGCTCCGGACGTGGATGTGGACGTCTTCCGGTCGCAGATCGTCGACATGGGCAATCCGCACCCGCAGTTCACATTGTTCGTATCGCGTGACGACAAGGCACTGGCGGTTTCGCGCCGTGTCTGGGGCGACGTTGCGCGCCTTGGCTCCATCGACCCGGAGACGGTTCCGTACAAGCAGGAACTTGCCGACGCAGACATCAAGGTCATCGATCTGACCAAGGTGAAGGCCGGCGACAGGCTCAATCACGGTAAGTTCGCTGAATCGCCGGAAATCGTCCGCTTGATTGGCGCGCGCATTTCCGATGGACAGACGCTGACCGACAATCGCGTCGGGTTCGGCGACACGATTCTTGCAGCCACGACAGGAACGGCGGCCGCCGCCGGAAACGCTGCTGGTCTGATACTCGCTGCCCCCGTCGCCGTCGTCGATGCGGATACGCGGCAGAACTTCGCAAGTCAGGTCGACGCGCTTGGTCCCGCCCGACAAACGCGGTCCAAACCTGTGCCTGTCTGTCTGAACGCAGCGACGCTGAACTGCAGGAAATAGCAAAATGCCGCTTTCGATCCGACTGCTTGCCCTCATCCGCCTCGTTTATTCCGGGCTGGTTCTTGCGCTTGGCCTTTGGGCCTGCCCCCTGCCGGCCGTGGCACAGACGCCAGTGCCGGACAGCACCCAGGCGGAAAAGGTGCAACGCTTCCTCGATCTCGCGGAAGACCCGCAGGTTCGATCCTGGCTGCTGAGTGCGAAGCCGGATTCCGCCGTGCCGGCTGCACCGACTGCGGACCCGCCGACCTCTTACGCGGGGTTTGCGACAAAATTTCGTGCCCATATGGCGGATCTTGTCGAAGGGCTCGAAGCGTTCCCGGCAGAAACGGGCAAAGCTGCCGCCGTGCTGCAGGCAGAACTCGACGCCCGCCGCAGCGCGCGCCCGATCGTTTTCGTGTTTGCTTTCGTCGTTGCGGGATTGACTGCGCAATGGGTTTTCTGGTGGGCGAGCGGCAGGTGGCGCGCCTGGATCGCCAGGCTAAAACTCCTCACTGCCCATGACAAGCTCGTGGCACTTTCGGCCCGATTGCTCTGGGCCACCTGCTATGTGCTGGCCTTCGCGTTCGGCAGCATGGGTTTTTTCCTCGCATTCGAGTGGCCGCTGCTCGTTCGCGAAATCGTCGTGGGGTATCTCTTTGCGGTGGTCATCTTCCGGCTCGCCCGCGTTGGCTTCGACTTCCTTCTCGCACCCTCCGACTCGGCGGGATTCGCAGAGGCCGAACGGTTCCGGATCGTACCGATAGACGATCAGGCCGCCGCCCATTGGACGAAGCGGCTGGGCTATATCGTCGGCTGGTATGCGTTTGGTTCGATCACGCTTTACATCCTCAAAACGCTTGGATTCGCAGATGCTTCGCGACAGGTGGCGGGCTATGCGCTTGGGATCGTTCTTCTGGGGTTGGGTATCGAGGCCGTATGGCGCCGCCCGACAACGAAACCGTCGAAGAAACCGGCAGGACGCTTCGGCCGCATCGGCACCCATGCGGGCAACTGGCTCTGGACGGTCTATTTCGCCTCCCTGTGGCTCCTGTGGGTCGCCGGAACGATGAGACTGTTCTGGATCGCCGTCGTTGCAGCCGCACTTCCGGGCGCAATCGCCCTGACGCGGGCCTCCGTCGATAATCTGCTGAAAAGCAGCCTGGCGAATGCCGAGTCCGACGCCACTGTCACTGTGCGAACCATGCCGGGCGTTGTTTCGGTGATGGTCGAGCGGGGTATCCGCGCGGTCCTTATCGTTGGCGCCATCGTTTTCCTGGCCCATGTTCTCGATGTCAATCTGACAGGCATCACGGCAGAGGATTCCATCCCGTTGAGACTGATGCGCGGCGCGCTCAGCGCCGGCATCATCCTGATGGTCATCGACCTTATATGGAACGTCGTGAAGGTGTTGATCGATCGTAAACTGGGTGAGACGGAAATCGCACATGCAGCGGGCAGCGAAAGCGAACGCAGGCGCGCGCGTATCCGGACGTTGCTGCCGATCCTGAAGAATATCCTGATGATCCTGTTTGTCGCCGTTGCCGTCATGATGGCGCTGTCGGCAATGGGGGTCGAGATCGCACCTTTGATCGCGGGAGCAGGGGTCGTCGGCGTCGCCATCGGTTTCGGCGCACAGACCGTGGTGAAGGACATTATCAGCGGCATGTTCTACCTCCTCGACGATGCCTTCCGTGTCGGCGAATATATATCGAGCGGAAGCTACAAAGGGACGGTCGAATCATTCAGTCTCCGATCCGTGAAGCTGCGCCATCATCGCGGCGCCATATATATCGTTCCATTCAGCGAACTCGGCGCGGTCCAGAATCTCAGCCGTGACTGGGTGATCGAGAAACTTACGGTGACGGTGGGCTACGATACCGACGTGGACAAGGCACGCAAGATCATCAAGAGGATCGGACAGGAACTGCTGGCCGATCCGGAACTGGGGCCGATTACCATCGAGCCATTGAAGATGCAGGGCATCGATAGCATGGGCGATTCAGGTCTGATCCTGCGGATGAAATTCACGACGCTTCCCGGCGAGCAGTTTACGCTGAAGCGGCGTGCACTGCTGATGATCAACAGGGCATTCCAGGAGAATGACATCAAGCCCGCATTCCCGACGGTTCAGGTCGCAGGCGGCGAACGCGGCGACGATGTGGCGGCGGTCGCACAGCAGGCTTTAGCCAGACACAACGAGGCCATCGCAGCCGCTAAGATTTAAGACGCTAGGGGCAACGATGAAGTGCCGGGTTGGCTGGTTGATGGGGCGACACCTACTCGGTCAAATCCAGAAGTGCGGTGTCGGCTGCGTCGCTGATCGCAACCAAGAGTTCTGCGCAGGTCCATCTTCCGTCCGACGCGCGCGTGACGAAATCGGCGATAAGCAATGACATTGCGGCCTTGCAAGTTTGCGGAGCAATCGAAATGTTATTCACCATCTGCGGACCCTCGATTCGATACACAACCCCTGAATGATGAAATTGTTCCGAGATTATTTCCGGTTGTTTCACCAGTGGCGCCAATAGGCAAAAAGCAGCCACCCCTTTCCGGGTGACGGCCAAGCTGCAGCCCAATTTTGGCGACCGTGAGCGTGGTGATGCACCGCGTTGTATCTTTCACACCACGGGCTTAACAAGCCGCGGCAAGACAATCACGTCTTGCGCGGAAGTGCCCTTGCGGCACCCGCCTGAGTGAAGAAGGGTGTCCCTTCCGAAGCTGCCGATGACGTCCAATGCGTGCCGTTCCAACCCACTGGCTCTTGGTGGTTCATATCATTCGGGGGCGATCGCCTTGAAACTGCTGGCCACACCCATGGCTCCTGCAAGCTTCAGCAGCCTCATGGTAATTGGAAGTCGCGACCGGTTCGTGACGCGGCCTCGGCGCCATAGCCTGCCGACAGACGATGTATGTTAGACTGCGCACCGCGCGACAAAAGTTTTTCTTTGCTGCCGGACAGATACCTGAACCGCCGCAGCTTAGCGGCCGATGCATGGCGGACTCCAAATACCCGGCGATGAAGCGTCAATATTAACTTGGTACCCCATTCTCAAAAGGGTATGGCCAGGTGCCTTAGGCAGGACCAGGAGAGTTCGTTCGAGCAAGTTGCCGATTTTATTTTAGCTTTAGGCAATGCTGAAAATATAGATGGCGGAAGAGGTGTCCTCTATACTATCGCTTTCAGGAAATCTCAAGAGCTAAAATATCCGTTGTTTTTTCAATATCTTGAAGGACATATGAATATTCACGATAGCCCGTGATATTGAATGAATGCCAATCCTAAAGTATGACCGGAAGTGTGACCGGCGAAAGTGGGACTGGCAGAGATGGCAAGGGCAAAACACAAGTTGACTGCAAAACTCGTTGCGAAGCTCGCGAAGGTTGATGGTCGCCACGGTGATGGAGATGGCCTCTATCTCAGGGTCGCCGGCACTTCTGCGAAATGGACCCTTCTGGCCACCGTACAAGGCCGGAGGCGCGAATACGGCCTGGGGGCGTATCCTGAGATTGACATTGCGACCGCTCGCGTCAATGCCGAGGAAAAGAAGAAGGCAGTTGCTGATGGCGATGTTGCCGTCAAGGTGCGGGCCAAGCCTCAAACATTCGGTGAATTCGCGTGGTCATACGTAAACGGACAGGCCGACGGATGGCGCAACTCGAAACACGAAGCACAGTGGCGCATGACCTTATCCGTGCAGAAAGACGAGCAGGGGCGGTGGCTTGATTCCGGCTACTGCACTTCCATTCGCGACCTTCCCTTGTCCGCCATCGGGCAGGATGAGGTCTTGTCGATCCTTCGACCTATATGGCTCGCCAAAAGCGAGACAGCCGCACGGACGCGCGCCCGGCTTGAGACGGTGTTGGGTGCTGCCATCGCCGCGAAACTCCGCCCTGGGCCGAATCCTGCGGTCCTACGCGGGTCTCTCGAATACTTCCTCCCCAAGCGCACGAAGCTTCAGCGAGGCCACCACGCCGCGGCTGAAATCGATCGGGTGCCGGCAATCTATTCCCGTTTGCGAGACAGCGCTTCATCGTCTCCGCTGGCGCTGGCTTTCCTCATCCTGACCGCCACCAGAACTGGCGAGGCCATCGGCGCGACATGGGGCGAAATCGATATGGAGAAGGCCCTGTGGACCATCCCGCCCGAGCGCATGAAGGCCGGTAGACAACACGTCGTTCCGCTTTCCGCCGCCGCTGTCGAGATCCTGAAGGAGATGAGGCCGAAGGCGGAAGGGTTTGTCTTTCCGAACCCGAAAGGGAAACAATTGTCCGTGATGGCGCTCACGATGGGCTTGAGGAGGATCATGAAGGAAGGCGACCCTCATATGACCGTCCATGGATTTCGCAGCAGTTTTAGAGACTGGGCCGGCGACCGGACAAGCTTCCAGCGAGACGATATAGAGCAGTGCCTTGCACACATAGTTAGAGACGCGACGGAACGTGCATACAGAAGAGGCAGCGCGCTCGATAAGCGTCGTGTGATCATGGAGACATGGGCTTCATTTGTTGCAAATAATGCGGTTGACAGTCTCTGAACCATTTGTTATGTACGAATCACCTTGACCAATCGCGGTCGTCACTCGGAGCTTTTCCCAGTCGGCGGCCGTTTTGCGTTTGCGGACTGGGGGAAGCTCTCCCCTTTAACCTCGATAGAGGAGTCCCATATGTTCGATTTGAACGACGAGTATCTCACGGCGAAAGAAATCGCCGGAGCCTATCGCATCTCTCAGCCAACCCTTTTTCGCCTCGTTAAAAAAGGCCTGCTGCCGCAAGGCGACCTTGTCGGGCTTCGCTCCCGCCGTTGGCGGAAATCTGCCGTCGTCTCTGCTTTCGAGGCAATGAGCAGGAGGGACGCAGCATGAGCCGCGTCATCCCTGGGTATCCGTCCCCGTGGGGTGTCACGGTTGAAGTGATGGAGCGCGATGATGTTCCAAAGGATTCCGATGAGCGTTATGTATTCTCGATGGAGTCCGCGTTGACACTTGCGGGTATCTGGTCGCCAACCGATCGAAAATCGGCGCTTGCTGCTTTGTCACATGGAAACCCTGTCGAAATTCTGCAGCGGTTCGGTGTTCCTGTACGCCGGCCATCGCTGCCGATCCCGCGCGATCCCGTTTATCCGTCACTTGCCGATGCGGGCGACGATCTACCCACAGAAGCATGGGTGACCGCCGCATTGGAATGTCGGGATTGGAAAGCCCGAGCGGCATGGCTGCTTGAAGTCATGGAGGGGAATTTCGATCACGCCCAATCTTTCCGGTTTCCAAACGACAGCGTGATTTCATTCGCCATGCAGCAGATCATGACGGCCACCCTGGAAAATCTCGCCGAAAGAGAGGTGGAGTGCCTGGAGGCGGCGGCGTTCTACGCCCTCTCGTCCCATAAGGATTGGCAGCGCGTCGGCATCCAGTGGCTGATGCCGATCCGCAAGACGTGGTTTGCGGATTGGATCAAGGACCGCCCGTTCTATCGTCGTCTCGCCAAAGAACTGGCCTTGCCGACATGGGCTCAGCAGGTCACTCGATAGAGAGAAACGGCCGGCGCGATCGAGCAGGATCAGCCGGCCATCTATGGAAGTCATGAATGAAAATAAATCAGAAGTTCAAAAAGGACAACCCCGAAGTCTGGGGTTCGATCAGATCCGCAAATGCTATTTTCAAAGCAGATCGGTGGAAGTGGCGGAGGGAGTTGCGCACGTCGGACCTTCCGGCATCAGCCCTTAGAGTGGGGCTGGCATTGGTAGATGAATGGGGAAGAAATGCAGAGGTCTTTCCCTCATTCGACACCATCGCGGAAGTGACCGGTTTGAAGCGACGAGCGGTAAAATGTGGAATTGAAGCGCTGCGCGAGGCGGGACTAATCGCTACCCATAAGACTGGGATCAGCGATTCTCTCCGCTACTACTTCGTCTCCCGTGAGTACGTGAATACGTCCCTACGAGAGGTAGCAGTAGAAGGGCCGCGTAGGGACGCAAACACGGCGTTTTGTAGGGACGTAGACACGTCGTTTGGTACGGACGCATTTACGTCCGGTAACCTGTCTCAGGAACCTGATGAGTCTAACCTGAATACCTCCTCGTCGTGTGATGGGGCAGCTGCGCTGCAGGATCTTCCTACGTCAGATCCTTCCTTCGCTCCTGACGGAGCTCAGGGCGTCGAGATCCCACGACAGGTAACGAAGGAAAGGAGATCAGCATGAAAAAGGAAGAAGACACCCCGCTGCTTCGCTTCGACTTCCGGCCACCCCCATGTCAGGTGATTGTCTTTCCCATCGCAGCACGAATCGGAAAGGCTCGCCACATCGCCGAGAAGTTGGAGAGTCGAAAGACGTACGATCAGCGGCAATCCTACTGGAAACTCGTTCAGAAGAACTTGATAGACGAACTCACCAAGCGGGGACTGAGCCAGGAGGAAATAGCGGCAGAGGTACAGGCCCTCCATGACGCAGTGCAAGCCGAGATGCAAAAGAACGCCGCGCGCGCGAACCAGTCACCACGGCCGACCGGATGGGATGACGGGCCGCGAAGAGCGTAAACCGCCATAGCAGCCCGCTGACGCGGTTCTCGGTCTCTCCGGTCCCACCCTCATCCGGGGTCGAGCATCGCAGCGAGTGAAGCAGGAAAACGGAAACAGACAGGAACGGAAGGAGAACATGATGGAGGGCGAAGAGAAAGCCGCACCGCAGAAAGCAGCCACGGAAGGACTCTATGCGGCTCTAAGCCGCGAAGACGAGGCGGCGGCCCGCGAAGATGCCGCCATCATCAAGACCAACCTTCGATCCGCAGCAGAAAGCGTCATCACCGTCGGCCAGGCTCTCGTACGGCAAAAGGTAAATCTCGGCCACGGCCGGTTCCTTGGGTGGATCGATGCCGAGTTTGGGATGACGGAGAGATCGTCCCAGCGGTTTATGAAGATCGCGGAGGTCTATTCTGGGAATACGACACCGGTGTCGCATTTGGGTGTGAAAGCGCTTTATGAACTGGCGGCTGACTCTACCCCCCAAGAAGTTCGCGACCGTGTCGAAGAACTTTTCGTCGACGGGAAAGTCGTTACCCCGGCAAAAATCAGAGAGTTAAAAGCCGAAGCCAAGGCCGCACGCGAAGAGGCAGAGCGGCTGCGACTTAAGCCGCCAGGAGTTATAACGGTTGCAATCGAAGACATCAGTTTGGAAGACGTCTTCCGCCGAGACGTTGGCGACATCGCGGCTCTCGCCGCGTCAATTGAAAAACTTGGGATGCTGCAGTGGATCTGCATTGATCCAGACCACCGCCTACAGGCCGGGTATCGTCGCCTACTTGCCGCGAAGCACCTTGGCTGGACTCATATCCAGGCAAAGGTTGTCCCGAGGGGATTCACCATCCAGGAAGCGGAGAATGAAACGCGCAAGGATCTGACGCCATCGGAACTGGTGGCTTTAGACAGGGCGATTGAACAACGGATCTTCGTCCCGGCCGCCCCATAATGTGGCCCGCCGCCATATTAACTGGCGCAATGTGGTCGGTTTAATCCCAGAAATTCTGGCATTTCAAAGAATCTGAACGCCCGAATTTCAATTTTTTTCGGCCTTCGAAAACTCCAAGCCTGAATCGATTTGTCCGCGATTACATGAGGTTGTTGCGTTCTCTTCGCCAATTTTCCCTGTTGACGATTTCGGAAAACCGAGTCAGTTCTGACGCCGAATAATCGTGGACCCGCATCCACCGAATCAAAACCCGTCGCTGAAAAGTGGCGGGTTTTTTGTTGTCTCCATCACATTTCGGAGGTCTTAATGGCCGCAAGAGTTGGCAGCATTTTTGCCGAAATCACCGCCGATCCGCAGCGCTTCACAAAGGCGCTCAACGAGTCCAGTGTCGCCGTCGTCGGCTTTGAACGAAGGTCGAACAGGTCATTTCGTCAGGCAGAAGCTCAAGCCACGCGATCGTTCGACAAGATGGGCAATTCCGGTCAGCGCTTCGCTTCCGTGATGGCGGCAAACTCTGCCCGTATTGGCAGTTTCGGTAAGGCCATCGTTGGCGGCCTCGCCGTCGGTGCGGGAGTCGGCGCGCTCGAAGGCATACGAGAGGCAGCGATCGACAGCACCAGGTCCATCCTTGAAATGGGCGACCAGGCCAAGATTGCCGGCGTCAAGTTCGGGGCATTTCAGCAGTTAAAGTTCGTCGCGGAGCAAAATCGCATTGGCATCGATGCCTTGACGGACGGACTGAAAGAACTTTCGCTACGCGCAGACGAGTTCATCAAGACCGGCGCCGGATCGTCGGGGGAATCGTTCCAGCGGCTCGGCTACAACGCAGTGAGCCTTGCCGAGAAGCTTAAGGAACCGGATCAGCTTTTTCTCGAAATCATCGGCAAGTTGCAAAAACTCGATGAGGCGGCGCAGATCCGTATAGCAGACGAGGTGTTCGGCGGTTCCGGTGGCGAACAATTCGTGAAATTGATCAGCCTGGGCGAAAAGGGCATCCGCGACCAAATCAAAGCGGCGAACGATCTCGGCATCGTCCTCGACGAAGAGATGGTTCGAAAGGCCGAAGAGGTGAATCGGAAATTCGCCATCGTCGCCACGACAATCAGCACGAACATCAAAGCTGCAATTGTCGATGCCATGGCGGCATGGAACGACTTTCTGGATACCTACAAGAAACTGCCAGAACAGCAGACCCGAACGCTCGATGATCAACAGGCGAAACTCGGTCTGCGCCGCGTCGATCTGGAAAACAAAAAAGCACAGATCGCCAACGGCGACAGTTCGAACCCGTTCTACTGGAACGAGGATGGCCCTCTGGCGATGGGCCGCATTCATGAAATTGAGCTCGAACTGGCGAAGATCGCCGACGAAGAGCGGAAGATCATCGAGGAACAGAACCGCCGTCTGCGCGCGCTCAATGATGCGAGCCCCGCGCCTGGGCCGGATAATGATGACGGCAGACGCCGTACATTGTACCGGCCCGCCGACCAGGGCGACCGCGCCGATTCCCGCGATTACACTGTCGCGGCACAGGGAGGCATGCTCGACCTGATTGGCGCGGCCGAAGGGACGGACCGGGGCCGGGGCTACAACGAAACGCTGGGCTACGGCAAGTTCACAGGCGGCGATAAAAACCTCGTTCTTATGAGCCTCGACGACATCGATGCACTTCAGACGAAGATGCTCGCGGATCCTTCGAACACCTTCAACTCATCCGCCCTCGGCCGATACCAGATCACGCGCACGACGTTGCGCGGCCTGCGCGATCGGCTAGGACTGTCCGGTTCCGATACCTTTGACGCGGCGACACAGGATCGTCTTGCAGAGCAACTTTTGCGCCAGCGTGGCAACGATCCGGCCGGCCTGCGGAACGAATGGGAGGGTCTGCGCAACGTTGGCGACGAGACCATCCGAGGCGCCTTCGACCAAACATCCGTTGCGATGCCGGGCCTTGACAGCGGCATAGTGGACGCTCGCGAAAAAGCGGCCGACAGGGTCAAAATCTACGACGAGATGATTGCCAAAGCGAATGCGTTCGTTGCCAGTCAAGGTGTCGAACAATCAGCCTTGGGCATGACGTCGGAGGCAGCATCTCGTCTAAAACATGAGCAGGATCTTCTAAACGAGGCGCGGCAAGCCGGGCTTGAGCTATCGCCTGAACAACTCGCCAATCTGAAGGCGCTTGCTGCGCAGATGGCAGCGGCCGAACAGCAAACGCGCTCGCTGACGACATCTCAGCAAGAATTGCGGCGCGCAGCACAGGAGTTCGCGCAGATAGCGAAGGGCGTCACCAAGGGGTTCATTACCGACCTGGTACGCGGCACGAGTGCGGCAGACGCATTGAAAAATGCCCTCTCACGCATCGCCGACACCCTGCTTGACGGGGCTTTGGATTCAATTTTTGGCGGTGGTAGTGTCGGCGGAACGGGTTTGCTCGGAAAGTTTCTGGGCTTTGACGAAGGCGGTTACACGGGAGACGGTGCGAAGAGCGAGCCGAAGGGTGTTGTTCATGCAGGCGAGTTCGTCTTAACAAAAAAGGCGACGGAACGTGCGGGTGTTGGCAACCTTTACGCCCTTATGGACTACCTCGAAACGGGCAGTTTGGGTTCGTTCCTTGCGACTACCAAACCAGGCTATGAGACTGGCGGTTACGTCGGGACCGCAAGCCTCCCATCGCTGCCATCTCCGAGAGAGCAGGACTCTGGCGCGTGGGCGGCGGCCGGTGGGCGTCAAGCGATGTCGCAGCCGCGTGACATGCACATCACGTTGGGATGGTCGAAAAACGCTGACGGCCAGATCAAGCCTTTCATCGAAGAGATCTCTCACAAGCAGGCCGTATCAGTCACGCGCGCTGGCCTGTCTGAATATGATCGATCTCTTCCCGGGAAAATCTCCGACACGATGGACAGGACAGGCTGAATGTTGAACTTTTCTTTCAAATCTCTCGAAGACATGCCGCCCGGTGAGTCGATTCGCGATCGTGTCGCCGTCGCCGCGTCAATTGGGTGTCTTCAGGCTCGCTTCGCCGTTCCAATCGACGAACTCCCCGGCGCCGCCATCGGCTACTCCTTTCGAGACATTGAGCGGTTGAACAACAAGGCCGGATCGGAATGGTTGGCTACCATCTTCGCGGGTTTGGACCAGAAGAATGTGACCGTCATCCGATCTATGATCGAAATCGGCGCACGAGGCGCAGCGCCGGATGAGGTGCTGGAAGCCGTCGGCCTCGACAGGCTGTCCGAACTGATTGCTGCCGCGCTTCTGTTGCGCTTGAAACGATAGAATTGATCGCGGTTTCTGCCAGGTTCCCGCGATCATGCTGGCCCGCAAACCCGGTGGCAAGGGTGAGCAGGCCTTGCCGGTGAACGCTGTGCCAAGCGCCCCGGTCCCGCCCCGGCCTCCGGTCCTTCCGTCGAGGCCGGGGCACCTTCAAGGAAATACAATGACAGATCGTGCTGAGTACCGCCGATGGTATAGCGAGCGCGCATGGTGGAAGCTGCGGTCGCAGCGCCTAAAGGCTGAGCCGTGGTGTCGCTTCTGCAGACAGGCGGGGGTGATGAGTGCCGCGACGATCGCGGACCACATCCGCCCACATAGGGGTGACCGTCGGCTCTTCTTTGATCGAGGAAACCTGCAGTCGCTTTGCAAACCCTGTCACGATAAAATCAAGCAGGGCGTCGAAGCGCGGGGATATGACACCCGCATCGGCTCGGACGGTCTGCCCATCGACACCAACCATCCATTCTACAAATAGGGGCTCGTCCTTGTCGGGACGACATCAGACAAGTCCTAAGGGTTGTATAGAGCCTATAGAGTCTTCGGTTTTGCCACCTTTGGACCACCCTTAGGTTGAACGAGACCTTCCCGGAGAGGGAGGGGTGGGGCAAAAGTCAAAGACGCTGAGGCGACAAGACCGGTTCGGTGTCTCTTCCGTAGAATTAGTTTCGATTCTTAAACTCCAAATCACTGAAATCGCTGAGTTTTTGGAGGTGCAAATGGGCGCACGCGGACCAGGTGCGCGCCCTCGTAAGCGCGTTCTGACCCCACCCGGCCAGGTGGAGAAGCCGAAACGCAAACGGCGGCCACCGTGGAAGCGGAAAGGTCTCTCCAAAGCCGAACAGGTCATTGCCTTTCTCGAAAACCTTCCGGTCACCAAGGGCCGCCTTGCCGGAAAGAAAATGCGGTTGATCCCGGCGCAGCGTGAGTTCGTCGAGGGGGTGTTTGCAACCGACAAAAAGGGACGCTTCATCGTCAAGACTGCAATCATCAGCCAGGCAAAAGGCAATGGAAAGTCCGGCTTGGTCGCCGGTCTATGCCTAGCCGCCCTGATAGGGCCGCTTGCGGAAGAGCGCGGCGCCGTCTTTTCTGCATCGATTGACCGCGGGAAAGCCGGTGTCGTCTTCGAAGAAATGAAGGCGATCGTTCGCCGCGTCCCTGACTTTGATGAGCGCATCAACGTCACAGACTTTCACAAAAAGATGCTTGTGCTCGATGGCGACGGAAAGGATTCCACATTCGAGGCACTCAGCGCCGACGCTTCCGGTGCTCAGGGCTTGGCCCCGACCTTCTGGGCATACGACGAGTTGGGAGAGGCCAAAGACGGCAAGCTGCTGGAGGTGCTTCTCGAGTCCGATGGCAAGCGAACTCATACGTTCGGAGTGATCCTTTCAACGCAGGCGGAGTCTGACGACCATCCTCTTTCCAAATTAATTGATGACGCCAAGGCGACCGACGATCCACGTACCTTCCTCATGATCCACGAGGCGCCCCGCGATGCTGACCCTTGGGATGACGAGACTATCAAGCTCGCCAATCCCGCATGGGGAACTTATCTTGACCTGGAAGCGCTACGGAACGCCCGTGACCGCGCCCGCCGCATGCCGGCCTTTGAGGCATCATACCGTCGCCTCCGTCTCAATCAGCGCATCGATACCCGGTCCGACGCCCGCCTGGTAACCGCTTCGGTCTGGAAGGATTGCGCGGCCCTGATAGATCGCGCTGCGCTGAAGGGGCGGGTGGCATTTGCTGGCCTCGACCTCGCAGGGAAGAACGACCTCACGGCGCTTGTTCTGGCATTCCCGTCCGACGATATCCCATCTCGCTACGAAATTCTGCCCTTCTTTTGGACACCGGAGGGAAGGATGGCACAGCGAACGCCGGCCGAACAGGCACGGTTTCGGGAGTGGATCGGGCAGGGGCATATGACAATGGTCGCGGGCGATGTCGTCACAACCGCCATCATTGCCCGCGATCTGGTCGCGATCTGCCAAGAATTCGAAGTCCGCACAATCAATTTCGACAAGTGGCACATTGAGTTCCTCAAAAAGGACTTAGCAGAAATCGGCATTTCCTTGCCCATGGACCCGTTTGGGCAGGGCCATTCGAAAGTGATGGCCCCCGCAATTGAGTTCGTTGCCGAGACAGCAATGACCGCGCGCCTCCTTCAGCCTTCAAATCCGGTTCTAACGGCATCCGTGGCCGGCGCGATTGTCTCGCGTGACAAGTCCGACAATCCAATGCTCGACAAAGAAAAAAGCAACCGCCTTGGCCCGGTGCGCATCGACGGCGCCGTTGCCCTCGTGATGGCGATGGGTGCCGCGAAATCCTATGAGCCGCCGCCGAAAAAACCATCTCTCGCCGGGATGCTACGCAAGCCCGTCATGCTACTCTAGGGAGGCCCTATGGCCACATGGAAACAATGGTTGGGCCGCAAGTTCGGCTTGACCGACGCCACGCCTTGGCAAGGATTCTACGGCGCCCCCAGTGCTGCCGGCAAGTCCGTCACGGATGTATCAACACTGCAACTCGACGCGGCATGGGCCTGCATCCGTGCCTCTGCCGAAGCAATCGGAAACCTGCCTTTTAGGCTCTATGAAACGGCGCCGGATGGATCGCGGAAACCGACGGATCATGCCGTCGCCGGCCTGCTGGAAAGCCCGAACGCCGACCAAACAGCGGCGGAATTCTGGTCTGCTGTCGCCGCATGGCTGTTGGCAAGGGGCAATGCGTTCGCGCTCATCGACCGCTTTGGTGATCGCATAGTCGCGCTCAACCTCGTCCCCGCCGATATCGTGACAGTGGTCCGGGATGCAAATTGGAATCTGCGATATCGCTTCACCCATCGAAATCAGGCGTTCGACGTCGGGCCGGACGACATCCTTCATATCCGTGGTTTCGGATTCGGCGGCGATATGGGGCTTTCTCCCATCGCCTACGGCGCGCAATTCCTTGGCGCCGCCATGGCCGCCGACGAAACAGCCGGCAAGGTGCTGTCTAACGGCATGATGCCGAGCGGCATATTCACAACAGAGGGCGAACTCACAGACGAACAGCGCGTGCAGATGCAGGAACTCCTCGAGCGATATCGCTCCAGTTCAAACGCTGGGAAGGCGATGCTTCTGGAGGCCGGCGTCAAGTGGGAAACCATCAGCCTCGACCCCGAGGCCATGCAAATGCTTCAGAGTCGCAGATTCAGCGTAGAGCAGATTTGCCGGCTCTTTGGTGTCCCGCCAATCGTTGTTGGCCACGCCGCTGAGGGCACGACGGCCTGGGGGAGTGGCATCGAATCCACCTATCTGCAATGGCTCGCCGTCGGTCTCGACCCGCTCATGTCCCGCATTGAAAAGCGGGTGGTGAAGCAACTGCTCAAGCCCGGCGAGCGCGGCCGATACATCGCTGATTTCGGCCGTGGCCAGCTGATCCGCACCGACAGTGCGGCGCGCGCGGCGTACCTATCCACATTGACCCAGAACGGTCTGATGACGCGAAACGAGGGCAGGGCGGAACTCAACCTTCCGCCGAAGCCAGGCGGCGACGATCTGACGGTTCAAACCGCGTTGAGCCCGCTCCAAATTCTCGGTCAGATCACAGGAGGCCGAAATGTTCAAAATCAGTGACTTTGATTGGTCAATTAAGTCGGTCGCCGAAGATGGCACGTTTAGCGGGCATGGCAGTGTCTTCGGCAACATCGACCGAGTGAACGACGTCGTTGTCAGAGGTGCGTTTTCCAAGTCTCTTGCGGCCCGGACCAACCCCATCCCGATTCTCTGGATGCATCGCAAAGATGAACCCATAGGCGTTTTCACCAGAGCCGAAGAAGACGATAAGGGCCTGTACGTAGAAGGGGTACTACTTGTCGATGAGGTTGCGCGCGCGAAAGAAGCCTACGCGTTGATGCGCGCTAAAGCGGTCACCGGACTTTCGATCGGTTACTTCATCAAAAATTCATGGGTCGATCCGGTTACGGGCGTCAACTACCTGAACGAGTTGCAGGTGGAGGAGGTCTCCGTTGTCTCATTCCCCGCCAACGATGAGGCGCGTATCGACACAGTGAAATCTCTGCTCGCTAAGGGCGGGGTTCCAACAATTCGCGACATGGAGAACGTCCTAAGGGATTTAGGGTTTTCCAAGTCGCAAGCCGTCGCGGTCGCCTCGCACGGTCACAAGGGTCTGCGGGATGCAGACGAGGCGAGCAACCTAGACCTATCCGCGTTGATCGCACAGGTCTCTTCCTTCAAGCTATAAATAGGCACCATCATGAACATGCACATTGCAGAACGGGGCCGAAAGGCCGCCGAGCGCGTCGACGCGCACGCCGAAATCAAGTCTCTGACCGAGGCTCTTGCCACGCGCGACGCCGAAATCAAACAGTTCGCCACCAAGGCCGGCGAAGAACTGAAGAACCTTGGCCAGGTCTCGAGCGAAACCAAGGCCGCCCTTGACGCGCTGAGTCAGAAGGGCACCGATACGGCGGCGCGTCTTGCCGAGGTCGAACAGCGACTGGCCACGCGCGGCGCTATCGGTGCGGCGACCGGCCAGAAGTCGGCCGGTCAACTGATGATCGAATCCGAACAATACAAATCGTTCGCATCGCGTTCTGACGCCGGCAAGATCACCCTGTCTACGAAAGCGACGATCACCTCCGCCACCACCGGCACAGGCGGTGCGGGTGATCTTATCGTACCGGATCGCCGCCCGGAGATTCTCGCCCCGGCGGTCCGTTCGCTGACCATTCGCCAGCTTCTGCTTCCCGGCTCCACCTCGTCGAATGCGGTCGAATACGTGAAGGAGACTGGTTTCACCAATGGTGCCGCACCGGTTGCCGAAGGCGCCGCTGTAGCCGCTTCGGATTTGACTTTCGATGTAGTGACGACGAACGTCAAGGCGATTGGCCACATGGTGACGGCTTCGCGCCAGATCCTGAACGATGCGCCGATGTTGGCCAGTTACATCGACACCCGGGCAAACTTCGGCTTGAAACTAGTCGAGGAAAACCAAATCCTCGCCGGCGACGGAACAGGTCAGAACCTCAACGGCATTCTGAATCAGGCGACAGCCTACACCGGCGCTCAGGTTGGAACCGGCGTGACCAAGGTGGACGTCATCCGGAAGGCCATCCTCCAGTGCCGACTCGCCGAACTGGTTCCGAATTTTGTCGCGCTCAATCCGACCGATTGGGCCGAGATCGAGCTTCTGAAGGACGCGAACGGCCAGTATCTGTGGGTTAACTTACAGACAGGCGGGACGATGATCCTTTGGCGCCTGAATGTCATCGAGACCAGCGCTGTAACGGCCGGCGAGTTCCTGGTGGGCGCCGGCACTGGCGCACAGGTTTTCGACCGCGAACAGGCTTCGATCGAGATCAGCACAGAGCACAGCGATTACTTCGCAAAGAACCTCGTCGCCATCAAGAACTATGAACGCCTCGCGCTGGCCGTCTATCGGCCAGAGGCTTTCATTTATGGCGAATTCGCCGCGTGATCATAAGGGGGCGGCTTCGGCCGCCCCTTTTCATTTCGACCTGGAGACCTCCCATGCTCACTCAAATTACAGCGCCGGAGGAATTCTCTGGTCACACCACATTCGTACAGTCTGTTCTCGACCATCTTCGAATCTTCGCTGATCTCGACGCGGGAACCCCGGTTGCGCCGGCCGACCTCGACCTAATCAAGACACTGATTGACACTGCC
Source organism: Pararhizobium gei (assembly GCF_029223885.1). NCBI lineage: Bacteria > Pseudomonadati > Pseudomonadota > Alphaproteobacteria > Hyphomicrobiales > Rhizobiaceae > Pararhizobium > Pararhizobium gei. The sequence goes on along the minus strand of NZ_CP119409.1, from coordinate 2,305,029 downwards.
GTCGCTCGAATCGACGGACCGCACGGCACGCTTGGCCGCTGTCTGGGTGAACAGACATGGATGATCACGCTCGACGGTTTTCGCTGCGACATCTGCCTGGTTGGCCCGGCCATGTCGGTCGATTTGATCAGGTACAAGGACACGGCTGGGACGTGGCAGACTCTGGCCCCTTCCGCCTATCGCCTTATCGGCCGATCCTCATGGAAGCCGGAACTTTGCCCTGCCTATGGAACAGAATGGCCTGTGTCGCTTAGCGACCGCGAGACCGTCGAAATCACCTTCACAGCGGGGTACGGCGAGATCGCAGACATTCCGGCGCCGATCCTCTTGGCAGTCAGGTATATCGTCGCTCATTGGTTTGCGGAACGGCAAATATTCAGCTTCGCGACCCCGACCGAAATCCCAATGACGGCCGCCGCGCTGCTCGCTCCCTTCAAGGTTTTCCGGTGATGGCTAAATCCCGAATGTCCGGCGCCAACGGCATCGCCAAGGCCTTCCGCGCTATCTCGCTCAACCTCGCCACGCCGATCGCTCAGGCCAGCAAGAAAGCCTTCAAGCCGACCGTTGAGGCCGCAAAACGCAACCTTGACGCCAACGGCTCAGTGGAAAGCGGAAAGCTCAAAAAGCTCATCACCGTCAAACGTGACCCCAAAAACAAAGCCGCTCACCATGTCGGGCCAGCGAACACTGACCCGGCATACCGCGAAGCGCATCTCGTAGAATTCGGTACAGCGCCGCATATGCAGCCCGAACTAGGCCGCATGCACCCGGGCGCCGCGGCGAAACCATTCTTGACACCGGCCTTCGAAGAGACCGCCGACGAGGTGCTTCAGATCTTCGGCCGTGAAATTGGTACCGCAATTGAGAAAGCCGCATTGAAGGCGGCTGCAAAGGCTACGAAACGATGAACGCTCTCAAGATCCTGCAGACGGTCCTCTCTAACCTTGATGTCCCGGTTTACCCGATCGTCATCCCAGAATCGGCCGGCCTCCCGTGTATCGTGACCTCAATGATCTCTGAGCGCGCCAACAGCCGCCTGGACGATCTGGCAGGACAATATGAAGCGTTGGTGCGGATCGGCTGTCACGCGGCCTCGCCGGCCGCCGTGATGGATCTCGGAGAAGAGGTCAAGACGGTCCTCTTGCAGACCGTTCAGGCAAAGCTCGACAACGGCAATGTGCTTGTGAATTGCTTCAAGGCAACCACCGACATCACCGACTTCAGCGACGATCGAACCGTTTACCGCCGCCTCATGGACTTCACAGTGCAGTGGTGGATTTGACATGCGGATTGGCTCTTATGATCGCTTGGCGCGGCTTCAACGCAATAGCGAGACGGGCGAGCTCGACGCCCTAGACCAGCCCATCAAGGCTTGGACAGTCATCGCGTCCTTCTGGGTTTCGAAGACCCATAAATCGGAAGATGAGGCCTTCGCCGCCTCGCAACGGTACGCCCGCCGGACCGTGACTTTCGGTTGCCACTTCCGATCCGACGTCACCGAGACAGACCGAATTGAGGTCGATGGCGTCCTGTATGCGGTCAAAGGTATCCGGGAAATCGGTTTCCGCGAAGCGCTCGAAATCTCGGCTGAATGGCAATCGTGAGGTAACGAAATGCTCGCTCTCCCGGAATGCATCAAAGACATATCGGTTGCGGCGACGCCAAAGGCGATCAGGCGGGCACAGCGGCATGGCACTGTTCTATCGGGTGTTTGGCGTGGCGCAAAACTTTCGACCATCCCCGAACCGGCGCTGCCGCGATATGAAAAACTTGTCGGAGATAAGCAGCGGGGCAACCTGGTCGAGTTCATCGCCCGATATCTCCAGCAATGGCAATCCAGCCCTTGGCAATTCGAGGCGCCGGCCCGGAAGATCCTCCGGGATTATTTCATCAAGCAAGGCCATGCCTGGGCATTGTCAGACCTCGAAGCCGACACCATCGTGCAAGCAGCGCTGAAGAAGAACGGCCACGCGGTGAGGCCAAGCTGGGATGAGGGACAGGCGGAAATCACAAGGATCGCCGGCCTCTGCCTCCAGTGCGGCGGCGACATCAAATCGCGCAATGGCGTCCCGGCATCCGCGTTCTTCTGCGAACCGCTTCCGCCGAGGGTCTCATGCGAGGCTCGGTATAATCTTTATAGGGAAGACGCCTTCCGAGCTTGGATGACAAAAGAGGGGCAGGTTGTCGGCAGAGAGGCTTTCCGCGATAGACTTGGCGAGCGCTCCTGCGATGGATGCCAGAAGCTATTCCGCCCCAACTTCCGAGGGCAACGGTTCTGCACCAAGCTTTGCAGTCTCACCCATGACAAAAGGCCGGACGTCCCTTGCGCACATTGTGACACGATTTTTCGGCCTCAGGTCCGCAGCGGCAAGGCCTCTATCTTTTGCTCGAAAACATGCTCAGGCAAAGCCAAGACAAGAGCCGTCGATTTGACGTGTCAGCAGTGCGGTTCAGCTTTCGTCGGAATGCCAGGCCGCATGTTCTGCGGAGCCAACTGCTACCGCTCGTCACGCGCTGCCGCCAAGGCCGCCCGCTTCTCTTGAACCCCGAAGGAAATCGTGATGCCAAACCTTCTAGGCCTCGCCGCTCTGGCTCCTCCGTCGCTCGACGAACCAACAATCTCCCTTCCGAACCGTTCGAACTTTTACAACCTTGGAAGGGCCGGTCTTGTGCCCTTACATCAATGGCCCGTCGCCGCGAAAAACCGCGCAGAATTCGTCCAGGCCATCTGTCCTAATCCGCACGTCAGCGCCGACTTGAAGAAATACGTTGCATCAGTCTTAGACTGCCTCAGCGCCGGACGGTTAGACTTCATGTATGAGGGCGGCAAAAAAGCGCAGCCGATTTTCGATGAACTTGACGCAGATGAACCAGACCTGATGGATCAGCTGCGGGAACGCGGCGCACTTCCGCTCGCAGCTTTCGGAAACTGCCTTACTCCAATCGTATCACCGGAATCCGTGTTGTGGACCGCTGACGACTCGCCAATCAACCGCGGGGATCTTGTCGCGATCGCGGGACGCGGAATGCCTATGGTGGTGGTCAAGTTCTTCTTCGGTATATGTGGCGACGCCGCGCTGTTTTGGTGCCCTCGACCGGATTCCCTGTTCGCGGTTCGCCTCGACCAGATCCTCCACGTTTCCAAGGTTGTCTGGCTGAAGGAGGCCGGGAAGCCAAGCAGGGCCGGCGACACAATTGACCCTCGCCCGCATTACACGGCCATGGCTCGTCACTTCCAAAACGCCGCGCCGGTCGCCGAATGGGTACCCCCCCCACGCTTCATAGGGGAGTTTGATGGCACCCCTGTTTCCGGCCTAAGGGATGCCATGACCGTCGTACACGACGAGATTGCCGACACGATGAAGGCTCTTCCCGCCTGACTATTTCTGAATTTCGGAACCAGTCGCCGTCACGACCTGCGTTGCTGTAACAGCAATCCGCATCAGCCGCCGCTGCCCTAACGGGTGGCGGCGGCTTTTCGCGTTTACGGCCCCGACATTACAATTCCGTAATGCACATGGACAAACTGTAATGCACTCTAATATTGACAATGCACACCTTTCGTGTATTGTGTGCATCAAGAAAGGAGGTTCGCATGGCAAGAATGACAATCTCAATACCGGATGAACTGAAGAACCGTATGGACGCTCTTGAGGGTGTGAATTGGTCCGCAGTTGCTAAACGAGCATACGAAATAGAAGTCGAGGTGAAGGCACAAACGAAAGGAGACGATATGTCAGGAATGGTTGAACGGATGCGGGCCGGCAAGGTTCGTAAGGAAATGCAGGAACGCCCGGAATGGGTAGCCACCGGTCGGCGGTGGGCAGTGGAAGACGCTGAATATGAGCAACTGTCGGCAATCGCGAAAATCGACCTCGACGGCCTGGAACACGATCCGCGAGCGGCTGACGACAATGACGCTCGCCACTTCTTAGGGTCGATCGCTTTCGCTCTCTATGGCGAGTGCGATGACTTCGAAATCAATGAAGCTTTTCTGCTGATTACAGGAGACGATTTTGACTCCAGAAAGGCTTCCACCAGAACGCTGGTTTGGTGGGTCGAGGGCGCTCAACAGGCGTGGAACGAAGTGAAGGAGAAAATCTGATGGCGAACGTTCTTGCATTCGAATTGAACAAGAAGGCGGAATGGCGCGACCAGAAGGCGGAAAAGCATTCGGAGGATGCTCGCAACGCTCAGGCGGCAAAACTGCTCAGGGATCTTGCTGATCAATCCGCCGACGCGGATCTGTCGGCCCGCTTCGAAGCGCTAAGCGAAGCTGAAGCCATCGGCCTCGAAGAATTCAACGAGGCAGTTTCCGATGAGCTTACTGACATTGGCTTCCGGTCCAAACCTAAGAACGTCGATGAAGTTCTGAGGTTGATCATTCAGCGGATAGAGCCCCCGAAATCGAGCCCGTTCAATGGGATCGGGCTAAAAGACGATGGAACAACAAAGTTCAAGGTTCGTCCGGCAGAATAATCACCCGCCCCCAATCGAGGCTAGTCGCAGGGTAAGGGGTCGTGGCGACATCACGGCCCCTTTTGATTCTAACGCGCACTATGGTGGAGCGCATTATGCTCGAATTGGGACTGAAAGTGTGACTGGGGAATTCCATATCAATTTTACGCAAGAAAATCAGATGCTTGCGTAATGATCTGGCGGAAGAGGTGGGATTCGAACCCACGGTACGGTCTCCCGCACGCCGGTTTTCAAGACCGGTTCCTTAAACCACTCGGACACTCTTCCATCGGATTGATTTGGTTGTCTAATCAACATTCAGTTGAATAGGGAAAACCGGCTTTTAAACCGCTTCTCGACCCAATCGCTCAATGGCCTGCTTTTTAGCAGCTTTGATTGCCGCGTCAACCTGATCGTGTCCCATGGGGTGGTGTAGCTGGGCTTCATAGCCATCTGCGATTTCCACGGCATTGACTCCTCTCTCCTTTCCATCGTCCGGTAGCGCGCACCCGCTTCTCGGATCTTCTGATGGAATGGTCGGGGCTACCGGAATCGAACCGGTATGGGCCAAGCCCGAGGCATTTTAAGTGCCTTGCGTCTACCAATTTCGCCAAGCCCCGGCGACACAGTTTTACCCTATAACCAATGAACGCGACTCAGACGAGTCACGTGCGTATCGGGCCTATATCCGCCTGCGTTTTCTTTCAGGCACTCAAGCTTTCAGGTCAAGAGACTGTTTGAAGAATTACCTTGTTGCCTGCTGGCATCTGCTGATTGCGCGGAAACCGGCATCCAGAAAACATGCGGAGTCGGCGGCTTATCCATATCCTGGAATTGCACCATAGGGTTCGTTGTGCGAAATCAGGAAAGTCGATTGGTGGCATTGCCGGGGAGCATGTTTTGGTAAGTTCGTGGCCGATAAAATTGCTGAAGCCCGCACCGGACGATTTGGGTGAATTGGAACACGACGCAATCGATCTCATTTGGGCGGGGCATTCGGTCGATTTCGGGATTACCATTTTCGGAAAGTGGCTCTATGTCGGGTATTACGACGCCAATAGGCAATTGACGATTGCACGAAGACCGCTTCGCAGCCGCGCGTCCTGGACATATCACAAACTGGACAGCTGGCTTGGCTGGGACAGCCACAATTCGATCGTGCTCGCCTGCGCGCAGGACGGCTCTCTTCACGTCGCTGCCAATATGCACAGCGATCCGCTTGTTTATTACCAGTCCAGATCCGGGGATGTCAGACAACTGCAGCGACAACTGCATATGACCGATCCGGCCCGGGAGGGATTTGTCACCTATCCAAAATTTTTGCGGTTGGCCGACAAGCGATTGGCCTTCACCTACAGGGACGGCTCAAGCGGGCGGGGAAGCGACTATATCAACGTTTTCGATGAGGCCAGTGCTTGTTGGGTATCGCAGACCGGGGAACCCATCATCGACGGAGAGAACCTCAGAAACGCCTACTTCCAGGGGCCGGTCCTCGACAGACGCGGCTGGTATCATCTGGCCTGGGTTTGGCGCGACAGCCAGCATGCGGAAACGAACCACGATCTCTGCTACGCAAAAAGCAGGGATCTTATAAATTGGTATAATTCCAATGACATCGAAATCGAAAAACCCATCCGATTCGCGTCCGGCGAGATCGTCGATCCGGTTCCCGTAAACGGCGGCATCATCAACGGCAACACGGTCATCGGCTTTGATGCGAGAGCGCGCATCGTCGTGACCTATCACAAATACGACAAACACGGGAATACGCAGATCTGGATCGCGTCAAAGCGAACGGGCGTCTGGGTCAAAAGGCAAATAACCGAGTGGAAAGACTATCGATGGAATATTCAGGGCGGGGGAACAATCATATTCGAGATCGAGCTTTTTCAGCCGTATCAGCCCGATGACCAGCATTTGGTCGTGCCGCTGCGCCGGGGTGATGAATCGATCGATATCTATATCGACCCGGAAAGCCTAAGATACAAGAAAATGGAAACAGTGGCCCGCCTGGGCGACGTCGTCATAGAGAAAATGTGTCCGCCGGATTCGTTCGGGCAAATTGTCGCCGCGACCACGGCCAATGACCAGACGTTCCTGTTGTGCTGGTCAACGCGGGCCTACAACCGCGATCAGCCTGGGCAAACCATACCGCCACCGTCGACGCTGAATATTCTTGAGATCTGATTTTCCCAAGTCGTCGGAATAATCGAGCCGGCAGCCATGCCTGGCCCGAGGCGCAGGCACCTCCGTCGCGGTATCCAGCACTTCAGGTAAGCGAACGTGTTAAGGCTAAGCCTCAAGGTTAACAAACGGTTCACCTTGATCGCAACGCAAATAAAGCCCTAGATAACCTTGCCGAGGGAGGGAAACTCGGTATTTTCAGCACCAAATCCATATGCCCCTCTTCGGCGCCGGGGAGGGGCACTTTGGCCCGCCACAGACTACTTGTCTTCGACCACGGCCTCGGGCCGGTCGCCACCGTCGGCATGTTCGTTGTGCCAAAGACCGTTCCTGTCCTGAAAACTGATTTCTTCGTCCTCACCGCCCACCTGCTGCTCGGCTGCGGCCGCTTTTGCCGCGGCGACTGCAGATTCGCGCGTGGGGAAAGACTCTGAAAATACGTCGACAAGCTTATAAGCCCAGCCGCCGTCATGTTCGACAATCTCGTAGACGATTTTGGTCATGGTCACTCCCTAGACGTTTGGTTCTGCGGCAGCACCCTTGCCGTCGAGGTGAAAAACGGCTGATGCCATCAATCGTTCCCCGGACCGGTTGCGTCTGACGGATCAGGATAGCACGCAGGGGCGGCGCATGCGAATGCGCTGTCCCTGCTGGTTGCCTGCCCAGAACGAAAGAGGGCGGCTTACCGCCCTCAAATGGTTCGGCACTGGCTCAGGCCGAAAGCTTGGCTGCGATCCCGGCGACATGGGCGCCTTGGAAACGGGCAGCCTCAAGTTCGATGTCCGATGGCTGGCGCGAGCCGTCGCCATCGGTGATCGTCGAGGCGCCGTAGGGTGAGCCACCTTTGACCGCTTCAAGACCCATCTGGCCCTGGAAGGCATAGGGGAGGCCAACGACGACCATGCCCTGGTGAAGGAGGGTAGGGATAAAGCCGAGAATGGTCGATTCCTGACCGCCGTGCTGGGTCGCCGACGAGGTGAAGACCGATCCCACTTTGCCGACCAACGCACCTTTCATCCAAAGACCGCCAGTTTGATCCATGAAATTGCGCATCTGGGAGGCGACGGTGCCGAAACGGGTGCCGGCCCCGAAAATCACGGCGTCATAGTCAGCGAGTTCATCCGGCTTTGCAATTTCAGCAGCCTGATCGACCTTGAAATGGGAAGCCTTGGCGACATCCTCGGGAACAAGTTCTGGAACCCGCTTTACGGTCACGTCAGCGCCTGCCGATTTCGCCCCTTCCGCAACCGCATAGGCCATGGTTTCAATATGCCCGTAGGCCGAATAATAGAGTACCAGTACCTTAGCCATCATCTCGCTCCTTGGATTGTTGTTACGTTCGATTGTCGTCGTGTACCACATCTAGCAGTTTGCAATTGCTTGGACAGGGTTGCCGCACACGACAGAGTGTTTCAGAATGATTGACAGTCGCGATCGCGATTTGAACAATGCCGATGGGACTTTGCAAATGACCAATGACAGGATCGTGACGGCCGCCATGCTCGCCATCGGCGACGAGTTGCTCTCCGGCAGGACGAAGGACAAGAATATCGGCCATCTCGCCGATTTGCTGACCGTTGCCGGCATCGATCTCAAGGAAGTGCGCATCGTTGCCGACGATGAACCGGCCATCGTCGCCGCCGTAAATGCCTTGCGGGGGACCTATGATTATGTCTTCACCTCCGGTGGCATCGGCCCGACCCACGACGACATCACTGCAGATGCAATCTCGCGCGCTTTCGGCGTCGAATGCGTTCATGATCCCGAAGCGATGAGCCTGCTGGGTGCGATGTACGAGAAGCGTGGAATGGAGTTCACAGAAGCCCGGCGCCGCATGGCGCGCATGCCGAACGGTGCACGGCATATTCCCAATCCGGTTTCGACGGCTCCCGGTTTCATCATCGGCAATGTCCATGTGATGGCCGGCGTGCCGCAGGTGTTTCAAGCCATGCTCGACGCGTTGCTGCCGCAACTCGACAAGGGAGCGCAGGTCATGTCGCGCTCCGTCGTCTCGCCTTTCGGCGAAGGTGATATCGGCGGCCCGCTGGGTGCGGTGCAGAAGGCCTATCCCGGCACCAGCATCGGCTCCTATCCGAAATTCGATGGAAAAGCCTTCTCCACCGAACTGGTCATTCGCGCCCGCGACGAAGCTTTGCTCGAAGCGGCCGCGGCTGCGGTTCAGGCGATGATCGACCAGATTGCAGCCTCCCGAACAAGCGTCTGAACGCGCAAATCACGGTGCTGCAGCGGGAGCGATGGTGAACTTCTGATCGACGATTGCCGATTTCCCGTTGTTGATGTCGTTGAACCGGAAGCGAAGAAGATAATCGCCAGGCGCCGCGCCGGTGACGTCCGTCGTCAGGGTAGCGTATATTTCCTGGTTGCGGACAAAGCCCGTGAAGGTGAAGTCCCCGAACGCCTTCTGGCTTGCCAGCACTTCGCCGGTCGAACTGAGAATGTCGAGATCAACTGTGAAATGGGACTGCAACTTGCCGTCGGCCGCAGGTTTCCAGCTGAGGCCAACGGGTTCGATGTAGGAAACAAGCGCCTCGCCGGGCTTGAAGGAGATGCCGGGTTTGGGCTCGTACATGGCGTAACCTGTGGGATCGGCCGCAACAAACACGGCCTTGCCAACGGAGAAGGGGAGCGTCGCCGAGAAATCCCCGATCGCCGTGCGCAGCACCTCATGGGCTGCAACCGTATCGCCCGACGATGCCAGCGCCTCGGCTTTTGCCGCGGCATCGGCGAGTTGGCCGGCCAGAGCCGGTCCCGCAAAAAGCAACAATGTTGCGCAACATGCGATAGCTCGGGTTCTGGTTCGTCCAAACATCGGCATCAGCTTTCCTCTCCTGTCCCATGCAAGGATTTTCCGCATTTTACAACGGAGTCAAGCCGACGTGCCGCTGAGCAGGACCGCCGGGACGATTCGGACACGAATAATATTGGTGTATGACCGCCCGTATGGCATAGGGCGCAGCAGTGCTGGAAAACGAAAGACCATTGACCATGAAGCAGGCTGTCGATCACGCTCTTGAGGCTTTGCGCACATTATTCCCGGCGACCCCGTTGCAGATCAACGAGCATCTGAGCGCGCGCTATGGCGCGACGATCTATCTCAAGCGGGAGGACCTCTCTCCGGTCCGTTCCTACAAGATCAGGGGAGCCTTCAACTTCTTTCGCAAGGCGATCGAAACGGGCGCACGCGACCGGACGTTCGTCTGCGCGTCGGCCGGCAATCATGCCCAAGGCTTTGCCTTCGTCTGCCGGCATTTCGAGGTGCCGGGCGTCGTCTTCATGCCGGTGACGACGCCGCAGCAGAAGATCGACAAGACCCGCATGTTCGGCGGCGAGTTCATCAGCATTCGGCTCGTCGGGGATTTCTTCGACCAATGCTATCAGGCGGCGCGCGATCATGTGAACCATACCGGAGGCGTCATGGTGCCGCCATTCGACCACCTCGACATCATCGAGGGCCAGGCAACCGTGGCGGCGGAGATGCAGGCGCAGTTGCCTGCCGGGATCATCCCGGATCTGGTGATCCTGCCCGTCGGTGGCGGCGGCCTTTCGGCGGGAATGACAGGGTACCTCAAAAGCGTCGTTGCTCCGCAATCTTTCCGGTTCTGTGAGCCTGAGGGCGCTCCCAGTCTCAAGCGCAGTCTGGAAACGGGGGCGGTCATCACGCTGGAGCAGGTCGACAATTTCGTCGACGGTGCAGCCGTCGGCCGGATCGGCGATCTCAACTTTGCTGCCCTCAAGGGGTTCTCGACGGACCAGGTGCTGTTGCTGGCCGAGAATGCCATCTGCGTGACCATTACCGAAATGCTCAATGTCGAAGGTGTCGTGCTGGAGCCGGCAGGTGCCTTGTCAATCACGGCGCTGGAAGCGATCGGCCGGGAAGGACTGGAGGGTAAAACCGTGGTTGCTGTGGTCTCCGGGGGCAATTTCGACTTCGAGCGGCTGCCGGATGTGAAGGAGCGGGCGATGCGACATGCCTGCCTGAAGAAATATTTCATCCTGCGCATGGCCCAGCGTCCCGGGGCGCTCAAGGATTTTCTCGGGCTTCTCGGAGAGGAAGACGATATCGCCCGGTTTGAATATCTGAAAAAATCCGCGCGGAATTTTGGCTCGATACTGATCGGGATCGAGACCAAGCACCCGGACAATTTTCCGCGTCTCAAGGCCGCCTTCGACCAGGCGGGCCTTCGCTATCAGGACATAACGGACAATGAAATACTGGCCAATCTCGTGATATGATACATATTTTCAAATCCTTGTGAAACAGAGTTGATGTTAAACTTGATGATGCTCGTGTGCGATCTGAGGCGGCCGCTGACGGATCCGGCGGGCGAATGCAAGTTTGGCTTTGACAGACATTCCTTGCATGCTAAATCTTGAGCCATGGCTTCATTTCTGTCGAAACTATTCGGTTTTTCAAACAACGCGCCCGCCGAACCTGATGCCTCATCCGGGGAAACGGAGACCTACGGCGACTGCCTGATCCGCGTGACCCCGATGAAGGAAGGCGCGCAGTTCCGGCTCGCCGGTTCCATCGAGAAGGACGTGGATGGGATGCTGCGGGTACGGACTTTCATTCGCGCCGATCTCTTCAGTTCGCGTCAGGACGTGGTCGACGCCACGTTGCGCAAGGCCCACCAGATCATTGACCAGCATGGAGCATCGCTGTTTTCCGACGATGCCGCTACTCGTCAGGTTTGACATCATCGGGCGTATCATTTCGGTTCCAACTGTTCACCGTCCCCGTCCTGGTGGTAAAGATTTCTTTAAATTTCGCCCCTATAGGGTAAAGACGAACCGTCGGGCGACTGCTTCCAATGCCAAATCTGTTGCTTTTTCTATGTGAAGGTCTTGTCTACGTCGTCGTCATGGTGGGGCTTTTGCATCTGCGCCATGTGCTCGGGCTGGGCGTTTTCGTTGCCGCTCTCGGCGTACTCCATTTCATCGAAACCTATCTCGCGGCCGTGTTTTACGTTCAGTTGCCGTTCGGCGTGATTTCTCCCGGGTCGGCTGTTCTTTTTGCCGGCAAGCTGATGATGATCCTTTTGCTCTACGTAAAGGAAGACGCGGCAACCGTCCGTCAGCCGATCTACGGCTTGCTGGCCGGTAATTTCCTGACGGTCGGTCTTGGCCTCATCCTGCAGATGCACCAGACGGTCTCGGCGGTTCCGGGCCGCAATGCCGATCTTGCCTTTATCGATGAGATGGGCTGGCTGATGCTCTGGGGCACTCTTTTGCTCTATATCGATTCGCTGCTGATCATTCTTCTTTACGAGAAGCTCGGCCGATGGCTGCGCGATCACGTGATCCTGCGTATTCTCATTTGCGGGGTCGTGGTTCTGACATTCGATCAGGCCGGGTTCTATATTGCGCTCCACGCCATAAACGGCGCCCCGGCGAGCGTGTTCTGGGGCGGCTGGATTGCCAAGATGGGCGCGGCTCTTTTCTACGCGACAGCGATCGGTCTTTACTTGAAATATCTGAGCCATCCTGTTCGTTCCGGCCCGCGGCCGCCGATCGCCGACATCTTCAACACGCTCACCTTCCGGGAACGGTACGAGGATCTCCTGTCCAAGTCGGGTCGCGACATGCTGACAGGCGCGCATGACCGCAGCCGCTTCGAGTTCGAGGCACCGCGTGTCATTCGCAATGCGGTAGCGAAAGGCACTGTCGTCAGCCTACTGATGATCGACGCCGACCATTTCAAGAGCATCAACGACCGCTTCGGCCACATCGAAGGCGATCATGTGCTCAAATCAATCTCGCACGCCATACAATCGGCCCTGCGTGAGGGCGACCACTTGTTCCGATATGGCGGCGAGGAGTTCGTCGTGCTCTGCGAGGGCCTTACGCATGGGGATGCCATGATGCGGGCCGAGGATCTGCGCCTTGGGGTGTTGACGACCGTTATGACCGCCGATCACTCGACGGTGACCGTCAGCATCGGCGTCGCTTCCACGCCCGCGGACGGCGCGACGACGATCGACCTCCTGTCCCAGGCTGACAAGCGGCTTTATGAAGCCAAGCGCCGCGGGCGCAACTGCATCGTCGGCAATCTCTAAAAATGATATTTTCGTGTGCCGACATTCGGCCGGTCGATGACTTTCGCCGCGAAAGCTGCCGTGATCCTCATCAATTTCCCGGACCGCGGCCGTGTTTCAGGTAAGCCCGGACTTCTGAAATTTTTCAGAAATGGCCGGAATGAGATTGCGCCGCGCCAGCCCTGTCCAGACATCCTCAAAAAGCTTCGGAAAGCGCTGCTCGTTCCTCGTCACTGAGCGGCAGAACGGAGGCTTCGCTGGTGGCGACCGGCGAGAAGCCGAACATCTGGTAGAGTTGCAGGGCGCGGGGATGGTCGAGCGTATTGGTGGTGACCTTCACGCGTTGCGGGTTCATCGCCCAGGCGGCGTAGAGGGCCTGCAGGAGGAACCATTTGCCAAGGCCGAGGCCGAGCGCATGTTCGAACATGCCGAAATGCGACAATTCGACAGTATCCTCGTCAATCTGCAACAGCTCGAAGAAGCCGGCCGGGGCGCCGTTGACGGAGAGAACGGTGACGCAGTTGCGCTTGTCGTGGAGCACGCCGGTGAGGGCCTCGTCGCTCATCCGCAGCCGGTCGACCCAGGTCCAGCGGCGTCCGACCTGCAGGTAAAGGAAACGGTAGAAGGGCAGGGGTATTTCCGGCACGCGCATGATGGCCGTCTGGATATTGACGGGCATAGGCAGGCTCTGTTTCGGCGCTGCCGTCATTTCGAGTTCGGTTACGCGCACGACAAGCGGTTCATTGGCCATTCAGTTCATTCTTTCCCTGTTGCGATCGGCGTATCCGCCCGGCTGCCCATTCGGATAAGGATCCATCATGGAACCTGTTGTCCCAATGGCCGAGCTGGGTGGAAAGCCGCTCAAAGGACGGGTGTGGAATCCGGCATGCCGAAGCGAATGCGGAAGCGGCGGTTTTCCTTACCCTTTTTTTCGATCCGGGCAATGTGGATCGCGCCAACCTCCTGCGTTTCGGAGACATGGGTTCCGCCGCAGGGCTGGCTGTCTATCGCGGAGTCTTGGCCGATGCAGACAAGGCTGACACGCCCGAGACCCGAGGGCGGACGGACATTTTTCGACTTGACGATATCGGGATTGGCCGAGAGCTCCGCGTCGGTGATCCACCGCAGATAGACCGGGTGGTTCTCGGCGACGAGCTTCATCAGCGCTTCGGTCACCGCGTCCTTGTCGATGGTTTCCACCATGTCGAAGTCGACGCGGCTCTCCTCTTCACCAACGGCCGCGCCGGTTATCGGAAAGGAACAGACGACAGACAGGAGATGACATGCCGTATGCATTCGCATCAGCCGGTAGCGGCGTTGCCAGTCGATATGAAGGACCAGCTTTTCGCCAACCAAGGGCACCGTTTGATTGGCAGCCGGGACATGGATGATGATGTCCTTCGTCTCGCCGTTGCGCGTCGTGGCGATGTCGATCCGGGTGCCATCGGCGCGCTCGAAGAAACCGCTGTCTCCGGGTTGCCCGCCGGATGTCGCATAAAAGCAGGTTCTGTCGACTTCTATCCCGCCGTCTTCCCGGATTGCCGTGACGATCGCTTCCGTCGTGGTCAGGTAGAAGTCGTCGCGGAACAGGGCAGTTGTCATGAAATCATTATCCGACAGATTCGTAGGGCACCGTTAGTCCGGAGTTTCTTGTCAGCCAGGCCGGCACGGGAAGGCCTTTGGATTTCAGAAACGCCGGATTGAACAGCTTCGATTGGTAGCGGTTACCATAATCGCAAAGGATCGTCACGATGGTATGCCCGGGGCCGAGATCTTTCGCAAGGCGAACGGCGCCGGCGATATTGATACCGGAGGAGCCGCCGACGCAAATTCCTTCCTTATCGACGAGATCGAAAACCAGCGGCACGGCTTCGTGATCTGGGATGAGATAGGCAAAATCCGGCGCGAACCCTTCGAGATTGGCTGTAATGCGGCCCTGGCCAATACCTTCTGTAATCGAACTGCCGGCTGAGGACAGCACGCCATTGGCATAAAAATTATAGAGAGCAGCACCCTCAGGGTCGGCGAGGCCGATCTTGATGTCGGGGTTCCTTGCCCGTAGACCCTCCGCAACCCCGGCCAGTGTTCCGCCGGAACCGACGGCGCAAATGAAGCCGTCGACTTTGCCATCGGTATCCCGCCAGATCTCTGGCGCCGTGGTCTCGACATGTGCGTCGCGATTGGCGACATTGTCGAACTGGTTGGCCCAGATTGCCCCGTTCGGCTCGGTTTTCGCAAGTTCCGCCGCAAGGCGGCCCGACAGTTTTACGTAATTGTTCGGATTTCTGTAGGGGACGGCGGGGACCTCGACCAGCTCCGCACCAAGCAGCCTCAGCGCATCCTTCTTTTCCTGGCTCTGGGTTTCGGGAATGACGATGACGGTGCGATAGCCGAGCGCCTGGGCAACGAGCGCAAGGCCTATGCCGGTATTCCCGGCTGTGCCCTCGACAATCACTCCGCCCGGCCTGAGTTCGCCTGATTTTTCCGCATGGCGGATAATCGAAAGCGCGGCGCGATCCTTCACGGATTGGCCGGGATTAAGGAATTCCGCCTTTCCGAGGATGGTGCAGCCCGTTGCTTCCGATGCCCCTTTCAGGCGGATTAGCGGCGTATTGCCGATAGCGTCGAGAATGGAAGGCAGAACGGTCATGGGCGAACCTCGCAAATGCGGCTGGACAGTAGACGGCGCCGGCAGAGCGCCGCACATTTAAGCGCTATGACGATAGCACGGGGAGAACAAGAGTATCCGCCACGCATGCCGGAAATGAATGTCTTTTCCAACTCTTACCATGGACATTCAAGAAATGTTGTTTCGCAGCAGCATCGAGTTGGGCAAAAAATGACCCGCAGCGGGATCGCTACCCCTCAACCGGAAAAATAATAGGCGCCGAGCGGCCGGTGCTTTGGCGGCATCCCCTTAGATTTGATCGGCGCTGCCCTTGTTACTTTGCATTCGAGGAACATTTCAGTGTCAAGTATCGCTTGCTGCCGTGCCGTGCTCAACATGCAAGAAAAGGACAGTTCATGACCGAATTCGTAGCGCAGCCGGAACACGGGGTGGCATGGGTGACGGGAGCAAGCTCGGGGATCGGGCGCGCATTGTCACTGCAGCTCACCAGAGAGGGCTTCAACGTTGTCGTGACCGCACGAGACCACGAAAAGCTCGTGGCTCTCCAGCAGTCAGCTGCGGGGCCGGGAAAGATCATTGTTCTTGATGGCGATGTCACCGATCCTCGAGATATGGAGCGGATCATCTCGGCGATCGAATACGAACACGGCGTACTCGCGCTCGCCGTTCTCAATGCAGGCGTTTATATTCCGGTGCACGGCGAGGACATGCATCGGGACGATTTCGAGAAGACTTTTGCGGTCAATCTGCATGGCACGGTCAACTGTCTGCTGCCTACGGTTCGGCATATGCGGGCGCAGGGAAAAGGGCAAATTGCTCTTGTCTCCTCGGTTACGGGCTATGGCGGCATGCCGACAAGTGCTGCCTATGGCGCCAGCAAGGCCGCTCTCATCAATATGGCCGAAAGCCTGAAATTCGATCTCGACAAGGTCGGCATCCGCGTCCAGATCATCAATCCCGGTTTCGTTGCGACGGCGGCAACCGAGAAGAACGATTTTCCAATGCCTGCCTTGGTGAGCGCCGAAGAGGCCGCCGACCGCATTGTGTCCGGCTTGAAATCGAAACGTTTCGAAGTCACCTTTCCGCGCCGTTTCACCTATGCACTGAAACTGCTCAATCTTCTTCCCTATCCGCTCTATTTCTGGCTGATGAACCGATCGACCGGGTGGAAGACGCGGCCCCTGGCAACGACGTTCGAGCCGCACAAGGCGGAACCGCTTGCGCGCGATCCTCAGGCTGTGTGAAGGACGACGACGGCGCCAAAGACCAAAAGCAAGCCGGCCCAACCCACGGGCTTCAATTTCTGGCCAAAGAGAAGGCGGGCGGAGATGGCCGTACCGAATATGCCAGTCGCGCCGAGAATAGCATAGGCGATCGCCAGTTCCATGCCTTTGACGGCTTCAACCAGGCAGGCAAAGGCCGCCAGGACGAGCAGGATGGACAGGACGCCCCAGCCGCGCCGGGAAAAGCCGTTCGACTTGGTGGATGCGAGGTTGGCCGCAACATCGAGAAGACCTGCGACGACGGCGAAGGCGAAATAAGTTTCAGACCCCATCATCGGACGCCTCCTCGCCGTGCACCTCGCCGGCGTTCACGAGAATGATGCCCGTTACGGCCATCAACAGGCCGATCATTTCCTGGATGCTCAGCACATGACCGAAGACAAAGACCGAGACGATCGTGATCAGCGCGATCCCCGATCCCTCCCAGATCGCATAGGCAACGCCGACCGAGATCGTTTTCACGGCCTTTGCAAGGAAGACATAGGACAGCGCGATAGAGGCATACATGACGGCATAGCCCCACAGACCGCCACCGGTTGCCGCAACTTTCATCACGGTCAGGCCGACAACCTCAGTGGCAATGGCAAGCGCCAGAAACAGCCATGCAGGGCGCATGTCTTCCCCTTTTCTTAAATAATTCACCGTTTCCATACGGGCAGAGGTCCAGGCGGTAAAGCGCACTGCGGTTCAATTGCCGATTTGTTTCGTCAATGCGCCTACGGCATCCTCATCTAGCGGGAAGTTCCACATCAAGACGATGGCCGTGAATTTGAGACAAACCGGTATCCAGGCGTAGAGCACCGCTAACGCGAAAAGCGAGGCTTCGCCGTTGTCGCTTCCCGCAGTGGGATCGAAGCCCAGCAGGCCAAGCAAGGGGAAAACCAAACCGACGCCGGCTGCCAGGGAAAGCTTCGTGGCAAGTCCCCAGGCTGCAAAATAAAATCCGCTGCGCTGATCGCCCGAGACGGCGGTGTCGGCATCGATAACATCCGCCTGGATCGACGGCGGAATGGAGAGATCGAAGCCAAGAAGAACGCCGGTTATGACGCAGATGGCGGCGAAGGGTAGAAGTCCACCGGGTGGCAGAAGCGGCGCAAAAGCAAAGACGGCGCAGGCGGCAATCATCGCAAGACACCAGGCCCTGTGCTTGCCCAGGCGGCGCGCACAGAAAGCAGCGGCCGGAATGCCTGCGATGGCGCTGAGAAAATACAAAAACAGCAGAGGGCCACGCATATCCGGCAGTTCCAGTCTCGCCGAGACAAAATAGAGAAACAGCGTCGCCGGAATACCGTTGGCAAGGCCGTTCAGGAAAAACGCTGCGATGAGCCTCAGGAAGGGTCGGTTTCCGGCAAGGGCCGCAAGCGCGTCCCTCAACGGCAAGGTGGTTTTCGTATGATCGACAGGTTCTGGGACCAGGCGCACGGCAAGAGTGCCGAACACCAGAAGCAACACGGCCACGACAACTCCCAACACAGCGAGCCCGGAAAATCCCTTCTGCTCGAAACCGATGGCGAAGGGCAGAACGATGGCGATCAAGGTGCCGACGAGCGTCAGGCCCTCGCGCAACGATGTCAGCCGCGTGCGTCCGTGATAGTCGGGCACGAGTTCGGCGCCCCAGGCGGAGTAGGGCACAATAGCCAATGTGAAACCGAGCGAGGTGAGCATACCCCAGATCGCCAGCCACCAGACGCCGGCGCCATCGGCCGGCCAGTAGAGCATCAAGGAAGAGAGGGCAGCCAATGGCATCGAAAGCAGGAAAAGTAACCGTCGCCGGCCGAGTTTCGGACGGATCCTGTCCGCTGCATAGCCGACGAACGGATCTGTGACTGCATCGAACAGGCGAACGATCAGAATTGCCCAGCCGGCCGATGCGATCGATACACCCAATGTTTCGGTGTAGTAGGTGGGAACCAGCGAGTAAAGAGGCAGACCGAGCGCCGCCAAAGGAATAGCCGGAAGCGCGTAAGCGAAAAGGAGCCGGCTTTCGATCTGTTGCGCGCCGCTGCGGGCGGCAGCGTCATTCATAGACGATCTGTCTGACGTCGATATTCCGGGCCCGGAAACCGGCTTCGCAGTAATGCAGGTAGAATTCCCAGAGACGCTTGAAGCGGATATCGAAACCGAGCGGCTCGACCCTGTCCCAGACGCTGAGGAAGCGCTGGCGCCACTCCGCCAATGTGCGGGCATAGTCGAGGCCGAAGCCGAAATCGCCGCTCATGCTGAAGCCCACCTTGCGTCCGAGTTCCACAAGATGCTCGCGGGTCGGCAGCATTCCGCCGGGAAAGACGTATTTTTGAATGAAATCAGGGTTCGCCCGATATTCCCGGTAGGCTTCCGGCTTGATGGTGATGATCTGAAGGCCTGCCTTGCCGCCGGGTTTCAAGCAGCGTTGAAGCTGGGAAAAATAGGCCGACCAATATTTTTCGCCGACGGCCTCGAACATCTCGATGGAGACGATCCGGTCATAGCGCCCGGTTTCATCGCGGTAGTCCTGAAACTTGAGATCCACTTTGTCGGACAGACCGGCTTTCGCCATCCGCTCCGTCGCGAAAGCCAGTTGCTCCTTGCTGATGGTCAGACCGGTTACCTTGCAACCGATCTCGCCTGCCGCATATTCGGCGAAACCGCCCCAACCGCAGCCGATTTCGAGCACGTGATGGTCCGGCCTTATTCCGACAGCCTCGGCAAGCGCCTTGTACTTGGCGCGCTGCGCCGACTGAAGGTCGTTCGCGCCCGTCGAAAACAAAGCGGAAGAATAGGTCATCGTCGGGTCGAGCCATTCCTTATAGAAGGCATTGCCGAGATCGTAATGGGCGGAAATATTGCGCTTGGACCCGCTCTTCGTATTCGTATTCATCCAATGGCGAAATTTTTCGACAAGCCTCAGCAAGCCGCGCGCGCCATTCGGGAAATTGCGGCCGATCTCGGCATTGACCAGAAAAAGCTCGAGAAAGGCGCCGACATCCGCACTGTCCCAGTCGCCATCCATGTAGCTTTCGGCGACAGCGATAGTGCCGCCGGTCAGCGCGCGTTGTGGCAGGTTCCAGTTGTGAAGCGTCACTGACGCCTTGGGTCCAGGCGATTTACCGTTGATGACAACGGTGCGACCGTCCGGCAAGGTCAGCTTCAGACAGCCGGCCTGCATGTGAACCAGTCCGCGCAGAAGCAGTTGAGCCTTTGCCGGCAGGCCTTCTACGATGCGCGACAGATTTTCAATTGACAGCCGTTCGGCGTCGCCCGGTTCGCAGGTGTTCGCTGTACTCATGCAACAGATCCTCGACAATCATTGCTCAAACGCAAAATAACCTCATTCTGCCCGGCCGCCAATGCCGAAATGACCAGAAACTCCGCCTTCCCGAAGAGATCCTCCGCTCCAGATGCTGACGGGCTGAGGGGCGGGCGGTCTGGCGATAAAGCGAACGCCCTTCAACCACAACTTCAACGCCTCCCAGTGGATCCCTGCGAGAATTTTAATGGTCAGGTGCGGAATACGGGCCACAAGCCGCAGGATTCCGGCTGTCGTCAAAGGCAGTTTCCTGCCGGAAAAGACCGCAGCCAAAAGCGGCCCTTCGGCGTCCGTTTCAAGAATGCGCCATCGAATATCCTCGCCCGGAGGCAGCATCCGGAAATTGTAGCGCATCGCCATCGGAATGAAGGGAGAGACGTGAAAAACCTTGTCGCAATCCTGACGGACGCCGGCGTCCGACAGCTCTCCGTCCTCGATCGGGCAGACATAGGTGTGGCGCTCGCCGAATGTGTTGCGAACCTCGTATATCAATGCCAGCAGTTGCCCGCGGTCGTCATAGGCGTAATAGACCGCCAGCGGGTTGAAGACGAATCCGAGGATGCGAGGGTAGCAAACCAGGAGAATACGCGAAGCAGTCGTGGCCAGCCCCGCCCCCTCAAGCAGTTCGTTCGCGTAGCCGCGCAACGAAACGTTTACAGCGCCCGTATGGTCAGCTTCGTAGAAGGACAGGAGGTTACGGCGGTTGACTGAAAACAGCCGCGACTGGGAGTCTGCGTCAGCGAGACGATCAAGGTCGATCAACAGCGAGAAAACCTCATAGCTGAACCTGTGTCCCACCGGCTTCATCCGTTGATGCATGACTTTACCGGCATAAATCGCCGCAGCATCCGCCGGCGGCGGCCCGTTTTTCTTCATATCACTGCCAGATTTTGCAGCCATTACTCGGCCGCCTCCTTGAAAGGCACAGTTGCCGGGGAGCGCCACGGAACGATACCACCCAGCGCCTCCGCTGCGGCAAGGCCAGAGGAAAGGCCATCCTCGTGGAATCCGTAGCCTGTCCAGGCACCTGCAAAATAAGTACCATTCAGCCCCTGCAGGGATTGCAAGCGGTGTTGGGCCGCGAGCGAGGCCGTATCAAACATCGGATGATCATACGAGAACTCGGCAAAGACTTTGGAGGGATGCGGCTCCCGCTCAGGGTTGAGGGTCACGAACAGAGGCATCCGGGCGGGAATTCCCTGCAGCCGGTTCATCCAGTAGGTCACGGCTACACCAGTCGCCCCGCACGGCTTCGCCGACCGCAGATAATTCCAGGACGCCCAGCACTTCCGGCGTTGGGGCATCAGGGATTCGTCACGATGCAGAATGACGCGATTGGGGTGGTAGGGCACACTGGCAAGTACGGATTTTTCCTGCGGTGACGCATCGGTCAGCACGGCCAGAGACTGGTCGCTGTGGGTGGCGATGATGACCTTGTCGTATCTGCGGACGACGCGGTGTTCATCGGTGATCAGAACCTTTCCGTCCTGCCTGATAACGGAATGCACGCCGCATCCGAGCTTCAGACGATCGCCCAGCGGCGCCAGCAGTTTTTCCAGATAATTGCGGCTGCCGCCGGTCACCGTGCGCCATGGATGCGGCGTCCTGTGAACCAGACGGTGATTTTCGAAGAACTGGATGAAGCGCTCGGCCGGAAAATCGAGCATTTTCGCCGTCGGCGAAGACCAGATGGCCGCCGCCATAGGCGTCAGATAATTATTGGTGAACCCGGGTGAAAAGCCGCGCCAGTCGAGATAGTCGCCGATCGACATGTCGGCCAGCCGGCCGGCACTGCGATCTGCCAGGCAGAGCCGGTTAAAGCGTAGTATTTCCTTCAGCATCAACAGGAAGGAAGGGCGCAAGAGGTTTCGCTTCTGTGCAAAGACGGTCGCCAGATTGTCGCCGCTCCATTCAAGCCGTCCGTGATCCAGCGAGACGGAAAAGCTCATGTCGCTTGGATGCGTGGCAACATCGAGTTCGGCGAGCAATGACGTCAGGTTGGGATAATTCGGCTCGTTGTAAACGATAAAGCCGGTGTCGACGGAAACCGGGACACCGTCGTAATCGATATCGACCGTTGCCGTATGACCGCCGGGCCGATCTGCCTTTTCATAAAGCGTCACATCATGGAGAGAGTTGAGCGCCCATGCGGCAGAGCTTCCCGAAACGCCGGAGCCGATGATGGCGACTGACAGCCGTCTTCCGGGCAGATCTTTCGGGTTGTTCGTGAAATGGGCGTTCATGCGATATCCTTGATTTCACCAAAGGCGCTGAGCGCGCGCTGCCGCGCATCGGCGTGGTCGACAAGAGGGTTCGGATAGTCTTTGCCGAGCGTGATGCCCGCCTTCGCCAAAGCATCTTGCGGCGCGTCGAAAGGGCGATGAACGAATTTGGCCGGCATGGCACGCAGTTCCGGCACAAAGGTTTTGACGTAGTCGCCTGCCGGATCGAATTTTTCGCCCTGCAGAACCGGGTTGAAGACACGGAAAAACGGCGAGGCGTCGGCGCCTGTGCCCGCCACCCACTGCCAGCTCGCTGCATTGGATGCCGGATCGGCATCGACAAGCGTTTCCCTGAACCAGGCTTCTCCGCGCCGCCAGTCGATCAGGAGGTCCTTGATCAAAAAGGAGGCGACGATCATCCGCACACGGTTATGCATCGTGCCATGGCGCCAGAGCTGACGCATGCCGGCATCGACAATCGGATAACCGGTCCGCCCTTTGGTCCAGAGCCGGAACTGTTCATCGCCGTCCTGTCGCCATTCCAGACCGTCATATTTCCGGTTCAGGTTTCTGTCCGGCAGGTCCGGGTTGTGAAACAGGAGGTGGTAGGAAAAATCGCGCCAGGCAAGTTCCTTGCGAAAGGTCACGAGATCGTCGGCACCCACGCCCTGCAGATTTCGGGTTGCATGCCAGATCCGGGCCGGGGAAATTTCGCCCATCGCCAGATGCGGCGAAAGCCGCGATGTGCCGTCCCTGTCCGGGCGGTTGCGGTCGGTCGCATAGCCCGACAGACCGTCTTCGATGAAACTCTGCAGCCGCTCGAGCGCCGCTGTTTCGCCCGGACGCCATATCTCCCCGAACTGGCTTGCCCAGTTCGGCTTCATAGGAAGCAGATCCCAGTCAGCCAGATTCTCCCCTCGCGGCCACGCGGACGGCGCCCTCAAGGTGGATGGAGCGCCGAGAGGCTCATCCGGCTCGCCCGCCGCTTCGAGCGCGCGCCAGAAGGGCGTGTAGACCCTAAAGGGCGTTCCCGAGCCAGTCTTCAGACGAGACGGCTCGTGCAGCAACTGCCCGGAGAAGCTTTTTGTCTCCACCGCGGCCATGGTTTTTTTTATCGGTTCGTCGACGGCTATGCCTTTTGGGTCATATCTGCGATTCCAGAACACCGCCGAGGCGTTCGTCCTGCGTGCGAGATCCACCAGGAGTGCCTGAGGCGAGCCCGAAAGGAGCAACAGGCGGCTGCCGCGCTCCGCAAGGCGCTCGCTCAGTTCTGTGAGAGAATGATGAAGCCACCACGCCTGGGCGGGTCCCAGCGGACCGTTGCCGCTTTCGAACGGCTCCCTGATGTAAACAGGAACCACGGGACGACCCGAGCCTGCCGCGGCATGAAGTGCATGATTGTCATCAAGACGCAGGTCCTTGCGGAACCAGACGATCACCGGACCATCGGAAGAAGCATGCTCAACACTCATATGAAGCCGTCTATGCCCTTTGAAATATGCCACATGAACGGAACGGCGACTTCAAAAGTTTCGCAGAAAAAGATTATAAATCGCGCTTTTACGGGAAGCGCGATAGACTGGGAGCGGAGCGAAGGCCAGCTTCAGCATGACAGAAAAAAGGGCCGCACCCAAAGGCACAACCCTTTCAAAATCTGGCTCCCCGGGCCGGACTGCATATCGAACCTGCGTTTTAAAAAATACACATGAAGTTCAAATAGTTACTATGGAATTTTGGATCTGACCCGCTATCCATGTACCTGAAAATGTATGCCGATATGTGGGCTACTCAAATTTCTCGCATAATGCTTAACATTCCTTTGACTTCTCATCATTCTTGTGAAATAGGTGATTCATCAAAGCAATTCCGAGGCTCTTTTGGGCCTTGCATTCACCATTACGACTAGGCGCTGCGCCGGTCTCCTTGCTTTCGGCATATGATTGCCATCCATCCCTAACACTGCAGAGACGCGAAAGCGTCTTGAACGGTTGCTGCTGCTTGCCGCGGACGTCGTTGACGTCTGCCCCGCAGCTGAGCCGCTCCTCACCCGTTTAGAAAATGAATTCCGCGAGGCGATCCGCCCTTCGGCTCGCTCCCGCGTGGAATCCCTACTGAGTGAACTCGCATGACAAAACTTTTGACCGCTGATGACATCGCCGAGATGCTTCAGCTAACACGCCGGTCTGTGTATCTCAAAGTGCGACGCGGCGAATTACCCGAACCCCTAAAGAACGGCCGCACCTCCCGTTGGCGCGCCGAAGAGATCGAAGCACTTTTTTCCCGAAAGGAGGAGGCAGCATGACCCAAACCCCCACACCTTCCACCGTTTCCGACCGACAACACAAGGCCGATATTCTGGCCGCCGTTCTCGGGTACATCGCCGCCCGCACGACCGAGGTGAACTACTGCTTCCTGGAGCACGAAATTGCTGACCAGTTCGGCGTCGGTGAGGACGTGATCACCCTTGAGGTGATGCACTCGATCTCGGCTCTTGGCTGGGCGGGCGCTGTTGAAATCAGCACACCCGACGGCAACGGGTTTACTTTCGGCGCGGACACCACGGTCCGGGCATCGAGCCCTATCAGACGATACAGCCATTTTGAGCGCGTGCCATACCTCGATGAAGAGGAGGAGTGCGCAGCATGATGGCCGCGGCAAAGAATGTTGGTAACCTCGAAGCTATCGTGCGCGACACGATTGAGGGCAATCGCCCGATCGACACCGAGAAAATGGGGGAGGCGCTGGGGGCTATAGCCTTTACTGAGGCGCTGATGGAAGCAGCCCTTTACATCCCGAGCGAGAAACGAGCGGCACTAGCAGAAGTGTTGGCGAACAAGCTCGACGGAGTCTTGGCGAAGCTCAACCCCTCCGCCTGACCGGGCAAGAAAACGGCCGGCGCGATCTAGCAGGATCGGCCGGCTATCCATGGAAGTCTTCATGACAATAACCAAAAACTTCGAAAAGCGGAAGGCGCCGGATGCAGACTTTGCTTACCCAAATTCGGACGTCACCGCGTGGCTCATTGGCTTGGCAGTATCGAACCTGCCTGCCAGCGCGATCAGCGTCGGTGTGCTCCTGGCGGCAAAGTTCCTCAATAGACGAAGCGGGCGGTGCTACCCGTCCGTTCCGAAGATGATGAAGGCGCTGGGAAAGCCCGAGTCGACGGTCAAGGACGGAATCCGCGCGCTCATCAAAGCGGGCCTTTTGTCAACAGAATCCAGAGGCCCTGGGAAGACGAACGAATACACGTTTGAAATCGACAAGGCTCTGGTTCTTGCACTGGAGACAGGGGGTCGAAATACCGACGGGGCGGGGGGGCGAAATCTCGACGGGTGGGGGGTCGAGAATTCAACCCCAGAACCTGAGAAAGGAACCTGCGAATTTAAACCTGTTGCGGCTGTGGCGAGAGGTAAGGCGCCTGCGGCGCGAGATCTTTCTGCGAAAGACCTCTCCTTCGGTCCTACCGGACCTCAGGGTTCCGAAGTTCCACGAGAAATAGCAAGGGAAAGGAGATTGGCATGAAAAAAGAAGATGACACCCCGCTGCTTCGCTTCGACTTCCGGCCACCCCCATGTCAGGTGATTGTCTTTCCCATCGCAGCACGAATCGGAAAGGCTCGCCACATCGCCGAGAAGTTGGAGAGTCGAAAGACGTACGATCAGCGGCAATCCTACTGGAAACTTGTTCAGAAGAACTTGATAGACGAACTCACCAAGCGGGGACTGAGCCAGGAGGAAATAGCGGCAGAGGTACAGGCCCTCCATGACGCAGTGCAAGCCGAGATGCAAAAGAACGCCGCGCGCGCGAACCAGTCGCCGCGGCCGACCGAATGGGATGACGGCCCGCGAAGAGCTTAAACAGCCATAGCGGCCCGCTGACGCGGTTCTCGGTCTCTCCGGTGCACATCCATCATCGGAGGGGCCAAATCGCAGTCTGTGAAGCATGAAATCAGAAAAAGATAGGAACGGAAGGAGAACGGAAAGTGAGTCGAGGGCCCGGAAAGATCGAACGTGCAATCGAAGCGGTATTTAATGAGGCCCCCGAATGGGCATATTCGGTCGATGATCTCATAGACCGGGTATATCCGGGCCTCAACAGGATTGAGAAAAAGCATCGAGTTTCCGTGTTGCGGGCCGCGCACAAAGTGCTGACGAGAATGACGGATTGGAGTTGGTTTCAATCCGAGTCCGTTGGCGGCACGAGGGTTTTCTTTAATCTCTACGACCCGACCAGCTATGGTGCGGCACGAGTCAAAACAGACGGATCCACGCGGTACAGAAGTTCAGATCCAAGAACGCCAAAGCATTGGGTGAGAACCGATTCATATGTCCGCGCGATGCTTTCCCCTGGGGGCAAAGAATACAAGAACATCGTCGCGCCGCGTGGTGTCTGGTGGAAGCACACACAGATGAGGATAGCGGAACGAGATGGCGATACGTCGCAGGGATCGCTCGCTCTCTTCAGGGAGCAAAGGGCGTTCTTAGGGGAGCACAAATTCCTGGATGACACACCCGCACATATCGCCGCCCTGCTTTAAACGTTTCCATCCGTGACAATGGTTGCGGATGGAAACATTTATATCTTGTAATTTGCTACCTTTGGTGGGATTTTGCATGCAGAATACATCCGTTGATTTTAGGGGAGGAAGGAATGGAGTACGATCACGAAAGACTTGCTCGTGAGTACAAGCAACTTGGCGGCGCCTTCGGGGCGATAGACAAAGGGGATACTGTATTGCTCAATCCCTGGTATCCGAGCACAGATGAGGCCGATGCATATTGGCGAAAGAATATCGGAACGTTGCCGGTTGAGGTACGTGTGGATTTCTTAAAGGCGCTCGCTAAACACAGCTGGTAACTTCGTCACCATGGTGACGCTTATTGTGCCTCACAGGCACACTAAGCCCCGCAAAGTGGTCCTGTTATTGTGCGAAATTCCCACGATAAAAAGAATCTGAACCAAAAAGTTTCAGCCTCCTTCGGCGCGGGAAAATGTCAACGCTGCTTTAAAATACCCGCGATTTCATAAGGTTGTTGCGTTTTCTCGGCTAATTTTCCCTGTTGACGCATTCGAAAAACCGAGTCAGTTCTGACGCCGAATAATCGTGGACCCGCATCCACCGAATCAAAACCCGTCGCTGAAAAGTGGCGGGTTTTTTGTTGTCTCCATCACATTTCGGAGGTTTTAATGGCTGCAAGAGTCGGCTCGATACATGCCGAAATCACCGCAGATCCGCAGCGCTTCACAAAGGCGCTCAACGAGTCCGGTGTCGCCGTCGTCGGCTTTGAACGAAGGTCGAACAGGTCATTTCGTCAGGCAGAAGCACAAGCCACGAGATCGTTCGACAAGATGGGCAATTCGGGTCAGCGCTTCGCTTCCGCGATGGCGGCGAACTCCGCCCGTCTTGGCGGTTTCGGTAAGGCCATCGTTGGCGGCCTCGCCGTCGGTGCGGGAGTCGGCGCGCTCGAAGGCATACGAGAGGCAGCGATCGACAGCACCAGGTCCATCCTTGAAATGGGCGACCAGGCCAAGATTGCCGGCGTCAAGTTCGGGGCATTTCAGCAGTTAAAGTTCGTCGCGGAGCAAAATCGCATTGGCATCGATGCCTTGACGGACGGACTGAAAGAACTTTCGCTACGCGCAGACGAGTTCATCAAGACCGGCGCCGGATCGTCGGGGGAATCGTTCCAGCGGCTCGGCTACAACGCAGTGAGCCTTGCCGAGAAGCTTAAGGAACCGGATCAGCTTTTTCTCGAAATCATCGGCAAGTTGCAAAAACTCGATGAGGCGGCGCAGATCCGTATAGCAGACGAGGTGTTCGGCGGTTCCGGTGGCGAACAATTCGTGAAATTGATCAGCCTGGGCGAAAAGGGCATCCGCGACCAAATCAAAGCGGCGAACGATCTCGGCATCGTCCTCGACGAAGAGATGGTTCGAAAGGCCGAAGAGGTGAATCGGAAATTCGCCATCGTCGCCACGACAATCAGCACGAACATCAAAGCTGCAATTGTCGATGCCATGGCGGCATGGAACGACTTTCTGGATACCTACAAGAAACTGCCAGAACAGCAGACCCGAACGCTCGATGATCAACAGGCGAAACTCGGTCTGCGCCGCGTCGATCTGGAAAACAAAAAAGCACAGATCGCCAACGGCGACAGTTCGAACCCGTTCTACTGGAACGAGGATGGCCCTCTGGCGATGGGCCGCATTCATGAAATTGAGCTCGAACTGGCGAAGATCGCCGACGAAGAGCGGAAGATCATCGAGGAACAGAACCGCCGTCTGCGCGCGCTCAATGATGCGAGCCCCGCGCCTGGGCCGGATAATGATGACGGCAGACGCCGTACATTGTACCGGCCCGCCGACCAGGGCGACCGCGCCGATTCCCGCGATTACACTGTCGCGGCACAGGGAGGCATGCTCGACCTGATTGGCGCGGCCGAAGGGACGGACCGGGGCCGGGGCTACAACGAAACGCTGGGCTACGGCAAGTTCACAGGCGGCGATAAAAACCTCGTTCTTATGAGCCTCGACGACATCGATGCACTTCAGACGAAGATGCTCGCGGATCCTTCGAACACCTTCAACTCATCCGCCCTCGGCCGATACCAGATCACGCGCACGACGTTGCGCGGCCTGCGCGATCGGCTAGGACTGTCCGGTTCCGATACCTTTGACGCGGCGACACAGGATCGTCTTGCAGAGCAACTTTTGCGCCAGCGTGGCAACGATCCGGCCGGCCTGCGGAACGAATGGGAGGGTCTGCGCAACGTTGGCGACGAGACCATCCGAGGCGCCTTCGACCAAACATCCGTTGCGATGCCGGGCCTTGACAGCGGCATAGTGGACGCTCGCGAAAAAGCGGCCGACAGGGTCAAAATCTACGACGAGATGATTGCCAAAGCGAATGCGTTCGTTGCCAGTCAAGGTGTCGAACAATCAGCCTTGGGCATGACGTCGGAGGCAGCATCTCGTCTAAAACATGAGCAGGATCTTCTAAACGAGGCGCGGCAAGCCGGGCTTGAGCTATCGCCTGAACAACTCGCCAATCTGAAGGCGCTTGCTGCGCAGATGGCAGCGGCCGAACAGCAAACGCGCTCGCTGACGACATCTCAGCAAGAATTGCGGCGCGCAGCACAGGAGTTCGCGCAGATAGCGAAGGGCGTCACCAAGGGGTTCATTACCGACCTGGTACGCGGCACGAGTGCGGCAGACGCATTGAAAAATGCCCTCTCACGCATCGCCGACACCCTGCTTGACGGGGCTTTGGATTCAATTTTTGGCGGTGGTAGTGTCGGCGGAACGGGTTTGCTCGGAAAGTTTCTGGGCTTTGACGAAGGCGGTTACACGGGAGACGGTGCGAAGAGCGAGCCGAAGGGTGTTGTTCATGCAGGCGAGTTCGTCTTAACAAAAAAGGCGACGGAACGTGCGGGTGTTGGCAACCTTTACGCCCTTATGGACTACCTCGAAACGGGCAGTTTGGGTTCGTTCCTTGCGACTACCAAACCAGGCTATGAGACTGGCGGTTACGTCGGGACCGCAAGCCTCCCATCGCTGCCATCTCCGAGAGAGCAGGACTCTGGCGCGTGGGCGGCGGCCGGTGGGCGTCAAGCGATGTCGCAGCCGCGTGACATGCACATCACGTTGGGATGGTCGAAAAACGCTGACGGCCAGATCAAGCCTTTCATCGAAGAGATCTCTCACAAGCAGGCCGTATCAGTCACGCGCGCTGGCCTGTCTGAATATGATCGATCTCTTCCCGGGAAAATCTCCGACACGATGGACAGGACAGGCTGAATGTTGAACTTTTCTTTCAAATCTCTCGAAGACATGCCGCCCGGTGAGTCGATTCGCGATCGTGTCGCCGTCGCCGCGTCAATTGGGTGTCTTCAGGCTCGCTTCGCCGTTCCAATCGACGAACTCCCCGGCGCCGCCATCGGCTACTCCTTTCGAGACATTGAGCGGTTGAACAACAAGGCCGGATCGGAATGGTTGGCTACCATCTTCGCGGGTTTGGACCAGAAGAATGTGACCGTCATCCGATCTATGATCGAAATCGGCGCACGAGGCGCAGCGCCGGATGAGGTGCTGGAAGCCGTCGGCCTCGACAGGCTGTCCGAACTGATTGCTGCCGCGCTTCTGTTGCGCTTGAAACGATAGAATTGATCGCGGTTTCTGCCAGGTTCCCGCGATCATGCTGGCCCGCAAACCCGGTGGCAAGGGTGAGCAGGCCTTGCCGGTGAACGCTGTGCCAAGCGCCCCGGTCCCGCCCCGGCCTCCGGTCCTTCCGTCGAGGCCGGGGCACCTTCAAGGAAATACAATGACAGATCGTGCTGAGTACCGCCGATGGTATAGCGAGCGCGCATGGTGGAAGCTGCGGTCGCAGCGCCTAAAGGCTGAGCCGTGGTGTCGCTTCTGCAGACAGGCGGGGGTGATGAGTGCCGCGACGATCGCGGACCACATCCGCCCACATAGGGGTGACCGTCGGCTCTTCTTTGATCGAGGAAACCTGCAGTCGCTTTGCAAACCCTGTCACGATAAAATCAAGCAGGGCGTCGAAGCGCGGGGATATGACACCCGCATCGGCTCGGACGGTCTGCCCATCGACACCAACCATCCATTCTACAAATAGGGGCTCGTCCTTGTCGGGACGACATCAGACAAGTCCTAAGGGTTGTATAGAGCCTATAGAGTCTTCGGTTTTGCCACCTTTGGACCACCCTTAGGTTGAACGAGACCTTCCCGGAGAGGGAGGGGTGGGGCAAAAGTCAAAGACGCTGAGGCGACAAGACCGGTTCGGTGTCTCTTCCGTAGAATTAGTTTCGATTCTTAAACTCCAAATCACTGAAATCGCTGAGTTTTTGGAGGTGCAAATGGGCGCACGCGGACCAGGTGCGCGCCCTCGTAAGCGCGTTCTGACCCCACCCGGCCAGGTGGAGAAGCCGAAACGCAAACGGCGGCCACCGTGGAAGCGGAAAGGTCTCTCCAAAGCCGAACAGGTCATTGCCTTTCTCGAAAACCTTCCGGTCACCAAGGGCCGCCTTGCCGGAAAGAAAATGCGGTTGATCCCGGCGCAGCGTGAGTTCGTCGAGGGGGTGTTTGCAACCGACAAAAAGGGACGCTTCATCGTCAAGACTGCAATCATCAGCCAGGCAAAAGGCAATGGAAAGTCCGGCTTGGTCGCCGGTCTATGCCTAGCCGCCCTGATAGGGCCGCTTGCGGAAGAGCGCGGCGCCGTCTTTTCTGCATCGATTGACCGCGGGAAAGCCGGTGTCGTCTTCGAAGAAATGAAGGCGATCGTTCGCCGCGTCCCTGACTTTGATGAGCGCATCAACGTCACAGACTTTCACAAAAAGATGCTTGTGCTCGATGGCGACGGAAAGGATTCCACATTCGAGGCACTCAGCGCCGACGCTTCCGGTGCTCAGGGCTTGGCCCCGACCTTCTGGGCATACGACGAGTTGGGAGAGGCCAAAGACGGCAAGCTGCTGGAGGTGCTTCTCGAGTCCGATGGCAAGCGAACTCATACGTTCGGAGTGATCCTTTCAACGCAGGCGGAGTCTGACGACCATCCTCTTTCCAAATTAATTGATGACGCCAAGGCGACCGACGATCCACGTACCTTCCTCATGATCCACGAGGCGCCCCGCGATGCTGACCCTTGGGATGACGAGACTATCAAGCTCGCCAATCCCGCATGGGGAACTTATCTTGACCTGGAAGCGCTACGGAACGCCCGTGACCGCGCCCGCCGCATGCCGGCCTTTGAGGCATCATACCGTCGCCTCCGTCTCAATCAGCGCATCGATACCCGGTCCGACGCCCGCCTGGTAACCGCTTCGGTCTGGAAGGATTGCGCGGCCCTGATAGATCGCGCTGCGCTGAAGGGGCGGGTGGCATTTGCTGGCCTCGACCTCGCAGGGAAGAACGACCTCACGGCGCTTGTTCTGGCATTCCCGTCCGACGATATCCCATCTCGCTACGAAATTCTGCCCTTCTTTTGGACACCGGAGGGAAGGATGGCACAGCGAACGCCGGCCGAACAGGCACGGTTTCGGGAGTGGATCGGGCAGGGGCATATGACAATGGTCGCGGGCGATGTCGTCACAACCGCCATCATTGCCCGCGATCTGGTCGCGATCTGCCAAGAATTCGAAGTCCGCACAATCAATTTCGACAAGTGGCACATTGAGTTCCTCAAAAAGGACTTAGCAGAAATCGGCATTTCCTTGCCCATGGACCCGTTTGGGCAGGGCCATTCGAAAGTGATGGCCCCCGCAATTGAGTTCGTTGCCGAGACAGCAATGACCGCGCGCCTCCTTCAGCCTTCAAATCCGGTTCTAACGGCATCCGTGGCCGGCGCGATTGTCTCGCGTGACAAGTCCGACAATCCAATGCTCGACAAAGAAAAAAGCAACCGCCTTGGCCCGGTGCGCATCGACGGCGCCGTTGCCCTCGTGATGGCGATGGGTGCCGCGAAATCCTATGAGCCGCCGCCGAAAAAACCATCTCTCGCCGGGATGCTACGCAAGCCCGTCATGCTACTCTAGGGAGGCCCTATGGCCACATGGAAACAATGGTTGGGCCGCAAGTTCGGCTTGACCGACGCCACGCCTTGGCAAGGATTCTACGGCGCCCCCAGTGCTGCCGGCAAGTCCGTCACGGATGTATCAACACTGCAACTCGACGCGGCATGGGCCTGCATCCGTGCCTCTGCCGAAGCAATCGGAAACCTGCCTTTTAGGCTCTATGAAACGGCGCCGGATGGATCGCGGAAACCGACGGATCATGCCGTCGCCGGCCTGCTGGAAAGCCCGAACGCCGACCAAACAGCGGCGGAATTCTGGTCTGCTGTCGCCGCATGGCTGTTGGCAAGGGGCAATGCGTTCGCGCTCATCGACCGCTTTGGTGATCGCATAGTCGCGCTCAACCTCGTCCCCGCCGATATCGTGACAGTGGTCCGGGATGCAAATTGGAATCTGCGATATCGCTTCACCCATCGAAATCAGGCGTTCGACGTCGGGCCGGACGACATCCTTCATATCCGTGGTTTCGGATTCGGCGGCGATATGGGGCTTTCTCCCATCGCCTACGGCGCGCAATTCCTTGGCGCCGCCATGGCCGCCGACGAAACAGCCGGCAAGGTGCTGTCTAACGGCATGATGCCGAGCGGCATATTCACAACAGAGGGCGAACTCACAGACGAACAGCGCGTGCAGATGCAGGAACTCCTCGAGCGATATCGCTCCAGTTCAAACGCTGGGAAGGCGATGCTTCTGGAGGCCGGCGTCAAGTGGGAAACCATCAGCCTCGACCCCGAGGCCATGCAAATGCTTCAGAGTCGCAGATTCAGCGTAGAGCAGATTTGCCGGCTCTTTGGTGTCCCGCCAATCGTTGTTGGCCACGCCGCTGAGGGCACGACGGCCTGGGGGAGTGGCATCGAATCCACCTATCTGCAATGGCTCGCCGTCGGTCTCGACCCGCTCATGTCCCGCATTGAAAAGCGGGTGGTGAAGCAACTGCTCAAGCCCGGCGAGCGCGGCCGATACATCGCTGATTTCGGCCGTGGCCAGCTGATCCGCACCGACAGTGCGGCGCGCGCGGCGTACCTATCCACATTGACCCAGAACGGTCTGATGACGCGAAACGAGGGCAGGGCGGAACTCAACCTTCCGCCGAAGCCAGGCGGCGACGATCTGACGGTTCAAACCGCGTTGAGCCCGCTCCAAATTCTCGGTCAGATCACAGGAGGCCGAAATGTTCAAAATCAGTGACTTTGATTGGTCAATTAAGTCGGTCGCCGAAGATGGCACGTTTAGCGGGCATGGCAGTGTCTTCGGCAACATCGACCGAGTGAACGACGTCGTTGTCAGAGGTGCGTTTTCCAAGTCTCTTGCGGCCCGGACCAACCCCATCCCGATTCTCTGGATGCATCGCAAAGATGAACCCATAGGCGTTTTCACCAGAGCCGAAGAAGACGATAAGGGCCTGTACGTAGAAGGGGTACTACTTGTCGATGAGGTTGCGCGCGCGAAAGAAGCCTACGCGTTGATGCGCGCTAAAGCGGTCACCGGACTTTCGATCGGTTACTTCATCAAAAATTCATGGGTCGATCCGGTTACGGGCGTCAACTACCTGAACGAGTTGCAGGTGGAGGAGGTCTCCGTTGTCTCATTCCCCGCCAACGATGAGGCGCGTATCGACACAGTGAAATCTCTGCTCGCTAAGGGCGGGGTTCCAACAATTCGCGACATGGAGAACGTCCTAAGGGATTTAGGGTTTTCCAAGTCGCAAGCCGTCGCGGTCGCCTCGCACGGTCACAAGGGTCTGCGGGATGCAGACGAGGCGAGCAACCTAGACCTATCCGCGTTGATCGCACAGGTCTCTTCCTTCAAGCTATAAATAGGCACCATCATGAACATGCACATTGCAGAACGGGGCCGAAAGGCCGCCGAGCGCGTCGACGCGCACGCCGAAATCAAGTCTCTGACCGAGGCTCTTGCCACGCGCGACGCCGAAATCAAACAGTTCGCCACCAAGGCCGGCGAAGAACTGAAGAACCTTGGCCAGGTCTCGAGCGAAACCAAGGCCGCCCTTGACGCGCTGAGTCAGAAGGGCACCGATACGGCGGCGCGTCTTGCCGAGGTCGAACAGCGACTGGCCACGCGCGGCGCTATCGGTGCGGCGACCGGCCAGAAGTCGGCCGGTCAACTGATGATCGAATCCGAACAATACAAATCGTTCGCATCGCGTTCTGACGCCGGCAAGATCACCCTGTCTACGAAAGCGACGATCACCTCCGCCACCACCGGCACAGGCGGTGCGGGTGATCTTATCGTACCGGATCGCCGCCCGGAGATTCTCGCCCCGGCGGTCCGTTCGCTGACCATTCGCCAGCTTCTGCTTCCCGGCTCCACCTCGTCGAATGCGGTCGAATACGTGAAGGAGACTGGTTTCACCAATGGTGCCGCACCGGTTGCCGAAGGCGCCGCTGTAGCCGCTTCGGATTTGACTTTCGATGTAGTGACGACGAACGTCAAGGCGATTGGCCACATGGTGACGGCTTCGCGCCAGATCCTGAACGATGCGCCGATGTTGGCCAGTTACATCGACACCCGGGCAAACTTCGGCTTGAAACTAGTCGAGGAAAACCAAATCCTCGCCGGCGACGGAACAGGTCAGAACCTCAACGGCATTCTGAATCAGGCGACAGCCTACACCGGCGCTCAGGTTGGAACCGGCGTGACCAAGGTGGACGTCATCCGGAAGGCCATCCTCCAGTGCCGACTCGCCGAACTGGTTCCGAATTTTGTCGCGCTCAATCCGACCGATTGGGCCGAGATCGAGCTTCTGAAGGACGCGAACGGCCAGTATCTGTGGGTTAACTTACAGACAGGCGGGACGATGATCCTTTGGCGCCTGAATGTCATCGAGACCAGCGCTGTAACGGCCGGCGAGTTCCTGGTGGGCGCCGGCACTGGCGCACAGGTTTTCGACCGCGAACAGGCTTCGATCGAGATCAGCACAGAGCACAGCGATTACTTCGCAAAGAACCTCGTCGCCATCAAGAACTATGAACGCCTCGCGCTGGCCGTCTATCGGCCAGAGGCTTTCATTTATGGCGAATTCGCCGCGTGATCATAAGGGGGCGGCTTCGGCCGCCCCTTTTCATTTCGACCTGGAGACCTCCCATGCTCACTCAAATTACAGCGCCGGAGGAATTCTCTGGTCACACCACATTCGTACAGTCTGTTCTCGACCATCTTCGAATCTTCGCTGATCTCGACGCGGGAACCCCGGTTGCGCCGGCCGACCTCGACCTAATCAAGACACTGATTGACACTGCCGTCGCTCGAATCGACGGACCGCACGGCACGCTTGGCCGCTGTCTGGGTGAACAGACATGGATGATCACGCTCGACGGTTTTCGCTGCGACATCTGCCTGGTTGGCCCGGCCATGTCGGTCGATTTGATCAGGTACAAGGACACGGCTGGGACGTGGCAGACTCTGGCCCCTTCCGCCTATCGCCTTATCGGCCGATCCTCATGGAAGCCGGAACTTTGCCCTGCCTATGGAACAGAATGGCCTGTGTCGCTTAGCGACCGCGAGACCGTCGAAATCACCTTCACAGCGGGGTACGGCGAGATCGCAGACATTCCGGCGCCGATCCTCTTGGCAGTCAGGTATATCGTCGCTCATTGGTTTGCGGAACGGCAAATATTCAGCTTCGCGACCCCGACCGAAATCCCAATGACGGCCGCCGCGCTGCTCGCTCCCTTCAAGGTTTTCCGGTGATGGCTAAATCCCGAATGTCCGGCGCCAACGGCATCGCCAAGGCCTTCCGCGCTATCTCGCTCAACCTCGCCACGCCGATCGCTCAGGCCAGCAAGAAAGCCTTCAAGCCGACCGTTGAGGCCGCAAAACGCAACCTTGACGCCAACGGCTCAGTGGAAAGCGGAAAGCTCAAAAAGCTCATCACCGTCAAACGTGACCCCAAAAACAAAGCCGCTCACCATGTCGGGCCAGCGAACACTGACCCGGCATACCGCGAAGCGCATCTCGTAGAATTCGGTACAGCGCCGCATATGCAGCCCGAACTAGGCCGCATGCACCCGGGCGCCGCGGCGAAACCATTCTTGACACCGGCCTTCGAAGAGACCGCCGACGAGGTGCTTCAGATCTTCGGCCGTGAAATTGGTACCGCAATTGAGAAAGCCGCATTGAAGGCGGCTGCAAAGGCTACGAAACGATGAACGCTCTCAAGATCCTGCAGACGGTCCTCTCTAACCTTGATGTCCCGGTTTACCCGATCGTCATCCCAGAATCGGCCGGCCTCCCGTGTATCGTGACCTCAATGATCTCTGAGCGCGCCAACAGCCGCCTGGACGATCTGGCAGGACAATATGAAGCGTTGGTGCGGATCGGCTGTCACGCGGCCTCGCCGGCCGCCGTGATGGATCTCGGAGAAGAGGTCAAGACGGTCCTCTTGCAGACCGTTCAGGCAAAGCTCGACAACGGCAATGTGCTTGTGAATTGCTTCAAGGCAACCACCGACATCACCGACTTCAGCGACGATCGAACCGTTTACCGCCGCCTCATGGACTTCACAGTGCAGTGGTGGATTTGACATGCGGATTGGCTCTTATGATCGCTTGGCGCGGCTTCAACGCAATAGCGAGACGGGCGAGCTCGACGCCCTAGACCAGCCCATCAAGGCTTGGACAGTCATCGCGTCCTTCTGGGTTTCGAAGACCCATAAATCGGAAGATGAGGCCTTCGCCGCCTCGCAACGGTACGCCCGCCGGACCGTGACTTTCGGTTGCCACTTCCGATCCGACGTCACCGAGACAGACCGAATTGAGGTCGATGGCGTCCTGTATGCGGTCAAAGGTATCCGGGAAATCGGTTTCCGCGAAGCGCTCGAAATCTCGGCTGAATGGCAATCGTGAGGTAACGAAATGCTCGCTCTCCCGGAATGCATCAAAGACATATCGGTTGCGGCGACGCCAAAGGCGATCAGGCGGGCACAGCGGCATGGCACTGTTCTATCGGGTGTTTGGCGTGGCGCAAAACTTTCGACCATCCCCGAACCGGCGCTGCCGCGATATGAAAAACTTGTCGGAGATAAGCAGCGGGGCAACCTGGTCGAGTTCATCGCCCGATATCTCCAGCAATGGCAATCCAGCCCTTGGCAATTCGAGGCGCCGGCCCGGAAGATCCTCCGGGATTATTTCATCAAGCAAGGCCATGCCTGGGCATTGTCAGACCTCGAAGCCGACACCATCGTGCAAGCAGCGCTGAAGAAGAACGGCCACGCGGTGAGGCCAAGCTGGGATGAGGGACAGGCGGAAATCACAAGGATCGCCGGCCTCTGCCTCCAGTGCGGCGGCGACATCAAATCGCGCAATGGCGTCCCGGCATCCGCGTTCTTCTGCGAACCGCTTCCGCCGAGGGTCTCATGCGAGGCTCGGTATAATCTTTATAGGGAAGACGCCTTCCGAGCTTGGATGACAAAAGAGGGGCAGGTTGTCGGCAGAGAGGCTTTCCGCGATAGACTTGGCGAGCGCTCCTGCGATGGATGCCAGAAGCTATTCCGCCCCAACTTCCGAGGGCAACGGTTCTGCACCAAGCTTTGCAGTCTCACCCATGACAAAAGGCCGGACGTCCCTTGCGCACATTGTGACACGATTTTTCGGCCTCAGGTCCGCAGCGGCAAGGCCTCTATCTTTTGCTCGAAAACATGCTCAGGCAAAGCCAAGACAAGAGCCGTCGATTTGACGTGTCAGCAGTGCGGTTCAGCTTTCGTCGGAATGCCAGGCCGCATGTTCTGCGGAGCCAACTGCTACCGCTCGTCACGCGCTGCCGCCAAGGCCGCCCGCTTCTCTTGAACCCCGAAGGAAATCGTGATGCCAAACCTTCTAGGCCTCGCCGCTCTGGCTCCTCCGTCGCTCGACGAACCAACAATCTCCCTTCCGAACCGTTCGAACTTTTACAACCTTGGAAGGGCCGGTCTTGTGCCCTTACATCAATGGCCCGTCGCCGCGAAAAACCGCGCAGAATTCGTCCAGGCCATCTGTCCTAATCCGCACGTCAGCGCCGACTTGAAGAAATACGTTGCATCAGTCTTAGACTGCCTCAGCGCCGGACGGTTAGACTTCATGTATGAGGGCGGCAAAAAAGCGCAGCCGATTTTCGATGAACTTGACGCAGATGAACCAGACCTGATGGATCAGCTGCGGGAACGCGGCGCACTTCCGCTCGCAGCTTTCGGAAACTGCCTTACTCCAATCGTATCACCGGAATCCGTGTTGTGGACCGCTGACGACTCGCCAATCAACCGCGGGGATCTTGTCGCGATCGCGGGACGCGGAATGCCTATGGTGGTGGTCAAGTTCTTCTTCGGTATATGTGGCGACGCCGCGCTGTTTTGGTGCCCTCGACCGGATTCCCTGTTCGCGGTTCGCCTCGACCAGATCCTCCACGTTTCCAAGGTTGTCTGGCTGAAGGAGGCCGGGAAGCCAAGCAGGGCCGGCGACACAATTGACCCTCGCCCGCATTACACGGCCATGGCTCGTCACTTCCAAAACGCCGCGCCGGTCGCCGAATGGGTACCCCCCCCACGCTTCATAGGGGAGTTTGATGGCACCCCTGTTTCCGGCCTAAGGGATGCCATGACCGTCGTACACGACGAGATTGCCGACACGATGAAGGCTCTTCCCGCCTGACTATTTCTGAATTTCGGAACCAGTCGCCGTCACGACCTGCGTTGCTGTAACAGCAATCCGCATCAGCCGCCGCTGCCCTAACGGGTGGCGGCGGCTTTTCGCGTTCTAGTCCATGTTTTTCATGGTTTTGATCTATGCGTTCCCCGCATAGAATATACGGTTAACGCATTGAATTTAAATTATGAATTTGATTGACTACGCGGGTTTTGACTTCCATGGTTGCAACCGCAGTCACTGAGAACGGGCGTCCCGATGAAGGTCATATCTGACAAATACTCGATAGATGATATTGAGCGATGCTTGGACAGGGTCGCGGAAGCGATCGCCGCGCGCGACGACCCGGGCGGCATCATTCTTATCTATGAATGGCTGGAGGCTCAACTCGAAGCGCGGCGCCGGAGGCAACGCACGATCGATTCGGTGACGGCGAGACTTGCCAAGAAGAGGGCAGGGTGAAACTTGTCTCGGACAAATATTCGCTCAGCGATATGGAGCGATGCCTGGATAGGATAGCAGAAGAGATCGCGGCAGGACCGCCACACGCCGGCCTTGTCCTTTGGTACGAGTGGCTGGAAGCGCAGATTGAGGCGAGACAGAAGCGAGACGCCACCCTCGACCGGGCTCGCCACAGGGCCGCGCAACTGATTAAGAAGTAAGGCGTACATTAGCGTTTTAGTCGGATACCCACCCCGCCGTCGATCATCTGCCCTGCCGCTTCGAAGATGATGCCGGCAGCCTCCAGCGCCTCCTGAAGCGCTCGCAGGGTCGAGGCCTTCGGATCGCTTGCGCCGCGCTCGATGTTGTTTAGCCCCGTCGTGCTGATGTTCGCTCGACTGGCAAGTTCGGCCTGGGTCAATCCCAGCATGGCGCGGGCGCCGCGCAATTGTTCTAGCGTGATCATGGGCAATTTCTATCGCGCAATTGTTTTTTTATCAAGCGCGCTTGACGCTTTCTGTGATTAAGGTTAACACAAGTCCAGTTGATAAAATATCAATCGGAGGAAGTGAAATGCCCAACATGGAGAATCGTGACGCCCTGGAGTCAGCCGTGAATGATGCACATCGCCTTGTCACTGCGGCAGCTTATATCCTCTCAGGAATAGTCACCGGTGATGCACGCAACCCTGTCGATATGGCGGAGACGATTTTGGCAAAAGCAATTAACGAACTCCGCGAGGCGGTTTCTGCTGTCTCATAATCCAGTTGAGTGAGATGGTGGTGGTGCAGCCCAAGCGCGGGCGAAGCGGGAGAATTAGCGGGTCGTGGCAGTGTCACGGCCCCTTTTGCTTCCTCACCGTGAGGGCCACCGGAACGCTATCCCCTCGAGCATTTCCTTTCGTCGCACCATTTCGGGCCCGTCACCATAGGTCGGACGACCAAGTTCATGCCCCATCAAGTCGGCTTGCATACGGTCCGACGCGTTGGCCTTTTCAAGCCGAAACTGAAAAGTGTGCCGCATAGAGTAGAGAACGTGCTTGTCCGAAGGCAAAAGCCCCTGACTCTTTAGCACCTTGTTTATCAACGCTGACGCCGAGTCTCCCTTGTCCGCATACCGGGCGAAACCTTTCGGTCTTTGTCTCATTGCCCACAAAGACACGCCAACGAGCGGTATTCGCCGAACTGAGTAAGCGGTCTTTTGTCTTCTATCATCGCGCTCGGCAATCTCGATGTGCGGCACATCGGCGCCGAGGCGAATATCTTCCGGCCTGAGATTGCAGATTTCACCCGGCCTGCAGCCGGTTTCTGCCATCGCATACACGATCAAACGAGCATCCTCGTTCATCGCGTCCATCGCACCGGTGGCCAGGATCCTGTCTTGCACCCACTCAATTGGAAACATCGGCCTCTTGCCGAGCCTGGTGGCGTTTGTTTCCTTGATCCGTATTTTCTCCCACGCCTCGCCGAATTTGGTCTGCAGCGCGTCATCGACGATTGTCAGCATGCCTTTGATGTCAGAGAACGAGCGGTTGACGCTGTAAGCCCTGAGTGACTCCGCTTCCATCTTTGAAACCCACCAACGCCGGAACGACAACACGTCGGCCCTTGTGATGTCAGCCAAGGCCTTGTCTCCGATCGAAGCGACCGCATAGGTGATCGCCCGCTCACGAGATATTTTGTGCTTCCGCTTCTGGTCTTTGGACATCCCTCGGAAGGATGCCGCGTTGTGCTCCTCGTAAAGTTCCCAAAGCATGGACAGCGTCGGCCGAGGGGCAGGGGCGGTTCCTGTCATCGCCTCAACAACTATGGGCTTATCAAGATTTGCCGCGGCGATCTCAAGCCGCCGTTCTATTTCGTCGAGATCAAGGCGAGCGACCTGCTCAACAGGCGAGTATGTGAACCCGTACGACTGCGCCAGCTTCACAGCCGCATCGTAGCGCGCCAGAGAGGCACCCTTGTCTGCGCCGGCCGCTAAAGCCCGCCACAGGGCTTCCGTCGCCCGGTGGACCTCCTCTGCTCGCTGCAGGGCCTCCCGGTGGTTTCTCGTCTTGAGGGACTGTTTGACGTGAATGCGTGAGTCGAGCTCGGCCAACTCGCGCGGCACCCGCCTGTAATATCTCCAGCGTCCTGATTGCGGATCACGGACGACGTAGCGTGAAACGTCATCGAAGGTCATGGCATTGATTCCATTGCAGACCCGGAAATGTATCTGATTTTGTATGCTGATTGGCAACTGTGGTGCTGCATAAGGACCAGACTTCGTGGCCCAAGTTCCAAGCTAACTGCTTGATCTATTTGTTTAAAAGGGGCCTAAGATTTCTCATCAGGCCCCTATGAAACTGGCTCCCCGGGCCGGATTCGAACCGGCGACCTGTCGATTAACAGTCGAATGCTCTACCGCTGAGCTACCAGGGATCATCTGCGCGCTGCAGAAGTGAGGCTGCTAATACAAATGCTTTTTCGATTTGCCAAGCGGTTTTTCAAAAAAAGCGCACAATCTTGCCAGACTGTGGAGAACTCCTACCTATGAACGGCGGAGCGGCATGCAAAATGTCCGTTGCAGCACAAGACACCACAGGAGTTGACGGGCAGATTATGGCATCCACGGAAAAAACGATGAAATTCGGTATCGACGCGAGGACGCATAAGCTGGTGATTGGCTCGTGGCGACTTCCCTTGCCACAATCGAAATGGCTTCGGATCCTGGTCGGGTGCGTGCTGATTTTCTTTGGTTGCCTTGGCTTTCTGCCTATTCTCGGCTTCTGGATGGTGCCGCTCGGGCTGCTCGTTCTGTCGCATGATCTCGCCATGGTGCGGCGCTGGCGCCGCCGGATTGCCGTATGGTGGGCTCGCCGCCGCCAGACGTCCTGACAGCCTTGATCCAATATTTGATTGCCCCGAAGACGCACCGTGAGGTTGCAGGACAGAGGGACTTGCGGAACACATGTGGAACAGATAATGTCCGTTCTTGATTTGTTTCTCGATTCCGGAGTGATCGTTCATGCTGACTCGCAAGCAACAGGAACTGTTGTTGTTCATCCACGAAAGGATGAAGGAATCGGGTGTGCCCCCGTCCTTCGACGAAATGAAGGACGCGCTCGATCTTGCATCAAAATCCGGCATTCACCGGTTGATTACCGCGCTGGAGGAGCGAGGGTTCATTCGTCGTCTGCCGAACAGGGCGAGGGCGCTTGAAGTCATAAAGCTGCCGGAGGCCTATTCTGCCAGCCTCCAGCCAAAACGCGGCTTTTCACCGAGTGTCATCCAGGGAAGCCTCGGCTCACCGTCCGCACCGCTCGCTGCGGCAAAACCGCCAGCGGCGAACAACGAGAACACGTCGGTTTTGGTGCCTGTCATGGGCCGGATTGCCGCTGGCGTCCCGATTTCCGCTATTCAGAACAACACCCATGACATATCGGTTCCCATGGAGATGGTGGGTTCGGGCGAGCATTATGCGCTTGAAGTGCGCGGCGAC
This sequence comes from Pararhizobium gei, assembly GCF_029223885.1. Classification (NCBI taxonomy): domain Bacteria; kingdom Pseudomonadati; phylum Pseudomonadota; class Alphaproteobacteria; order Hyphomicrobiales; family Rhizobiaceae; genus Pararhizobium; species Pararhizobium gei. The sequence goes on along the minus strand of NZ_CP119409.1, from coordinate 2,261,769 downwards.
TCGATGATCGAGGCCGGCATTCTTGACGGCGATACGGTGATTATCCGCAACACGACCAGCGCCAGCCCTGGCGAGATCGTGGTTGCGCTGGTGGACGACGAGGAGGCGACGTTGAAACGCTTTCGCCGAAAAGGGGCGTCTATTGCCCTTGAAGCTGCCAATCCTGCTTATGAAACCCGAATTTTCGGGCCGGACAGGGTCAAGATACAAGGCAAGCTTGTCGGACTCATCCGCCGGTATCACTGACCTGCAACGGCAACGGGTTTAGGCGGGCACGAGGCGTCGGGTGACGAGGGGCCATCGAATGCAGATGACAATGGCAGCATTCTCTTTGGAGGCAGCATTCTCTTTGGAAAATGGACGATTTCCGTTTCGGCTGCTTGCGCTCGATCTGAAATCGTTCTAAACGCCCGTCACGGTCAAGTATGATCGTTCGAGGCCTCGTGGCGGAGTGGTGACGCAGAGGACTGCAAATCCTCGTACCCCGGTTCAATTCCGGGCGAGGCCTCCATTGAACTCACCATAGTTATCAAACACTTATGCGACGGAACCCTTTGCAGTCAGGGTTCCATGTCGCATTCGTGTTGCACCCATTTCCATTGATTTCGAACAGTTTTCTGCCACACTCGGCTCGTCCACGCGACATGAGGGGGGCGCTTTCGAACATTGAGTGGGGAAATCATCAACACAACTGGATATCTTTGGCGCACGATGATGGCGTGAGCCATGAAACAGCACAGGAAAAACGATGCCAGCGCCTATTGGGATTCGTGAGTCGACGGAGCACAATGGCGAAGCAGGTTGATGGATTTTCAGAAACATAGACGGAGCGCGTGCGACTGGTTCCGATGAGGCTCTTTTGTCGTCTTGACTCAAGAACGCATAGTCTCTGGTTGGGTGGATATTGCAGGGCCGAACACGGGCCAATTTTCGATAGAATAAAAGCATCTGAGACTTATAAGGCGATTGCAGACATCTGACTAATTTTCCGAATAGTCCAGGATTATATTTTAGATAAAAATATTTGGGTCGGAGGTAAAATAACTGGAATACTCGTCACAAATGCATTGGCAATGGCAGCATCAGCGTTAGGGCTGTTTTTTGAAGACGATTATCGAAGAGTATATATTTTGCCATTTGGGATTACGCTTGCATCTCTCTTTGTAGCACTGGCATTTATTCCAAAATTTTTAGACGATTACTTAGGTGCGTTATTTTCTATAATATTCAGTATAATTTGTGAAATTTTTATTATCTCTGTTTTTGTCTATGCTAGCGGAATCCATATTGGGATGCTAAATGTCGTCAGGGGTTCAGCAGGCGAGACTGTAATTGTTTTTGCCTCGATTTATACTGTAACATTAGTTTTCGTTTATTTTGTAAGTCAATTGGCTGAAAATAAAATAATTAAGTAAATTTGCATACGCGGGTCCCCCCTGCAACCCTGCCTGACCGGCGAGGTCGGGGTAGTGGAGCAGGGTTCTGGCGGCGGGCGCAGCCATTGCGAGACAAGTGCCGCCATCGCCGATGTTAAGGATCCATAAACCATAACTGAAATTGTTTCATTCTGGCACGGTCAATCATTCGCATTTTGGCCACGATGTTGTCATGATTGACATCTGTTACGTTTCGTGACGCCGGTTCATTGGTGCGGAGGGCTCGCGCCAAAGGTCCGAGTACGGCTTTTGCGAATGCGATTGTGGGACACATGACATCCAGTCAGACAACAGCTTTTCTTCTCAAAGGATTGCGGATTGCTGCCATTCCGATGGTCTGCGTCGCGCTGACCGCTTGCGGCACGACAAAGACGGCGAGCGTCAAAAAAGCCAAGCCGCGCAGCAAGGAATATTTTGCCGAATCCATCTATGGCGTCAAAGCCAGTCCGCGGGTCGTCGAGGAAGGCAAGCATGTTCCAAAGGGCGGCGGCCGCTATCAGGTCGGCAAGCCTTATCAGGTCAAGGGCAGGTGGTATGAGCCCAAGGAAGATTTCGGATACAACAAAACCGGCATGTCGTCCTGGTATGGCTCCGCTTTCCACGGACGGTTGACGGCCAATGGTGAAGTCTACGACAAATATCATCTGTCGGCAGCCCATCCGACATTTCCGCTTCCAAGCTATGCCCGCGTCACAAATTTGGAGAACGGCACGTCCGTCGTCGTTCGCGTCAACGATCGTGGACCCTATGAGTTCGGGCGTATCATCGACGTCTCGTCGAAGACTGCCGATTTCCTGGACATGAAGCGCAAGGGCAGTGCCAATGTCCGCGTTCAGTATATCGGCAAGGCGCCGCTGGAGGGCAACGACATGCCTTTTCTCATGGCGTCCTATGTAAAGAAGGGCGATCGCACGCCGAACGCCTTCCCGGAAGGGCAGATTGCCAGCGGTGTGATGGTTGCCTCAAACGAGCCCTTGCGCAAGCAGGCCCAGAGCCTGGGAAATCTGGTCATACCGTCGAAATCCAACATGGAAACGGGTGTGCCTGTGACGGCTCTTGCCGAAGCACCGGCACCGCTTTCATCCAACGCCCTCGACGCTTTCGTCATGTTGCCGGAGATCGGCCCCGTGCCGCAGGAACGGCCGGATTTCGTTCCCATGCACGACGGAAACCTCGCTTATGCCGCAGCCTATGTCGAGGCTCGAGTGAGCACGTCCGAGACGGCATTCGATGCCATTCTGGTCGATGACAATCCGCTGACGCCTCAGTCGATCGTCAACCACGCGAAACGCCGGATTATAGCCCGCTGAATCGGAACGGGCGATTGATCCCCGGTGCACCGGCTGCTATGGCCGCTCAGAAAGCGGAGCTCGGAATGCGCAGACGGCTTTTCTCGGTCATGATCTTGCTGGCTTGCGCAATTGAGCCTTTCGCCGCGCATGCGCAGGTCTTCGAAACGAAAGCCAGACAGGCTTATCTTCTCGATGATGAAACCGGCACCGTCCTCTACGCAAAGAATGAAAACGAACAGGTGCCGGCAGCGTCGCTGGCAAAGCTGATGACCGCCGAACTGGTGTTTTCCGCCCTTCAAGCCGGGGAGGTGACCCTCGACACCGAATTTCCGGTGTCGGAACATGCCTGGCGAACCGGTGGCGCACCGTCCGGCACCTCTACCATGTTTGCGGCATTGAAATCGCGGATCAAGGTTGCCGACCTCATCCAGGGCGTCACCATCCAATTTGCCAACGACGCTTGCATCATTCTGGCCGAGGGGATCAGCGGCGGCGAGGCAGCCTTCGCAAAACGGATGACGGACCGCGCCGGGGAACTCGGGCTGACCTCGTCGATTTTTGCCAACCCGACAGGGCTTCCCGATCCCGGAAACAGCGTCACAATGCGCGACATGGTCTCGCTCGCGCGCCATATCCACGGCAGCTACCCGGAATTCTTCCCCTTTTATTCACGCCCGGAATTCGCCTGGAACAAGATCACCCAGCGAAACCGCAATCCGCTGCTTGCCTCCAATATCGGAGTCGATGGCTTCGTCACGGGATTTGCCGAAGGGGCGGGCTTCTCCATCGTGGCCACGCTGCAGAGAGGTGGCCGGCGGGTGTTTCTGGGCTTGGCCGGGCTCGGCAGCGAGAAGGAGCGGCTCGAGGAAAGCCGTCGTATTCTTGAATGGTCAATGACGGCGTTCGAGCGGAAGCGTCTGTTCGAGGCCGGGGAGCCTGTGGGGGAGGCCGCGGTCTATGGCGGCAGTCAGTCCCATGTGGGCTTGCTGTCCCGGGACGCTGTCGATGTGCTCGTGCCTGTTGACAACCAGGAGCGTCTCTCCGCCAAGGTCGTGTATCGCTGGCCGCTCAACGGACCGCTTGCCGCGGGCAGACAGGCAGGCATGCTCAGAATCTGGAGCGGCGAGCGGCTGTTGCGCGAGGTTCCGGTCGAAACAGCATCCGCCGTGGACGAAGGCTCCTTGTCCAGCCGGGCGATGGATGCCCTGCAGGAACTGCTGTTCTTCTGGTTATGACGGATCGGCTGTTTCCCCCTCCGGGACAATCCGTTAAACAGGCTTCGCGCCGGCAGCGCCGTCCGTGATCTTCCGGCGCCCTGGAAGAAATTTTGACTTGCTAAAATCTGTCAGGAACTATGCGGGAACCGGATATCCCGAAAGGACAGACGAGAGCAAAGAGAGCCGGAGTGTCTTGGTATTGAATGCACCACGCACACTCGAAGCGGCAGGCGGGAACAGTAGCGTGACAGTCGGACAGGGCTTATTCGTGACATTCGAAGGCGGCGAGGGCGCGGGCAAATCAACCCAGATTCGCCTGCTGGCCGATGCCTTGCGCGAGCGGGGATTTCGGGTTTTGATGACACGCGAACCTGGCGGGTCGGCAGGCGCCGAAGCGGTGCGGCATGTGCTCTTGTCAGGCGCGGCACAGGATTTTGGTGTGCGGATGGAGGCTATTCTTTTCGCCGCGGCCCGCAGCGACCATGTCGAGGAAATCATTCGCCCCTCCCTGGCACAGGACACGATTGTGCTTTGCGACCGGTTCATGGATTCCTCGCGGGTCTATCAGGGAGTGACGGGCAATCTGGAGCCAGGCTTTGTGGAAGCGCTGGAGCGCGTGGCCGTCAACGGCATTGTCCCCCATTGCACGATCATCTTCGATCTTCCCGCCGCCATCGGGCTGGAGCGCGCCCGTCAGCGTGCCTCCGGAGCCACGAGTCCGAAGGGGGAGACGATCGAACTGGATCGTTTCGAAAAAGAGGAAATGGAAACCCACGAAAAGCGCCGCGAAGCCTTTCTCGACATTGCTCGAAACGATCCCGGCCGCTGCCGTGTCATCGATGCATCGCTGAGCGCAAGTGACATTGCCGCGACTGTCCTGTCGATCGTGGAGCCCCTGCTGCCGGCCGGCGATGAGCTGGGAAGGGGTTTGGAACCATGAGCGGGAACCGGTTCGATGTTTTGGACGGGGCAGTGCCACCCGGGGAAAATACGAAGTTTTTCGGTCACCCCGATGCGGAGATTTTTCTGGCGCAGAGCTACCGTTCGGGCAAGGGGCATCATGCCATTCTCGTCGAGGGGCCGGAAGGAATCGGCAAGGCGACGCTGGCCTTTCGCTTTGCCAATCATGTGCTTTCCCATCCGGAACCGGCATTGGCGCCGGAGCGGCTGGCCGATCCGGATCCGGCCTCGATCGTCAGCCGGCAGATCGCGTCCGGCGCGTCCCATAATCTGCTGCATCTGACGCGTCCGACCGATGAAAAGACGGGCAAGGTCAAGAGTGCGATCACGGTGGATGAAGTCCGTCGCGCCGGCAAGTTCTTTTCCCAGACATCCGGAACCGGCAACTGGCGCATCGTCATTGTCGATCCCGCCGACGACCTCAACCGCAACGCGGCCAACGCCATCTTGAAAATCCTTGAGGAACCGCCGAAGCGGTCGCTGTTTCTCGTGCTGACCCACGCTCCCGGCAAGCTGTTGCCGACCATCCGCTCGCGCTGCCTGCCGCTTACCCTGAAACCGCTGGCGCCGGAGCCCTTGCTGCACGCTTTGCGCCATCTCGGCATCGATCTCTCGGGTGAGAACGCAACGAAGGTGTTGGCCGCGGCCAATGGCAGTGTGTCGGAAGCGTTGAAATTGCTTAATTATGGCGGCCTCGAGATTATGGCCACCTTCGAGAGCATTCTTGCCGGGCAGGGGCCGGGCATCCGCAAGGACATGCACAAGCTTGCGGAGGTGCTTGCGGCAAAGGACAGCGAAACCATCTTCGATTTCTTCTCGTCGCTGGTCAGTGGCCACATCATGCGTACGGCGCGCGAGGCGGCCGTCGCTGGAGACATTGCACCGGCCGAACGCTTCGCACGGCTGTCCGCCACCATCGTTGACCGGCTGGCGGTGGCGCAGGCCTACAATCTCGATCGCAAGCAGACCGTCCTGTCGATTCTCGATGACATCCGAACGGAATCTCCTCAAGCAGCCTGATTGCGCGGCGCGCGGCCGTCATCTTTCGTGCTGCGAAGGCTCGCTGTCGGTTGGCAGCTTTTCTCCGATGCCCTGTTTCATCGCGGCTGTTGATAGGTTAAGAGCGGGACACTGCAGGACAAGATACAGGCCGAAATCCGACAATGACCGAACCATCCCCCTTCTACATCACCACCGCGATCTCCTATCCGAACGGCAAGCCGCATATCGGCCACGCCTACGAGTTGATTGCGACCGATGCGATGGCGCGCTACCAGCGGCTGGACGGGCGCGACGTCTTCTTCCTGACCGGCACTGACGAGCATGGTCAGAAAATGCAGCAGACGGCCCGCAGGGAAGGGATAACGGCGCAGGAACTCGCGGACAGGAATTCTTCTGAATTCAAGAATATGGCCGTGCTTTTGAATGCATCGAACGATGATTTCATCCGCACGACGGAAAAACGGCATTACGCGGCGGCGACGGAAATCTGGACCCGCATGAGCAAAGCCGGAGATCTCTACAAGGACAGCTATTCCGGCTGGTACTCGGTGCGCGACGAAGCCTATTATCAGGAAAACGAAACCGAACTGCGCGCCGACGGCGTACGCTACGGTCCGCAGGGAACGCCTGTGGAATGGGTGGAGGAAGCAAGCTATTTCTTCAAGCTTTCGGCTTACGAAGACAGGCTGCTGAAGCACTACGCGGAAAATCCGGATTTCATCGGTCCGGCGGAGCGACGTAACGAAGTTGTATCCTTCGTCAAATCCGGCTTGAAAGATCTTTCGATGTCGCGCACGACATTCGACTGGGGCATTCCCGTGCCCAACGATCCCGGCCATGTCATGTATGTCTGGGTGGATGCCCTCACGAATTACATTACAGCGACCGGCTACCTGACCGATCCGGAAGGCCCGCGCGCCAAATACTGGCCAGCCGATATTCACATGATCGGCAAGGATATCATCCGCTTTCATGCCGTCTACTGGCCGGCCTTCCTCATGTCGGCCGGGCTGCCGCTGCCCAAAAAGGTGTTTGCGCACGGCTTTCTGCTCAACAAGGGCGAGAAAATGTCGAAATCCCTTGGCAATGTCGTTGATCCCGTCAATCTGGTCGCGCATTTCGGCCTCGACCCCATCCGCTACTTCTTTCTCAGGGAAGTGTCCTTCGGGCAGGACGGCAGCTACAGCGAAGAGGCGATCGCGACCCGCATCAATTCCGACCTGGCAAATGGCATCGGCAATCTCGCGAGCCGCTCGCTCTCGATGATCGTCAAGAATTGCGACGGGCAGATACCGCAATGCGGGCCGCTGAAAGACGAGGACAAGGCGATGCTGGCGTCCGTGGATGCGCTAAAGGCGTCGACCCGTGAAGACATGAATGCGCTGATGATCCACAAGGCTCTGGCCTCGATCATTGCCGTGGTATCGGAGGCGGACCGCTATTTCGCCGGTCAGGAGCCGTGGGCCCTGAAAAAGACCGACCCGGCACGCATGGCGACTGTGCTTTATGTCACCGCGGACGTTGTCCGCCAGATCGGCATCCTCCTGCAGCCGTTTATGCCGGGCTCGGCGGCAAAGCTTCTCGATCTTGTCGCCCTTCCTGTCGAGAAACGCGATTTCGCGGCGCTCGGGGAGGCTGGACGGCTTGTTTCAGGGACGGCCCTGGAAGCGCCGAAGCCTGTCTTCCCGCGCTATGTCGCGCCGGAAGCTTGAAGGACAGGGAATGCTGATCGACACCCATTGCCATCTGGATTTTCCGGACTTCGAGGCTGAGCGCGACGCGATCGTCGAGCGTGCGCGGTGTGCTGGCGTCGCGCAGATGATCACCATCTCGACGCGGGTGAAGAAATTCGACGCCATCCTCGGCATAGCCGAAACCTATGCCAACGTCTTCTGCTCGGTCGGCACCCATCCGCACAATGCCGACGAGGAACTCGATGTCGAAACCGCGGATCTGGTCCGTCTTTCGGCGCATCCGAAAGTCGTGGCGATCGGCGAGGCCGGGCTCGACTATTTCTATGACAATGCGCCGCGCGACGCACAGGCGATCGGGCTGCGGTGCCACATTGCAGCGGCACGCGAAACCGGGTTGCCGCTGGTGATCCACAGTCGCTCGGCGGATGAGGACATGGCGGCAATCCTGACGGAAGAAACCGGGAAGGGCGCTTTTCCCTTCCTGCTGCACTGCTTTTCCTCCGGCCCAGAACTCGCGCGGGTCGGCGTCGAACTTGGCGGCTACATATCCTTTTCCGGAATCCTGACATTTCCAAAATCGGAGGAATTGCGCGAGATTGCCAAGACCGTGCCGCACGAGCGCATGATCGTCGAGACGGACGCGCCCTATCTGGCACCCAAACCGTTCCGCGGCAAGCGCAACGAACCGGCCTATGTCGCCCACACGGCCGAGGTTCTTGCGCAGACGATCGGCGTCTCGACGGACGAGATTGCGGCGATCACAACGGACAACGCATTCCGCGTTTTTTCCAAAATGCCGAGGCTCTGAGGTGACGGTGAGGCGGGTCTTCACCATTCTCGGCTGCGGGTCTTCACCGGGTGTTCCCCGCATCAACGGCGACTGGGGTGCCTGTGACCCAACAAACCCCAGGAACCGCCGCACACGGGCGTCTTTGCTCGTAGAGCAGACGGGGCCGGATGGCACAACCTGCGTGGTTATCGACACCGGACCGGATTTTCGCACCCACATGATTGCCGCGGGCGTTCGGCATCTCGATGCTGCCGTGTATACCCATGCCCATGCCGATCATATTCACGGCATCGACGATCTCAGGGGTTATGTTCAGTATTCCGGCAGGCGGATGCCAATCTGGGCCGATACGGCAACGATGGAGCGTATTCGCGATGGCTTTCGCTACTGCCTCGAAACGCCGCCCGGCAGCAGCTATCCGCCAATCGTGGAAGCCCGGTTGATCAATCCGTCCCTTGCGCCGTTCGCTGTCGTGGGCGAGGGTGGCGCGATCCCGTTCCAGCCGTTGCTCCAGCGGCATGGCGATATTGTCTCACTGGGTTTCCGCATCGGTGATTTTGCCTACTGCAGCGATGTCAGCGACTTTCCCGAGAAAACCGTGGGCATGCTTTCGGGCCTTGATGCGCTGGTGATCGACACGCTGCAATACAGGTTCCACCCCAGCCACCTGTCCGTCGAGCAATCGCTCGGCTGGATCGAACGGTTCGCGCCCAAGCGCGCCGTTCTCACCCATATGCACATACCGCTCGACTATGACACCGTCATGCGTGAGACACCGGATCACGTTGAGCCGGCTTTCGACGGCATGCGGCTGGAATTCGATGTGACCGGCGAGACCGGCGGAATTAGCTGAAATAAGGCTTTAGATTGTTCCGGATGCGATCCAGCACCGTCTCGCCGGAGAGATCGGCGAGGAAGTGCTGACCGGTAATTCGTTCGAAAGCCTCGATATAGACTTTCGATGTCTGCTCGATCAGTGCGAGGGGAATTTCAGGGATCGGCTCCTTGTAAGGGTCGCAGCGTTCGGTCACCCAGGCGCGGACGAAATCCTTGTCGAAGCTTTTCGGACGTGTACCTGCGGCAAAGCTCTCCTCGTAGCTGTCGGCAATCCAGTAACGGCTACTGTCGGGCGTATGGATTTCATCCGCAAGCACGATCCGGCCGTCCTTGTCCGTGCCGAATTCATATTTGGTATCGACGAGAATAAGGCCGTTCTCCGCAGCGCGCGCTTGGCCACGCGCAAAGAGTGCCAGTGCATAATGCGATACCGTATCACATTGATCGGCTGTCAAAAGTTTCTGTGACAGGATCTCATCCGTCGAGAGCGGTTCGTCATGACCGCCGTCAAAGGCCTTGCTCGTCGGCGTGATGATCGATTGCGGGAGCTTTTCGTTGTCCTTCAGACCATCCGGCAAACGGATGCCGTACATGTCGCGCTCGCCATTTCTGTATTTGGTCAGCACCGATGTGCCGGTCGTTCCCGCGAGATAGCCCCGCACGACGATTTCGACCGGCAGGATGTCCAGCCGCGTGCCAATAACGACGTTCGGGTCGGGATATTCAAGCACATGGTTGGGGCAGATATCGGCAGTTTCCTCGAACCAGTAGCGCGCCGTCTGCGTCAGAACCTGTCCCTTGAACGGGACCGAGGTGAGGATCACATCGAAAGCGCTCAGCCGGTCCGTTGAGATGATGATGCGCCGTCCGTCCGCAAGGTCGTAGTTCTCGCGAACCTTGCCCTTGTAGCGTCCCGGCAACTCGGGAATGAAAGCATCGGGGAGAATGCGCAGATCGCTCATGGGGCAGGCCTTCGGTGACAGTTGGACACTGTGACCGATTAGGGCTCAGTCTGAAGGAGGTCAAGCCGGCATTGATCCGCGATAGAGTGCGATCGCGCAGGACCGCTGTTGGGATGACGTTACCGGACGGTGCCGAAAGGCGAAACGGCCTTCACCTTGCACCTTCGGCCAGATCGAGATGGAAGCAGGTAAGTTCCATTGCATCTGCATCTTCCTTAATCCCTAAGCCCATCCGGCTACATCCAGAGATCAGATAAGATGGATTATGGAACACACCCGCTATCTCGAAGATGTTGCAAACCCCAGTTTATCTGGCTTGAGCGTGAATGTTAGCCGGCCCAAACGGCGTTTCGGACGTGATATCGGACATGACGGAACGAAACCGAAGAACGTGCGTTGACGGACGGTTCCACCAAGCGTCCACCGCCCAGTTCATCTGCGCCGGTGTGTCGCCCGTGCAGGAGGCGTTATGTCAACGCGAAGCATCGAGACAGAAATGATCGCTCGCCGCCAGGCAGAAGAGAGCGACTATCGCCAATTCATGATGCGCGAATTGCTCATCTGGCTGGTCGGCGTTCCCGTCCCGATCGCGGCGCTGATTGGCCTTTTCGTTCTATAACAGATCTTCAGAGGGCCGCATGTATTGCGGCAGCGGTCAGCTTTCAAATTGAGTAAAAGGACGGCCGACGTAATCTCGTGGCAGCAACGTGACGTCAATCGGTTGCCCGACCCCGTTCTAACTTTAACGGCAGTCGCGTCCGCAGCGCTTGTGCCAGACATAATGGATTTCGTCTACCGTGGATCACCATACGGTCAGGCTGGAACCTGGAATTCTTGGTGAATATCAACCGTTGCATGGCGATTGGTGACCCCTGCTGGATTCGAACCAGCGACAACCTGCTTAGAAGGCAGGTGCTCTATCCAGCTGAGCTAAGGGGCCATGCCGGAAAGCGTCCTTTCCGGTCTTTTTATCGTCAATGCGTCCAGGGCTGCGAGCGGGTGAAGCGAAAATTATCGCTATAGGACACATTTTTGCGTGTCGGCTCTTTGGGAGCGATGACACGGTATTCTATGCCGTTCGTTTGCGCGTAGGCGACCGCCTGCTCCGCAGTATCGAAAGTCAGCCTAACCTGCTGGCGGGTATCGGCTGAGCTGGTGTAACCCATCATCGGATCGATCGTGCGCGCATGCTCCGCATCGAACTCAAGAATCCAGAACTGCGTCTTGGCCTTGCCGGATTGCATCGCCGTTTTTGCAGGCCGATAGATTTTTGCGGACATTTTTGCAGCGATCTCCCATTGTTCCGGCGCAACGATCTGTTTCGCCACGCATGCGCATGCCATAGCGCAGAACCGACGAAAACGAAATGGCTTTCGCACATCACCGATGATTTTTGATAAAGTCTAAAGCGAGAAGCGCCATCACTGTGAGCGGAATACATCGACAGTCAAGGTGCTGTCCATTCAAGAAGAATGGTCGGAGTGGAGAGATTCGAACTCCCGACCCTCTGGTCCCAAACCAGATGCGCTACCAGGCTGCGCTACACTCCGTGACCTGCCGATGCCGCGGAGATACACGCTTGGGCCGGCCCCTGCAACAGCTAATTACAATAATCGGCATACGTCCGTGCCTTCATCTCGCCTTGGAGATCGCAGCCGTATCCATGATGTCGCCAGGGGCCAGGCCAAGCCGGCTGACGGTGCCGGCGTTGAGTTCCAGCACATAGGCCACCGGCACTTTGGAATCGATGATCGCTTCTGATAGCGGGACGGCATTTTCACGAATCGTCTCAACCTTGCCGTCACGCGCGATGAACAGCATGTCCAAGGGCAGATAGGTGTTCTTCATCCACATCATGACCCGGCGCGTCATACCGAAATCGAAGAACATGCCGCCGTCGCGTGGCATATGGCGGCGGTTCATCAATCCCTGCGCACGCTGTTCATTGTCGAGCGCCAGTTCGACTGTAAAGCGATGGATCTCGCCGCTGGCCGTGACGATCTCCAGAGGAGCCTTTTCAAAGGTGACCTCTGCGGCAAAGACCCCGGGGGCGAACAGATAGAAAAAAAGCGCCGCAAGGGCGCTTGATATCTGCAGACGACAGACGTGGCGCAAGGCCATCATCAATGAGCCCTGCCCGCCGGCGAAGGAATATCGGGATGAATTTCGGCTGCCATCAGCCCCTTGTCCCCGTCGCCGAAGCGAACGAGCACCGTCTGGCCCGGACGCAACTCTGTCAGACCAAATCGACGAAGCGTTTCCATATGGATGAAGATATCTTCTGTACCGTCCCCGCGTGTAAGGAAACCAAACCCCTTCGTTCGGTTGAACCACTTCACCAGGACCCGCTCCAGTCCGCTTGTGGGCGTGACCTGAACATGGGTCTTGACGGGCGGCAACTGGGACGGGTGGACCGCGGTCGATTGATCCATCGACAGAATCCGGAAGGCCTGGTAGCCCCGGTCGCGTTTCTGGATGAGCGCGACAACGCGGGCGCCTTCAAGAACGGTCTGATAACCGTCGCGGCGCAGGCAGGTGACGTGAACCAGAATATCCTGCATGCCGTTGTCGGGCACGATGAAACCGAAGCCCTTGGCGACATCGAACCATTTAATGACGCCGGTAATCTCGATCAGATCAAGCGCATCATTGATAAAGTCGTCGTCCGGCGTGACGCCCTTGGGTAAAATTCTGTCCGCCATTATCCGCCAGCCCCTCGATTACGCGTCACACTATTACGGTTAACTGATTCTTGCTGGCCAGAATAACATCGGACCGCCACGATTGTGCAAGCCCCCGGATGTATTTTGCCACGATGTCAAACTGGCATTCGAGCCTTGCCTCAGGCTGGCTGTCGGCTACATATAGCCCGGTATTTTGCAAAACAGGGACATTACAATGCGTTATCTGCACACGATGGTTCGCGTCAAAGATCTCGACGCCGCGTTGCATTTCTGGAGCACGATCTTCGGGCTTGTGGAAATCCGCCGTATTGAAAATGAGAAGGGCCGTTTCACTCTGGTTTTCCTGGCGGCAACCGGCGATCTCGACCGTGCCAGATCGGAGCTCTCGCCCTGCCTCGAACTCACGTACAACTGGGATACCGAAGATTATGCCGGCGGGCGCAATTTTGGACACCTCGCCTACGAGGTCGATGACATCTACGCGACCTGCCAAAAGCTCATGGACAGCGGCGTGACGATCAACCGTCCCCCACGTGACGGCCATATGGCTTTCGTACGTTCTCCCGACGGCATTTCGATCGAAATTCTTCAAAAAGGCGAAAGCCTTTCGCCGCAGGAGCCCTGGCTCTCGATGCCGAACACCGGCTCCTGGTAAGCCCCGCACAATTCCCAGGCGCGATAAACATCGGCGAGAGAATGCCGAGGCCGGCGGCGTTGCAAGAAGGGGCGTTCTGACGAGCGCCCTCTTTGGCAGCGTTAGCAAAGATTTACAAAAGCCGTACCTGATATTAGAGTGTCGGCGGGCGTGGAAACGTGGCTCCGATACAGAGGCAACTGTCCTGCATCTGCGCAGGGTCAGCCAGGAAGAAGCTTTCTGACGTCGTCGCGGCGTTGTGCTGAGGTCAGTCTCTGCTGTTTCGGGCTATTGGCCGTAACGATAGCCATGTCGCGGGCTGCAATTGATTGGGGGAAGACGTTGCACCATGCTCTGCGAAACACAGGAATGATCCGCAGTTTCGGCTGTGCGGCGGCCCTCACGCTCTCAACCCTTATTTTACCCGGCTGCGTTTCCACCGCGAAGGACGCTGCGGCGGTGACGGAGGAGACGGTTCCCGCCGTGGCCTCTGGCGATGGCGAACAGTCGGCTCCCGGGAACTATCAGGACCAGCAGGTGGCGGCGACCGGCAACGATCCCCAGCCGCAGGGCGCGGACGTCGGCCAGGCGATGGCGCCGGCCGGACAGAATCGGACGGGATCACTGCCTCTCGAAACCAATGGCCTTAACGCGACGGCCGGCAGCATCTTTGCTGCGCGGCCGGCCAGCGGCGGCGTTCAACCGCAACAATCCGCGACCGGCGGGAGTACGGATCCCCTGCCCGTGCACCAACAAACCGGCGTCAATCCCGTGACGAACAGCCTCTTCAACAGCGGCCAGACCGGGCAGCAGCCCCTACCCCTCCCTGTCGATGGCGCCAACAATGAGACGAATGCGGAAAACCCGGTGCAGCAGACCGCAGAGAGTGGCGGGGTATCGGATAGTATTGCAGCCTCCAAAGTCGTAGCCGTGCCGCCCGGTTCTTCGGAAGCCAAGCAACCGGCGCAGCGCGCTGCAGCGGGACCAACCGGCGTCGACGTCGTTGAGACGGCGGGCCTGTCCAGGGGTGCGGCCAAAGCTCGGCAAGACAATAATCGCGATGTGGGCGAGCAGCCGAAGTCGCTTGCGGCGCTGTTTGCAGCCAAGCGTAACGACGACAGCCCGTTCGACGGTGACCGATTCGCAAAGGCCTCAAAAAGCACAATCATTGCAAAAGCGTCGCAGAAGCCTCAGAAAATTGCAGCGCTTGGCTTTACGCAATTGCCCGGTGTCCAGACCACATCCATGTTCGCGACGATGGATGATGCACCCACCAGCCATGACGACGAGACGGATCAGGTACGATTGGCCTCCCTGTCAGGCCTCGCAAGGCTGGCCCCGAGTGGCCTCCTGCTGCAGACCGAAAAGGTCGAGACAGGGTGCTTTCAGCCTGAATTGCTGCAGCTTCTCAAGGTTGTGGAAACCCATTACGGACGCAAGGTCATGGTGACCTCCGGCTTGCGCGACCTTAAGCACAATATAGCGGCCGGCGGCCGGCGCGCTTCTCTTCATACGGCATGCAAGGCGGCCGATATCCAGGTGCAGGGCGTCAGCAAATGGGAGCTGTCGGAATATCTCAGAACCATTCCCGGCCGTGGTGGCGTGGGAACGTATTGCCATACGGAATCGGTTCATATCGACACTGGCGCACAACGGGACTGGAACTGGCGCTGCCGCCGTCGCCAAAATTCATAAGCATCTGTTTTATATTAATATTTCCGGGCGAATCGATTCATCTCCCCGGTGTGTGATTTTTTTGCAGGAAAATGAATTTTGTCGCTTGCGGTATTCAGAACCCCTGACTATAAGACGCCCACACAACTGCTGCGCCCTTCGTCTATCGGTTAGGACACCAGATTTTCATTCTGGGAAGAGGGGTTCGACTCCCCTAGGGCGTACCATTGTGAACCTCCCTTTGAAATTGAAGACCGTTGCTGTCGGCGTGAATGACGCGGGCGTCACTGCCTTATCCGGGTAAGCAAATCGGTGTTTTTCAATACTGATTTTATTACAGAAAACTTCAAAAAAATGCAGATTGGCGCTTGCGGCCTGCAAGGCCCCTGACTATAAGACAGCCACCTGATGCGCCCTTCGTCTATCGGTTAGGACACCAGATTTTCATTCTGGGAAGAGGGGTTCGACTCCCCTAGGGCGTACCAGGTTCAGCCTCTCAACATTTCTCAAAAGACGGCCCTGCACTCTTTTAAAAAGCCTTTGCAGCATCGATGATGCGAAGCTGGACACGTCTGGTTCCCTGCCACATATCCGCTGAGATCGAGGCGGCCACATGGATGGTCATGCCACGCGCCGAAAGCAGGAGGTCGCCAAGAGGCGTTTCA
Source organism: Pararhizobium gei (assembly GCF_029223885.1). Lineage (NCBI taxonomy): Bacteria > Pseudomonadati > Pseudomonadota > Alphaproteobacteria > Hyphomicrobiales > Rhizobiaceae > Pararhizobium > Pararhizobium gei. The sequence goes on along the minus strand of NZ_CP119409.1, from coordinate 2,245,922 downwards.
AACGCGCGGAAGGCCATTCCGTCTATTCGTGATCCATCCTGTCCCTCAAGGGTTACTTTGATATGACTGGTGCCGACCTGGCGCGTGTCGCGGATGCGGTGCGCCGGCAGCGCGAAGATCGGCTGTGGATGGCCGGCGCCGTAGGGTCCAGCCTGCTCCAATTGATCAACGAGCGCCAGATTGGCGGCGGACGCTCCAAGCGCGGCGTCGATCTTCAATGTTTCGGTGGAGACAAGATCCTTGATTGCGGTTTGAGCCCGCTCTTCGAAGAAATGTCTCAGGCGGCCAAGATTGGCGCGCTCGACGGTCAGACCTGCCGCCATCGCGTGGCCGCCGCCCTTGAGAAGCAGGCCATTTTCCACGGCGGCACGGACGACGCGGCCGATGTCGAAACCGCTGATCGACCGGCCCGAGCCCGTCCCTTTGCCATTGGGATCGAAAGCGATCGCAAAGGCCGGCCGGCGAAACTTCTCCTTCAGGCGCGCTGCAAGCAGGCCGACAATTCCGGGATGCCAGTTTTCGTGCGCCGTGACGATGATCGAGGCGGCCTCGCCGGTGCCATATTCCGCAAGCGCTTCGGCTTCCGCCTCGGCAAGCATGGCGGTTTCCATCACCTGCCGCTCGCGATTGAGTTCATCGAGCCGTGCCGCTATTGCATCGGCCGCATTTGCGTCGTCCAGCGTCAGCAATCTGCTCCCGAGCGCTGCGTCGCCGATCCGGCCCCCTGCATTGATGCGCGGCCCGATCAGGAAGCCGAAATGATAGGGTGTTACGGGTCCGCCCAGACCGGCTTTGCGAAACAGTGCTGCCAGACCGGGATTCTGCATGTGCCGCGCTGCAACCAGTCCCTTGACGACATAGGCCCTGTTCAAGCCCTTCAAGGCGACGACGTCGCAGACGGTCGCAAGCGCCACGAGATCGAGAAGAGCAAGAAGATCGAAGGAGGCGACGCGTGCGTCTCCGCTTTCCCGCAGGCGACGCATGGTATTGACCAGAACAAGAAAAACCACGCCGGCTGCGCAGAGATGCCCCTGCCCCGACAGATCGTCCTCCCGGTTGGGATTGACCAGTGCAAGGCAAGGCGGCAGTTCGGCACTCACCTGGTGGTGGTCGACAACGATCACCTCCACTCCCCGCGCCGCAGCAACAGCAAGCGATTCGTGGCTGGTGGAACCGCAATCGACGGTCACGAGCAATTGCGCGCCATTGTCTATCAACTGGTTGATGGCAGCCGGGTTAGGCCCGTAACCTTCGAAGATCCTGTCCGGAATGTAGATTTCCGCTTCAATTCCGAAATGATGCAAAAACCGGTACAGGAGAGCCGAGGATGCGGCACCATCGACGTCATAATCGCCGAAGATCGCCACCTTTTCCCGTCTGCGGATAGCTAGGACCAGTCGATCAGCCGCCTTGGTGCAATCCGTCAGCGTGTCGGGATCCGGCATCAGCGAACGGATGGTCGGATCCATGAAGGCAACTGCATCGTCCATTGTGACACTGCGGCCGGCCAGGACACGGGCGATCAGGTCCGAAAAGCCATGGACCTGGGCGATGGCGAGCGCGCGGTTCTGCCCCGCCTGGTCGAGGCGCGACACCCAGCGCTGGCCGCTGACCGAGCGCTCGACGCCTAGAAAGGCCCGCTGGACTGGATCTGGCAGTTCGTTCATCGTCCATTCCCATTGAATTCTGCCGTTCGTACGAAGAATTCTTCATCTCCGCAAACGACAACGGCCCCAGCCCGGAAAAGTCCGGATGGGGCCGCGCATTCGGTTACCGCTTGGTTCAGCCGGCCTTCGGTCGCTCGATCCGGATCACCTGCGGGTCGCCGACGAGGAAGCCCTCCCCCTTGATCGACAGGACGGCCCTGCGAACAGACTGTTCGGTGGTCGCATGGGTTACCAGAATGATCGTCTGCGGTTCGCCCGTCTCGACCTGCTGCTTGGAGTGCTGGACAATCGATTCCAGCGAAATATCGTTTTCAGCCATATGCTTGGCAATGCCGGCGAACACGCCTGTCTTGTCCAGAACCTTGAGCCGTATGAAATAGCCGCCTTCATGGCTCTGCATCTCGGCCCGCTTGTAGCCGGCGAGCGCCTTCACCGGCCGCCCAAAGGCCGGCACATGCTGGGCGCCCGGCCGGCTTTTCGCGATATCGGCGATATCTCCGAGCACGGCCGAAGCTGTCGCATTGCCGCCGGCACCGGGGCCGACCATCAGAAGCTCGCCCAGAATGTCCGATTCGATCGCCACCGCGTTGGTCACGCCATCGACCTGGGCGATAACAGAATTGAGCGGCACCATGGTCGGGTGAACGCGCTGCTCGATGCCGCTATCGGTCCGCTGGGCGACACCGAGCAGCTTGATCCTGTATCCGAGATCGGCAGCAGCATGGATGTCGTCGATGGAGATGTTGGTGATGCCTTCGAGATAAATATCGTCGGCCGCGATCGCCGTGCCAAAGGCGAGGCTCGTGAGAATGGCAAGCTTGTGTGCCGTGTCGTTTCCTTCTATGTCGAAGGCTGGATCGGCTTCGGCATAGCCCAGACGTTGCGCTTCCTTAAGGCAGGCCTCGAAGGACAGCCCCTCCTTCTCCATCTTGGTCAGGATGTAGTTGCAGGTCCCGTTCATGATGCCGTAGACGCGCGAAATCGTGTTGCCCGTCAGGGATTCGCGCAACGCCTTGATGACCGGAATGCCGCCGGCCACGGCAGCCTCGTAGTTCAGCAATGCACCATGGTCTTCGGCAAGGCCCGCCAGCTCGGTGCCATGGGCGGCCAGCAATGCCTTGTTGGCTGTCACGACGTGGATGCCGCGGCCGAGCGCCGCCTTGACGGCAGAGTAGGCCGGCTCCCCGGCTCCGCCCATCAGCTCGACAAAAACGTCGATTTCGGCGGTTTGCGCCAGCGAGAGCGCGTCGTCGTGCCAGCGCATCGCGGACAGATCGACGCCACGGTCGCGATTCCGGTCGCGTGCAGTAACCGCTGTGATTTCGATTGCGCGGCCGCAGGTCGTCGCCAGCATTTCTCCGCGTTCCAAAAGAATACGAACAAGCGAGGCACCAACGGTGCCCAAGCCCGCAATGCCGATTTTAAGGGCATCTGACATTCACAGTTTTCCTAACATATCGAAGGCGCCACGCTTGAACAGCGGAGCGGATTTGAGATCAGCGGATTGTCCGCCGTCTCAGCGATGGGCGTTCAGCGAAATCACATTGTGCAGCGTATCGTCGGCGGTCGACAGAAACTTTTTCAGGCTGCGGGCAGCCTGCCGGATGCGATGTTCGTTTTCAACCAATGCGATGCGGATGTAATCGTCGCCCTGTTCCCCGAATCCTATGCCCGGTGCAACGGCGATATCCGCCTTTTCCACCAGGAGCTTGGAAAATTCGAGCGAGCCCAAATGGCGGAATTTTTCCGGAATCTTCGCCCAGGCAAACATGGTCGCAGCCGGCGGCGGAATATCCCATCCCGCCTTGCCGAAGCTTTCGACCAGAACGTCGCGGCGGCGGCGATAGATATTGCGCACCTCGGCAATATCCGAGCCATCGCCGTTCAAGGCATGCGTGGCCGCGACCTGGATCGGCGTGAAGGCTCCATAATCAAGATAGGATTTCACGCGGGTCAGCGCGGCGATCAGCCTTTCATTGCCCACGGCAAAGCCCATGCGCCAGCCGGGCATGGAAAATGTCTTCGACATCGACGTGAACTCGACGGTGTTGTCCATTGCGCCGGGGACTTCGAGAACCGACGGTGGCAGCACGCCATCGAAATAGATTTCCGAGTAGGCCAGGTCAGACAAGATGACGATGTCGTGCTTCTTGGCGAAGGCGACGACTTCCTTGTAGAAATCGAGCGTCGCGACGTGTGCCGTCGGGTTGGACGGGTAGTTGATGACCAGCGCGATCGGTTTTGGGATCGAATGACGGATCGCTCGCTCCAGCGGCGGAAAAAACGTGTCGTCCGGCTCGACGGAAATCGACCGGATCACGCCGCCGGTCATCAGGAAGCCGAAGGCATGGATCGGATAGGTCGGGTTCGGGCAAAGAATAACGTCGCCGGGCGCTGTGATCGCCTGCGCCATATTGGCAAAGCCTTCCTTCGAACCCAGCGTCGCCACAACCTGTGTATCGGGATTCAGCTTGACGCCGAAGCGGCGGGCATAATAGGCGGCCTGCGCGCGACGCAGACCGGGAATGCCCTTGGAGGACGAATAGCGATGGGTGCGCGGGTCCTGAACGGCTTCACAAAGCTTGTCGACGATGGCTTTCGGTGTCGGCAGATCCGGGTTGCCCATGCCAAGGTCGATGATGTCGGCTCCACTCGCTCGCGCGCTGGCTTTCAAACGGTTGACCTGTTCGAAAACATAAGGCGGCAGACGCCGGACTTTGTGAAACTCTTCCATCTCAAACCTCGTCTTGCGCGGTCTCCGGTGCGGGAAAAATGCGTGCAAGGAGACGCGCGCGGTGCAATCTGGCCCACGCGGCCATAGAAGGCTTTGCGGCCAAATCAGCCGAAACGCAAGTGCTAATTCTGTATCTGCTTCAACGTATCGGCCCCATGGTCAGCCGCAAGCGCCTGCAGTTCCCTCAGGCGGCGCTGATATTCGGCCTCCGAGATTTTTCCGGACGAACGGGCCGACCCGAGAGCCGTCAGCCGGGACGATTGGGCCGCGGCCTCTTCATTGCTCATCTGTGTGGTGGCAGCCAGCTTTTTACCCTCGATAACCGGATAGACATCAGCGGCAATGGGTCTTGCCATTGTCGCGGAATAGGCAGACGGCTGCGGTTCTGTCCGTGTCGAATTGCAGCCCGCCAGAACAAGTGTAAAAGCCGCTCCGCCAAGGAAGACCGCCGCCCGCTTCACCAGCATTTTTTCCGACCGCTTCATCATCGCCCCTGCCTGTAGCCCCTCGTATCCGTGCCGCTGACCAAGAGAGGCAACGAACATGCGCTGGCACTTGTTATCATTTTCGGGCAGAATGTAAAAAGACAAAACAAACAAACATTTTTGGAGGAAACGGTTGGCAGAGGACAGGAAGACCGGGACTGATTCCGGTCCAGGCGGCGATGGCTTTGCCGGTTTTGACCCGAAATCCGTGGAACCCTACATCGTTAGAGATCCCGAGGCCTTGGCGATCAATCTGGCGCGGACTGTCGAACACCTCGGCAAGGCGGCGTCCGCCTGGCTGGCGCCGCGCGAGAGCGGAGAAAAGACAGATCTCGGCACGGATCCTGTGGTCGAGATGGTCAAGACCCTGTCCAAAGTTTCCGAATACTGGCTGTCCGATCCGCGGCGCACGCTGGAAGCGCAGACGGCCCTGATGGGCAGCTTCTTTTCGATGTGGACGCGGACGCTGCAAAAAATGGGCGGCGAAGCCGTCAGCGATCCCGATGTGGTGCCGCGCAACGACAAGCGCTTCGCCGATGCCGACTGGATAGCCAATCCCTTCTTCGATTTCCTGCGCCAGAGTTATTTTATCACATCCGATTGGGCCGACCGGATGGTACGCGATGCCGCCGATCTGGACGAACACACGAAACTGAAGGCAGCCTTCTACGTCCGTCAGATCTCAAGTGCGCTGTCGCCCGCTAATTTCGTCACAACCAATCCGCAGCTTTACCGGGAGACTGTCGCGTCCAGCGGTGCAAACCTCGTCAAAGGCATGCAGATGCTGGCCGAGGACATCGTTGCCGGCAAAGGCGACCTGAAGCTGCGCCAGACGGATACCAGTAAATTCACCGTCGGGGAAAATATTGCTGTCACCCCCGGCAAAGTCATTACCCAAAGCGATGTCTGCCAGGTGCTGCAGTATGACGCTTCGACGGAAACGGTTCTGAAAAGGCCGCTGCTCATTTGCCCGCCCTGGATCAACAAGTTCTACGTCCTTGATCTGAATCCGCAAAAATCCTTTATCAAATGGGCTGTCGATCAGGGCCACACAGTCTTCGTAATCTCCTGGGTCAACCCGGACGAGCGTCATGCCTCCAAGGATTGGGAAGCCTACGCGCGCGAAGGCATCGGCTTTGCGCTGGACACGATCCGGCAATCCACAGGTGAAGAAGAGGTCAATGCGATCGGCTATTGCGTCGGCGGCACATTGCTCGCAGCGACGCTTGCACTTCATGCGACCGAAGGCGACACGCGAATCCGTTCGGCAACGCTGTTCACCACGCAGGTGGACTTCACCTATGCCGGCGATCTCAAGGTCTTCGCAGATGAGGAGCAGATCGCGCAGATCGAGGAGCGGATGAAGGCGACAGGTTATCTCGACGGATCGAAGATGGCCATGGCCTTCAACATGCTGCGCGCCTCGGACCTGATCTGGCCCTATTTCGTCAACAACTATCTAAAAGGTCAGGAACCAAGCGCCTTTGACCTGCTGTACTGGAACTCCGATTCGACGCGGATGCCGGCGGCCAATCACTCCTTCTACCTGCGCAACTGCTATCTTGAAAACAATCTTGCCAAGGGAAAAATGCTACTTGCAGGGAAAAACGTGTCGCTCGCCGACATCACCATCCCCGTCTACAATCTCGCCACCAAGGAAGACCATATCGCGCCGGCCAAATCGGTCTTTGTCGGCAGCGGACTTTTTGGCGGCGACGTAACCTATGTCATGGCCGGGTCCGGCCATATCGCCGGCGTTGTCAATCCGCCTGACAAGGGCAAATACCAGTTCTGGACCGGAGGTTCCGCCACCGGCGATTTCGACGATTGGGTGAAGGCGGCGAAGGAAACGCCGGGGTCCTGGTGGCCGCACTGGCAGGCCTGGGTAGAAGCGCTCGACGGCGATCGCGTGCCCGCGCGCAAGACCGGCGGAACGCTGAACTCGCTGGAAGAGGCGCCAGGTTCCTATGTCAGGGCGCGAGCCTGAGCGCGGTGGACAGAGGCGAATGATCTTTGGCAGGCCGTTAGTGCCGGCTATTCTGGTTCGGCGCTACAAGCGCTTCCTTTTCGATGCAATTCTGGAAGACGGGCGGCCGATCACCGGATTTTGCCCCAATACCGGATCGATGCGTGGGCTGACGACGCCAGACTCCACCATCTGGCTTTCCGAACACGACAGCGCGACGCGCAAATACCAGCACATGCTGGAGATGATCGAGGTTGGCGGCACCATGGACGGCGTCAATACCGCTCTGCCGAATCGGCTGGCGGAAGAGGCGATCCGGCAGGGGCAGATAAGCGATCTTGATCGGTACGCCACATTGCAGCGCGAACAACGCTACGGAAAAAGTTCCCGCATCGACATCATGCTCAGCGATAGTGGCATGCCCCGCGCCTATGTCGAAGTCAAGAACGTCCATTTCTCTCGCATGCCCGGGCTTGCGGAGTTTCCCGACAGTCCCACGAAGCGTGGCGCCAAGCATCTGGAGGAACTGGGAGACATGGTCGAGGACGGCCATCGCGGCATTATGATTTATCTGGTGCAGCGCGACGATTGTGTCCGTTTCCGGATTTGCGACGACCTCGACCCTGTCTATTCCAAGGCCTTTATAACGGCGCGCCGGCGTGGAGTTGAAGCCTATGCAGTCAAATGCCGGGTATCGCCGCAGCAAATTGCCCCGGAGGGCCTGATCGCGATAGACGAACCCGCCTTCGCTGATCTATGAAAACAGAAAGACAACTGAAAGTTCCGAAATGGTTACCTATATCGAGGCTGCGTCTGCGCCCTACAAGAATACCGGCGCCATCCGCCTCTATACGCCCGAGGATTTTGCCGGCATCAAACGCGCTTGCCAGGTCACCGCGCGGTGTCTCGATGAGCTGGCAAGCCGCGTCCAGCCGGGTGTAACCACCGACGAGATCGACCGTTTCGTTTTCGAATTCGGCATGGACAACAATGCCCTGCCCGCCACGCTGAACTATCGCGGTTATACCAAATCCTCCTGCACGTCGATCAACCATGTCGTCTGTCATGGCATCCCCAACGAGAAGCCGCTTCGCGAGGGCGATGTCGTCAATATCGACGTCACCTATATCCTCGATGGCTGGCACGGCGATTCAAGCCGCATGTATCCGGTCGGCGAGATCAAGCGTGCTGCCGAGCGTCTGCTCGAAGTCACCCATGAATGCCTGATGCGCGGCATTGCCGCCGTAAAACCGGGCGTACGCACCGGCGCCATCGGCGAGGCCATCCAGAGCTTCGCCGAGGCCGAGCGCTGCTCCGTCGTGCGGGATTTCTGCGGCCACGGCGTCGGACGGCTGTTCCATGACGCGCCCAACATCCTTCACTATGGCCGCGCCAACGAAGGTCCGGAGATGCGCGAAGGCATGATCTTCACCATAGAGCCGATGATCAATCTCGGCCGCCCGCATGTAAAGGTGCTGGCCGACGGCTGGACGGCGGTGACCCGTGACCGATCCCTCTCCGCCCAATATGAACATGCCGTCGGCGTCACGGCGGACGGCTGCGAAATCTTCACGCTTTCTCCAGGCGGCCTTGATCGTCCCGGTCTCCCAGCTTAAGGTTTGCAATGACAAAGCCTCCATTCTCCGACAGCGATCCATCGCAACCGGCAGACGAGAGAGGCTTCTTTGCCGAGCAACCGGCCAAGCGCGCCAATCTTGCGCTTGCCTCCCCGCAATCGGACGACGCGCATTATCATGGCCATCGTGACCGGCTGAGAACGCGCTATCGGGATCATGGGGATACGGCGCTTGCCGATTATGAAATCCTCGAACTCCTACTTTTCCGGCTCATTCCACGGCGCGACACCAAGCCCATTGCCAAAGCCCTGCTCGATCGGTTTGGCACGCTGGGCGGCGTCTTCGGTGCCTCGCCCGCGCTTCTGCAGGAGGTGAAGGGGATTGGCGAGGCAGTCGCCTTCGATCTCAAGCTGATTTCGACGGTCGCCCACCGGGCGCTGAAGAGCGAACTGAAAGGCAAGCAGGTCCTCGCCTCCTGGTCGTCCGTCATCGATTATTGCCACGCCGCCATGGCGCACGAGACAAGGGAGCAATTCCGCATTCTCTTTCTCGACAAGCGCAATGCCCTGATCGCTGACGAGGTGCAGCAGACCGGCACCGTCGATCACACGCCGGTCTATCCCCGCGAAGTCGTGAAACGGGCGCTGGAACTGTCCGCGACCGCCCTCATTCTCGTGCACAACCACCCTTCGGGCGACCCGACGCCATCGCGGGCGGATATCGAGATGACCAAGATGATTGTCGAGACGGCAAAGCCGCTCGGCATTACGGTTCACGATCACATCATCATCGGCAAGGACGGACATGCCAGCCTCAAAGGGCTGAGACTGATATGAGCGCGCCTCGTCAAAGCCACTTGGCACGACGGAACATGCGGTAGAGCATACTGCAGACCGCCAGGATGAAGAACAGAACGACGAAATAGCCGTATCTGAATTTCAATTCGGGCATCTCGTCGAAGTTCATGCCGTAAATGCCGGCGATCGCCGTCGGCACCGCGAGAATGGCGGCCCAGGAGGCCAGCTTGCGGGAAATTTCCGTCTGTTCGGACTGGCCGATCATCAGGCTTGCCTCGAAGGTAAAAGCCAGAACCTCACGCAACGTATCGATGTCCTCCTGGACGCGCCTGACATGGTCGGTAACGTCACGAAACAGCGCGTGCATGGTGGCGTCCATGCCCGGCAGATCGAGATGTTCGTGCCGCCGGCAGACATCGACCAGAGGCACGACGGCATTGCGCAATCGCAAAAGACTGCGGCGCAGGAAATAGAGCCGCTCTATGTCCTTCTTGTCCAACCGGTCGCGCAGCACCCGCTCCTCAAGCTCCTCGACCTCGGCATGGATGCCCTCGACCACGGGCATGTAATTGTCGACGATGAAATCGAGAATGGAATAGAGAATGTAATTCTCACCGTGGGCCAGGGCGGCCGGAGACGCTTCGCACCGCTGGCGGACCTGATTGTATGACGTCGAGGGGCCATGGCGAACGGAGACCACATAGCCGCGGCCGACGAAAAGATGCGTCTCTCCAAAGACGATTTCACCACCGCCCATATGCGCGGTGCGTGCGACGATGAACATTCCGTCACCGTAGATTTCCAGCTTTGGGCGCTGGTGCGCATGGCGCGCATCCTCGATTGCCAGGTCGTGCAGATCGAACTGCGCCTGAACCTCGCTCAACAGCACCTCGTCCGGCTCATGCAAGCCGATCCAGACCACAGCCTTGTCACGGCCCTTCCAGGCCCGTGCTTCGGATATATCTATGTCGCGGGTGCGCTGGCCGTTTTCGTATACGGCTGCCGCGACGACCCCGGGGCGCCTGCCGGGCTGCACGGGCGGGGCCTCTTTGCCGAATAACGGGCCATCCTGACGCCCCGGCCCCATCGTCTCCTTAGCGTAAGACATCGTCGTCCCTCCCGTGGCTGGCCGATAGAGCCATCATGCGATAGCCGGCATTATTTTTCCGTAATATAACTCGTTTATCGAAATAGACATCCTGATGGTTTCCTCCGCCGCCAAACCTTTGTTAAGCTCTGCCGTTGACGTTTGCTGCCCGGGCGGGTGAAATTCGCTGCGATGCACAATGATTCCCTCCATCATCGGAAACCCTCATGAACCAATATGATCTCGTGGTTGTCGGCAGCGGGCCTGCGGGGCGCCGGGCCGCCATTCAGGCTGCAAAGTTGGGCAAGAAGGTTCTCGTGATCGAGCAAGGGAAACGCGTCGGCGGCGTCTCCGTGCACACGGGCACCATTCCCTCGAAAACCCTGCGAGAAACGGCCCTCAACCTGACCGGCTGGCGCGAGCGCGGCTTTTACGGGCGCGCCTACCGCGTCAAGCAGGAAATCAGCGCGGAGGATCTGCGCCGCCGCCTGCTGATCACGCTCGATCACGAGGTCGAGGTTCTCGAGCACCAGTTCGCCCGCAACCGGGTCCAGCACATTCGCGGCAAGGCCAGCTTCGTGGATCCGAAGACGATGCAGATTGTCAAGGAGGACGGGGAGGTCATCCATGTTTCCGCGACCAGCATCCTGCTCGCCGTCGGCACCAAACCATTTCGCCCGGATTATATTCCCTTCGACGGGAAAACCATTCTCGACAGCGACGAGCTTCTGGAGATCCAGGACCTGCCCCGCTCCATGGCCGTCATCGGCGCCGGCGTTATCGGCATCGAATATGCGACGATTTTCAGCGCGCTGGATACGCAGGTCACGCTTATCGATCCGAAATCGACCATGCTCGATTTCATCGACAAGGAAATCGTCGAGGATTTCACCTATCAGCTCCGCGATCGAAACATGAAACTTCATCTCGGCCAAAAGGCTGAAAAGGTGGAACGGACACCCGATGGCCGATGCTCGATCACGCTCGACAGCGGCCGCATCATCCTTTGCGAGATGGTGCTGTTCGCTGCCGGCCGCATGGGTGCCACGGACAGCCTCAACCTTGCCGCAGCCGGCCTCGAAGCCGATAACCGCGGCCGGCTGAGCGTTAATCCCGAAACCTTCCAGACAGCCGTTCCGAACATCTATGCCGCGGGTGACGTGGTGGGCTTTCCAAGCCTGGCATCCACCTCGATGGAACAGGGCCGGATCGCGGCCCGCGTCGCCGTCGGCGCCATTGCCAAGGAACCTCCGAAATTCTTTCCCTACGGCATCTACGCGGTTCCGGAAATTTCGACCTGCGGCCTCACCGAAGAAGAGGTCAAGGAGCGCGGCATTCCCTATGAATGCGGCATCGCCCGTTTTCGCGAAACCTCCCGCGGCCATATCATGGGTCTGGAATCGGGGCTGCTGAAGCTCATCTTCTCGCTCAAGACCCGCCGCCTGCTGGGCGTCCACATCGTCGGCGAAGGCGCGACCGAACTGGTCCACATCGGCCAGGCGGTGCTCAACCTGAAGGGCACCGTCGAGTATTTCGTCGAGAACACCTTCAACTACCCGACTCTCGCCGAAGCCTACAAGATCGCCGGCCTCGACGCCGGCAACCGCATGGGTGAGGTCACCGCTAAAGTGTAAGTACGACGGCAAGACCGTTCCCAAGAGATGCGTGTTCTGCTTTCTCTGGTCTTGGTCAAGGAGCAATAGTGGCAACATTCCATTCGTTAAATCTTTAACGTCATAAACAGAGAAGGCCGCCCCAAAAGGACGGCCTTCTCTGTACTTGTGTGGTGGTAAGTTTACTCGGCGCTGTCGTCGGCGACCTTTTTCTTGGCGGGCGCCTTCTTCTTCGGAGCGGCTTCCGCCACTTCAGTGACTTCCGCGCCTTCAGCCTTTGCAGCAGCGTTCTTCTCAGGCACTGCCTTCTTCGATTCGGCGCTCTCGTCCTCGTCGTCGGCCAGCAGTTCTTCCTTGCTGACGGTCTTGTCGGTGACGTTTACTTCGGAGAGCAGGTGATCGACGACCTTTTCTTCGAAGAGCGGCGCGCGCAGCGAGGCGGCTGCACCGGGGGTCTTCTGGAAATAGTCGATGATCTGCTTTTCCTGACCCGGAAACTGGCGCAGTTGTTCGAACAAGGACCGCTGCATTTCCTCGTCCGTCACCTGAACACCGGCCTTTTCGCCGATTTCGGAGAGAACGAGGCCGAGGCGCACGCGGCGCTCTGCCAGCTTCCGGTATTCGACGCGGGCTTCGTCTTCCGTCGTGTCTTCGTCGGCAAAGGTCTTGCCGGCCTGCTCGAGATCCGTGTTGATCTGCCGCCAGATATTGTCGAACTCGGCATCGACGAGGCGCTGCGGCGTGTCGAATTGATAGAGCTCGTCCAGCTGGTCGAGGATCTGACGCTTGACCTTCTGACGGGTCATCGAGCCGTACTGGCTTTCGATCTGGCCGCGGACGACTTCCTTCAGCTTGTCAGCCGATTCGAGGCCGAGCTTGGTCGCGAGATCGTCGTTGATTTCGACTTCGGCAGCAGCGGCAACCTCCTTGACGGTAATATCGAAGGTGGCTTCCTTGCCGGCGAGATTCGCCGCCGGATATTCAGAAGGGAAGGTCACAGTGATGACTTTCTCATCGCCAGCCTCAAGGCCGACGAGCTGCTCTTCGAAACCAGGGATGAAACGATTGGAGCCAATCACCAGCTCGGCGTCTTCGTCCTTGCCGCCGTCGAAGGCTTCGCCATCGACCTTGCCGAGATAGTCGATCGTCACACGATCGCCATTGGCAGCCTTGCCGGTCTTTGCTTCGTAGGTGCGGGCATTTTCAGCGATCTTGAGGATCTGCTCGGTCACTTCGCTTTCGTCGATATCGACGACTTCGCGGGTCACCTTGATGCCGCTGGTATCTTTCAGCTCGATGGTCGGGATGATCTCGTAGGCGAGCGTGAATTCGAAATCCGCTTCGGCGTTGAGAATCTTGTCGGCTTCGGCCTCATTCTCGGTCATGGCGATTTCCGGCTGGGTCGCCGACTTTTCGCCGCGCTCCGACAGGATCTCGGTCGGCTTTTCGCGAACCAGCTCGTTGACGAGCTCCGCCATGATCGACTTGCCGTACATCTTCTTCAGATGCGCGAAGGGCACCTTGCCCGGGCGAAAGCCGTTGATCTTGACTTTGCCCTTGGCATCTTCAAGACGCTCGTTCATCCGAGCTTCCATATCCTTGGCCGGAATGACGACCTTGAGTTCGCGCTTCAGCCCTTCAGCGAGCGTTTCGATAACCTGCATGTTCAAACCTTCATTTCACGTTGACGGGGCTCTGTCGGTGTTTCCACAAGCGAGCCGATCCATTTGCCGGGAGTGGCTTTACGCAAATCAGTCACCGCTTTGCAAGCAAAATGGCGCTGTCGTATCGATCGACGCCAAGGCCGGCCTTGGGCGTCGCTTCATTCTGGTGCGGGTAGAGAGACTTGAACTCCCACGCCTTGCGGCACCAGAACCTAAATCTGGCGTGTCTACCAATTTCACCATACCCGCGTTCAGAGTCCGCAGCACCTGCTCGCATCGGCACAGAAAACGCCAAGCGTTTCAGCCATGGCACATCCTGCGCCGGGTTCAGGTCGTTCCCGAGCGCGGCGTCTCTATATCATCCGTTTCCAACGGATCAAAGGAAAAATGCGCTTGCCGTCACGTTCCTGTCGTGATCCGCCCAGCCGGTCCAACATCTCAGTAAAGCGGTTCTTCGTATACCGGCTTTCCGTCGATGGCGATCGAGCGGATCTGCATGCGGCCCGCGTCGTCGACGCCCGCCGTCACCGAGAGTGCTTCAGCATTGCGGGCTTCCTCAAGCACCCTGCCCTGCCCCTCCGGAACATAGTAGCGCTCGATGCCGTATTCGACATTGAGCGTCGACCGGGTAGGTTCCGTCGCCGGGTAGTAGTAGAAAGGTGCCGTGCGGACAATCACGCTGCCTTCCTTGGGCGCGAGGGAACCGAAGGATGCTTCAGAAACAGTCCAGAAGCCGTCCTGCCGCTTTTCAAGCCGCACCGCGAGCTGTGCGTCGGTGGCTTCCGCCGGCAGACCGCCGCTGATCTTGTCCGTTGGAACGACCGAGACGTCATAGGCCAGGATAACGTAATCGCCGCGCAAAAAATCGCGGGGATCGACCGGTATCGTCTTCAGCACGACATCGATGCCGCTGCGCAGGATGGAAGCGCGGCTTTCGATCATGTAGCCGATGAAGGCGGTCTGCAGCAGCGCGACAACGATGCCGGCAATGACGAAGCGGCGGGCAGGTCTGTTCATCATGCGTGCGCCTCCTCAACGGTCTTTGCGGCAAGCCGCCGCTCCAGCCGGATCACCACCCATGCGACGGCGGCCACGACGAAACCGGAAACCAGGAAGAACCCTGATGTTCCAAGCATCGTGCCCAATGTCACCGATGCCAGATAGAGTATTTCCACGGCAAAAACGGTGTAGCCGAGAAAGCGGACAGCGCCGTTCATGCGTCCCGCCAATACGATACCGCCCAGGGCAACGGCAAGCGTCAGCGCCGCCAGCGGTGTCTCCTCTCCCATGCCATCGGCCTCGGCATGCAGCGCCACAAGCCCCAGCACCGCCAGCGCGAAGCTGTAAAATCCGGGTCCGGCGCCAGCTTCGGTCGCGAACCGATATAGCGGCGACGCCGGCAGGCTGACACCCAGGAAAACGATCAAGCCCAATCCGAACAGGAGAGCCGCCAACCAAGGCTCGGGCAATTCAACGTAAAACCATCCAAGCCAGGCAAGCGCCAGCATATAGGCCAGATGGCGGGCAGCGCCTGCGTGCGTATAGCGCACCAGTGCTATGACCATCACGATAAGAAACGGCACGACGTAGATATAGCCGTTGCCGCTGAGCGTTGCGTCGTTATCGGAAACGAGCTGCCCGAAAACCGCCCAGGCCAGAAATCCGGCAATCACCGTCGCGGAGGCCGAGCGGAAGGTTACAGCCGACAGGCAGGCGCCCGCGAACCAGACGAGCAAGGCATCGGCCGCGTCGCCGGATAGGTGATACATCTGTCCAACCAGCGCGATAGCGCCGCCGAATGTCAGCGTGCCCAGCACCAGCAGGGCCGCGCCGAGACCGCGCATTCCGCGGCTCAGGCACAGGGCGGCCAACATATGGAACGTCCAGAGAAGCGCGATGATGCCGCAGACCCGCACCAGCCGCGGTATGGCCTCCCAATTGGCGGCCACGAGAAGGAGGATTGCGGCGGAGAGCAGAACGGCTGCCAGACTCAACAACACCTTGCCGACACTGAAAACGCTCTCCCGGCCATCATATTCCGCCAGCATTGACCGCGCTGCTGCCGGCTCGAGCAGGCCTTTGGAAATCCATAGATTAAAATCGCGCTCTATCCGTCCCCGGTACATGATTTATAGCCCCATTCAATATCTCTGCAGTCATATCACGACCGTACGAGATTGCTATCGACGGCACTTTTGATAGAGCGGGCAAGGTGCCTGCATCGTTGTTTAAATAAACTGCTTCAAGGCAGCCTTGAACTCGCATGGACGACCATCCGTTTCGACAGGCAACACTGCCCTCACAGCTTGTCTGTTTCTAACGCCTGCCGGACCCCTCCCCCCGGCAGGCGTTTTTTCGCATCGCGAGCCAAGGGATTCGCTTAGGAAGCCATGCGGGACGCACATAGGTGCCATTCCTTCTTCGAACTGTTCCTCGAGGCTGGCGACGGCCTATAGCGGCCTCAGCTTCGAAGCAGCGCACACTCCTACTCCAGCGTTCCCGATGGCATTGGCAACATCCCTCCCTCCCGGTTGTCGATCATGACAAGCGACACGCGCCGGATCTGCTCCCTTGGCGGGTATCGTTGTCATTGCGGCAGAATAGATCTGCCCACTGGATTGATGCACAAAATTTCATCAGTACCGCCGTTTTCTGATCAAGGGTTGCAGAAGGCGCATGGGTGCGATGCACCATTATCTCTGTCGCCCCCGTGATGGAAGGCGTATAGTCAGCCCATCAGATTGAAGCCGGAAAGCCGGCGCACAAACCAGAAAGGCTCGACATCATGAACATCACCCGCTCGTTCAACAATTGGCGCAAATACCGTCAGACCTGCAACGAACTTGGCCGCATGAGCGACCGCGAATTGAACGACCTCGGCATCGGCCGTGGCGATATCCGTTACGTTGCTCGCCAGGCAGTCAAGTAATTCAAAAACAGGCTTGGCCGACTCCGGCCAGCTTTGTAACCCAAAACGCTCTCCGGCTCCGTCGGCGGGCGTTTTTTTTGGCCTGTCGATGTCGTGGTGTCGTTGTGCCAGATCGGTTCTTTCCTGCGGTAAGCCACAAATGTTGCTCATCCCCCGGAATTTCACCCGTGGGTTTGGATTCCTCAGTGCTTCAACCTGAGCCCGGCGTGTGGAAGGGATCTGTTAACCGATGATGCGCTTTTAGTCATAAGTCCGACATGCTTACAATAAGAGCAACGCATTGCACAAATGCATGGCAGATGCATCTTCTTTGCACTCCATTTTTTACGTGGCGGAGCGTATAAGGTTTTCAACAACGCAGGCAATTTCTGCCACGCGCTTTGATTTGTCCGAGGAACCTATTATGAACCCGATTCGTATCGCTAAAAGCTGGATCAACTACCGCCGCACCGTTGCCGAACTCGGCAACCTCTCGAACCACGCCCTTTCGGATATCGGGATCACCCGTTTCGAGATCCGCAACATCGCTTCGCGTAACTTCCGTTAATCGGATCGGGCCGGCAGGCCCGCGACCATCGAACATGGAAAAACGGCGCCTTGAGCGCCGTTTTTGATTCGGCGACCACGCGAGCCGGTTTCCTTCGTGCGCGCCTTGCTCTAAAGACGGCACATGACAGACAGATCTTTTTCCCCCATTCACGTTATCGGCGGCGGTCTTGCCGGCTCTGAAGCTGCCTGGCAGATCGCCAATGCCGGTATTCCGGTCGTTCTTCATGAAATGCGCGGCGTCCGCGGCACGGAAGCTCACAAGAGCGACAGCCTTGCCGAACTGGTCTGCTCCAACTCCTTCAGGTCGGACGACGCCACAAGCAACGCGGTCGGCGTGCTGCATGCCGAGATGCGTCTGGCGGGCTCGCTGATCATGGCCGCAGCCGACCGAAATCAGGTTCCGGCCGGCGGCGCGCTCGCCGTGGACCGCGAAGGGTTTTCAGAGGCCGTGACCGCGGCAATAACGGGTCACCCGCTGATCACCGTCATCCGCGAAGAAGTGTCGGGTCTGCCTCCGAAAGAATGGGACCAGGCGATCGTCGCCACCGGTCCGCTCACAGCACCCTCGCTGGCAGGCGCCATCCAAGCTGAGACAGGAGCCGACGCTCTCGCATTTTTCGACGCGATCGCACCCATCATCCATACCGACAGTATCAACATGGATATTTGCTGGTTCCAGTCGCGTTACGACAAGGTTGGCCCAGGCGGCACGGGCAAGGACTATATCAACTGCCCGATGACCGAGGAGCAATATAACGCCTTTGTGGACGCTTTGATCGCGGGCGACAAGACAGGCTTCAAGGAATGGGAAGGCACGCCCTATTTCGACGGTTGCCTGCCGATTGAGGTGATGGCCGAGCGCGGCCGCGAAACGCTCCGCCATGGCCCGATGAAGCCGATGGGCTTGACCAATGCCCATAATCCGACGGTCAAGGCCTATGCCGTGGTGCAGCTACGCCAGGACAACGCGTTGGGCACGCTCTATAATATGGTCGGTTTCCAGACCAAACTGAAATACGGCGCGCAAATGGATGTGATCCGGATGATCCCGGGACTGGAAAAGGCCGAATTCGCGCGCCTCGGCGGCCTGCACCGCAACACGTACATCAACTCACCGACTTTGCTGGACCGCTCCCTCACTCTGAAATCCAGACCAGGCTTGAGGTTCGCGGGTCAGATCACCGGCTGCGAGGGTTATGTCGAGAGCGCCAGCATCGGTCTCCTGGCCGGCAGGTTTGCGGCAGCCGAACGGAAAGGCGACGCATTGCCGTTGCCGCCTGCCACAACGGCGTTCGGATCCCTTCTCAACCACATCACGGGGGGCCACATCGTCTCGGATGACGAACCGGGAAAGCGCTCCTTTCAACCGATGAACATCAATTTCGGCCTCTTCCCATTGCTGGAGCCGGGCGCCATCACCAAGCCTGACGGCGTCAAGCGCTTTCGCGGCAAGGACAAGACGGTGATGAAGAAACAGCTCGTCGCCGCCAGGGCGCTCGACGATTGTGCCGCATGGCTGAAAGCAAGCTATGGGGAACTGCCGGCAGGAGAGCCGAGCCTGGGCTGAAAACTTCCGAGCAGCCAAAGCGATACTTCCGCGGCGATTTCGGAAGTCGCAAATTCGTAGGTTCCGTCCAGATTGGGAACATCGGTGAAGCGGACGGTCACGCCGCGACCGCTGGGCGCCTGGGAAACATTCACCTTCCCGGCTTCGATGAGATGACAGATATAATGCTTTCCGTGGGACAGCATGAACCCAGCCTTGCCGTCGTGCAGGCGCACGAAATAGGCGTTCTGATCAATGGTCGAATGAATGGCCCGGATCGCTTCATCAGGGAAAGCCCGGCCGAAATCCAGGATCGCCAATCCGGCGTCCGGCCCTGAACTCTCGCTTTCGGCCCGCTGTTTCATTTTCATGTAGAAGATAGCGACAAGCAGGATGCAGACGATGATGATCGGCCAAATCATTGTACCAGATCCCTTTCTCGATCGTTTGAACGGTCACTATCGCAGACTAAGACACTCGCGCCAATGTCCGTGGCTGACAGCGTGTTGCCGGATGCTTACCATCGGCCGCTGCGCGCAGCTTTCCACATCCACCACTGTCTGCGCCATTGCGGCGGCACGATGGACCTTGCAAGGAGCTTCGATCCGGCGCGTTCGGCCCGCTCAAAAACCGGCTCGGCAATGGAAAGGCCGAGATAGGCAAACCGATTGAGCCTGGACACGTGCGTCGCGGCCAGCCGCGCTTTTGAGAGATGGTCGCGGCCAAGCCCGGCGAAGGCGCCAATCGCGCGGGTGATTGCCGCATCATTCTCACCAGCCAGAAAAGAATCGCGATCCAGCCCGGTGGCGGCCAGAAGATCGAGCGGCAGATACAGCTGCCCGCGGTCCCGATGCAGCGGCAAAAGCATCAGCAGTCCGGCGATGGTGTGGGCCACCCCCGCATGACCGGCTGCCATCGCCGATTGCTGTGCCTGGCCCGGATCGAGGATAAGACTGGCGAGCTGGATCAGGGCGGATGCAGTTTCCCCCGCATATCCTTCAAGCGATGAACGGTCTTCCATCGGATCGTCGTACAGATCGAAGATCCGGGCGTCGATCATATCCTGAAGGACGGCGGCGGGCAGCTTATGGTCTTTGATGCAGACGAGCAGGGCCTGGGCGAGCGGATTGCCTTCGCCGCCCTTGCCATCCGGCTGGTCCAGCAGATCGCGCCACCATTGAAGGCGGATCTCGCCGGGTAGCGGTTCGCGCACCGCATCCCTGACGCGGGCGATCTCGGCGTAAAAGGCGTAGAGGGCGGCGAGAGGCCCGCGCTTGTCCGGCGGCGCGAGCAGACAGGCAAGATAGCGGTCGCGGTCGCTGGCGCGGAGCGCTGCCAGGCTGAAATCGTACGCGGTCTGCGGGGCCGCTGCGTCGGACGACGTCACCATGTCAGACGGCAATCAAGGCGGCGGCCACCGCACGCGATTCGGCAAGCATGATATTATAGGTTCTGACCGCCGCCCCCGTGCTCATCGGATCCGATGATATGCTGCCATTGCGGAACATGGCTTTGATATCCTTCGGCAAAGGACGGATATCCTTGCCCGTTCCCACAAGCAGCACTTCGATGTCGGCGGCTTCCTCGATGACGCGGTGAAAATCATCCGGTGTTAAAGGATCGCCTTCCGCCATATCCCAGCCGTAGATCCCGGAGGGAAGCATGAGCAGCGATCCCCGATGGGACATATCGGCGAAACGAAACCCGCCATTTCCGTAACTGTCGATCGGCGCACGGCCAGGAAAATGTGCGCTCAGGCGTTCTCTCGGCTTGCGCACGGTTACTGTGTCCCTTCCGCGGCATGCGTTTCACGGTCGGCGGCCTTTGCGGTGTCCCCGCCTCTCGTGCCGTGCCGCAACCTGAAAAGGATAAGCACGGGGCCGGCGACGTAAATGGACGAAAACGTGCCGATAGCGACGCCGAACAGCATGACGACGGCGAAAGACTGGATCGCCTCGCCGCCCAGGAGCGACAGTGCCGCCAGCGCCAGCATTGTCGTTGCGCCAGTCAAAATCGTTCGCGACAGCGTCTGATTGATCGACGTATCGATCAGGATCGGCAAAGGCATCTTGGGAAACCGTCTCAGATTCTCGCGTATACGGTCATAGACGACAACCGTATCGTTCAGCGAATAACCGACGATGGTGAGCAAGGCTGCAATGCTTGTCAGGTTGAATTCCATTCCGGTGACGACGAACAGGCCAATCGTCAGCAGCACGTCATGCAATGTCGCAACGATGGCACCTGCGGCGAACTGCCATTCGAACCGAACCCAGATATAGATGAGGATCGCCAGAAGGGACACCAGAACGCCAAGCGTCGCAGCCGTAGTCAGGTCGCCGGAAACGGACGGGCCAACCACCTCGACCCGGCGGATGTCATAAGCATCCTCCAGTTCGCCGCGAACCAGAAGAACCGATGTCTGTTCGGCATTTTCGCCACCCTCGCGGGAATGAATTCGTACCACCACGTCCTGTGGCGAGCCGAAGGGACGAACCGTGACATCGCCGATATTCAGTTCCTCAAGCCTGCCGCGAATATCCGCGATGTCGGCATTGCCCTCCCGGGCTTTCATCTCGATGACCGAGCCGCCGGAAAAATCGATACCGAGATTGATCCCCAGAGCGCCGAACAAAAGCATGCTGACCACCGAAAGCGCGGCCGTCAGGGAAAAGACATAATTGCGCACCGCCATGAAGCGGAAGGCCGCGCCATCGAAGACACCGGTGCGAATGCCGTCCGGAAGATATTTCGGTCGTTTCCGCTCAAGCCAGACGTCGAGCATGACGCGTGTCAGGGTGAAAGCGGTGAAAAGCGTCGTCACAATACCGATCGCAAGCGTGACTGCGAAACCGCGCACCGAACCGGTTCCGAGAAAAAGCAGGATGACGCCGGCGATCAGCGTGGTGATATTCGCGTCGACGATGGCGGCGAAGGCCCGGGCGAACCCGAAATCGAACGCTTCCCTCAGAGGCCTACCATGACGAACCTCTTCCCGGATGCGCTCATAAATCAGAACGTTCGAATCGACAGCCATGCCGATCGTCAACACAATGCCGGCAATACCGGGCAAGGTCAGTGCCAGGCCGGTCGCGGACAGCACAGCAACGATCATGATCACGTTGAAGGCGACGGCTAGGCTGGCGACAACGCCGAACAGACCATAGAAGCCAACCATAAAAACCATGACGAGACCAGCGCCGAAGGCGCCGGCGATAAGAATGGAATGGATCGAATCGCTGCCAAGCCCTGCGCCGATCGAGCGCTCCTCGACAATCGTCAACGGACTCGGCAAGGCCCCGGCGCGCAGAAGGAGCGCCAGGTCGCCGGCACCTTCCGGCGTCATTTCGGCAGCCAGTTGTACGGTTCCTTCGGTGATCGCCTTGCGCACGAGCGGGGTCGCGATAACGGCTCCATCAAGCACGACCGCAAGGGTCATCCCCGTTGCAGCCGCAGTGGCTTCGGCGAGGCGCTGACTTCCCTCGGCGCCGAGCGTTAGATTAATGACGGAATTGCCGGATTGCGCATTGATCGCTGCGATGGCGTCGGTAATATCCACATTGGAAATGACGGGCTGCTTGTGCACAAGATAGGCAACAGGCGGATCGTCGGCGGAATAGAGAACTTCCGAAGTGACGGGCGGCTGTCCATCGACGGCCTGCTGGACTGGCATCGACATGTCGATCGTCCGGAACGACAGCGTTCCCGCCTGACTGAGGATATATTTTAGTTGCTCTGGATCGTAACGGCCGGGAATTTGGATCGCAACGCGCTCGCTTCCCTGTCGCCTGATCCGCGGCTGCTCCGCACCAAGATCGGTCAAGCGGCGGCCCAGAACGTCAACCGCGGCGGCGGCAGTCATAGCCACGCGATAATCAATACCTTCATCGGTGAGGTCGGCGCTCACGGTCCCATCGGCAGAACCCGTCAGCGTCAGCTCGGTCACCGTCTTCTTTGTCAGCCCCCCGGTCTCGACAGGGTTCGTCAGCGGCTTGAGCGCCGCTTGGGCCGCCTGCACGCGCCCGGGGTCGCCGAGGTTCAGTTGAATATCCTGTCCGGTTCCCGAAAGACCCGAATAGGCGATGTTGGCAGAGCGAAGCCGGTTGCCGATATCCGCAACAACCTCTGCAAGGCGCGTTGCGATGACGTTTTCCCGCTCGACCTTCAGCGTGATCTGCGATCCGCCCTGAAGATCGAGACCGAGCATAAGCCGCTTTTTCGGCATGCCCGGCAGACTGTCCAGAGCCCCGTTCGGAAGCGCATTCGGCAGAGCCACCAAGATGCTCAAAAGCACGACGAGCCAGACGGTAATGGTCTTCCAGCGGGACAAATAGGGCATATGGCTCTCGAAGGTCTGTCGTTTCAGGTGGCCGGTCTTGTATCCGGCCTCCCTGGCTGGCTCACTCCTTGACGGGTTCACCCTTCACGCGGACTTCGGATACACCACTGCGTACCACACGAATCTTCACGCCGTCAGCAATTTCGACTTCCAGTTCGCTATCATCGACGACCTTTGTGACCTTGCCGACGATGCCGCCACTGGTCACCACCTGGTCTCCGCGACGAATATTCTTCAACAACTCCTCGCGACGCTTCATGTTAGCCCGCTGCGGCCGGATGATCAGGAAGTACATGACGACGAAAATCAGAAGAAACGGCAGGATCGACATCAGGATATCGGCGCCGCCGGCGGTTGCTCCGGGTGCCGTCTGTGCGAAAGCCTCGGTAATGAACATCAGTCACTCCTTGTATGCGTTTGGGTAGGCGTTTGGATCTGCGTCCGAAAGGCCATGTTCAGCTTGCCGGAATATAAGAATTGCTGGGGTCTGCGCAACACTCTGCAAATCCGGATTTTTCCAAGTGCGTCTTACAGGAAATCGGCCATGGGAGAAGCTCTTTCTCAAAGGTTTCACGGCTTTTACCGTAACGGTCGTCATGCTAGCCATGAACCGCCAGACGCCACGATCGTCGCGTTCCATGAGGTTGCTGCATGCCGGATACGAAAATCGACATTCTGATCGCCGAGTTGCGCCGGCTGACGGCCGCCGTCGAACGCATCGCCGGCCCGGCGCCCGCCTCCAACGACTGGGCGGCGGCAGAGTGCTTCGTCTGGACGCCACAGCGGCTCCACCTCCAGCCGGTGACGCGACCGAACCGGGTCGATCTGGCGCTGATCCGCGGCGTCGATCATGTCCGCGATATCCTCGCTGACAACACACGCCGTTTTGCCGAAGGATTTCCGGCAAATAACGTGCTGCTCTGGGGCGCACGCGGCATGGGAAAATCGTCCCTCGTCAAGGCGGTGCAGGCCAGCATTGCCCGGGAAACGGGGGTGCCGGTGAAACTTGTCGAGGTCCACCGCGAGGACATTGCAACCTTGCCTCTCCTTATGGAGATCCTGAAATCAGCGCCGGCGCCGGTCATCGTTTTTTGCGATGACCTGTCCTTCGACCACGACGATACGTCCTACAAGTCGCTTAAAGCCGTGCTCGATGGCGGCATCGAGGGGCGGCCCGCAAACGTGCTGCTCTACGCGACCTCCAACCGCCGCCATCTTCTTCCCCGCCACATGATGGAAAATGAGCAATCAACGGCGATCAATCCGTCCGAAGCGGTCGAAGAAAAGGTCTCGCTCTCCGATCGCTTCGGACTGTGGCTCGGCTTCTACAAATGCAGCCAGGACGATTATCTGGAAATGATCGACAGCTACGCCACCCATTTCGGGCTGAGCTATGACCGTGCCAGTCTGCATGCCGAGGCGCTGGAATGGAGTACGACCCGCGGTGCGCGGTCCGGACGCGTCGCCTGGCAGTTCATACAGGACCTTGCCGGACGGCTGAGGACGAAAATAGAGCTGACGTAGAAAAATCGGGAGAGCGGCGAAGCTTCTCGGTCTGGGTTCTTGTCAAAGACACTGCGTCCTATTCGAGAAAAGTCGCTGGATTGACGGCGCTTGCATTCTTGCGCACTTCGAAATGCACCTGCGGCTGCACCGCCGTGCCGCTCATGCCGGACGCCGCCAGCGTCTGGCCACGCTGGATCTTCTGGCCGCGCTGTACTTTAAGCTCGGAGGCGTTGCCGTAGACCGTTACCGTGCCGTCGTCGTGACGGACCAGAACCGCGTTGCCAAGCTCCTTCAGGCTCGATCCGGAATAGATGACCACCCCGTTTTCGGCAGCCTTGATCGGAGTACCCTCCGGAACGGAGATGTTGATGCCGTCATTGCGGCTTCCCTCGACATTGGCGCCGTATCCCGCAATCACCTGGCCGCGCACGGGCCAGCGATATTTGCTGATGCCGGTGGCCTTTGGCGATTCTTCCGAACCATCGTCCTTGGACGCGACTTCCGTGACCGATTCCTTGGCAACCGGCGCCTTGTATTCGGCAGGTTTTGCCTCCTCGACCTTGGTCATCTTCGTTTCAGGCTTTACAGCCATCTTCTTGGCCGGCACCGATGCGGTGACCACCTGATCCGGAGAAGACGACGAGCCGCTCGGAATCTTCAGCGTCTGGCCGACGCGGATTGCCGCTGATGTCAGACCATTTGCCTTGCGCAGATCCTCCACCGCGACGCCGTTCGCCTTCGCAATCCGGTTCAGCGAATCACCTGATTTGACCGTGTAGCTGCCCGGCTTGTCGCCCTCGCCGGCAACAGGCTGCTTTCCGGCGGTCATGTCCGTGCGATTGGTTCCTTTTTCGCGGGACTGGCTTTGACCCGGCAAGATCGCGACGTCGCGGTCGCTTGGCTTCATCGGCGCGTTTTTCTGCTTGTCCACATCAAGGCTTGCCGCCTGGTTGGAAGCCGATGCCTTGGCGGCGCTGCCGGCAACACCGAATGTCGGTATGATAATCCGCTGGCCGGGCTCAGCCTGAGCGCCCGTTTTCAAACCATTGGCTTTCAGGATTTCCTTTTCCGGAACTCCAAAGCGCTTCGACAGACCGGCGATGGTATCGCCCTGGCGCAGGAGGACCGCAGGGGCATTTGCCGTCGACCAGCCACCCTTGCCAGTGTCGGATGACGTCTTTTCGGTTCTGGGCGTCTGCACGGCTCTTGCGCTATCGCCGGAAACGGGGATGGGCTGGTCAAGCGACCTTTCGCGGGACCGTGGTTCTACGAGAACATTGCGCTGAACATCGATCGGGGTCGTCGCCTCGCGTGCCCGGGAGACCGGCGTCGACGCCGTATTGACCGGATCGGGGAAAGGTTGATCAACGATCGCACCGCGGCCGGATTGATCCACAGGCATCTGCGCCATGCCGGAACCCTGGATATCGCCACGCGGAAGGGAAACCCCGCCACCGCTGGAAATTGAGTTGGTTGTGACATTATCGGACCGGGAGAAGAGCCCGCCAAAGCGGCTCGCATCGGAACTGCACCCTGTCGCGACACTCGCCAGCAACACTGCCGCAAAAAGGCGGACTGCGGATTTCCCTGCACTTGACGAAACTCTGATACGCATGACGCTTACCTACTTGGGACGCAACTTTGTGTAGGTCGATTAAAACGCATTAGAGTTACCGCGCAGTTAAAACCGGGCTGTGTCTCGCTTTTTTTGATGAATTGATAACCATGATCGCCGCCGCCACGGCGGGGAACGAAGCAGAGCCAGCTTCACGTCAGGACGACGCTCAGCGGCATCGGCGTCGATAGCAATCAGTATAAGGCGGGGAAGGCTCTAGAAATTTTCCTGATAGAACTTTTCGATTTCCGACAAAGCGCCTCGGCTCTGGGACACGTCTTCATACGTGATCGTGCCCCTATCCCATCCGAAACTGTCGCCAGCCGGAAGCTCACCCGTACGCTGCGCCGCCGTGAATTCCGACTGAAGCTTGTCCGTGTCGAGAATTACACTGACGAGCGTCTGGAAACCGCCACCGCTGTCGAGGCCGCTTTCCTCATCATATTCCAGCGACCGCGCGCCGGCAATCGCCGCATCGCGGGTGCCGAAATAGCGCAGGCTGTTTTGATCCTCGACGCGCAGGTTGTCGAAATATTCTATGAAGGCCCGGTAATAGGCCTTATGATCGCCCGTTTCGCTGTATTTGCCGAATTCCTGATATTCTCGCGCGGCGAGTTGCGGCGACAGGCGATTGCTCCATTCCTCTTTCGTCAAGGGCGGATATTTTTCCTGGACGCGTCTGGTTCGCCCCAGGAAAAGCAAGGCTTCAGCGGACAGCGCCACTCTCGACGAAGGATCGTAGCCGCTGCCGAAACTTGCCGGTGAAACGGCGTTTTCCAGATCGCTTGTCGTGATTTGGGTTTCGGTACGACCGGGAAGACGGGCCAAGCCATCCCCTGCTGCCCCGGATGCCAGTCTGTTTACAATCTGCATCTGCCGTCTCCTGCGCCGTTACGCCCGGACCTCGCACCGATCTGAAGTTGGAATGCCCCCGAGTGCGAACGTAATTTGCGTTAGGCTCCAAAGCTTGCGTGAGGCTGACCTTTGTTAAGTATTTGTTAACAGACGGGTTTGCCGCATCTTGTCTGCGACACCTTGAGCAAGGCATCACAAGCTCGATATCCAGCGACGGCGGAATCACCATTCCCCAGCGTTTTATCCGCATCGACCGGTGTCAGGTCAGAGAAAAGATGCGACCTGCGGCACGATCGGAAGGTAAGGGGCCTCGAACAGGTCTTCGCGGTCGAACCTGCTGCCGGTGCGGCTCAGACGGACGATGCGGCATTGGGTTTCGCTCATCATGATCGGCACCACCATTGTTCCGCCCGAGACGAGATGGTCGGAAAACACCCGGGGCAGACTGGAAAATGCCGCCGTGATAAGGATGCGGTCGAACGTCCCCTCGCCGGCCGGACCGATGCTGCCGTCGGCCTGCCGGACCACGACATTTCGGATGCTTGCTTTTTCCAGGTTCTTCTGCGCGCCGGTGACCAGCGTCCTGTACCGGTCGATTGTCAGAACCCGCTCGGCAATGCGTCCCATCACGCCAGCGGTGAAACCGCTGCCAGTGCCAACTTCGAGTACGCGCTGCCCAGGCCGGACGTTCAGACTGTGCAGCAGACGCACGGCGAAATCAAATCCCTCCATGAAGGCGCCGCAGTCCAACGGAAGCAAGCGTGAGGAATGGGAATCGTCCTGAAATTGCGGCGGGACGAAGAGCGCGCGGGGCGTCTGCTCGACGGCATTCAGCAATTCCGCATTCGAGATTCCCTCGCCACGAAGACGCAGGAACAGTGCGGCATAGCCCTCCCGATCGGCGATGCGGGAATTCAAACCGCATCTCCATCCAGCAGAGCCTGCGCCACGCGGTCCTGAACGGCATAGTCCGTCAGGTCGAGCTTCAGCGGCGTGACCGAAATCTTATTTTCGCGGACCGCATGAATATCCGTGCCGGCCCGGAAATCGCCAAATCTCTCGCCGAAACGCAGCCAGAAATAGGGGTGTCCTCGCCCATCGGACCGCTCATCGATCGTCAACCCGAAATCAAGCTTGCCCTGTGAGGTCACTTCGGTTCCAGCAACCTCATCTGCAGCGCAATTGGGAAAATTGAGATTGAGGAACGTCCCGTCGGGCAGATCGACCGTCATAAGTTTGCGCAACAGTCTTGCCGCGTGGGTTTCGACAACGTCCCAGGGCACATAAGGGCCATCGGCATGGCGGTAGGCCTGGCTCAGGGCAAAGGACCGGATCCCCTGGAGCGTGCCCTCGATGGCTCCTGCGATCGTCCCGGAATAGGTAACGTCATCGGCCATGTTGGCGCCGACATTGACGCCGGAGAGGATGAGATCCGGCTTGACGTCCAGCACCTTGCGTACCGCCATAATGACGCAATCGGTTGGCGTGCCGCGCAATGCGAAGTGTTTTTCGGAAATCTGGCGCAGGCGCAACGGTTCGGACAGTGTAAGCGAATGCGCAAGACCGCTCTGGTCTGTTTCAGGCGCCACGACCCAGACGTCATCCGAGATCGTTCGGGCGATCCGTTCGAGAACGGCGAGGCCTTCGGCATGGATGCCGTCGTCGTTCGTCAGTAAAATGCGCATCTCCAACCCCTACCCCAGCAGGCCAAGGCTCAGCCAGCTTTTTCGATCTTCGTCAGGCCACCCATATATGGCAGCAATACGTCCGGGACGGTGATCGATCCATCCTCGTTCAGATAGTTTTCGATGACCGCGATCAGCGCCCGCCCGACGGCAGTGCCCGAACCGTTCAGCGTGTGAACGAATTTAAGCCCCTCGTCTTTGGTCCGATAGCGCGCGTTCATGCGCCGTGCCTGGAAATCGCCGCAGACCGAGCAGGAGGAGATTTCCCGGTAGGTATCCTGCCCCGGCAGCCAGACTTCGAGATCATAGGTTTTGCGTGCGCCGAAACCCATGTCGCCTGTGCAGAGCGTCATGACCCGGTAGTGCAGGCCGAGACGCTGCAACACCGCCTCGGCACAGGCCGTCATCCGTTCATGCTCATCCACCGAGCTGTCCGCGTCGGTGATCGAAACCAGCTCTACCTTGTTGAACTGGTGCTGGCGCAGCATACCGCGCGTATCGCGGCCTGCAGAACCGGCTTCCGAACGGAAACAGGGAGTGAGCGCGGTGAAGCGTAGCGGCAGCGCGTCCATGTCCAGGATCTGCTCGCGCACCATATTGGTCAGCGGTACCTCAGCCGTCGGGATCAGCCACCGGCCGTCGGTTGTCTTGAACAGATCTTCTGCGAATTTCGGCAACTGGCCGGTGCCATACATCGCCTCGTCCCGGGTCATCAGCGGTGGCTGGACTTCCAGATAGCCGTGCTCGCCTGTGTGCAGATCGAGCATGAACTGGCCAAGCGCACGCTCGAGGCGCGCCAGCTGGCCCTTGACGATGGTGAAACGCGCGCCGGCAATCTTTGCAGCACCTTCGAAGTCCAGCCAGCCCAGCGCCTCGCCGATTTCGAAATGCTCCTTCGGACGGTGGTTCCAGCCCGGCTTCTGGCCATTCAGATGCTTGACCACATTGCCGCTTTCGTCGCGGCCAACAGGCACATCGTCGAACGGAATGTTCGGAAGACGCGACAGGGCATCGGCCAGTTCCGCATCGCAGGCCCGGCTTTCTTCCTCGAGAGCCGGCATGGTCGTCTTCAGTTCGGCGACTTCCGTCTTCAGCCTTTCGGCGAGCTCGCCGTTTTTCTGCGCCATGGCAGCGCCGATTTCCTTTGAAGCGGCGTTGCGGCGCGACTGCATCTCCTGCAGCGACTGGACAAGGGAGCGGCGCTTTTCATCGAGGGAAATCAACGCCGCCGACAGGGGCTCCCCGCCGCGCTTTTCAAGCGCCGCATCCAGCGCTGCTGCATTGTCTCTTATCCATTTGATATCGAGCATGTTCGTTCAGATCCTGCTTGTCGAGACATGGGAGGCCCGGACGCACGGAGGAACGCGCAATGTCGCGTCAGCCGGCGTCCTTGCCCGCCTCGGCGACCTCGCGAGCCGCTGCGTTGCGAGCCCGCTGCCGTTCCACGAGTCGGGCGGTATAGATGGAAATCTCGTAGAGAAGGATGGCAGGAAGGGCAAGACCGATCTGGGATACGGGATCGGGCGGAGTGAGGATCGCCGCCGCGACGAAAGCGATAACGATCGCATATTTGCGCTTTTCCTTTAGCCCCTGCGACGTCACGAAGCCGACCCGAGCCAGAAGGGTGGTGACGACCGGCAGCTGAAACACGAGGCCGAAAGCAAAGATCAGCGACATGATCAGGCTCAGATACTCCGAAACCTTGGGCAGCAGCTGGATGGAAACCTCGCCTTCGCCGCCGCTCTGCTCCATGGCAAGAAAGAACCACATCACCATCGGCGTGAAAAAGAAGTAGACCAGCGCCGCACCGAGAAGAAACAGAAGCGGCGATGCGACAAGGAACGGCAGAAAGGCTGCCCGTTCGTTCTTGTAGAGCCCGGGCGCCACGAATTTATAGACCTGAGAGGCAATCACCGGGAAGGCCAGCACCATGGCGCTGAACATCGCCACCTTGATCTGCGTGAAGAAGAATTCCTGGGGTGCCGTATAGATCAGCTCAACCGCACGGTGATCGAGGCCAGCCCATTGGACGGCCCATTTGAACGGCTGGACAAGAAAGTCGAACAGCGCCTTGGCAAAATAGAAGCATACCAGAAAAGCAATGAAAAACGCGCCAACCGCCCAAATCAACCGTGACCGAAGCTCGATCAGATGCTCGATCAGCGGCTGGGGCTTGTCTTCGATCTCGCCGCTCATGCGTCATCCTTTTTCTTGGTCGGCTTTGCCGGCTTTTCAGCAGATTTCACCGCCTTTTTGACCGCCGCCGCATCGCCCACCTTCGGCTTGGCGCGCTTGGCCTTCGGCTCCGCCGCGATTGGCACGGCGGTCTCCGTCTGGATCGACGGTACGTCGATTGCCCGTGCAACCGCCGGACTGCTGACCGGCTGCTCCTGCGGCACAACGGCAGCGGCGGCTATCTCATTCGGAAGAGCACCGGAACTCGTATTGCTTTCCAGCGGAACCGACGGCTCGGCCGGTTTTGATTCGACAGGTTTCTGTTCGCCAGCTTTCGGCTCGACAGGTTTTGCGTCAACAGCGGTCGCCTTCTGCAAGTCCGCCTTGATCTCATTGCCCATTTGCCGCAACGGGTTCATGGCCTCGCGCAGGCTGTGCGCGGGGTTGAGTTTCTGCGCATCGCTCAGCGTTTTGCGAACATCGTCGAGATCCGCCTCTTTCAGGGCTTCGTCGAATTGCTGCCGAAAATCGCTCGCCATTCCGCGCATCTTCGTCATCATCTTGCCGAAGGTTCGCAACATGGGTGGCAGGTCTTTTGGACCGACGACAATAATCAGAACGACAGCAATAACGACGAGCTCTGTCCAGCCGACATCAAGCATGAATTGGAACTCCACGACACTGGAACGCAGCAAGGCCGGTCATTTCGACCGGACCTCGACCATGATGCACGATCAGCGCACTTCGTCGGATTTGTGCTCGACCGTCTTTGCATCGACGCCTTTTTCGGCGGTCGTATCCTCTTCGGTCATGCCCTTCTTGAAGCTCTTGATGCCCTTGGCGACATCGCCCATCAGTTCCGGGATCTTGCCGCGCCCGAACAGAAGCAGGACGACGACCAGAACGATCAGCCAGTGCCAGATACTAAAGGAACCCATATTCTTACTCCCGTATAATCCGTAGTCCGGTTTAAGATGACCGTGCATCTTTTTCAAACGGCAATCCATCTCGCTCGTTAACGGAAAGCCGTGCATCACGCAATGGTTACCCGAAGACTTCGGCGGAACCGGGACGGCTACTCTCCATCGCCGCCACCTGGCGTCAGCAAGCCCAGTTCTTCCAGATCGAGCTGCGTGATCGGGTCCTCATCATCACTCAACCCATCCTCGCTGAGCGGAACGGGAATCCGAAAGTTGGAAGGGACGCGGCCGGAGAGAAGACCGGCGCCCCTCAGTTCCTCCAGCCCCGGAAGGTCCCTGAGGTCCTCCAGACCGAAATGATCGAGAAAGTCGCGTGTCGTCCCAAAGGTCACCGGGCGGCCAGGGGTCCGGCGGCGACCGCGAAATCGAATCCAGCCAGCCTCCATAAGGACGTCAAGGGTGCCTTTCGAGGTCTGAACTCCACGGATGTCCTCGATTTCAGCGCGCGTGACGGGTTGGTGATAAGCAATGATAGACAGCACCTCCAATGCTGCCCGCGACAACTTTCTCACCTCGTTCTCATTCGTCTGAACAACGAATGAGAGGTCGGCGGCTGTTCGGAAGGCCCAGTGATCGCCGACTTGCACAAGGTTGACGCCGCGTCCGGCATAGATGGATTTCAGCCTGAGCATGATGCGGTGAACGTCGGCGCCGCGGGGCAAACGGGCTGCGACATAAGCTTCGGCGACGGGCTGCGCCGATGCGAACACCAAGGCTTCGGCTATTCGCTCCGCTTCCGTTTCCAAGGTCGGATCGGGCAAAGCCACAGAATCACCTGCCTCCTCACCTGCAAGGCCCGGCAGGTGCTTCTGCAGATCAATCACGCCCGGCCTCCACTTCGGCCAGCGCTTCGGGTGTCAGCTTGTTCGGCCCCTGGCGAACATAGATCGGCGAAAACGCGCCATCCTGCCGGATCTCAAGCCGCCCTTCCCGCACCATTTCGAGCGATGCGGCAAAGGAGCTGGCAATCGCCGTCGCCCTCTCTTTCGGGCTCGTCATGTAGCGCAACAGAAAATGGTCCAGCGCCGTCCAATCGACCATATCGCCGATCAATCTTGCCAGCACGAGCCGTGCATCGGCCAGCGACCAGACCTGCCGCCGCTCGATCGTCACCTGCATGACGGCCTCGCGCTGACGAAGCGATGCATAGGCATTCAAGAGATCATAAAGGGACGCCTCGAAGGCAGAGGTCTTTTCCACGGGAATATGCTCGGGAGCACCACGCGCAAACACGTCGCGGCCGAGACGGTTTCTATTGACGAGGCGGGTCGCCGCATCGCGCATGGCTTCCAGACGCTTCAGCCGGAACGCCAGCGCAGACGCCATCTCCTCACCCGACGGCCCCTCGTCCTTCGTCTGCCGCGGAATGAGCAGGCGCGATTTCAGGAACGCCAGCCAGGCCGCCATGACGAGGTAATCAGCAGCGAGTTCGAGGCGAATATTGCGCGCCTTCTCGATGAAGCCGATATATTGCTCGGCAAGCGCCAGCACGGATATGCGGGAAAGATCGACGCGCTGATGACGGGCAAGATGCAGCAGAAGGTCAAGGGGACCTTCGAAACCGGCGATATCAACGAGGAGTTCTTCCTCGTGAAGGCCGCGGTCGGCGCCCTCCTCCTGCCACAAACTCTCCATCGTGGATCTTGCCGCCGGTCTGTTCTGCATGTCGCCGGCGTTGCTCACGATCGCTTTGCCTCCGATGCCTCTACACGATGGCCATCATGCCGTTAAACTCTTCACGTAACGCCGCCTCATCGGACAGATCCGGCTTCGAGAAGCCGGCTTCCACCGCCTTGACGCGCCGCAGCGTGTCGCCGGCGATTTCCGGGACGACACGGGCAACCTGAAGCATTTCATCCATAATGCCGTGGCAATGCAAGACGAGATCGAGCCCGGCTGCAACAATGCCCCTTGCGCGCGTCTCGATATCACCGGCAAGCGCATTCATCGACACATCGTCCGACATCAACAGGCCGTCGAAGCCGATATGGCCGCGGATGATTTCGCGTACGATCTTCGGCGACGTCGTTGCCGGATTGTCGGCGTCAATCGCGGTAAAGACGATATGGGCCGACATGGCCATGAGTTCATCTTTCATCGCGACGAAGGGCAGGAAATCGCTGCCGGCAAGCTCGGCCAACGAAGCCTCGACGACCGGGAGCTTATGGTGGGAATCGACAAAGGCGCGGCCGTGTCCCGGCATATGTTTCATGACCGGCAGCATGCCGCCCGCCTTGAGGCCTGCCGCGGCTGCGGCGCCAATCTCCGCGACCGCGCGCGGGTCGTAGCCGTAGGCCCGGTTGCCGATCACATCGCTTGAACCTTCGATCGGCACGTCGAGGACCGGCAGGCAATCGACCGTGATGCCGAGACGCAGGAGATCGAAAGCGTGGAGACGCGACATCAGCCAGGCGGCCCTCAGCCCGGCGTCGCGATCGCGCAAATACATCTCGCCGATTGCCGCGCCATTCGGATATTGCGCAACGAGCGGCGGCTTGATGCGCTGGACACGGCCGCCCTCCTGATCGATCAGGACAGGTGCATCGGGGTTGCCGATGCTGTCGCGAAGCGAGGCGACGAGATCGGAAATCTGCTGCGGCTCGCCGATGTTGCGCCCGAAGAGAATGAAACCCCAGGGGCGCTCTCCCGCGAAGAAGGCCTTTTCTTCGTCGGTGAGAACAAGGCCCTTGCAGCCGGAGATAAATGCTTTTGATTCGGTCATGACAGGACAATAATGATTGCGGCGGTCAAAGGCGAATGCCCTTTCGCGCAGGGAAACATCCTTCACAGCCATCGCTGCGAAAACGGAAGAAGGCGCGGTCGTGCCGCGCCTTCTTAATTGGCTCGAGCGATTTACTTCGTGACGAGGCAGCTGCCGCCAGCGCTCTTGTAGCGCGAGCAGAGTGCGTTGGCCTCTTGCCGCGTACCGGCCGGAATGCGGACCCGGAAATAGGTTCCCTTTCCGGCGATTTCAGCTTTCTTGATATCC
This sequence comes from Pararhizobium gei, assembly GCF_029223885.1. NCBI lineage: Bacteria > Pseudomonadati > Pseudomonadota > Alphaproteobacteria > Hyphomicrobiales > Rhizobiaceae > Pararhizobium > Pararhizobium gei. The sequence goes on along the minus strand of NZ_CP119409.1, from coordinate 2,211,164 downwards.
ACGCCCTTGCCCTTAATGACGCCGCCGAACTTTCCCGACAGAGACTTGAAGGACCGCTGGGCTTCAGCCTCCGAGGGCAGCGAGGCGATCTGGATGACGTAGGTGCCGGGAGCAACAGCGGCGGTCTCCACCGGCTTGGTTTCTACCGGCTTTTGCGCGGGCTCGGTTTTGAAGGTATCCACGACCTTCGCCTCTTCGACGGGGCGCGCCTGCGGGATCGGGTCGGCAACGGCCGAAGTCTTGACCGAGCGAACGGGAGCGACTTCCTCGACAGTGGCTGCCGCGGCCTCCTCAAGTGCAGTTTTCTGGGCCGGCTCGATGGCTTGGCCTTCAGACAGCGCTTTCGGCGTTGAGCCGGTTTCCACCGGGGCCGTGATGGATGTCGTCTTTACGGTTTTGACCTGTGGGTCGCCTCGCCCCGAAACAGCAGCCGTTTCTGTCGATGGTACAACCGCGGTTTCTTCGCGGGCAACCAGCGTTCCGTCCGGCTTGACGATCATGGTCCGCACCTTGCGCGGCGCCACCGCCGGCGTGACGGCGTCATCGCTGGCCATGTTTTCCGCCGACTGCCCGTCCGGCAACAGACGCTCGGACTGGTCTTCGTCTGCCAGACCCGGCAACTCCTCGCCAGCGCCTTCCAACGGGAGATTCTCCGGGGTCAGTGTCCGCTGAACCACATCCATCGGCTCCTCTGTGGAGGAAACGAGCGTGTCCTGGGAGGGACCAGGATCCTGTGCACCTGCGACGCGGTCATAGACAGCCTTGTCCTGGTTGGGAACGGTTTTGCCGCCTTTTTCCAACGGCACCATTTTTACCGGCGTCTTGTCCGCGAGAATGATCTTGGGCTCCCCGGCTGAGAGAGCTGAGCTGTCATGGTTCATAAAGGCGTAGACGCCTGCCCCGCCGAAGATCGCCAAACCCGCCACAGTAGCGGCCATCAGCACCAGACGCCGCTTGCCGCGGCCCTGGCGTTCGTCGTCATACTGTGTGTCGGCCACATAGCCCGATCCAACCGCGAGACGATCCTGCGACGGATCCGTTTCATGGCGCTGGCTGAGCGACAGCCTGAAATCGGCTTCCATTGCCTTTTCGAATTCTTCGAAATCTTCTTCTACGGGGGAAGCCCGTCCCGAAGGCTGCGCCTGAGAGGAATGCGGCAGGGCGGCGGCACCGATATCCCGGCCGTTTTTCCCGCTCGACGCTACACTTGCATTCGGCGCGCCGAAGAGCTGGGCCATCTCGGCATCGAGATCGAGATCGTAATCAGGGTGATGCGCGACCGGGCGCTCCTGCTCGACGACAGGAAGCTGCGGCACATGGAGATCAGTGATCGCCACCGGGTTCTCCTCCGAATCAGCGATCATTGCGGGATCAAAGGGGAGCATGCTCTCCGGCTCGATGTCTGCATCGTCATCATCAGCAACCGGTGCATCGAAAACCTGCGTTTCGACGGTTTCCACAGCAAGGGGCGCAGGCGTGGCGGTCATCGGCTGTACCGGCGCCGACTCCACGGGCTCAATCGCCAGATCAATCTCGGAAAGGTCAAGCTCGAACGAATCGAGATCGAAGTCGGGATCCTGGTCGATGGCGGCCTTCAACTGAGGCGCAGCTTCGGTAACGACAGGCGATACCATGATTTCGGCCGGGACAGAGGCTGTTTCGGCGACAACGGGGGTGACCGGCAGCGATACCGGGACTGCCGCAAGCGGTGTGGCAAATGCTTTTTGCGAACCACCCGCAGAGGCCACCGGTGTCGCACGGCTGAATGTCGGCGTGAAGGGATAATTGACCTTGCGCACAGGTTCGGCAACCGCGGCGACTCTCGCAGCCGGCAAAGGCGGAACCGGGAAACGCTCGATATCGGCCAGGAGATCGTCTATCCCTTGCGCATCACCCGCAGCGATCGTGACATCGCCGGAATTCGATGGGGACACGGCATGCTTGCCCGGGTCAGAACCATCGACCGTCACCGGATCGGCCTGCCGCGCCACCGCATCCTGATCCTTCGCCCCGGCGACCGGGACAGCATCCACAGGAGCAATCTCGGCAGATGCAGTTTCGACAAGCACATTCTCGACCGGCGCAGTTTCAACAGGCGCAGTTTCAACAGGCGTAGTTTCAACAGGCGTAGTTTCAACAGGGATGGCGAGCTTGTTTTCCGGCTCGACCGCCGGCGCGTCAACGATCCGATGCTCTACCGGTGTGGCAGCAGCCGGCTCCGCTGCCGGTTCGCTCTGACCGTAGTAATCATCATAACTGATCGACATCTCAAGCTCCCGCTCGAGATCGATCGCCTCGTAGGACAATTCGGACGCGGGTACGCCAGCCGGCTTAACGAGCGGCTGACCGGTTGAAAGCGCAGCATCGGTCTCCTGATCTGCCTTTACAGACGACAATTCAGGTTCGACGCGAACGGGCTCGGCAACCACGGCAAGAGGGGCCTGCTCGACGACCGGCGCTGCTTGGGCAACGGCATCGACCAGCTGAGGCGCGCGGACGGCTTCGTTTGGCGCATCGTATACGTGGAACTCGCGCAGCAGTTCGTCTTCGAGATTGATCTCCGGCTCCTTGCGAACAAGTTCGCGGTGCCTCTCGAGTTCCTGCAACTGCTGAACTGCGGGCCGGTTGTCATAGCCGACAATGCGGGCAAGCTCTGCCAAAGGATCATCATCCGCCAGAACGTTGAAATCCGCAGTCTCGCTTCGTGCCAATTGTTTGTCTGCCATGCTCTCCACTCGCAACTTAGCCGGTTCCTGCCAGTGCTTTGTGGGGAAATGGTGACGTGACTATCGCATCTCGTCCGGAGCAGCGGTGCCTGTAATAGACAGGCCCGATTTCAAAACGGAGGCGACGGCACGCACCAGCCCAAGTCTGGCGATGGTCAATTCTCTATTTTTATCGTTAACAAAACGTAATTCGGGAGACTCTTTACCTTTATTCCAGTGTCCGTGGAAGGCGCCGGCAAGATCGTAGAGGTAAAACGCGATCCTGTGCGGCTCCTGCGACAGTGCTGCAGCTTCTATCACCCGCGGATATTCTGCAAGCTTGGCGACAAGCTGGATCTCGTTCGAATCGACGATATTCCCGGCAATGGCGCCCGCAAGGTCGATCGTTTCGAAATCGACGCCTGGAAATGCCTCCGCAGCTTGCCGGAAAACCGACATGCAACGCGCATGGGCATATTGGACGTAGAAGACCGGATTGTCCTTCGACTGCTCCGTCACCTTGGCAAAATCGAAATCGAGCGGCTCGGAGCTCTTGCGATAGATCATCATGAAGCGCACCGAATCACGGCCGACTTCCTCGACCACATCGCGAAGCGTGACGAAATCGCCGGAGCGTTTCGACATTTTCACCGGTTCGCCATCGCGGTAGAGCTTGACCAACTGGCACAGCAAAACCGTCAGCTTGGCCGTGCCGCCTGAGACGGCCCGCGCCAGAGCTTCCAGGCGTTTTACATAACCGCCGTGGTCCGCGCCGAGCACATAGATCATTTCATCGAAGCCGCGGTCGAACTTGTCCTTGAAATAGGCAACGTCGGCGGCAAAGTATGTATAGGACCCATCGGATTTGATCAGGGGACGGTCGATATCGTCTCCGACCTCGGTCGAGCGGAACAAAGTCTGCTCCCGGTCTTCCCAGTCCTCCGGAACCTGTCCCTTCGGCGGCGGCAGGGCTCCTTTGTAAACATGGCCTTTGTAGGTGAGATCGTTGATGGCATTGCGGATGCGCGCGGCTCCATCGGCGTGCAGCGTGCGCTCCGAGAAAAACACGTCGTGGTGGACATTGAGGGCCGCAAGATCCTCGCGGATCATTACCATCATCGCATCGATGGTGCGGTCCTTGACCAGGGACATCCATTTGCTTTCCGGCATGATCCGCAAGCTGCTGCCGAATTCGGCAACAAGCGCCTCGCCGACCGGGACGAGATAATCGCCGGGATAAAGACCGGATGGAATCTCGCCGATCTTTTCGCCGAGCGCCTCGCGGTACCGCAGGAATGCGGACCGGGCCAGCGTGTCGATCTGGGAGCCGGCATCGTTGATGTAATATTCCTTGATGACGTCGTAACCGGCAAATTTCAGCAGATTGGCCAGGGTGTCGCCAACCACGGCGCCGCGGCAATGGCCTACATGCATGGGACCGGTCGGATTGGCCGAAACGTATTCGACGTTCACCTTGCGACCGGCGCCGACAGCGCTCCTGCCGTAGTTTATTCCGTCGGCGATGACCACCGCCAGCAGCTTCTGCCAGTATGCGATGGAAAGCTTGACATTGATGAAACCGGGACCGGCGACGGAGACGTCAATGACTTCGGGATCCTCTTTCAATTTCGTCACGATCAGTTCGGCAAGCGCGCGCGGGTTGACACCGAGCGGCTTGGAAAGGACCATGGCCGCATTGGTCGCGACATCGCCGTGACTGGGGTCGCGCGGTGATTCTACCGATACGCGGGAAAAATCGATTTCAGATCGTTTTTCACGAATTATATCAATAGATTCCAAAACATTTTTAATTCTTATATCGAAGTCATTGAAAAGATTCATGTCATCCATCCGCTCTGCAGCCAAAGGCGCGAGATCGCGTCGTTGTCGGTCGCGCGTGAAGTCGTCCGCTGTCAACCGGGGCGGTGACTATCGCAATTCCGGAGTCTGGTCAAACAAACGCTTGTGGACCGTAACCGCATAGGTGTCCGTCATCCCGGCCAGGTAATCGCCGACGTGGCGGGCTTTCACCGGTTCTGACATGCCGGCAATCTGATCGATCCAGTAATGTTTCTGCATCTGCTTCGGATCCGCCATATAGGCCTGATAGAGGTCCGTGAGGATCCTGGCCGCGTTCGCCCGCACGCGCATGACATCGGGGTGCCGGTAAATGCGCGTCATCAGCATGTTCTTGATCTGCCGGTCGGTCATCGACATTGAGTCGGAGAACGTCACCGTCACCCGTGCGGCGTTGCGAATATCCGCGGCACATTGCGGACGCAACGTCTTCAGGTGATCCTGCGCCACCGTAATCACGTCCTCGACCATGGCTGTGATCTGGCGCCGCATGATCTCATGCGTGAAGCGGCTGGGCTCAAGACCCGGATATCGATCACCAACTTCGCGCATCAATCCGGCGAGGAACGGAATGTCTTCCAGCATGTCGAAGGTCAGATAGCCCGACCGCAGACCATCATCTATATCATGGGTATTATAGGCGATATCATCGGCAATTGCCGCCACCTGCGCCTCAAGGCTGGCGAAGGTCGCCAGTTCCAGATCGTGAAGCGCACAATAGTCGAGGATAGGCTGAGGCACGGGTCCCCGAATTCCCTGCCCCTCGGCATCGATCAGCGGCCCGTTGTGCTTTACGAGGCCTTCCAGGCTTTCCCAGGTCAGGTTCAGGCCATCGAACTCGGCGTAGCGCCGCTCCAGTTTGGTAACGATGCGCAGGGACTGCGCATTGTGATCGAAGCCGCCATAGGGCTCCAACATTTCGTGAAGCGCATCCTCGCCCGTATGGCCGAATGGCGTATGGCCGAAATCATGCACGAGGGCGACGCCCTCCGCCAAATCCTCGTCCAACCGCAGCGCCCGCGCCAGCGCACGGGCGATCTGCGCCACCTCGATCGTATGGGTCAGCCGGGTGCGATAGTGGTCGCCATCCGCGGCAATGAAAACCTGGGTCTTGTGCTTCAGACGGCGGAACGCCGTCGTGTGGACGATGCGGTCCCGGTCGCGCTGAAAATCCGACCGCGTCGGGCTGCCGGTCTCCGGGTAGAGGCGCCCCCTGCTTGCCCAGGGATCGGAGGCAAAAATCGCCCGTTCACCGGCGCCGAAACCAAGAGCATGTCTGTCCAATGTCATTTCCCACCCTGCATCCCATTGACGCGGTCTCAGCGCCTTCATACCTATAGTGCGCAAGGCAGGAAAGCACTGAGTGGCGGACTTTGTTCATCGCAAGAAATTCAATGCCTTACCCATACAAGCTTATGGCATGTCGGAAGATCCTTCCACCATTAGCTTGATCTCAATCGCGAATCTCTCCGGTTCTTGACCCCGGCAGGAGGTAGAAATGACGACAGACACCGTGACGCTCTCGGACTCCGCGGCGAAACGCATCGGCGCAATTTTAAAGTCGGATCTCGAAAAGACGGCAATGAGGGTCTCCGTCGAAGGCGGCGGATGTTCCGGTTTTTCATACAAGTTCGACCTTGTCGACAATTCCGAAGCGGATGATCTGGTTCTGGAAAAGGGCGAGGCGAAAGTGCTGATCGACAGCCTTTCTCTCGTCTATATGAGCGGTTCGGAGATCGACTTCGTCGATAACCTGCTTGGCCAGTCTTTTCAGATAAAGAATCCGAATGCCGTCGCAAGTTGCGGATGTGGCACGAGTTTTTCCATCTGATCGACGTTTGGCGCGGTTTACAGATAGGGTGAGCCGAGCCAGAAAATCCGGTTCACCAGCCGTTTCAGAAAGGGCTTCGACTGGAGTTCCTCAAGCGTTACCGGCGATGCGCCTCTGACCACCTCCTTAATCGTCTCGCCAATGGCGGCGGCAAAAGAAGTATCGAGAATCTCGAGATCAATCTCGAAATTAAGCCTGAGCGACCGTGGATCCAGATTGGACGAGCCGACATAAGACCATCTGTTGTCGATGGTCATCAGCTTTGAGTGATTGAAAGGACCGTCGGCACGCCAGATGCGGCAGCCGCCTTTCAAGACCTGGTCGAACTGTGAGGTCATGGCGCGATCGACCAGCAGAAGATTGTTGACCGCCGGCACAATGATATCAACCTCGACTCCCCGCAGGGAAGCGGTCACCAGCGCGCTGATCAACTCCCGGTCCGGCAGGAAATAGGGAGACATGATGCGAATGCTGCGTCTTGCGACCGAGAATGCGCCCATCAGCATTTTATGATTGGATTCGTTGGCCCGGTCAGGACCGGACGGCACGGCGCGCATGAGCATGAGTGGTTGTCGTGGTTTGGAATCCGTTAAGGCGGGTGTGATGCGCCACGCGTCTCCATCAAGCATTTCTCGTGTCGTGAACCGCCAATCCTCCGCGGCCACCTGAAACAGATCGGCGACCACCGGTCCGGTGACACGGAAATGCGTGTCATGCGCCTGGGTTTCGCCTGCAAATTCGAAGGTGAAGCCCGCTCTGATGTTCATCCCGCCTGTAAAGCCAACCGCACCGTCGATGACCAGAATCTTTCGGTGCGTGCGCAGATTGGCGTAAGGCAGCCGCAGGCCCATGATGATGTTGCCGTTGAACACCCTGACGGTGACGCCGCCCTCCGTCAGATAGCCGACAATGCTCGGCACGGAATAGCGGGCGCCGACGGCGTCAATCAGGACCCTGACCTGCACGCCGCGTTTGACGGCAGCGATCAGGGCATCGGCGAAGCGCAGGCCGATCGGATCACGATCGAAAATATAGCTCTCGAGAAGAATGGAGCGACGGGCGTCCGCGATCTCCTGCAGCATGGCGGCATAGGCCCTATCGCCGCCTGTGAGCATTGCCGCCGTGTTGCCGCTGCAGATCCGGTGCCGGCTGACCCGGTCGCCCAGCAATTTCATTCCGGCAAAACGCTGGCCGAACTGGCCCGCGACCGAGGCAGCGGAAACGTCGTATTTGGCAAGATCATCCGGTCGCCGATCCCGGAACTGCGAGCGCTGCTGCTCGATCGAAGACCGCCTGATGCGGTTGATGCCAGCCACGGCATACAGCATCGCGCCAAGCACCGGCGACAACAGGATGATACCGACCCAGCCAAGAGCGGAGCGGACCTCCTGTTTTGTCATGGCGGCATGAACGGCAGCGGGAACGCCGAGCACCACCGAAAGGACAGCGAGAACATGGGGCCAGTAGTTGCTGAAAATTTCGAACATGAGCCGGACTATAGCGGGCAACCGGTCCGAAGCAATTCGTTGAACATGTCGGGTTTGTCAAAAAAATCCATGCGAGGTACAAACCGATTGAACCGCAATGAGATGGGCAGAAAGGCGCATGCTCCATGAAAATCGTCACCTGGAACATTAATGGCGTCAGAGCTCGCATCGATGTCCTGACCGCCTGGCTTCGCGAGTCCCAACCCGACATCGTCTGCCTGCAGGAAATCAAGACCGTGGACGAAGGCTTTCCCCGCGCGGAGATCGAATCGCTTGGCTATACGGTGGAGACGCATGGCCAAAAAGGCTTCAACGGCGTCGCCATCCTGTCGAAGATCAAACCGGACGAGGTCAATCGCGGCCTGCCCGGCGACGATACGGACGAGCAGTCGCGCTTCATGGAAGCCGTTTTCTCGATCAAGGGCGGAGCAATCCGCGTCTGCTCGATCTATCTCCCGAATGGAAACCCGGTCGAAACCGGCAAATTTCCCTACAAGCTTTCCTGGATGGAGCGCCTCAACGCCTTCGCCCAAAGCCGCCTTGCCCTTGAGGAGCCGCTGATCCTTGCCGGAGACTATAATATCATTTCCGAGCCGTACGACTGCTGGGATGTAAAAGTCTGGCAGAACGATGCGCTGTATCAGCCGCAATCGCGACAGGCGTTCCGGCGTCTTGAAAACCTCGGCTTCACGGATGCCGTTCGGGCAAGCTCGGATGCGGCACCGCTCTATACGTTCTGGGACTATCAGGGAGGGTGCTGGCCTAAAAATTTCGGCATTCGCATCGACCATCTGATGCTGTCGCCAGAGGCATCGGACCGGCTTGTCTCGACATCAATCGAAAAACACGTCCGGGCATGGGAAAAGCCGTCGGATCACGTGCCGGTGGCGGCAGAGTTCGCCTTTCCGGTCTGATTGCAGAGAGTGTCCTGGTAAGGTTCAGTCGTCGCTGTCGAGGTGGATATTGCTCGCCATGGCGACAGCCGTGCGGCGATCCTCCTCATTCGCTATCGAGAAGGCCTGCTCCTGCAGTGATTGCAACCAGGGACGATCTTTTGGCGAACACTGGTCCAGAGCGGCGGTCATATAGGCAAGGCCACGGGCGCTTTGCCCCTCCTGAAAGATGACATTGCCGAAGACGCCCATAGCGCCGGCGTGACCGTTCTTGCGGGCCCGGTTGAGCCATTTCTTGGCCTGCTGGACGTTGACGCTACCGCCATCGCCTGACAGCAGCATCTTCGCTAGCTGGAACTGCGCCTCGGCGACACCAAAGGTCGAAGCAGCCTGAAAATAGAGCTGGCGTGCCTGGCTCAAATCGCTTTTCACCGGGCTTCCCGGAATGCCCCGGCGATAGTAGCCGGCAAGCGAAATCAAGGCATTGACGAAATAGCCGGTATCTTCCGAGCCGGGCTCGACACCCTTCTCGGCAATGTCGCTATAGATCTTGAAGGCTTCCAGATCATTCTCAGCCACGCCATCGCCATAGGCGTACATATTGGCGAGCGCCCAGCGGGAACCGGTATGACCCTTTTCGGCAGCATAGCGATAGGCCTCGACAGCCTCATCCTTGCGGCCGTCCTTGTATGCGGAGAACCCGAATTTGAAGAGGGCAAAAGGCCCCGATTCCTTGTTGACGCCGGCATTGGGGTCGAAAGCACGGGCATCTTGCCCCTGCGCCGCCAGTGCAAGCACAACACTCAACGCAACGAATATCGACGACCGGTAACCACGTATCAGCATGATAGTCTATATCTTCCGTTCAACCCCAAAAGCCGGTCGAAACCAGTCCATAACGATCGAGCCGTCATCGCCGAAGAACAACAGGGTAAGGCAAATGCCCCAAGGTTGTCTCTCATCGACTTCCAGACCAAGCGTAAAGCGCGTTTCCGGCAAGAGTACGGCCCGCCCCGGCCGACCTCAGGATACCTGCATGACATGAAGCCTCAAGCAGCGAGCCGCTGCTGTAAAACCGTTGTAAAGTGCCGGAAACCCTGATTTTTTCGAAAACGCGAGAACTCATTTCACCTCAAACGCCGCACGGTCAGAACTTCTTTGCAGGTTTGTCAAGAAGATCGGTGCTCCCAGTTTGTGGCGGGAAATAGACATGATTGCCCCTCATCCCTCTCCACCAAAGCATAGAAAATATCTGTTGCTGAATCGTCACAAATTTCATTGCTGAAAAGAGATCCGATGCGGTCATTTCGAATGGAAAACGGCCCGATGCATGCACCGGGCCGTCATGTGGTTTATGCGAACAGATCAGAACTTGACCCGCACGGATGTAGAGATCGCCGTGACCAGATCGTCTCCGAAATCGTAGGAAACATCGTCTCCGACCGTTTCGCCATCGTAAGTCACTTCACCGGAACTGCCGCCGGTCAGCAGGCCGATGGCACCGGCCAGCCGAAACTCGACACTTTCCGTCGGCGTATAGGATACGCCGGTGCCGACGGTCCATGTGTCCGTCTGGGTACCGTATCCCTGGCTGGTGCCGCGATCCCATGTCACGCTCACCGCGCCACTCCACTGATCATTGAATTTATGACCAATACCACCCGAAACCGTCCAACCATCTCGGTAGACCAGATCAAGACTGGTGCAGGGCTGGGCCATAGTACCGCCACCCGATGGGCAGAAGTTCAAGACCTGGAGCTGGCTCCAGTCCGTCCATTTGACGGAGCCGAAAGCAAGCCAGTCCGGCGCGATACCGCTCTGCACTTTCAACTCGAGCGAATCCGGCATCGAAGCAAAGCCTGTCACATCGTAGTAGTTGACCGGTGCCGGACCACGCACATCGCGCAGGTCGATAGTACCCGCAAGATCGTCAAGATCGACCGCGCTATTGTAGACGAGGCTTGCTCGCAGGGCATATTCCGGGATCTCGTAGGCGACGCCTGTCCGCCAGCCCCAACCCGTGCCTTCCAGATCGAGCCGCCCGATACCAGAGAGCGGAAATGGAACCGGCTGGGTAAAGTCCTGAACCAGTCTTTCCTTGAACCCGCTGACTTCCTGGTAGAATGCACCGCCGATCAACCGCAACTGCCCCCGACCTGCATCCCATTTATAGGAACAGGTGGCAGCGTAATTGTCGCTTTCGACCTTGGTCTCGATATTGCTGTTGGCGCCGGCCCAGTTTAAGCCAGGCTTCAGATGAGCACCCCAAGGCTGTGAATAGTCAGCCATACAATCGACGCTATCGCCGATACCGGCCTTGATACCGACGCGTGGCACCCAGTAGCCCTCGGAATCATCAGCGTTGCTGGCGCGATTGTTCAAATCCCCCCCACCGGCACCCGGCACATAGCCAGGCGTACCCGGCGGCGGATAGAGGGTTGTCGTATCCGTATCGCGAACATTCTTGAGTTCGCGCTGGGGATTGACGTAAGTCGCTGCCGCTTCCGCAGCATAGTCAGACGGATCAAAAAGCAGATCGATATTATAACCGCCGCGCTCGAGACCGCCTGCATGCGCCGTTGTCGTGCCGAGCAAAGCGGCCAGCGCCGCCGTTAGCGCAGTTTTGATTTTCTTGTGAGCCATTCAGTCCTCCCCAAAATGCAGTGGCGTTGGCGCAAGCACCAACATCCTTGGCGATTATCGATAGCGAAGGGTTAATGGCAAATAGCCAAGTCCAGCGATGCCAAACCTGGGATCACAAAAAATTTACGTAAGAATATCATATTCGTCTAATTTTTCGACAATTCTGGTAATTTTTTCTTAAGTTTAAACATATTTCCGTCTTTTTTAGAAAAAATTAGCTTCGAAACGAGAACCTGTATCTTCGCCACAACAATGCCAGTTTTTACTCAACCATTTGCAGAAGCGTGCCGTAAGTCGCATTTCTGCTGGCAACGCAACGCAAACGATTTTTTCCGGCGACGTCATGGCAATCGAAAAGCGGCTGGAGGCCGCGTTTCGATTCGGAACCAAGGGACTATTTTCTCTCAGCCGGCTTCCGACACACGCGCAAGCGCCACGATGAGAGAGGCTTTCTGGCCGTCGAGTTCTGCAAGCCGTTCCCGCTCCGCCTCGACAATATCAGGCCGGGCGTTAGCGACGAATTTCTCGTTGGAGAGCTTGCCGAGGATGCGCTCGCGCGCCTGATCGGTCTTGGCCAGCGCCTTTTCAACACGCATTTTCTCTGCCGCGAGATCGATCAGACTGCCGAGCGGCAGGCAGATGGTCGCCTCGCCAACGACGATCTGGGCACTCCCCTTCGGCGCAACCGAGGACATGTCAATGGCATCGACACGGGCAAGGCGGCGGATGGCAGCGGCATGACGCTCAAGACGCTCGCGCGTGAGATCGCTGGCTCCGACGACGACCAGCGGTGCGATGGCAGCCGGCGGCACATTCATCTCCGCACGAACCGAGCGGATACCGGTGACGAGTTCGATAAGCCAGTTGGTCTCTTCCGCGGCGAGGTCGTCGGCATAGGACGATACCGGCCATTCAGCATGGCACAACAATCCGTCCCTCGCCTTTGCGTCGCCTGCCGTGTGCGCCCAAAGCTCTTCCGTCATGAAGGGCATGAACGGGTGAAGCAGCTTATAGGTCTCGTCGAGAACATGGGCGACGCAGGCCTGAGATTCCGCCTTGGCGGCCTCATCCGCGCCGCTGAAGACCGGCTTGAGCAGTTCGAGATACCAGTCGCAGAACTGGTTCCAGACGAACCGGTAGAGGCTGCCTGCGGCTTCGTTGAAGCGGTAGCTCTCGATAGCTCCCGTCACATCGCGAATGGTGCGGGACAGTTCGGTCAGAATCCAGCGATTGACTGTCAGCGAGACTGTTTCCGGAATAAAATCGGGCGCGCCGTTTACGCCGTTCATTCCGGCAAACCGCGTCGCGTTCCAGAGTTTGGTGCCAAAATTCCGATAACCGGCGATGCGGGCGGGATCGAGCTTCACATCGCGCCCCTGGGCCGCCATGATCGCCAGCGTGAAGCGCAGGGCATCGGCGCCGTATTCGTCGATCAGGTCCAGCGGATCGATGACATTGCCTTTCGACTTCGACATCTTCGCGCCGTTCTTGTCGCGGACCAGGGCGTGGATGTAGATCGTGTGGAAAGGCTCAACCGGGTTGCCCTTGTTGTCCTTCATGAAATGCAGGCCCATCTGCATCATCCGGACCACCCAGAACGGGATGATGTCGAAGCCGGTCACCAGCACATTGGTGGGATAGTATCGCGCAAGCTCCGCCGTCTTGTCCGGCCAGCCGAGCGTCGAGAACGGCCAGAGAGCAGACGAAAACCATGTGTCGAGCACGTCCTCATCGCGCGTCAGGATTTCGCCGGGGCGGAAATTCTCGAGAAGATCCTCCACATAGGCCTTCATCGGGCCTTCATGAGCCAGATAATGCTGGATCGCGGCATGCAGCGCCTCTTCCTCGGTTTTCTCGACGAAGACCTGACCGTCCGGACCATACCATGCGGGGATCTGGTGACCCCACCAGAGCTGGCGCGAAATGCACCATGGCTCGATGTTTTCCAGCCACTCGAAATACGTCTTTTCCCAGTTCTTCGGAACGAAACGCGTGCGTCCTTCGCGAACGGACTGCAATGCCGGCTTCGCCAGCGTCTTGTTGTCCACCCACCATTGTTCCGTCAGCCGGGGCTCGATCGGAACCCCACCCCGGTCGCCATGCGGCACGGTGTGCTTGTGCGGCTCGATCCTGTCGAGAAGACCACGCTCTTCGAACATCGCGACGATCGCCTTGCGGGCCGCAAACCGCTCGACATTGTCGAGCGCCGAAACGATGGTTTCCAGTTCGTCGGTTGCCGGCAGGCCCTCCAGAAAGTCTTCGTTGCCGGCAAGCGTCAGATGACCATCGACCGTCAGGATATTCACCATTCGCAAATGCCGGCGCCGGCCGACGTCGAAATCGTTGAAATCATGCGCGGGTGTCATCTTGACGGCACCGGTGCCGGCTGTCGGATCAGGATATTCGTCGGCAACAATCGGGATACGGCGGCCGATCAGCGGGAGGATCACATGTTTTCCGACGATCGCCGTATAGCGCTCGTCGTCCGGATGTACGGCAACACCGGTATCGCCGAGCATGGTTTCCGGCCGGGTGGTGGCAACGACCAGATAGTCGCGCGTTTCCCATTCGGTCGCTTTGCCCTCCGCATCGAAGGCAATCGGATGTTCGTAAGTGACGCCCGGTTCCAGCGGATAGCGCAGGTGCCAGAGGCTCCCGGCCATTTCGATCTGTTCGACCTCCATATCCGAAATCGCCGTCAGAAGCTTCGGATCCCAGTTGACGAGGCGCTTGTCTTTGTAGATCAAACCTTCCTTGTAGAGCGAAACGAAGACCTCGAGAACAGCCTCCGAAAGGCCCTCGTCCATGGTGAAGCGTTCGCGCGACCAGTCGCAGGAGGCACCGAGCCGCTTCAACTGATTGAAAATCAGCCCGCCCGACTCGGCCTTCCATTCCCAGACCTTGTCGATGAAGGCTTCGCGGCCCATCTCGCGGCGATGCAGCTGCTGTTCCATCAGCTTGCGCTCGACGACCATCTGGGTGGCGATGCCGGCATGGTCCATGCCAGGCTGCCACAGCACGTCCTTGCCCCGCATGCGCTCGAAACGCACCATGATGTCCTGCAGCGTGTTGTTAAGCGCGTGCCCCATATGCAGCGAGCCGGTAACGTTCGGCGGCGGGATGACGATGCAGAAGGTCTCGGCGCCCGGTTTTGCACCAGCGCCGGCGCGGAAAGCATCCTCTTCGTCCCATTTCTGGGCGATGCGAGGCTCGACAGCAGCGGAATCATAGGTTTTTTCAAGCATTCTGGGGCCAAACTTGCTGAATTGATCTGGTGGTTTGTAAATCGGAACGCTGCTTTGGTGTCAACAATAACAACAAAAAAGCCGCCAGTGCGGTGCTGGCGGCCTGACAACGAACCTTGGAAATATCAGCGCCGCGGGCCGCGGGCGACGCGCTCAATCTCTTCCCGAACAAGGCGCTCCACCAAAGTCGGCAGGTTATCGTCCAGCCATTCCTGCAACATCGGACGCAGCATATCCTCGGCGATCTCGTCGAACGAACGCCGGGGCTTGCTGTCGATGGCCAGCGCAAGATCTCCGAAGGAACGCGCGACCTGTTCCCCCACCGCCGGCGACACCAGAGCCGTCACCTCCCGTTCCGGAGACGACTCTTGCGCGCTTTCCGCAGCAAGATATGTCGCGTTTTGTCCGGGCGCTGGAGCGATCTGTTCAGCCTCGTTCGCATGAGGCAATTCGGTGGTGAGCGCCGCAGTCGCCGTATCGGCCTGCTGCACCGGTTCCTGTTGCATCGGTTCGGGCTGCACTGCTTCCGGCTGAACGAATGCAGGACGGTAGGCGGCCGTTTCCTCGTCCCGCAAGGGTGTCGCGTTGCGCTCGGATGCCGCGCGGACACGGGCGGCAACGTCTGCCAGCGACAAAGGTGGCGACAGGGACGCGGCGGGCCTTACGGGCGCAGGCTGCGCTTCTACCCGCTCGGGTGCCGCGTCCGCCTTGTGCAGGTCCGCTGCAAATTCCGCAGTCAGAACATCCTCGTCTATCGTCAGTTCGATCTCGGCGTCATCGTAGACGGAGTCTCCGTGATAGGTGTCCTGCGGGGCGTGTCCGAGATCATTGGCCGGGAAACCTGGAATGCCTGGTTCGTTGCTCTCGATGATCTTGCGGATGGAGGCGAGGATCTCGTCCATCGACGGTTCGCGCGCTGTATTGGGCTGTGGCATCATTATCCCCGTGTCTGCGGTCGCGTCGATTATCGAATGCATTCCGCTCCGTCATCGGGCTGACTGTATGTGGTTTTCCGTGCCGAACAAAACGACACGAATCATTAACTCCGATTCTTGCACAGATTTGTTCGCAGGGCACCCGCTATCGCCGAGCGCGCGATCAGCATGCAGAGTTGCGTGTCTTCCCAGAAAATTATTGTCTGTCGACCGTGCGCAATCCGAACCACTTGTCCTTGACGGCTTCGTAATGCTCCTCGGCGCGATACTCGGCGACATCGAGGTTCTGGCTCTTGATCGTCAACCTGCCCGTCGAGGCAAGGAGCGAGTAGCTGGCGACGACGGCGTTGCGTTGCGATGTCACCAGACTTTCTTCGGCGGCCAGGACGCTCTGTTGTGCGTCAAGCACATCAAGCGTCGTGCGCTGACCGACCTTCCGTTCCTCGATAACGCCCGCCAGCGCCATATTCGCAGCGCTGACTTCCGCCTTGTTGGCGCTGATGTTCGCAATGGCAGCCTCAAGCTGCGCATAGGCAGAGACAATGGTCTGCTGCACTTCCGCTCGCGCTGAATCGACGAGTATCCGCTGCTGCCCCAGGCGTTCCTTGGCCTGACGTATCTGCCCGTATTCCGCACCACCCTGATAGATCGGCACTTCAAGACGCGCGGTAACGGAACTCGTGCTGCTGTCCGTGCTGGTCGGCGAGTCCCCCGTGTTGCGCGTGATCGAGCCTTGAACGACGACGCCGGGAAGCATGGTTCCTTCTGCAGACTTCACCCTGAAACCGGCAGCGTCCACATTATACTCGGCGGCGGCAATAGTCGGGTTGTCACGCAAACCGCCGGCAACGGCCTGATCGAGATTTTTGGGCATCGCCCTGGATGCAGGAGACGGTTGCTTGATGGACTTCGGAGCATCCCCGACGATCCGCACATACACCGCTTCGCTCTGCTTCAACTGAGACACGGCGCTCGCCAAAATTGCCTGGGCGCTTGCAAGTTCTGCCTGCGCCTGGCTGACATCGGTGCGCGTCCCCTCGCCCACGTCAAGCCGCGCTGTGGCGGCCTTCAGCTGTTCCTTCAGAAAGGCGAGGTTCTGCTTGCGGATGGCGACGATGCGTTGATCACGGGCGATGTTTGCATAGGATTGCGCAGCAGCAAGCAAAATTGAGATTTCATTGGCTTTCAGAGTTTCCCGGCTCGAAAAGACATTGGCTTCCGCGGCCCTGACATTGTTCAGCGTCTGAAATCCGTCGAAGATCTGCTGGGTAATGGTGATCCCCGCTGCGCCGGTATGAAAATCCGCCCTGGGGCCGAATTCACGATCGAGACGCGTGAGCGCACCCGTGGCGGTCGCCGCAATCCGCGGCCGATATCCGGATTTCGCAATCGGCACGCCCTCGTCCGTCGCCCGCAGAGCCGCCCGAACGGCGTTCAGATCCGGATTGTTCTGATAGGCCTTTTCCATCGCACCGAAGATCGTTTCGGCAAAAGCCGAAGGCGCACCCAGATTGGCTGCTGCCGATACAAGGACGGTGATGGCTAGTTTACGAAACATCGGCAAATTCTTTCCCGGCACGACAGCCGGTCCCCCCAGCCAAATTCCGCAATATAACCAGACCACAACCAGAGCGGTGCCGGTCATCCCTTTCGTAAATTCACTTTGAAGCGCGGATTTGGCGACGCCGCAACCGTGCCCGTCATCCTCTACCGCAGTTGACAAAAGGAAAAGACACCGCGTTGCCGATCAGCCACATTCGTTTGGCTGACTGCACCGATGCGCTCACAAAACGTAGGTCTTTAAAAGACGAATTCTCGGGCAAGCCGGAATCCTGGAAGGGGCTTGACCGCTGTATTGAAAGCCGGCCGCTCGGAAATCCTGCCGTTTTCGTTCAGGAACAGCCGCGCACGCGATGCATTGCCGGCGCCGACGACGGCAACCAGGCGGCCGCCATCGCTCAATTGAGCGAGCAGTGCTTGCGGTACGGTCTCTACCGAACCATGGACGAAGATCGCGTTGTAAGGCGCGGCCGCCGCATGGGCCTTTTCCAGATCGCCTGTCACGACGGAAACATTGGAGTAGCCAAGGCGGTTCAGTGTCGCTGTGGCCTCCTGCGCAAGTGCCGGCTCGCTTTCGAGCGCGACGACCGAGCTTGCCAGCATCGAAAGGACAGCGGACGCGTAGCCTGTGCCGGCGCCGACTTCGAGGACCTTGTCCTGTTTGGAGATCGAGGCCAGTTGCAACAGTTTTGCCAGCGGTGACGGCTCCATCAGATAACGTTTTCCGGAAACCCCTTCGACGGACAGTTCGATATCGGTATCGATGTAGGCGAGCGGCTTCTTGGCGACAGGTACGAAGTCCTCCCGCGGGACGGCAAGGAAGGCTGCCAGAACGGCATGCGACGTCACATCCGTGGTACGGATCTGGTTATCGACCATCTTGATGCGTGCTGCTTCGAAGTCCATCTTGCTGCCTCATTATCCGGATCGCCACGGCGGCGTTCGCTTTGGTGCACGGAGAAACGACCTGCGCGATACCCGCAGCGACGCTCATAATTCGGCATCGCCGTGGTTTCAAGCTATGGAATGCAGTTCTCGCAAAAAAGCAAGCTCCACGAGGCCACTCAGGGTCGGCAAAAGTGGGGCCTTGAAAGATCCGCGGCTATCGAGGTCTTACGGATTATATGGTCGCCAACTCAACCGGCGGGAGCGGCTTCCAGTCCGACAAGGCCGATTTTGACGTAGCCGGCGCGCTGGATGAGGTTCATCACTTTCATCAGTTCACCGTAATCGACCAGTTTGTCGGCCCGCAGGAGAATGCGGGTCTGGGTATTGCCCTCTGTGATGCGTGACAATTCCGCCGCAAAGGTTTCGCGTGCCGTCTCCTCGTTGCCGAGTGCCAGCGTGAGATCGCTTTTCAGCGTGACAAAAACCGGCTTGTCATCCCGTTTCGTCTGCTGCGCAGCCGATTGCGGCAGATCCACCTTCATGTCCACGGTGGCGAGCGGCGCGGCGACCATGAAGATGATCAAAAGGACAAGCATGACGTCGATGAAGGGCGTGACGTTGATTTCGCTGTTTTCGTCGAGATCGCCGCCGCTTTCGCTGATTCTGCTGGCCATAGGTCACCCGATCCGTGCGATGCCAATATCCGCATGGGCATGCGGCTCCGATTTGCGCGGCGCTATGCGGCGCGCCTGACGGAAATCGAGATCCCGGCTGACCAGCTGCTCGACGGCCGCCGAGGCATCGGCCAGAAGCAGACGATATCCGCTGATGGCCCGCGAGAAATAATTGTAGATCACGACGGCCGGAATGGCGGCAACGAGACCTATGGCTGTCGCAAGAAGCGCTTCGGCGATGCCGGGCGCGACAATCGCCAAATTTGTCGTCTGTGCCTGGCTGATGCCGATGAACGAATTCATGATGCCCCAGACGGTCCCGAAAAGGCCGACAAAGGGAGAAATGGACCCGATCGTCGCCAGGATCCCGGTACCGCTGGCAATGCGTTTTCCGGCTCCGGCCTCGATCCGCTGCAGTTGCGAGGCCAGCCTTTCCTTGATTCCCTGCGCAGGAACGACATCGAGAACGGCTTCGGACTTCGAAAGCTCGGTCAAGGCTGCGGCAAACATGGTGCCTGCCGGACCGAATTTCCGGGAAAGGCTGTCTCCGATGTCCCGAAGCACGATCGCTTCCGTCAGCAGACGGACGGCGCGTTTCAGTTTCCGCCGCGCGGCCGAGAGTTCAAAAACCTTGAAAACCAGGATGGCCCAGGTGGCGACGGAAGCCAGCGCAAGGGCGCTCATGACAATCTTGACGACGATATCCGCTGCAAGGAACATGCCGACCGGAGACAGATCGTGCGGTAGACCCGGGTTGCCTTCAGGAGGAGCAACACCCTCCGCTTCCGCGGGAGAGGCGGAATCCGCAGGGATTGCCTGCATGGTCTGCTGCGAGGGGAGCATCTGTCCGGCGGGCGCCGTTTGCACATCCTGCGTTTGCTCTGCTGCCGGGGCCTGATTTTCCTGCGCTTGAACCGGCGCTGCACTCACCATCACAAGCGCAGTAAGGGCCAAAATCGAAAATTTTGATATCGGGCGGCTCGCCATGGCTCCATCCTTGTCTTCAGGCCACCCGTCGCTCCTTGGGAGGATAAGAGACGGGGAAACAATTCCTCAAACGGCCGATGTGAACCTCGCCGTTGCGGTGTCATATGCCAGACTATGGCAGAAACGCAAGGATTTGTGGAGTAAATTAATCAAGAATATATCTGCGGCTCTGATTGCCGGCAGGCCCGCTTCACGGGTCGGAAAATTCACCGCTTCGCCAGTCATAGGATCTGTGCCGGACCCAGGGCCGCTGCAGATCGTTTAAAGCAGTCACCAGCCGCATCGGTGTCTTCTCGTCTTTCGCTTTGCGTGACGGCTCGGCGGCGAAAATTTCGATCGCACCTGTGCGCCTCAGGCTTCGGCCCGTGAACAGCTGCGCTGACGACCGGCAGGCGCTGAGGCGTACCCCGACCGGTGTCACAACGATATCTGCTTCATCACAGGCAGCGCCGAGAAAGCGGACATCCTCGACCGTGACGATTTTCCAGCCGGGCGCGGCCGTGCCCGCGCACCATTGTTTCGGGACGCAGGCAAACCTGTTCATCTTCGTCTCGGCAAGCAATTGACGCATGCCGCGCCGCGCCGCGGGCAGATCGACCGGAGGCCCGTTCCGAGCCCGGCCCGGCCCTGCTCCGGTTTTGCCGTCCGTTTCGCCGATCAGCAAGTCGCGCCTCTGGAGCGGCTTCACGACCTTTCCCAAAACAAGGGCACGCTGCCATTGCGAAAACACGAAGTCCGGTGGCTTTTCCCGGTTCGTCGCCGTTTTTCTTCCATGGATCATGGCCACCATGCGTCCATCTTCCGCGATGACAACCACCGGCCTCTCCATTGCTCCGATCCAGGCCACGCAGAGCCCTACCGCGACCACGGCTATTCCCGACAGGGCGAGCCATGTGCGCAGCAGGCAAGCCAGCACACCGCCGGTGGCGATCAGGACGAAGGCAAGCACGGGAATGCGGCCGGTCGTCACCTCCCCGCCCCAGGACGACACCATCTTTGCGACGAAGATGACCCATTCCAATCCCTGCCCCATGACAAGCAACGGGTAGCGATCCAGCCCGAACGGCATCAGCAACATGGCAAGCAGGGCAAAGGGCATGACAAGGATGCTGATGACCGGCATCGCCAGAATATTGCCGACCAGACCATAGGCTGCGAGGCGATGAAAATATCCGGCGGAATAAATCATCGTTGCCAGGCCGCCGATGAGAGAACTGAGCAGCAACCCGCCAAAAAATCCGCTGACGGCCTTGAGCGGCACGGCCCGTCCCGTTGGCATCGCCGGTCCGGATTTCGGCCTTTCCCGCCACCGCGAATAGCCGGCAACGAGCGCAAGCGTTGCCGCAAAAGACATCTGGAAACCCGGCCCGGTCACGGCCGATGGCGTGATGACAAGAATGACGATCGCCGACAAGGCGACATTGCGCAGGCTGATCGAAGGGCGGTCGACGAAAACCGCGACGAGCATGATGGAAATCATGATCCACGATCGCACAGCAGACACGGCCCCGCCCGAAATGAGAATATAAAGAAAGACCATGACCAGCGCCCCGGCGGCGGCGGCCTTCTTGATGGGAAAGCGATGGGCGAGACCGGGGATGAGGCTGAGAAGCGTTCGCGCGCCGATCAGGAAGGTTCCGGCCGCCAGCACCATGTTGAGACCGGAGATTGCCAGAACATGCGCCAGCCCGGCTTCCCGCAGGGCCTCGATCGTTTCGCGACCGATGGCTTTCTCCTCGGCCGTGATAAGTGCCGCGGCAATCGCCCCGGCGTCGCCGCCGATCGTCGAGCGTATGCGATGCCCGATACTTTCCCGCATTCTGGCCATCGCGGCCTGAGCCGCCTGAAGCCGGCCTTCTCCGGCGATTGCTCCGGATTCAACAGGGGCCGGTGCGCCGTAAAAATAGCCGACGGCACCGATGCTTTTGAAATAACTGTCGAAGGCAAAATCGTTGAGACCGGGCAAGGCTGGGCCGGACGGCGGCGAAAGTCGAGCCTTTCCCTCCACGCCGCCACCGACCTCAATCGGTTTTCCGCGACTGCGCGACAACAGAGTCACCGTTTCCGGCGGGCGCTTCAACCTCGGATTTGCCGTGCTGCCGATGGCAATCGTGTACCGCCAATGTCCCCGGTCTGTCGTTTCCCGCGACAGGACCGTGCCGCGCACCAAGGTCGTCACCGGCGAATCCAAAATTACTGTCGCCTTGCGCGCCGTTTCTGCGGTGGCAAGCACCATGCCGGCGAGTATCAGGGCGGCTGCGAATAGCGCGGTGCGCCATGCGCTGCAGGAATGCCGGAATATGAATGCCGCTATGCCAAAAATGCAAAGCAGCACTGCAATTTTTGTAGGATCGAGTTGTTGGCGCGTGGAAAACCAAACCAGAGAGCCAGCCCCAAGACAGACGGGCACGAACAAAAAGCCATGACCGAATGCCTGTTCCTCCTCCACTGCCCGGCGATAGACCACCTTGATATGCGATAACCGCGCAAAGGCATGTGGTTTCCGCCAGAGGCCCAGTCGGCGGGCGCGGGCCGGTTCGCTAGCAGTTTCAGGAACTTGCCGGCTATCGCCAGCCATGGCAAACCATGCCTCGCGATGTTGCGAGCGCGCTGCCGAGACTAGCTCCTTCCCATCGCCCATGGATGCCATTCCATCCTGCCAAGGTCTGTGGACAATGCAACCTCCAACGGCATAATGCAACCGTCAGGAATGTTGCATAAAAAAGTGGCAACACTTGACAGCGGCTGCGGAGGCACTTGGCGTGAACCTGTTTATCCGTTGGACATGTCGGCATAACATGCAATTATTGCATTGCCGTATGCCTATTTTTGCGTCGCAATATTTGCCCTTGCTTCAACTTGGCAGTCAGACTCAAATCGGATAGCACATGGTCGGCGTTAATATATGCGGCATAATTGTGTGCCAGTTTGCTGCAAACGGAGGATCCCCATGACAGGAAAAAGCGCAGTTGTGACGGTCGACGGAAAATCGGTAGATTTGCCGGTGCGATCGGGCTCGATCGGTCCGGATGTGGTCGATATCGGCACCCTTTACAAGCAGACCGGCCAGTTCACCTATGATCCCGGCTTCACCTCGACAGCCTCCTGCGAATCGAAGATCACCTATATCGATGGCGATCAGGGCATTCTCCTGCACCGCGGCTACCCGATCGAACAGCTTGCTGAACACGGCGACTTTCTTGAAGTCTGCTACCTGTTGCTCTACGGCGAACTTCCGACCGCTGCGCAGAAGAAGGATTTCGACTATCGCGTCACGCATCACACCATGGTGCACGAACAGATGTCGCGCTTCTTTACCGGCTTCCGCCGTGATGCGCATCCGATGGCCGTCATGTGCGGCTGTGTCGGGGCGCTGTCCGCCTTCTATCACGACTCCACCGACATTACCGATCCGCATCAGCGCATGGTGGCCTCCCTGCGCATGATCGCCAAGATGCCGACGCTTGCCGCCATGGCCTATAAGTACCATATCGGCCAGCCCTTCGTTTATCCGAAGAACGATCTCGACTATGCATCCAACTTCCTGCGCATGTGCTTTGCCGTCCCGTGCGAAGACTATGTGGTCAATCCCGTGCTGTCGCGGGCAATGGACCGCATCTTCATCCTGCATGCGGATCACGAGCAGAATGCTTCCACCTCGACGGTTCGGCTTGCCGGCTCCTCGGGGGCTAATCCCTTCGCCTGCATCGCTGCCGGCATTGCCTGCCTCTGGGGACCCGCCCATGGCGGCGCCAACGAGGCTGCCCTCAACATGCTGTCGGAAATCGGCTCGGTCGACCGTATCCCGGAATTCGTTGCGCGTGCCAAGGACAAGAACGACCCGTTCCGCCTGATGGGCTTCGGTCACCGGGTCTACAAGAACTACGACCCGCGCGCCAAGATCATGCAGAAGACGACGCATGAGGTTCTGGCCGAACTGGGCCATAAGGACGATCCGTTGCTCGAAGTTGCGATGGAACTGGAGCGCATTGCCCTGACGGACAGCTATTTCATCGAAAAGAAGCTCTATCCGAACATCGACTTCTATTCCGGCATCACGCTGAAGGCGCTGGGCTTCCCCACGACCATGTTTACCGTTCTCTTCGCGCTTGCCCGCACCGTCGGCTGGATCGCCCAGTGGAACGAGATGATCGAGGATCCGGAACAGCGCATCGGCCGGCCACGCCAGCTCTATATCGGCGAACCCGAACGCGATTACATTCCCGTTTCGAAACGTTAAACCTAAGCCTATGAACGTTGAAAAGCCCGGTCAGAGATGATCGGGCTTTCTTGTTTTGAGGATATCGAGGACGACACAGGCTGCGCTTTCTCCGGGTGGATTTTGCGTCTCCATCCGCTGCCAGACCGTCCGGAAGCCGGCAAGCATCGCCGCCCTTTCCGGCGTGTCGGCCATCAGCCGCTCCATCCAGCGCGCCAGGGCGCCCGGCCGGATGGCTTCGTTGAGATATTCGGGAACCACCGGATAATCCGCCATCAGATTGGGGAGCGCCGCGGTCCAGATCTTGATGCGCTTGTGCATCAGGCGAATGAACCAGTCGGCCTTATAGGCCGAAATCACAGGAATTCCGGACAGCGCCAACTCCAGAATCACCGTTCCGGACGCCGCGATCGCCGCATCCGCCTCGGAAAAGGCCTGCCATTTGGTCGACGATCCGACGGAAATCTCGGGTTGCACCCTCCAGGACGATGTGATGGCCCGCACCAGTTGCTCCTGTTGCGTGACAGTCGGCAACAGGAAACGCATGCCTGGATGCCGAACGAGCAGGATCTCCATCGTCTTGCCGAAGTCCGGCAGCAATCGGGTGATTTCGCTCGAGCGAGAACCTGGCAACAAAAGGCAGGTTGCCCCCGCCCCGGCAGCGACGCCTTCCGCATGTTTTTGTACCTGTCTGGCGCGCACCGCCAGCACATCCGGATCGTTTGCCAGACGATGACCGACATAGGTTGTCGGTGGCCCGCCGAGACGTTGCATGACCTCCGGCTCGAACGGCAGCACCGCGAGTACGTGATCGACATAAGCGAGCATTTTAACCGCGCGCTCCTGTTTCCAGGCCCAGACGCTCGGACAGACATAATTCACGATTGGCAGGTCCGGCAGGGCCTTGCGAACGATCTTGGCCACGCGATGGGTGAAATCCGGGCTGTCGATGATGACGAGCATATCGGGCTTTGCGGCGATGATATGCCGCGCCGTCTGGCGGATGCGCATGACAAGCTTGGGCAGTTTTGCCAGAACCTGGGAAATGCCCATGATGGACAGTTCGGAATAATCGAACAGCGATGTCAGGCCTTCGGCTTGAAGCGCTTCCCCGCCAACGCCGATAACGTTTAACGAGCCCGGAACCAGAGGTCTGAACGCCCGGATCAGGTCAGCGCCGAGCAGGTCACCAGAGACCTCGCCCGCAACCACTGCGATCTTCAGTCCAGGCCCGCTCATCATATGCCGCTCAGGAACGCGCGGTCGATACCGGCGACAAAGAGGCCGGCGTTGTCGGCTTCGGAAATCAGCGCCGATCTTTCCAGAACCAGCGCCCGACCGGCTTCAACGGCAATTCCGGCCAGGCCTGCTGCCCGCGCACCGAGAACGGTCGAGGCGCCGATGGACGGAAGATCTGCGCGGAGATCCTGCTGCGGCTTGCACAGCTTGACCAGGACGCCGCGACGGTGTGATGAAATTCGTCCCTCGGCACGCAGGGCGGCAACGCGGGCCAGCATGGCATCCGTTCCTTCCGGCCCCTCCAGCGCAACGACGCGGCCGCCGACCGCAACTGCCCCCTGTCCGACGTCGAGCCTGCCAAGCGAAACGGCCGCGGAGGCGGCAACCTCGATATTCTTCCAGTCTTCCCGATCCGGCGAGATCTTTCCCAACGGACCTGTCTCAGCCAGCAACTCGGGGATGATGTCCTGAACGCCGATAACGCGCGCGCCGCTCGCCTCGATCAGCCCGATCGCCATCTTGAGAACGGCGTCGTCGCCACCGGAGATCAGCGTTTTCAGCACGGCCGGAACTTTCGCCAGCGTGCGCAGTGTCGGCCTGATGTCGCGCCACTCGGGACGTCGCCGGACCCCCCCAGACAGCACGACACGATCGATACCCTTGGCGAGCAGCGCAGCCGTAATCGATTTGAAATTGCCGATGCCAAGCGTCGCATGGTCGAAACCCGACCAGTCACGGCCGCTCTCGTTCTTGAGCGCGATGATGTAGGGATTGTCG
This sequence comes from Pararhizobium gei, assembly GCF_029223885.1. Classification (NCBI taxonomy): domain Bacteria; kingdom Pseudomonadati; phylum Pseudomonadota; class Alphaproteobacteria; order Hyphomicrobiales; family Rhizobiaceae; genus Pararhizobium; species Pararhizobium gei. The sequence goes on along the minus strand of NZ_CP119409.1, from coordinate 2,185,224 downwards.
CCTCGTGCACGGGCAGCCTCTGCGACATGATGCGGAAGCATGCCGCCGCCTGCAATGATAGCCAGCCTTCCCCGTGTCTCCGGCCGGCTGTCGATGCTCATCGGGATCAGCCCCTTTTACCCCGGCTTGGCGACGACAGGGCACGATCGCTCTCGGCCGCGATAAAATCGAGAATTTGCAAAGCCGGCGGGCAGTTTTCATACTCTGCGCGAATGGCCGCCGCATTGGCACGGATCGATTCCGGTCCTTCGAAAATCTGTTTGTAAGCCCGGCGAACCTCATGGATGACCGGCTTTTCAAAGCCGGCGCGGGCCATACCGACCACGTTCAGGCCGCTCAATATGCCGGGATTGCCGTTGAGCATGCCATAGGGGATGACGTCGTAGCTGACAGCCGAAAGTCCGCCGATAAAGGCTTGCCGTCCGATCCGCGTGAATTGGTGCACGGCAGAGCCGCCGCCGAGAATGGCCCGATCCTCCACGGTCACGTGACCGGCCAGCATCACATTGTTGGAGAGAATGATGTTATTCCCAAGACGGCAATCATGGGCGACATGCGCATAGGCGAGGAACAGGTTGTTGTCGCCGACGATCGTTGCGCCGCCATGTTCGACGGTGCCGGTGTTCATCGTGACACCTTCGCGGATCGTGCAGTTCTCGCCGATCGTCAGGGTCGTATCGACCGCGCTGTGATGCACGCTTTGTGAATCGCCACCGATTACCGCCGAGGGAAATAGTTTCGACCCCTTGCCGACGGTGGTGCGGCCCAGCACGACGACATGGCTGATAAGCTCGACATTATCCGCCAGCGTCACCTTCGGCCCGATGTGACAGAAGGGACCGATCACGACATTGTCGCCGATCACCGCCCCGTCTTCGATGACCGAGAGCGGATGGATCTTCGCAGTGGGGGCGATCATGATCAGGCGTCTTCCTTGCTGATAATCATTGCGCCGATATCAGCTTCCGCAACCAGTTGCCCGTCAACTTTTGCATCACAATGAAATTTCCAGATATTGCCACGCTGCTTTTGCTTGACCACGTGGTATTCGACACGGTCCCCGGGCACGACCGGCTTGCGGAACCGCGCATTGTCAATGGTCATGAAGTAGACGAGATTGCTGCCGTTGCCGGTCTTGCGGGCACAGATAGCTCCGGCCGTCTGGGCCATGCCTTCGATGAGCAGAACCCCCGGCATGATCGGCTGTTCCGGAAAATGGCCGGTGAAATGCGGCTCGTTCGCCGTCACGTTCTTGATCCCGATCGCCGAACTGTCGCCGTCGATCTGGATGATCCGATCAACCAGAAGAAACGGGTAGCGATGGGGAAGCAGTTTCATGATGTCCTGGATTTCAGCCGTTCCGAGAACAGCGTTTTCTGGTTCACTCATTTTTGCCTCCGGATCTCTTTTGTCTGCTCTGGGCTCGTGCGGACATCTCCGCAACATCGCGAAGAAAATCGCGCATGGGGCGCGCCGGGATGCCGCCATAACGTTCGCCAGCCGGAACATCGGCAGCGACACCGCTCATTGCCGCGATCTGTGCACGATTGCCGATACGGATATGTCCGTTGATGGCGGCGGCTCCGCCGATCATGACACCGTCGCCGATATGCGTGCTGCCGGCGATGCCGACCTGGGCGGCAATACCGCAGTGACGGCCAATGCGCACATTATGCCCGAGTTGCACCAGATTATCGATCTTCGTGCCTTCGCCAACCACCGTGTCGTCCATCGCTCCGCGATCGATGGTCGTATTCGCACCAATCTCGACCCAGTCCTGCAGAATGACGCGGCCGATCTGGACGATCTTGATCATGCCGCCCTTCGGGCCTGGAGCGTTTCCGAAGCCGTCCTGACCGATCCGGGCACCTGCGTGAATGATGACATTGTTGCCGATGAGAGAGCAGACAACGCTTGCTCCGGCCGCTATCGTACAATCGCGACCAATGCGGACACCTGCGCCGATGACCGCGCCCGCGCCGATCCGCGTGCCCTCGCCGATCTCAGCACCCGCGCCGATCACCGCCAGCGCCTCGACCTCGACGCCGGCTTCCAGCCGTGCCTGCGGATCGATCACAGCCATTGGCGAGATGCCGCCCTGCGACAGGGTGCGGGACGGTCGCATCGCGTCCTGATGCAGATAAGCACCAGCAAGCGCAAAGGCCGTATGCGGGTGAGCGGTCAGCAACACAGGAATATGGGCGGGAACCAAGGGAGCAAGGGCCGCGTCGCAGACAATCGCCGCTGCCTGGCACGTGTCCAGTTCAAGACGGTTCTTGCGCGACACCATATAGCAAATGTCGCCGTCTTTTGCCCTGTAAACGGGCGCCACCGACCGGACGATCCGGTCGGCGCTCGTCTTGTCTTCGAGGGTTGCGCCGATGTGAACAGCCAGATCGCTCAGGCGAACCCCAGCATGCAGCGGGAAGAACCAGTTGTTTTCCATAGCCAACACTCCAGAACAGTTTTGGCAGGCAGTTCTGGACTGCAAAGGTTAGAAGGACGACGAAATACCGAACTTGAGGTTCTGAACCTTGTCGTAATCTTCCTTTGCAACAGGAATGGCATAATCGACACGCAGCGGCCCGAAGGGGGATGCCCACATGAGGCCGATACCGACCGAAGCGCGCAGGTCGCTGCCTGTACCCCTGACACCGTCCGCAGCCGTCACATTGACGTCGTTACCATAAAGCGTGCCGGCATCTGCAAAGATCGCGCCACGGAAGCCAGCATCACGCGCGACGAAAGGCAGCGGGAACGTTGCCTCGGCTGATGCTGTGAAATAGGTCGTACCGCCGATGGCATCGCCATTTTCAGCACGCGGACCGACGCCGTTGCGCTCGAAACCGCGAATGTCGCTGTTGCCAAGCTGGAACTGGTCGAAGACCTCCATCTGGCCGCCGGTGTTGATCACATGGCCGGCAGTACCGGCAAGCGATGCAATAATGTCGGCATCTTCATTGACGGTATAGAACCACTTTGCCTTGGCCGTCAGCTTGTAGAAGTCGGACGTCCCGCCCAAGCCGGCATATTCCTGCGTTACCGATGCGAGAATACCTTCATGCGCCAATTGCGCGTCATCAAGCGAATTATAGGTCAAAGTCTGGGATATCGACGACCGTGTCCACGAAGAATCATTCACCACGCGGCGGTAGGGGCTCGACAGTTCGTCGGTGTCGCCGCTGTAATCAAGCTCCGTATAATTGTAGCGGAACGTCGTCGACAGTCTTTCCGTGATCGGCGCGGTGACGCGCAGGCTGAAGCCCTGATCCTCGTAGCTGTAATTGTCGTCGTCGAAGTCATTCTCGTTCTTGAAGATATCAAACCCGGCTGCCAGACGATAGCCGAGGAAATAGGGCTCCGTGAACGAAACGTTATAGGTCTTGCTGTCCTCGCCGCGACCGGCGGCAAGACGGATATACTGACCGCGACCGAGGAAGTTCTTTTCCTCGATAGACGCTTCCAGAAGGAAGCCGCCGCCGCTGCCGGCCGAATAGCCTGCACCGATACCGAAGGAGCCGGTCGACTGATCCTGCACATCGACAACGATGACAACGCGGTCGGACGCAGTGCCGGCCTGCGTCGAGATATTGACGGCCGAGAAATAACCCAGCGCCTCCAGGCGGCGCTTTGCCGTCGCAATCATTTCCTGATTGAACGCATCGCCTTCGCTCATATCGAATTCGCGGCGGATCACGTAGTCGCGGGTTCGCGTATTGCCCCGGATTTCGATGCGCTCGATATAGGCGCGTTCACCCTGATCCACGAGGTAATCGACGGCGATCGTGCGATTGCCGAAATCGCGGTTGCCGCGCGGCGTCACGCGCGCGAATGGATAGCCCTGAGCGGCCACCCGTTGCGAGATTGCCGAGATGCTTTCCTGAACGTCCTTGGCCTTGTAGACGGAGCCTTCCGAGGTCTGGATCAGACCCTTGAGCTCTTCGGCATCGACACCCTCGACGGTCGATTCCACATTTACCGGACCAAAGTCGTAGCGCTCGCCCTCTTCCACCGTGATCGTCACCGTATACTCATTGCTCGTTTCATCGAGAACGGCATCGGACGACACGACGCGGAAATCGGCATAACCGCGGTTATAATAAAACTGGCGTAGCAGTTCCTCATCGGCCCGAAGCTTGTCCGCATTATAGACATCCTTCCGGTTCAGGAAGGAGAAAATGCCGGACTTCTTCGTCGCGATCACGGCCTGGAGACGGCCATTGCTGTAGGCGTTGTTGCCGACGAAATTAATGGAGGTGATCTTCGTGCGGTCACCTTCGTTGATTACGAAGGCCAGGTTGACACGTCCTTCGGCAATCGGAACCACCTGGGTTGTGACCGTGACATCGTTGCGGCCGATGCCGGCATACGCATCCTTGATCGCCTGAATGTCATATTCCGCCGTCGCTTCGCTATAGGGACCGAGCGAGCGGGTACGGACGGCAGCCTGCAGCTTGTCGTCCTTGATCTTGCGGTTGCCGTTGAAGACAACCTGGTTGACCAACTGGTTTTCGCTGACGGTCACGACCAGCGTACCGCCGGAAACATTGATACTGACATCGGAGAAATAGCCGGTCGAATACAGGCGCTTCACGGAAGCGTCGATATCGGAATTGCTGAAGCTTTTGCCGGGAACGATGGTGACGTTTGCACGGACTGTTTCCGGGCTGACTCGTGTCGCTCCGCGGACTTCGACGCGGCTGATGGTTGCGGCTTCTGCGACAGATGCGCTTGCAAGCGTTACAATGCCAGTCCCCGATGCGACAATCCCAGTAGACAGCGCAACCGCCGACACCGCGTTCAAAAATTTTGAACCAGCTTTCATAAATCTTACCTTCTTCCCGATGCCCCGCAGCGAACTCATACCGACTCCGGTCACGGCTGCCGTTTTAACTGCTTTTCTCATACAAGCAAGGTAGCTCGTTAATTTCTGTTTACTTCGATTGAAACCGTGTCCCAATCGCCACTACGGAATTGCTTTATCGTAAACAATTCCTTTCGATCCAACCTGTTGAATAGACTGGGCTCCGCAGCTTGGCTCCGTAAAGCCCGCGCCGTTTTTCAAGTCACCTTCGTTATCCGATCAACGAACTGATGTCGTTCCAGGTTGCAAACACCATAAGCATCAGGATCATTGCAAAACCGATACGAAAGGCGATGTCCTGGGTACCCGGTCCGACCGGTTTCCCCCGTATCGCTTCCACGGCATAAAACATGAGATGACCTCCATCAAGGACTGGCACGGGCATAAGATTGAGCAATCCAATGGAAACTGACAAAACGGCTGCCAATTGCAGCACGGCAGCGATGCCGATCGTCGCCATCTGACCCGATGCCTGTGCGACGCGGATCGGGCCACCCAACTGGTCCGGCTTCATCCGGCCGGTCACGAGATTGGCGACGTAGTTGAAGGTGCCGGTAACGATATGCCAGCTCTCGACCACCCCCTGCCCGATGGCTTCGACGGGGCCAAGATTTTCAAGACGAAAATTGCCGGTTTCCTGGTTCGTCACGATGCCGATGATGCCAAGTTCGATCTTGTTGCCGAACTGGTCGGTAATGTCGGTCCGCTGAGGCGTCATCGGCAGGTCGAGCAGTTCACCGCCACGTTTGATCTGGATCGTGATCGGCGTCTCCGGCCGAATGCTGACATAGCGCCGCACATCGTCGAAAGTCGTCACAGCGTTGCCATCGATGGATACCAGGAGATCGCCCGGCTGCACGCCGGCCTGGGCGGCGGCGCTATTTTCCTTTACCTCCGCCACCACAGGGTCGGCCACCGGCCTCCCGTAGATCGAGAACAGCACGGCGAAAATCGCGATCGCGAGGATGAAGTTTGCGATCGGACCGGCCGCCACGGTGGCGGCACGCTTCCACAGTTTGGCACCGAGAAATGTCCGGTCACGGTCTTCAGCCGAATATTGCTGCAGACGGGCATAGTCGGGGATGCTCGCCGCGTCTTCGTCGCCGAAGAATTTCACGTAACCACCAAGCGGGATTGCACAGAACTTCCAGCGCGTTCCCTGCTTGTCGGTATAGCCGAGCAGTTCCGGACCGAAACCGACCGAGAATGCCAGGATCCGGATACCGGACCAGCGGCCGACGAGGTAGTGCCCCATCTCATGCACGAAGACGAGCAATGTCAGGACAGCCAGGAACGGAACGATATAGCCGACAATGAATTGAAACATTTCAGCCAGATAAGCCATGGAATCCTCGATCAGCTAGGCAGCGCCGCTTAAGGCGCAAGCAGGATTGCCCCCATGGGAGCGTTTTGTCCACCGGCGAGCATGACCTGTATCAGAACAAACAGAAGCGCGGCAAAACAGGCAAAAACAAGTCCATCGACGCGGTCCATGACGCCGCCATGTCCGGGAATCAGCTTGCTCGAATCCTTCACGCCGAAGCGACGTTTGATGTAGGACTCGAAAAGATCGCCGACCTGGCTGGAAACGGACAGAAAAAGCGCCAGCAACGGAATGCGCACGTCGTCCAGCGAAAAATAGCTGGCAACCACGGCGACCCCGGCAACGACTCCAAAAAACGCCCCGCCAATAGAGCCCGACCAGGTTTTTCCAGGAGAAATCCGTGGAGCAAGCTTCGGGCCGCCGATTGCCCGACCGACGAAATAGGCCAGAATATCCGTTGCCCAGACAACCGCGAAAACGAAGATCATCGCAACCAGACCGATATCGCTGTCGCCGCGGATCGCCGAAAGCGATATTCCCGTCAGTCCCGCATAGACAATTCCGCCCGGCAACCACCAGCTGCCGGCTCTGAGGACAACCCAGCCTGCGGCAAGGGCGGCAAAGCCGGCCAGGACCAGCAGAGTGAGCTGGGATCCATCAAACAGGATAAGAGCGGCGATGACGATCTGCGACAACCAGCCCAGCGCATTGCCTCGAAAATCCCGCGCGGCAAGCTTCGTGATCGTTGACCATTCGTAATAAATCAGGACGGCAATCGCGACGGACAACAGTTCAAAGGCTATGCCGCCGGCCCATGTGGCGCCAAGCGCCAAAGCGGCCATCACGATGCCCGACACGACGCGCAACTTCAGTTCTTTCTGCATCAGGACCCGACCGCCAGCGTTGCCGGCTGTGCCAGCCCGCCGAACCGCCGCTCGCGGCTGCCATAGGCCTGCAGGGCACTCAAGAAAACCTCGCGCGTGAAATCCGGCCACAGTTCCGGAACGAACAACAGTTCGGAGTAAGCTGCCTGCCATAGCAGAAAATTGGACAGACGCTCCTCGCCGCTCGTTCTCAGGACCAGATCAGGATCCGGTATTCCAGCCGTATCGAGCCTGCTTGTGATCCGCTCGGCCGTGATCTGGTCGGGCGTCAACCGCCCCTGCGCCACCTCTACAGCCAAAGCCCGGGCGGCTCGCGTTATCTCGTCGCGGGCACCATAATTGAAAGCGATGACCAGTGTTATGCCACTGTTGTCGAGTGTGGTTTCCTCGGCCTCGATCAGCAGCGGGAGGATGTCGCCGCGAAGGTTGGTCTTGTCGCCGATGACGCGGATTCGGACATTTTGCCGATGCAGGTCGGACAGGTCTCTTCGGATAAAGGCTTTCAGCAACCCCATGAGGTCGCTGACTTCAGCCTCCGGCCGGCTCCAGTTCTCGGACGAAAACGCAAAGAGCGTCAGGTAGCGGATTCCGACCTCACCGGCCGTCCGTACTGCTTCGCGCACGGCCTCGACGCCCTTGCGATGCCCCATCGTGCGCGGAAGCCCGCGCAGATTGGCCCATCGACCGTTACCATCCATGATGATGGCAACATGCTCAGGTATATTTCTGATCAACGGGTTCGACATCGTGGTCCGATAAAACAGTGACTCGAAACGGCAGGCTATACCTGCATGATTTCCTTTTCCTTATCGACGAGCAAGCGGTCGACCTCGGAAATCGTCTCATCGGTCATTTTCTGCACCTTGTCCGACTGGCTGCGGCTGACATCCTGGCCGATATCGCCATCCTTCTCGGCTTTTTTCAGGCTGTCCATGCCATCGCGACGCACGTTGCGGATCGCCACTTTGGCCTTTTCGGCGTAATCATGGGAAACCTTCACCAGCGATTTGCGGCGCTCCTCGTTCAATTCCGGCAAGGGAATGCGCAGGTTCTGTCCGTCAACGATCGGATTCAGTCCGAGATTCGATTCCCGGATAGCGCGATCGACGGCGCCGACCATGGACTTGTCCCAGATCGAGACACCCAGCATACGCGATTCCGGAACGGTTATATTGGCAACCTGGTTGAGCGGCACGCGCGAACCATAGGCCTCCACCATAACCGGATCGAGAACATTGGCCGATGCACGGCCGGTCCGAAGCGACGCGATGTCTTGTTTGAAAGCAGCGATCGCACCTTCCATGCGCCGCTTCAGGTCACCCAGATCAATACCTTCACTCATGGATCAAACTCCCATCCTTATCATCATCGGCCCTTTCATTTCGATGCGGGCCACAGCATCTGTCAGTTGTCGGTCACAATGGTCGAACGACCGCCGCCGGTCAGGATATCCGCAAAACCGCCCTTCTCGTGAATGGAAAAGACGATGATCGGAATGCTGTTTTCGCGTGCTAGCGCGACGGCGGCAACGTCCATGACCGCCAGCCCCTTTTCCAGGACTTCCGAATGCGTCAGGCGGTCGAAGCGCGTTGCGGTCGGATCCTTCTTGGGGTCGGCCGTATAGATACCGTCCACCTGCGTTCCCTTGAAGATTGCTTCCGCACCCATTTCAGCGGCGCGAAGGGCGGCAGCCGAATCTGTCGTGAAGAAGGGATTACCCGTGCCGCCGGCGAAAATGACCACGCGCCCGAGCGACAGGTGGTAGAGGGTCGCGCGCTGCGAGAAACTCTCGCAGATTTCGGGCATGGCGATGGCGGACAGGACGACGGTATCGATGTCGAGCTTGCGCAGCGATGTCGCCAGCGCCAACGCGTTTATGATCGTCGCCAGCATGCCCATGTGGTCGCCGGTCACGCGGTCTCCACCCTTGGAGGCAACCGCGACACCGCGGAAGATATTGCCGCCACCGACCACAACGCCCACTTCCACGCCCATGGCGCGGGCCTGCGCGATATCCGATGCGATGCGGTCGGCGACCGCGACATCGATGCCGAAGCCCTGGTTGCCCATGAGCGCTTCACCGGAGGCTTTCAGCAAAACACGTTTGAAGAGAGGGTTGGCCGACATCGTCACTCCTGTCCAAGACGACACACATCCAAGATGGTGTGCAAACTGATCTCATTCACTCTTGAGCGGCCACGATCATTCCGAAGGCTGATGCCTGGAAGAGCCTGCGGCAATTGAATGATGATGCCGGATACACGAAGGGCACCGCGTTGTCACGCGATGCCCTTGTTGTTTTCTGAAATGGCTTGAAGAAATCAGCCCTTGGCGACAGCGGCCACTTCGGCGGCGAAATCGCTCTCTTCCTTCTCGACGCCTTCGCCGAGAAGAAGACGGGCCATGCCGGTCACTTCGATCGGCGCGCCGACGGCCTTTTCAGCTTCCTTGACAGCAGCTTCCACGGTCAGATCGGGGTTCATGACGAAAGCCTGCGAGAGAAGAGCAACTTCCTCGAAGAATTTGCGCATGCGGCCATCTACCATCTTTTCGATGATATTGTCCGGCTTGCCCGAAGCGCGCGACTGCTCGATGAAGATGTTGCGCTCGCGTTCGGCGACAGCGGCATCGACTTCGGTCGAGCGGATCGCCAACGGGTTGGTCGCAGCGATGTGCATGGCAACCTGGCGGCCGATTGCGCTCAAAGCTTCCTTGTCGCCGGTGGACTTCAGCGCCACGAGAACGCCGAGCTTGCCCAGACCGTCTGCAACCGAGTTGTGGACATAGGTGGCGACCACGCCGTCTTCGACCGACAGAAGGGCCGCGCGACGAAGCGACATGTTCTCGCCGATCGTGGCAATGGCGTCGGTCACCGTTTCGGCAACGGTCTTGCCGGTTGCCGGATAGGATGCGGCCGAGATGGCTTCGACCGAACCGTCCGTGTCGATGGCGACCTGGGCGATGCCGCGGACCAGGTCCTGGAAAGCTTCGTTGCGGGCAACGAAGTCGGTTTCGGAGTTCAGCTCGATGACGACGGCTTTCGTGCCGGTGCTGGCGATGCCGATAAGACCTTCGGCAGCGGCGCGGCCGGACTTCTTGTCTGCCTTGGCGATGCCCTTGGCGCGCAACCAGTCGATCGCAGCTTCCATGTCGCCACCGGTTTCAGCCAGCGCCTTCTTGCAATCCATCATGCCTGCGCCGGTCTTTTCGCGCAGTTCCTTCACCATTGCTGCAGTAATGTTCATCTTTATCGCCTCTTCGTTGTTCAGCTGGTCCGCAGCCACAAGGCCGGCGCGGCACCAGGAGGATGGAACGGGCATGGCCCGTGAATGTAACACCGTTATGAAAATTCACCCCGGCTCGGCGCACCGGACCAGAGAACCCGATGCAAAAAGGACAAGGCCGTTCACTTCTTCAGTCGTAAACGGCCTTGTCCTGATTTTATATGCGGAACGGCCGGAAAAACCGCCGTCTAGGCCTGATCAGGCTTCGGCGACTTCTTCGAGTGCCGGCTCAAGCGGCAGATCGGAGGATGCGCCGAGGTCGCGGCCAGAGGAGCTCTGCTGGCGGGCGATGCCGTCGAGGGCAGCACGCGAGATCAGATCGCAATACAGCGAGATCGCACGCGACGCGTCGTCGTTGCCGGGAATCGGGAAATCGATACGGTCCGGATCGCAGTTCGAATCGATGATCGCGACGACCGGAATGCCAAGACGCTTGGCTTCGTCGATGGCGATCGATTCCTTGTTGGTGTCGATGATGAACATCAGGTCGGGAACGCCGCCCATGTCGCGGATACCGCCAAGAGCGCGGTTCAGCTTTTCACGTTCGCGCTCGAGGTTCAGACGCTCCTTCTTGGTGAAGCCCGAAGCTTCCGAAGCCAGGATTTCGTCAAGCTTGCGCAGGCGCTGGATCGAGTTCGAAATCGTCTTCCAGTTGGTCATCATGCCGCCGAGCCAGCGGGCATTGACGTAATACTGGGCCGAACGCTTGGCAGCATCGGCGATGATTTCGGATGCCTGGCGCTTGGTGCCGACGAACAGAACGCGGCCGCCCTTGGCAACCGTATCGCTGACGAGCTGCAGAGCGCGCGACAGCAACGGAACAGTCTGTGCGAGATCGATGATATGAACGTTCGAACGTTCGCCGAAGATATACGGCTTCATCTTCGGGTTCCAGCGATGTGTCTGGTGGCCGAAGTGAACGCCAGCTTCCAGAAGCTGACGCATGCTAAAATCAGGCAATGCCATGCCTTTTTCTCCTTTTTCCGGTTGAACCTCCGCAAGGCAAACAGCATCTTCTTCGAAGATGCCACCGGGTGGAACCATCCGGATTTCTCCCGGACGATCCCAAACCTTACGTGTGGAATGCGCTGCCCTTACAAGCTGCAACGCGATAAATCAAGGGCTGCGCTTGAAATAGAGGCGGTTGCGAAGCGCGCTACTTGCAATCCTCCTGTTTGAAGATCTCCAGATTCGCCAGTTTGCCGCTCAGGACGAAGTCCCCGTAATCCATGGTGAGATCGCGGGTGATGCCGTTTTCGTAGAGCTTGAATTGCATACGGTAGATCGGCACCGCGTCGCCGGCGGTCTCGTCGTTGAAGTATGAAATGGTCACCGGCCAGAACGGCTTCGACGCCATGGCGCCGGCTTTGGCCGCATCCCCCTCGCCCACCGCCGGTTTCGCTTCGGCGCCGACCAATGTCGTGGTGATCAACGTCTTGTCGCCGGCATCAGACCCGTCGAAGATGCGCGATTCGAAAAGACGCTCTCCCTTGCGCGCACGCTCGATGACGTCGAGCATATGCTCGGTGGGAAAGAGGCCCCGCGCCAACTCGACTTCCCGCTTGTCAGGCGATGTGAGATCGACCTTTATACCCTTTTCGGCCTCGTGTGCGGAGCCACGCACTTCCTTGTCCAGCTTCTCGTCCGTATAGGATCGGGTGAGAAAGCGGAAATTACCGGTCTTCACATCCTCGTAGGTTGTTGTCTGCTGGTCCGTCAGCCGCTCCTCCTCACCGGTGCTCACCTTCGTGACGAAGCGGAAACTGACGGTGTAGCCCTCACAGGCGGAGCCGTTGAATTCATAGACCATGCGTCCATACATGCCGGAAATGCCGGCGCGGTCCGAAACGTCCTTCAACTCCAGATCATAAACGGCACGGTGGGGTACCAGAACCGCAGCGGACGCTGGCGAAACTCCGCTTGAAAAACATGCCCATGCCAGAACGACAGAGGCGAAGCCTGAACGAAACATCCGTTTCCTCCTGTTGGACTCGCCACCGATGCTATAAGAACACATCCGGCAAAAGCGAGGCAGCGATGATCCCAGAGTGGCCTATCACCGCGGACTTATCAGGGTTTGCATGCAGCATTTGCCGGCAAAACACAATATTGACCGAAGCGGCCGTGGCCGCAGCTGGCAAACTGCCCATATAAGTGCTCAAGCCAGAGCTTCGGCGACCGAAAAACAGAGACCGTCTTTAAAATTGCCTGAACGGAATTGATACATGACCGATCTTTCCTGGCTCACAGCCCGGCCCGTCGCACATCGCGGCTATCACGACCTGAATCGGACCATTTGGGAAAATACCCTCACCGCCTTTAACCGCGCCGTGGAGCATGGCTTTGCGATCGAGTGCGACCTGCAGTATACGGCCGACAGCGTGCCCGTGATCTTTCACGACGACGACATGCAACGGCTCTGCGGCATCAGGGGCGATATCCGGGAGAAAACGGCGGGCGAGCTGGGGCTGGTTGCGATCGGCGGCACATCCGACAAGGTGCCGACGCTTGGCCAGCTGTTGCGGCTGGTGAAGGGACGCGTTCCCCTGGTGCTCGAACTCAAGGGACGCAAAGGCGACGACGAGGGCTTCGCCGATGCCGTACTCGACACGCTGGAGGGCTACGAGGGTAAGGTCGCTTTGATGAGCTTCGATCACTGGCTTCTCAAGGATCTGAAGGCACTTGACGCACCCTACCCCCTCGGCCTCACGGCAGGCGGCAACCAGCCGGAAGCCTATCGCATCAATGAGGACGCCATGCGGATCGGGCTGGATTTCGTTTCGTATTTCTACGCCGATCTTCCCAATCCGTTCATCACCGCGCAGCGCGCGCTCGGCAGGCCAGTCATCACCTGGACCGTCCGGGATCAGGCCGGCGTCGATCACAGCTATCGTCATGCGGACCAGATGACGTTCGAAGGGTTTGACCCGAACGAAAGGCCCATCGCTTAAGAATGACAGCCGACATCAAAATCCGCATCGAAACGTCCTTTGAGGCAATTTCCAGCGACGCCTGGGGTTCCCTGGCCGGGGCGGCCAAGGGTCAGCCCGGCGGTCTCTACAATCCCTTCATGTCGCATGCCTATCTCTCGGCGCTGGAAGAGTCGGGCTCGGCCACGGCGGAAACCGGATGGCTTGGCCAGCATCTTTTGATGGAGGCGGACGATGGGACCCTTGTCGGCGGACTGGTCTGTTACCTGAAGAACCACAGCCAGGGGGAATATGTCTTCGATCACGGATGGGCGGACGCTCTGGAGCGCGCCGGGGGACGTTATTACCCAAAATTGCAGTGCTCGGTTCCTTTCACGCCGGCAACCGGTCCCCGGCTTTTGAGTGCGGTTGTTCAGGACGCCGATGCCGTTCGCCGTTCGCTTGCCGCCGGCCTTCAGGAACTGGCGCGTCGCCACAAGGTTTCGTCTGCCCATATCACCTTCGTGCCCGAGGAGGAGATACCGGTGCTGCGGGAGGCCGGCTTCCTTCACCGCACCGACCAGCAATTTCATTTCCTCAACAACGGCTATGATTCCCATAACGACTTTCTCGAAACACTGGCGTCGCGCAAGCGCAAGGCGCTGAAAAAAGAGCGGCGGGCGGCGCTGGACAACGACATCAGCATCGACTGGCTCACGGGTGCCGATCTGACGGAAGGCATCTGGGACCAGTTCTTTGCGTTCTACATGGATACCGGCAGTCGCAAATGGGGTCGTCCCTATCTGACGCGCCGATTCTATTCTCTCATCGGCGAACGCATGGCGGACGATATTCTTCTCGTCATGGCAAGACGCAACGGCCGTTACATTGCCGGTGCCATCAACTTCATCGGTAGCGACGCGCTCTATGGCCGTCACTGGGGCGCTATCGAGGACCACCCCTTTCTGCATTTCGAGGTCTGCTACCATCAGGCGATCGATTTCGCGATCTCGAAGGGCCTGAAGCGAGTCGAGGCCGGTGCGCAGGGAGAACACAAGCTGGCGCGCGGCTATCTTCCCGCGACCACACATTCCGCCCATTTCATTGCCCATCCGGGCTTGAGACGCGCTGTGGCCGATTATCTCGAACGTGAGCGGATCGAGGTCGAACAGATTGGCGGCATGCTTACCGAGCACAGTCCCTTCCGCAAAGGCGAGCGGCAGGAAACGGACGATTGACAAGCAGGAGACGATGCAGATGACCGGCATTTACGACAGCAACAATATTTTTGGCAGGATCCTGCGCGGCGAGATCCCTGCCCACAAGGTCTATGAGGACGAACACACGCTGGCTTTCATGGATGTCATGCCGCAGGCTCCGGGGCACGTCCTCGTCATTCCGAAGACGCCGTCGCGCAACATCCTTGACACCGATCCTGCAACACTGGTCCCGCTGATTGCCGTCGTGCAAAAAATGGCGGTCGCCGTGCGGCAGGCATTCGACGCGGATGGCATAACGATCATGCAGTTCAACGAGGCACCGGCCGGACAGTCGGTCTTCCATCTGCATTTCCATGTCATTCCCCGCTATGACGGCTCTCCCCTGAAACCGCATTCGGGAAAGATGGAAGATGGCGCCGTACTTGCAGTTCATGCAGAGAAATTGAAGGCCGTCTTGCTCGCTTGAACAGGATCAGAAACCCAGGGCGTACAGGCCGGCGCCAAGAAATGCGATTGCCGCTGCGATGCCAGCCGCAGGTTTTTGACGGCTCAGAAAGAACACCACTGCCCCGGCGACAATGGACCCGGTGCGAAGCCAGAGCGGCGATGCTTCCAGTACGCCTGTGGGATAGAGAATGAGTTTGGCAATGACGGCAGCCACCAGTGCCGTGGCCACAGCCCTGACCCAGTTCAAGGCTTCAGAATCCTCGCGCAACCGGTTTCCCGCGAGAACGCCCAGCCAGCGCCAGATATCGGTGGCAAGCCAACCGGCAACGGCAATGAAGACATAGGCCCACCAACCATCCAGAAGCGTCATGACCGCCCCCTCCTGTGCTGACGAAAGCGGCGTTCGGCGAACCAGGCCAGTGTTCCGCCGCCCAATCCCGCCAGCAGGATATCGAACTCCGGCGCCAGCCAGTAGAACAGCGGCCCGGCAATCAGACCGACAACCAGGGCAACATAAACCACCGGGTGACGGGCCGAACTCCAGATCGATGTGAGGAAATAGACAGGCGTCAGGAAAAACAGGCAACCAGCCACAATCGGCGGAAATTCCTCCACAAAACGATAGACCACAGCCACAAGCAGCATATTGGCCAGAACGAGCGTTATACTAAAGCCGGCAAAAAAGGAGACGCGGTGCGCGCGCGGAACGGCTTGCACGCGTTCCATCGCAAAGACCCAAGCCGTGATTGCAATGAAATGCGACAGAAACAGCAGCAGCCATGTCGGTGTCTTTTCGGTGCGGATTTCGGGTACCAGCGCGGCCACCATTGGCATCAGGCGAATCGATGACAGGGTGACCGCGATAAAGGCTGTCAGGAGGTTGGCACCGCCAAGGATGGATGTGACCAGGATCACCTTCGCCGGCAACGCCCACACGATGCCTGTCATGAAGACGACCTGCTCGACCGGCATGCCGGCCTGCGCCGTAAAAGCGCAAAACCCGATAAAAGACAGCATCAGGATAATCGCCGGCAGGCTAAAGATGCCCTTGACGCCGGTCAGGAACCAAAATCCTGCCGAGCCGGCTCTCTCGTCAATGCCCATCGAAATTCCCGTCATTACACAGCAAAAAGTGCCGGGCATTTCGCCCGGCACTGCATATCCTTTGTCAGAACATCATCATTTCTTGCGCGGCACCTTCGGAACCGTGCTTCCCTTACGCGGCGCCTCGACCGGGGTGACTGAGGTTTCCACAACCTGTGGCGAGACCGCCTTGCTTGCTTTCTTCGGCTTCGCTCCTGCGTCGGGTTGGGCACCGACGGTTTCCATTTCCTTCGGCTTCGCCGCCTTGGACGACTTGCGGACCGGCGAGACGACTTCAGGCTTCGGCTTGATCCGTGCCGTCTCCGGCACGAAGTCAAGGATAAGGCCCTTGCCGCCCTCGGCCTTTTCGCCGATCGTCACCTTCACCACGCCGCCCTTCTTCAGCTTGCCAAACAGGATCTCGTCCGCCAGAGGCTTTTTGATGCTCTCCTGAATGACGCGCGACAGCGGACGGGCGCCCATCTTTTCGTCGTAGCCTTTTTCCGCAAGCCAGCCGATCGCGTCTGGATGCAGATCGAAGGTGACATTGCGTTCGGCCAGCTGGGTTTCCAGTTGCATGACGAACTTCTGCACCACCTGATGGATTACCGGCGTCGGCAGCGAGCCGAACGGGATGACCGCATCAAGCCGGTTGCGAAACTCCGGCGTGAACAGGCGATTCAGTGCCTCCACGTCGTCGCCTTCGCGCTTTGCGGAACCGAAGCCGAAGGCGGCCTTGGCCATTTCGGAAGCACCCGCATTGGTCGTCATGATCAGAATGACGTTTCGGAAGTCGATCTTCTTGCCGTTATGGTCCGTCAACTGGCCGTGGTCCATGACCTGCAGCAGGATGTTGAACAGGTCCGGATGGGCCTTTTCGATTTCATCGAGCAGCAGGACCGAATGCGGGTGCTGGTCGATGCCATCGGTCAACAGGCCGCCCTGGTCGAAGCCGACATAGCCGGGAGGCGCCCCGAGCAGACGCGAAACCGTGTGCCGTTCCATATATTCCGACATATCGAAGCGGATCAGTTCCACACCCAGCGACGCTGCCAGCTGTTTTGCCACCTCCGTCTTGCCGACGCCCGTCGGACCGGAGAAGACATAAGAGCCGATCGGCTTGTTCGGTTCGCGCAAGCCCGCCCGCGCCAGCTTGATCGCCGAAGCAAGCGCTTCGATTGCCAGATCCTGACCGTAAACGACGGAGCGCAGTTCCTTTTCCAAATTGGCGAGAACGGTCTCGTCATCCTTGGAAACGGTTTTCGGCGGTATCCGCGCCATGGTCGCAATTGTGGCTTCGATCTCTTTCTCGGTGATCAGCTTGCGCCGCTTGTTCAGCGGAAGCAGCATCTGGGCCGCCCCGGTTTCGTCGATCACATCGATTGCCTTGTCCGGCAGCTTGCGGTCGTTGATGTAGCGGGCAGACAGTTCGACTGCCGACTTGATCGCCTCGTTCGAGTATTTCAGCTTGTGGTAATCCTCGAAATAGGGCTTCAGGCCCTTCATGATCTCGATGGCGTCATCGATCGTCGGTTCGTTGACGTCGATCTTCTGGAAGCGACGGACGAGCGCCCGGTCCTTCTCGAAGAACTGCCGGTATTCCTTGTAGGTGGTCGAGCCTATGCACCGGATCGCGCCCGAGGACAGCGCCGGCTTCAAAAGGTTCGACGCATCCATTGCGCCGCCCGATGTCGCGCCTGCCCCGATCACCGTGTGGATCTCATCGATGAACAGCACAGCGCCCGGATACTCCTCAAGCTCCTTGACGACCTGCTTCAATCGCTCCTCGAAATCGCCGCGATACCGGGTTCCGGCAAGCAGCGTGCCCATGTCGAGCGAGAAGATCGTCGCATTCTGCAACGCTTCCGGAACTTTCTTTTCGACAATCCGCTTGGCCAGACCTTCGGCGATGGCGGTTTTACCAACACCCGGATCGCCAACATAGAGCGGGTTGTTCTTGGAGCGGCGGCACAGCACCTGGATCGTGCGATTGACCTCGGAATGGCGGCCGATCAAGGGGTCGATCTTGCCGATCTTGGCTTTCTCATTCAGGTTGACGCAATAGGCGGTCAGCGCGTCCTGTTGCTTCTTTGGCCCGCCATCCTCCTGATCGCGGGACGCCTTGGGTTCGGAATCGGTTTCGTCGGCGCCGCGGGGCGTGCGGGTTTCGGTTGTTCCCGGCCGCTTGCCGATCCCGTGCGAGATGAAGTTGACCGCGTCGTAACGCGTCATCTCCTGCTCCTGCAGGAAATAGGCGGCATGGCTTTCGCGCTCGGCGAAGATCGCGACAAGCACGTTCGCGCCGGTTACCTCCTCGCGTCCGGACGACTGGACATGGATAACCGCCCGTTGGATGACCCGCTGAAAACCCGCCGTCGGCTTGGAATCCTCGTCATAGCCGGTTACGAGATTGCCGAGTTCATTATCGACATATTCGGACACCGTCTTGCGCAGGCTATCGAGGTTAACGTTGCAGGCGCCCATAACCGCTGCGGCGTCGGCGTCGTCGATCAACGCCAGGAGCAGGTGCTCGAGCGTCGCATATTCATGGTGGCGCTCATTGGCCAGCGTCAGGGCCTGATGCAGTGCCTTCTCAAGGCTTGTCGAAAATGTTGGCACGTCAGTTCCTCATTTCTTTTCCATGACGCATTGCAGCGGGTGCTGATGCTGACGGGCGAAATCCATCACCTGCGTCACTTTGGTTTCGGCAACTTCGTAGGTGAACACGCCGCATTCACCCACGCCGTGATTGTGAACGTGCAGCATGATCAATGTCGCCGCTTCGAGATCCTTCTGAAAAAAACGCTCCAGAATGTGAATCACGAATTCCATCGGCGTATAGTCGTCGTTCAAAAGCAGGACGCGGTAAAGGCTAGGCTGTTTGGTCTTCGGCTTTGTCCGGGTAATGACGGATGTGCCGCGATTGGCATTGCCCCCATCCCCGTCGCTGTCTTTTTGCATCCGGATCGGCATGGCGATCATTCTACTTCATTCCCTTGTCCAGCCGCAAATGCTTGGGAGGTGCCAGCGGCCTGTTCGACACATAATCTAGTGGTTCGTTTTCAGATTTTAAGGCTGTTCGCCGGTACTGCAATCATATTTGCGTCATGAAGCCCAAGATTGACCAAGTTTCTCGGCACCGGTGTACGGAAGCGGCGCGCAGACAACAAAAAACCGGCTGCGGGGCGCCGCAGCCGGTTCCGAACTCGAAAATGTGCCGATCGTCAGGCTGCAACAGCGCTCTTGGCCACGCTGGTCGCTTTCGCGATCGGCGCTTCGTAAGGCTTGTAGGCGTCCTTGGCGAGCCCGGCATACATTTCACTGATCTTCGTCGCTTCGGCGACGTAGCCTTCATAGGTCGACTTCAGATAATTGGTCTGAAGTTCGAGCGCAGCCTCGACGCTCTTGACAGTGCTGATCTTCTCGATGTGGGAAACGCTGTCTTCGAACGCTTTCTTGGAGTAGTCCGTGGCTTCGGTGGCAATAGCCTGAAATGCCTTTGTCATATCCGCGTAGGTTTTCAGCATAGCGTCCATTGCTTCTTTATTTTTCTTGTTGGCATCTTCGAAATTGAACATCGCCTGCTCCTTTGTTGACGCACCCGCAATAGCTCGACTTTATGTGCACTGCACAATAAAGTCAATATAAGGTGCAGCGCAACAAAGCACGGCCAGTGCAACACTGTGATGAAATCGGGCGGTGCCTTCGCATGCTGCCGTGGAAATTCGTAAAATGTCATTTCATCAAAAACCCGGCCTGAAATACAATCCGGGTGAGGTGCATGCACTTTGGGATGAAAATTTTCTAGAGATCGATGTCGAGAATGGCCATCGAGAAATTGTAGGAGAGTTCCCCGTCTTCCTCGTCACGGAAGACCACACCCAGGAACTCATCGCCGAGATAAACCTCGGCAGATTCATCCTTCTTGGGACGCGCCTTGATGACCATTGCCTGGTTGAACGTGCGCTTGAAATAAGCTTCGAGCTTTTTGATTTCTTCGGGCTTCAAGACGTGTCTCCATGCGTGTTTGATTTGCGCCGCTTTTCGCACGGGGGCTCAAGCGGTGTAAACCCCTTTAGCGGCCGCAAGCCGGATTGATGCGGTCAGATCTCGAACGACACCAGCAACTGATCCATCGAGCGGGACGGCTCGGAACATCCGGCCTCACCCACGACGCGGGCGGGAACACCGGCAACCGTGGTCTTCGGCGGCACGCCCTTCAGCACGACCGAGCCTGCCGCGACGCGCGAGCAATGCCCGATGTGAATGTTCCCGAGGATTTTCGCGCCAGCGCCGATCAGCACGCCGTTGCCGATCTTCGGATGGCGATCGCTGCCCTCCTTGCCGGTGCCCCCCAGCGTCACGCCATGCAGGATGGAGACGTTGTCGCCGATGACCGCGGTCTCGCCGACGACAAGCCCTGTCGCATGATCGAGAAAGATACCCTTGCCGATCCGGGCGGCCGGATTGATGTCGGTCTGGAAGACAGACGACGAGCGGCTCTGCAGATAAAGCGCAAAATCGCGGCGTCCGCGATTGAGCAGCCAGTGCGAAAGCCGATGCGTTTGGATGGCGTGAAAACCTTTGAAGTACAGAATCGCCTCCAGGAACCGAGTGCACGCCGGGTCGCGATCATAGACTGCCTGGATATCGACGCGCAGGATCGTCCCCCATTCCGGCCAGTCCTCCCGCATTTCGGCAAAGGTCTGGCGCAGCAGATTGGCCTGGAGATCGGGATGATCGAGCCGCTCGCAGATCCTATAGATGACCGCGTCTTCGAGGGAGCGCTGGTTGATGATGGTCGAATAGAGAAAGGCCGCCAGCAGGGGATCGTGCTGAGCCGCAATGCGCGCCTCGTCCTGCAGCGTGTCCCAGATCGGGTCCATGATCTGAACAGCCTCGACCGGACGCATGTCAGTTCTCGCGGCCATAGCCACTCTCCTTCGTGTCACTCTTGCGCATGGATATAATCTAAATCACCGATGACATAAATGCCTTGAGCATCGGAATGTCGAAATGTGCCCCCAAAGCGCGGCGGCCTATCGATGTTCGGTTGCCGCGAGGAAATCGAGCGCGGCTTTCTTGAACACACGGTCGCCGACGGCGAGCATGTGATCGCGGCCCGGAATATCCAGAGCCTGTGCGTCAGCGATAAGCGCGGCCAGTTCCTTTGGCGAGCCCGCAATCTCGTCCTTCGTCCCGACGGCGATCAGAACCGGCATGGAAAGGCGCGCCATGTCATGCGCGGACAAAAGTTCCCGCGATGTCGAAATGCAGGCGGCGAGCGCCAGGCGGTCGCTTTTCGTCTGGTCCGCAAAAGCCCGGAACATGCGACCACGATCATGCGTAACCATTTCCAGAGACGGTGCAAGCAGCGCCTCCGCGATCGGGTCCCAGTCGCCGACCCCGTCTATCATGCCGATACCCAGCCCTCCGAAAACGAGTGACCGGACACGGTGAGGATGAGCGAGCGCCATAAAGGCCGAGATGCGGGCGCCCATGGAGTAACCCATGACATGCGCCTTCGGAATTCCCAGATGATCGAGAAGGGCGATGGCATCCGAAGCCATGAGGTTCGGTGTATAGGCGGCAGGATCATGCGGCTTGTCGCTTGCGCCATGGCCGCGATTGTCCAGCGCGATCACCCTGTAGCCCGCGTCGCCCAGTGTTTTCAGCCAGCCAGGATAAACCCAGTTGACGTTTGCGCTCGATGCGAACCCGTGAATGAGCAGGATCGGAAAGCCGGAGGGATCGCCCTCGTCAAAATAAGCGACCGTCAGGTCATCATGCACGAATGTGGAAAAAAGCGGAGGGTTCAAGTCCATGGAACAGTCCTGTTGTGTCAACCGAGCTTATGAGCCGGGGCCGTCAAGGGAAAGCCCGGCTATGGCAAAAAACGCACCGCCGTGTTCTGTTTGCCGCTACACATTTTGCGCAAAGCTTTCTATGGTGCCACCAAATTCGATTTTCTTCTTCAGAACACGCAAGCGGAGCATGACATGGCAGGGCACGGTATCCCTCACTTTCAGAACGACGGCGGTCACGCGGTGATCGAAATCGGCGTGAAGGAATTCATGTGCACCGGCGCATCCGTTCCGTTCGATCATCCGCATATTTACATCGACATGGGCGACGACAATGAAAAGGTCTGCTCCTACTGTTCGACGCTCTACCGTTACAATGGCGCCCTGCACGCGGACCAGACAGCACCAGACGGCTGCACCTTCAGCACCAGGGCGGCCTGAACACATCCTCGAAAGTAAGACATATGGCACAGGGCGCGTCGGTCGCCATCGTTGGCGGCGGCATCGCTGGTCTTACCGCCGCTTTGTGTTTTGCCCGCAAGGGCATCGCAACCGATATATTCGAGAAAACCTCTGCCCTCAGCGAAGTCGGCGCAGGCTTGCAACTCTCCCCGAATGCGACCCGCATCCTGTTCGCACTCGGGCTTGAGCGGGCTCTCGAAGAAGTCTGGAACGAACCCTCATCCATTTGCCTCGTGGACGGCTCTTCTCTCCGCACCATCGCCAGCGTCCCCGCCGGCGGCTTTTCGCGGAAACGCTGGGACTATCCTTACGGCGTTCTTCACAGAGCCGACCTCCAGCACGTGCTCCTAGCCGCAATCCGCGACGAGCCGCTTTGCCGCCTCCACCTCGGCACATTGGTCGACCCCTCCGTGCCCGACGAACTCGCTGGAGTTTCAGGTCGCCAACCACGCTTTGTCGTCGGTGCCGACGGGATAAGGTCGAATATCAGGAAAACAATCCAAGACGCTGGCACAATACAATATTCCGGATTCGTTGCATGGCGGTTCACTTTGGAAAAAGGCGAAACACCCGGACTTCTCGACTCCGCGAAAGTGACCGCCTTTCTTGGCCGCGGCGCGCATGTCGTAACCTATCCGTTGGCGCATCAGCGCTTCAATATCGTCGCAATCACGCAGGCCTCCGAGCCGGACACACCGCATGACATGCCCGGTTCGGCAAAACGACAGCAGATGCTGGACGCCTTCTCCGGCTGGCATGACGATGTAAGGACCATGATGGGAGGAGCAGCGCCGACATTCTGGCCGCTTTACGAAATGCGAACCGGCGGCTGGGCCGATGACGACCGCGCCGTGCTGATCGGCGATGCGGCGCATGCCATGCTTCCCTTTGCGGCGCAGGGTGCCGCCATGGCCATAGAGGACGCTTTCGAACTCGCAGCATTCACCGCCCGCGGCGAGACGCTTTCCGCCTTCGCAAACCACCGCATCCATCGGATTGCCCGCGTTCGCTCACGCGGCTCCTTCAACCGCTTCGTCTATCATGCAAGCGGACCGGTGCGTCTCGGTCGCGACCTTCTTCTGTCGATGCGATCGCCGAAAAAGCTGGCCGCGGACCTTGACTGGCTCTACGGCTACCGTCCCCGCGATTAGGCGGAAACGGCCTGTGCGGCAGCAAGGCCGGCTTCGATATCCTTGCGGATGTCGGCGACATCCTCAAGACCGATCTGCAGGCGGATGACCGGGCCTTCAACCGGCGCCTTGCAGATTTTGCGATCCGACAGGCCGACATGCACGGCGAGGCTTTCATAGCCGCCCCAGGAATAGCCGAGCCCGAACAGTTTGAGAGCGTCGAGGAAGGCATGCGCCTTGGGCTTGAACTGCTCGGGTTGATCGGCCTTCAATACGACGGAAAAAATTCCGCTTGAGCCGGTAAAATCCCGCTTCCAGAGTTCATGACCCGGAAAGCTCGGCAAGGCCGGGTGCAGCACGCTCGCCACGTCCGCCCGTTCTTCAAGCCAGCGGGCGATATTCAGCGTGCTCTCCTGATGTCGGTCCAGCCTTACGCCCATGGTGCGCAATCCGCGCAGGATCTGATAGCTGTCGTCGGGCGAAACGCAGACGCCCAGGGTGATATTGGCTTCCTTCAATTGTGCCCAATGGGCCGCATTCGCGGAAACGGTTCCCAGCAGGATATCCGAGTGACCGGACGGATATTTCGTCGCCGCATGGATCGAGATATCCACGCCGTGGTCGAGCGGCTTGAAATACAACGGCGTCGCCCAGGTGTTGTCCATGGTGACGATGCAGCCGTGACGATGAGCGGCAGCGCAAATCGCCCGGATATCCTGCATTTCGAACGTATTGGAACCGGGCGCTTCAGTGTGCACAAGCCGGGTATTGGGTTTGATCAGGCTTTCGATGCCAGCGCCGATCATAGGATCGTAGTAATCCACCGCGACACCCAGTCTTTTCAGCATCGTGTCGCAGAAGTGACGGGTTGGAAAATAAACCGAATCAACGATCAGCGCATGGTCGCCTGACGACAGGAAAGCCAGGAAGGGGACCGTCACCGCCGCAAGACCGGACGGCACAAGGATGGTGCCGGCCGAACCCTCAAGCACATCGATGGCTTCGCAAAGCGCGTCGGTGGTCGGCGTCCCGCGCGTGCCGTAGGTGTAGCGTTGCGCTCTGGTCTCCATCGTCCTGGCGTCGGGGAAAAGCACCGTCGAGGCATGGACGACCGGGGGATTGACGAAGCCGAAATAGTCGGAGGGATCGTTGCCGATATGGGCCAGCCGCGTGTTGGCGCCGGCGCCAGCCAGGAAGCTCTTCTTGTCGTTCATTCAAAAGTTCCGTGCGAAATCTCAGATGCGCTTCTTGTCTGCGCGCATGGCAAGCAGGTCAAGCGCGGAATATCCCCGCAAGCGGGCGACCTTCAAAAATTCCGGTTTTGACGGTTTTTTAAACAGAAAAGTGCTTCCCACCTTGTTAAATTGCTTAATCATGTTGCGTTTTCAACGTTTTTCACTGTGCGGCCTAGAAAAGAAGCAAGGCGGCTTGACCCTGCGCTGTTTTGGGAATGTGATAGACATCACTCGCGCCAGGAGGGTGGCGGGGGCTGTGCTTGCGCCTGGTCAGGCAGCGGCATGGGACAAGAATAAGACAACAGAAGAAGGTTCTAAAAAATGGCAAAAAGAATTCTGACGGCGCTGGTCGGCGCCGCCGTTATGGGGATCGGCACGCAGGCGGCTTCCGGTGCAACCCTCGATGACGTGAAAGCAAAAGGGTTCGTTCAATGCGGCGTCAATGGCTCGAACCTGGCCGGCTTCGGCGCACAGGATTCGTCGGGCAACTGGGCAGGACTTGATATCGACATCTGCAAGGCCGTTGCCGCAGCTGTTTTCGGTGATGCGACCAAGGTGAAATTCACCCCCCTTTCCGCGAAGGACCGGTTTCCGGCATTGCAGTCGGGCGAAGTCGATATGCTGGCACGAAACACGACGTGGAGCGCCAGCCGCGATTCCCAGCTCGGTTTCGACTTCCGCGCCATCAACTATTATGATGGCCAGGGCTTCATGGTGAAGAAGGAACTGAACGTCAAATCCGCGCTCGAGCTCAGCGGCGCTTCGGTTTGCGTTCAGTCGGGAACGACGACGGAACTCAATCTCGCCGACTATTTCCGCGCCAACAAGATGGAATTCAAGCCGGTCGTCTTTGAAGCTCAGGACGAAGCCGACGCGGCCTACAATGCAGGCCGTTGCGATGTCTACACCACGGACGCTTCGGGCCTTTATTCGATCCGCCTGAAGATGGCCAATCCGGACGATCACATGGTTCTCCCGGAAATCATCTCGAAGGAACCGCTTGGCCCGGCCGTTCGCCAGAACGATTCGAAGTGGTTCGACGTTGTTTCCTTCGCCCATTACGCGATGGTGACAGCCGAGGAGTTCGGCATCACGCAGGCAAATGTCGAGGAAATGAAGAAGTCCGAGAATCCGGATATCAAGCGTTTCCTCGGTGAAGAGGCCGATTCGACACTCGGTGCGGACTTCGGCTTGCCGAAGGATTGGGCAGTACAGATTGTCAAGGCCGTTGGCAATTATGGCGAGAGCTTCGAACGCAATGTCGGCGCAGGGTCTCCGCTGAAAATTGAGCGCGGCCTGAACGCATTGTGGAACAAGGGCGGTCTGCAATACGCTCCGCCAATTCGCTAAGCGGTTGGCCACACAGACTACGGAGGGGCGGCTTGCCCGCCTCTCCTTTTGGAAACACCCGGAAAAAAGGGTGAACCGACAGGGGATCTATCATGGCTGCAACCGACGCCCGTCCAGGCGCTGGCGAAGACCGATCATCGTCTTCGCTGCTCTATAATCCTGCTTTAAGAAGCATCATCTACCAGGTCCTGACGCTGGTTCTCATCGTCGGCGCCGTCTACTACGCCGCGACAAACGCCGCGCAAAATCTTGCCCGCGCCAATATGAGCGCCGGCTTCGGCTTCCTCAACAGCCGAGCCGGTTTCGACGTGGCCCAGTCGCTGCTGCCCTACTCCGCCGACTCAACCTATTTTCAAGCGCTGAAGGTCGGTCTGGTCAACACGCTGGTGGTGGCGGTCTGCGGCATCGTCACAGCAACGATCGTGGGGCTTCTGATCGGTATTGGCCGCCTCTCCCGCAACTGGCTGATCGGCCGTCTCTGCACTGTCTATGTCGAGATCTTCCGCAACATTCCGCCGCTTCTGGTTATTTTCTTCTGGTATCTCGGCGTGCTCGCGCTGCTGCCGAATGTGCGCTCCCTTTTCCAGCAGGTGAAAGACGATCCGAGCAAGATCTTCTTTATAAGCAACCGCGGCCTCTATTCCCCCGCTCCGATTTTTGGCGAGGGCTTCTCCTACGTCCTTGTCGCCATTGCGATCGGCGTCATCGCCGCCATCGGGTTTACCATCTGGGCGAACGCGCAGCAGCGCAAGACGGGCAAGCGGCCACCCCTGCTGGTGATCAATCTGGCGCTTCTTATTCTTTTGCCGGCCGTGGTTTTCCTCCTCGCCGGCATGCCGTTGTCCTTTGATTACCCGATCCCGGGTTCGTTCAACATGCGGGGCGGCATGGTGATCGGGCCTGAATTCCTGGCGCTTTATCTGGCACTGTCGCTCTACACGGCGTCCTTCATCGCCGAAATCGTCCGGGCCGGCATTCGCGGCGTGTCCAAGGGCCAGACCGAAGCCGCATACGCGCTGGGTATTCGCCCGGGGTTGACCACGCGGCTTGTCGTTCTGCCTCAGGCGATGCGGATCATCATTCCGCCGCTGACGTCGCAATATCTCAACCTCGTGAAGAACTCCTCGCTCGCTGTCGCCGTCGGTTATGCCGACCTCGTGGCGATCGGCGGGACCATTCTCAACCAGTCGGGACATTCGATCGAAATCATTGCGATCTGGATGCTCCTTTATGTTTCGATCAGCCTTGTGACCTCATTATTCATGAACTGGTTCAACGCCAAGATGGCATTGGTGGAGCGCTGATATGGCTGAAAAAGTGAACTATGTCCGCCGCGAATTCCTGGCGCCCGAAAAGCCGCCGATGGCTGATTCCACGATCGTGGGATGGCTGAGGAAGAATCTTTTCGCGACGCCGCTGGACAGCGTGCTCAGCATCATCGCCATCCTGGCGGTGCTGTACTACATCCCCCCGATTCTCGACTGGCTCTTTCTGTCAGCCGTCTGGCAGGGCACGGACCGGACCTTCTGCACGACGGTGGCTCAGGGTGGCATCCAGCCGGATGGCTGGACTGGCGCATGCTGGGCTTATGTCGGCGACCGTTTCGTGCAGTTCATGTTCGGCTCCTATCCGCGCGACGAACTCTGGCGCCCTCTCCTGATCCTGGCTCTGGGTGTCGCGCTTCTCATCCCCTTCCTGATGCCGAAAGCACCGCGCAAGGGGCTGAACGCCATTCTGCTTCTGATCGTCCTGCCGATCGTTGCCTATTTCGTCCTGCTCGGCGGCTATTTTGGCCTGCGGCACGTGGAGACGTCATTGTGGGGCGGCCTCATGGTGACGCTGATCCTGTCCTTCATCGGGATTGCCGTGTCCTTTCCGCTGGGGATCATGCTGGCTCTCGGGCGGCGGTCGAAAATGCCGATCGTAAAGACCTTCTGCGTCGTCTTCATCGAACTGATCCGCGGCGTGCCGCTGATCACCGTTCTCTTCATGGCAAGCGTGCTTTTGCCGCTTTTCCTGAGTCCGGGCAACAATATCGACAAGTTCCTGCGGGCGCTGATCGGCGTTTCGATCTTTGCCTCTGCCTATATGGCGGAGGTTATTCGCGGCGGCTTGCAGGCCATTCCGAAAGGGCAGTACGAGGCGGCCGACGCGCTCGGCCTCAACTACTTCGCCAAGATGACCTTCATCATCCTGCCGCAGGCGATCAAGCTGGTCATTCCCGGCATCGTCAATACCTTCATCGGCATGTTCAAGGACACTTCGCTGGTCACGATCATTTCCATGTATGACCTGCTCGGCATCGTCAAGGCGAGCTTTGGGGACAGCACATGGATCACGCCCGTCACACCATTGACGGGTCTGATCTTCGCTGGTTTCGTATTCTGGATATTCTGCTTCGGTATGTCGCGTTATTCGGCGTTCGTCGAACGGCGTCTCGACACCGGGCACAAAAGATAAAACAAGGGGAAATAGAATGGCAAACGAAGCCGCACCGGCAAAAATGCAGGTCTCCGCGACCGACGTCGCCGTCGAAATCGTCGGGATGAACAAATGGTACGGGGACTTCCACGTCCTGCGCGACATCAACCTGAAGGTCATGCGCGGCGAGCGGATCGTTATTGCAGGCCCGTCGGGTTCTGGAAAATCGACGATGATCCGCTGCATCAACCGGCTGGAAGAACACCAGAAGGGCACGATCATCGTCGATGGCATCGAACTCACCAACGATCTCAAGAAGATCGACGAGGTGCGTCGCGAGGTCGGCATGGTGTTCCAGCACTTCAACCTCTTTCCGCATCTGACGATTCTGGAAAACTGCACCCTGGCACCGATCTGGGTCCGCAAGATGCCGAAGAAGCAGGCCGAAGAGGTCGCGATGCACTTCCTGAAGCGCGTCAAGATCCCGGAACAGGCGAACAAATATCCGGGACAGCTCTCGGGCGGCCAGCAGCAGCGCGTCGCCATCGCCCGCTCGCTCTGCATGAACCCGCGCGTCATGCTGTTCGACGAGCCGACATCGGCGCTCGATCCGGAAATGATCAAGGAGGTGCTCGACACCATGGTCGGGCTTGCGGAAGAAGGCATGACCATGCTTTGCGTCACCCACGAAATGGGCTTTGCACGCCAGGTGGCCAACCGGGTCATCTTCATGGACCAGGGGCAGATCGTAGAGCAGAATGAACCGGCCGCCTTCTTCGACAATCCGCAGCATGAGCGGACCAAGCTCTTCCTCAGCCAGATTTTGCACTGACACGCGGTCCAACTTATAAAGGAAGGAGGCCCGTGACAGACGTCGCGAGCCTCTTTCTTTTATCCTGCACTTTACTGGATCCGGTATTTCAGGGTCCCGATCGACCAATGGATGCCGCGGTTTTCAGCGTCACCGGTCCATGTTTTCTGTAGCCTGTCGACGATCTCGCTCAGGCTTTTGCGCGCATCGAGTTCTGCGCTCAGACCCTGCGCGGCCGGGGCTATATCCTTCAGATCGAGATCATCGGCAACGACGATCGCGACCAGCACATTTTCGCCGCTGCCGTCCGCCTCGAAATCAAACCCATAATAATCGTCGGGAATTGTCAGAGTCTTTCCCGCTGTCAGCGGCGTAATCTTCTGGGCGGCTTCGTTCGGAAAAATCTGCGTTGCGATGCCTTGGCTGTCGACATCCAGAAGAACAAGATGACCATCATGGGAACTTGTTACGGAAATTTTGAACGGCTGGCCGTTCTTCAACACTGGCCCGGTGTCAAGCGCCATCGTCACATCGCCCGTCTCCACCTTGCCAACGATGTCTCCAACGGCCTCTACGGGATCTGCCGCGATGTACACAGGGGTCGAGCCGGTGTTGACCGCCGCATCCTGATAGACTGGCTGCCCGGTATTCTGGCGCTCTGGTTCGGCTACGCTTGTGCCCAGCGCTTCCGGTTTGCCTTCCAGCTGCGGATCGAGATTGTCACAGTTCTCCTGACCCGAACAATATTCCTTCGACTTCGCAGTCACATATTCGAAGAGCTCTGCATTGCTGACGAGCCCATTGGCATTTCCGTCAGCCTCTGCGGGTTTGAAGCCCGCGACAAAGGCCGACGTAAAGACGCCGTGGCGATCCTCGATCGGCAGGCGGACATCGTCCCAGGCGACCTGATAGGGGGCTGCGGCGCTCCAGGCCGTAACCCCGCCCTCGGTTATCTCGGCCGGTTTATCGACAACGCCCAGGTCGATTCGCAGGCCGCGGGTGGCGCTGGCCTTGGTGGTTTTGGCAAACGGACGCGGGAGATAGCGGGCGCCGCTCATACCGGTCTGCGTTTGGGCAGACAGCGCGCGCGAGATGGTTCCAGAATGGCAGGCATCGACCACCAGCGTCACCACCCTGCCCTTCATTTCGGCGAGCAATGCCTCCAGCTCGTCATCGAGAATGACATTCGTCCAATCCGCTTCGCCGGCCTTGATGTCATAGGTCGAGAGAGCTTCATCCATCCCGTCCTCTTCGTCCTTGTCGGCGTCCTTGACCTGGAGCCCATGGCCGGAGAAATAGAGATAGACGCGGTCTCCGGGCTTTGTCCCTGCGATCAGCCATTCCCTCACGGAAGAAAGGATGGCGTCCCGGCGCGCCTGATCGTCTGTGAGGACGCGGATCGCCTCCGGCCTGAACGACAGCGTTCCGGTGAGCAGTGCTTGCATGGCGCGGACATCGTTTTTCGGTCCATGCAGAAACATCTCCTGCGGCAGGCTCTCATAGGTTCCGATCCCGATCAGCAGCGCCCGGTCCTCAGCCTTTGCGGCAGGTGACCACAACACCATGGCAACCAAGATGAACAGTCCTGTTTTGAGCGACGTCATCAAAGCCTTTCCCGGGTATAGAGCGGCTGGATCGAAACGCTCGTATCCGTGCCGTCGATCCGCCCCATCAGAAGCTTCAGCACCTGCGCGGCATCGATCGTTTTGCCCGTCAGCGCAACACCGATAGCATCGACCGGTTCGTTGGTCGCGATGGTGATCAGATGGTCGGCACCGAAGGGCTTGACGACCTGGAGATCGCTAAGCTTGAATGCATGGCTTTCCGTACCCTCGGCCTGCACGTCGAGAAGCTGCACCTCGCCGGTATTGGCCAGATTGAAAACAATCATGTTCCTGTAGCCGGAGGCCGGCGCATCGAAGGAGATCCGGTCCCCGGCAGCATAGATATCCTTCCGGGGCGTCAGCGATACGGTCCCAGGGTTCTGTGCCGCCATGGCTTTGAGAAAATCCAGAAGAACGAATTTGTCGACCACGTCCTGAATATTGCTTTCGCCGATATTCTCGCCCGCCACATCGCCGTTCGGCGTGTAAAAAACACCGGATGCTGCGTCCCATCGATAAGCTATACCCTGGCCACCGGTGTTTTGCGGGATGATCGCCGATCCGGTCACGGTCAGCGAAAGTTTCCCGGTCCAGCCTGTCTCTCCAACCCGCTTTCGGGTTTTTTGAGCAGACAGATCGCCAGTTGCCACCGCGCTGCGGGTCAAGGGCATAACCACTTCATCCTCCGAACGCGGGATCTGCGGCGTGAAGTTCGGCACTTGCAGGGCTTCCGACTGGTGCTTCACATTGGCGAAAACATAATCCTCCAGCTCCAGCCGAGACATGCTGCCGTCGCCATTGCGGTCGGCCGATCCTTCGATCGCCCGGGCAAAGCTCCAGCTCAACGCGCCGCGCGCCTCGCCGTTGATAATGACCTCAGGTGAGGGTTGGCTCTCCAGTGAGGCGGCCAGAACCGTGACGCGACCGAATTGCGCCTCCTTGACCTTCGCCCCGGCGACGGCATCTTCCGACGGCGGTTGCAGCTTGATTTTCACCGCCTGGGCCAGCCGCGTCTTTCCGGAAAACGCCCGGCTCATTCCGCCGGAAAAACAGCTGTCCGAGACGAACAGGACTTTGATACCCCGAGCCTCCGCCTCCGCGAACCAGGCGTTCAGTTCGTTGTCGACAATGATTTCGCGCCCAGTCTCTTCGGCCCGGCTGCGATCGAAACCCGGCAGTTGAAGGAATTCATCGAGACCGTCCGCTTCGTCACCGTCCACGAGTTCCGGCATCTGCGCGCCGTGGCCGGCATAGGTGAAGATGATGGTATCGCCGTCGCCCAAGGACGCGACGTAATCCGTCCAGGCGGCACGGATATCGTCCTTGCGGGCCGCAGCATCGAAAAAGCTCTGGATCTTGTCCGTGCCGACGCGCCGCAGGGCACCTTCGACATCCTTCGCGTCTTTGACCGCGCCGTCGAGACTGACGTCATGGGGATAGGCATCGACGCCGACGACCAAGGCGTAGGTCCTGGCGGAAGCCGCACTGGCTGTCACAGTGCACAGGGCAAGAGCGAGAAGAAGGCCGCGCACCATGTCAGTTCTCCAGATCGACTTCGACACGGCGATACATCTGATGGAGCGTTTCCTGGTCATAGGCGCTGGCATCGTCCGGCTCGAAGGGATCGTCCTCGCCCTTGCCGATCGTCTTCCATTCCCCGGCGAAGCCTTCGCCAACGAGATACTCCCCCAGCGCCTCGGCCCTTGCCAGCGATAGGACGCGGTTGGCTTCAGCCCCGCCGACCGGATCGGTGTGCCCGATCAGCGTAATCATCCTCGGCTTGACCGACTTCAGGCATTCCGAGAGGTCTCGGGCTGATTCCAGTCCTTCCGGAGTGAACTCGGCCGTTCCGAAAACATACCGCACCGGGGTGGATTTCTTCTTCAATGCAACGCCGCGATAGCTGACCTTACAGCCGCCGCGCATGGACAGTTTGACCGGCCGGGGCGCGGCCAGCCGCATCTCGGTCGCCATGCGGTCCAACCGTGCGATATATTTCTCGTCCGGTGCCATCCAGGTTGGAGTGAGCACCTCGTTGGCGGCATCCTCAAGCGCCAGCTGGTAATACCGCGCTGCGGCCTCGTACATGCGCCCGTCGCGATTGATGTCGGCCAACGCGTCGTACACCTGCCACGGCGCGGAATTCCTCATGCGGATCGCTTCCAGTTCCTGTTCGAAATCCTTGAGATTGGCACCCTGCCCGACGGCAGCAACGATCCGGTTGAACGCAGCAAGGGATGCGATGCGGCCGATCATTACCTTGTCATCGGCTGTGCAGTCCGGCGTCGCTGCAGCGCCGATTTCGAGGGCCAGCGCTTCGTTGCCGGCATTGGCGGCTTCCGCCACCTTTGCCAGCGCATCACAGGCGGTTGCCGTGCCGGTGCTCGCCAAAACGGTCACAAACGACAGGACCAGCAATCTTTTCATTCCGGCAACTCCCCCGAGACATTGATAAAAATCCGGGCCGGCCGCGACGTGACGGCCGGCTTGGTGCGTCATTTAATTTCGAAGGTCACCACCTGAAGGCCGCTCGCCCCCTTATCCTGCCGCGCCTGATCGGCCAGATTGATGGCGAGACCGCGTGTTGGCGGCATGTGGGAATCCGCAACCAGCTGACGCGCGCGCTCGGCAGTCAGTTTCTGGGCGCCCAACCCACCCTCGCGGCAAAAGGCGATCATCGTCTCGGCCGGCGCCGGCGTATCGAAGGTCAGGTTGCCGGTTCCCGGCTGCGGGATTTGCCGCCGCTCGCCCACCTGCAGGGTGGTGTTGCCGATCATGACATCGGGGATGACCTCGACATTTCCCGTCTCTTCGACATAGAGCACCTGCAACTCACAGGCTTTGTTGGTACTCAGTTCGAACGACAGCAGGTCTCCGACCCTGGCGGAGGTCGAGGATACGTGCAGCGCCAATTCCAGCTTGTTTTCGGCAGGCTTTTCCTGGCGGTATGCCGGTGTTGCCGCCTGAATGGTTTCCGCCTGGACCGGCGTCTGATGCGCCGTCTGGCCAGCCACCTCCTCGGTTCTCACCGACGCCGCCACGCGCACCGTCGTTGTATCGAGCGGCTTCAGTTGCATCAGCGGCGAAAGCAGAAGCGGAAACTGCTGCTCGACTTCGGAGCGCGGAATGGTGCCGCCGGATTCGAGGATGGTGATCCAGTCGATGCCAAGCCGAAGCGCGTCTCTGTCTTCCACCCGCTTGATCGCGGCTGAAAACTCCTTGGGCTTCATGTCGAATTCCGCCGCCAGGGCCTCGAAATCGAGTTCGTCCTCATATTCGTCGGCAAAATAGGTAACGAGTTCGGTATTGCCGGGTGCCTGCATGCTCTGGGCGCTGCCATCGGGCGTCGGCTCGGTTACCCCCAGTTTCACCAGAGCATCGACGAAGCGCTGCCGGTCTTTGTTGTAAGCGGCATCGAGCTCTTCCTGCGGCACATACATGTCGAGCAGCACGGCCTGCTGATCCTTGCTGAACAGCGTCGAGGTCTCGATATGCTCGCGGAGCTGGTCGCGTTTCGACAGAATGCCATTGGCGTGGCAATCGAAGCAAGACCGTGCATTGGTGATCTCGACACCCTTGCCGATCGGGCGCTCGCGGAACGAGACGATAGAGGTCGGGCCGACATCGAGCTGTTTTCCCTCGGCCGTGGAGAGGTAGTAGCCCTGGAGACCATTGGGCAGGGAGAAGATCATTTCACCTCCGTCATGCTCGAACGATGTCAGGCCGGCATCCAGAGGCTCGATTTCCTTCGGCCCGTGCGGGAAACGCTTGAGAACCTGCTTGCCGACATCGCCGCCGAAATCATAGGACTTCCAGTAATATCCGCCGAACGGCATGTCGTGACGCTCCAGCATGCGATTGTGATCGGACACGCCGGAAGAACCATCGGCGAAGCCTGCCCTCAAGACCTGGCGACGGCGGATATTTTCGTCCACGTCGATCTGGAAGCGCTTTTCCAGGTCACGGATATGGGTCGGCAGCTTCATCAGCTGGTTATACACTTTCGGCTTTGCCGCATTGGCCATGAACCAATCGACGCGCATGATCGGGAGGACCGTGTCGGTCTCTTTCGTCAAAGCCAGCAGCGACGCATCGCTCGCCGGATCGACACCATAGAAATACTGCGTGATCAGGAAGTTATAGTCTTCCGCCGTCCACTGGAGATCACGCAGATCGACCCGCACCATCAGGCCGTTCGTGCCTTCGACCTCCTGCGGCAAAACCAGCTTGGGGCCATAGGACAGCGAGTTGAGCATCTTCTTGAAACCGCCCGCCAGAACGTCCATGCGCTTCATGAACGTCTTGTCTTCTTCGCAGCTCATCATGCCATTGTATTGATTGCGATAGGAGAAATAGCGGATGTACTGGCGGTCGAGTTCGCCGACCTTGGAAATATCCTTCAGGCCTGCCTCAATGAAATCGCCGTAGGAGAGCATGGGACGCGTCCGGTCGGGCTTTGCCGCCGCCGCATCTGGCAGGTCGGACTGCTTGAGTCCGTTGACCCAGTCTTCCAGGCTCTTCACCTCTTCCGCCGAAGGGCGTTTGCCAAGCGGCATCCGGCCGCTGGTGACCGACGTGAACAGTCGGGATTTCGCCGCATCGCCCGGCACCACGAAGGTGGCGTCGGCGGCGATGGAAGCGAGATCACTGGCGGGATAGCTGCCCTGCGAGCTTTCGCCCGGTCCATGGCAGTTGCGGCAGTATTTTCCGATGAAGGCATCCGCCTGGGTTGCCAGCGCCGCGTTGTCACCGGCCAGCGCCGATGCGGGCGTGGATTCCTTGCAGACCGCGGTCGCGGATTGGCCGACGGGCTCCGGTGGCTTGACCTCGCGGTCGGCCAAGAAGGCGTAGATGGCCGTCCGGTCCTTTTCCGTCAGAGCCTTCAGACCATGCGCGATTTCGCGCATGACCGGGTCCGTGAGCGGTGATCCGGACAGTTTTTTACCCTCCTCGATGAGCCCGACGGTGAAGACATCAGGCGAGGCAAGCGTGGACATCCGCGCCTTGGTGATATCCGGAGCCACCGCACCCGTCAGCCCTTTCTCCCCGGCATAGGCGTTTTCCATGTCGAGCCCATAGGTGGTCGTGCGCGGCGTGTGGCAATCGCCGCAACCGCCGACATTTTCGACCAGGTACCGGCCGCGTTCCATCTGGGTTTCTTCCC
The DNA here is from genome assembly GCF_029223885.1 of Pararhizobium gei. NCBI lineage: Bacteria > Pseudomonadati > Pseudomonadota > Alphaproteobacteria > Hyphomicrobiales > Rhizobiaceae > Pararhizobium > Pararhizobium gei. The sequence goes on along the minus strand of NZ_CP119409.1, from coordinate 2,149,228 downwards.
GTGGCTGATAGGCTTGCACATTGAAATGGCTGCGCTTCCAGAGTGTGATCGTTGTCTGCCGGCTGTAGGGGAAGGCAATCTCGTGCTCCTGCGAGACAGCATCCGATTGCTGGAGCGTATCGATATAGGCTTTGATGTCGAGAACGTCTTCCGGTTTCATGCCACCATAGGAGGTGTAGGGCATGACCGGATAAAGATGATTGCCGTCGCGATCGAGCCCCTGCATGACCGCATTGAGAAACTGCGCATTGGTCCATCCGCCGATGCCGTTCGCATGGGGCGAGATGTTCGGCGCGTAGAATTTGCCGATCGCCGTGTCCATTTCCATCCCGCCCGACAAAAGCTCGGTATTGCTGCCCGAGCCATGGCAGGCGCCACAGCCGGACGCGTTGAACAGATATTTACCGTTTTCGGGGTTCGACTTGTGTGTGGCATAGGCGTCTTCGGCGAAAGGATCGCGTGCGGACGCTGTGCCGGGACAGTGAATGAGAACGGCCAAAACAGCCGCCAATCCCATAAGATGGCGCGGCAGGCCAGCGGTAAAATGCCGAACTGCTCGATCGAACATGCGCATGGCTGTCCCCTTCATAAAAAATAACCAACAATGCAGGCTTATCGGAACTCGAACTGTTCGAACTCGACACGCCTCGGCTTTTTACCCAGTTCTTTCAGGCCTTTTTCAATGGCGATCCGCAGCAGCGGCGGGCCGCAGAACCAGAGATCCGCGCCGGCGGGATCGACCGTGCTGGCGGCTGCAAGCTTGGCGGCATCGAGACGTCCGGCGGTGTTGGAATCGTGCAGGTTGAAAGTGAAATTCGACAATTTTTCCGCCTGGGCCTCGAGCGTGTCCAGGCCAATGGCCTCCCTGCGGTCGCGCACGCAATAGACCATGTGGATATCCTGGCCCTCGTCGCCAGTGAGGCTTTTTGCCATGGCGAGAAACGGCGTGACCCCGATGCCGCCGGCAAGCCAGATCTGCTTTTTACCGCCCCGGCGATGATTGAAATGCCCATATCCGCCCTCGAGCTTCAGGCTGTCTCCGACGGCGATACTGTCCCGTAGTGCCTTGGTGAAGTCGCCAAGCGGTTTGATCGCGAACCGGACGACCCCGTCTGCATCCAGGCCGGCGATGGTGAAAGGATGCGGCTCGCGCAGGCCCGGCTTGTTGACGCGGAAAAACCCGAACTGGCCGGGGCGGGCCTTGAGAGGCCGTCCTTTCGGCCGCGCCGAGATCACTGTCGCGCCGTCATGCCGGACAACGTCGAAGACTTCGTAGGTGCGGGTGCGCAGCCAGGGGAAAAGCTGGGTGTAGATATAGCTGATCGTGCCTATCATCGCAAAAATATTGAGATAGGTCGCGAGCATTGCCGTGCCGTCATAGGGCCGCTTGATGAAGGTCTGGTGGAACGCTACCATGATGAAGAGCAGGCCGATAAATCGATGCGTCAGCCGCCAGTAATGATAGGGTATCTCGATTTTCGTTTTCGGGATGATTTTCACGATACTGAGCGTCAGCAGGACGACAAATCCGTAGAAAGCATATTCGCCCGCCTCTGCCGCCAGACTGTTCAAGCCGCTGGTGAGCGACAGTCCCTTGAAATCAGGTGTCACGAAATAATGCACCAAGATCAGGATGAGGACCGTGATACCGACCCGGCGGTGCGTGCGATAGATGCGGTCGAGTCCGCCGAAAAGGCGCTCCACGAAGGGCGGACGCGTCGCCATGAACAGGGCAATCGCCATGCCTGTAAAAGCCATCGAAGAGGCCATCAGGGAAATCGTGGTGCCGGCATTGGTATGGCTGACGGACGGAACGGCCAGAAGCCCCGCCAAGGCCATCAATGACCAAACCAATAGACTCCCCGCGCTCACGAAACGTTCCTCGCTCTGCCCGATCGATGCGGGCTCCCCGCGGCAAGACTGGCAAGCCTGCAAAGCTTCGTCAACCGCTATTGTAAAGCATACGAATACCCGATGACGTTTATTCGCGACGGCAGCGGCAGTCTGTTTCCCCGGTTACTTTGTCTCGTCTTTTTCCAGCCTATCGCGCGCTTCGTTAGCCAACGGATGATCAGGATGACGCCGGATAAACCGGTGGTAAGCTTCGCGGGTGCCCTTCCTGACGGCCCGGTCGTATTCGGATTTTACCGCCGCTTCGATGTCGGGACCAGGAGCCATGATACCGTCGGTCTTTTCCGGCGTCTGAGCTGCTGAATGCACAGGGGAAAGTGCAGCGAAGAGAACGGACAGAAGCGCCGCGAACGGCAGGGTATTGCGACTATCCGCAAGCATGATGCATCGGCTCCAGTCTTCGGCAAGGCTTGTATGACACGCTGTCACTAACAGGTTCCTTTAGTTGCTTATATACGGCAACGCTGGAATCGGGCAGAAAGTGCCAGCGCATATTTGGGGATCTTTAGAATGACTGGCATCAATAAAACGATCAAACTTGTTTCAAGTACCGGCAATCAGACCATAGACGGGGTCATGTCCGGCTTTGCCTGGGCAAGTTCGGTCACCTACGCCTTTCCAACGAGCGCCAGCCATTATCCCGGCATCAGCGAAGCGTCGAACAATTTTGCTGCTATATCCACCCTGCAGAAAAACGCAGCGCTGTTTGCGATGGAGCAATCCTTCGGCGGATCCGCCAATGACGGCTTCTCCGTTGAAGGCTTCACCAACCTGTCTTTTTCCGCTGGGACGGCGGCGACATCCACACTGCGTTTTGCGCAGTCGGACGACGCCTCGCCGACGGCCTATGCCTATTACCCCGGCACGGATGAGAATGCCGGCGATGTCTGGTTCAGCACCGAATATGCCGGTACCGAGAACGACTATCGCAAACCAGTGGCCGGAAACTACGCCTGGCACACGATGATCCACGAGCTCGGGCACGCGCTCGGCCTGAAACACGGCCATGAGGCAGATGAATACGGGGCAGTTCCCGCAAAATTCGATTCCGTCGAATACACGGTCATGACATATAGCGGCTATGTCGGCGATCCCGTCGAAGGCTATGACTATGAAGGATTCGGCGCGCCGCAGACATTCATGATGGCCGACATCGCAGCCCTCCAGACGATGTATGGGGCCGATTTCACGACGAAGAACGGTGACACCGTCTACAAATGGACACCGGGCAACGGCCAGACGATCGTCGACGGCGCTGTTGCGATCGCGCCGGGTGCAAACCGCATCTTCGCGACGATCTGGGATGGGGGCGGCAGGGACACCTTCGACCTGACTGCTTATAAGGCGAACCTCAAGATCGATCTTCGTCCCGGGATGTCCTCGTTGTTCAGTGAAGATCAGCTGGCATTCCTCGACGGCATCCAGAACGAAGGATACGCAGGCGGCAATATCTACAATGCCCTGCTCTATCGCGGCGACACCCGCTCCCTGATCGAAAACGTCAAGGGTGGTTCGGGCAACGACCAGATCATGGGCAATCAGGCTGCGAACGTTCTGCAGGGCTTCGCCGGCAACGATTTGCTGACCGGCGAAACCGGAAACGACACGCTCATTGGCGGCACTGGCAATGACAGGCTGGAGGGCGGACAGGGAACGGATCGCCTTGCAGGCGAAGCCGGCGCGGATATCTTTGTCTTCAGATCAGCGGCGGACTCGACGGTCGCGACCACAGGCCGCGATACAATCCTGGATTTCCTGGGGTCACAGGGCGACCGAATCTATCTGGCCGGTATCGATGCCAACACGACAACGACCGGCAATCAGGGCTTCAATTTCATCGCCAAGGCAGCGTTCACCGGCAAGGCGGGCGAGCTGCGATATTCGACGGGCGCATCGGACAGCTATATCTATGCGGACGTGAACGGCGACAAACGCGCCGACTTCGCCATCCATCTCGACGATGCGGTCACGCTACAAAAGGGTTATTTCTTTCTGTAACATGTGTCGGTGTTGACCGCGGACCGGCAAAGTCGGGCGGCCTTTGCCATTCCCACACATACGGCTCAATGTGCCGATCTCACAAAAAAGGCGGCCACCGGCCGCCCTCTTCTAGCGATCGTCATAGCGTCTACCCAACGAAGGCCCGTTCGATGACGAATTCGCCAGGCTTGTTGTTCGCGCCTTCGGTCAAGCCGGCGGCCTCGAGCAACTCCTTGGTTTCCTTGAGCATTTCGGTCGATCCGCAGATCATGCCGCGATCGACGGAGGGGTCCAATTTGGCAAGGCCGAGGTCGGAGAAGAATTTGCCGTCGCGGATGAGATTTGTGATTCGTCCTTTGAAGGGATAATCCTCGCGTGTCACCGTCGCATAGTGGCGCAGCTTGTCGCCCACCAGTTCTGACAGGAACTCGTGATGGCGGATTTCCTCGATCAGGTCGAACCCGTATTGCAGTTCGGCCACGTCGCGGGTCGTATGCGTGAGGATCACTTCCTCGAATTTCTCGAAGGTTTCCGGATCCCGGATAAGGCTTGCAAACGGCGCGATGCCGGTGCCGGTCGAAAACATGTAAAGGCGCTTGCCCGGCGTCAGGGCGTCGAGCACCAGCGTGCCCGTGGGCTTCTTGCGCATCAGCACCTGATCGCCCGGTTTGATGCCCTGCAAGTGCGAGGTCAGCGGACCATCCGGGACCTTGATGGAGAAGAACTCCAGCTCATCGTCCCAGGCCGGGCTTGCGATGGAATAGGCCCGGTAGATCGGCTTGCCGTCGATTATCAGGCCGATCATCGCAAATTCGCCCGAACGGAACCGGAATTCAGCCGGGCGTGTCATGCGGAAACTGAACAGACGGTCGGTGTAATGTTTCACAGCCGTCACCGTCTCTGCAAACACGCCGGCCGGAACTGCAGGGGCAAACTCGTTGATCTTGGCAGGAGCATTCATCTGGGCTTCGGTCCTGTAATGATAAACTTCTTCGGATATCAGCGGATATTCCAAACAGTTGCGCTTTGGAAGCAATAGCATTCCAATTATAGTGGTTTTTTAAGAACTGGTCGCTGTCGCACTGTGTCGCAGTCCGTCAGGAAACGCGGCGCCAGCTGTAGGAGTTTGCTTCCGCGGAAGGACGGGCGGTTGGCTGGTAATGGTTGTCGATACCCGGCAGACGGTTTTCGGACAGACGACGGAGCGCCGTCTCGTTGGTCACGGCAAAGCTGTCGATACCACAACGCAGCATCAACGGCACCTGGTCGATCAGCACATCGCCGACGGCCCGGATTTCTCTTGAATAGCCAAGGCGGGTGCGCAGCAGCGAAGCATGGCTGAAGGCGCGACCGTCGTTGAAGGCGGGAAAAGCCACGGCTACCAGAGAAATCTGGTCGATGAAGGGGTGCAGCCGCACGATGTCATCCGCCGGATTAACCAGCACGCCGAGCCCGCTATCCCCACAGGATGCCTTTTCCAAAAAGGCATCGATACCAAGAATCGGCTTTTCATTCGATCCGGCCTTGCTGTCTTCCGTCTCGACGATCCAAGGATCATCGATCACAAAGCCGGACTCTTTCCAGATTTTCGTCATCATCTTGTTCCTCGGGGCCTGGATCACGCCGCTTCCTGCTGGTTTCGCCCATAGAGCGCATCCTTGAACGGCTGCGGACCGACCCGCCGATAGGCCTCCAGAAATGTCTCGGAACTGGCGTTGCGCAGGCCGAGATAGGTGTCGACGATGGTTTCGACGGCATCGGTCACCTTTTCAGGTTCGAAACCGCGACCGATGATTTCGCCGATCGAGGTGTTTTCGTCGCCCGAGCCGCCGAGCGTGATCTGATAGAGCTCGGCTCCCTTCTTTTCCACCCCCAAAAGGCCGATATGGCCGACATGGTGATGGCCGCAGGCATTGATGCAACCGGAGATCTTGATCTTCAGTTCGCCGATATCAGCCTGCCTCTCGGCATTGCCAAAGCGAGTCGATAGTTCCTGCGCCAGCGGGATGGAGCGGGCATTGGCCAGCGCGCAATAGTCGAGCCCCGGACAGGCGATGATATCGGTGATCAACCCCGCATTCGCCGTCGCCAGGCCGTTTGCGACGAGGCCGCGGTACAAGGCTTCCAGATCCGCCAGCGCGACATGCGGCAGAATGACGTTCTGCTCATGACTAATGCGGATCTCGTCGAAAGCATAATCCTCCGCCAAATCGGCAATCGCATCCATCTGGCTGTCGCTGGCATCGCCCGGAATGCCGCCGATCGGCTTCAGGGAAATGGTCACCATGCCATAGTCGGGATGCTTGTGCGGCTGAACGTTCTGCTGCAGCCAGCGCGCAAATTCGGGATCGGTCCTCTTCCACTGCGCCAGGCTAGCCCAGCCCTCCGGCCTTTCGGCCAGCGGTGGTGCGGCAAAATAGGTCGAAATCGCATTGATATCGGCTTCCGGCAGCTTCAGCTCGGTGTTCTTCAGCTGAAGAAACTCCTGCTCGACCTGACCTGCAAGTTTCTCGGCACCGGTTTCGTGGACAAGGATCTTGATGCGCGCCTTGTACTTGTTGTCGCGTCGGCCATGGAGGTTGTAAACGCGCATGATGGCCGTCGTGTAGGACAGAAGATCCTGCTCGGGCAGGAAATCCTTGATCTTCTTGGCCACCATCGGCGTGCGCCCCTGCCCGCCGCCGACATAGACGGCAAAACCGATCTCGCCCTTATCGTTCTTCTTCAGGTGCAGGCCGATATCATGCACCTGAATCGCTGCCCGATCGCGCTCGGCGCCGGTGACGGCAATCTTGAACTTGCGTGGCAGGAAGGAAAATTCGGGATGAACCGACGACCACTGGCGCAGGATCTCGGCATAGGGACGCGGGTCGGCCACCTCGTCCGCAGCCGCACCGGCGAAATGGTCGGCGGTCACGTTGCGAATGCAGTTTCCGGATGTCTGGATCGCGTGCATCTCGACAGAGGAGAGGTCCGCCAGGATATCGGGCGTATCCGAGAGCTTCGGCCAGTTGTACTGGATGTTCTGCCGTGTGGTGAAATGCCCATAGCCGCGATCATATTTCCGCGCGATATGGGCCAGCATCCGCATCTGCCGGCTGTTCAGTGTCCCATAGGGGATGGCGACCCGCAGCATATAGGCATGGAGCTGAAGATAGACGCCATTCATCAGACGCAACGGCTTGAATGCGTCCTCGGAAAGCTCGCCCGACAGACGCCGCGTCACCTGATCGCGAAACTGCGCGACGCGATCTGAAACAAAGGCGTGGTCGAACTCATCATAACGATACATGGGTCTCTTCCTCAAGCCGCCTGAAACGGGCCATTCAGACCCCTATATCCCGGCGCGTAATCAATCGTCGGCCCTTCGGCACGAACACGCTCGCGAAGACGCAGCGGCCGCAGAACACCGTCCACTTCTTCGATATCAATAACGTTCACGTCAACAACCTTGTTGTCGGCAAGGGCTGCTTTTCCGGCAGATTCCAGTGCCGACACCGCTTCGGCATGCCGGGCGACGAAGGCGTCCTGCAGCAGCAGGCCCCAATGTCCGGACGCATCGAGCCACACGGAAACCCCATCCGAAAGTCGATTCGCAGTCAGCACCTTGTCTGCCATTTTACGTCCTCATTTCATCTGTCTGCTTGTGCGGCACATCTGCGGCGGCTCGCGTCGCAACCAGGGATTCCGACCGGGTGAAATTCGCGCCGGCAACAGCATCGCCGATAATCACCATAACGGGCCCTTCGAGATCATCGCGATACTGCAGGTCCGGCAAATCCTTCAACGTGCCATGAAGCAGCTTGCGCCCTGCACGGCTCGCATTCTCCACGACCGCAACCGTGGTTTCGGCAGGAAGTCCAGCCTGCATAAGACGTTCAGCCACGGACGCGGCGACAGTGCGGCCCATATAGACGGAAATGGTTGCACCGGAAATCGCCAGACGGGCCCAATCGGGCAGAACGTCACCGGCCAGATCGTGCCCCGTGGTGAAGATCAGCGACGATGCCACGCCGCGCAATGTCAGCGGCAGTTCGAAATCGGCGGCTGCCGCAAGCGCCGACGTGATGCCGGGCACGATCTCATACGTCACGCCCGCATCGCGCAACGCCGCCATCTCTTCGCCGGCCCGGCCATAGACGAGCGGGTCGCCGGACTTCAGGCGAACCACGCGCTTGCCGTCCTGCCCGAGCTGCACAAGCAGTTGATTGATCTCGTCCTGCGACTTCGAATGGCATCCCTTGCGCTTGCCGACGGACAAACGCTCGGCATCGCGCCGTCCCATATCGACGATCGCCTGCGGCACCAGTGCGTCATAAACGATCACGTCGGCTTCCATCATGACTCGCTGGGCGCGCAGCGTCAGCAGATCTTCGGCGCCCGGACCGGCCCCGACAAGCCAGACATGACCCGGGACGCGGCCGGAGGATTGCAGCAGGCGGGACGCCTCGCGGCGAGCCTCGGCGACGTCGCCTTGCGCCACGCGATCGGCCACGGCTCCGGAAAAAAAGCGCCGCCAGAAAACGCGCCTGGAAACTCCCCGCGGCAGCGCATGCTCGACAGCGTCACGATAGGCCTGCGCCAGCGAAGCAAGCTTGCCGAGCGACGGCGACAGCAACTGGTCGATCTGTGACCGGATCATCTGAGCCAGCACAGGACCGGCACCCTCGGTGCCGATGGCGACCGCGACCGGTGCACGGTTGACCAGCGCCGGCGTCAGAAAGTCGCAATAATCAGGCTGATCGACCGCATTGGCCGGAATTTTCAGCGCGCGGGCCGCCAAGACGATGCGGCGATCCTCCGCAGCATCGCCCGTTGCGGCAAATACCAGCGTCGCTCCGTCCATCTGGGCAGGATCAAACGGGGCCGATACAGCCGAAACACCATTCGCCGAAAGATAATCTGCGAAATGCGGTTCAGGCGCCGTGGCGTAGGCAATGATGTTCGCCTGCGTGTTCAGAAGCAACCGAACTTTAGCGAAAGCCTCTTCACCGTTGCCGAAGACGGCGACGGTTTTTTGGGCAACGCGAAAAAAGGCCGGGAAGACGGTCAGTTGTTCGGTCATGGCGGTCGAAATCTGATCCTGCTGCAGGTTTGCTGGAATATCTCCTTTATTGCACGAAAATTGAAGAAACAGAAATTCCCGCCTTTTTGCCAGGACGTATTGTTTTGCTCGACATCGCGGTTAATTGAGCAAATATCTCCGGGCGGCTGTGACCTTGACGTGGCTCGCGGCCTTTGCATAGTGCTGACGTCCTTCCCCTCTGCCTGCAGAATGCCCTCCCGGAGTACAGACATGACCACCACCGACCTTGCAGAGCGCCTGCTCTCCGTGATTGAAGGGGATATCCTGCCGCTGACAGAAATGGGTGTGAAGGCCGGCAATAAAGTCTTCGGCGCCGCTATCTTGCGCAAGTCGGATCTGTCGCTGGTGATCGCCGAAACGAACAACGAGATCGAAAACCCGCTCTGGCATGGCGAAGTTCATACGCTGAAGCGATTTTACGAGCGGTCAGAAAAACCGGATACGAAAGATCTGATCTTCCTGTCGACGCACGAACCCTGCTCCATGTGCCTGTCGGCTATCACCTGGGCCGGCTTCGACAATTTCTATTATTTCTTCAGCCATGAAGACTCCCGCGACAGTTTCTCCATTCCTCACGACCTGCAAATCCTGAAGCAAGTTTTCCGGCTCGAACCGGGCGGTTATGCCAGAAACAACACCTTCTGGCGCTCAATGGCGATCGGCGATCTTGTTTCAGGCCTCGATGACAAAACGAAGGCCGCGCTGCGTGCGAAGGAGAACCGAATCCGGGAAAAATACACGGCTCTGTCGGAAAGCTACCAGTCCGGCAAGGGCGACAACGCAATCCCGCTGAGCTGACGACAATGCAGCCCTCAAACGATATTTCACGCCTTGTCGAAATCATGGAAGCACTGCGGGATCCGCAGACGGGATGCCCCTGGGACATCGTCCAGACCTTCGAGACCATCAAACCCTATACGCTCGAAGAGGCCTACGAGGTTGCCGACGCGATAGAGCGCAACGATATGGACGATCTTTGCGAAGAACTGGGCGACCTGCTGTTGCAGGTGATCTTCCACGCCCGCATGGCGCAGGAAGCCGGCAGCTTTTCCTTTGGCGACGTGGTGATGGCGATCACCACCAAGATGATCCGTCGTCATCCGCATGTCTTTGCACGCTCCGACGCCGATACGCCGCAGGCGGTCAAGCTGCAATGGAACGAGATCAAGCAGGCGGAGAAAGCCGAGCGTCTTCTGCGACGCGCCGCGCGCGGCTTGCCCGAAGATGCGGACAAAGGCCATCTCGGGCCTGTACAGCGCAGTTTTCCGGCGTTGGTCGAGGCACTGAAGCTTCAGCAACGTGCCGCCAAAGTGGGCTTCGACTGGTCCTCGCCGGAGCCTATCCTCGACAAGATCGAGGAGGAGATCGCCGAACTGCGGGAGGCGCTTGCCGCGAAGGACACAGCAAAAGTGGCCGACGAACTGGGTGATCTGATCTTTGCCGTGGTCAATATAGGACGCCATGTCGGAGCCGATCCGGAAATGGCGCTGCGCGGCACCAACACGAAATTCCGGCGCCGGTTCGGCCATATCGAAACCGAACTCGAATCATCGGGAGAGAGCCTGCAGGAGGCGACGCTGGAGCGGATGGAAGAACTGTGGCAGGCGGCGAAAGCGATTGAACGGCAACTGACGTAATTTCGTTCCGGACGCCGCCCCACCCTGCGAAGATGTTTACCAATCCTGCGCAGCGGCCTTCGGCCCGTGACCCAGCCTGCGCTCAAGCTCTTCCGCTTCGGTTGCCGTCAATCGAAGATCGAGACTGACCGAACCGTCCTCCATATCCTCCCGTCCATCGACGACGGTATGTTCGTAGACCCAGGAGAGCAGTTGCAGCTTGTCTACCGGCAAAACCACCGTGCACTCCGTCACGACGCCGGACAGCCGGCCGCCGATCTCCTCGAGCAGGCGATCCACCCCTTCACCGGTCACGGCGGAGACGGCCACGGTATTGTCGGTGTTCGCTGCCTTGTGAACCAGCACGTCCCGCGCTTCGGCGTCCAGAAGATCGATCTTGTTCCAGACCTCGATGATGCGTTCGGCCCGCGCCTTCTCGTCGATGCCGAGATCGGTGAGAATGCGCAAAACGTCCTGCGCCTGTACCTGGTTATCCGGATCGGCAAGATCGCGGACATGCAGAATCAGGTCTGCTTCCAGAACCTCTTCCAGCGTGGCGCGGAAGGCCGCGACAAGATGCGTCGGCAGGTCCGAAATGAAGCCCACCGTGTCGGAGAGGATCACCATGCGCCCCTGCGGCAGTTTCATGCGGCGCAAGGTCGGATCGAGCGTGGCAAACAGCATGTCTTCAGCCAGAACGCCGGCGCCGGTGATGCGGTTGAAGAGTGTGGATTTTCCGGCATTGGTATAGCCGACCAGCGCCACGATCGGGTGCGGCACCTTCTTGCGCTTGGCGCGATGCAACTGCCGGGTCCGGCGGACCTGCTCCAGCTCTTTTTCCAGCTTGACGATCTTTTCCTGCAGCAATCGACGGTCAGCCTCGATCTGCGTTTCACCAGGACCGCCCATGAAGCCCGCGCCACCGCGCTGGCGTTCAAGGTGGGTCCAGCTGCGCACCAGCCGGCCCTTCTGGTAGTTCAGATGGGCAAGATCGACCTGCAGCGTGCCTTCCCGCGTGGAGGCGCGACGACCGAAAATCTCCAGGATCAGACCTGTCCGGTCGATGACCTTGCAGTTCCATTCCTTTTCGAGATTGCGCTGCTGAACGGGCGTCAGCGGATGATCGACGATCACGAGCCCCGCATCGTGCTCGACCAGCAGATGACCGATTTCCTCGATCTTCCCGGTTCCGAGCAATGTTCCGGGCTTCGGCTGCGCCAGCGGTACGATCATGCCATGCACGACCGTGAGATCGATAGCCAGCGCGAGGCCAATGGTTTCCTCCAGCCGGCTTTCGTCGCTGCGGGTCGAGGTTGCGGCGATGATATCTGCGTTCTGTTTGCCGGTTTTCTTGAGAACCGGGACAAGAACGACGGCACGCATGTCATCGCGGAGCTTTTCGAGCTCCGGGATGATGGACGCCGATTTGGAATCACGTTTGGTAATGTGCTTTATATCCTGTCAGGATGCGGATTCTTCGCTTTCGAACATCTGCATCGGCTGGCCGGGCATGATGGTCGAGATGGCGTGCTTGTAAACAAGCTGCGAGTGACCGTCACGTCGCAGGAGCACGCAAAAATTGTCGAAGGACGTCACAACGCCCGTCAGTTTCACACCGTTGATAAGGAAAATGGTGAGAGAGATCTTCTGCTTGCGAACCGTGTTGAGAAAAAGATCCTGCAAGTTCTGAGAACGTTCCGCCATAGCGCCGATTCTTTCTTATTGTCCGGCTCGATTTAACCGGTTGATTATTTGATCTGAATACCCCGAACGCAGCAAAAAGTTCCCTTACGCGCGTCCCCCGGATTTGGTACCAAATCGCAGTCTTTTCCGCAATCTCGAAAAAGTCTTCGTGAATTTTCTGTGACAGGATGCCTTCTGCAGCGCGCAGATGACCTCATGTCGTCACGCTCGATCCATTCAAACGCCAAGCGACTTCAGTTTTCGATGCAGCGCCGAGCGCTCCATTCCGACAAATTCGGCTGTGCGGGATATGTTGCCGCCGAACCGGTTGATCTGCGCGATCAGATAGTCGCGCTCGAACATCTCTCGCGCTTCCCGCAATGGCAGCGTCATGATGTGCTGGTCTCCCTGCGTGGAAATCTTCGGCAAGCTGTCTCCGACTTCGCTCGGCAACATATCTGCAGAGATCGCGGTGTCGGGTCCGTCACTTCGGGCGAGAATCATCAGCCGTTCGATGTTGTTGCGCAACTGGCGGATATTGCCCGGCCAACCGTGCGACTGCAGCACGGCAAGCGCATCGTCGCCGATCTTGCGGGCCCTGATTCCCGCCTGTTCGCTGATCTGACGCATGAACATATCCACCAGAAAAGGAATATCCTCACGCCGTTCGGCAAGCGCCGGCACGCGAACCGGGATAACCGCGAGGCGGTGGTAAAGATCTTCGCGGAAGGCCCCCTCGGCGATCTGGCTTTCAAGATTGTAGGCCGTCGAGGAAATGATCCGGACATCGACCTTGACGCGCTTGGATCCGCCGACACGTTCGAACTGTTGATCCACCAGTACACGCAGGATCTTGTTTTGCGTTTCGCGCGGCATTTCGCCGACTTCGTCGAGATAGAGAATACCGCCATGCGCCTCTTCCAACGCGCCGGTCTTTCGCGCCTGCCCGGGCGTTCCCTCCGTGCCGAACAAAGCGATCTCCATCCTGTCCGGGGTAATCGCCGCGGCATTCAGCGCAACGAAAGGCCCGCCGACCCGGGTCGATTTGCGATGGATCATCCGCGCCACCAATTCCTTGCCGGAACCCGACGGACCATGGATCATGATACGGCTGTTCGTCGGGGCCACCTTTTCGATAGTCTGGCGCAATTGCGAGACGGCGACGGAGGTTCCGATCAGTTCGACGGGGTCGCCGGACCGCTTCTTCAGTTCGAACACCTCCCGCTTCAGCTTCGAGTTCTCCAATGCCCTCTCGGCGATCAGGATCAGGCGATCGGCCTTGAAGGGTTTTTCGATGAAATCATAGGCGCCGCGCCGGATGGCCGATACAGCGGTCTCGATGTTGCCATGTCCGGAAATCATTACCACCGGCAAGTCCGGATAACGGCTTTTGATCTCGTCCAGCAGCGCCAGACCATCCAACCGGCTGCCCTGCATCCAGATGTCGAGAAAGACCAGGCGCGGCAGGCGGTCGCTGATCGCCTGAAGCGCACTGTCGCTGTCGAACGCTGTGCGGGTTTCGTGGCCCTCGTCGGACAAAATACCGGAGACGATCTCGCGGATGTCCTCTTCGTCATCCACCACAAGAATTTCAGCCGCCATGGGACATATCCTTACTCTGCCTGTCTTCGCTGCCGCCGCCCTGTCCGGCTGGCGGCAAGATGATTTTAATCATGGCGCCATGGCCATTGTCGAAGTCCGCAGGCGCATCATGCAGTTCCAGCTGCCCGCCATGGTCCTCGATGATCTTTTTGACGATCGCCAGACCAAGACCTGTGCCTTTTTCCCGCATCGTCATATAGGGCTCAAGAATCCGATGGCGATTCTCCGATGGAAGGCCTTTGCCGTTGTCGACGATGTCGATGACGAACTGGCCTGTCGTCTCGTCGGACCGGGCCCGGATCATAACGCGGAGATCACCGCGCACGGCGTCCGCCGGCAGCGATTCGATCGATTCAACGGCGTTCTTGATGATATTGCCGAAGGCCTGACCCAGCATGCGGCTGTCCAACGTGCCTTCGAGCGGCTCGTCTCCAAAGTCTCGGACAAAAGCCACATGCGTGTTGCCGATCTCGCGCAGGAAGACGGCATCCTTCAGAATATCCCTGAGGTCGCCCCGCTCCTTGGCAGGCTTCGGCATACGCGCGAAACCGGAGAATTCATCGACCATGCGGCCGATATCTTCGACCTGCCGGACAATCGTGTCGGTGCATTGATCAAAGACGGTACGGTCGTCCTGGTTAATCTGCTTGCCGTAGCGTCGTTTCAGTCGCTCGGCCGACAGTTGGATCGGAGTCAGCGGGTTCTTGATTTCGTGGGCGATGCGCCGGGCGACGTCGGCCCAGGCCGTCGATCTTTGCGCAATCACCAGATCTGTAATGTCGTCGATGGTGATGACATAGGATTCCTTGACGTCGTGTGATTCCTCACGCGTCACCTGCACATTGAGGGTCCGTTCCGTACCCGAGCGCAGAATGTTGATTTGCTTGCGGTAATCGTTGCGGTGCCGGCTGGCGGCCTCGGACAGGACATGGTCGATCTCGGGTGCGACGTCGCCAAGCCTCTTTCCGATCAGTTCAGGAATTGGGCGCGCCAAAAAATGCTCTGTCGAGGAGTTGGCGATGGTAATGCGCCGTTCGTCCTCGACGCCGATGACCGCTGCGGTAACGCCGGACAGCACAGCCTCAATGAACCGTCGCCGATCGTCCATTTCATCCTTGGCCTCGATGATCTGGTCGCGCTGCGTCTTGATCTCGGTGATCATCTTGTTGAAAGTGCGCGACAAGCTGCCGACGTCGCCATCCACCGCATGCACCGGCACCGCAATATTGAGGTTTCCGCCCGCCACACTGTCCGCGGCGCCGATCAGCAGCCGGATCGGGCGGACGATCCGGTCTGCGACCGCAATCGCCGTCCAGATGGCCGCGAGCAGGACAATCAGCGCGAAACCGAGATAAAGAACGCCGAATGCCAATTGCAGGGATGTGCGGCCGGACTCGAGATTTCTGTACTCCGCCGTGTTTTCCTCCATCAGCCTCATCGAGCGCATGACCTTCGGATCGACGCTTCGAACAGTATAGAGATAGGCGCCGTCGATATTATCGACCGGGATGATCACGCCGACCAAATTGGTGATTCCGGGCGGGATCAACGTAGGCTGGCCGGAGGCGGTGTTCAAAAGCGCATCCCTCGGGATGGCCGGCAAGGGACGGTCCGTTGGAATATTGGCCTGGAGAATAGGCGACCCGTTGGCACGGATCAGAAAGGCGCCCAGCATGCCACGACCGCGTGCCTGCCGTGTCATCAGATCGATGAAGCCGGTCCTGTCGAGACTGTAAAGCTGGCGGTTGCGCTCCAGGTCATTGGCCATGGAGACGGTCTGCCCCTGAAGATAGCTCGCATTTTCCAAGACATAGGCCTGCGCGACCTCAAGCGAGGAATTTACAATCGACTGAGTCCTAAGCGAAAACCAGCGGTCGAGACCGACGTCGAGTGTGATGCTGGCGAAAATCGCGACGAGAATGGCAGGGGTGATCGCGACAATGGAAAACAGGGCGACGATCCGCACGTGCAAACGCGCAGCAGCCCGTCCGCGGCTGCGCGCCCGCAGCAGGCGCAGGATTTCACGGCCAATAAGGAACATCAGGCCAACAACAAACAACGCATTGACCGCTGCGGAGCCGATGATGATGTTGGTTTCCGGACGGATAGGCGTCAGGCCGAGAAGAATGAGCAGTGAAGCAATCGCGCAGCCCAGCGCGCCGATGGCAAGAACAAGGCCGGGAAAAGCAAAGGATGCGCGGCGATCGTGGACGACCGCCCCTATCTCATCGTTCGGCACCGGCACCGCAAGCACTTCAGACATTCATCCTCCGCCCGTCACCGTTCGACGGTGCAGGTACTTCGCTTTACGACCAGTCAACGATCTTCGCGGATCGGTTCGCGATCATTGCCGCCTGCAACCCACAGCAAGAATCGTGTTCGGCCAATGTGCTTTTCAAGCAACATATTGTGGCGGAAATGCAACGGCTGCCGTTGTGCCTCAAGCACGCGCGCTGCGATAGACCGAAACTCCGAGTTCCCGGATTTTCTTGCGCAGGGTGTTCCTGTTCAACCCCAGCAGGTCGGCGGCCTTGATCTGGTTGCCTCTGGTCGCCGTGAGGGCCGCGAGAATGAGCGGATACTCCATTTCCGCGAGCACCCGATCGTAAAGGCCGGACGGGGGCAATCCATCGCCAAAGCCTGCGAAATACTGCCGCATATTCTCCTCGACAGCCTGTGAAATCGTCATCGAACCGGACCGGCTCGAGGCCTTTTCGATGGGGCTGTCGGGAATGTCGGCGCGCAGTTCGGCTTCGATGATTTCCCGTGTTATCACATCCTGAGGATAAAGCGCTGTCAGGCGGCGGACGACATTTTCCAATTCCCGAACATTGCCCGGCCAGGGATGCGCTTTCATCAGTTCCAACGCCTCCTGATCGAAGCGCTTGACATCCAACCCTTCCTTTTCGGCCTGCTGGACGAAATGGCGCACCAGATCTGGAATATCCTCGGCCCTGTCGCGCAGCGGCGGAAGCCGCAAAGGCACGACGTTCAGGCGATAATAAAGATCTTCGCGAAAGAGCCCCTGATTGATCGACTGCTTCAGATCCTTGTTGGTGGCGGCGACGATGCGCACGTCCGACCGGATCGGCGTCCGTCCGCCGACTGTCGTATACTCTCCCTGCTGAAGGACTCGCAGAAGGCGCGTCTGCGCGTCCATGGGCATGTCGCCGATTTCGTCGAGGAAAAGCGTCCCCCCCTCGGCCTGCTCGAACCTGCCGGTTGATCGGTTTTGCGCGCCGGTGAACGCTCCCTTTTCGTGTCCGAAAAGCTCCGATTCGATCAGATCACGCGGGATGGCGGCCATATTGATGGCAACGAAGGGACCGTTGCGGCGCTTGCCATAGTCATGCAGCGCTTTGGCGACAAGTTCCTTGCCCGTGCCCGATTCGCCCGTGATCATCAGGGTAAGATCCGTCTGCATCAGACGGGCAAGTACACGGTATATCTCCTGCATGGCGGCGGAACGTCCGACCAGCGGCATGCCGTCCTGCGTATCGTCTTCGACTTTCACCGGCTTGCGTTTCGGCTCGGCCAGCGCACGGCCGATGATGGCGACGAGCTCCGTCAGGTCGAAAGGCTTGGGAAGATAGTCGTAAGCCCCCTTCTCCGATGCCTTGATCGCCGTCATGAAGGTGTTCTGGGCGCTCATAACCAGAACCGGCAGGTCCGGTCTCGCCTTCTTGATTCTCGGAAGGAGATCAAACGCGTTTTCGTCCGGCATGACGACGTCGGTGACCACCAGATCACCATCGCCAGCCGAAATCCAGCGCCACAAGGTGGCGGCGTTAGACGTGATGCGCACGTCGTATCCGGCGCGGCTGAGCGCCTGATTGAGCACCGTGCGGATGGCAGCGTCGTCGTCGGCGACGAGAATGGTGGCGCCAGTCATCGGGATTGTCCTTTTACTGTCAGGGGTTCGCTGTCTTCAGCTGTCGGCCCTTTTGAAGCCGGCATCAGGACGCGAAATGTGGTGCGGCTCGACTGGCTGTCGCATTCGACAATACCGCCATGTCCGCCGATGATCTTGGCAACGAGCGCAAGGCCAAGGCCCGAGCCGTTCGTCTTGGTGGTGATGAAGGGATCGAAGAGATGCGGCACGAGATCGGCAGGAACACCCGGCCCGTTGTCGTGAACGCAGAATTCCAGCGGCAGCGATATCTTTTCGCGCGTTCCTGCAACCGATAGCCGAATTCCCGGCCGGTAGGCTGTTGTCAGCATGATCTCGCCTTCCGGTCTGTCTGCCACAGCCTCTGCCGCGTTCTTGATAAGATTGAGAAAAACCTGAATCAACTGATCGCGATTGGCGTAGACCGGCGGCAGCGACGGATCGTAATTTTCGGTAATCCGGATTTTTCTTGCAAAGCCGGCTTTCGCCACGGCCTTCACATGGTCGAGAACCGAATGGATGTTGACCGGATGGCGATCGACGGGCCGCTCGTCTGAAAACACTTCCATCCGATCGACAAGCGACACGATCCGGTCGGTCTCGTCGCAGATCAGCCGCGTCAGCGCCCGGTCCTCATCGTTGACGGAAGTTTCGAGAAGCTGGGCGGCGCCGCGAATACCTGACAGCGGATTCTTGATTTCGTGCGCCAGCATCGAAGCCAGCCCGGTGACGGATCGTGCGGCTGCACGGTGGGTCAACTGGCGATCGATCTTGTCGGCCATGGACCGCTCCTGAAAGACGACCACCACAGAGCCCGGCTCCGACAGGACCGGCGCAACATAAAGATCGACAAGTTTGTCGGCGCCCAGCCGCGGCGAACTGAGATCAACCCTGTATTCGTTGACGGCAGCCCGGCGCTCGCGCACCTGCTCGATCAGCGTCAGAAGCGGGCTTCCGAACGGAATGAAGGCACTGATGTCATGGCGTGAGAGATAATTGGCGCTGGCGCCGAAGAAAACCTCGGCCTCCCAATTGGCGAAGACGACCAGCCCCTTTTCGTTCACGAGGATGACCGGGTTCTGGATCGCGTTGAGCACGGCCATCGGCAGGCTATCGCCTGGCTTTGCCGCATCCTCATGTTTCTTGCCGGTCATGCCGCGTCCTTCTGTTCTGCGAAACCCGCTCCGGCCGCAATTGCTGCGCGGGTTCGGGACTGAACGCTGTCTGCATCGGTGGAGGTGAGAATCGCCGCCTTTTCCGCTGGCGGCAAATGCGCGGCAAACCGGTCGAGATACCAGCCGATATGTTTGCGCGCATGCCGCAAACCGGCTGCTTCTCCGTAAAATTCGAGCATCATGCCATAGTGTTCCGCAACGATCTCCTGGATTTCAGACACTTCAGGATGGCAGATCGCACCCGCTAGTACCCCGGAATGCCACGGCCGACCCTGGCTGGAGCGTCCAATCATCACCGCATCCGCCCCGGAACGGTTCAGGATGTCCAGTGCGTCGGCTCGCGTTGCCACATCGCCATTCGCAATGAGAGGCACGGAGATGACATCGCGCACCGCGCGGATGGCATCCCAGTCCGCCCTGCCCGTGTAGAACTGCATCCGCGTCCGGCCGTGCACCGTTATCAGCTGAACTCCCGCTTCCTGCGCCCGCCGGGCAATCAGCGGCGCGTTGATAGAGGTCTCGTCCCAGCCGAGGCGCATCTTCAATGTGACGGGGATATCCACGGCTTTGACGGTCGCCTCTATCAGGGACAGCGCGTGATCGGGGTCGCGCATCAACGCAGACCCGGAATAGCCGCCTGTCACCTTCTTGGCGGGGCAGCCCATGTTGATATCGATGACATCCGCGCCGTTATCGGCCGCGATTCTTGCCGCCTGCGCCATCCACTGGGCCTCGCGTCCGGCCAATTGGACCATGTGCGGCCGAATGCCGGAGTTGCGAAGACGCGCCCAGCTTTCCGCGGCGTTGCCGACAA
Source organism: Pararhizobium gei (assembly GCF_029223885.1). Lineage (NCBI taxonomy): Bacteria > Pseudomonadati > Pseudomonadota > Alphaproteobacteria > Hyphomicrobiales > Rhizobiaceae > Pararhizobium > Pararhizobium gei. Next base: position 2,129,472 of record NZ_CP119409.1, on the reverse strand, counting down.
GCTCGCGGCTCGCGACCATCTCGGTGACAACGAGGCCAGCGCCATACCGCCACGCAAGCTGCCGGAACGGCAGATCCGTGACGCCGGACATAGGCGCGAGCACAACGCGGTTTCGAAAAGAAATCCGCCCGACCTGCAGCGGTGATGACAAATCGGGATTGGACAAATGATTATCTTTCGGGCACACGGTCAATCTGCACTATTTTTAGACACAACTCGCAGGCTTGCCAAGCGATTTTGCGCGTTATCGGCAAAATTCGCTCGATAACTGGTAAAGCATCCGCCAGCGGGATAAATCACCATGGCTTGGCGTCGCTCGCCTTTAACACCTGGCTCCATCAGTTTGGAACAACTCCGCAGGCCGACACACCCTTCGGCATGCCATTTGTGGGAATGCCATATCTAAAATGACGAAAAATGACCAGCTTTCCTATGGGATCATTGTTGTTGCGGCTGGCCGCGGTGAGCGGGCCGGATCGCTGCAGGACGGCCCCAAGCAGTACAGGCTTATCGGCGGACGGCCGGTTATCGTCCATACGCTCGACGTTTTTGCGGCATGGCCGGCACAAAAAACCATCATCGTCGTCATTCACCCGGACGACGAAACCCTGTTCGCCGAGGCGGCCAGGCATCTGACTGACAAGAATCTCACAGTCTCCATCGTTCATGGCGGCGCGACGCGCCAGCAATCGGTCCTGGCAGGGCTAAAGGCGCTGGAAAGCTCCGGCGTGACGCATGTGATGATCCAGGATGCGGTGCGGCCCTTTGTCGATCACGCGCTTCTGGATCGCTGCGCCTCGGCTTTTGCCGAGGGCCACGAAGCAGTGCTTCCCGGCCTGGCCGTCGCGGATACGCTGAAGCGGGCAGCCTCCGACGGGACCGTGATCGAAACGGTCGCGAGAGCCGGTCTTTTCGCCGCGCAGACGCCGCAATGTTTTCGCTTCGAAGCGATCCTTGCGGCCCATCAGCGAGCTGCGGATTCCGCCAGAAGCGACTTCACCGATGATGCCGCTCTTGCCGAATGGGCGGGAATGACCGTTGCCCTCGTCGAGGGCTCCGTCGATAATGTCAAACTCACTCTGAAACGGGATATTGCCATGGCAGACGAGAAGCTGAGCCGCGACCTGATGCCGGACGTGCGCACCGGCAACGGGTATGATGTTCACCAGCTCGTTCCCGGCGACGGGGTAACGCTCTGCGGCGTTTTCATTCCGCATGATCAGGCGCTGCTTGGCCATTCAGATGCCGACGTGCCGCTGCATGCGCTCACCGACGCCCTTCTGGCAACCTGCGGCGCCGGCGATATCGGTGACCATTTCCCGCCCTCAGATCCGCAATGGAAAGGTGCTGCCTCGCATCTGTTCGTGGAACATGCCGTGAAAATCGTGCGCGAGCATGGCGGCACAATCATGAACGCGGATATATCCCTGATCGCCGAGGCGCCAAAAATCGGACCGCACCGCCAGGCCATGCGCGAACGTTTGGCAACCATGCTCGGAATTTCGCTGGAGCGCTGCTCGGTGAAGGCGACGACCAATGAAAAGATCGGCTTCGTCGGCCGCAGGGAAGGCATTGCGGCGCTTGCGACGTCCACCGTGGTCTTTAGGGCTCGCGGACGATGAGCGGCTGGCCGGACAATATAGAGCACGAAGCGCGTAGACTGATCGCGTTTCTGGCGAAACGCAGTCTGATGGTGGTGACGGCAGAATCCTGCACCGGCGGCCTGATCGCCGGCGCCCTGACAGAGGTGCCGGGATCCTCCGCGGTCGTGGATCGCGGCTTCGTGACCTATTCCAACGACGCGAAGATGCAGATGCTCGGCGTCGATCCGGCAACGCTCGCAGTGCATGGAGCCGTCTCCCGCCAGACGGCCATTGAGATGGCGCGAGGGGCGATCCTGCAATCGAAGGCACAACTTGCCATCGCCGTTACGGGGATTGCCGGACCGGGCGGCGGTTCGGAGGAAAAGCCTGTGGGACTCGTGCATCTGGCGACGGCTGGACGCGCGGGACTTCTGCAACACCGTGAAATGCGCTACGGCAATATCGGCCGCGACGCCGTGCGACTATCGACAGTCCGCACGGCCCTGGAGATGCTGGGGGAAGCAGCCGGCGAAGACCTATAAATCAGATTTTCGCGTAGACCGCGTCGGCGCGCTTCTCGAAGGCTTCCGTAAACATGCGGAAGGCGCGATCGAACATCGAGCCCATCAGGGCGCCGAGAATGCGGCTTTTGAACTCGTAGTCGATGAAGAAATGGATCGTGCAACCGCCATCCGCAAGTGGCTCGAAGCGCCAGCGGTTGTCGAGATATTTGAACGGTCCATCGATATATTTCACATCGATGGCGCGGTCGGTCTTGTTCAGGAGCACCTGGGTCGTGAATGTCTCGCGGATTGCCTTGTAGCCGATGGTCATATCCGCCACGAGGAGTTCCTTGCCGTCGCGCTCTTTGCGCGAGCGAACCGTCAAAGCGTCGCACAAAGGCAGGAATTCGGGATATTTCTCAACGTCGGCAATCAGAGCGAACATCTGGTCTGGCGAGTGCTTGACGGGCCGGCGGGTTTCGAATTTGGGCATGAATGTCAAATATTCAATGATTTTCGGAAAAACAAGATGGGGAATGCTCCGGCGCCCGCACCCCGGCCGTCAGGTCTGATCGATCAATGCCATGCGGGCCGAAACCTTGCCGACGGGTCGCCAGATCAGCCGCTGAAGCCCGAGCCGCACCAGCCAATCCTCAAAGTACCAACCAATCACCTCCTTGCGACCACTGACAAAGGGCAGCCATGCGCTATCGAGATTGATGAAAGGCAGGAACGGGTTCGGCCGCTGGGAAGCGTAAAGCTCGACCCGCACCGATTTGCGGACGGAAAGACCCCGTGCATGAAACCCGAACGTATCGCCGACGACAAGCGTATTGGCCGACACCGCGAATTTCGTCGGCTCGGGAAGATGAAGCCGCTTCAACGATGCGGCCGGAATACGGAAGGCGCCACCGCCACGCCGCTGCGACGCCAGAACGCTCATGCGCTTCTGCCATGCGAGCCGCCGCGGTGTCAACTTTTGCGATCCGGCGACATAGGTAAACGGCCCCTCGTCCTCTGGCACGTCGTAGAGGAAAAACCAGGCCTTGGCCGTCGAGTGAAATGTATCCATATGCAGATCGGTTTGCGGATCCTTTTCGCCTGGCTTGGCCGTCGGCTCACCGAAGATTGTCTGGATGCTGAGCACGGGTTCCACGTTGAAGCCACCCGCATACCGGATCGGCCCCGTCCATTTTTCGCTTTTCAGAAAGGACCGGAGCACAGGGGAGTTGGCAAGTACATCTGGCGTCAGCGGAATGCGGCGTGTCACGGCGCGGCCCTCCCGCATTTCGCGGGCAGGCGCTTTCAGGGCCTCCACCTCGGCGACCAATGCCTTGAATTCCGCATCGGGTAACAGATTACGGCGCTCCATATAGCCGTTTTCCGCGAAAAACGCCCTCTCCACGTCGGAGACCAAGTGCTTGAGCTTACCGCGGCGCCAGTCGGTGATCCTGGCTGTCGTCTTGACGCGCCACACATGCAGGCCTTTCCGGTTAAGTCGCTCGCTGCCGAGCACCGGGCCGCGGAAATCCTTTTTGCCTGTCACGACTTGCAGGAGGCCGAACGGAAACAGAACTGCCGCCTTAACCCTGCTCATTAGATCGTCTGCCAAGATGACTTACCTCTGTGGACTCGAACCTGATTCTGCGTGCCGGGCTTCAACTGCTATATGGCAGTCAAGCGGCGGTTAAAGCCTGCAACCTTCATGCTGGTCATGCCGGCATTACGGTCCTTCGCTCTCGAGCCGCCTTGAGCCTTGCAAAATCGTCGCCGGCATGGTGCGACGAGCGGGTGAGCGGGCTGGAGGCGACCATCAGGAAGCCCTTGGTGTAGGCGACGGTCTCGTAGGACTTGAACTCCTCCGGCGTCACGAAGCTCATGACCTGGTGATGCTTGCGGGTCGGCTGCAGATACTGGCCGATCGTCAGGAAATCGACATCGGCGGTGCGCAGGTCGTCCATCAACTGCAGCACTTCATTGCGCTCTTCGCCGAGGCCCACCATGATGCCGGACTTGGTGAACATCGTCGGATCGAGTTCCTTGACCCGCTGCAAGAGCCGGACCGAGTGGAAATAGCGTGCACCTGGGCGAACCGTCAGATAATTGCCGGGCACGGTTTCCATATTGTGGTTGAAGACGTCGGGCTTGGCGGCGACGACACGCTCCAGGGCACCGGGCTTCTTCAAAAAGTCCGGTGTCAGGATCTCGATAGTCGTCAGCGGCGACGCGGCACGGATCGCTCGGATCACCTTTTCGAAATGCTCGGCGCCGCCATCGGCCAGGTCGTCGCGGTCGACGGAGGTGATCACGACGTGGGACAGGCCCATCTGCCTGACGGCCTTGGCGACGTTTTCCGGCTCGGCCATGTCGAGCGCGTTCGGCTTGCCCGTGGCGACATTGCAGAAGGCGCAGGCGCGGGTACAGATCTCGCCCATGATCATGAAGGTCGCGTGCTTCTTGTCCCAGCACTCGCCGATATTCGGGCAGCCGGCCTCCTCGCAGACCGTGACGAGCTTGTGCTCCTTCACGATCGACCGGGTTTCGGCATAACCCTTCGATGTCGGCGCCTTGACACGGATCCATTCCGGTTTGCGCAGCATCTCGGTGTCGGGCCTGTGGGCCTTTTCCGGATGCCGGACGCGCGGAGCATTCGGATCGATCGTTGTGCGGTCGAGAATGGTGACCATCGTGACTTCAACTTTCTTGGAGCAATCCAGGCCTTCAGACCGGATAAACGGCCCGCCTTCAGATGGAGGCGAGCCCTACCATAATCAAGCGTTCAGTGCACGCCCATAGGCGTCGAGCACGCTTTCCTTCAGCGTTTCCGAGATCGTCGGATGCGGGAAGATCGTGTGCATCAGGTCTTCCTCTGTCGTTTCGAGGTTCATGGCGACGACGAAGCCTTGGATGAGTTCGGTCACTTCCGCGCCGACCAGATGCGCGCCGAGAAGTTCACCCGTCTTCTTGTCGAAGATCGTCTTGACCAGACCCTGGTCTTCGCCGAGCGCGATCGCCTTGCCATTGGCGACAAAGGGGAAGCGACCGACGCAGATGTCGCGGCCCTGCTCCTTCGCTTTGGCTTCGGTCAGGCCAACGGAGGCGACCTGCGGGTTGCAATAGGTGCAGCCGGGGATCTTCAGCTTGTCCATCGGATGCACATTCGGCAGGCCGGCGATCTTTTCGACGCAGATGACGGCCTCATGCTCGGCCTTGTGCGCCAGCATCGGCGGGCCGGCGACGTCGCCGATGGCATAGACCCCCGGTACATTGGTCTTGCCATAGCCGTCGATGACGATGCAGCCGCGGTCTGTCTTGATGCCGAGCGCCTCAAGGCCCAGGTTTTCGATATTGCCCTGTACGCCCACGGCCGAAATCATCCGGTCGGCGGTGACCTTCTCGACCGAGCCGTCCTTCTTCTCGACGTGGGCGGTGATCGAATTGGCTGATTTCTCGACCTTCGTCACCTTGGCCTCGAGGATGATCTTCATGCCCTGCTTGTCGAACTGCTTCTTGGCGAAGGCGGAGATCTCGGCATCCTCGACCGGCATGACCGTCTTCATCACTTCGACGACCGTCACATCGACGCCCATGGTTCGATAGAAGGAGGCAAACTCGATACCAATGGCGCCGGAGCCCATGACGAGCAGCGATTTCGGCATTTCCTCGGGCTTCATTGCCTCGAAATAGGTCCAGATCAGCTTGCCATCCGGCTCGATGCCCGGAAGCGCACGTGGGCGTGCACCGGTGGCGACGATGATGTGCTTGGCGGTGTAGGTGCCCTCGCCCAGCGTGTTCTTCGGAATCGGTCCCTGCGGCTGCACGATCGGCTTGGTGGTTTTGGAAACGACGATTTCGTTCGGTTTGGTGAGTTTCGCCTCACCCCAGATAATGTCGACCTTGTTCTTCTTCATCAGAAAGCCGACGCCGCCGTTCATGCGCTCGGCAATGCCGCGCGACCGCTTGACGATCGCCTGAAGGTCCGGCGAAATCTTGCCTTCGAGCGTCAAGCCGTAATTCTTGGCATGCTCGGCCAGATGCAGCACTTCCGCCGAGCGCAGCAGCGCCTTGGTCGGAATGCAGCCCCAATTGGAGCAGATGCCCGCCAGATGCTCGCGCTCGACCACGGCCGTCTTCAGGCCGAGCTGTGACGCACGGATGGCTGCAATATAGCCGCCGGGGCCGGAACCGATAACGATGACGTCGTAGGAATTTGCCATTCTTGTTTCCTGCCTCTTTCTTAGGTTCTGTCCCGGGCCAGCAAGACCCAGTCATGCCTTTTTAAATCTTCAAAGAGCGGCACGGCCGGAAGCCTCGCCTTCTCCGCAAATCCGCTCGCCGCATAGAGCGCCAGCGCCGTATGATTATGGCTTTCGGTGATCAGGCTCACCTGCCTGCCGCCCGCCTTGCCGATCTGGTCGGCGATCAACGCCCGACCTATACCCTTCCCGCGATGATCCCGGTACACAGCCAGGCTGTCAATGAACCGGCTGCCGATCACTCTGACCTGCAAATCCAGCAGCGGCTTGATCACCGGATGGGATGCTGCGATCTCGCGCACGCCGTCGTCCAGGTCATAACCGATTGCAACGCCGGCGATCTCGCCACTCCATTCCGCCAGCATGGCATCCCTCCAGGCGCCCGGCTCGTCATCCATTCGCATGCGCGCCCGGCCCTGCTCCAGGGCGGTATCCCTTTCGCCCCGCCTCACCGCTGTGTGCCAGAGCCATGTCGCAAAACCGTGCGACGCGATCTCGACGAGCACCGCCAGTTCCGCCGCATCGCTCCGTCGCGCTGCGCGCAGTACCGGCAAGGTCATAGCCCAAGCATCATCCGCGCCAACGGTTCCAGGCCGCGTCCAACCGCACGCGTATTTTCGGCATCCATGTGAACCCCGTCGAGCGGCGTCGTTTTCGCGACGGAACCGGCATCGAAGAAGCCGCAGCCCATTTCATCGGCCAGATCGGCATAGAGCGAGGCAAGCATCGAGGATTGCTCGATCGCCCCGGAAAACATGCCCGCAAAATCCGCATTCGCCGTCTCGCAGATTGCCGGCGGTGCAACGATCAGGATTTCCGGCGCCTCGGCCTGCACGTTCGGCCAGTCGTGATGCCAGACAAGCTTGACCAGCCGCTGAATGCCTTTGAGCGCACCAACAGCGGTCCCGTGGACTGTCGGCTTCATGTCATTCGCGCCGAGCAGGATAATCACCAGATCGATCGGCGCATGGCTTTGCAGGATGGTCGGCAGCACACGCGCGCCGTTGCGATCGCAATCGGCCAGATAGTCGTCATAGGCGGTGGTGCGGCCGTTCAGCCCTTCGGCAATGACATGGACATCCTTTCCCAGCGACGCCTGAAGCGCGCTCGGCCAGCGATCATTCAGCGCATGACGCCCGCCGGTTTCCGCATCATACCCCCAGGTCAGACTGTCTCCGTAGCAAAGGACTGTCTTCATATTGCTCATGGGCTCGTCATTTCCTATCGATCAAATCAACGGCGCCCGTTGACCCCGTCACTTGCTCTTGATCAGATCTTCAATCTTGCGCTCCAGTTCAAAGATGCGCTCCTCGAAATCACCAGTGACGAATTTCGACATCATCTTATTGCCGTGAGTGCGTGACGAATGGTTTTCTGGCCGCTTTCCAGCTTGTCCAAACGTTGTCGCACCTCGGCGAATTGCTCGTTCATCTCGTTGCGCATCTCCCGCAGCAAGGGGACAATCATGCTCTCCGGTTCTTTCGCCATTGGATATCTCCTTCACAGCTTTCCATCGTTGCCAGGAAATCTGATATGGCGATGCAGAAGCCAAGTGTCACGGCCACTGCATCAAAACATGAAAAGCAGTCCCCCTCACCGCAAGTGGGAGGGAAACTTTATCACACCAGCATGCCCATCGGGTTCTCGATGTAGCGCTTGAAGGCCCCGAGCAGTTCAGCCCCAAGCGCGCCATCGACGGCCCGATGGTCCGTGGAGAGCGTCACGGTCATGACATTGGCGACGACCATCTGGCCCTTCTTGACGACAACGCGTTCCTCGCCTGCCCCGATCGCAAGGATCGTCGCATGCGGCGGATTGACGACGGCGGCGAAGTTCTTGACGCCCATCATGCCCATGTTTGACACGGCGGTGGTGCCGCCCTGATACTCTTCGGGCTTCAGCTTGCGGGCCTTGGCGCGGGCGCCGAGGTCCTTCATCTCGTTGGAAATCGCCGACAGGCTCTTCAATTCGGCACTGCGGATGATCGGGGTGATCAGGCCACCCGGGATCGACACCGCCACGCCGACATCGGCATGCTTGTGCTTGACCATATTGGTGTCCGTCCAGGAGACATTGGCATCCGGAACGTCGCGCAGAGCAAGAGCGAGCGCCTTGATGACCATGTCGTTGACGGAGATCTTGTAGCCCGGCTTGCCGTCTTTTTCCGGTGCAGAGGCGTTGATCTGGGCACGCAGGGCCAGAAGCGCATCCAGTTCGCAATCCACGGAGACGTAGAAATGCGGAATGGTCTGCTTGCTTTCCTGGAGCCGCTTGGCGATCGTCTTGCGCATGCCGTCATGCGGCACGAGTTCGTAGGAACCTTCGGCGAAATTCTTGAGAACGGCTTCCTCGGATGCGCCTTTTGGCAAAGGCGCGGCGGCCGGCGCCGGAGTGGCAGAAGGAGCCGGTGCTGCTGCTGCAGGCTTTGCGCCGCCACCGGCAACTGCGGCTTCCACGTCCTTCTTGACGACACGGCCATGCGGGCCTGTGCCGGAAATCGCCGATACGTCCAGACCAGCATCCTTGGCCAGGCGGCGTGCGAGCGGCGAGGAAAAAGTCCGGGCGCCCGTCGATTCCGATACTGTAGCGGTTTCCGGTGCAGCGAAAGGCACTGCCTCGGTCTTCGCCGGCGCAGCCTCGGCCTTCGCAGCTTCAGTCTTCGCAGCGGGTGCAGCTCCACCACCGGAGGCGGCCGCGGCAACGTCTTCGCCTTCAGCAGCCAGAATTGCGATCAAGGCATTGACCTTGACGCCTTCGGTGCCGGCGGCAACGACGAGCTTGGCGACAATGCCCTCGTCGACCGATTCGACTTCCATCGTCGCCTTGTCGGTTTCGATCTCGCAGAGAACGTCCCCGGAGGAAACCTTATCGCCTTCCTTGACCAGCCACTTGGAGAGGTTTCCCTCTTCCATGGTCGGCGAAAGGGCGGGCATGGTGATATTAATGGGCATTGTGCTTCTCTCCCAAATTTCCCGGATGTTTTCCCAGCCCGCATTTGATCATGATAAAGGCAAACAGTCCGAAATTTTTCCAGTAATCTTCATGAGGGTCGAGGACGTCACGCCGAACAACAGCTGCTTCCAATATCCGACGTCGGACACTGATTTCCGCAACCTCTTGCCTTGCCCAGCTGGAAAGAGTGATCCCTTTTTCGAACTGGAAACTTGCACATGCGAGTTCAGCGGCGGCCTTCGACAACGACGCATCAATAAAAATTTGCACCTTGTCGTTTTTCACCACGAAATCCCCGCTCGCAACCCTCACCTGTAGCAGACGGTCTTCACCGCCTGGACGACTTCGCCGACATTCGGCAAAGCCAGTTTTTCGAGATTGGCGGCATAGGGCATTGGCACGTCCTTGCCGGCGATCGTCAGGATCGGCGCGTCGAGATAGTCGAAGGCCTGCTGCATGACGCGGGTGGCGATCTCGGTGCCGACGGAGGACTGCGGATAGCCTTCCTCGACGGTGACCAGACGGCCGGTCTTCTTGACCGATTCGATGATGGTCGGCAGGTCCATCGGACGGATGGTGCGCAGATCGATCAGTTCGACGTCGATGCCGTCCTTCTCCAGTTCGGCGATGGCTTTCAGTGCGTAGGTCATACCGATGCCGAAGGAGACGATCGTCACGTCCTTGCCTGCCTTGTGGATGCGCGCCTTGCCGATCGGAAGCACGAAATCGTCCAGTTTCGGCACGTCGAAGGAGTGGCCGTAAAGGATCTCGTTCTCCAGAAAGATGACCGGGTTCGGATCGCGGATTGCCGCCTTCAGCAAGCCCTTGGCGTCGGCAGCCGTATAGGGCATGACGACCTTGAGACCTGGGATCTGGCTATACCAGGCTGCATAATCCTGGCTGTGCTGCGCACCGACGCGGGCTGCGGCGCCGTTCGGACCGCGGAAGACGATCGGCGCACCCATCTGGCCGCCGGACATGTAGAGGGTCTTGGCGGCCGAATTGATGATCTGGTCGATCGCCTGCATGGCGAAGTTGAAGGTCATGAATTCGACGATCGGCTTCAACCCGGCCATCGCCGCGCCGACGCCGACGCCGGCAAAGCCGTGCTCGGTGATCGGCGTATCGACAACGCGGCGGGCGCCGAACTCCTGAAGCAGGCCTTGCGTGATCTTGTAGGCGCCTTGATATTCCGCAACTTCCTCGCCCATGACGAACACGTTTTCGTCGCGGCGCATTTCCTCGGCCATGGCATCGCGCAGTGCTTCGCGCACCGTGGTGGAGACCATCTCCGTGCCCGCGGGAATATCCGGATCGGCGGCCGCCTCGGCCTTCGGTGCGGCAGGCACCTTCGAATCGGCTTTTGCGCTCGGTTCGTCGCTTGATTCTCGCGCCTTGCCGCCTGCTTCGCCGGATGTGGCTGCCGGCGTTTCCGCATCGGCCTTGGGTGCCGCCGCCTTCGGTTCGGCCACCGCATCGGCGCTTTCGCCGTCCTGCAGCAGAATGGCGATCGCGGTGTTGACTTTGACGCCCTCGGTTCCGGCTGCAATCAGCAGCTTGCCGATCACGCCTTCATCGACGGCCTCCACTTCCATGGTCGCCTTGTCGGTTTCGATTTCGGCGATCACATCGCCGGAGACGACCTTGTCGCCTTCATTCTTCAGCCACTTGCTGAGGGTGCCTTCCTCCATGGTCGGAGAAAGGGCAGGCATGAGAATTTCGATGGGCATGGTTGTCCTCCCCGGATTACAGCAGGATATCGGTGTAGAGCTCGGACGCATCCGGCTCCGGGTCGGCCTGTGCGAAATCGGCGCTGTCGGCGACGATGTCGCGGACGTCCTTGTCGATCTGCTTCAACTCGTCCTCGCTTGCCCATCCCTTTTCAAGGATGCGCGTCTTGACCTGCTCGATCGGATCGGATTCAGAGCGCATCTTCTGCACTTCGTCCTTGGAGCGATATTTCGCCGGGTCGGACATGGAGTGGCCGCGGTAGCGATAGGTCTGCATTTCCAAGATGATCGGACCATTGCCTTCGCGGCAATGCGCCACGGCCTCGTCGCCGGCAGCCTTTACGGCACGGACATCCATGCCGTTGACCTGGAAACCGGGGATACCGAGCGCCACGCCGCGCTGCGAGAAATCATGCCCCGCGGACGCGCGCGACACCGAGGTGCCCATGGCGTAGCGGTTGTTTTCGACGATATAAATGACGGGCAGTTTCCAGAGCGCAGCCATGTTGAAGCTCTCGTAAACCTGGCCCTGGTTGGCCGCGCCGTCGCCGAAATAGGCGAGCGAGACATTGTCGTTGCCGCGATAGCGGTTGGCAAAGGCAAGGCCGGTTCCAAGCGAAACCTGCGCACCGACAATGCCATGGCCGCCGTAGAAATTCTTTTCCTTGGAGAACATGTGCATCGAGCCGCCCTTCCCCTTGGAAAGACCGCTGCGCCGTCCGGTAAGCTCGGCCATGACGCCGCGCGCACTCATACCACAGGCCAGCATGTGACCATGATCGCGATAGGCCGTGATGACCTGGTCGCCATCCTTCAGCGCCATCTGCATACCGACGACGACGGCTTCCTGGCCGATGTAAAGATGACAGAAACCGCCGATGAAGCCCATACCGTAGAGCTGTCCGGCCTTTTCCTCGAAACGGCGAATCAGGAGCATTTCGCGATAGGCCTTGAGATCGGCGTCACGATCGAACTCTGCAACGGCGCCGTTGACATAGTCCTGTTTGGCGGGCTTTGCCGCAATCTTGCGGCTGGAAACGGGCGCGTTATTTCGCGGTGCCATTCATTCCTCCCTTGGTTTCCTTTTGAGGGTACCATAGGCAAAGAATGCCGCCGCAGCAATGCCATATTTGCATGGCTTGTATTCACTACAAGTTATTGTAAATTAACAAAATAATTTGATTAACTGGATTTCGGTTAATACGACTATTCAATGAAAAATTACGATCTCGTCGGTGCGGGACATATTCAGCCCGAAGCGGGCTTTCTCGTCCAGCATGTCTCTTTCCAGAGATCCGTCGCTCAACAGTGCAACTTCCTTTTCCAGGGTGACGCGCTGCCGGGTCAGTTCATTGAGACGCGCCTGTCGCTCTGTGCGTTGACGGTCGAGTCTCTCCGTTGCTTTCAGGCCGAACTCGCCGTGGACCGAGTGATAGCCAAAATAGGAAAGGAAGGCGACGGTGAGGAGCGGCATGACAAACCGTCCCAGCTTCCGTTTCTTGTGATGTTTGGTCCACATGGTTCATGCCCTGATACGCAATACCAGAATGAAGCTAGCAGCCATTGATTAACCGAGCGTTGACCATACGCTCGCAAACGAGAAAACCCGCATCCGTTTCCGGATGCGGGTTTTCTCGTTTGCTGCCGTCATCCTTGGGCTTGTTCCAAGGATCTACATCCCGCTCAAGTCAACAGGAGATGATCGGAAGCTCAGGCAGATCCTCGGGTCAAGCCCGAGGATGACGGCCTCGGCCTGACCTCAACCCTTGAGGATCGACCGGCCGGCATACTTTGCTTGCGGGCCGAGTTGCTCTTCGATGCGGATCAACTGATTGTACTTCGCGGTCCGGTCCGAGCGGGCGAGCGAGCCGGTCTTGATCTGTCCGCAATTGGTGGCGACGGCGAGATCGGCGATGGTCGAATCTTCCGTTTCGCCCGAGCGGTGCGACATGACCGCTGAATAGCGTGCCTTGTGCGCGGTCTCGACGGCGTCGAGCGTTTCCGAGAGAGAGCCGATCTGGTTGACCTTGACGAGGATGGAGTTGGCAACGCCCATCTTGATGCCGTCGCGCAGTCGGGCCGAGTTGGTGACGAACAGGTCGTCGCCGACCAGCTGGGTCGTCGCACCGATCTTGTCGGTCAGGTATTTCCAACCGTCCCAGTCGTCTTCACCCATGCCGTCCTCGATGGAGAAGATCGGATATTTTCCGGCAAGCTCGGCCAGATAGTCGGCCATGGCTTCCGGCTCCAGCACGCGGCCCTCGCCTTCCAGGTGGTACTTGCCATCCTTGAAGAATTCGGTCGAGGCGCAATCGAGTGCGATGAACATGTCTTCGCCGGGCTTGTAGCCGGCCTTTTCGATCGACGACATGATGAAGTCGAGCGCGGCCGGGGCCGATGCCAGCCCCGGAGCGAAACCACCCTCGTCGCCGACATTGGTGTTGTGACCATCGGCCGAAAGCTGCTTCTTCAGGGTGTGAAACACCTCCGAGCCCATGCGAACAGCGTCACGGATCGTGTCCGCGCCGACCGGAACAATCATGAACTCCTGGAAGTCGATCGGATTGTCGGCATGAGCGCCACCATTGATGATGTTCATCATCGGAACCGGCAGAAGCCGGGCATTCGGTCCGCCGAGGTAGCGATAGAGTGGCAGGCCCGAGGCAGCAGCGGCGGCCTTGGAGACGGCAAGCGAAACACCGAGAATGGCATTGGCGCCGATGCGCGACTTATTCGGCGTGTCATCCAGTTCGATCATCGTGTTGTCGATGAAGATCTGGTCCTCGGCCTCAAGACCGCCGACGGCTTCGAAGATTTCGCCATTGATGGCTTCGACGGCCTTTTCAACGCCCTTGCCGAGGTAGCGCGTTCCGCCATCCCGCAGTTCGACGGCTTCATGCGCGCCCGTGGAAGCGCCCGAGGGCACGGCCGCCCGACCAAAACTACCGTCTTCGAGATAGACGTCGACTTCAACGGTGGGATTGCCCCGGCTGTCGAGAATTTCGCGGCCGATAATGTCGATGATTGCAGTCATGATCTCTTCCCTGCTTCAAACCTGCCCGCTTCAGACATGGTGGTGGACGGATGGCCTGTCATAATTCATGGCCGAAAAATTACAATGCCGGGCACCGGGCATTTGTCGCCCGGCACCCGGCATTCAAGAAAAATTCACAAAGGCGGCTTTCAACGCTTCGCGATCGCATCGAAGGCCAGCAGCGTCTCAAGGAGACGCGGCATATCCTTCAGATGCACCATGTTGGGACCATCGGACGGTGCATTGTCCGGATCCTCATGGGTTTCGATGAAGACACCGGCGACCCCGACCGCAACGGCGGCGCGCGCCAGCGTTTCCACGAATTCGCGCTGTCCGCCCGAGGACGAGCCCTGCCCGCCCGGCTGCTGAACAGAATGCGTGGCATCAAAGACGACCGGAGCCCCCAGACCCGCCATGATCGGCAGCGAGCGCATGTCGGAGACCAAGGTATTGTAGCCAAAAGAGGCGCCACGCTCGCACAAAAGCACGTTCGGATTGCCGCTCTCGGTAAACTTCGCCAGCACATTCTTCATGTCCCAAGGCGCCAGGAACTGGCCCTTCTTGACGTTGACGACACGGCCGGTCTTGGCAGCAGCGATCAGCAAATCCGTCTGCCGGCAGAGAAAAGCGGGGATCTGCAGGATGTCGATCACCGGCGCCACCAAAGCGCACTGCTCTTCGGTGTGGATGTCGGTCAGAACAGGAAATCCGTATTCCGTCTTGAGATCGGCAAAAATCTCCATGGCCTTTTCCAGGCCGATACCGCGCTTGCCTGATATCGAGGTGCGGTTGGCCTTGTCGAAGGATGATTTGTAGACGAGACCGATCCCGAGCGACTGGCACAGCTCTACCATGGTGCCGGCGATCATGAAGGCGTGATCGCGGCTCTCCATCTGGCAGGGACCGGCGATCAGCGACAGTTTCTGTGTGTTGGAGAACACGACCTGAGCTGTACCGCTGCCGGCCACGACGTTTGCATTGGCTTGCATATCATTCTCCAAAGGCGAAGATCACGCCCTGTCCCGGTGCTTCCGGAACGATGAGCCGCTTGTCTCTTCTGATAAAGGATACCGCATTGGCGGCGAAAAGCTGTTCGGTTGCGGAAAGGTCGGTTACCTTGAAAACGATGACGCGGCCCCGAAGCCCGCGGGCGTGAGATGGTGTCTTCCTGTCGAAGAAACCAGCCATGCCTCCCGGGTTGAGCACGGAAATCTTCACACCGTTCGCAGTTTCGATATCCATCCCGAAAGAATGAGCCGAAATTTCGGCTTCAACAATGACCTCCTGCAGGAGATATTGGAAGTCACGCGGATTGGGCTCGGACAGCACCACCTCAGCCATGCCGATCACGCCGTTCGCATGTGTCTCCAGGGCCGAGCGGTCGCTCGGAAGAGGCGCGACCCTTTCGCAGCTGAACAGGAAGAAATCCGGCGACCGCAGGTCAGCCGCGAAAGCCAGACGGAAGCTCCCCACGGCCTCCCTGCCATCGGGCAGCACCATGGCACGGGAAAACTCCAGAACGTCGCCCGCCGACATGCCGGCCTTGCGAAATCGCTCGTGATCGGCGACGGCGTCGCCGGAGCTGACGACAATGGCCGACAGCCCGTCCTGTCCGCGGCGAAACCGGAAAGCCTGGTCGCGCGCGACAAAAACGTTGCCACCCTTTGCCGCCGCTTCGCAGTGCTCGCTGTCGGCGACGGCCAGAGGTTCAAGATAGGTTTTGTCGGCCAGGAAGACGCAGGCATTCACCGTTCCGAACGGATGAAGCGCGTCGGCAGCGACCGTAAAGCCGAGGGCTTCCAGACGAGCCCGCGCAACAGACAGGTCGACAACCGGCAAAACTAGGTGGTCGAGCATGCGGGCTGATCGATGAGCTGCGGACATGGAGCTTCCTGACGAGACGTTGCCGCTGCTTTGCCCTTTCTGGAAAATGATTTCAAGAAAATGTTGATGTCCGCTGGTTGGCGGGCAAACCCGGCGTTGTCCGCGCCGGGTCAATGACCAAGATTTCAGTAATGTCAGCTTCTCGTGATGGAAACGCCGCCGTCTACGAGAGAGGCGGTTCCCGTTACGAAGGTTGAATCGTCCGAGGCAAGAAAAAGAACCGACTTCGCAAGCTCCTCCGGGGTGGCAACGCGCTTCAGGGCATGCAGGTTGGTGATGAACGACTGCGATTCTGCTGTATTGTTCATTTCCCGGTACATGGCTGTATCGACGGCGCCCGGCAAGATTGCGTTGACACGGATGCCCTGCGGGCCGAATTCGGCCGCGAGCGCCTGTGTCAATCCAATCAAACCGGCCTTGGACGCGGCATAGGCAGCGACACCAGGAAAGGCGAAGCTGTAGCCAACGAAAGTCGAGGTGAAAATTACGGAACCGGCGCCGTGTTTCACCATCTCGGCAATCTGATGCTTGGCGCCTAGAAACGAACCGGTGAGATTGATAGCGATTGCGTCGTTCCAGCCTTCTTCGGAGACTCCGGTGGAAGGACCGGCTTCACCGATCGTTCCGGCATTGTTGAATGCGATATCGAGTCGCCCGTATTTTTCGACGGCCAGCGCGACCAGCGCCCTGGCATAATCTTCAGAACGGACATCCCCGGCGAGAGCGACCGCTTGACCACCCTTTGCGTTGATTTCCGCGATCAGGTCGTTCAGTTCGGCCTGCCGGCGGGCGCCGACAACCAGTCTTGCCCCTTCGGCAGCAAAGAGCGTTGCGGTGGCGCGGCCGATGCCGGCGCTCGCACCGGTGATGATTGCAACCTTGTCAGAAAGGCGTCCCATGATCTTATCCTCTTCAAAGAGCCGGCCGCCATGCTGGCCGCCGTCAAACTCTTATCTTGAGCTGAATATGGCTTTGTTTTATCGTTCTGATTAGCCCGCAAATAATGGATCTCAATTCCGGAAAATTCGAACAATGATCAAACTTGATGGCATTTCCGGTTTCGTTGCCGTCGCAGAAAGCGGTTCGATCAGTGAGGCCGCGCGCCGGCTGCGGCTGTCGAAATCCGTGGTCAGCGAACGGCTGGCGGAACTGGAACGTGGCCTGAGCTCAAAGCTCCTGCACCGCACGACACGCAAACTGTCGCTTACCGAGGATGGCATCATCTTCCTCGAACGCGCCCATCGCATCCTGCAGGAGATCGAGCAAGGCACCGCAGACATTGCCGAACGCCGCGGCACGATTTCCGGTCCCTTGCGGCTGTCCGCCCCGGTAACGTTCGGACGCATGCATCTGGGGCCTGCTCTCTATCCGTTTCTTGCCGCTCATCCAAAGCTGCAGCTGACGCTCGATCTGGACGACAGACGGGTCGATGCGGCCGCCGATGGCTACGATGCTGTCATCCGCAACGGAGCGATTTCCGATTCGAGACTGATGGCCTGGCGGCTGGCACCCAGCCGGCGCGTGCTCGTTGCCTCTCCGGCCTATATCAAGGAAAGCGGAAAGCCGCGTTCCATCGAGGAACTGGAACGGCATCGCGGCGTGTTCTACACCAATCGCGGCGTTGCCGACTGGCGCTTTCCAAGTTCCGGCGGTGCTGTTCTGGTGCGGGGTCAGATGGGGTTTGGTGTTAACAACGGCGACATGCTGAGGGATGCGGCGATGGCCGGTCTTGGGATCGCGCTGCTGCCGACATTCGCCGTCGGCGCTGCGATCGAGGCGGGCAAGCTCGAAATCATCGATATCGGCGTCCAGCCGGAACTCGAATACATCCACATCGCTCATTCTCAAGGGCGGCAACCGTCCTTCAAGCTGCGGGCGCTTGCAGATCATCTTCGCGCCGCCTTCGGGACACCACCTTACTGGGATCCAGCCTTTCCCGCTTGAACCACCGGATCAGTCGCAGTTGCGCAGCTGTTTTGCATAGGTGCCCGCAATATTGGCCGAGCGCCGTGCAGCACCTTGCAGTTTTGCGTTTCCGCGCCACGCTCCGCGCGCATAACCGCCATCGCCGAGGTAATAGGCGAGATAGAGGCTATAGGCATCGCTTGGCGCGATGCCGTTCTTTCTGCTGCTCTTGTTGTGGTACCAGGCCACGAAATGAACCGCGTCCGAGTAATTCGTCCGGCGTGCCGACCAGTCGCCTGTCGATCGCTTGTATTCCGCCCAGGTGCCGTTCAACGCCTGGGAGAAACCATAGGCCGTCGACTGCCGCTTCCAGGGGATGAAACCGAGGAGCTTGGTTCGCGGAGGCCGAGCGTTCGGGCGGAAACTGGATTCGGTATAGATCGTCGCCAGCAGAATCGGCGCGGGAATGCCGTATTTGCGCTCGGCGTGCCGGGTCGCCCGTTCCCAATTGTCGAACCAGCCGTCTCGCTGTTCGAAAATGGCGCAGGCATTTCTTGTTTCTCTCGGGGCGGTCGCACAGCCGGCCAGAAGCAGAAGGGCGACGATAAACGCAATACGCATCGCTCGGTTCTCTCAGTCTTGGAGAGATTACTAACCGGTAAACGTTAAAGAGAGGTTTTTACACAATTCAGCGCCAACGGAGATCCTCATGCAAGGAGCTCCGTTTGCCATGATTAAACAAGCCGACTCTGCTCGACGGCGGCCTCGATGAAGCTCGCGAAAAGCGGGTGCGGGTCGAGCGGGCGGCTCTTGAGCTCGGGGTGATACTGCACGCCAATGAACCACGGGTGATCCGGATATTCGACGGTTTCCGGCAGTATGCCATCCGGAGACATACCGGAAAAATCCAGGCCGCAGGCTTCAAGGCGATCCTTGTAGTCGACATTGACCTCATAGCGGTGGCGATGGCGCTCGGAAATGTCCGTCGAACCGTAGATCTCCGCGATCTTCGTGCCCTTTTTCAGGCTGGCCTTGTAGGCGCCAAGCCGCATCGTGCCGCCAAGATCGCCCGAGGCAGCGCGCTTCTCCAGCGCATTCCCCTTGACCCATTCGGTCATCAGACCGACGACCGGTTCTTCGGTTTTTCCAAATTCGGTGGACGATGCCTTGTCTATGCCGGCCAGGTTGCGGGCAGCCTCAACGACCGCCATCTGCATGCCGAAGCAGATGCCGAAATAGGGGACCTTGCGCTCGCGGGCGAAGCGGACCGCCTGAATTTTTCCCTCGGAGCCGCGTTCGCCAAAACCGCCGGGAACGAGAATGCCGTGGACCTTTTCAAGATAGGGTGACGGATCCTCCTTTTCGAAGACCTCCGATTCGATCCACTCGAGCTTCACCTTGATACGGTTGGCGATCCCGCCGTGATAAAGCGCCTCTATCAGCGATTTATATGCATCCTTGAGGCCCGTATATTTGCCGACAATGGCGATGGTCACCTCGCCTTCCGGCGTCTGGATGCGGTTGGACACATCCATCCAGTTTTCGATGCGCGGCTTCGGCGCCGGCTCGATACCGAAGGCGGCCAGAACCTCGTTGTCGAGGCCTTCCCTGTGATAGGCGATCGGCACATCGTAAATCGACGCGACATCGAGCGCCTGGATGACCGCGGACGGGCGCACATTGCAGAACAGGGACAGTTTGCGGCGTTCGGCTTCGGGAATTTCGCGATCGGCGCGGACAAGCAGGATGTCCGGATGGATGCCGAGCGCCTGCAGTTCCTTGACGGAATGCTGCGTGGGCTTGGTCTTCAGTTCACCAGCCGCCGCGATATAGGGCATCAGTGTCAGGTGGACATAGATCGCCATGCCGCGCGGCAGGTCGTTCTTCAGCTGACGGATCGCCTCCATGAACGGCATCGCCTCAATATCGCCGACCGTGCCGCCGATTTCGCAGATAACGAAATCGAACTCGTCATTGCCTTCGGTGACGAAATTCTTGATCTCGTTGGTGACGTGCGGGATGACCTGGACGGTCGCGCCGAGGTAATCGCCGCGGCGTTCCTTGTCGATGATGTTCTTGTAGATGCGGCCGGTGGTGATGTTGTCGGTCTTGGTCGCCGAGCGGCCGGTAAAGCGCTCGTAGTGACCGAGATCGAGATCCGTTTCAGCGCCGTCGTCAGTCACGAAGACCTCGCCGTGCTGGGTCGGGCTCATCGTGCCCGGATCAACATTGAGGTAAGGGTCGAGTTTGCGAAGGCGGACCCGGTAGCCCCGCGCCTGCAGCAATGCTCCGAGAGCGGCTGCGGCAATCCCTTTTCCAAGGGAAGAGACCACGCCGCCAGTGATGAATACATATCGCGCCATGGGCTTCACCGGTTACCGTTTCAAAAATGATTCCGCCACCGAAAAATTCGTTTTCCCGAATTATTCCGATCAAAAGGACTGGTGTGCGAAATTCAAGCAAAAGAAAACCGGCGGAAGACTGGCCTCCGCCGGCGGTTCAAACTGTGGTTCGACTTACTGGCCGGTCGGAACGTCCGAGGAGGATGCAGCCGGATTTGTTTGCGTCGTCGCCGGCGTCTGGGTCGCCGGGGTGTTACCTTGTGTCGTGGAATTCTGCGTGGCCGGTGTTTGGGTCGCCGGTGTCTGCGTGGCAGGCGTCTGGGTGTTGGTGCCGGACTGAGCCGGCGTCTGGGTCTGGCCTGCCGGCGGGGTCGTGCCGCCACCCAGATCGTCCAATACACCATTGCCGTTGTTCGTCGTGCCGGGGATGCGGTCGAGTACATCGGTCGCACCCGGTTCGTAACGGGCAAGGATGCCCATGCCGAGAGCCAGAACGAAGAACAGAGCAGCAAGGATGGCCGTCGTGCGGGTCAGCGCATTGGCCGTGCCGCGGGCCGACATAAAGCCGGAGCCACCGCCCACGCCGAGACCGCCGCCTTCGGAACGCTGAATGAGCACGACGCCGATCAGCGCCAGCACAACCATGAGATAGATGACAAGCAATACGGTCTGCATTTTGTCCAGTCCTGCCTTGGATCGCGCGTCTTGCGGCTTTAGTAAGCCTCGTGACAGACGCGCAATCGGGTTATGGCCCCTGTGGTGGACGCCGGACGCTCAAGGCAAGTCTCAACGCCCGCTCCGCGCGGGATAAATTGTGTTGGCGGCTGCATATACCAAGCCACCGCCCATTAAAAGCCCCTGCCCGCGGTTCGGCGGACTCAAGCCGTCAATTCTTCATACGCCCGGTAGATGGCGAGGAAGTCGTCGGCTTTCAAGCTTGCGCCGCCGATCAATGCGCCGTCGACATTGGCGATATTCATCAACTCGCCGGCATTGCCAGGCTTGACTGAACCGCCATAGAGAATCCGCATCTTGGCACCCTCAGGGCCGAATCGCGCAACAAGCTCGGAGCGCTGGAAGGCATGCGCCTCTTCGACGTCAGTCGCCGTCGGCGTCAGGCCCGTGCCGATCGCCCAGACCGGCTCATAGGCGATGACGGTATTTTCCGAGGTGGCACTATCGGGAATGGAGCCCGCCAGCTGGCGCTTCAGCACGTCCAGTGTCTGGCCTGCCTTGCGCTGGTCGCCAGTCTCTCCAATGCAGATGATAGCCACCAGATCGGCACTGAAGGCGGCCTCGGCCTTGGCCCGGACAAGCGCATCGGTTTCGGCATGGTCTGTCCGGCGCTCGGAATGACCGACGATGACATGGGTGCCGAAGCAATCGGCTATCATCTCGGCCGAGAGATCGCCGGTATGGGCTCCCGACGGTTTTTCATGGCAATCCTGCGCGCCGATGAGAAGCGGGCTGTCGTCGCACAGCGCGGTCGCAACATAAAGCAGCGTCGCCGGTGGGCAGATGAGGGCATCCACCTTTTCAGAAAGCCCGCCCTTGACGCCCTCCGCCATTATCTTGATCTGATCGAGCGATGCCCGCAGACCATTCATTTTCCAGTTTCCGGCAACAAGCGGTCGTATCTCGGGCGTCATGCGAACTCCTCACGGCATTGATCCTCTTCCGCCAACGGCCCTAGCAAATAAGCAGGACAAAGGAAAGCGGAGCGAGGAGAGTGCAGTTCCCGACGGGTCATCTCTCTCAGCGGGCCGCGCGCCGCAATACGACGTTTAGCATGACAGCATCGCGCCGGAGCGGCGCGTGGTCAGGGCTTACCGGGGGCGGCGTTTCCGGTTCCAGATGCTACGGAAGACAGCCGAAACCGCATTATCGAGATCTGTATATTCAAATAAAAAGGAGCCCGGTCAATCTCTTGCCGGGCTTCTTTCAAAAACAACTTGCAGTTTTAACCTAGAACTGACTGCCGACGAAATCCTTGACGATGCGGATGATGCCGCGGCCAAGCAGATCATCGAGCGCGTCGACGAACTGATCGACATGCTGGCGTTCGCAAATCAGCGGCGGCTCCAGCCGGATAACATTGCGGTTATATTCGGTGAAGGCGACAAGCGTGTCATAGTCCTTCAAAAGCAGCGCGCCGATGAAGCCGGACAGCGAGCCCTTCAGCTTGTCGTCGAGTACGCCCACCACCGGCCGCAGAACCATTGGCAAGGTCTGGCTGAAATCCTGGAACTCCAGCCCGACCATCAGCCCCTGGCCGCGGACGTCCTTGATGATCTTCGGATATTTGTCCTTAAGACCGTTCAGCCGCTGCAGCAGATATTCGCCCTGGACGGCCGAATTGTCGATCAGGTCTTCGTCATACATGATGTGAAGGCCTTCGATCGCCGTGATGCAGGCCTCGCCGATGCCGCCGAACGTGGCCTGGGCGTGGATCATAGCGGTGTTCTTCGTGCCGTAGGCTTTCATGTAGACGTCGCGCCTGGCGATCATCGCTGCCATGGCCGTCTTGCCGCCGCCAAGCGATTTGGCAAGCGCCGTCACATCCGGCACGACGCCGGCATGCTCGAAGGCGAAGAAGCGGCCGGAGCGGCCCATGCCGCACTGTACTTCGTCAGCAACCCAGATGACCCCGTGCTTGTCGCAAAGGGCGCGCACTTGCTGCCAGAATTCCGGCGGTGCGGTGATGATGCCGCCGCCACCCTGGATCGTCTCCAGAACGAGGACGCCGATCTGCGGATCGCGCTCGAAGGCATTGCGGATCGCATCGATATCGCCGAAAGGAACCTTGACATTGTTGTCCAGCAGGCGGAACTCACCGCGGTACAGCGGACCGTCGGTGATCGATAGAACGCCCTTGGTCTTTCCGTGAAACGAATTTTCCGCATAGACCATGCGCGGACGCTTCGGGCCGGCGGCCCGTTCGGCGACCTTCAGCGCGGCTTCCATCGCTTCCGAACCGGAAGAGCCGAGGAAAACCATGTCGAGATCACCGGGGGCAATTGCCGCCAGGTTCTTGGCAAGGGCCGACGCATATTGCGACATGAAAGCGATCGCGATCTCGTGGCGGTTTTCGTCCTGGAATTTCTTGCGGGCGGTCAGGATGCGGGGATGGTTGTGGCCGAAGGCGAGCGAGCCGAAGCCGCCGAAGAAATCGAGGATCTTGCGACCGTTCTGGTCGGTATAATACATGCCTTCTGCAGTTTCGACCTTCACCTTGTTGAAGCCGAGAAGCTTCATGAAGTGCAACTGACCGGGGTTGATATGATCCTTGAAATAGCTGGTCATATCGGCGACGGACATGGCTTTCGCCTGTTCGACGGTGATCAGGTCAGGCTTTTTCGTGCCGCCGTCCAGGGCGGGGGCGTCAACGGCGACGCGGGCAGGTTTATCGAGCATCGTTGTATTCCCCTCGTTCATTCCGCCGGTACGGCCGATGTCTGTGTGAAAGTCTTGCCGGCCTTTTTGGCGCGGTATTCGTCATAGGCGGCGATCAGCATCGCGCCGTCGTTATATTGAGGCTTCCACCCGAGCTCCGCCTTGAGCTTTCCGGTCTCGCGGATGCACATTTCATCGGCAATCAGATATTGTTCCGGGTCCATGATCGGCAGGTTGATCGCGTCAAACGCAGCAAGCGTTGCCTTGACCGCAAAGGCCGGCGTTGGCAGCAGGAAGGATTTCGAACCAGCATGCACGATGAGGTCTCCGAGCAGCTTCTTCACGCTCGGCGGATTGTCGGAACCGAGATTGTAGGCCTCGTTCGGAACGCCGCCCTTCCAGGCAAGACGCGCCGCTTCCGCGCAATCGAAGACGGAGATGAACTGGTAGGGGTTTTTGCCCGAACCGATCATCGGCACCGGCAGATTGGCGTCGATGAGCTTGAAGAGTTTTTCCAGGATGCCGAGCCGGCCGGGGCCGATGATCAGGCGTGGGCGAAAGATGGAAATGTTGAGACCCTGCTTGCGCCATTCGCCGGCAAGCTGCTCGGTCGCCCATTTCGACTTTCCGTATTCTCCAAGCGGCTTGGCCGGATGGTCTTCCGTTTGCGGCGACATCACGGTGTGGCCGTAGATCATGTCGGTGGTGAACTGCACCATGCGGCTGGCACCGGCTTTCGCGGTCGCCTTCATGATGTTTTCCGCGCCGTAATAATTGACCGGCCAGAAAAACTCCCAGCGTTTTGCCCGAACCTGCAGCGGCGACAGCATCTTGGCGGCCATGTTGTAGACCATGTCGTCCGGGCCGATCTCGACGGCGAAGACCTCATCCTGCTTGGTCACATCGCATTGCACGAAGCGCGCCCGGGAATAGTGGGGAAGATCGGACTTGACGATATCGGCGACGAGAACCTCTTCGCCATCGTGGACCAGACGTTCGGCCAGATGCCGGCCGACGAAACCGTCACCGCCGAAGATAATATGTTTCATGATGCGCTCCCGATTTTAGCTGTTTTTGCGCCGGCTGCCTCAAGCGGCATTTCGCCGTCGTGAGAGGACATGCCTGACTGGGCGATGAGGATGGTTCCAACGCAGATGAAGCCGATGCCGGCAATGCGCCAGGCATTGAGGTCTTCGTGGAAGAAGAAATAGGCAAAGGCGGCCACGGCCACATAGGCGAGGCTGAGAAACGGATAGGCGAAGGATAGTTCGACCTTTGAAAGGACGAAGAGGTGCGAGGCCATGGAGATGACGAAGGTTGCAAGGCCCGCAAAAACCCAAGGGTTGAAAACGACCTGAAAAATACGGGCGATAAAGGTATCGGCCGTGAAGCTTAACGGACCAAGAGAAAGCATCCCTTGTTTCAGCATGAGCTGCGCTGCGGCGTTCGTCGCCACCGTGAAAAGAATGAAAAGGATATACTTCATATCTGCGCTCCATGTTCTATCGAAACAACTACAGACAAGAGCCGTATATTTCGTGAAATCGCGGCGTTTATTTAATTCAAATTGTCTGCATTCTCATTTTGGCAAAGCCAGCGCCGTTCGCTTCCAGAAGTTCGAAACGATGGCCGGATCGCGCAACGCTTCCAGCTTTCGCCACTGAGGGTAAGAAGAATCAAAGACTTGCGGGCTCATCCTCGCATCCTTGTACGGATTGATCGCGCCACCGGCTTCGATGACGATCGCGTCGAGCCGGTCGAGAAGCTTAAGGGTGCGTTCACCCTGATTGGCGAAATCCAACGTCAGGGTGAAGCCTTCGCGCGGGAAGGAAAACAGCGCCGGCGAGGCCTGCGCGCCGAACTGCTTGAGAACGGTCAGGAACGATGCATGTCCCGCCTGCCGGGCGGTCTCCATCAGGCGAGCGGTAACCTCAAGTGCGTTCCTTGCCGGATAGACGCTCTGGTGCTGGTAAAGGCCTCGGGGACCATAGAGGCGGTTCCATCCGCCAATTGCGTCCAGCGGATGGAAATAGCCCGGCCACTTGACGGTCTTCACCACTTCGCCGCGCTTTTCCTTGCGGTAATAAAGCTCGTTGAACATCTTCAATGTCAGCCGGTTCAGAAGGTTGAACGGCGGTGCCACGGGAATGGAGAGTTTCATGCCGCGCGGCAGATCGGGAAATTCGCAGGATGCGTCGGCGTGATCGCCGGCAAGAAGCACGCCCCTGCCCGCGTTTCTGCCGGTTGCCAGCTGATCGATCCAGGCGACCGAATATTCGTGCTCGCCGTCGACCTGCGCCACCATGGCGAAATAGTCTTCCAGCCGGTCGAAACGAATGGTGTGCTGTTGAATATGGGCGGAGGGCACTTTCATCAATTGCAGATCGACGGACAGGATCAATCCGGTGAGCCCCATGCCGCCGATCGTGGCGAAGAAAAGCTCGGCGTTTTCGGTGGCCGAACACTTGAACGTCTCACCGTTTGAGCGCAGCAAAGTCAGCCGGCGCACATGCCTGCCGAATGTCCCGCGAATGTGATGGTTTTTTCCATGCACGTCATTGGCAACGGCGCCTGCGATGGTGACCGAGGCCGTTCCCGGCGTCACCGGCAGGAAGAAGCGGTGCGGTATCGCAGCTTCGAGAATGGAACGGAGCGTCACGCCCGCGTCGCAGGAGATAATGCCCGTGCCGGGATCGAAAGCGAGAATGCGGGTGCGGGAGCGATTGTCGACCAGCCGCCCGCCGTCGTTGTGGCAACTGTCACCGTAGGATCGGCCGTTGCCGAAAGGCAGGAAGGCGGCCGGCGCCTTGTCGGCGAGACCCTCGTAGGCATCCGGCGACATGCCTTGGCGGGGGCGCAGATCGATCCGCCCCCAGCTATCGAAATCAACAATGTTCATTGCGGGCCGAGCGCTCCGGCAAGCACCAGGACGGCGCCGATCGCCATGGTCAGCAGGCTTCGCCAGTCGCGCATGATGAAGACAACCGGATCTTCGTGCAGCATGCGCCGGCGGGCCAGCATCCATATCCGCAGGAGCATGTAGAGCACCAGCGGGCAGAGCGGCCAAAGCGCCCAGGGCTGCTGGTACATTTCCTGCATTTCCTTGCTGTGGATATAGAGGGCCAGAACCAGGGCTGCGGTAAAGGCGGAGGCAACGCCCGCCTGCCCGACCATTTCGAAATCCACAGACAGATAACCGCGTCCTGGCACCTGGCTGCCGCTGCGTCCATCATACTCGTCAAGCTCGACATAGCGTTTGACGAGCGCAAGGCTGAGGAAGAAGAAGATCGAGAAGGACAGGAGCCAGAAGGAAAGCTCCGTCCCCGTGGCAGCCGCGCCGGCGACGATCCGGACGGTGTAGAGGCCGGCCAGGGTGAAGACGTCCACCAGAAGCTTGCGCTTCAAGACAAAGGTGTAGGCGGTCGTGGCGATGGCATAAAAGCCGAGCACCAAGGCAAAATTCAAAGGCAGAGCTGCCGTCAGCGAAAGGGATGCGAGGATCAGGGCAAGCACCGTCGCCAGTCCGACGGGCACCGAGACCTGGCCGCTCGCCAGCGGCCGGTTGCGCTTTTTCGGATGGCGCCGGTCGTTGGTGAGGTCCGACAGATCGTTGATCACGTAAACGGCGGAGGCCAGAAAGCTGAAGGCAAAGAAGGCGAAAACGACATTGACCAGAGCCTGCACCTGCAGAATGTCGTGGTTGAGCACCATGGGCACGCCGATCAAGACATTCTTTGCCCATTGATGTACGCGAATGGACTTCAACGGGGCAAGCCGGTCGAATTTGCCAATATCCAGCCGCTCCGCGTCATGCATACGCCGCCAGTTTTCCGCGGCGGCATCCGGTGCGACGACGATCGCCTTGCGGGCAGCCTCAAACGCCGGAATATCATCCCGGCTGTTGCCCATATAGTCGAAACCGCCCTCGCCGAACTGCTCGATCAGCCTTTCGCGCTTTTTCCGGTTGGTCAGGTTGATCTCGCGGGTACTGTGCAGCACGGAGGAAAAGACACCCGCATGTTCGGCGACACCGAGAGCTACGGTTTCCGCGGCTCCAGTCACCAGGATGACATCGCGGCCGCTCGCGCGTTCCAGTTTCAAGCGGTTCAGAACCGCTTCGCGATAGGGCCAGTCCGCAGCCTCGCGGCCCGTTCGCGCCGCGATCTCGTATTTCAGCCGCGCTTTTCCCTTGAACATCCAGTAGACGATGGAAAACAGCAGCAGGGGATTGCGCAGAATAATGATCGCCGCTCCCTCCCAAAGGGTGTCGGCAGCGACCAAAGTGCCGTCCAGATCGACACACAGAGGAATATGGCGAGTTTCAGTGCGAGCATCCATAAGATCAGTCCCCGGAAATACGTGCGCGGACGGTCCCATGATATGCTTTCAAAATCGCGAACTGCCGCCTTCGGAAGACCTGAAAACTCACGGACTGGTTAACGAATGGCCGACATACTTCAATAAATTCAATCCAGTCCGATCCAGTTCAGGGCATCTTTCCAGTCTGTCATACGAACCGGTGTGCCATGTGATCCGGTCTGGAACAGGACAAACCGCGAGGGATACCGCGCCGATTTCAGCGAACGGTAAAGGCCGATCTGGTCTGCGGCTGGATAGACGCTGTCTGCACTCCCATGCGTGAAGTAGATCGGCAGCCTGCTTCGATAGGCGGCACTCCTGGGAAAGCTGGGGTCGGCGGCCCCGCCCATGATGATCATCCCCTTGAGCATCGCCACAGCTTGCGCGTCGCGGGTCAATCCCCAGCACAGAAAACTACCCATCGAAGCACAGGCAACAATCACCGGCTTTTGAGGGGAGCGGCTTTGAGCATAGGAAACCAGTGCTGCAAGGTCCGCCACACCGGCCGTGTCGAAGGACCGGGCGCTCACGGCATAATAGACGCCGTCATTGGCAACGGCCAGGTTTTTCACACGGTTGAAATTGCCGCCGAAGGACCAGTCGTTGGCGCCCAGACGCCGGTCTCCGCCACGGCCGTGGATGAAAACCACCGAAAATCTTGCGCCTTCCGCGTCTCCCACACGGGTGACGTCGATTCGCCGTCCGGCAAAGTCGATCGTCTCGTTGGCCTGCCGCCCCTTGACGCCAAGCGAGACATAGGCCCGCTTCACACGCCGTTCCGGCACCTGGTCGCGACCATTGATATCGCGCATCTCTTCGTATTCGACCACCCGGTAATCGCCGCCATCGGCGGTTTCGAGGACTTGGCCATAGGAAAACAGGTCGTCCTTGAAGGGTTTCAGCGGCGCCGACGACGCGGGAGACACATGGCCGGCGATTATCGCGAGCGCAAGCAAGACGGGGAAAGCCAAATGAACTGTGGACAGACGCATTCCCGATGTTCCTCTTTTGATCCAAGCCTTGCCATTCCGTCTTCCGGAACGCAACAGTTGGGGTTATGCAAGGTGCAAGCCGTGATTTCCCAACCACTGGCGTTCCCGGATTTTCACAGGGCGGGCAATTGCGGCATAAATTCGAGACGCATGCTCGTTTGTCGATATGCCGTGCGGCGATCACAATGGAAAGACATCTGACAGAATATGACCGACAGTAAAGATCTCTTTTCCGCCTTGCCTCTTGTGCCGGTAGCGAAAGCCGAGAAAGCCCCTGCCAAACCGGCCCCCTCGTCAGTGACGGTTTCCGAGGCCCGCTCTTCGTCCGTCCCTTCCCTCAAGGCGGATACGGGCGACTATGACGCCTCAGCGATCGAGGTCCTGGAAGGGCTCGAACCGGTGCGCCGGCGTCCAGGCATGTATATCGGCGGCACGGACGAAAAGGCGCTACACCATCTCTTTGCCGAGGTCATCGACAATTCGATGGACGAAGCGGTCGCAGGCCATGCCAACTTCATCGATGTCAGTCTCGACGCCGAAGGCTGCCTCTCGGTCACCGACAACGGCCGCGGCATCCCGGTTGAGAACCACCCGAAATTTCCCGGAAAATCGACGCTCGAAGTCATCATGACGATCCTCCATGCCGGCGGCAAGTTCGACAGCAAGGTCTACGAGACCTCGGGCGGTCTTCATGGCGTTGGTGTTTCGGTCGTCAATGCCCTGTCCGATCTTCTCGAAGTCGAGGTTGCCCGCAACCGCAAGCTCTATCGGCAGCGTTTTTCACGCGGCGTGCCGCAAGGCGGCCTGGAAGAACTGGGCGATGTCCAGAACCGGCGCGGCACAAAGGTCAGGTTTCATCCGGATCCGGAGATTTTCGGGCCGCATGCCAAATTTGATCCGGCCCGGCTTTTCCGCATGGCGCGGTCCAAGGCCTATCTGTTCGGCGGCGTCGAAATCCGCTGGTCCTGCGACCCCACGCTGGTTGAGGGGACCGATACGCCGGAAAAAGCGGTGTTTCACTTTCCCGGCGGCCTGAAGGACTATCTCCAGGCAACGATGGGCAAGGAATTCACGGTCACGCGCGAGATTTTCGCAGGCCGCACCGAAAAGACTGGCGGCCACGGCGCCATGGAATGGGCCGTTACATGGTATGGCGGCGACAGCGTCGTGCATTCGTACTGCAACACCATTCCGACACCCGAGGGCGGCACGCATGAGGCGGGTTTCCGCATCGCGCTGACCAAGGGCCTGAAGGCCTATGCAGAGCTGACGCAGAACAAGCGCGCATCGATAATCACCACCGACGACGTGATGATCTCGGCGGCCGGCATGCTCTCGGTCTTCATCCGCGAGCCGGAATTCGTCGGCCAGACCAAGGACAAGCTGGCAACCGTCGAGGCCCAGCGCATCGTCGAGAACGCTCTGCGTGATCCCTTCGACCATTTTTTGGCCGATAATCCGCAGGAAGCGCATAAACTGCTGGAATGGGTCATCGAGCGTGCCGACGAACGCGTGCGCCGCCGCAAGGAAAAGGAAGTCACCCGCAAATCGGCGGTGCGCAAACTGCGGCTGCCAGGCAAGCTGGCCGACTGCTCGCAAAACTCGGCCGAGGGCGCCGAGCTTTTCATTGTCGAAGGCGATTCGGCTGGCGGCTCCGCCAAGCAGGCTCGAAACCGGTCCAACCAGGCAATTCTGCCGCTGCGCGGCAAGATCCTCAACGTTGCCAGCGCCGGCCGCGAAAAACTCGGGGCCAACCAGCAGATTTCCGATCTGATCCAGGCGCTCGGCTGCGGAACGCGCAGCAAATATCGCGAGGAAGATCTCCGCTACGAGCGCGTTGTCGTCATGACCGACGCCGACGTGGACGGCGCGCATATCGCATCGCTGCTGATTACCTTTTTCTATCAGGAGATGCCGGAACTGATTCGTGGCGGCCATCTCTTTCTCGCGGTGCCGCCGCTGTATCGAATCACGCAGGGTGCGAAGACACTTTATGCCCGCGACGACGCCCATCGGATGGAACTGATGGACACGGAATTCAACGGCCGCGGCAAGGTCGAGATCGGCCGCTTCAAGGGGCTTGGGGAAATGATGCCGGCGCAACTCAAGGAAACAACAATGGATCCGGCCAAGCGCACATTGTTGAAGGTTGCCATAGACGAGATCGATTTCGAAGGAACCCGCGAAGCCGTGGATAATCTGATGGGCACCAAGGCCGATGCCCGTTTCCGCTTCATTCAGGAGCGTGCGGTCTTTGCCGAAAACCTCGACATATAGATCCCGTTGCTAGGAAATCGATTCAAGGTCCTTTGTTAATAGTCGAACATTGCTCCGCAACCGTCTGTTCTCAAATGATTTTTATGCCGCATTCCAATAGTCGTCATTCTATCAGGCGGCTTCCCTCGCGGCAGCGAGAGCGTAGTCCCGCGCCGTCTGCCGCTGCTCCGCAATCGACAGTTTTTCGAGAATGCCGGCTAGCCCATTGGATGCCTCCGGAGTGCTTTTGCCGCGCAAGCGGGAAAGCAGCGCGGACGAAATGGTTTCCGTCATTCCAATCGCGACCGATCTATTCTCTCTCCGCCAGATAAGGGTCGCATCCGCAAAGACCATGCTGATGTCGCGGCCGAGCCCGGCACTTTCAAACAGCGCTCGGATTGCAGGCAGGCGGCCGTCGGAGAGGATCGAACGAACCCGTTTCTCGGTCAGGCCGGAAAGATTGACGATGGCCGCAGCGAAGAAATCAATTTTGCCAGAACACAGGGCATGCAGCAGAAAGGCAGGGTTCAGACGCGCGTTTTCACGCAGATGCTCGACGAGTCTCGAAAGTTCATCCGCCTGCACGGCGCCAGCCATGCCAACGGCCGCCCTGTCACAGGCTTCGCGCGTGATGCGATCGACCCGGCGTTCGCCGATTGCTGCCTGTATGAGGCTTGCCCCGGCAAGCGCTGCTCCCACCTTTTCCATCAGGACATGACGGGCATCGGCAGGCAGGTCGTTCCGTTCCAGAAGCTGATTTCGAACCGACCAGAGATGACCGAGCCGCTCGCTCAGGCGCTTCAGCGTCCGGAGCGAAAAGTGCGCCTCTGGATTCTCGAGCAGAATAAGCACCTCCTCCTCGCCCCCGATCTCGGCGATCGCCGCTGCGAGCGGAGGCGATATGGAGCAACGCGCAGCAATTACAGCCCGCGTCTCCGGCGTCCCTCTTGCCGCGAGGTCGATCAGGTCCGCATCGTTCAGAACCGGCGAACGGGAAATGACGGCAAAGGCGGTTTCCGGCTGATCCTCGGCCAGAGACAGGATGATGGAGCGCGGCACGCTATCGGAATCGACAAGCGTTTCGGCCAGAGCCAGCCGAACTTTCGGCGATGGATCGTCAAGCAGGAAGGTCATCGCCATTTCGGCGGCATGGCGGTCGAGGACACTCATCCGCGCCGTGACATAAGCCTTGCCCAGAGCTGCGGCGGCCCTTGCCCGGTCGCTTGTCTTTGCGGTTTCGACCCACCGAAGAAATGCTTGAATGATCACCGACGCCCCACTACACACCAACCACACTCATGACGGTGCCAGTTACTTTAGCGATCAAAGGTTTAAGATTGGTTCACCATGTCTCTTAACCAGTGCAAAAGCCTATTGCCGATGCTCATCGTGCCGCCGGAGCATTTTGGCACAGACGGCCCCGCCTCGCCCGTGATTCTGGATGTCGGGAGCCCGCAGTCTTTTGCCGACCACGACGCTGTCCGGAATATACTGCTTCGCCGCAAAACCCTTGGCGTTGCGACCTATCTGCGTGTTCGGCTCGGCGATGATGCGCCGTTTCAGGATTGGTTGACGCGGATGGCGGGGCTGCGTCCGGCTGGTTTTGTCCTTGCCGGTTGCGGAGGCGGCGCCGATATCCAGAAGCTGGACGTGATGCTGCGCGTGGGGGAAGTTGAGAGCGGAACCATCGAGGGATCGCTGGGCATTCTCGCGGAAACAGGCGAAACGCCATCCTTTTTCCTCGCCCCATCGTCGCTGCGCAATCTGTCCCGCCGGCTGGAGGGCATTATTCTCGATGCCCGCGCGCTTGCGCAAACCACAGCCAGCGACATGCACAATGACGCCGCAGGTAGACCGGGCGCGCCCTTGTTGTTCGCCCGCGCCACCGTGATCCTTCGCGCAGCTGACGCCGGTGTTGCGTGTTACGAGATTCTGGGCGAAGACCTTGCAACGGTCGACGCGCTTCAGACAGCGCAGGCGGCGAGCCGGGCCGACGGCTTCTCGAACTTCATCGTCCGGGATGCAGCTCAGCTCTCGATGCTTGCAGCCGGCTGACCTTTACCGCCGCGGCCGGGTCATTTCGAAGACATCGCCGCCATCGCAATAATCCAAATAGCCGAGACGGGCGATCGGCCTGACTTTCGCCATATCGAAGCGTCCGGCACGGATCGCTTCCTCGCGGATATGGATGCCCACGACCTGACCGATCACCACGTAGTTTTCGGACAGCTCACCATCCAGCCCTTTCGGACGAAACATCTCGGTTTGCCGGCATTCCAGCACGGCATAGGCCTCGGCGACGAAGGGTGCCCTCACCAGCCGTCCGGCCACGGGGGTCAGCCCGGCAAGATCGAATTCGCTCTCGCCATGCGGCACCGGCGCAGAAGTGGCGTTCATGGCGTCCTTCAGATCGTGGCTGACGAAATTGGCCGTGAATTCACCGGTCTCTTCGATGTTGCGCACCGAATCCTTTCGCCCTGACGACGAAAACATCATCAGCTTCGGCTTGTCGCTGATCGCGTTGAAGAAGGAATAGGGCGCAAGATTCAGGGTTCCGTTCCCTGCCTGTGTTCCGATCCAGCCGATCGGCCGCGGCGAAACGATGGCCTTGAACGGATCATGGGCGAGCCCGTGGGCATTGCTTGTCGTCTCGTAGAACATCAGGCGCCCTCACCGATCCAGGTGACGATATCCTGGAGCTCCGGCCGGGGCCGATCCGTCGGCGGCACTTGCGGGGTACCGATATGGATAAAGCCGGCTATTTTTTCACCGGGCTGGACGCCCAGCAGCGGGTAGGCGCTTTCGTCGAATGCGTACCATTCCGTCAGCCAGTTGGACGCGAAGCCATAGGCATTGGCCGCCATCAGAAGATTGAGGCAGACGGCGCCTGCCGACATTACCTGCTCCCATTCCGGAACCTTGAAATGCGGAGCAGCCTTGCTGACAACCGCAACCACGACGGGCGCGCGGGTCAGGCGCGTGTTTTCCACCTTGATCATTTCGTCCGAAAGATCCGGCTTGGCGGCCAGTGCAAGCTTTGCCAACTTGGCGCTGATGCGGGCACGCTCCTCGCCCCGGTAAACGATAAAGCGCCAGGGCGCCAGCTTGCCATGGTCCGGAACACGGGATGCAAGCCGCAGCATGTCTTCGATCTCGCCAGCATGCGGCCCAGGACCGGTCATCTGAAAGGCGGGGATCGAGCGCCGGGTTGCCAGATAATCTCGCAGGCTGAATTCTGTTTTCATTGTCTTTCGTTTCCACTAGTTTGCCATCGCACCCCGGGATGCCGATCGGCCACGAAATTGCCGTATCCGCGCCTCAAGTGGAGTGACACATTCAGGAAGTCAACTGCTTCATGGTCATCACAGCCAGCCGTCTCCTTTTCCTGTCGACGCTCGCATTGCAGGGACTATCCAGTTCTCTGCTGCACGCGCAGCAAGCGGATGATCCCTTCAAAAGCTTTCCATCGCTTGGCGCGCCGCAGAAGACGCAGAAGCTTAACAGTTTCAATCCCATAACGCCGGAATCGGCAACCGCGGGGGTTACGGCAAAGGATATCCGCCTCGAGGCGGTTCTGACCGAGAAGGGAAATCCGGTCGAGCAAGGGTTGAGATGGCGGGTTTTCAGCCCCATTCCCGCCTCCGATGGAAAACTGCCGCTTCTCGCGACATCGGAGGGAGGATCGACCGAGTTTCAGCTGGTACCCGGCGAATATTTCGTCAACGTCGCCTTCGGACGGGCCGGTGCGACGCGCAAGATCAAGATTACCGAAGGCGAGCCTGCCCAAAAGCAGGTTCTCGTTCTCGACGCAGGCGGTGTCATGTTGAACGCGGTCTCCGGAAGCGACATGCGCATTCCGCCGGGGGAACTGAGTTTCTCGATCTTTTCCGCCGACGAGAAGGAAGACGGCGAGCGGGCGCTGGTCATGGCCGATGTCAAGCCGAACACCGTGGTCCGGCTGAACACCGGCACATACCATGTCGTCTCCAACTACGGCTCCGTCAATGCCGTCATCCGTGCTGATATCCAGGTTGAAGCCGGCAAATTGACGGAGGCGACAATCCAGCACCGTGCCGCCAAACTGACGTTGAAGCTCGTCTCAGAACCGGGTGGCGAGGCTATTGCCGATACGGCGTGGTCGATCCTCACCTCATCCGGCGACGTCGTCAGCGAAAGCGTCGGGGCGTTTCCGACGCTGGTTCTGGCGGAAGGCGGCTACACCGCGATTGCCCGCAACAAGGAGAGAATTTTCCAGCGTGACTTTACCGTCACGGCAGGCGTCAATGCCGATGTCGAGGTTCTTCTGAACGACGCGGGATCGCAGGCTTCGGCCAGCGGTGCGGTGGACGCTCAGGACTGACGAGCGCCATCGCCGCGAAGTGTCACGCAAGGAGACTATTCCCCTTGCGTCACAAAGTCAGGCCGCAACCTTTTTTCGCTGGGCCAGCTTGCGCTTGACATCCGGCGGCGTTGCTTCCGAAACCAGCGAGGCAATCGCATCGTCCAATGTCATCGGCGTTTGCGCCTGCGAACCCAGGCGGCGGATATTGACCGTGCGCTCCTCCGCCTCGCGCATGCCGCAGACGATGATGACCGGCACCTTGGTGACCGAATGTTCCCGGACCTTGTAGTTGATCTTCTCGTTGCGGAAGTCGGTCTCGACCTCAAGCCCGGCATCACGCAAAAGTTCGGCAACCTCGCGCCCATAATCGTCGGCTTCCGACGTGATAGTGGCGACCACCACCTGCAGCGGCGAGATCCACAGCGGCATATGGCCGGCGAAATTCTCGATCAGGATGCCGAGGAAGCGTTCCATCGAGCCGCAGATGGCGCGGTGGATCATCACCGGCTGCGTCTTTTCGGAATTGCTATCGATATAGAAGGCGCCAAACCGTTCCGGCAGGTTGAAATCGACCTGCGTCGTGCCGCACTGCCATTCGCGGCCGATGGCGTCCTTCAGGGTGTATTCGAATTTCGGTCCGTAGAAAGCGCCCTCACCCGGCAGGATGCCGGTCTTGATGCGGCCTTCCGACTGTTCCTCGATCGTCTTCAGCACATCCATCATGACGCTTTCGGCGCGATCCCAGAGCGCATCGTTACCGACGCGCTTTTCCGGGCGGGTCGACAGCTTGACGACGACGTCCTTGAACCCGAAATCCTGATAGACCGACAGGATCAGGTCGTTGATGCGCAGGCACTCAGTTGCCATCTGTTCATCCGTGCAGAACACATGCGCGTCGTCCTGCGTGAACCCCCGCACACGCATCAGACCGTGCAGCGCGCCGGAGGGTTCGTAGCGGTGGACATTGCCGAACTCGGCCAGGCGAACCGGCAGTTCGCGATAGGATTTCAGGCCATGCTTGAAGATCTGGATATGGCCGGGGCAGTTCATCGGCTTCAGGGCAAAGACGCGCTCATCGTCCGTCTCGTCGCCGGCGACCGTCACCTTGAACATGTTGTCGCGGTACCAGCCCCAGTGGCCGGAGGTTTCCCAAAGGCCCTTGTCGAGCACCTGCGGCGCGTTGACCTCCTGGTATGTGCCGGCCAGACGACGCCGCATGTAGGCGACCAGCGTCTGGAAGACGCGCCAGCCCTTGCCGTGCCAGAAGACGACGCCGGGGCCCTCCTCCTGGAAATGGAACAGGTCCATCTCGCGTCCGAGACGGCGATGGTCGCGCTTTTCGGCCTCGGCCAGAATGTGCAGATACTGGTCCAGCTCTTCCTGCGTGCGCCAGGCCGTGCCGTAGATGCGCGTCAGCATCGGATTGTTGCTGTCGCCACGCCAATAGGCGCCGGCCACCCGCATCAGCTTGAAGGCATTGCCGATCTGGCCGGTGGAGGCCATATGCGGCCCGCGGCAGAGATCGAACCAGTCGCCCTGATAGTAGATTTTCAGATCCTGATCGGCCGAAATCGCATCGACCAGTTCGACCTTGTAATTCTCGCCCTTGTCGGCAAACACCTGGCGCGCCTTGTCGCGCGACCAGACTTCCTTGGTAAAGGGCCTGTTGCGCTGGATGATCTCCTTCATCCGCTTTTCGATCTTCGGCAGATCGTCGGGCGTGAAGGGTTCGTTCTTGGCAAAATCGTAGTAGAAACCGTTCTCGATCACCGGACCGATGGTCACCTGCGCGCCCGGCCACAATTCCTGCACGGCCTCGGCCATCACATGGGCCGTGTCGTGGCGGATCAGTTCCAGCGCACGCGCATCCTCGCGGGTGACGATCTCGAGCCTGCCGGAAACAACCGGATCGGACAGGTCGCGCAATTCGCCATCCAGCGCAATCGCAATGGCCTTCTTCGCCAGCGATTTGGAAATCGATTCGGCAACATCACGCCCCGTCGCGCCCGCAGCATATTCGCGGACTGAACCATCTGGAAATGTAAGGGAAACGGCATCAGACATAAAATTCTCCTATCCAGTCCCGCCAACGAATGCGGGTGGTATGGGTGGAAGGCCGGCAGGCGGCCACGTGCGGTGCGCGGTATAATGGGAAATCGGGGGGATTGGAAGGGGTGGTGAGGGTTATGACAGCCTTCAGTCCGAAGCGGGCATTGCATGAGGCTGGCATTGCATACTGAGTAGCAGCTCGATTTTTCTAACTTTTTCCAAAGGCTCAAGGTATAACGTAAAGGTCCTCATCAAATATCTTACCAAGGAAGGACTTGAATGCCAGAAAGAGGAGTAAGATCGACTTACTCTCAAGCCCCGTTTAGGATTTCGACACACGACCATGGCGGTCAGATTGCGACAGGAACGGCCTTCCATTATCTCCACAACGGGAAGCGTTTCGTAGTGACGAACTGGCACAACTTAACTGGCCGGGAATTCTTCAGTGGAAGGAATTTAAACAAACAAGCGCGGACGCCTCTGTGGATCGAAGTCCACACCGCCTTATGGCTATCTCCTCCAACGGCTACGATTCGAAACTTTGGGATAGTTGGCCGGAAAATTCAAATTTACGGCGATCCAAGTGCGCAGCTTGACCGTTTGTGGCTTGAGCATCCCCAGCTAGGTGGTAGGGGTTGCGACATTGTCGCAATCCTAGATCCGAAAACGGACCGGGAGCCGGAGTTCATGCACACTTGCGTCAACTTAATCAGTGATGCCCGGGTGCCAATCTTACCAGGCGAA
Source organism: Pararhizobium gei (assembly GCF_029223885.1). Taxonomy (NCBI): domain Bacteria; kingdom Pseudomonadati; phylum Pseudomonadota; class Alphaproteobacteria; order Hyphomicrobiales; family Rhizobiaceae; genus Pararhizobium; species Pararhizobium gei. The sequence goes on along the minus strand of NZ_CP119409.1, from coordinate 2,091,148 downwards.
CTCGCCTTCGTCATTGGCTATCCACGTGGTCTTCATACGGGATTTGGCCTTCCGATCTGGAAATCGACATTCATTGCATCTGAACCTCACTACAATGTAGAGGTCGGGGAAATGAGCCTCCCTGCGTTCTTCCTAGACGGCTATACTCGTGAGGGCATGTCAGGCTCTCCCGTATTTGCACGGTATCGTGGAATGTGGGACGCGAAAGATCCTTACAAGCCCGTAGACCCTGCCGAACCGGGCTTCTGGAACCGAGATGATGTGAACATTTTTGGGTCGGAAGCAACGGAGTTCATAGGAATTTATAGCGGGCGCATACCGGAAAAAGAAGGTGAGGCAGCGTTGGGCCTATGCTGGAGAAAAGATGCCATCGAGCAAGTTTGCTCAACGCATTTCTTATCAGGCATAATCCCGCAGCACGGCAACAGCCCTCCCTGACAGTCGCATGAATTTGTGCGATGGCCGCACTTGAACGCGGAGTGGCTTTCAACGCCCGGTAAACTCCACTGTCCGAAATGCTATCCCGGAAAGGCAGTTGGCCACCCTCACCGCACCCGCCAATACCGCCACGGCATCCACCACCGCTTCTCATCGCCAAGCCTGTCCGGCACCGGATCCAGCCCGCTCGTGCCCCCCGGGCCGCAGCGCATCACCCGGAACAGTACCATCCAGCCGCCGGGCCAGAGGCCGTGGCGGGCGATGGCTTCATAGCCGTATTCGGAACAGGTGGGGATGTGGCGGCAGGAATTGCCGATGAAGCCGGAGAGGGTCAGCTGGTAGAGCCGGATGAAGGCCATGCCGAAGAGGCGGCCGGGGGTCTTGCGGAAGGGGCCGGCGTAGTTGCGGCCGGTGTAGGTAGCGGCCTGACTGTCATGCCCCCGGCATCCGGGCTCGTCGCACATTTCAGGCTTCGGCTTTCACGCGGCGGGCAGCCTCGATCTGGCTGACCGCGTCGACCACCGCGTCGAAGGTCAGCATGGTCGAGGCATGGCGGGCCTTGTAGTCCTTGACGGGTTTCAGGAACCGCATGTCCTCAAAGCGGCCGGAAGGCCCCTCGCCGTCCGCCTTCAGCATGGCGAGCATGTCTTCACGCGCCTTACGGATTTCATCGGCATGCGCGCCAACAATGTTTTGCGCCATGACGGAAGACGACGCCTGCCCCAGGGCGCAGGCTTTGACCTCATGCGCAAAGTCGGTCACCACGTCATCTTGCATTTTCAGGTATATCCGCACCTTGGAGCCGCAGAGTCTGGAATGGGCCGCGGCCTGCGCATCCGCATCGTCAAGTCTTCCGGCACGGGGGATATTTCCGGCGAATTCGAGGATGCGGCTATTGTAGATTTCGTCCATCATTGCCTGTGGCCCGATGTATTTTGCGCGTTTTCAAAGGATGCGCGCATGATTTTCTATCGTATCCCGGAAAAAAACACACTGTCTCCACCTGCGCCTCTTTCCGATGTCTTGTCGCGTATTATATGCTATGTCGTGTGCAGGCGGCAGGTTCGCAAGAGCGAAAAGCCGCCTGTTGTTTGGGAAACCGTGCCGGACGATCCAGAGCCCTTAACCTCTGCAAATCTGAAAGCTCCGGAGCCCGCCGGCGGATACCAGACCTGACAGCGTCAGGTGAATGGCCAGTGGCGAGTTGTCCGATAAAGATAAACGTCAAGTAACCCGTCTCGTACAAGGGGCCATTATGGACGCTGTAGTCAAGAATTTTCCAGTCCTTCCCGCGGATGGACGTCCGAGCCAGAAAGAGGCCGAGGACGCTGTGCGCGTTCTCTTGCGCTGGGCAGGCGACGACCCGCAGAGAGAGGGCTTGCTGGACACGCCGGCGCGCGTCGCGAGGGCCTACAAGGAGCTGTTTTCCGGGTATGATCTCGATGCCGAGGACGTACTCGGCCGCACCTTCGAAGAGGTCGGCGGCTACGAAGACATGGTGCTGGTCAAGGATATCCCGTTTTTCTCCCATTGCGAACATCATATGGTGCCGATCATCGGCAAGGCGCATATCGCCTATCTCCCCGACGGCAAGGTTCTCGGACTTTCGAAGCTGGCCCGTGTCGTGGACATCTACGGCCGGCGCCTTCAGACGCAGGAAACCATGACGGCGCAGATCGCAAGGTCGATCGACGATACGCTGAGACCGCGGGGCGTCGCCGTTATGATCGAGGCAGAACATATGTGCATGGCCATGCGCGGCGTTCAGAAGCAGGGCTCGACAACGCTGACCACCACCTTTACCGGTGTGTTCAAGAGTGAGCCTGCCGAACAGGCACGGTTCATGACTATGCTCCGGGGCTTCAGTTAAGCTCCGGCCAACGGAGCTTTCCATGACGATCGATTTTTCACCTCCTTCCAGCCATAAGGCGGACCTGGAATCGGGGTCTCGTTTTACGCCCCAGTTCGACAGCAACGGGCTGATTACCGCCGTCGTTACCGATGCGACGGACGGGATGCTGTTGATGGTCGCCCATATGAATGCGCAGGCGCTGGCGCTGACCGTCGAAACCGGAATTGCCCATTACTATAGCCGTTCGCGTCAAAAACTCTGGAAAAAAGGCGAGACCTCGGGCAATCTGCAGACCGTGGTAGAGCTTCGCACCGACTGCGACCAGGATGCTGTTTGGTTGAAAGTCCATGTCGCCGGCCACGATGCAACATGCCACACGGGCCGCCGATCCTGTTTCTACCGCGCCGTCGAACTGAAGGACGGAGAGACGGCACTGCGCAGCGTCGATGCCGAAATTCATTTTCATCCGGACGAAATCTACGGCAATAATTAAGCATCTGACGCTTTTTGGATCAGTTTCAGCGCGGATTCACCAATTCGCAACCACATGGCGCGCGTAATCTGGTTGCGGATTTGTTTCGCCGGAAACAGCACGGGAAGACAATTCCGCGTTAGAACGGGATTGCAGGGCGCTTGCAAGGCTGCAGGACGCAAGTTCCCGATAGGCGTTCTGCGGCATGGAGGCCGAGTGGTGAACTGGACATTTACGCGCAACGGCATGGCGGCAGACGCATCGTCACCGGGTGGACCGTCCCACGCCTTGATCCCCCCGTTCAAGGAAGAACCCAAGCCCGCCAAGTCGAAGATCGCGCTGGCGCTCGGCGGCGGCGCTGCCCGCGGCTGGGCCCATATGGGTGTGCTCAAGGCTCTGGACGAGGAAGGCATCGAGGTCGGAATGATTGCCGGCACATCGATCGGCGCTCTCGTGGGCGGCTGCTATCTGGCCGGCAAGCTGGAGGAACTGGAAACCTTTGCCAGGTCGTTGACGATGCGGCGCATTGCCGGGCTGCTCGACTTTGCAATCGGTGGCGGCGGGCTTTTCAGCGGCCTCCGGCTGACGAAACGGATGCAGGAGCATCTGAAGGATCTGTCGATCGAGAACCTCGACCGCCCCTTCGTCGCCGTCGCTACGGAAGTCAATTCGGGCCATGAAGTCTGGATCGGCGAGGGATCGCTGATCACGGCGATCCGGGCCTCCTATGCCCTGCCCGGCATTTTCGAGCCGGTCAAATGCAACAACCGCACGCTGGTCGATGGCGCGCTCGTCAATCCTGTCCCGGTCTCGGTCTGTCGCGCTTACGAGCAGCAACTCGTCGTTGCCGTCAATCTCAACTACGATCTCTATGGCCGCTCCGCCGTCATCAAGCACCGGGCCAGCAGCCAGGAGATTGACCCTCGGCCGAAACCCGCAGTGCAGGAAACACGCCTTGGCATGACCCGCGTGATGGTCCAGTCCTTCAATATCATTCAGGACCGCATTTCACGAGCCCGGCTTGCCGGAGACCCGCCGGATCTTGCACTGCATCCCAAGCTCAACGATATCGGATTGTCCGAATTCCATCGCGCCGGCGAAGCGATCGACCGTGGCTATCACGAGACCAGAGCCAAGCTCAGCGAACTGAAGCGGCTCCAGGACATCATCCTGCGCGCCTGACCGAGGCTGGCGAAACTGACCGGCTTCGCCGACCCCCTGCTTGCGCCCTAGAGATGGACCACCGCCCCGTCATGACCGGAAATATAGGCCTTGATCTGCTCCGCCTCGTTCTCGATCGCACGGATGTGATGGCGGACCGCGTCGCCGATCGAGACGATGCCAACCAGACGTCCGTTCTTCTCGACGGGAAGATGGCGCGCCCGCATGTTGTTCATGATTTCCATGATATCGTTGATCGACATGTTTTCCGTACAGCTGTGAACCTTGGACCACATTACCGCGGAGATCGGCATATTCAGGCAATCGGCGCCGAACCGGTCCATGGCCGCCACGACATCGCGCTCGGTGAGGATACCGGCAATGCTGTCGTCGGCATCGACGATGACCACGGCGCCGATGCGATTTTCGTGAAGCAGGCGCACGGCGTCTCTCACAACGGCGCCTGGATCGATGGTTGTGACCTGACGGCCTTTTTCATTGAGTATTGCAGTAACTGACATGTGAACCTCCCATTCAGCGCCGTTCATCTGCCGACAGCTTTGGTCCGCGTCAGCACCCGTCCAGCGCCTGCTATTCAGACCAATCCGCAAGACAGATATTCTGTCGCGTTTCTCCGCACCCGGGCTTCGATCGAACTCCTCACGATCGCTGCCTTCACCGACAGGGTGCGCTACGATGGAGTGAAAATCAAGCGCGGTCGGTGGCCGGATGCCCGTCCTGCGGATCGAAGAGGCCAAAGAGGAAAAAGCCGAACAGGAAGCCGCCGATATGGGCTTCCCAGGCAATGCTTGCCGCGCCGCCGAAGGCGAAGACGCCGAGACCGATCAAAAAGTTCGTCAGGAACCAGATGCCTGTGAAGACCAGCACAGAGCGATTCGACAAAGCTTCGGACATGGAGAGACGGCGGTTGAGATGGGCGAACTGCCGGCTGATGCGTCCGCTCGGTGAAAACACGAAACGCGCAGCCGCCCCCATAAGCCCGGCAACGACACCTGAGGCACCGATGACGACGGTCATGTCGCCCCAATGAAAAACCACGTGCAGGGCAACGGCGGCAACAGCAGACAGACACCAAAAGACCGCGAGGCGAACGACGCCGATCCTGCGAACCACCGGCGCGCCAAAGGCTACGAGCCAGAAGCCATTGAAGATGACGTGTTCCCAGGATCCGTGCAGGAATGAATAGGTTACCGGGCTCCAGAGCCAGGCAAGGCCCTGATCTGCGAGGGCATGATCATAGCGGGCCGGCAGGAAGGCAAAATTGAACAGAACCTCGTCGTCCACGGTCGAGGAAAGCAGATAGGTGCGCGTTGCGTGGATCACGAACAGCCCGATCAGGATGGAGACGAGTGCTGACGGCAGATTGAAAGCCGGCTCGTGAACGGGCTGTCGTTCTTCGTCGCTGCCGCCATCGGGGTTTGCCACACCGCCCGTGTCATTCGTCATATCGCGTCGCTTCCTTCATTCCGTATGTCGCCTTGCCTGTATACCAATCGCCGGCGATGCAAAAGCGGAGACCCGCAAGGCAGGAAAGGCCGTCTTGGCGTTCACCCGAAACAGAAAAAGGCCACTCGGCAAACCGAGCGGCCACCAGGTCAAAACAGAACCCGGAAATAAAGTGCCGAAGACAACCTTCGTGAAGTAACGAGCCTACATGCCACTGCCCGCCGGCCGTTTCAATCGAAACGAATCATTAACCTTAACAAGCGCGTGGCACGCAATTCGCTTGGAGTCGTGGAAGGCGGTTTTTGCGCCGCCAACTGTACCGAACCGGCACATGATGTGCCAAATGGAATAACCGGAATGCGCAGCAGGACCACGATCGAGATTTACGCCTACTGGGACGGATTGCGCCGCAACCGCGACGCTCCGAACCGCAGCGAAATCGATCCGTCTCAAGTCAGGCACATCCTTCCAGACCTGTTCATCCTGGAGCGGACGGCCCGCGGAGATATACGGTTCAGGCTTGCCGGCACCCGCATCTGTGGTCTCTTCGCACGGGAACTACGGGGATCGCGGTTTGACAGTCTCTGGCTCGGTGAGCAGATGGTGCAACTGGCCGGGATCGCTTTTCAGGTCATGGCGAATGCGACACCTGTCGTCCTGTCCGCTTCCACTAAAAACAGTACCGGTGATCTGCTGACGGCGGAAATTGTCTTGCTTCCACTGCGCTCCCCCAACGGCGCGATAGACCGCATCATCGGCTCGCTCACGCCCCTGTCGCGGCCGGTCTGGCTGGAAGCGACACCCGTCAATTTCCTTGAACTGAAAAATCTACGTGCTCTGGACGCACCAAGCGTAAACCTTCTCAGGTCACACCAGGTAAAGGACTTGACGGAGCACAAAATTGCACCCGTCCAGGAGCACAGCTTGGCAGGTGTGCTGCGCCGGGTCCTCCACCTGCGTTTGCTGGAAGGCGGCAGACGCGACTAAAGCGCGAATCATGACATTCCTAGCAACCGAAAAAACCTTCTGTTAACCGGGTAGCGGTAAAGATGTGATCCGGTTGGACATCGCATAAGTGTGGACATGTATTCGTTTCAACAAAATCAGGCGACTGCAACCAAGCAGCACGACGAAGGCGCTTTCCAGCGCGTTTCCGTGAACCTGACCGGTCGTCTCATGTTGCCGAACCACGACGAATTTGCCTGTCTGGCTGTCGACATGTCGCCTGGCGATGTCGTTTTTTCGTGCGATGCGCGCCCGCGGGCCGGTGAACGCATCATCGCATATGTCGATCATGTCGGACGAATTGAGGGCACCGTTTCACGGCTTGCCGAAAATGCTTTCGTGATCAAGATCAATGCGACGGACCGCAAGCGCGAGAAGCTTGCGGCACAATTGACCTGGATCGCAAACAGGCACGAACTGGGTCTGCCGGAAGATCGCCGTCATGATCGCCTGGCCCCGCGCAAGACGCGCACCGACATCACCCTCGAGGACGGCAGCAAACTTGCCTGCCGCATTATCGACCTTTCCCTGTCCGGGGCTGCCGTCGATATCGAAAGCCGCCTGCCGATCGGCACCTCCGTTCTGCTGGGAAGCATGAGGGGCCGGGTCGTCCGCTATTTCCAGGAAGGCATGGCCATCGAGTTCCTCGGCATCCAGTCACGTGATGCCTTGAGAGAGTTTCTCTAGGGAACAAACGACCCCATAGTTGCAACATTCCGTTTCGGCTTAGCTGCCGCAGACTTGGCTTGCTCCAGTCCTGCGCTGCTGCCATCGCCCCGCAGGACGGGCGGCAATTCCACAAAAAAATCCGAATTGGGCAAATTTATTTTTGCTGGCTGAAATCACAGTTCCGCCGAAATCCCGCCATTTATAGCGTTAACGAAAACTGTACTTTCGCTTTCGCCGTCACGAAATGGCACGTTGCGAGGCCGCATTGCATTGGCCCATATTCGAATGCCGTCGTGCAAGCCGCAAAAATCATTCTCAAAACAGTGCCTTATATGTTTAACGCAAGAGTAAAACCGTCTTCGAAGCGATCAAACTCGTAAAATTTTATGCAAAATTGAACTAAATACAAATCGAATTTTACTAAAGTAATATTGGAATTTTATTCAAATACGCTTCTATTTTGTACTTAATTGTACTTCGGATTTTCGCGAGCAATCAAAAACTCGGTGTCATTGTCAAACCATAACGGGGAGACGAACATGACAGCGAAGAATTTCCTGAAAGCGGTGGCCGCCAGCGCCATTATCCTGGCCGCGGGCATACAGGGCGCAATGGCCCTGCCCGCCAACATGACGACTGCCGGCGCGACCAATCCGCCCGTCGGACATTATGAATTCTGCCGCAGCCTCCCGCAGGAATGCCGGGCAAATCCCGGTGGAACAACGCCAGCAGTCCTCACGCGTGCCGGATGGACGAACATTCTCGAGATCAACTATGACGTCAATCAGTCGGTGACGCCGATGACGGACAAGGAAATTTACGGCGTCGAGGAGCACTGGGCCTATCCGGAAAATGTCGGCGATTGCGAGGACTATGTGCTGCTCAAGCGCAAGCGTCTGATGCAAGCCGGATTTTCCCCCGCAAATCTCCTGATAACCGTGGTTTTGCAACCGAACGGTGACGGTCACGCGGTTCTGACCGTGCGCACGGATCGTGGTGACTTCGTCCTCGACAATATGCGCGACAAGGTGCTGCTCTGGTCGGATACCGAATATACCTATCTCAAGCGGCAGTCCGAACAGAACGCCGGCCGATGGGTCAAGCTGCAGGACGGTCGTGCGGTCGCCGTCGGCAGCGTCAGCCAGTAACGCGTTTCAGAGATCATACGCGCCCCGGCCCAGGATGTCCGGGACGCGCATGAAAAGAGCCTTGTCGGCCCATCCCCGTGCCAGACCAGGCTTCTCCAGGCCGGTTCCGCTGTCCCCGGAACCGGCCTTTTTCCGGATCGGCTATCACACCAGACGCAGACCCGCGAATGCTAAGCATTCGAGCAAGACCACGCCATAGCAGAGCGCCCAAGCGCCGGCGATTACCATGCCCGCGACACAGTCCGTCATGCTAGCCTGCCCTGCTCTCACCGAGCGCCAAAGCGCTGAGATGAACAATGCGGGGCCGGCGAGCAGAGCAAGAAACACGGCAAACGGCCGGAAATTCTCGGCATGCCTTTCGGACGCGACCGGCCAGCGGCGGCCGGCCGCCAACCAACTGAGATCGAGCACGGCGAATGGCACGCCGAAACCCGTAACAAGCAACACCAGACACGTCGCGACATTCATTGAAAATTAACCATGTTCACGCAGCTTTCTTCTGCCACCGCAATGCAAGTTCCAAGCCATTTTTCTGTATCGTTCCGGGACTTGCGGCAAACAGCGGTATCTTTTCGTTAACGATAGCGAGACAGGCAGCCATGACGGATACCGGAACTGTCGAGAACCACGGGCCGCTGATTTCAGCGCGCTTCATCTGCACGCTGACCGCCATCGTGGTCGGTCTTGCAGTTTCGACCGCCGGGCTCAGCGTGGCAGGCCGCTGGTACGGCGAAAACCTGGCACTGGCAGGGCATACCACGAGCGTCGCAGAGAATGACATCTTCATCGGGCAGGATCATCTGCGACTGCCCTCCAACGCGATCAGGTTCGAGGGGCAGCGGGCGACAGGCCTGTCGGAGCGCGTCGATCTTTACCTCACATGGCCGGACATGAACGGCTATACAGACGAAACCCGTGCGCTGTTCAACGACGTCAGCAAGCCGGATTCTCTGATCTTTCTGGAAGTTTCCCAAAGCACGATGTCCCGCGACATGTCCGGCCGACTGGAACCGATCTATCGGCATCTTTTCGACGGCGCACCATCACCAGGCCCCGCCGGACTGACCCGTCACTCGATGAAAGCCAATTCGGGCTATGGCGCGGAAGTCTTTTTCACCGCACCGGGCGCCACCAAGGCTCTCTACGCCGTCCGTTGCCTAATCCCGGACATTGCGGATGCGTCCACAAGCGCCGATTGCCAGCGAGATATTCACGCCGGTTCCGATCTTGTTGTGCTTTACCGTTTCTCCAGCCAATTGCTGCCACAATGGCAGGCCATCGACGCTGCAGTGCTCGACTACATCAATGGCAAACTGGTCCGGTAAGGCACAGATACGCGACGCGCCATTTCAGCACCGCCCCGCAACAACACATTCAAACGGCCTCGTCAAACAGCATGCGAAATTACGGAAACCAATCATTCATCATAAACCGATTGGTAACGCTATCCCGATAATGTTTTCAGAACGGTCGTTATCGGGGGCTACGCCCGGATGCCATCTGTGAAAAATGAAGAGTAGTGCAGTGTTCAAATCCACAATCAACGCTTCCCTTGGCGCCATCGCGCCGTTCCTTCAGAAGGCCTGCCGGGTGTTGCTGGTTTCGATGGCAGCTTCGGTTGCCACCGTATCGGTCGCTTCGGCCGCCGAATATGCCGGTATCGTCGTCGACGCCAAAACCGGCAAGGTCCTGTATAGCGAGGATGCCGACAGTCTGCGCTATCCGGCGTCGCTGACGAAGATGATGACGCTCTATCTCACTTTCGAAGCTTTGGAAGCTGGAAAGATCGGCAAGAACACGCCGGTCGTCTTCTCCAAGAGGGCGTCGGCAGAACCGCCTTCGAAACTCGGGGTACGCGCCGGCAAGTCGATCACCGTCGAACAGGCTATTCTTGCGCTGGTCACCCGCTCCGCCAATGATGCAGCCAGCGCGCTGGGCGAACTTCTCGGCGGCTCCGAAGAGCGTTTCGGACGGATCATGACCAGCAAGGCACGCGCGCTTGGCATGACCCGCACCACATATAGGAATGCGCATGGCCTGCCGAACACCGCGCAGATGACCACGGCACGCGATCAGGCTCGCCTTGGCATCGCCCTCCGCCAGCATTTCCCGCAATATTACTCCTATTTCTCGACGCGCAGCTTCCGCTTCGGCAAGCAGACGATCGGGAATCACAACCGCTTGCTCGGCAATGTCCGCGGCGTTGACGGCATCAAGACGGGGTATACCCGGGCCGCCGGGTTCAATCTCGTGACATCGGCGCAGGCAGATGGACGCAGCATCGTCGGCGTCGTGATGGGCGGCAAGTCCGGCGGCGCCCGCGATGCGCAGATGCGCACCCTGGTCGCCAAATATCTGCCTGGCGCCTCGCGCCGTGGCAATGGCAACCTTGTGGCAGAAACAGCCGATGCACCGACCCTGCAGGCGCAGGTGACAGAGCAGGCCCAGGAAACCCTGACCGCTGCGACCGGTGGAAGCTTCAACCTGCCGAACAACGGCCCCGTCCCGGATTTCCGCTATACCGGCGAGACCACCGAAAGCATCGAAGTTGCCTATGCCGAACCTGCGAAGGTCAGGGCAAACCCGGTCCTCTCCGAGAAGATCCTGCCGAATACGCTGCAGGCCCAGAGCCGCAAGCTTGCAAAAGCCTCTACCGTCGATGTTGATAACCAGATTACCAATTCGGTCGCAAAGGCCGCTGCGGAGGAAACCCTGAGCCAGCCCATGCCGGCCGGCTGGGTCATCCAGATCGGCGCGACCCCGGACAAGGGACAGGCGATGACCATGCTCGAAACTGCCAAGGACAAGGGTGGCAAGGCCCTGCGTGGCGCCAGCCCCTTCACCGTGGCAGTGGCAAGCGGCAATGGCAATCTGTATCGGGCGCGGTTTGGCGGCTTTGCCAACCAGAACAATGCCCTGAATGCCTGCAAGACGTTGAAGCGTCAGGGTTTTGCCTGCTGGGCGAGCCAGCAGTAATACATATCAAAGTTTCGGCCGCCGGCGCGTATTGTCGGTGACCCTCCTCGGATTTGGTTTTGCGTAACGAGGTCAGTTATGGGAATGAACGAAAACGGTCAGGGCATGACGCCCCCCGCAGACAAGAAGCGCAAGCCTGCACGATACGGTCTGCACCCTCTCCATGAGGCTGCCATGCGGATCGCCGAACTCGGCAGCCGGCCAAAATCGAGAACGAAGGATCTGGTGACCCTGCTTCTGACGCACGGCGCCCGCGCCTGGCGCTCGACCCAGCCGGAGGTGAAGATTCATCTTCACGTGACATCGCAGTCGGGTCGCAAGCCAATCAGAATGAAAATCAGATAGAACAGATCGCACACAAAAAGCCCGGTTCGTCCGGGCTTTTTCATTTGATCTAAAGAAGCCCGAGTTCGGCAAGTTCCCGCTTCAGTTCGACCGGCATCTCGGAAGAACCGCCGCCGAGTGAACTCAGATCGCGCGGCACATCCTTCTCATCAAGATAGCGCCATCCCTGGAAGGCGCGGCGCGGCTGGCAGGCGGTTTCGACAACCTCCGGCGCGAGAACGAGATTGCAGCGGCCGATGCCCTCGGCATCCGTGAAGGTCTCGATGGCATTGAGTTTCTGGCGCGCCTGCACCTGCCCCTTGATGACCCAATAGAGCGAGCCGCCGGCAAGCAGGTCTTCCGTCCGTTTTGGCACCATTCTCGTTGTGTGCACGGAGTGCGGCTCAAGACCGGCCGCGATTGCCGTCATCGCCCGGTGGGCAACCCAGTCGCGAAGGTCTTCTATGGAGTCCGCGCCGACGCAGAGCTTGATGAGATGCAAGGCCATGGCCGGTGTTGAACACCCGTCAGGCCGTTCCGGTCAAGCCCGTTTTCAACCGTCCACAGGCGCAGTCAACATTCCACGACATTGACGGCAAGGCCCCCTGTCGAGGTCTCCTTGTATTTGTCGAGCATGTCGACGCCTGTCTGGCGCATGGTTTCGATACAGGCATCCAACGGCACGAAATGCTGCCCATCACCCTTGATCGCCAAAGATGCAGCCGTCACGGCTTTTACTGCGCCCAGGGCGTTCCGCTCGATACAGGGCACCTGCACCAGGCCGGCAATCGGGTCGCAGGTCATGCCGAGATGATGCTCGAGTGCAATCTCGGCCGCATTCTCGATCTGCTCGGGGGTTCCACCCATCACTGCCGCCAGACCTGCAGCCGCCATGGCGGAGGCGGAGCCGACCTCGCCCTGACAGCCGACTTCGGCGCCGGAGATGGAGGCGTTGAACTTGATGATGCCGCCGATCGCGGCGGCCGTCAGAAGATAGTCGCGGATGCCGTGCTGGTCGGCGTCCTCGTGAAAATGCAGATAGTAGCGGATCGTGGCGGGAACGACGCCGGCCGCACCATTCGTCGGCGAGGTCACCACACGGCCGCCGGCCGCATTCTCCTCGTTCACCGCCATGGCATAGACGCTGAGCCAGTCGTTGGCGAGCAGCGGGTTGATCTTGTTTGACCGCCACTCGTCCTGCAGTTTGTCATGGATCATGGCAGCGCGGCGGCGCACCTTGAGGCCGCCAGGCAGGATTCCGGATCCCGTCAGCCCACGATCGATACAGGCCTTCATGGCTGCCCAGATCCGGTCGAGCCCCTCGTCCAGCGCATCTGCGGACATCGAGCATTCCTCGTTCGCCCGCTTCATCTGGGCGATCGACAATCCGGAGCGCGCCGCCATGTCGAGCATCTGCTTGGCCGTCGCAAAGGGATAGGGAACCTTGACGCCGCCGGGCTTCGTCGTACTCGCCTTGATGGCTTCGAGCTCCGTGTCGGTGACGACGAAGCCGCCGCCGATCGAATAATAGACGCGCTTCAGCAACAGCCGGCCATCCCGGTCGAAGGCCGAAAAGCTCATGCCATTGGCATGGCCGGGCAAAGGCACTTTCTTGTCGAACACCAGATCGGTTTTCGGTTGGAATTCATAAGCGGGATGACCGGGCGGCGTAACGCGACCGGAGCGCTCGACGGTGCCGATGATCTCGTCCATTCTGTCGGGATCGACCCGATCCGGCCGCTCTCCCATCAGACCGAGAATAACTGCCCTGCCCGTCCCGTGGCCGATGCCGGTAAAGGCGAGCGATCCGTGCAGACTGGACTTGATCGCCGCGACCGCCGAATTGGCCGGGCGCGGCCAGTCGCTCGACAGGATGAGATCGAGGAAACGGTTGGCAGCCGACATAGGCCCCATCGTGTGCGAACTCGATGGCCCGATACCGATCTTGAAGACGTCAAACACCGAAAGAAACATTCGAACCCCGTATGGTCGTCCTGACGGCTCTCTAGCCTCGCCGGACCATTTTTCATTTTCGGAAGCTAGGTCATCCCGCCTGAACCTTGCGGCGACCGACCGAAATCTGCTTCCGCGCCAGCGACATGCGAAGCGCAGCACGCGTCAGTCTGCATACTGCATGGTTGCCAGCGACCGTGCAAACGTATCACAGAGTTGGCGAAGTCTTGCAATTTTGGCCAGCCATGCCAAAACGGGGGCATGACGATTTCGGACTATATAGCCCTGGCAGTCTTCGCCCTCCTGTGGATCGGCTATAACTGGGCGACGGACGGCAAGATGAAATTGCAGCGCGTCAGCCTGACCCGGCTGATGATGGACAATCGCCGCCGCTGGATCCTGAACTCCCTCAACCGCGACCTGAAGATGATCGACACCCAGATCGTCGCCGGACTGCAGGCAGGCACTGCTTTTTTCGCTTCGACCACGATTTTTGCCCTCGGTGGCTGTTTCGCCCTGCTTGGTGCCACGGATCAGGTCCAGGCAATCATGAGCGATCTGCCCTACGTGTTCAATGGCGGCCGTAGCGCTTTCGAGCTGAAGGTGGGCGGGCTTGCCTGCCTGTTTGCCTATGCATTCTTCAAATTCGCCTGGTCCTATCGCCTCTTTAACTATTGCTCCATCCTGATCGGCGGCATTCCGATGATGGCGGAGATGCAGCTCGACCGCGGTAGGGCGGAACGCGCCGCGGAGCGCGCCATCAAGGTGAACATCCTCGCCGCAAAACATTTCAATGCCGGGCTGCGAAGCATCTTCCTCTCGATCGGCTATCTCGGATGGTTTATCAGTCCCTATGTCTTTATCGCCTTGACGATCTTCGTCACCTTCGTTCTGACGCGGCGGCAGTTCTTCTCGGAGGCACGCGACGCCCTTCTTGAAGACGTAAAACCCTAAATTCGTCACCAGCACCGTCGAAGCGCAACGACCGCTCGGCGACGCCTCGTGCTTCAACGGAAGAGCGCCATGCAGATTGCCGATCCTGTAAGAGAAGATGACCAACAGGCCGGTGGACCGGCTCGCGAACGACGGGGCCGGCTATGGGAGATCGACGCGCTGCGCGGCATCGCGATTATCGCCATGGCCAGTTATCATTTTTCCTGGGATCTGGAATTTTTCGGTTATCTCGACCCCGGCACGGTCGGCACCGGCGGTTTCAAAATCTATGCGCGGGCGATCGCCAGCAGTTTTCTGTTTCTGGCCGGTGTCGGCCTGGTCCTCGGACACGACCCGGCAATCCGCTGGCGCGTGTTTCTCATTCGGCTGGCAAAGATCGCAGCCGCAGCCGGTATCATCACCGCTGCGACCCTGATCGCCTTCCCCGAAAGTTTCATCTTCTTCGGCATCCTGCATGCCATAGCGACGGCAAGCCTTATCGGCCTGGTCTTCCTGCGTTTGCCACCAGTCCTCACTCTCCTTGTGGCAGCCGCAGCTTTTGCTGCCCCGTTCTACCTGCGCTCGGCGCTTTTCGATCTGCCCGCCCTGTGGTGGGTGGGCTTGTCGGAAACGCTGCCGCGCTCGAACGATTACGTGCCGCTGCTTCCCTGGCTGGCGCCGTTCCTTGCCGGCATAGCGACCGCGCGAATCGCTTTGAGCCGTGGCGCGTTCAGCCGTCTACGCGGCGTGGCGAATGCACGCTGGAAGCGTGCGCTGAGCCTCTCGGGACGCCATAGCCTGGGCATCTATCTGATCCACCAGCCCCTGCTGTTCGGCCTGGTTTATATCTTTGCCCTGGCATTTCCTGCGGCAAAACCCGATCCGGTGCAGTCTTTTCGAACGAATTGCGAAATGACCTGCCAGAAACAGGAGACGGCGGCGCTGTGCACGCGATTCTGCGGCTGCACGCTCGACAAACTGATGGAGGAAAATCTCTTCGAGCCGCTGAATGCCGGCAAGCTCGATATCGGCACCGACGCCCGTGTCGCTGCGATTGCCAGCCAGTGCACGATCGAGGCACAAACGCCGCAATAAACCCGATCAATGATTAGAAAAACAGATGGTCGCCAGCCGGTGGTGCCATTGGCCTCGTAAAGTTCAGCGTCACGTTCCCACGCGAATTTCGGCGAGACGGGTCAGGCAGGCTTCCTCGACATTGCCCAATTCTTCCAAGGTTTCATCGATGTCGCGGCGCTTCTGGATCAGTTCGTCGCGTTTTTCCTCGACCTTTTTCATCAGCAGGCGCAGTTGTCCGGCCTCACCGGGCGGATCCTTGTAGACCTGAATGATTTCGCGAATTTCGGCAATGGTGAAACCGATCCGGCGTCCGCGCAGGATTTCCATGATCAGCCTGCGGTCTGCGGCGCGGAACAGGCGGGTTCTTCCCCGGCGCTCGGGATGAATCAGCCCCTCGTCTTCATAGAATCGCAAGGTCCGGGTCGAAATACCGAATTCGCGGGTGAGCTCCGTAATGCTATAATATTTGTTCACGCCTGCCCTCGCTTCAAGCTGTGACAGGACGTCCGCTTGGGCGCTCCCGTGTTCAGCTCAAGTCCCGCGCCTGCGGCTCCGCTGTGCCGAAACCACCAGATCGCGCCAAAGCATACTGAGTGACCTTGACGTAAAAGTCAAAACTTTTCCCGGCTGTCAGCCGATGCTGAACCACCAGGTCGCAAGGCCGAGAAAGGCGAAAAAGCCGGTTACATCGGTTACGGCAGTGACGAAAACCGCCGACGAGACGGCCGGATCGGCGCCATACCGGTCCAGCAGCAGCGGGATCATGATGCCGGCGAGAGCAGCGGCGATCATGTTGATCAGCATGGCGACTGCAATAATGCCGCCGATATTTGGGTCTTGAAACCAGGCGCCGGCCGTCAAACCGATGAGCAGCCCGAACAAGACGCCATTCAACAGGCCGACACCGGCCTCGCGCCGGATGACCCGGAAAGCGTTGTGAATATCGAGATTGCGGGTTGCAAGCGCCCGCACGGTCACGGTCATGGTTTGGGACCCGGCATTGCCGCCCATACCAGCCACGATCGGCATCAAAACGGCGAGCGCCACGATCTGCTCGATCGTCGCCTCGAAAAGACTGATCACCGAAGCAGCAAGGAATGCCGTAACCAGATTGACCAGCAGCCAGACGATGCGCGACCGCGATGCGCTGATGATCGAATCGGAGAGTTCTTCGTCACCGACACCGCCAAGGCGCATCAGATCTTCTTCCGCTTCTTCCTGAATGACATCGACGACGTCATCGATGGTCAGTACGCCGACAAGCCGGTTGTTTTCGTCCACGACAGCCGCCGACAGAAGATCATATTGCTCGAAAAGCTGCGCCGCCTCCTCCTGGTCCATCTCTGCTGGAACGGGGTGGTTGGTCTCACGCATGATGGTTTCGATCTTGACGGACCGTTTGGTGCGGAGCACGCGGTCAAGATCAAGCGCGCCGAGCAGCTTGAAGGTCGGGTCGATCACGAAGATCTGGGTGAAGCTTTCCGGAAGATTGTCGTCCTCGCGCATGTAATCGATCGTCTGTCCGACGGTCCAGAACGGCGGTACCGCGACAAACTCCGTCTGCATGCGGCGGCCGGCCGTGCTTTCAGGATAGTCCAGCGACCGGCGCAGCCGCACCCGTTCGGTGAATGGCAGTTTCGACAGGATCTCTTCCTGGTCCTCCTGATCGAGGTCTTCCAGAATGTAGACGGCATCGTCCGAATCCATCTCGCCCAGCGCAGCCGCAATTCGCTCGTTCGGCAGATGCTCGACGATATCCAGGCGGATCGCCTCGTCGACCTCCGTCAGCGCCGATAGATCAAAGTCGTCCCCGAGCAACGAGACGAGCGCCAGGCGCTGATCCGCCTGGATCGCCTCGAGAAGATCGCCCATTTCCGATGCGTGCAGGCGCGCGACATGCTGGCGCAGATAGAGAAGATCGCGGTCCGCGATGGCAGCGCCGATATGCATGAGATAGTCGGATCGTACCGAGCCGTCCTCGGCATAGATGTCCGAGCCGTCATAGACATCCTCGCCCAGCGCAACCCGCTCCTTCTCATGATCGCCGGTATTGCTCATAGGCCCGCTCCGAAAAAAGTGCAGCCGTCCGAAACGCGGGCACGCATGGCGGCGCAATCGGAAAGCAGTATCATAGCTGGTGGTCGCTGGACCCTCGACAAAAGGACCGCTCTTTTTGCTAGCCCAACAGGAACACAAGGTCCACAGGCTAAGCTCGCTCGCCCGCCCCCAGGCGCCACTTTTGACCAAGCTGTTGCAAATTCATGGAGTTCGTTTAGCTCTTGATCAACCAACGGAGCGTTAAGCCTTGCCCTTGCGATCGATCCTGCGTTTTCCAGATCCGCGGCTATCTCTGCCCGCTGCAGCCGTAGAAACATTCGGGGCCGAACTCGCAGTGCTTGCAGCCGACCTCCTCGACACCATGCGTGCAGCGCCGGGAATTGGTATCACCGCCCCGCATATCGGCGTTGCGCAGCGACTGACAGTCATCGGCATCGATGCGACGACAGCGCCGAAGATCTACGTCAATCCCCGGATTGTCGCGGCATCTTCCGAGACTTCGTCCCATGCCGAGGGCAGCGTGTCGATGCCGGGCGTCACCGAAGACGTTGTGCGGCCCAGCACGGTCCGCGTCGTCTATCGCACGATTACGGGCGACAGGGCGGAGGAGGACGCCGATGGCCTGCTGGCCGTATGCCTGCAACACGAAATCGACCAGCTCGACGGCATCTTCTGGCTGCAGCGTCTCTCCCGGCTCAAACGCGACCGTGCCGTCAAGCGCTATGCAAAGCTGAACAGAGGCATTTAACCAGATCAAAAGACACAAAAAAACCCGCTTGAAAGCGGGCTCTTTGATTTGGCCTTAAGCCAATGGTGCGGTCGAGAAGACTCGAACTTCCACGGGTTGCCCCACAGCGACCTCAACGCTGCGCGTCTACCAATTCCGCCACGACCGCATCCGTGGTAGGGCCGGATTGCTCCGGCGCGGCTGCATGTAGCAAAAGCATTTGAGGTGCACAAGGCTGCCATGACAGAAAGTTGACGGGAAGGGCAACTATTTGGATCGCCCGGCACGGGACAGCTTGAGAATGCTGGACTCTGCCGCCAATACATACCATTTAAAATCGAGTTCTCAGTGGATCTTCAAAACGATGCAGCGCGAAAGCCTTGAAAAGACGTTCTTCTCCCATGCAGGTTCGCCGCCTGTGCGATGGAGAATCGCGCCGGCGCTAGTGGCCTACGAGGATGCGATCGAGACCATGGAACGCGAGGCGGCAGCGATCGCGGCTGGCGAAGCCGATGAGCTTGCCTGGCTGATCGAACATCCGCCGCTCTACACCGCCGGCACCAGCGCCGATGCTGCCGATCTGGTGATGCCGGGCCGCTTTCCGGTTTTCCAGACAGGCCGCGGCGGCGAATATACCTATCATGGGCCGGGACAGCGCGTTGTCTACGTGATGCTCGATCTCAAGCGCCGCAGACAGGACGTCCGCGCCTTTGTCGCAGCACTCGAAAGCCTTGTCATCGATACGCTTGCCCGCATGAATGTGACGGGCGAACGCAGGGAAGACCGGGTCGGCGTCTGGGTACGACGCCCTGAGCGGCCCCCACTTGCCGATGGCTCCATGGCCGAAGACAAGATCGCCGCCATCGGCATACGCCTGCGCAAATGGGTGAGCTTTCACGGGCTGTCGCTGAATGTCGATCCGGAGCTGGACCATTTCGGCGGCATAGTGCCCTGCGGCATCCGCGGCTACGGCGTTACCAGCCTTGTCGATCTTGGCCTACCCGTCATGATGACTGATGTGGATGTCAGGCTGCGGCAGTCCTTCGAAGAAATTTTCGGACCGACCGTCAGCGACGCTCCTTGTTCACAGGAAGACAGCCGCTCCGTCGCATGATGCATCTTGGCGAAAAATGAGTCGCGGCAGAGCTTTATGGCTGTTGTTCCATCCTCATCATCAGCTCCGACCGACGCTCGCGCCAGATCATGAACAGCCCGGACCCGACGATGATCGCTATGCCCAGCCATTTCGAGGGCGTGGGGAAATCTCCGAAGACGAGGAAGCCGAGCGCGGTTCCCGTGATGATCTCGAAATAATGAAACGGTGCGAGCAGCGACACCGGAGCGGCCTGAAACGCCTTGACGACGAGCAGATGGCCATAGCCGGAGATCACCCCGAGCACGATGACAAGGACCCAGCCCAGCGTGGAATGCGGCAAGGACGGCGCGAAATCCGCAGCGCCGACACCGTGGCCGACTGCAATCACGCCGACCATGAACAGCGAGCCGCCGATCCCCGCTATCGTCTGCATCGTCAAGGGTGAGTCCGCGTCACCGGCCAGGCGATTCAACAGGAGATAGCAGGCAAACAGGAAGGCGCAGAATATCGGCAGGAGCGAGATCAGCCCGAATATTTCAAAGCTCGGCTGGATGACGATCATCGCGCCGCCGAAACCGATGACGATGGCCAGCCAGCGACGCCAGCCGACCGTCTCTCGCAGGATCAGGGCCGAGAGGCAGGTCAGAATGAACGGCTCGACAAAATAAATGGCGAAGACATCGGCGAGCGGCATGTATTTGACCGAGACGAAGAAAAACAGCGCCGCCGCGGCCAGCAGCCAGCCGCGCAACAGGTTGAACCAGAGCCGCTTCGGCTTCAACGCCCGCAGGCCGCCACGCGACAAAAGCAGCGGCAGAACGGAAACGAGCTGGAAGAAAAACCTGTAGAACGTCACTTGCGCCGGCGACATCCCCTGATAGACGGCCATATATTTGGCGATGGCATCCATGCATGGCAGGATCATCATGGCAAACAGCATGATCCCGAGCCCCCTCATCACCGGGCTTGCCGCACCAGTTTCAGGCCGCGATGCTGCTTTCACTGCAATACTCCACATTTGGCGCCGGGGCGCTTTTTGCTGCATTTTTGACGGGATAACAGGACCGGACCGCTGTCAATTCCGGTAGTCTGTCCCGATCCGACCGCAGATATGCGGCCGCCCCGGTCCTCGACCACCCCCGCCGCAAGGCACAAGGAGAGCCCGATGCGTCTTTCGACCGATACAGTTTTAGCGATGATTCGCCAGCCTCGTGACAACGATACGCTGGGCGGCCGCATCTGGCGTGCCCGTGACGCCTCAAATTTGTCGTCGAAGGATCTTGCCGACCGGCTCGGGGTGCGGCCCGATACCATCGCGGCCTGGGAAAGGGACCGCTCGGAACCACGCACAAGCCGGCTCATCATGCTGGCAGGAATTCTGGGGGTCAGCCCGGCATGGCTGATCGCCGGCGTCGGCGAGGCACCGAAGGACGATTTGAGCAACGACGCTGCCGGCGCCCTGCGGGATCAGCTCGCCCAGGTGAAGAAGCTTCACGACCAGACCGGAAAAGCCATCCTCGCTCTTGAAGCGGAGATCAACCGCGTCCTACAGGAGATGCCATAAACGGCGAAGGCTGGCAGATTCGGCCTTGAGCGGCCCGAACCAGTCTGCAATTGTGCCGAAAACCGATCCAAGGAGTGAAAGACATGGACGTACGTGCCGCTGTAGCCGTTCAGGCTGGAAAGCCGCTTGAAATCATGACCGTCCAACTGGATGGGCCACGCGCCGGCGAAGTGCTGGTCGAGGTCAAGGCGACAGGCATCTGCCACACGGACGAGTTCACGCTGTCCGGCGCCGATCCGGAAGGCCTGTTTCCTGCCATCCTCGGCCATGAGGGTGCGGGTATCGTCGTCGATGTCGGACCGGGCGTCACCTCGTTGAAGAAGGGCGACCATGTCATTCCGCTGTACACCCCGGAATGCCGCGAATGCTATTCCTGCCTCAGCCGCAAGACCAACCTGTGCACCTCGATCCGCTCCACCCAGGGCCAGGGCCTGATGCCTGATGGCACGAGCCGCTTTTCCATCGGCAAGGACAAGATCTTCCATTACATGGGCTGCTCGACCTTTGCGAACTTCACGGTCCTGCCAGAGATCGCACTGGCCAAGGTGAACCCGGACGCGCCGTTCGACAAGATCTGCTATATCGGCTGCGGCGTCACCACCGGCATCGGCGCCGTCATCAATACGGCCAAGGTGGAAGTCGGCTCCACCGCAATCGTCTTCGGTCTCGGCGGCATCGGCCTCAACGTGCTGCAGGGCCTGCGGCTTGCCGGCGCCGACATGATCATCGGCGTCGATATCAACAACGACCGCAAGGCCTGGGGCGAAAAGTTCGGCATGACGCATTTCGTCAATCCGAAAGAGGTCGGCGACGATATCGTGCCCTATCTCGTCAATCTGACCAAGCGCAACGGCGACACGATCGGCGGTGCCGACTATACGTTCGACTGCACCGGCAATACCAAGGTCATGCGGCAGGCACTGGAAAGCTCGCACCGCGGCTGGGGCAAGTCGGTGATCATCGGCGTTGCCGGTGCCGGGCAGGAAATTTCCACGCGCCCGTTCCAGCTGGTCACCGGCCGCAACTGGATGGGCACCGCCTTCGGCGGCGCGCGCGGCCGCACCGACGTGCCGAAGATCGTCGAATGGTACATGGAAGGCAAGATCCAGATCGACCCGATGATCACCCATACGATGCCGCTCGACGACATCAACAAGGGCTTCGACCTGATGCATGCCGGCGAGAGCATTCGCAGCGTCGTGATCTATTGATACCGATGTCGCCCCGCTCCGTCGACATTCGCAGCATGGATGCGCTTTCCGCAGGGGAACTTTATGATCTCCTGAAAATGCGCGTCGATGTTTTCGTCGTGGAGCAGCGCTGCGCCTACGCCGAACTGGACGGAAAGGACGCGGATGCCCTGCATCTGCGTCTGATCGAGGGCCAGGCGCTTCTTGCGGCAGCCCGGCTTCTGCCACCAGGACAGGCTGGGCAAGCAGCGCGGATCGGCCGCGTCCTTGTCTCGCCGGGCCATCGCGGAAAGCGGCTCGGCCATATTCTGATGCAGGAAGCCCTGTTGGCGTGCGAGCGGCTTTTTCCGGAAAGCCCCATCGCCCTTTCTGCACAGAGCCATCTGCAGCGATTCTATGCATCCTTCGGCTTCGAAGCGATCTCGGAGGAATATCTGGAGGACGATATTCCTCATGTCGATATGATCCGGCATGTAACGCCGTATGCGGCATAGGGGTGGCAATGATCTACGTCGATGCGGATGCCTGCCCGGTCAAACCGGAAATTCTGCGAGTGGCCGAACGCCACGGCTTCGAGGTGACCTTCGTCGCCAATTCGGGCTTGAGGCCTTCGCGGGATCCGATGGTGCACAACGTCATCGTGTCTGCGGGTTTCGATGCCGCCGACGACTGGATCGCGGAGCGTGCCGGGCATATGGATATCGTCGTGACTGCCGATGTGCCGCTTGCCGGTCGCTGTGTGGCAGCGGGCGCACAGGTGACCGGCCCGACAGGGCGCGTCTTCGACAAGACCAATATCGGCATGGCCACCGCGATGCGCGATCTCGGCGCTCATCTCCGGGAAACCGGTGAAAGCAAAGGTTACAACGCCGCCTTTTCGCCGCGAGACCGTTCAGCCTTCCTTGAGACGCTGGACAGGCTCTGCCGCCGCGTCAAACAGCAATGAGCGGTCGGGGCCGTAGATGATGGCAATGCGGGAAAAGACAATCATCTATCGGCGCCACCTCCCTTTCTATGCCGGCATGGGTGCCGGGCTCGCCGCACTGACGGCCGGCCTGTTGGTGCAGCCGACGCTCTCGGTCAGCTTGGCGGCTGTGGCGTTCTTCTCCGTCTATCTGGCGCTGATCGCCCGCCGGCTTCCCTCCCTGACGGCCACCTACCTGCGGGACAATGCCGCCGGTACCGACGAGCCGGCTATCGTCATTCTCACCGTCACCGTGCTGGCGGCCGCTGTTTCTCTCCTATCCCTGTTTCTGGTAATTGCCCGGCATGGAACGCGCGCAGACCCCGGCATCATTCTGGCATTCAGCTCCGTGGCGCTCGGATGGCTGACGATCCACACCATGGCGGCGATGCATTATGCCCACCACTACTGGAGCTTCCATAAAAAGGATGCGGCGGTAAAACGCGGCTTGGAATTCCCTGGCAGCGAGCATCCGAGCGGCTATGATTTCCTCTATTTCGCCTTCGTCGTCGGGATGACCGCGCAGACATCCGATGTGGCGGTCACCACCACGGAAATGCGCGTCATCAATCTCGCGCATGGCATCGTTTCCTTCTTCTTCAACACAGTGCTGGTCGCCGCCGTCGTCAACGCGGCGGTGGCGCTGGCACAATGACCGTTCATCATCTGAGGAGCAAATATTGAAAGTTCTTTCGCAGAACACCGCGTTCGGCGGCATGCAGGGCGTCTATTCCCATGGTTCGCTCGCCTGTAAAACGGAAATGACCTTCGCGGTCTATGTCCCACCGCAAGCCCTGACGATGCCCTGCCCCGTGGTCTGGTATCTGTCAGGTCTCACCTGCACCCATGCGAATGTCATGGAAAAGGGCGAATACCGTCGCATGGCATCCGAACTTGGCCTCATCGTCGTCTGTCCGGACACCAGCCCGCGCGGCAATGACGTCCCCGATGAACTGACGAACTGGCAGATGGGAAAGGGTGCCGGCTTCTACCTGGATGCAACGCAGACGCCTTGGGCGGACCATTACCAGATGTACAGCTATGTCACTGAGGAACTGCCGGCCTTCCTTAGCCAGCATTTTCGCGTCGACATGGGGCGGCAGGGCATCTTCGGTCATTCCATGGGCGGTCATGGCGCAATGACGATCGCACTGAAACATCCCGACCGCTTCAAAAGTTGCTCGGCCTTCGCACCGATTGTCCAACCGTCAACGGCCGATTGGTCGATCGGCGCTTTCGAGAAATATCTCGGTGCCGACACGGCAGCCTGGCGCGCCTATGATGCCTGTGCGCTGGTTGAGGATGGCGCCCGCTTCCCCGAATTCTTGATCGACCAGGGCAAGGCGGACGGATTTCTTGAGACCGGCCTGCGTCCATGGCTGTTCGAAGACGTCATTGAGGGAACCGAGATCGGACTGACGCTCAGAATGCACGAGCGCTACGACCATTCCTATTACTTCATTTCGTCCTTCATGGACGACCACCTGAAATGGCATGCCAACCGGCTGGCCTGACCGGAACTCCGGCGGGCGCGGTTTTTGAAGGCGGATTGGAAACCGCGGTGCCGCCGGAGTTTCAAAGATGTGAATGCTTGACGTGGTCCGGCCGGCATGGCCTTCTGTGTCTATCACCAATTCAAGTGGCTGTTCCCGCTCCATGACACATCTTATCCTCGTTGCCGCCGGCGGAGCATTCGGGTCCGTCTGCCGCTACCTCATCGGCCTTTCGACGCTGCGGCTTTTTGGGCCGTCGTTCCCCTGGGGTACCCTCTTTGTCAATATTACAGGCTCCTTCCTGATCGCCATTTGCGCCGAAGCAATTGCGGGCAAACTCGGAGCATCGACGGAGTTCCGGCTCTTTGCAATGACGGGAATCCTCGGGGGATATACGACCTTTTCCACGTTCTCGCTGGATGCTGTCAGTCTGGTCGAGCGCGGCGAAGTGGTCACGGCCCTGGTTTATGTCTTCACAAGCGTCGGAGTTTCGATTGCAGCCGTGTTTGTCGGGCTGGCCCTGATCCGCACAATGGTCTAAAGCGTGCGTTTCAGGGCGCTGCATGCCGATCCGGCATTGTTTGTTCTGCCCTAGAGTTTTCGCGGATCTCCTTGGAAGTTGCCGACGCGGGATCGCAGTTGTTATGCAGGTAAGTAGAGACCATGGCGGGCATTGAACACAGACAGGTGGAAGCCGACGAAGCGGGCATGCGGCTCGACCGTTGGTTCAAGGTTCATTTTCCAGGCCTTGGATTCGGCCCCTTGCAGAAACTGCTGCGGTCCGGCCAGGTCCGTATCGACGGCGGCCGTGTCAAATCCGACGCCCGCATCCAGCCCGGCCAGGTGATCCGCGTGCCGCCGATGGATGTCGATGCCAAGCTGAAGACCGGTCCGATCGCCGGGCGCGACCTGCGCCATGCCTCCGACCACGAGCTTCTGTCGCGGATGCTGCTGCATGAGGATGCCAAGGTCATCGTTCTGAACAAGCCGCCCGGGATCGCTGTGCAAGGCGGTTCGGGCATAAACCGGCATATTGACGAGATGCTGGAGGCCTGGACCAGTCCGAAGGGCGAAAAGCCCCGGCTCGTGCATCGGCTCGACCGCGATACGTCGGGCGTCCTCGTTATCGCCCGCACCCGCGGGGCTGCGCAGAAACTGACGGCCGCGTTCCGGGAGCGTGACACCAAGAAAACCTATTGGGCGCTGGTGAAAGGCGTGCCGCGCAAGCGCGAGGAAAAGATTTCGAGCTGGCTGGTGAAAGAGCAGACCCCGGATGGCGACCGGATGCGGATCGGCAAGCATGGCGACGACGGCGCCGATCACGCCATTTCCTATTACAGGACCATAGAGCAGGCGGGCCAGAATTTCACCTGGCTCGAGATGGAGCCTTATACAGGCCGTACGCACCAGTTGCGCGTCCACGCTGCCCATATCGGCCATCCGATCATCGGCGATCCGAAATATTTCGAGGCGGAGCAAAGCTGGTCCTTTCCCGGCGGCATGCAGAACAAGCTGCACCTGCATGCACGACGCATCGACGTGCCCCATCCGGATGGTGGCCGGCTGCGCGTCACGGCCCCCATGCCGCAGCACATGGTCCAGAGTTGGAACCTCATCGGCTTCGACATGGCCAGCGCCGAGGAAGAAGACGACTGATGAAGCTTGTTCTGTTCGATTGCGACGGCACGCTGGTTGACAGCGCCAGCCTCATCCATGCGGTCATGGCCCGCACCTTCGAGGATTTTGGCTTGGCGCGTGTCTCGCTCGACGCCACCAAGAGCATCATCGGCCTGACACTGGATATCGCCATTGCCCGGTTGCTGAACCAGCCGCATGTCGACGATCGGGCTCTTGCCATGACCAGCCACTACAAAAAGATTTATGGTGGCATGCGCGAGGAAATGAAGTTCGGAGAACCGCTGTTTCCCGGTATTGCAGTGCTGCTTGAAACGCTCTCGGCACGGGACGATCTGCTGCTGGGCGCGGTCACAGGAAAGTCACGACGTGGACTTGAGCAGATCTGCACAAGTCATGGGTATGAAAAGACGTTTTTCGTTTCCCGAACGGCGGATGATTGTCCTTCCAAGCCCCATCCGGCGATGGTGACGGAGTGTTGCGCCGAAGCGGGTATCGATGCGCGGGACACGATCGTCGTCGGCGATGCGATCTACGACATGCAGATGGCAAAAAGCGCCGGTGCCGCCGCGATCGGCGTCGCCTGGGGCTATGCGACGGTCCCCGAACTTGTAGAGGCCGGCGCCGATCATATCGCCCGCACCGCCGATGACATTCTGGAATGGATGGACACACATCATGCCTGATTTTCGCGATGACCTGACCAATGCGTTGAGCGATCCCGATCCGGTTCGCCGCGCGCAGATCCAGATGGCCAAGCCACTGCCGAAACGATTTTACACGGCGGCCAGCGTGGGCGCCCTGGATGGAGGGCGGCACAATGTCCTCCTGGACGGCCGGCCGGTGCGCACCCCTGCCCGCAATGCGATGTCCGTGCCGACAAGGGCCGTCGCCGATTTGCTGGTAGCGGAATGGGATGTCCAGAAGGAGCATATCGACCCCGCCACCATGCCGGTCACCCGGCTCGTCAATACCGCAATCGACGGGGTTGCAAAGGACCAGCGCAGCGTCTTCGAGGACATCCTGCAATTCGCGGGCACCGATCTGCTCTGCTATCGCGCAAGCGAGCCAGAGGGGCTGATTGCCCGCCAGTCTGCGCATTGGGACCCTGTTCTCGCCTGGGCAGCCGACAAGCTGGGCGCCCGTTTCATCCTCGCGGAAGGCGTTATCCACCAGGCGCAGCCGGCCGCTGCGATCAGCGCCTATGCGGAGGGATTGCGAAGCTACGCGACACCACTCGGCCTTGCCTGTTTGCACACGATCACGACCTTGACAGGCTCCGCCCTCCTCGCGCTTGCCTTCGCAGAAAAGCAGCTTTCGGCCGAGCAAGCCTGGACTCTCGCCCATCTCGACGAAGACTGGCAGATCGAACACTGGGGAACGGATGACGAGGCCTTTCAACGCCGCGAACACCGGTGGCAGGACATGCAGGCGGCCACAGCGACCCTCGACGCGCTGCGATAAGCGCCGCCTCCAGGGATGACGCTCAGGCCGTCATTTTCAGGCCTGCGATCCCGGCGATGATCAAGCCGATGCAGCCGATGCGGATGGCTGTGGCCGGTTCGGCAAACAGCACGATGCCGAGAATGACGGTGCCGACCGTGCCGATTCCGGTCCATACGGCGTAGGCCGTGCCGAGCGGCAACGTCCGCATCGCTATCCCCAACAGAACGACACTGGCCACCATCGAGCCTGCGGTCAGCAAAGTCGGGACAAGCCGTGTGAACCCATCTGTAAACTTCAGGCCAATCGCCCAGCCGATTTCAAGAAGCCCCGCAAGGAAAAGAATGATCCAGGCCATCGTCAACTCCATCTCTTGGAGCGAGGCCGTCCTCGCGGATGTCAGGGTATCCCGTGCAGCCGTCTGCAGACCCCGTTATGGCAAATGGAGGACCGAGGAGCAAGTGCGGCAAACGCATTTCTGATATGCTGCTGCCCGCCGACGATCGCACGAGGTGCTGACGGAGCACGCAATGACAGCGTTTACCCGCCGCGCTCGGTTCTCAGCTTGGCCCACCAGTCCAGCCGCTTGCGGATGTCTCGCTCGAAGCCGCGCTCCGGCGGGTCGTAGAAGGTCCTGCGGCCCATCTTCTCGGGAAAATAATCCTGGCCGGAAAAGGCGTCCGGCTCGTCGTGATCATAGCGATATCCGTCGCCGTAACCCTCGCCCTTCATCAGCTTCGTCGGCGCATTCAGGATATGCTTGGGCGGCAGCAAAGAGCCGTTTTCCTTGGCGGCCCGCATGGCGGCCTTATAGGCCGTGTAGACGGCATTCGATTTTGGAGCTGTCGCGAGATAGACACAGGCTTGCGCCAGTGCCAGCTCTCCCTCCGGCGATCCGAGATAGTCATAGGCATCCTTGGCGGCATTGCAGATCACCAGCGCCTGCGGATCGGCCAGACCGATATCCTCGACCGCCATGCGCACCAGGCGGCGGCCAAGGTAGAGTGGGTCCTCACCGGCGTCGAACATGCGGCAGAGGTAATAGAGCGCTGCGTCCGGGTCCGAGCCGCGCACCGATTTGTGCAGGGCGGAAATCAGATTGTAATGGCCGTCCTGCCCCTTGTCATAGACCGGGGCGCGACGCTGGACGATCTGCTGGACGGCGTCCGCGTCGAAAACCTCGCCCTTGCGCGCCGCCCTCCAGACCTCTTCGGCCAGCGTCAGCACGGCGCGGCCGTCGCCATCGGCCATTCGCAGAAGGCTCGCCCGCGCATCGGTATCCAGCGGGAGCGGCCGCCCCTCGATCATCTCGGCGCGTTCGAGGAGTTCCGCAAGGCTCGCCTCGTCATGGGGCTTGAAGGTCATCACGCGGGCACGCGACAGAAGCGCCGCGTTGAGTTCAAAGGAGGGGTTTTCCGTCGTCGCCCCGACCAGAATCACTGTGCCGTCTTCCATAACGGGAAGAAAACTGTCCTGTTGGGCGCGGTTGAACCGATGGATCTCGTCAACGAAAAGCAGCGTTTGACGGCCGGACATGCGCCGGACACGGGCAGCCTCGAAGACCCGCTTCAGATCGGCGACGCCTGAAAAAATCGCCGATATCTGCTCGAAGGCAAGGCCGGTCTCTCCCGATAACAGCCGGGCGACCGTCGTCTTGCCGGTGCCCGGAGGTCCCCAGAAGATCATCGAGCCGAGAGACCCGGACGCGATCATGCGCGCCAGCACGCCATCCTTGCCCGTCAAATGCTCCTGCCCCGTCACTTCTGCCAGGCTTTCCGGTCGCAAGCGGTCCGCAAGCGGACGTTTCTCGCTCATCCCAGCCGGTTCCAAGGGCGAGAACAGGTCGCTCATCGGAAGAACTGGCGAATGCGCTGGCCATTGCGCTCGATTTCCACCCGCCACAGCGAGGGATCGTCGCCGACAATCGCTTCGAGAGTCGCCGTCTTGTCGATCGGCTCACCGTTGACGGCGATCACAATGTCCTTTGGCTGAAACCCAACGCGGGCGGCGGGCGAGCCGCGATTGATCTGCGTGATGACCACCCCTTGCGTCGAGGTCGGCATGTGCAACTCGTCTGCCAGACGCGGCGAGAGATTGCCGACGACGGCGCCTGCGAATGGGTTGCGGCCCTCAATCAGCCGCTCGTCGCGAGCCGGTGTCTCCGGCGCTTCGGTCAGCGACAGCGTGAGATCGCGTGTCTTGCCGCTTTCGCTGACGGTGACCTTGGCCTCATGCCCAACGCCGACCGTCGTCAAACGATAGCCGAGCGCATCCGGGTGTTCGACCGGAATGCCATTCACCGCTATGACAACCTGGCCGGGCCGCATGCCGGCCTTTTCCGCCGGGCCACCTTCCACGACCGAACTGACGAGCGCGCCGCGGGCGCGGCTCAGCCCCAGTGCATCAGCGACTTCCGAGGTGACCGGATCGAAACGCGCGCCGATGAACGGGCGGGTGAAGCTGCCATTGCCGCCCTCGGCCGACGCGACGAACACCTTGACCAGGTTGGCAGGAATGGCAAAACCGACCCCGTTCGAGCCGCCGCCGCGCGAAAAGATCGCCGTGTTGATGCCGATCAGCCGTCCCTCCATGTCGATAAGGCCACCGCCGGAATTGCCGGGATTGATGGCGGCATCCGTCTGGATGAAAAATCCGAAATCTCCCGATACGACCTGGTTGCGGGCCAGCGCGGAGACGATGCCGCTGGTGACCGTCTGGCCGACGCCGAACGGATTGCCGATCGCAAGTACGATGTCGCCCACCTCGACCGCATCGGAATCTCCGAATGGGACAACCTCGAAAGGACCGTCCGACTTGATCTTCAGCACAGCAAGGTCAAGCCTGTCGTCCTTGAGGATAACCGTGCTTTCGAATTCCCGGCCATCCGCGAGCGCGACCTTGATGTCGTCGGCATCGGCAATCACGTGATTATTGGTGACGACGATGCCGTTCTTGCCGACGATCACGCCGGACCCGAGCGACGATTGCTTTTCCGACCTGTTGGGCATGCGCTGGCCGAAGAACTGCTCGAAGAAGGGATCCTCGGCAAAGGGCGACCGTTTCTGGACCGTCTTTTCGGCATAGACATTGACCACGGCGTTTGCCGTCTGTTTGACCAGCGGCGCAAAGGAGAGCTGCATTTCGGTGCGGCTCTGCGGCACTGTCTTTTGCGTCTGCGCCTGCGCTTGGGACACCACCGCTCCGGTGGTGATGGTCTCGACGCCATCCGGCACTTCGGAACGAGAAGAACCGAGATAGAGCATGCCTGCAACGAGCGCCAGGCCCATGGAGGTGGTCAGGATGAATCTGCGAGGCAAAAGGGTCATACGGGCATCCTGGAAAATCTTTGGGAGACAGGAGAAATAGAATGAGCGACATGAAAAAGCAAAGCCGCTCGGCGTCGAAATCACTTTCGTCCTGAAACACAAAACAGCCGGGCTTGTGGCCCGGCTGTCTCAAACGCTGCAAAACGTCGACGTGTTACGCTGCGTCGGCAGCCTCAGCTTCGGCGGCAACGCGAACGATGTCCTTGGCGCCCTTGGCCGACGGATCGCGATCGACGAACTCAATGACGGCGAGCGCCGCATTGTCGCCGTGACGATAGCCGGCCTTCATGATGCGCAGGTAACCACCGTTGCGGGTCGCGTAGCGCGTTGCGATGGCATCGAACAGCTTGCCGACGACGGCAACGTCGCGGATCTGCGAGATGGCCTGACGGCGGGCATGAAGGTCACCCTTTTTGCCGAGCGTCACGAGCTTCTCGACGATCGGGCGGATTTCCTTCGCCTTCGGCAAGGTCGTGATGATCTGCTCATGTTCGATGAGCGAAGCGGCCATATTGGCAAACATTGCCTTGCGATGGCTTGCAGTTCTATTCAGCTTGCGGCCGGCTACACCATGGCGCATTGCTATTCTCCTTTAAATGCAGGTGCCCTTCTTATTGTCTGGGCCTGCCGTTTCCTGGCACATACAGGCTTCCTTGCGGAGCCTGCTGTTTGACGGGGAAAGGCAGAGGGTTAACCTGCCTTTTTGTTGCTTAATACTGGTCTTCGTACCGCTTGGCGAGATCTTCGATGTTCTCGGGCGGCCATGCGGGCACTTCCATGCCGAGATGCAGGCCCATGGAAGCGAGAACTTCCTTGATTTCGTTCAGCGACTTGCGGCCAAAGTTCGGAGTGCGAAGCATTTCGGCTTCGGTCTTCTGAATGAGGTCGCCGATATAGACGATGTTGTCGTTCTTCAGGCAGTTGGCCGAACGGACGGAAAGTTCCAGTTCGTCGACCTTCTTGAGAAGGGCCGGATTGAACGCCAGTTCGGTAACGGCTTCTTCTTCGGCTTCCTTCTGTGGTTCGTCGAAGTTGACGAAAACGCCGAGCTGGTCCTGAAGGATGCGGGCTGCGAAAGCGACTGCATCTTCACCGGTCACTGAACCATCGGTCTCGATCTGCATCGACAGCTTGTCGTAGTCGAGAACCTGGCCTTCGCGGGTGTTTTCCACCTTGTAGGACACTTTCTTGACAGGCGAATACAGGCTGTCAACCGGGATGAGGCCGATCGGTGCGTCTTCCGAACGGTTGCGGTCGGCAGGAACGTAGCCCTTGCCGTTGTTGACGGTGAATTCCATGCGGATCTCGGCGCCCTCGTCGAGGGTGCAGATCACATGGTTCGGGTTGAGGATTTCGATATCGCCAACCGTCTGGATGTCACCGGCGGTTACAACGCCCGGACCCTGCTTGCGCACAACCATGCGCTTTGCGTCGTCGCCATCCATCTTGATGGCGATTTCCTTGATGTTAAGCACGATGTCCGTCACGTCTTCCCGGACACCCGGGATCGAGGAGAACTCGTGCAGGACGCCGTCGATCTGCACTGCGGTGACCGCAGCGCCGCGAAGCGACGACAAAAGAACGCGGCGAAGCGCGTTGCCGAGCGTCAGGCCAAAGCCACGCTCGAGCGGCTCGGCAACAAGGCTGACCTTGGTGCGGCCGGTCGAGGAGAACTCGACCTTGTTCGGCTTGATCAGTTCCTGCCAGTTTTTCTGAATCATATGTTTTGCCTTCCGTTCGTTGCCACCATCCAATCGTGGCAACCGAGCCTTGAAGCGCCGGGGAGAAGTCGCCCCCTCACCGGCAGATGAATGCGTAAAATTAAACGCGGCGCTTCTTGCGCGGACGGCAACCATTGTGCGGGATCGGCGTCACGTCACGGATCGAGGTGATCATGAAGCCGGCAGCCTGCAAGGCGCGCAAAGCCGATTCACGGCCGGAACCCGGGCCGCAGACTTCGACTTCGAGCGTCTTCATGCCGTGTTCCTGCGCCTTCTTGGCGGCGTCTTCGGCAGCCATCTGGGCCGCGAACGGGGTCGACTTGCGCGAACCCTTAAAGCCCTTCGAACCAGCCGACGACCAAGCAATCGCGTTGCCCTGCGCATCGGTGATGGTGATCATCGTGTTGTTGAACGACGAGTTGACGTGCGCGACGCCCGTAGAAATGTTTTTCCGTTCGCGACGGCGAACGCGTGTGGCTTCCTTGGCCATGGTAACCCTTTCGTTGATCTCTGCACCGCCGTAGTGCCAGCGGCTCCACCGGGCGGAGAAAAACCCCTGCCCTGAATTTCAAATCATGCGTGGAGGAATAACCCTGTCCGCGCGGCGATATCGTCACTGCCGTAGTTCCAGCAGCTCCACCGGAGGGACGCCTGAGGACGCCCTTCCGAAACCACAAAAGAGGCCGGCGTCGAGCGCCAGCCCCTGTATTTCCCAATCGAGGGAAATTACTTCTTCTTGCCTGCAATCGCCTTTGCCGGACCCTTGCGGGTACGGGCGTTGGTATGCGTGCGCTGGCCGCGAACCGGCAGCGAGCGACGATGGCGCAGGCCGCGGTAGCAGCCGAGGTCCATCAGACGCTTGATGTTCATCGAGTTTTCGCGACGCAGGTCGCCTTCGACCTGATAGTCACGATCGATCGCCTCGCGGATCTGAAGGACTTCGGCGTCCGTCAGCTGGTGAACGCGACGCTCAGCCGGAATACCGACCTTGTCGACGATTTCCTGTGCGAATTTCGGACCGATCCCGTGAATGTAACGGAGCGCGATTACCACGCGCTTTGCCGTCGGGATGTTGACGCCAGCGATACGAGCCACGCCTGTTCTCCTTGCTTCCAGTTGCCATCCGGCAATAGGTGATTCGTTATTCGGCCCCCAAAAGGACCGATTGTGAAAGTGGTGTTCGGAACACGTCAAAAGAATCGCGCCCGGACTTCCTTGTTCGAAATCCGCGCCGATCCCTAGCATGCTGCGAGTTAGCGCGGTCTTTGGAGGAATTGACCGCAAAAGTCAACTCCCCGGCAGTTCTTTTTAAGCGTCGGCAGATGCCAAAGCCAGAATCCTGTCGATCTCTTTGGTCACCGTTTCAACCGGCGCCATTCCGTCTACCGTTCGCAACTCACCCGTCGTTGCATAATGCTGCGACAAGGGCGCTGTTTTCTCCCGGTATTCGACCAGACGCTTCTTGAAGGCTTCCGGATTATCATCCGATCGAACCTTCCCGCCAGCGGCCAAGGTCTCGGCTACGCGATTCTCGATGCGTTGTACAAGCGCTTCTTCGTCAACCTTCAGTTCTATGACAGAATCGAGACGAAGTCCCTTACCTTCCAGCATTTTACCAAGAGCGATCGCCTGAGGGACGGTACGGGGGTAACCATCGAGAATGAACCCCCTGACGCAATCCGCCGAATCGATCCGCTCCGAAACGATCTCATTGACGATTTCGTCGGAAACCAGATGCCCGGCATCCATGACCGCCTTGGCGCGCTTGCCGACATCGCTCTGTTCAGCAACCGCGGCGCGCAGCATGTCTCCCGTCGAAAGTTGAGGAATACCATATTTCTCTGTCAGGAGCTTGGCCTGTGTCCCCTTGCCTGCCCCCGGCGGTCCCAAAAATATAAGTCTCATCGGCCCCTCTTGCCTCCACGCAGCTTCGACTTCTTGATCAGCCCCTCATACTGCTGAGCAATAAGGTGACCCTGCACCTGTGCTACAGTATCCAGGGTCACGCTGACAACAATCAAAAGCGACGTACCACCAAGGTAGAATGGTACACCGGTCTGCGCGATGAGAACTTCCGGCAGAATGCAGACGAACATCAGGTAGAGAGCGCCGATCACCGTAATGCGCGTCAACACATAGTCGATATATTCGGCGGTCCGCTCACCTGGACGAATGCCGAGGATGAAGCCGCCATGCTTTTTCAAGTTGTCGGCGGTGTCCTTCGGATTGAAGACGATCGCCGTGTAGAAGAAGGCAAAGAATGCAATCATCGCGCCATAGAGCACCATGTAGAGCGGCTGCCCGTGCCCCAGCGCCGCCACGATGGTCGTTGCCCAGGACGGGACGGACGCGCTGTTGGCGAAGCCGGCAAGCGTTGCGGGCAAAAGCAGAAGGGAAGACGCGAAAATCGCCGGAATGACGCCTGCCGTGTTCAGTTTGAGCGGCAGATGCGACGTATCCCCCTGGAACATCTTGTTGCCGACCTGACGCTTTGGATACTGAATCAAAAGCCGGCGCTGCGCACGTTCGACAAAAACGATCAGCGCGATAACGCCGACGACCATCACGATGATCGCAAGAATCAGCGGGGTCGACAAAGCGCCTGTGCGGCCCAGTTCCAACGTCCCGGCAAGCGCGCTCGGCAGAGCGGCGACAATACCGGCGAAGATGATCAGAGAGATGCCGTTGCCAATACCGCGTGACGTGATCTGTTCGCCAAGCCACATCAGAAACATCGTGCCGCCGAGCAGCGAGATGACCGTGGAAATCTTGAAGAACCAGCCCGGATCGGCAACAAGACCGTTGCCGCTTTCAAGGCCGACCGCGATGCCGTAGGCCTGCAACACACCCAGCAGCACCGTGCCGTACCGGGTATACTGGTTGATGACCTTGCGGCCCTGCTCGCCTTCCTTCTTCAGCTGCTCCAGAGAGGGAACCACGGAGGTCATTAGCTGAACGATGATGGAAGCGGAAATATAAGGCATGATCCCAAGGGCGAAAATCGCCATGCGCTCGACGGCGCCGCCGGAAAACATGTTGAACAGGCCAAGAATGCCGCCGCTCTGCCCCGCAAATGCCTGGGCAAAGGCTTCCGGGTTGAGCCCGGGAAGCGGGATATAGGTGCCGAGACGATAAACGAGAAGCGCGCCAAGCGTAAACCAGAGGCGCTTCTTCAGATCTTCCGCCTTTGCGAAAGTTGAGAAATTGAGATTAGAGGCAAGTTGTTCCGCTGCCGAAGCCATGCAATTCTCCGCGTGACCATCTCCGGCGGCGGGAGCCCGGCCTGCGGCGACGGTCAATCCGTTGGCATAATCTTTCTCAGAGGCGCAAGCGCCCTTGAGGAAGACCATGCTAGAAACTTACGTCCCCCTGCCCCGTGGCACGGCGACTAAGAAGAGCCTAAACCGGTTGAAACGCGGATTGTCAAGCAATCTTGGCCTCACCGTGGCTTTTCATCCAGAAACCGTCGCGGACAAGAATCCGTCTCCGGCGTGAGGCTCACATATGGGAGCAAAATCGCCCGGTGTGAAGCACCCCGGGCGATCAATCGTCAACAATTATTCAGCAGCGCCCGAGAGCAGCTTGATCGAACCACCGGCCTTTTCGATCTTTTCGATCGCAGGCTTGGAGGCTCCGGCAACTTCGATCGTCACCTTAGCCGTCAGTTCGCCATCGGCCAGAACGCGAACACCGTCCTTGGCGCGACGGATGACACCGGCGGCCTGGAGAGCGGCAGCATCGACGGTCTTGGAAGCATCAAGCTTCTTCGCGTCGATTGCAGTCTGGATGCGGCCGAGCGACACGACAACAAAGTCCGAACGGAAGATGTTGTTGAAGCCGCGCTTCGGCAGGCGACGGTAGATGGGCATCTGGCCGCCTTCGAAGCCATTGATGGCAACGCCGGAGCGCGCCTTCTGACCCTTCACACCGCGGCCGGCCGTCTTGCCGGACCCGGAACCGATACCACGGCCGAGACGCTTGCGGTTCTTGGTCGAACCTTCGTTGTCTTTGATTTCATTCAGTTTCATGATGGTATCCCCCTCACTTTTCGTCGACGACGCGAACGAGGTGCTGGACGGCCCGGATCATGCCACGAACGGAAGGGGTATCTTCCAGCGTGCGTACCCGGTGCATCTTGTTAAGACCGAGACCGATCAGCGTAGCGCGCTGTACGGCCGGGCGGCGGATGGGGCTACCGATCTGTTCGACGGTAACCGTCTTTCCTGCGACTTCTTTAGTGGCCATTGTTCAGCCTCCCTTATTCTTCGGAAGCAACGCCGGCGGACGCACGACGGGCCTGCAGCGTGGCATATTTCAGGCCGCGCTGAGCCGCGACGTCCTTCGGATGCGCCTGATTCTTCAGGGCGTCAAACGTGGCGCGAATCATGTTGTAGGGGTTCGACGAACCGGTCGACTTCGCAACGACGTCGTGCATGCCGAGCGTTTCGAAAACAGCGCGCATCGGACCACCGGCGATGATGCCGGTACCAGCCTTGGCGGAGCGCAGCAAAACCTTGCCGGCGCCGTGACGGCCATGGACGTCGTGGTGAAGCGTGCGGCCCGAGCGCAGCGGAACGAAGATCAGTTCGCGCTTGGCGGCTTCAGTCGCCTTGCGGATCGCTTCCGGTACTTCGCGCGCCTTGCCATGACCGAAGCCGACGCGGCCCTTCTGGTCGCCGACGACGACGAGAGCAGCAAAGCCGAAACGACGGCCGCCCTTGACGACTTTCGCGACGCGGTTGATTGCCACGAGCTTATCGACGAATTCGCTGTCGCGCTCCTCGCGGTTCTGGCGATCGTCGCGAGAACCTCTTTTTTCTTGTGCCATTGTCCTTTTCCTTTTTCTTTTCCGGGTGCAATCGGCAGATTGACAAAAAGTCGCTCCGCGCCTTCGAGGGAGCGGTAGCGACGCGCTTTTTCAAAAGCGGTTCGATGATCCGCCCAGGCAAGCCCGGACGGATATCATCTTTAGAAGTTCAGGCCACCCTCGCGGGCTGCCTCGGCGAGCGCCTTGACGCGGCCGTGATAGATGAAGGCGCCACGATCAAAGACGACGTCCTTGACACCAGCCTTCGAGGCGCGCTCCGCAAGGAGCTTGCCTACGGCAGCAGCAGCTGCCGTGTCGGCGCCCGTCTTAAGCGACGAACGCAGATCTGTGTCGAGTGTCGAGGCGGACGCAACGGTCTTGCCTGCAACATCATCGATAACCTGTGCGTAGATGTTCTTCGACGAGCGATGAACGGACAGGCGCAGGCGGCCATTGGCGACTGCCTTGACTTGACGGCGCACGCGGCTGGCGCGGCGCACAAGTGTATCTTTCCTTGTAGCCATTTCGCGTGATCCTTACTTCTTCTTGCCTTCTTTGCGGACAATCCGCTCGCCGGCATACTTGACGCCCTTGCCCTTGTAGGGCTCGGGGCCACGGTATTCGCGGATTTCCGCGGCAACCTGGCCGACCTGCTGCTTGTTGATGCCGGTGACGACGATTTCCGTCGGCTTGGGCACAGCAATCGAAATGCCTTCCGGAGTCTGATAGACCACGTCGTGGCTGAAGCCGAGTGCCAGCTGCAGGTTCTTGCCCTGCAGCGACGCGCGATAGCCGACGCCGTTGATTTCGAGCTTGCGCTCGTAGCCGTCCTTGACGCCCTTGAAGATGTTTTCGATCATCGTGCGGGACATGCCCCACTTGGACCGAGCATCCTTGGACTGGTCAACCGGGGTCACCGACACCGCGTTGTTGTCTTCCAGCTTTACGACGACTTCGTCGTTAGCAACGAAGAAGAGTTCACCTTTCGGGCCCTTTGCAGTCACCGTCTGGCCACTTACCGTGGCCGTGACACCTGCAGGAACCGGAACGGGTTTCTTACCGATACGAGACATTGTTCAACCTGTCTGTCCGTTATGGAGATCACTGCACCGTATTAGAATACGGAGCAGAGAACCTCACCGCCAACGTTCTGTTCACGTGCCTGGTGATCGGCCATCACACCCTTCGGAGTCGAAAGGATAGTGATACCGAGACCGTTCGCGACCTGCGGAATGGACTTGACCGAGACATAAACCCGGCGGCCCGGCTTCGATACGCGGCCGATCTCACGGATCACCGACGCACCTTCATAGTATTTCAGTTCGATATTGATCTCGGCCTTGCCGTTACCAAATTCGACTTCGGAGTATCCACGGATGTAGCCTTCAGCCTGAAGGACATCCAGAACGCGTGCGCGCAGCTTGGAAGCCGGAGTGGAAACACTCGACTTGCGGCGTGCGGCGCCATTGCGGATACGGGTGAGCATATCGCCCAGCGGATCTGTCATTGCCATGTGCCCGTCTCCTTACCAGCTCGACTTAACAATGCCCGGCACCTTGCCGAAATTGCCAAGTTCACGAAGCGCAATACGCGACATCTTCAGTTTGCGATAATAGGCGCGCGGACGACCTGTCACTTCGCAACGGTTGCGAACGCGGGTCTTGGAACCGTCACGCGGCAGGCTCGCCAACTTCAAAGTAGCCTTGAAGCGCTCTTCGATCGGAAGAGACTGGTTCATGATAGTGGCCTTCAGGGCAGCCCGCTTTCCGGCCTCCTGAGCAACCGACTTACGGCGGCGATTGTTTTTTTCAATTGCGCTCGTCTTCGCCATTCAACTTAATCCTTCTGCTTGTCGTTACGGCTTATTGGCGAAACGGGAAGTTGAACTCTGTGAGCAGAGCCCGTGCCTCGTCGTCGTTCCTTGCCGTCGTGCAAACGATGATGTCCATGCCCCACATCTGATCAACCTTGTCGTAGTTGATCTCCGGGAACACAATGTGTTCCTTGACGCCCATGGCGAAATTGCCACGGCCATCGAAGGACTTCGGATTGAGACCGCGGAAATCTCGAACGCGCGGAAGCGCGATGTTGATCAGGCGATCCAGAAATTCATACATGCGAACGCCGCGCAGGGTTACCTTCGCGCCGATGGGCATGCCTTCGCGCAGCTTGAAGCCGGCGATGGAGGTACGGGCCTTCGTGATAACAGGCTTCTGGCCGGCAATCGCTGCAAGATCGGCTGCAGCAACGGTCGGCTTCTTCGAATCGCCGGTGGATTCACCAACGCCCATATTGATCACGATCTTGTCGAGCCGCGGGATCTGCATGACGTTCGAATAGTTGAACTTTTCCTGCATCACCTTGGTGATGCGTTCAGCATATTCCGTCTTCAGACGGGGCTCATAATTCTTGGTGTCAGCCATCGACCACTTCTCCCGAACGCTTGGCCACGCGGACCTTCTTGCCTTCGACGACACTGAAACCAACACGGGTCGGCTTACCATCCTTGTCGGCAACAGCAATGTTGGACAGGTGGATCGAGGCTTCTTTGTTGATGATGCCGGCTTCCTGGCTCTGGGTCTGGCGCTGGTGACGCTTCACCATGTTGACGCCACGCACAACAGCCCGGTCTTCCTTAGGCATGACCTGGAGAACTTCTCCGGTGCGGCCCTTGTCCTTGCCGGTCAATACGACGACCTTGTCGCCTTTACGAATCTTTTGCATCTCTTGTCGCTCCTTACAGCACTTCTGGAGCCAGCGAGATGATCTTCATGTGGTTCTTGGCGCGAAGTTCGCGCGGAACCGGTCCGAAGATACGGGTGCCGATCGGCTCTTTCTTGTTGTCGATAAGAACGGCTGCGTTGTTATCGAACCGGATGACGCTGCCGTCCGGACGACGGATGTCTTTCGCGGTGCGCACGACAACCGCCTTCATCACATCACCCTTCTTGACGCGGCCGCGCGGAATAGCTTCCTTGATCGAAACGACGATAATGTCGCCGACCGAAGCATATTTACGCTTGGAGCCGCCCAGCACCTTGATGCACATGACACGACGTGCGCCGGAATTATCCGCCACGTCGAGGTTTGTTTGCATCTGAATCATGTCAGGTCGCCTTCTTGTTGTGACCGAACCGGTTGGGCCAACCTCATCAGATTGAGGGCCCCCTGTTCCAGCTTCTGAATTTCTGTTCTCGCGCGGGATCGATCGTTGCCAGGGTGGTTTCCGAAAACGGACCTTCCGTGCGCTCAAAGCAAAAGAACGCTCGTAGCCGAGCGTCCTTGCGCTGTTTCATACAGATTTTCGCAGCCAGCGCAAGAGCCGGATGCGAAACTCCTCAGGAATTAGGACTGAACGGAAACAACCGTCCAGGTCTTGTCCTTGGAAATCGGCGCGCATTCCTGAATGGAAACCTGATCGCCGACCTTGTACTGGTTGTTCTCGTCATGCGCCTTGTACTTCTTGGACCGGCGAACGGTCTTCTGGAAGATAGGGTGCGCGAAGCGACGCTCGACACGGACCACGACGGTCTTTTCGTTTTTGTCGCTGACGACGGTGCCCTGCAGAATGCGTTTTGGCATATTCTTAGATCCTTAAGCCTTGGCTTCTGCCGCCTTCTGGCGGGCAATGGTTTTGACGCGCGCAATGTCCTTGCGGACTTCATTGATGCGCGACGACTTTTCGAGCTGGCCGGTCGCCTTCTGGAAGCGCAGGTTGAACTGCTCCTTCTTCAGGTTGGCAAGCTGTTCGTTGAGCTGGTCGGCGCTGAGGCCGCGAACTTCGGTGGCTTTCATGGGCTTTACTCCTTACTCTGCAATGCGCTGAACGAAGCGCGTCTTGACAGAGAGTTTCGCAGCACCAAGGCGAAGCGCCTCACGGGCGAGTTCTTCGCTGACGCCGTCGATTTCGAACATCATTCGGCCGGGCTTGACCTTGCAAGCCCAATATTCGACCGAACCTTTACCTTTACCCATACGAACTTCGGTCGGCTTCGCCGTGACCGGAACGTCCGGGAATACGCGGATCCACACACGGCCGGCACGCTTCATGTGACGGGTGATCGCGCGGCGAGCCGCTTCGATTTCGCGTGCGTTGACGCGGTTCGGCTCCTGAGACTTCAGGCCGAATTCACCGAAAGCAAGGTCGGAACCGCCCTTGGCAACGCCCTTGATGCGTCCCTTGAACTGCTTGCGGTACTTAGTGCGCTTTGGCTGCAACATTTTTTTAATTCTCCGATATTAGCTGCCAGGAACGACTGTTACGCGTTTTCGCGGCGACGGTTGTTGCTGCTCGGACCCTGTGCGTCACTTTCGGACGCGCGACGCTCGGAAGCCATCGGATCATGCTCAAGGATTTCTCCCTTGAAGATCCAGACCTTGATGCCGCAGATGCCGAAGGCAGTCTTGGCTTCAGCCACACCGTAATCGATGTCGGCGCGAAGCGTGTGCAAGGGAACGCGGCCTTCGCGGTACCATTCGGTACGAGCGATTTCAGCGCCACCGAGACGGCCGCCGCAAGTGATCTTGATGCCTTCGGCGCCAAGACGCATGGCAGACTGAACGGCGCGCTTCATTGCACGGCGGAAAGCCACGCGGCGTTCAAGCTGCTGGGCGATCGACTGGGCGACCAGCGTCGAATCGACTTCCGGCTTACGCACTTCAACGATGTTGAGATGCGTTTCCGACTTGGTCATCTCGCCGATCTTCTTGCGCAGCTTTTCGATGTCCGCGCCCTTCTTGCCGATGATCAGGCCAGGGCGAGCCGAGTGGATCGTGACGCGGCACTTCTTGTGCGGACGCTCGATGACGACCTTGGCGATGCCGGCCTGCTTCAGTTCTTCCATGACATAGGCACGGATCTTCAGGTCTTCGTGAAGAAGCTGACCGTACTCGGCATTATCCGCGAACCAGCGGCTATCCCAGGTACGGTTGATGCCGAGGCGGAAACCGACTGGATTGATCTTCTGACCCATTATGCGGCCTCCCCTTTGGCTTCGACTTCGCGAACAACGATCGTCAGATGCGCGAAAGGCTTTTCGATACGCGATGCACGACCGCGGCCACGAGCGTGGAAACGCTTCATGACGATGGACTTGCCGACGTAGGCTTCCGCGACGATCAGGCTGTCGACGTCGAGGTCGTGGTTGTTCTCCGCATTTGCGATTGCGGATTCCAGTGTCTTCTTGACGGTGTCCGAGATCCGCTTGCGCGAAAACTCGAGTTCGGCCAGAGCCCGGTCGACCTTCTTGCCGCGGATCATCGCAGCAACCAGGTTGAGCTTCTGGGGGCTGACGCGGATCGTGCGCGCAATTGCCTGCGCTTCATTATCCTTCAGCCGGCGTTCGGCTTTTGCCTTGCCCATAATTACTTCCTCTTTGCCTTCTTGTCCGCACCGTGACCGTAATAGGTCCGGGTCGGAGAGAATTCGCCAAACTTATGTCCGATCATGTCTTCGTTGACGCTGACCGGGATATGCTTGCTGCCGTTGTAAACACCAAAGGTCAGACCGACGAACTGCGGCAGGATGGTGGAGCGACGGCTCCACATCTTGATCACTTCGTTACGACCGCCTTCACGAACCTTCTCAGCCTTCTTGAGAAGATAGCCGTCAACAAACGGACCTTTCCATACTGAACGAGTCATTGGAGACTTCCTCTCTTACTTCTTACGCTGATGACGCGAGCGCATGATGAACTTGTCGGTGGACTTGTTCGAGCGCGTACGCTTGCCCTTGGTGGGCTTGCCCCAAGGCGAAACCGGATGACGGCCACCCGAGGTGCGGCCTTCACCACCGCCGTGCGGATGGTCAACAGGGTTCATGACGACGCCGCGAACGTGCGGACGCTTGCCACGCCACACCGAACGGCCGGCCTTGCCGTCGTTGATGTTGCCGTGGTCCGGATTGGAGACTGCACCGACCGTTGCGAGGCAGGAGCCATGCACCAGGCGCTGTTCGCCAGACGACAGACGAAGGATCGCCATGCCCTGGTCGCGACCGACCAGCTGAACGTAAGCACCGGCGGAACGGGCGATCTGACCGCCCTTGCCCGGCTTCATCTCGACGTTGTGAACGATCGAACCAACCGGCATGAACTGAAGCGGCATGGTGTTGCCCGGCTTCACGTCAACCTGCTTTTCCGAAGCGATCACCTTGTCGCCTGCGGCAAGACGCTGCGGAGCGATGATGTAGGCCTGCTGGCCGTCCGCATAGCTGATCAGGGCGATGAACGCGGTGCGGTTCGGGTCGTATTCGAGACGCTCGACCGTGCCTTCGACGTCGAACTTGCGACGCTTGAAGTCGACCAGTCGATAGGTCCGCTTGTGACCGCCGCCCTGGTAGCGCACCGTGATGCGACCGGTATTGTTGCGACCGCCCTTGGAAGACAGGCCCTCGGTCAGCGACTTGACCGGCTTGCCCTTGTGGAGGCCGGACCGATCGACGATGACCAGCTGACGCTGGCTCGGGGTGGTCGGATTGAAACTTTTCAATGCCATTTTTCTATTCCTCAGAGTCCGGTGGAGACGTCGATGGACTGACCGTCAGCAAGTGTGACGATGGCCTTCTTGACGTCTTTTTGCCGGCCGGCGAAACCGCGGAAACGCTTCAGCTTGCCCTTGCGGATCAGCGTGTTCACAGCCGTGACCTTGACGCCGAACAGCGCTTCGATCGCAGCCTTGATTTCCGGCTTCGACGCACCCTTGGCGACGTTGAAGATGATCTGGTTCTGTTCAGAAACCAGCGTCGACTTTTCGGTGATCGACGGAGCGAGGATCACATCGTAGTGGCGAAGGTCAGTCATTTGAACCGCTCCTCGAGAGCTTCAACTGCAGCCTTGGACAGCACGAGCGTGCCACGGCGCAGAATATC
This sequence comes from Pararhizobium gei, assembly GCF_029223885.1. NCBI lineage: Bacteria > Pseudomonadati > Pseudomonadota > Alphaproteobacteria > Hyphomicrobiales > Rhizobiaceae > Pararhizobium > Pararhizobium gei. The sequence continues at coordinate 2,046,781 of NZ_CP119409.1, read as the reverse complement.
GTAAACATTGATGCCCTGAACCGGCAGAACGTCCACATTCGGGATGTTCTGGGCTGCGAGCTTGAAATTGTTGTCCAGTTCTGCGCCGCCAATGAAGAGGGCGTTGGTCAGACCCAGCGTTGCGAAAGCGCCGGTCAGAGTCTTCGTCTTGGCTTCGGTAGCAACCAAGTTGTCGACGATGATCAGTTCTTCGGCACGGAGCTTGGCTGACAGCGCATGACGCAAGCCAAGCGCGCGAACCTTCTTTGGCAGGTCATGGGCATGGCTGCGAACAACCGGGCCATGCGCCTTACCACCGCCGCGAAACTGCGGAGCGCGAGCCGAATGGTGACGGGCGCGGCCGGTCCCCTTCTGCTTGAACATCTTGGCGCCGGTGCGAGCGACTTCCGCGCGACCCTTGGCCTTGTGCGTGCCCTGCTGCTTCTTGGCAAGCTGCCAGCGAATGACGCGGGCAATGATATCTTCACGGGGCTCGAGGCCGAAAATCGCATCGGACAGGGAGACCTGGCCGGCTTCTTTGCCTTCGAGTGTGGTGACGTTGAGATCCATGATCTGGCCCCCTTACTTGGCTGCGCGCACGGCGGCGGGACGCGGAGCGTCAGCCGGGGTGCCGGACTTGATGGCGTCGCGAACGACGATCCAGGTGCCCTTGGAGCCGGGTACGGCGCCCTTGACGAGGATCAGACCGCGGTCTTCATCGGTGGACACCACTTCAAGGTTCTGAGTGGTGATGCGCGTCTGGCCCATGTGACCAGCCATGCGCTTGCCCTTCCAGACGCGGCCCGGATCCTGGTTGGAACCCGTCGAACCGTGCGAGCGGTGTGATACGGAAACGCCGTGCGTTGCACGAAGACCGCCGAAGTTGTGGCGCTTCATGGCACCAGCAAAACCCTTACCCGACGAGGTGCCGGTCACGTCGACGAGTTGGCCCGTAACGAAATGGCTTGCGGTGAGTTCGGCGCCGACGTCGATCAGATTGTCCGACGTCACGCGGAACTCGACGACTTTCGCCTTCGGCTCCACATTCGCGGCGGCAAACTGGCCGCGCAACGGCTTGCTTGTGTTCTTGACCTTGGCGAGGCCGGCACCGAGCTGAACTGCGGTGTAGCCATTCTTTTCGTCTGTGCGATGGGCCACGACCTGGCAATTTTCCATCTGCAATACTGTAACCGGGATATGCTCACCGGCGTCGTTATAGACGCGGGTCATCCCAACTTTCTGTGCAATCACACCTGAACGCATGGTTCATTCCTCTTGAGAGTTAGCACCGGAGCGAACCCCGTTGCACCTCTGGTTTAAGGTCTCCCTAGTATCCTTGCGAGATCATCGGGTCGCCCGTTTTTGGAAGCCGTTGGACCGAGATCCACGTACCTTCCTTGTTTTTAAAGCTTGATTTCGACGTCTACGCCCGCAGCAAGATCGAGCTTCATCAGCGCGTCAACTGTCTGCGGTGTCGGATCAACGATATCGAGAAGGCGCTTATGGGTGCGCATCTCGAACTGTTCACGGCTTTTCTTGTCGACGTGGGGCGAACGGTTGACCGTAAATTTCTCAATCCGAGTGGGAAGCGGCACCGGACCACGGACCGAAGCGCCTGTGCGCTTGGCCGTCGAAACGATTTCCCGCGTGGAGGCATCAAGAATCCGGTGATCAAACGCCTTGAGGCGGATACGGATATTCTGGCCGTTCATTCGAGTTATCCTTGTTGTTAAGCGAATACCCCAGATGAGGCAGTTCGTCGTTCGTTTCCGGGTGCTGATGCTTCAAAGAGCGCAAAGAGCAAATCGCTCTCTGTCCGTTTCTGCAATTCGACCCGCCACATATACGGAAATGACGTCCGACACAATGATCGAACGCCCACGGAAGCGCGTTTTTTTCGCGCTTCCGTCAATTCGAGAGGCATACGATGCAATCGCATGCTTCGACCAACAAAATGATCGACGAAACGGCGCTTTTACGCGCCGCTTCCTATCGATTGTTATTCAACAATCGAGGCAACGATGCCGGCGCCGACGGTGCGGCCGCCTTCGCGGATCGCGAAGCGCAGCTTTTCTTCCATCGCGATCGGAACGATCAGCTCGACCGAAACCGTGACGTTGTCGCCCGGCATGACCATTTCCGTGCCTTCCGGAAGCGACACGATGCCGGTCACGTCCGTCGTGCGGAAGTAGAACTGCGGACGGTAGTTGGTGAAGAACGGTGTATGACGGCCGCCCTCTTCCTTCGTCAGGATGTAGGCTTCTGCCATGAACTTCTTGTGCGGCTTGACCGAACCCGGCTTGCACAGGATCTGGCCACGCTCGACGCCGTCACGGGTGACGCCGCGGATCAGCGCGCCGATGTTGTCGCCGGCCTGGCCCTGGTCAAGCAGCTTGCGGAACATTTCAACGCCGGTCACCGTCGTCTTGGTCGTGGCGCGGATGCCGACGATCTCGACTTCTTCGCCGACCTTGACGATGCCGCGCTCGACGCGGCCGGTCACGACCGTACCACGGCCCGAGATCGAGAACACGTCTTCGATCGGCAGCAGGAACGGCAGGTTGATCGGACGCTCAGGCGTCGGGATATAGGCGTCGACGGCGGCCATCAGCTCGCGGATCGAATCTTCGCCGATCTTCTTGTCCGAATCTTCGAGCGCGGCCAGAGCCGAACCCTTGATGATCGGGATGTCGTCGCCCGGGAAGTCGTAGGACGACAGAAGTTCGCGCACTTCCAGTTCGACGAGCTCGAGAAGCTCGGCGTCGTCAACCTGGTCGACCTTGTTCAAAAACACCACGATCGCCGGAACGCCGACCTGGCGGGCGAGCAGGATGTGCTCGCGGGTCTGCGGCATCGGGCCATCGGCGGCCGAGCAGACCAGGATCGCGCCATCCATCTGGGCAGCACCGGTGATCATGTTCTTGACGTAGTCGGCGTGGCCGGGGCAATCGACGTGGGCATAGTGGCGGGCCGGCGTCTCGTATTCGACGTGTGCCGTCGAGATGGTGATGCCACGGGCCTTCTCTTCCGGAGCGGCGTCGATCTGGTCATAGGCCTTGTATTCGCCGAAATACTTCGTAATCGCCGCCGTCAGCGACGTCTTGCCATGGTCCACGTGGCCGATCGTGCCAATGTTGACATGCGGCTTGTTGCGCTCAAATTTGCTCTTTGCCATTTCCGGCTCTCCATTTTCTGACCCCGTGAGGGGTTAATTCGCTTGTTTCTGTCAGCTGGCTTTAAGCCCGATCACTTCTGACCGGAATACTTTGCCTGGATTTCCTGCGACACGTTCGATGGAACCGGCGCATAATGATCGAATGTCATGGTGTACTGTGCACGGCCCTGGCTCATCGAGCGCAGGTTGTCCACGTACTTGAACATGTTGGCCAGCGGCACATTGGCGTTGATCACGACGGCGATACCGCGCGATTCCTGGCCCTGGATCTGACCGCGACGCGAGTTCAGATCGCCGATGACGTCACCGACATAATCCTCCGGCGTCACAACTTCGACCTTCATCATCGGCTCAAGCAGCTGGGCGCCAGCCTTCTTTGCCGCTTCACGGAAGCAGGCGCGGGAGGCAATTTCGAAGGCGAGGACCGAGGAGTCAACGTCATGGAAGGCACCGTCGATGAGCGTCGCCTTGACGCCGAGCATCGGGAAGCCAGCCAGCGGTCCGGACGACAGAACGCTTTCGATACCCTTCTGAACCCCGGGGATGTATTCCTTCGGGATCGTGCCGCCGACAATCTTCGATTCGAACTTGAAATCGTCGCCATCGGGATTTGGTTCGAAGATGATCTTGACGCGCGCGAACTGACCGGTACCACCAGACTGCTTCTTGTGCGTGTAGTCTTCCTCGTGCTTGCGCGTGATCGATTCACGGTAGGCAACCTGCGGCGCGCCGACGGTGGCTTCTACCTTGAATTCGCGGCGCATGCGGTCGACAAGGATGTCGAGGTGAAGTTCACCCATGCCGGCGATGATCGTCTGGCCGGATTCTTCATCCGTCTTTACGCGGAACGAGGGATCTTCAGCTGCAAGGCGGTTGAGCGCGAGGCCCATCTTTTCCTGGTCGCCCTTGGTCTTCGGCTCGATGGCGATCTGGATGACCGGCTCGGGGAATTCCATGCGCTCGAGGATAACCTGATGCAGCGGATCGCAGAGCGTGTCGCCGGTCGTGGTTTCCTTGAGGCCTGCGAGAGCAACGATGTCGCCGGCAAAGGCTTCTTCGATGTCTTCACGCGAATTGGAATGCATCTGCAGCATGCGGCCGACGCGCTCGCGCTTTTCCTTGACCGTGTTCATGACCGACGTGCCCTTGGAGAGCTTGCCGGAATAGATACGGGCAAAGGTGAGCGAACCAACGAAGGGGTCGTTCATGATCTTGAAGGCGAGCATCGACAAAGGCTCTTCATCCGACGGATGACGGGCGATTTCGGCTTCGGTCTTGACGTCGATGCCCTTGATCGACGGAATGTCGAGCGGCGACGGCAGGTATTCGACAACGGCGTCGAGCAGAGGCTGTACGCCCTTGTTCTTGAACGCAGTACCGCAGAACATCGGGTGGAACTTCACGTCGATGGTGCCGCGGCGAACCAGGGCACGGATCTGCTCATTGTCCGGCATGATGCCGTTCAGGTAGTTTTCCATCGCGGTTTCGTCGATGTCGACGACAGTCTCGATGAGCAGTTCGCGATATTGCGCGGCCTTTTCCTTCATGTCGTCCGGAATCTCGACGACATCCCACTGGGCGCCGAGCGACTCGTCGCGCCAGATGAGGGCATTCATCTCGATCAGGTCGATAACGCCCTTGAAGTCGCTTTCAGCGCCGATCGGCAGCTGCATGACAACGGCAATGGCACCGAGTCGAGTCTTGATCATCTCAACCGAACGGTAGAAATCCGCGCCGGTCTTGTCCATCTTGTTGCAGAAGATCATCCGCGGGACATGGTACTTCTCGGCCTGGCGCCAGACGGTTTCCGTCTGCGGCTCCACACCTGCGTTGGCGTCCAGCAGAGCGATGGCACCGTCGAGAACGCGCAGCGAACGCTCGACTTCGATGGTAAAGTCGACGTGGCCGGGGGTGTCGATGATGTTGAAGCGGCGCATCTTGCCGTCACGACCCTTCCAGAAGGTCGTGGTCGCAGCAGACGTGATGGTGATGCCGCGTTCCTGCTCCTGCTCCATCCAGTCCATGGTAGCAGCGCCGTCATGGACTTCGCCGATCTTGTGGGACTTGCCGGTGTAATACAGAATCCGCTCGGTGGTCGTGGTCTTGCCGGCGTCGATATGCGCCATGATCCCAAAATTGCGGTAGTCTTCGATCTTATATTCGCGAGCCATAATGACTGCCTTTCGAAATTGTACGTCGATTACCAGCGATAATGCGAGAATGCACGGTTGGCGTCTGCCATCTTGTGGGTGTCTTCGCGCTTCTTGACAGCGGAACCACGGCCATTCGCAGCATCCATGAGTTCGCCGCAGAGGCGATCGATCATGGTGGTTTCGTTGCGCTTGCGGGCGGCAGCGATCAGCCAGCGGATGGCGAGAGCCTGACGGCGCTCGGGACGGACATCGACCGGAACCTGGTAGGTTGCACCACCGACGCGGCGCGAACGCACTTCGACATGCGGTGCGATGTTGTCGAGAGCGGAATGGAACACGGTGACCGGCTCCTGCTTCAGCTTGCCCTGGACCAGATCGAACGCACCGTAAACGATGTTTTCAGCAACCGACTTCTTACCATGAAGCATGATGGCGTTCATGAACTTGGTGACCACCAGATCGCCGAACTTGGGATCCGGGTTGATCTCGCGCTTTTCTGCACTGTGACGACGTGACATAGTTTTGTCTCTCAAACTTGAACGGATGCCTTAACACGCGGAGAACCTCGCGCAGCACCTTAAAATTGCGGAACCCGAAGGACTTCGGACACGACTTACTTCGGACGCTTGGCACCGTACTTCGAACGGCGCTGCTTGCGGTTCTTGACGCCCTGGGTATCGAGAACACCGCGGATGATGTGGTAACGAACGCCCGGCAAGTCCTTGACGCGGCCGCCGCGGATCATGACAACGGAGTGTTCCTGAAGGTTGTGGCCTTCACCCGGAATATAGCCGATGACTTCAAAGCCATTGGTCAGGCGGATCTTGGCAACCTTACGCAGAGCCGAGTTCGGCTTCTTCGGGGTCGTCGTGTAAACGCGCGTGCAAACGCCACGCTTCTGCGGGTTTTCCTGCAGGGCAGGAACCTTGTTGCGCTTTACCTGTGCCTGACGCGGCTTGCGGATCAGCTGGTTTACGGTAGGCATATAACCATCCCTTACAAATTCTGTCTCTTTACCCTTGCGGGCGGATCGGTGCCGTTACCGGCGGCGTCGAACGTTTCGACCGTACAAATGCGCAAAACGAGGACCAATCCGCCTTTCGGCAGATGGCCCGCAAAAAAGCAGAGGACGCCAGCTTTCCGGCGTCGTGCGTGCAGCATTTTCAGTCTCGCGTGCGTTTGGGAGTCTTGTTTGAGGCGAACTCCAGAACGCGACGTTCCGAAACAGCCAGCCTCACATGGGCTCCGATGCGGCGGGGTGTACTGATTTAAGGGTGTGCCGTCAAGAGGAGTTAACAAAGAATCTTGGCTGCATGGGCCTGACATGCCTGCAAAACAAGGCTTTTGAGGGAGGCTGAGGCGTATTGCGAACGTTCCAAACCGATGAATCAAACAAGTCGAGACCTGCCGTAAAGAATCATGAAACAGATTCGCAGCCCAGTGTTTCGAAGAATCGGTCGGCCCGCAAGATCCACCGGCCAACGCGATTTTTTGCAGCGCACAGCAAGGCGATGGGGTAGTGTCTTCACCAACATTGACGAAAGAGGACATCGCGATGACGGCCACGCCAGACAACGACAACAATCTCGACGAACCGATGGTCTTCATCATCATCGGCAAAGCCTATGAACGGGACGGAGATAATGATGGTGTCGAGATTCACGTCATGCTACGCGCGCCCGACGACGACACCGCCGTCCGCGAGGCCCTGAACGCACTGTCGGAAGAAGGCTTTCTTGAAGCCGATCTCGACCAGATCGGCACATTGACCGACGTGCCGGAAGACGAGCCGCATGCCTCGGCCTATCAGGGCGCGCTGACGGGAGAAGTGGCGATCATCCGGTTTGGATAAGAATTTTGACAGTGGCGGTCTACAATAAAGCGGCCGAGCAACAGAGAAATCGATAATGAAAATCCTGCAAGCCGTCTTTCTCGCCGCTCTCGTTCTTTGGGTCGCGACGGCCTCGGAAGCATATGCCTGCAGTTGCGAAGAGAGTTCGGATAAGCAAAAGTTTTCTGACGCCCACCTCGTTCTGAAAGGACGCATGCGGACGGTCACCTACGGCGTAGAGATACGGGATCCGGCATCAACGGACGAGGCCACACGAGTCACCCGCGGCGATTTCGAAATCGAGCACATCGTGAAAGGCGATTTCGACCAGAAAACCCTGCCTATCTACACAGGTTCTGGTTTCGGAGACTGCGGGAGGCTGGGGGACTTCCTCAACGCCGCCTTCTATTACAACAATGATAAATTTGGATTGATCGAACTTGGTGTGATGAAAACGGAGTTTGCGGGACAGACGTTCTATTTTACGTCTATCTGCGACTATGCAAGGTATGTTGATCGTCCCGAACAATAGGTCAGCAGCCCCTCTCCATTGTCTATTATCGCAAACAAAAGCCGCCCGGATCGCTCCGAGCGGCTTTTTCGATCGTCGTTCTGAGGGCGGCAGAACCGCCCTCGCCTTTCAAACCTTACTCGGCTGCGGCGTCCGCCTTTGCCATGTCGGTCAGCATCGGGGTCGCAATCTCTGCACCCGTACCCTTGCGGCGCTCTTCAAGGATCATCTCGTCGCGCGCGGTCGCAATGCGGCGGATCTGGGTCATGGTGCCACCGGTACCGGCCGGGATGAGACGGCCGACGATGACATTTTCCTTCAGACCCTGCAGGCCATCCGTCTTGCCGGCGATCGCGGCTTCCGTCAGCACCTTGGTCGTTTCCTGGAAGGAAGCGGCCGAGATGAAGGACGGGGTCTGCAGCGATGCCTTGGTGATGCCGAGCAGGACCGGGTCGCCATAGGCCGGCTTCTTGCCCTGTTCGATCAACTGATCATTGACATCGTCAAGCTCGATGCGATCGACGCTGTCGCCGACGATATACATCGAGTCACCGGCATCGGTCACTTCCACCTTCTGCAGCATCTGGCGAACGATCACTTCGATGTGCTTGTCGTTGATCACAACGCCCTGCAGACGATAGACTTCCTGAATTTCGTTCACGAGATAGGAAGCGAGTGCCTCCACGCCCTTGATCGCCAGGATGTCATGCGGCGCCGGGTTGCCGTCGAGGATGTAGTCGCCCTTTTCAATGTAGTCGCCATCCTGAAGATGGAAGGGCTTGCCCTTCGGGATCAGGTATTCGACAGGCTCGACACCGTCTTCCGCAGGCTCGATCAGCACGCGACGCTTGTTCTTATAGTCGCGGCCAAAGCGGACCGTACCGTCGATTTCGGCGATGACGGCGTGATCCTTCGGGCGGCGCGCTTCAAAGAGTTCGGCAACACGCGGCAGACCGCCGGTGATGTCCTTCGTCTTGGCGCTTTCCAGCGGCGAACGTGCGAGCACATCACCCTGGGAGACCTTGTTGCCCGGCTCCACCGAAAGAATGGCATCGACCGAAAGCATGAAACGGGCGTCGCCGCCTCGCGCCAGCTTCAGAACCGCACCGTTCTTGTCCTTGATGACGATCGCCGGCTTCAGATCGATACCGCGCGGCGTCGAACGCCAGTCGATAACCTGACGCTTGGTGATACCGGTTGCCTCGTCGGTCGCTTCCAGAACGGAAATACCATCGACGATATCTTCGAAATGGACCGTTCCTTCCACTTCCGTCATCATCGGACGGGTGTAGGGATCCCACTCGGCAAGACGCTGGCCTCGCTTCACCTTGTCACCATCGTCGACATAGATCTTCGAACCATAGGCGACACGCTGCGATGAGCGCTCCACGCCACGTTCGTCCAGAATCTGGACAGCCATGTTACGGCCCATGGCAACGAGAACGTTGTCCGAGTTGCGCAGCATGTTGCGGTTCTTGATCTGGATCGTTCCTTCGTAGGACGCTTCCAGGAACGACTGGTCGACCACCGTTGCCGTGCCACCAAGGTGGAACGTGCGCATGGTGAGCTGCGTGCCCGGCTCGCCGATCGACTGCGCCGCGATGACGCCGACGGCCTCACCCATGTTGACTGGTGTTCCACGGGCAAGGTCGCGCCCATAGCAGACGCCGCAAACGCCGGTCTGGATTTCGCAGGTCAGAGCCGACCTGATCCGGATCGACTGGATGCCGGCCTTTTCGATCTCGACAACATCGGCTTCGAGGATCATGCGGCCAGCATCGACAATGCGTTCGCCCGTCACCGGATGATCGATGTTATCGAGTGCGGTACGGCCGAGAACGCGGGCACCGATGGAGGCAACGACCTGACCGGCATCGACGATGGCGGTCATGGTGAGGCCGGTCTCAGTTCCGCAATCCACCGAATTGACAATGCAATCCTGCGCGACGTCAACGAGACGGCGGGTCAGGTAACCGGAGTTCGCGGTCTTCAGGGCGGTGTCTGCAAGACCCTTACGGGCGCCGTGGGTCGAGTTGAAGTACTCGTTAACGGTCAGGCCTTCCTTGAAGTTCGAGATGATCGGCGTCTCGATGATTTCGCCCGACGGCTTGGCCATCAGGCCACGCATGCCGCCCAGCTGACGCATCTGGTTCGGAGAACCGCGGGCACCGGAGTGGCTCATCATGTAGATCGCGTTCATCGGCTTCTGGCGACCGGTCTTTTCGTCGAATTCGACAGCCTTAATGCGGGCCATCATGTCTTCGGCGACCTTCTCGGTGGCCTTGCCCCAGGCATCGACGACCTTGTTGTACTTTTCGCCCTGCGTGATCAGGCCGTCATTGTACTGTTGTTCGTATTCCTTCACCAGGCTTTCGGTATCACCGACGATCTTGGCCTTGGTTTCCGGAATGACCATGTCATCCTTGCCGAACGAAATACCGGCGCGGCAGGCATGGGCGAAGCCGAGCTGCATGATGCGGTCGCAGAAAATGACCGTGTCCTTCTGGCCGCAGTGGCGGTAGACCGTATCGATCATCTTGGAGATGTTCTTCTTGGTCAGTTCCTGATTGCAGACGTCGAACGGCACATTGACGTTCTTCGGCAGAAGTTCGCCGATGAGCATACGGCCCGGCGTCGTTTCGAAAATCTTCGAAACGGGCTTGCCGTCGGCATCCACGGTCTTGAAACGGCCACGGATCTTGGCGTGCAGCGTCACCGACTTGGTTTCAAGCGCGTGATGCAGTTCGCCCAGATCGGAGAAGGCCATGCCTTCGCCAGGCTCGTTCTGGTTCATGATCGACAGATAATAGAGACCGAGAACCATGTCCTGCGAGGGAACGATGATCGGCGCGCCGTTTGCCGGGTGGAGGATGTTGTTGGTCGACATCATCAGAACGCGGGCTTCAAGCTGGGCTTCGAGCGACAGCGGCACGTGGACGGCCATCTGGTCGCCGTCGAAGTCGGCGTTGAAGGCCGTGCAGACGAGCGGATGCAGCTGGATAGCCTTGCCTTCGACCAGGATCGGCTCAAACGCCTGGATGCCCAGACGGTGAAGCGTCGGCGCACGGTTCAGGAGAACCGGGTGCTCGCGGATGACCTCGTCGAGGATATCCCAGACCTCCGGCTTTTCCTTCTCGACCAGCTTCTTGGCCTGCTTGACGGTCGAGGAATAACCCTTGGCGTCGAGGCGGGCATAGATGAACGGCTTGAACAGTTCGAGCGCCATCTTCTTCGGCAGGCCGCACTGGTGCAGCTTCAGTTCCGGACCGGTCACGATGACCGAACGGCCTGAATAGTCGACGCGCTTGCCGAGAAGGTTCTGGCGGAAGCGGCCCTGCTTGCCCTTGAGCATGTCGGACAGCGACTTCAGCGGACGCTTGTTGGCGCCGGTAATGACACGGCCACGACGGCCGTTGTCGAACAGCGCGTCCACAGATTCCTGCAGCATGCGCTTTTCGTTGCGTATGATGATGCCCGGAGCGCGGAGTTCGATCAGGCGCTTCAGACGGTTGTTACGGTTGATGACGCGGCGATAGAGATCGTTCAGGTCGGACGTCGCGAAACGGCCACCATCCAGCGGCACCAGCGGACGCAGGTCCGGCGGGATCACGGGAACGACCTTCATGATCATCCATTCCGGGCGATTGCCTGACTCCATGAAGTTCTCAACGATCTTCAGGCGCTTCATCAGTTTCTTCTGCTTCAGTTCCGACGTGGTGTCGGCCATGTCCTGACGCAGGTCACCGGCAATCTTCTCGAGATTCATCGAGGCAAGCATCTCGTAGATGGCTTCCGCACCGATCATCGCCGTGAACTGATCTTCGCCGAACTCGTCGACGGCAATCATGTATTCCTCTTCCGACAGAAGCTGATTTTCTTTCAGCGACGTCAGGCCAGGCTCGGTGACGATGTAGTTCTCGAAGTAGAGAACACGTTCGATATCCTTCAGCGTCATGTCGAGCAGCGTCGCGATGCGGCTCGGCAGGGACTTCAGGAACCAGATATGGGCAACGGGAGCGGCAAGCTCGATATGGCCCATGCGCTCGCGACGAACGCGCGACAACGTCACTTCGACGCCGCACTTTTCGCAGATAATGCCCTTGTACTTCATGCGCTTGTACTTGCCGCACAAGCATTCGTAATCCTTGATGGGGCCGAAGATGCGCGCGCAGAACAAGCCATCGCGTTCCGGCTTGAACGTGCGATAGTTGATCGTTTCCGGCTTCTTGATCTCGCCATAGGACCAGGAGAGAATCTTCTCCGGCGACGCAATCGAGATCCGGATGGAATCGAATGTCTGTGCAGGCACCTGCGGATTGAAAAGGTTCATGACCTCTTGGTTCATGCCTATCTCCTTCGTGGGCGTATCGCCCTCATCTTGGCTGGACGGTTCCGGCAAATCCCGGGAGCCGGACCGCAGCCCTGAAATGGATAAAACCGCAGTCAATGCGGCCGCATTTCCTACCCGGTTTCATCAACGCGAAACGCGGGCGGAAATGGTGCGCGCCGCCGCTACGGCGGCACGCACCTCGATTTTCTACTCGGCTGCGTCCGGCAATTGCTGGTTCGCGGCGTTGAGCTCGTCGAGCTTGGAATTCTCCAGTTCGACGGAAAGGCCCAGTGAGCGCATTTCCTTGACAAGAACGTTGAAGCTCTCGGGAATACCCGCCTCGAAGGTGTCGTCGCCTCGGACGATCGCCTCATAGACCTTGGTACGACCGGCCACGTCGTCGGACTTCACCGTCAGCATTTCCTGCAGGGTGTAGGCGGCGCCGTAAGCTTCCAGAGCCCAGACCTCCATTTCCCCGAAACGCTGACCGCCGAACTGCGCCTTGCCGCCCAATGGCTGCTGGGTCACGAGCGAGTAAGGACCGATCGAACGGGCGTGGATCTTGTCATCGACAAGGTGGTTCAGCTTCAGCATGTAGATGTAGCCGACAGTTACCTGACGGTCGAACTGGTCGCCGGTCCGGCCATCATACAGCGTCGACTGGCCCGAAACCTTCAGCCCCGCCTGTTCCAGCATCTCGTTGACATCGGCTTCCACCGCGCCGTCGAACACCGGGGTGGCGATGGATACGCCGCGACGGGTCTGCTCGGCCAGACGAACGATCGATTCGTCGTCATAGTCCTTGATCGGCTCACCCTTTGGACCGGAACCGATAACGCTATCGATCACGTCGCGGAGCGGCTGAATTTCAGACCCAGCCTTGTAGGCGTCGAGCATGGCGCCGATCTTCTTGCCCATGCCGGCGCAGGCCCAGCCCAGATGCGTCTCCAAAATCTGGCCGACATTCATGCGGGAGGGAACGCCGAGCGGGTTCAGCACCACGTCGACATGCGTGCCGTCTTCGAGGAACGGCATGTCCTCGACCGGAACAATCCGCGACACGACACCCTTGTTGCCATGACGGCCGGCCATCTTGTCGCCCGGCTGGATCTTGCGCTTCACAGCGACAAAGACCTTGACCATCTTCATGACGCCCGGAGGCATTTCATCGCCGCGCTGGACCTTCTCGACCTTGTCCATGAAGCGATGCTCAAGCAGCGACTTGGATTCGTCGTACTGCCCACGCAACGCTTCGACTTCGCCCTGAGCCTTTTCGTCTTCCGTCGCGAACATCCACCACTGCGAGCGAGGATATTCAGAAATGACGGCGTTGGAGAGCTCAGTGCCCTTCTTGAAGCCCTTCGGACCTGCAACAGCGACGTGGCCGCGCAGCATGTCGAGGAGACGGGAGTAGACGTTGCGGTCAAGGATCGCCTGTTCGTCGTCGCGGTCCTTGGCAAGACGCTCGATCTCTTCCCGCTCGATCGCCATCGCACGCTCGTCTTTTTCCACACCGTGGCGGTTGAAGACACGGACTTCGACGATGGTGCCGAAGGTGCCCGGAGGCATGCGCATGGAGGTGTCGCGAACGTCGGACGCCTTTTCGCCGAAGATGGCGCGCAGAAGCTTTTCTTCCGGCGTCATCGGGCTTTCGCCCTTCGGCGTGATTTTGCCGACAAGGATATCGCCGGGCTGGACTTCCGCACCGATATAAACGATGCCGGCTTCGTCGAGGTTCTTCAGCGCCTCTTCCGAAACGTTCGGAATGTCACGCGTGATTTCTTCCGGACCCAGCTTGGTGTCGCGTGCCATCACTTCGAATTCCTCGATGTGGATGGACGTGAACACGTCGTCGCGGACGATCCGCTCGGAAAGCAGGATCGAGTCTTCGTAGTTGTAGCCGTTCCACGGCATAAACGCGACGAGCGCATTGCGGCCGAGCGCCAGATCGCCGAGATCGGTCGAAGGACCGTCCGCGATGATGTCACCCTTGTTCAGGATGTCACCGACGGTGACCAGCGGACGCTGGTTGACGCAGGTGTTCTGGTTGGAGCGCTGGAATTTCTGCAGACGGTAGATATCGACGCCGGACTTGCCCGACTCGAGATCTTCCGTTGCCCGGATAACGATACGGGTCGCATCGACCTGGTCAACCACACCGCCGCGACGGGCTGCAATCGCTGCACCGGAGTCCCGGGCAACGATCGGTTCCATGCCGGTGCCGACAAAAGGCGCTTCGGCACGCAGCAGAGGCACGGCCTGGCGCTGCATGTTGGAGCCCATCAAAGCACGGTTGGCGTCGTCGTTTTCCAGGAACGGGATAAGCGCTGCGGCGACCGAAACGAGCTGCTTCGGCGACACATCCATCAGGTTGACGATATCGCGCGGCGCAAGCATGACGTCGCCGGCATGACGGCAAACGACAAACTCTTCGACGAAGGACTGATCCGCATTCAGCTCGGAGTTGGCCTGGGCCACGTGATACTTGGCTTCTTCCATCGCCGAGAGATAGACGACGTCCTTTGTAACCTTGCCGTCGATGATCTTGCGGTAAGGGCTTTCGATAAAGCCGTACTTGTTGACGCGGGCAAAGGTCGCCAGCGAGTTGATCAGACCGATGTTCGGACCTTCCGGCGTTTCGATCGGGCAGATACGGCCGTAATGGGTCGGATGAACGTCGCGGACTTCGAAGCCCGCACGTTCGCGCGTCAGACCGCCCGGTCCAAGAGCCGAAAGGCGGCGCTTGTGGGTGATTTCCGACAGCGGATTGACCTGGTCCATGAACTGCGACAGCTGCGAAGAGCCGAAGAATTCGCGAACGGCCGCAGCCGCCGGCTTGGCGTTGATCAGATCCTGCGGCATGACCGTATCGATTTCGATCGAGGACATACGTTCCTTGATCGCGCGCTCCATGCGGAGCAGGCCGAGACGGTACTGGTTTTCCATCAATTCGCCGACCGAACGCACACGGCGGTTGCCGAGATTGTCGATGTCGTCGATTTCACCCTTGCCGTCGCGGAGATCGACCAGCATCTTGACCACGGCCAAGATGTCTTCCTTGCGAAGCGTGCGAACGGTGTCTGCAGCGTCGAGATCGAGACGCATGTTCATCTTTACGCGGCCGACGGCCGAAAGATCGTAGCGCTCGGCATCGAAGAACAGCGTATTGAACATGGCTTCGGCCGAATCCATTGTCGGCGGCTCACCCGGACGCATGACGCGGTAGATATCGAACAGAGCATCCTGACGATTCTCGTTCTTGTCCACGGCCAGCGTGTTGCGGATATAGGCACCCACATTGATATGGTCGATATCCAGAACGGGGATCTCATCGAACCCTGATGCCAGGATGACGCCGAGCGTCTTCTCGTCGATCTCGTCGCCGGCTTCGAGGAAAATCTCGCCCGTCTGCATGTTGACGAGATCTTCGGCGAGGAAGTTGCCATAAAGTTCGTCGTCGGTCGCCTTGATGGCCTTGAGGCCCTTTTCCGTCAGCGTCTTCAACAGGCGCGGCGTCAGCTTCTTGCCGGACTCAACGACCACTTCGCCGGTATCGGCGTCGATCAGGTCGGACAAAGCCTTCTGGCCCTTCAAGGTTTCCGGCTGGAAAGGAATCCGCCAGCCCTTGCCGTCACGGGCGTAGAGCGACTTGGTATAGAATGTCTCGAGAATGGATTCGCCATCCATGCCGAGCGCCATCAAAAGCGATGTGACGGGAATCTTGCGGCGGCGGTCGATACGTGCATGGACAACGTCCTTGGCATCGAACTCGATGTCCAGCCAGGAGCCGCGATACGGAATGACGCGGGCCGCAAACAGAAGCTTGCCCGACGAATGGCTCTTGCCCTTGTCATGGTCGAAGAACACGCCTGGCGAACGGTGCATCTGGGAGACGATGACGCGCTCGGTGCCGTTGACGATGAACGTACCGTTGTTGGTCATGAGCGGCATGTCGCCCATGTAGACGTTCTGTTCCTTGATGTCCTTGATGGACTTTGCGCCCGTATCCTCGTCGATATCGAACACGATGAGGCGCAGCGTCACCTTGAGCGGCGCAGCATAGGTCAGATCGCGCTGACGGCATTCCTCGACGTCGAACTTCGGCTGTTCGAACTCGTAGGATACGAATTCGAGCATCGAAGCGCCGGAGAAATCCGTGATCGGGAAGACGGACTTGAAAACGGACTGGAGCCCCTCGTCCGGACGACCGCCCTGTGGCTCGTCGACCATGAGGAACTGGTCGTAGGATGCCTTCTGAACCTCGATGAGGTTCGGCATTTCTGCGACTTCTGGAATTTTACCGAAAAACTTGCGTACGCGCCTGCGACCGTTAAACGAAAGGGTCTGAGCCATCGTCGCTCCTTTAAAATTGCACCCGGGCCTGCAACAGACGGCCACCGCTGGCCAGGCGGTTCCGTCAATTAATGGATCGTTCAAACTCGTCTCACTTCCCGAAGCAGCCGGCCGGTTCGCCTGGCAGTTCGGTTCGAGACCATCCTCTTGAAGAACCCATTACCCAAAAGCCGTTTCAACGGGCTTTTGGGTAATACGTCCGAAAAGCGATGAAAGAGAGGCAGCCTTTTCAGGCTACCCCTCCTTCGAAACAGGCACGATTACTTGACGTCAACCTTGGCGCCAGCGTCTTCGAGCTTCTTCTTGAGATCAGCAGCTTCAGCCTTGGTGACGCCTTCCTTGACGGCCTTCGGAGCAGCTTCAACGAGGTCCTTGGCTTCCTTCAGGCCGAGGCCTGTGATTGCGCGGACTTCCTTGATGACGTTGATCTTGTTCGCGCCGATATCAGCGAGGATAACGTCGAACTCGGTCTTTTCTTCTTCAACGACGGCAGCAACAGCAGCGCCGCCAGCAGCGGCAGCAACCGGAGCAGCAGCCGAAACGCCCCACTTTTCTTCGAGAAGCTTCGACAGTTCTGCAGCTTCCAGAACGGTCAGCGAGGACAGGTCGTCTACGATCTTTGCGAGATCAGCCATTTTGATAGTTCCTTTTGTTCGGTTCGAACTTGGTTAGATATAAACAACGAAAAACCGCCTTATGCGGCTTCTTCGTCCTTCTTGGCATAGGCTGCGAACACGCGGGCAAGCTGGCTTGCCGGTGCTGCAACAACGCTTGCGATGCGGGTAGCCGGTGTCTGGATCATGCCCAGCAGCTTCGCGCGCAGCTCATCCAGCGAAGGCAGGGTCGCAAGCGACTTGACTGCGTCCGCGTTGAGCGTCGTTGCTCCCATGGCGCCGCCCAGCACAACGATCTTGTCGTTGGTCTTGGCGAAATCCATGACAACCTTTGGAGCCGTTACCGGGTCGGCGCTGAATGCAACCAGCGTCTGACCCTTGAAGAGATTGGACATCCCTTCGGCTTCCGTACCCTGAAGGGCGATCTTGGCCAGGCGGTTCTTCGCGACTTTGACGGTGCCGCCAGCAGCGCGCATCTTTGAACGAAAATCGTTCATCTGTGCGACTGTGACACCAGCATAGTGGGCCACGACAACCGAACCGGCGCCCTTGAAGGCATCGTTCAGCTCCGTGACGAATTCGCGTTTTTCCGCTCTTTCCACTGCCTATCTCCAGTTGACTGGACCACAAAATGTGGAACCAGTCGGTTTACCTTTGCCACAAGGGATCTGAGATGATCCCAAGCAACGCTCGAGGATCCTGTCCCCTGCGCGTTCCCGCATGAGCGGGTCCGGCACAAGGCAAGCCGAGGTTCGAACCGAATTCCCACGCTTAAAGCGCGTCAAATGAAATTCGGGACTCACCCATCTCATGCAGGCTGAAGTGATTAAGGGATAACCACCTGCAATCTCGGACAGGAGTTCCGGGTTTGATCCCGGAATTCCCGGCCCCGAAAGGCCGGAAATCTTGGACCGGACCGAAGTCCGGATGAACTGTTAAGCGACGTTGACGGTCGACGGGTCGATCTTGACGCCTGGGCCCATGGTCGAGGAAATCGCCACGCGCTTGACGTAGTTGCCCTTGGCACCCGACGGCTTTGCCTTGATGACTGCATCGGCGAAGGCGCGAATGTTCTGTTCGATGGCTTCCGCCGTGAACGAAGCCTTGCCGATACCGGCATGGACGATACCAGCCTTCTCGACCCGGAACTCGACAGCGCCGCCCTTCGATGCCTTGACAGCACCGGCGACGTCCATGGTGACGGTCCCGACCTTCGGGTTCGGCATCATGCCGCGGGGACCGAGAACCTTGCCGAGACGACCGACGAGCGGCATCATGTCCGGTGTTGCGATGCAACGATCGAAGTCGATCTTGCCGCCCTGAACGATTTCGACCAGATCCTCTGCGCCGACGATGTCCGCACCGGCAGCCTTGGCTTCATCAGCCTTGGCACCCCGTGCGAACACGGCAACGCGAACGTCACGGCCGGTGCCGTTCGGCAGATTGACGACGCCACGGACCATCTGGTCGGCATGACGCGGATCGACGCCGAGGTTCATCGCAACTTCGATGGTTTCGTCGAACTTGGCGATCGCCCGTTCCTTGACCATCGAAATGGCTTCGGTCAGACCGACGAGCTTCGTCGGATCGACGCCTTCGCGGGTCTTCTGTACACGCTTTGCTAGCTTTGCCATGATCTTAAGCCACCACTTCCAGACCCATGGCGCGGGCGGAGCCCTCGATCATGGTCATTGCGCCTTCGATATCGGCTGCGTTCAGGTCCTTCATCTTGGCTTCGGCGATCGACTTGATCTGAGCCTTGGTGAGCTTGCCTGCAACCGCGCCCTTGCCCGGGGTCTTCGAACCCGAGGTCAGCTTTGCTTCCTTCTTCAGGAAGTAGCTGACCGGCGGCTGCTTCATGATGAAGGTGAAGGACTTGTCCTGGTAATAGGTGATGACGACCGGAATCGGCATACCCTTTTCAAGTTCCTGCGTGGCGGCATTGAACGCCTTGCAGAATTCCATGATGTTTACGCCACGCTGACCAAGCGCCGGGCCGATTGGCGGGGACGGGTTCGCCGATCCTGCCTTGACCTGAAGCTTGAGCTGGCCTGCAACTTTCTTAGCCATTCTCTCTGCCTTTGTGTTTTCCCGGATCGCGTCCGCCGGAGCGGTCGATACCGGAAATGTTCAAACCGGTTTCCCGGCCTTTCATGCCATGCTTCTTTAAACATGGCGGCTGCGGTTGCGTGGTGCGGTAACTGCCGGTCCGGCTAAGACCGGGCTCCTTCCACGCGCTTTGCAGGTTTCCCTGCCTTTACCGGATCAAGAACCCGGAAAACTAAAAGAGAGCCGCGCAGCCGGGAAATCCGGCGCTGCGGCACCCCAGATCAGACTTTTTCGACCTGGGCATATTCGAGGTCCACCGGTGTCGCACGGCCGAAGATCGAAACTTCGACCTTGAGGCGCGACCGTTCCTCATCAACGTCCTGCACAATGCCGTTGAAGGATGCGAACGGGCCATCGGAGACGCGGACCTGCTCGCCGATCTCGAACGAAATCGAAGGCTTCGGGCGGTCGACACCGTCCTGAACCTGGCCGAGAATGCGCTCGGCTTCGAAGTCGGGAATCGGAACCGGCTTGTTGTCGGAGCCGAGGAAACCCGTTACCTTCGGTGTATTCTTGATAAGATGGTAAGCCTCGTCCGTCAGATCGGCGCGAACCATCACGTAACCCGGAAAGAACTTACGTTCCGCATCGACCTTGCGACCCCGGCGGACCTCGACGACCTTTTCCGTAGGCACGAGAATCTTCTCGAACAAATGCTCAAGCCCCTTCTGGCGAGCCTTGTTCTCGATGTCCTCAGCGACCTTCTTCTCGAAATTCGAGTAGGCGTGAACGATGTACCAACGCGCTGCCATAGTCATTTCACCCGTTTAAATGCCTGCATTCAGGACGAGGCCGATCAGCCAGCCCATCAATTGGTCCGCAGCAAAAAAGAAAGCGGCTGCGAAAAACACCATGATGAACACCATCAGAGTCGAAATCATGGTCTCGCGCCGCGACGGCCACGTCACTTTCGACGTCTCGGAGCGCACCTGCTGCAGAAACGTAAATGGATTTGTCTTGGATGCCATGGAATGCTCACGCCTTAACGGCCCGTAAAGCTGACGATCAGCCCCACGCGCCGCGTGTCTGTTTGAACCCTACATAAAGACCGATTCTAAAAATCACAAGAGGTCAACGGTCTTTTTACGAAATTAGCCGGAAAAGACAAATCTTTTCCGTGTATACTGCGCCACTATGCTGCGGCGCGTAATCGAATGGCAGGGGCAGTAAGGCTCGAACTTACGACCTGCGGTTTTGGAGACCGCCGCTCTACCAACTGAGCTATACCCCTTGACCCGCTACACTGTCTGCCTGAAGCCGAAGCGCCGCGATGAAGTCTGCGGCTTATTATTCAGTTTGCCGGAGGATGACAAGCGACTTTCGCGGAAAAAACGAAAGAATCGGGGAAAGCCCGCCTTCTCGCCCCCTGCGCAAGACTACCGTCACACCTTGACGTATTTCCGCCAATCATGCTCCTCATTGAAACCGAGCACCTCGCGAATCTTCCTGTTCGATAAAAGCCCTTCGAACTCTCCGATCTCGCGGCTAAACGGGACGTTAGGAAAGAACCGCGCAGCAAGTTCACGCGACGGTGTGTCGGCGGAAACGGTATCGTTCGCCGCATTGAACACCTGAAAACCAAGCCCGTCCTTTTCGACGCAGAGCTTGACGATCTGACCGAGGTCACGGGCGTCGATATAGCTCCAGGCTATACGCTTGCGCATTTCGGGATTGCTGAAATAGGTGGGGAAGTTCCCGTATTCATGGGGCTCGATGACATTGCCGATCCGCAATGCGTAGATATCGAAACCCGAGCGATCGGCAAAGGCGCGGGCCGTCTTTTCATTGACCACCTTGGACAGGCCGTAGCTATCCATCGGATTGACGTCATAGTCTTCGTCGAGGGGGAACTGATGGAAATCCCGGTGTCCTTCGGCAAAACATACGCCGTAGGTCGTTTCGCTGGACGCAACGACGATCTTGCGAATCCCAAGCTTCACCGCCGCCTCGATGACGTTATAGGTCCCCATCGTATTGATGCGGAACGTCTCATTGTCGGGCTTGATCAGGATGCGTGGAATCGCGGCAAAATGAACCACGGCATCGAAGGGTCGAGGCCCCTGCCCGTGTTCGAGATCCGGGAAATCGCGGTGCATCGACAGCGCGTTGAAAACCTGGCCGCTATCGGTGATGTCGGCGATCAGGTTGGTGACGCCCGGGCTGTCCAGCGGCACAAGATCGATATTGTGAACCTCATAGCCGGCTTCGATCAGATAAGGCACCGCATGGCGTCCCGCCTTGCCTGAGCCGCCGGTAAACAGGATTCGCTTTTTCATGAAATCTCCTCGGAATATCTGCGGCGATACATAAAGTTGGTAACCGCTTCCGCAAGGGCTGACAGGCTGATTATTGCCGATGCTTCCGCGACAGCTGCAGGTTCGAGACCAGTGCACGGCCATTCAATGCGGCTCGTGAGATATGAGTAAACAGAGAGTTCAGCATGCAAAGCCCCGACGTTACCTGCGAGGCTCTCGACTTCACATTCAGCCAATACTTTTTACTGGACGATAGACGGCACGATGCCAGTGCCGACAGTGAGACAGCCTCACAAACTTGTCAGTTAAGCCCCTTGGAAATAACGCACGAGCGCACCGCGCACGGCGGCAAGTCGTTCCATAAGACCGCGACGGCGCTTCGATAGACTGCGCTCCATCTTGCTCAAGCGACGCGTTTTCGCCCAGGGTGTGTGCATGCGGTGCATATCATACACGGTGCGGTATTTTTTTGGAAAATCCGCGTGAAACGGCTTGCTGCGTCCGCGATAGTGCAAGATCGGCATGGTTTGCACCGTCGCCGGGGTAAAGTCCGTCGGCTTCGCGTTCCAACTCGGGTCAAGCGGCAGCCAGTCATCCTTAAGGACCTTGTTAAGCACGGCTTGATCATGCTGCGTAATTGGAGGGAGCCTTGAGCGTGCATAGGCGGCACCTCTCTCCGTTACCCGGTGCGCGTTCCAGGTCTTGATATCGACGATGAAGATTCCGGAATTGAAATAGGGCGCTTCGGCACTGTGACCGATCGCTTCATTATACATTTTCATTCTGTCCGGCAGCGTCGTATCTGGTGCAGCACCAACGGCGCGATTGCCGAGATCAAGTGCAAATAGGGGATCCAGTGATGTGTTTACCACTACGTCGCAATCGACATACAGTAGGCGGTCACCCTCGCCCTCCAGTAATTTGGGAATAAAAATACTGACATACGCAACGACCGAAATATGCTTTCTGACCGGCAAATCGCGCACTTGCTCATAAAGCACGTCATCGATATCGACAATATTGATCTCAGCATCACCGAAAGCGCAGGCAGCGAGCTTGTCCTTGTCCTTTTGCGGAACGCCTGCACAGAAGACGTAGAAACGCAACCGGTCTGAATGCGGCTGGGCGCAAACAGAGCGAATGAGTACGCCGGTCATTTCGACGTAATATCGGTCCGTTGCGCAGGCAATCAGCATGGGACCCCTCTTGTGGCGCCGGGCGATACCGAGGCGAAGGCCAGATCACCTAAGACATGTTTTGGAGTGAACAGGGCGGAAGATGCGACGTGAAACGCACCGCCATTGTCAAAATCAGCCTCTCATCAGGCCGAGCCGCCATCGCTTAACAATAAAATCAACTTGAAAATCACAGCATACGGCACCGAAGCGCCATATGCATCTCTTTAGCGACCAGCTTTTCGCAGCCAAATTTCGTTCGATTACTCGACGATGCTTGCAACGATGCCGGCGCCGACGGTGCGGCCGCCTTCGCGGATCGCGAAGCGCAGCTTTTCTTCCATGGCGATCGGAACGATCAGCTCGACCGATACCGTGACGTTGTCGCCGGGCATGACCATTTCCGTGCCTTCCGGAAGCGACACGATGCCGGTCACGTCCGTCGTGCGGAAGTAGAACTGCGGACGGTAGTTGGTGAAGAACGGTGTATGACGGCCGCCCTCTTCCTTCGTCAGGATGTAGGCTTCTGCCATGAACTTCTTGTGCGGCTTGACCGAACCCGGCTTGCACAGGATCTGGCCACGCTCGACGCCGTCACGGGTGACGCCGCGGATCAGCGCGCCGATGTTGTCGCCGGCCTGGCCCTGGTCAAGCAGCTTGCGGAACATTTCAACGCCGGTCACCGTCGTCTTGGTCGTGGCGCGGATGCCGACGATCTCGACTTCTTCGCCGACCTTGACGATGCCGCGCTCGACGCGGCCGGTCACGACCGTACCACGGCCCGAGATCGAGAACACGTCTTCGATCGGAAGCAGGAACGGCAGGTTGATCGGACGCTCAGGCGTCGGGATATAAGCGTCGACGGCGGCCATCAGCTCGCGGATCGAATCTTCGCCGATCTTCTTGTCCGAATCTTCGAGCGCGGCCAGAGCCGAACCCTTGATGATCGGGATGTCGTCGCCCGGGAAGTCGTAGGACGACAGAAGTTCGCGCACTTCCAGTTCGACGAGCTCGAGAAGCTCGGCGTCGTCAACCTGGTCGACCTTGTTCAAAAACACGACGATCGCCGGAACGCCGACCTGGCGGGCGAGCAGGATGTGCTCGCGGGTCTGCGGCATCGGGCCGTCGGCGGCCGAGCAGACCAGGATCGCGCCATCCATCTGCGCAGCACCGGTGATCATGTTCTTGACGTAGTCGGCGTGGCCGGGGCAATCGACGTGGGCATAGTGGCGGGCCGGCGTCTCGTATTCGACGTGTGCCGTCGAGATGGTGATGCCACGGGCCTTTTCTTCCGGAGCGGCGTCGATCTGGTCATAGGCCTTGTATTCGCCGAAATACTTCGTAATCGCCGCCGTCAGCGACGTCTTGCCATGGTCCACGTGGCCGATCGTGCCAATGTTGACATGCGGCTTGTTGCGCTCAAATTTGCTCTTTGCCATGGGGTACGTTTCCTGTGATCAATGAGAATGGCTCATACCGGCGGCGCCGGTTTGGGGAGGCGTTTAAGGGTTTAGGAAGAATTGCGCAAGACATAATTATTTACTGCCCGACGGCATTCCAGCCCTTTGGGATAGCGCATATATGGGCAACCGGGCGGCGAATTCCAGAGCTCTTCCCGACAATGGTCAAAGCCATTGCCAACCAAGGAATTGAACCGAGGTGCTAAACTTCGATTTGAGAAGCAGGATGACGTGGAGCGGGTAGCGGGAATCGAACCCGCGTATTCAGCTTGGAAGGCTGCTGCTCTACCATTGAGCTATACCCGCGGGGTCAAGATCCGTGTGACAGAATGGTGGAGGGAGTTGGATTTGAACCAACGTAGGCTGAGCCAACGGATTTACAGTCCGTCCCCTTTAACCACTCGGGCATCCCTCCATTATTCTGTCGGGATCAAGCGACCAAGCATTTCAATCGAAGCGCCGTTGCCGGAGCAATGCGCCCCTTCGATCTGCGCCGGGTATATGACCGGCCCGTTTCCTCGTGTCAACACGACCGGTGCGAAAAAATAGCGATATGAGCGAGAAAGGTCGCGGATCGGAAGTTTCGCAAAAAGCGGTTCCCCGCGCGGCTCAACCTCAGTATAAGGCGCCTATGAGCAAAGATGATCCGGGCGACAGGCCCGCCAAAGACACCCATTACGCAACCCTTCGCCGCGCCCACCGCGATGCGCGGCGCGAGCGCGGCGAAATCCCGACGCCTGTTCAGGACCGCCGCAAGAAGGCTGGGGCCGCCGACTGGACGGCACCAAAACTTACGCCCGATCAGGTGCTGCTCTACGGTATCCATACCGTGCGCGCCGCACTCGATAACAAGGAGCGCAGGATCGTCCGGCTGTCGGTGACCCAGAATGCACTCGTGCGTCTGGAAACCGGACCGGTCGGAGATCTCGGTTTTCCCGTCGATATCGTCACGCCGCAGGATCTGGACAAGATTCTCGGGCCGGACGCCATTCACCAGGGCGCCATGCTGGAAACCGCGCCCCTGCCCGTGCGCCGTCTTTCGGCGCTGAAGGACAGCCCGCTCATTCTGGTCCTCGACCAAGTTACAGATCCGCACAATGTCGGCGCCATCATGCGCTCGGCGGTCGCCTTCAACGCCGGCGCTGTGATCACAACCCAGCGCCACAGCCCGACCGAATCCGGCGTCATGGCCAAGTCCGCCTCCGGCGCGCTGGAAATGATCCCCTATATCCAGATCACCAATCTGGCCGATGCGCTGGAGGAACTCCATAAGCTCGGATTTGTGTCGATCGGTCTCGATTCGGAGGGACCGGCGCCGCTCGAGGAGACAGTGTCCGGCGACAGGATCGCTCTGGTTCTGGGCGCCGAAGGCAAGGGCCTGCGCCAGAAGACCCGCGACACGGTTACGAGCCTCGCCCGTCTGGATATGCCGGGCGCCATCAAGTCGCTTAACGTCTCGAACGCGGCGGCCATCGCGATGTATGCGGCACGGCAGCACCTGACGAAACGTTGAGCTTCGGAGGATCGGCCCGCGCCGCCCGGGAGGCCGCCCGCAGCAAACCTGCCGCGCTTTCGCGTCAGGCCTTCTTGAGAAATTCCGTGCGCAGGACAAGGCCTCTGATTTTGGCATGACGGCATTCGACCTCCGCCGGATCGTCTGTCAGGTGAATGCCCTTGATCGTGGTGCCCCGCTTCAGCGTCTCTGAGGTGCCCTTGACCTTGAGATCCTTGATCAAGGTGACAGTGTCGCCTTCGACCAGGATGGTGCCGTTGCTGTCCCTGACGTCCATGTCGAATTCCTGTTCGGATACCGAGGAATAGCCCCCGTCCCGCCTCTAACGCTTCCACCGTCGCCTGTCCAGTCGCACCCCGGACATGCGAAATCCGGACATGGAAAAGCCGGACGGTCATGCCCTCCGGCTATCAGATTCCCGCGAGTGCCCAGTGAAATCAGGCGGCGATATCGAAATGACGGCGGCCGGCAATCGCCGCTTGCGCGTCCCTGATCGCCGCTTCCTTCGAATCCGGGCTGATTGCCAGGCCTTCCGCGCGGACGATCTCGATATCCGTGATCCCGATAAAGCCGAAAACCGTCTGAAGATAGGTTTCCTGATGATCCCACGCGCTGATCGGCGACGCGCCGGAATAATGACCGCCACGGGTCGAGGCGACGATCACTTTCTTGCCCTTGGCAAGGCCCTCCACGCCGGATTCCGTATAGCGAAACGTCCGGCCGGCGACCAGGATGCGGTCAAGCCAGGCTTTGAGTTGGCTGGGGACGGTGAAATTATACATGGGCGCCCCTATGACCACCACATCGGCCGCAAGGAAATCCTCGAGCGACAGGCGTGCAGCCTCGAGATCCGAAACAAGGGCGGCATCCAAACCCTCGGGATTGGCGCTCCCCGCCATAAGTTGCGCGCCGTTGAGATGCGCGAGAGGATTGGCCGCAAGGTCCCGATAGACGATCGCATCCTCCGGACGCTCCGCCTTGATGCCGGCGACGATGGCGGCCGTCAGTTGACGCGAAACGGAGTGTTCGCCGAGAATACCGGAATCGATATGGAGAATGTTCATGACAGCACCTTTGGTTCATGTGTTTATGGCGTGCCAAACATATGATTTTAAAACAATCGAGTGAGAAGCCACCTCTTTTTCGACAGGCCGTTTCCTGTTAGAAACAATCCAGGCCTAGACCAACGCCAGGGAACACCGCATGCAGGACCTCAATGATCTCGTGCTTTTTGCCGCAGTGGTAAAGAACAACGGCTTTTCTTCCGCAGCACGCGCGCTGAATATTCCCAAGTCGAAGCTCAGCAAGCACGTCGCCCGCCTTGAACAGCAGCTCGATGTCCGGCTCATGGAACGCTCGACGCGAAAACTGCGCGTCACAGAGATCGGTCAGGCGTTCTACGAGCGGTGCGAAAGCATCCTGTCGGGAGTAGAAGCGGCTGAGGCGGTTGTCGCCGCAGCGAAAAGCGAGCCTTCCGGGGTGGTACGCCTTGCCTGCCCGCTCGGATTCACGCCGGTGGTCGGCCATATCTTGCCGGAATTTCATCGGCGCTATCCAGGGCTGCGCATCCTGATCACCACCACGAACCGGCGCATCGATCTGATCGAGGAACGGATCGATGTGGCGCTGCGCGTCCGCGACCAGCTCGACACGGACAACAATCTGATCGTCCGCAAGCTCGGCGACTCCCGGCGGCGCATGGTTGCAAGTCCGGGATTGCTGAGGCGGATCGGCCCCGTTTCCATCGAGAACCTTGGCACCTTGCCGACGCTGTCGATGAACGAGCAGCACGTCACCGATACATGGCAACTCAATCACGCCGGTGGCACGAAGAAAGATGTGGTTCATCAGCCGATCATAGGCTGTGGCGATTTCGGGATCCTGGAGCAAGCAGCGATTGCCGGTGTCGGAATTGCTCTTCTGCCGGATTATTATTGCGAGCGCGGCATTCGCAACGGCGTTCTGGCGCCGGTGCTTGCGGACTGGTCGTCGAACGACGCCATCGTTCATCTGGTCTTTACCTCCCGCCTTGGCATCCTCCCGGGCGTGCGCGCGCTGATCGATTACCTCGCGAACAATCTTCCCGGAGCATTTTCCAAATGCAAGGAAGTCGATCCGCCCGGTGCCATGCTGCATGCGGCGGAGTGACAGGATGGAATTCAACCCTGTTCGCGCGGCAGTGAAGCGCGCAATCGGCTGCACGGCGATTATCGGGTCGGGGCCAGAGCATCATGACGATTGAGCAGCGAAGACGTTTCATCAGCAGGCGCAGAACCGCAATCGGAACGGCACTCGTCGCCGCCATCTCCTTCCTCGCAGGCATGACGGACGCCGTGGGTCTGCTGATTGCCGGCAATTTCGTCTCCTTCATGAGCGGCAATACCACGCGGGCGGCAGTCGCGGTCGCCGATTGGCGGCTCGGCCACGCCTTGGTCCTATTCGGAGCCCTCCTCATTTTCGTTGCCGGAAATGCGATGGGGACGGTGGTTGCTCACAAGGCCGTCCGGCGAACCTTCAATGTCATGGTTGGGGTAACCGTCGCTCTCCTTGGCGCAGCGATGCTTTCACCGGCAACCGCCCCTGTACTGCAATTCTATGCAATGGTTCTGGCTATGGGGATGATCAATGCCGCCGTCGAGCAGATCGAGGGGCGGCCGATCGGCCTGACCTACGTCACAGGTGCCCTCTCCCGCTTCGGCCGTGGCCTTGGCGGCATGATCGTTGGTGATCCGCAGCGCGACTGGGTCGTTCAGATCCTTCCCTGGCTGGGCATGGCAGCCGGCGCGCTCTGCGGCGCAGGTCTGGCCTGGATGCTTGGGCCGGCGGTTATCTGGCTGCCTTGCGGACTATCCGCCCTTCTCGCCGTCATCGCCCGCTTCATTCCGTCGCGCTTTCAAAAGCGCCTCGGACGTCCGGCGCCTCGGCTGATCACGAAAAGACCGAAAACGTAGCTGCCAGATGCCGCACCATCCCCTGTTCGCCCGCTTAAAACCTAGATACGAACGGAAAAACCCAACCCGAGGGCGCATTTTCGCTTTACACCGATCGAGAATATGCTAACTCCCTGCCCGTGCTGCCCTTATAGCTCAGTTGGTAGAGCACCTGATTTGTAATCAGGGGGTCCCGGGTTCGAGTCCTGGTGGGGGCACCATTTTTCCTTAAAGCCTCCAAACGAATATTGCCTTTCGCACCCGATGCGGAGTGCGGCTGTCGATCCGTGCGTTCAACTGTTCATGCCAAAGCGAATCATTGATTCGCGTTCATATTTGTTCTTGCTGCAGCTGGAGTTTTACGACGCAAGCTTTTGCATGGCTGCTTCAAAGTTTGATAATGGCCGGTGGCTGAAAGTGGCTAACGATGGAATTGGACTGGAACGATATTCAGAGAAACTGGGACTGGGCGGGGCATATTGTCGAAGCCTTGATCATGGCCGTGATCCTCACTTTCGTCTTCAGGCTGACATTGCCATGGCGTGTAGCCGGCATCGCCGCCCTGGCGTTTGCCGCCGGTCACTTCCATGGTCGAGAAAAACGGGACTACGAGGTGTCCGTCCATATGGCGCCGCCGCATCTCGAAGGATATTTCATGTGGCGCTGGTCCTGGGACCAGATGACTGACTTTTGGCCAGCGGCGCTGGTTTGCGCATTCGTGTCATGGATGCTCGTGAGAAAGTGAAGGATGGTGCGAATGGCGGGCCTGCTCAATGAGCCACAGCCGATCACCTGAAGCCGTCAAGATGCACCTCCATCGTACGATGCGTTTAATCAAAACCTGTCTCTCAGGTGCCGACGCCAATCCTCGATGAAGTCATACCGTCCCCGGGGCGGCGGGGAATCGCGAAGTGCCCTTACGATGAAGCCGGCCGCCACAGCCGACAGGAATGCCATGGCCAAAGACGTAAGCGGTCGTGAATTGACCGTTGCGGTAACCTGTCGACCGCCTTTTCTGACGCTGGTGCCGGTTTTTTCTCCGATTCGGGACAGGCGTTGCCGCAGTGTCGCCAATTCACTGCGCAAGGTCGAAAGCTCCTCTCCGAGATTTTCAGTACCGCGATCCGGCGCTTTCTGTTCTGGTACGCCAACAGTCCGTTGCACCGTATCGATGACGCCTAAGGGGAATGGCTCTCCCAACGGCCGGTCATTGTGTGACAAGGTTGAAGACATCAACTTTCCTCCGGCTTTCGCAGACAAGGCCGTTGCCTCATGTAGATTGAATGTCGGCGAAACCCGGTTCCCACGGAAAAGTTCCCATAGGCCGGTAGTCCTGCATCGGACCCATGCCGAACCAGACGGTGCATCAGGTGTTGCCGGAGCGAACGCGATCAACGCAAGTGGACAGTTAGCGAGTTGGAGCAGCGGTGCCCGGCACATGAAGGGCTGTCGAAGTGGAGAATGTCAGGAACGACAGAACAGCAGGTCTGCCTGATCGTGCACTTTGCTGGCGGGATGATAACAGATAAGCTCATCCCGTCGGGTGGAACCATAGCCGCCCGCACCGGTTGTTACACGATAAGCAACTAAGAGGTGAAACCTATGACGCCGATTTCCTGGACGAACCCGGTCCGGCTCTCCTTCGGGCGGGGAGAAGCGGTTACGATTGAGGGGCCGCGAGACGCGCTGGATTACCTGCTTTCCATGTGGCCCCTCTCGGATGGCGAGATGTTTCAAGCTGCAAAAACCGCATGCATGGAAGCCGACGCCGGCGTTATCCCGATCGAGGAATCGCGGGAAGCATTGATCGCCGCTGCCCGGGAAGCCAATCTTAAATTGGTATAGCTCTTCAGTCGTTTCGGGTGATTTTCTCGGTCTTGGGATGATGGCGCAATGAGGCTTGCGGCTGTTCTGGACGTTATTCCCGTTCTCAGCTGTGTTTTCCTTTCCCGGCACCATGTTTTGTGCATGATGCCGCAAGTCTCGAGCCGCTGAGCGGTCTTGGTTAGTTCATTCAGGTCGTACAGGCGTTTTATGGCTCGCACATTTAAAACCATCGCTTTCTCGGCCTCACCCACCGACGAAGCGCAGAAGGCGGCGGACGAACTGATCGCCCTTTACGGACAGACCGATCCTGAAGAGGCTGATGTGATCGTGGCGCTGGGCGGCGATGGCTTTATGCTGCACACGTTACACAAAACGATGAATTCCGGAAAACTGGTCTATGGCATGAACCGGGGGTCAATCGGTTTCCTGATGAATCGCTACAACACCGAAAACTTGCATGAACGCCTTGCCGAAGCTGTGGAAAATGCGTTCCGGCCGCTGGAGATGCGGACGATCGACGTGCACGGAAACCGCTTCCGTGCACTCGCCATCAATGAGGTCTACCTGTTTCGACAATCCTACCAGGCAGCCAAATTGCGTGTAGTGGTCGATGGCCGGGTGCGGTTGGAGGAGTTGATCTGTGATGGCGTGTTGCTATCCACGCCCGCCGGTTCCACCGCCTACAATCTCTCCGCCCACGGGCCGATTCTTCCGCTTGAAGCGCCGCTTCTGGCGTTGACACCCGTCAGCCCCTTCCGGCCCCGGCGGTGGCGTGGCGCGCTCCTTCCGAACAAGGTGACGGTCGATATCGCGATTCTGGAGGCGGACAAGCGGCCGGTCAATGCCGTTGCCGATCATGTGGAGGTCAAATCCGTTATCAATGTAAGGATTGCTGAGTCGGAGAATATCACCGCGCATATTCTCTCCGACCCGGACTACTCCTGGTCCGATCGCATTCTTGCTGAGCAGTTTTCCAATTGACGGCGGATCAACGCGCCTTGATTCGTGATCATTTCCGGCACAAACTATGGTCGCCGATTTGAATTACAGCTGCGACGGCGCAAACGGAAAGCAAAATGATGCTCGGTTTTCATTATTTCCAACCGCATCGCCCTGCCTGGACGTCAACCGCGCCGTCGCGGCTTTCCTGCCTGGTATTCCTGACAGGCCTTCTTCTCTGGTTGTCCGCCTTTTCCGGTCTCGCCAAGGCCGAAGAGAGCAAGCTTTTGCCGGACAATATCATTTTCGTGATGAGCACTGGATACTGGGAGGAAAGCGGCGCATTGCCTCAAGCAATCGACGACACGCCAGCCAACAAAGAGGTTGACCGTCAAGCCGGACAGCGTGGCTATTACAAGCTCATCGCCGTACGCCAGCCGGAAGGCAACATGCATGTTTTTCTGCAGCAGATTGCGCTCGGACCGGAAGGGCCAGAAATTTTATCCTCCGCCGAACTTGAGGAATTCTCTGAAATCAAGGCTTACATCACTGACATACGCCCCGAAAGTTCAAACGGCATTTCCCGCCAGCCGGGTCTGTTTGCCACCGTCTATCTGAAGACAGATCCGGCCACGGCTGAGCCGGAAAGCTGGACCGTGCTAGTCGACGATATCGGCGATATAAAAGTCGAACGCGCCACGAACTAGAGCGGAATCCGATCATGTTGCATCGTATCCAGCGGCGGCGAAATAGTTCTGGCATTCGTTTGGGGTGAAGAGGTTGAGCAACCGACCGATGGTTGTCCAGAGGCCGCCGATGGAGCGCTGGGCTGCCTTGCGTAAGAGAGCCTTGAGTTTTGAGAATGCGTTTTCGATGGGGTGAAATCC
This sequence comes from Pararhizobium gei, assembly GCF_029223885.1. Taxonomy (NCBI): domain Bacteria; kingdom Pseudomonadati; phylum Pseudomonadota; class Alphaproteobacteria; order Hyphomicrobiales; family Rhizobiaceae; genus Pararhizobium; species Pararhizobium gei. The sequence goes on along the minus strand of NZ_CP119409.1, from coordinate 2,014,740 downwards.
GGACTGTATGGCGGGAGGTATTCGAGCCTCGCGCCGACGCTCTCGATCATTTCCCGCACCCTTGGCCCCTTGTGGCTGGACAGATTGTCCATGACGATGATGTCGCCGGGCCGAAGCTCGGGCAGCAATACCTTCTCGACATATGTTTCGAAAATGATGCGGTTAACCGGTCTGTCGATGACGAAAGGCGCAATGAAGCCGCGTAACGTCAGCGCTCCGATGAAGGTTGTGGTTTTCCAATGACCATGAGGAACGCTGATGCGCAGGCGCTCGCCTCTTGCACATCGGCCATGGCGTCGCGCCATGTTTGTCGAAGCCCAGGTCTCGTCGATGAAGACGAGGCGCGCGGGGTCGAGGTCGATCTGGCCATCGAACCATTCCTGCCGCCGCTTCAGGATGTCGGGACGGTCTTGCTCCGAGGCGTGCGCACTCTTTTTTTACGCGTGATGGTGTGACGGGCAAAGAAACGCTGGATCGTGCCGAAGCCGAAGAACAGTCCTTGTTCGGCAAGGCTACGCCGCACCTCTTCGATGGTCGCATCCTTGTGCGGCCCCAAGGCTTCGAGGATGGCATTCATATGCGCATCGATGCGGGCGGAGCGCCGATCTCCGCCCAGGGCACGAGGCCGGGCATCGCCTTGGTCACGCTCAAGCTTGCGCCAGCGGCTGATGCTGGCGGCGCTCACCTCAAAACGTTCAGCCGCCGCCCGATGCGACAGGCCCTGCGAAACCGCAGCAAGAGCACGCACCCGCAAATCCATCGATAAAGCCTTCGACATATCCGCCGCCTCCATCCGGCGGCTCCTTTTGAATCAGACAAATCACGATTTGAATAGCCGGCGCGATTCAGTCAGATCGGGTGCCGCTCTAAAATCAGAAAAGCCGGACACTCGCATGCCCGGCCAATCAGCTTTCCGTGTTACCAGGCAATCACGCGATGTCGTCCATCGCGGCATCCGCGGCACCGTTGATGCGATGCGCGAGCGCTGCTTCCATGAAGCCGTTGAGATCCCCGTCCAGAACGTCCGAGGGAGCCGAGCTTTCGACGCCGGTGCGCAGATCCTTCACCAGCTGATAGGGCTGCATGACATAGGACCGGATCTGATGCCCCCAGCCGATTTCGCTCTTCGACGCAGCTTCGGCATTGGCGGCCTCTTCGCGCTTCTTGAGTTCGGCTTCATAGAGACGGGCGCGGAGCATATCCCAGGCCTTGGCCTTGTTCTTGTGCTGCGAGCGTTCCTGTTGGCACTGGACGACGATGCCGGACGGCATATGCGTGATGCGCACGGCAGAATCGGTGGTGTTGACATGCTGACCGCCGGCGCCCGAGGACCGATAGGTATCGATGCGGCAGTCGCTCTCGTTGATGTCGATCTGGATGGAATCGTCGATGACCGGATAGACCCAGATGGACGAGAACGAGGTGTGACGGCGGGCATTGCTGTCGAAGGGCGAAATGCGTACGAGGCGGTGCACGCCCGATTCGGTTTTCAGCCAGCCATAAGCGTTATGCCCCTTGACGAGAAGCGTCGCCGACTTGATGCCGGCCTCTTCGCCGTCGTGAACTTCCATAAGCTCGACTTTGTAGCCCTGGCGCTCGGCCCAGCGCGTATACATGCGCAACAGGATATTCGCCCAGTCCTGGCTTTCGGTGCCGCCGGCGCCTGAATGAACTTCCAGATAGGTGTCGTTACCATCGGCTTCGCCCGACAGCATGGCCTCGACCTGCCGGCGGGCGGCCTCGCCGCGCAGCCGCTTCAAGAGGTCTTCTGCATCCTTGATGATGTCGGCATCGCCCTCTTCCTCACCCAGTTCGATAAGGTCGATCGCATCCTGCATCTGCTGCTCGAAATCACGCACACTTCGGATGCCATCATCGAGTTGCTGGCGTTCGCGCATGAGTTTCTGCGCTTCGGCCGCATCGTTCCAGAGGTTAGGATCCTCGGCCTTGTTGTTCAACCAGTCCAGCCGTCTTACCGCCTGATCCCAGTCAAAGATGCCTCCTCAGCAGGCTTATGGCCTGCTTGATTTCGTCGACGATGTTTTCGATTTCGTTGCGCATAATTCCGCTTCTTGCAATCGCTGTGAAAGTCGGCCGTCAATAGCGACGCCCGCCGCGTCTGTAAAGGCGGCGGGCGCTGCGAAAGACGTGAGTTCGTTAAAACAGGCCGCTGCCGCCGCTATTGATGGCCTCGTTGGCCTGCGGCGACGCTTTTAGAATTTCTTCCGGCGGGACATACTGGTCAGCGCCGCCGATAACGGAGAAACTGTCGGCAGGGCCAGTGCCGGGCTTGAAGGCTTCGATGATCGTATCCGGATCGCCCTCACCGGCCGCCATGCCAGTCTTGCGGTTGACCGGAATGAGACTCATGCCCTCCGGGACCACGAACTTGACGGGCCGGGTCCCCTGAAGGGCCGCCTGCATGAAATCATTGAACACGGGAGCCGCAAGGCCGCCGCCTGTTGCACCGCGGCCGAGAGGGGCCGGGTCGTCGAACCCGAGATAGAGCCCTGCTACGAGGTCAGGCGTATAGCCCACGAACCAGGCGTCCTTTTCGTCATTGGTGGTGCCCGTCTTGCCGGCCACCGGACGATCGAGCTTGATCTTTCCGGCGGCCGTGCCGCGGGTCACGACGCCTTCCATCATGGAGGTGATCTGATAGGCCGTCATCGGATCGAGAACCTGCTCGCGATTGTCGGTAAGAACCGGCTCCTCCTGGCTTTCCCATTCTGCGGCATTGCAATTGTCGCAGGTGCGCTCTTCATGCCGGAAGATGGTTTTGCCATAGCGATCCTGGATACGGTCGATCATCGATGGCTTGATCTGCTTGCCGCCATTGGCAAGAACGGCATAGGCCGAGACCATGCGCAGCACCGTGGTCTCGCCCGACCCGAGCGACATCGCCAACACCGGCAGCATCTTGTCATAAATACCGAAGCGCTCGGCATATTCCGCGACAAGGTTCATGCCCATGTCGTTGGCAAGCCGAACCGTCATCAGATTGCGCGATTTCTCGATGCCGAGGCGCAAGGTGGACGGGCCGGCAGAGCCGCCGCCGTAATTTTCAGGCCGCCACACCTGTCCGCCTGTAACGAGCTCGAACGGCGCGTCCAGAATGACGGAAGCGGGCGTATAGCCATTGTCGAGGGCTGCGGCATAGACGAAAGGCTTGAAAGACGATCCCGGCTGCCGCATGGCCTGCGTCGCCCGGTTGAACTCGGACTGACCGTAGGAGAAGCCACCAGCCATGGCCAGCACACGGCCCGTCTGGGGGTCCATAGCCACGAGACCGCCCTGAACCTTTGGCGGCTGGCGCAGGCGATAGTCGCCCTCCACATCCGTCGGCTCGACATAGACGACGTCGCCCGGACCGAGAACGCCTTCAGGCGAGCGGGCCGAACGGCGGTCGCCGGTCGATGAGCGATAGGCCCACTGCATTGCCTTGGCGGCGATATGGCCGGTCACACGGTCGGGACCGATTTTTCCCGCCGTATCCTTTTCCGGCTGAATGCCGATATCCACGCCCCGATCATCGACGGCAAGGACGACAGCGAGCTTCCACTCCGGGATATCCGACAGCGCCGGAAGCTTGCCCAGCGGCTCGCCCCAATCCCCGCCGATCTCGATCGCCTTCATCGGGCCGTGGAAACCACGGCGTTCGTCATAGGAGACAAGAGCGTTCTGCAGGGCGCGGCGGGCCTCGACCTGCATGCGCGGATCGAGCGAGGTGCGCACCGAGAGACCGCCCTCGTAGAGCGCATTATCGCCGTAGCGCTGGATAATCTGGCGGCGGACTTCCTCGGCAAAATATTCGGAGGCGAAAAGATGCGATCCGCCGCGCCTCAATGTCACACCGAGCGGCTGTTTCTTGGCCTCTTCGCCGTCGCTCTTGGTGACGTAGCCGTTTTCGACCATGCGATCGACCACCCAGTCGCGGCGCTCGATGGCCGCGGCTTCCTTGCGGAACGGGTGGTAATTTGCAGGTCCCTTGGGCAAAGCCGCGAGATAGGCGGCTTCAGCCACAGTCAGTTCGGTAACCGACTTGTCGAAATAAGTCAGAGCCGCACCGGCGATGCCGTAGGAATTCAACCCGAAAAAAATCTCGTTGAGGTAAAGTTCGAGAATGCGGTCCTTGCTGTAGGCCTGTTCGATACGGAACGAAAGGATGGCTTCCTTGACCTTGCGGTCGATCGTCTGGTCGGCCGTGAGAAGGAAGTTCTTCGCGACCTGCTGGGTAATCGTCGATGCGCCGACAGGGCGGCGGCCAGAACCGAAATTCTGAAGATTGACGGCGATGGCGCGGGCAAGGCCGGTGATATCGACGCCGGGATGCTGATAGAAATTCTTGTCTTCCGCAGAAATGAAAGCGGCCTTGACGCGGTCCGGAATCGCCTGGATCGGCAGATAAAGCCGTCGCTCGCGCGCATATTCGGCCATCAGAGCGCCGTTGCCGGCGTGAACGCGGGTGGTGACGGGCGGCGCGTAGCTGTTGAGCACCTCGTAATCAGGCAGGTCCTTGGTTACATGCCCGAGATAAATGGCAGCCGCAGCAGCGATGCCAAGCACCATGAATGCGCCAATCCCGAAGAAATATCCAATCAGTCTGATCATCAGCAGATACCGGTACCCTGTTATCGTCGTCTTCTGTGCCACGCATGCGACGCGGTGACTATCGCGCAGATTGTTCCATTGCGATCAAGCGACAAACCAAGCCTCGATCAAACCCTACCGACGCCGCTGCAGTCCAGCAATCGCTCGTTTGGAATCGACGCTTTCACGCATACAGTGCAAGCACCCGATAACGACGGGATTGTGAGCATAATAGGGCTTAGCGCTATTTAAGGCAGGCCACCGCTTTGAAAAGCATACTGCTGTTACCCCTGCGACACAAATCACATCGGTGTTGATCTCTGAAGATATGGTGTTGGGCTCACTCAGCCCCCGTCGGCAGTCTTGCCGCTACGATAGGTTCTGACCGCTTCCACCAGCAAGCCCGACACTTTTTTGCGCCATGCCGGATCGGTCAGAAGCTTTTCGTCGTCCTTGTTTGACATGAAACCCAATTCGAGAAGGATCGACGGAACGTCGGGAGCCTGCAGGACACGAAAGCCTGCGTGGCGATGCGGATTGTTGATCAGGTTGATTTGTCCCTGAAACGACGTCACGACCGAGCGGGCGAGATTGATGGCAAAGGCCTGGGTTTCGCGGCGGGTAAGATCGATGAGAATATCGGCAACCTCGGCCGGTTCGCTCGTCAAGGCCACGCCGGCGATTTCATCGGAAAGGTTTTCGCGCTCGGCCAAGTTCGCGGCGAGATGGTCTGACGCCTTGTCGGAAATGGTATAGACGGTTGCGCCCCGGATATCATGTTGTTTGAGCGTATCTGCGTGGAGCGAAATGAAAAGATTGGCGCCGCGTTGGCGGGCGATATGGACCCGCTCCGGCAGCGACAGGAATTCGTCCTTGTCGCGCGTCAGAAAGGCCTCGATGCCGGCCTCCTCGTTCAAGGTTTTTGCCAACTCCTGAGCAAAGGCCAGCGTTACGCTCTTCTCCTCGATTTTCGTGTCTGCGCCGATCGCGCCGGTATCGATGCCGCCATGCCCTGCATCGACGGCGATCACGAATTCGCCGTTCGAAGCCGGCTCGACGCTGCGGGCCGTCTTGGTCGCGGCGACGGACCCCGTCCATTTCTGTTCGCCAAGCAATTCGGCAAACCGGGCGTCGGTCACTCTCTCCGCATCGAGGACCAGCCGGAAGCCCTTGCTCCCCTCATCTTCCCTGACGCTTGCGCCGGAGATTGCAACCGGTTTTTTCGCCGTGAGGACGATCCGCGAACTGCCCGCACCCATCGCGCCATAGCGGATCTCCGTGAAGACGCCACGCGCCCTCAGGTCCTCCGGCTTCAAACCGAAGGCGGTCTCCGGCAGGTCGACGATCACGCGCGCGGGATTGCCGACATAGTGGACGAAAAATTCAGGCTTCCTGTCGAATTCGATGACCACCCGTGTGCGGGCATCGTCTCCCGCGATACGCGCGCCATAGGCGAGCAACGGCGCCTCTTCAGCCCGCGCTCCGGCAGCTAGTCCAAAGAGCAAAGCGAGGAAAAGGCAAGGCCGGATTATTTTCGAGAGGAACAAACGTGTATTTCCTGTTGCCTGTCGGTTATAAAGAACAGCGCTTCATCAAAACTCTGGTTGTGTCGCAGCTGGTGGAAACCACTGATTCATGACCCGATATGGTTAACCACAGCTTACCGGCAGAAAGAAAGCGAAGTGCCCCGCCCTACCTCGCGGCTCATCACAACCCTTCAAGCGAATCAATCAATATTAAGGCGCTCCCGGCTTTTCCCTTGCCATTGTGACATAGAAAACATAAAAGCTTCATGCGGAGAAAGTGTTGACGGGATAGAATCAATGACCGGCAGCCGAAGGGTATTAAAGCCCCGGCGCCAGAGTATGATCAGAACGGTTTAGATCCGTTCCGTATAGATCATATCTCGGACAGGCAGTCATGTTTCATCCGCCGTCGTTCCACAGTCTCCTTGTATGTCGAATCGTGAGTTCCGGCGGTGGCCGGTGCATTAATGGTGGCAATCACCGAAAGCCCGTCACCGGGCACATTCATCGGGCTCAAAGGCCCAGTATATTGGCTTTCTTGTTTGGTCATCGACGTTGTCTCAGCAGTATCGGTCAGAAGTAAACGGGCCCCGGAACGAACACCTTCCGGCTGCCGTCTGGCTGTTGAACCATCTCCCCGGCCATACAGGATCATTCACATCCGGCGATAAGCCCGATCTGTGTGGAAGATCTTCCTCCGGGCATGATTTTCCCGCCATTTCGTGGTTGCGCCGAGGAGCACCCCTTACATGGCAGAGAAAATGCTTATCGATGCGTCTCACGCTGAAGAGACGCGCGTCGTCGTCGTTCGCGGAAACCGCATAGAAGAATTCGACTTCGAATCCGAACACAAGAAACAGATCCGCGGCAATATCTATCTTGCAAAAGTGACCCGCGTCGAGCCTTCGCTGCAGGCCGCTTTCGTCGATTACGGCGGCAACCGCCACGGATTTCTCGCCTTCGCGGAAATTCATCCCGATTATTATCAGATCCCGCTTGCCGACAGGCAGGCCCTGCTGCGAGCCGAAGCGGAAGAGGCGCGCCGCGACGACGACATCGAGCATGTCGAGACCGGTACCAATCTGGGCTCCGAGGCGGAAGAAGAAACGGCTCAGGCAACTGACGATGAGGCCGTCGCTGCAGACGCGACCGCAGTTGAGGCTGTTGTCCCGGTGGAAGACGCCTCCGCTGAGGCCGTTGAGATCGAAGACAAGCCCAAAGCCAAGGCCAAGCGCCCGCGCCGCAGCAAAAAGGCGCTCGCCGCCGAGGCGGAAGCTGCCGCCGATGTATCGACAGATACGGACGATGAAGACGGGCAGAGCGGCGAGATTGCCGCCATGGTCGATACCGACAGCATCTCGGAAGATACCCGCGGCCGCCGTAATGCCGACGACGAAGACGATGACGATCATCCTGAAGAAAAGGAAATCATCGAATCCGTCGGCGCCGAAGACGCCATGGAGGAAGTTCCGGATCGTCAGGCAAGCCGCCGTCCGCGCAAGCAATATCGCATCCAGGAAGTCATCAAGCGTCGGCAGATTCTCCTGGTGCAGGTTGCCAAGGAAGAGCGCGGCAACAAAGGCGCGGCGCTGACCACCTATCTTTCGCTGGCCGGGCGCTATTCGGTGCTGATGCCCAACACTGCCCGCGGGGGCGGTATTTCCCGCAAGATCACCAATCTGCAGGATCGCAAGCGCCTGAAGGAAATCGCAAGAATGCTCGACGTGCCGCAGGGCATGGGTGTCATCCTGCGCACCGCCGGCGCAAACCGGACAAAGGTGGAGGTCAAGCGCGACTTCGAATATTTGATGCGCCTGTGGGAAAACGTCCGCACGCTTACGTTGGCTTCTACAGCTCCCTGCCTCGTTTACGAGGAAGGATCGCTGATCAAGCGCTCGATCCGCGATCTCTACAACAAGGATATCAACGAGATCATCGTGGCCGGAGAGGAAGGCTACAAGGAAGCGAAAGCTTTCATGAAAATGCTGATGCCCAGCCATGCCAAGGTGGTTCAGCCGTATCGCGACGTTCATCCGATCTTCTCGCGCTCGGGCATCGAAGCCCAGCTGGACCGTATGCTCGTGCCGCAGGTGACGCTGAAGTCCGGCGGCTACATCATCATCAACCAGACCGAAGCTCTGGTGGCGATCGACGTCAACTCGGGCCGCTCCACGCGCGAGCATTCGATCGAAGACACGGCGCTCCAGACGAACCTGGAAGCCGCCGAGGAAGTCGCGCGCCAGTTGCGCCTGCGTGACCTTGCCGGTCTCGTGGTCGTCGACTTCATCGACATGGAGGAAAAGCGCAACAACCGCGCCGTCGAGAAACGCCTCAAGGACCATCTGAAAAACGACCGTGCCCGTATTCAGGTCGGCCGGATCTCGCATTTCGGCCTGCTTGAAATGTCGCGCCAGCGTATTCGGGCGTCCGTGCTGGAATCGACCATGCAGATATGCTCGCACTGCAACGGCACGGGTCACGTCCGTTCGCAGTCCTCTGTCGCACTGCATGTGTTGCGTGGGATCGAAGAATATCTTTTGAAGAACACGACGCACAACATCACCGTACGCACGACGCCGGATATCGCGCTCTACCTCCTCAACCACAAGCGCGGAACGATTATCGATTATGAGGAACGTTTCGGCGTTCAGATCATCATCGAAGCCGATGCCCATGTCGGCGTGCAACATTTTGCCATCGACCGCGGCGAAGCAGTCGAGAACCCTGTCAAAATCGACCAGATCATTCAATTCGAGCCCGAAATCGACGAAGAAGACGATATCGTCATCGAAGAGGATATCGAGGAAGAGGACGAACTGGAGGTGGCCGTCGAGGCCAAGGCGGAGCGCGTTGAAAAGATCGAGCGCGGCGAACGCGAGCCCGCCGCAAATGGCGACGATCAGGCCAACCGCAAGCGCAAGCGCCGCCGGCGCCGGCGGGGCGGACGGGGCGGCGATTCGAATGGCGAATTGCTCGCTGCCGACACTATCGAAGGCACATCCGAGGAAGACGGCGATGAGGACGAGGGTGACGACGCTGTACAAGCGGCATCCGATGACCTTCAAAATGCCGGACTGACCGAGGAAGAGCGCCAGAAGCGCCGCCGCCGCCGCCGCGGCAAGCGCGGTGGCCGCCGCAACCGTCCGGATGAGGCTGAAGGCGAAATCCTCGCTGAGGGTGCAGAAGAATCATTCGAAACGGTCGTAGGCGACACTGTTGAGTTCGTGGACGACGCACCTGTCGAGGTTCCTGCCGAAGCCGCTGAGCCGGAGGCGGTAAACGAGGATCTGCCGGACCTGAACGTGGCAATCGACGAGGACGCCAAACCTGCCAAACCGAAGCGGGGCCGCGGCAAGAAAGTCGCTGCCATCGATGTCGATCAGGCGGCGGTGTCGGCTGACACATCGACGGCTGATGCGGACGCCCGTTCCGCCGTAGAGTCACAGGAGGAGCCGAACGCGGTTGTTGACGTCGAAGAACCAACCGTTGAGGATGCCGCTATCGAAGAGGCTGCGGCCGATCTGGACGAAGCAAAACCCGAGCGCACCAATCGGAATATTGATATGGTCGCCAGCGAGCCAGTGGTCAAATCGTCCACATCGTCGCAGGGAGATGATGCGTCAAAGCCCAAGAAGGGCGGCTGGTGGCAGAAGCGTGGCTTCTTTTAAGCCTTGTCGGATTTGATGTTTTTGGGAGGGCGGTCTTTTTAGGCCGCCCTTTTTCGTTGTTCCATCCGGAACAGCGAAGCACGGCCTCAGATGGCATTATCCGCCAATGAACGAAATGGCTGTTCACGCCAATCCGAGGAGACAATCATGCAAGGTTTCTTAGCCGCCGCAGTCATTGCCGCCACGTCGGCGGCTTCCAGTGCTACCCTTGCCGAAACGATCGATGGCGGTCGTCAGCGGCACAATGACTACTACTACGCAAGCTATGACACAGCTTTCCAGCCCGTTTGCATTGATCGCAATATCCGCATGAAAAATGCCGATGGAACGGTAACTGTGAAGAAAGTCCGTGTTTGCCGCTGAGCCGGTTCACTGCTCGTGGCGCTGGAGACTGTGACTTCAGCCTCAAGACCTGTTTATCCCCTTGATGATACAAAAATTTAACGACGGAAAATTTAAGGCGTAGTCTGTCGCCCTTCCCGGTAGCCAGCCTCGCGGAAATGGGTCCGCGCAGCAGCTTCGGGATCCGTTGAGTTTCGCAGCGGGGCCAAATCAGCATTGGCACGAATATAATCGTCCCAGTTGAACCCCGCATATCCCGGAAAACGGCCTTCCTTATGCCCGTTCGCCTGAAAGTGGGCCAACCCTGACGGGAACAAGCCCGCTCTCACGGCACCTCGAACATCCGGGTTTGCATCCAGATATTCTTTTTCGTCAAACAGTATGAAGGCCCGGACGATGCCACTCAATCCGGAGGCGCCTCCAGTTTCCGACTTTCTCTTTCCCTGAAATAAGTCAAGCATTATCGACACCTCTAAAATATAGATCATTGAATTTATAGTTTATCGCGAAACATCGAAAATTCAATAGCTTCGTGCCCCATTTTTAGGCCGATAACGTTATGCAAAATAAATAGGCACATTTCCGAGGAGGCGATGAAAATTCCGGCTCTGCCGTGCTCGACATCTACTCTCTCTTTTTGACTGCAATATTAAGCCCTAGTCGTTTCGGCACGGCAAAATCGGGAAACAGCAGGCTCATCTTCTGAATCATCGCCCTCGCAGGGTGATTCCGAAATCAAGCCTAGTCAGTTGATTTACCTTATTTTTACGCCAACCACCGGCCGATGCGATCCATGGCTTCGGCCATATCCTTGCCGTCCCCAGCATAGGAAAAACGCATGGTCCGGTGACCTTCGAGCGGATCGAAATCCAGGCCGGGCGTGGCAGCGACGTTAATTTCTGCAAGCATCTTTTTCGCAAAATCCATGCTGTCATTGGTGAACCGGCTGACATCCGCATAGGCGTAGAAGGCGCCATCCATGGGCGATGCAATGCCTAGTCCTATTTCCGGTAGACGTTTAAGCAATAAAGCGCGGTTTGCGGCATAGGAGGCCCTGTGGAGATCGAGTTCCGCTGCCGCCCCGAGTGCGGCTTCCGCTGCAATCTGGGATAGTTCCGGCGGCGAAATATAGAGGCTTTGCGCGATCCGCTCGAAGGCCCGCACGAGGGATCCGGGCAGGATCATCCAGCCGATGCGCCAGCCGGTCATGCAGTAATATTTGGAGAAGGAGTTGATAATGACGGCGTCGTCAGTGACGCTGAGCGCCGTCGTTTCCTCGCCTGCAAATGTCAGGCCATGGTAGATTTCATCCGAAATGAAGGCGATGTCGCGCTCGCGGCAATAGCCGGCCAATGCCGCAAGACCGGCCTTTCCGGTCACTGTGCCTGTGGGATTGGCCGGGCTGGCGAGAAGGACGCCCTTCAGCCGTTTGCCTGATTTTGCTTCCGCGGCTGCCAGATTGGCGGGCGTCAGCGTAAAACCGTTTTCGGCGTCCGCTTCGACTTCCACCACGGTCAAACCCAGGGCAGTCAGAATGTTGCGATAGGCGGGATAGCCCGGGCGCGCGATTGCAACGCTGTCACCCGGATCGAAAAGCGCCAGAAAGGCAAGATTGAAAGCCGCCGACGATCCGGTCGTGACGGCTACGCGTTGCGGGTCTATCTCGATTCCATAGCGAGCGGCATAATGGCTTGCGATCGCCGATCTCAGCGACGACATGCCCAGGGCATCGGTATAGCCGAAGCGTCCATGAGCAAGCGCCGCACGGGCTGCATCAAGTGCTGCCTTCGGCGCTGGATGGCTCGGTTGACCCACCGCCATGGAGATTACCGGATGCCCAGCCTCCCGCCGCTTCGTCGCTTCGGCAAGAACGTCCATCGCGTGGAAAGGCTCAACGGAACTGCGGCTGGAAAGCGGCGTCAACGGCACATCCTCGATAGGCTTCTGGTACATGGCGATGTGCCAGATCGCAAGAACCTTCACAAGTGCGCGAATGCCGCATTTCCGCCGACTTTACGGTTTCGTTTGACGTGCCGGCCCCCTATGGTTACGGCAGCAATGCGTTGTCTTTCAGCAGGCCCAGGGTCTTTGCAGTTGACCGGCAGTTGCTCCTAAAGGCTATGAGGAAGATATGAGATTGAACGTCCGCACCGCTTTCGCTTCGACCTTCGCACTTTTGACGGCAACCGCCATCGTACCACAGACCGCCCATGCGCTCGATGACAAGCAAAAGCAGGAAATGGGCGAGTTCATCCGCGAATACCTTGTCGCCAATCCTGAAATTCTTCTGGAGGCCCAGCAGGCCTTGAAGAAAAAGCAGGCTGACGAACAGTTGAAGCAGGCTCAGTCCGCCATAAAGGACAATGAAAAGGCGATTTTTCAGTCGAAATTCGATGTAACTCTTGGCAACCCACAGGGCGACGTCACGATTGTGGAATTCTACGACTACAATTGCGGTTACTGCAAACGTGCGCTGTCCGACATGGATGCCATTCTCGAAACGGACAAGAATGTCCGTTTCGTGCTGAAGGAATTGCCGATACTCGGTCCCGATTCGCTGGCCGCCCACAAGGTGAGTGCTGCATTCCGAGAGATCGCACCGGAAAAATACGGCGAATTCCACCGGGCCCTTCTCGGTGGAGAAGATCGCGCCACGGAAGAAACAGCCATCGCCGTTGCCGTGCGCCTTGATGTAAAAGAGGCGGACCTTCGGAAAAAAATGGAAGAAAACGGAAGCGACGAAGGCGTCAAGGAGGCCTATACGCTGGCAAACAGTCTGGGTGTTACCGGCACTCCATCCTACGTGATCGGTCAGGAAACCCTGTTTGGTGCCGTCGGCGCTGACGAACTCGCGCAAAAAGTTGCCAATGTCCGCTCCTGTGGCAAGACGATCTGCTAAGTATCATCCTTGCTCAAGCGGTGGGCCGCGGAGAGGACATTTCGAGGAAGCATAGGGCTTTTCCTCGGTAGGCCATCCGGCTATAGGTATTCCTCGATTATCGGACCGATCCCTTATGCCATCGACAATTTTCGTGCTGAACGGCCCCAACCTCAATGCGCTCGGCAAACGCGAGCCGGGAATTTATGGCGGGCAGACTTTGGCCGACTTGGAAGCCATGTGTGTCGAACACGGAAAATCGCTCGATCTCGATGTCGTGTGCCGCCAGAGCAACCACGAGGGCGATCTCATCGACTGGTTCCATGAAGCCGGCGCTGTCGCCAAAGGTATTGCCGTCAATGCCGGTGCCTATACGCATACATCGATCGCGCTCCATGACGCTGCCAAGGCGATCGGGATTCCGGTGATCGAGGTGCATCTGTCCAACGTCCATGCCCGCGAGGAATTCCGGCACAGATCGATGCTTGCGCCGGCTGCAAAGGGCGTCATCTGCGGCTTTGGCGCCGACAGTTACATTCTGGCGCTCAATGCGCTAAAGACACTCACACAACACACGAAATAAAAAGAACAAGAGGCTCATATCCATGGCTGACAAGAAACCCGCGATCGACCAGGCTCTTATCCGCGATCTCGCCAATATCCTGAATGAAACCGATCTGACCGAGATCGAAGTGGAGCAGGAAGACCTGCGCATCCGCGTTTCCAGAGCCGGCACGCCGCAATATGTGACCGCACCGGTTCCGGCAGCAGCGCCGGTACAGGCCGTAGCGGCAGGCGTCTCGGCGGCGGAGGCTGCCAAGACATCCAAGAACGCGCTGACCGCACCGATGGTCGGCACGGCCTATCTGTCCCCGGCCCCGGGTTCGCGTGCCTTCGTTGAAGTCGGCGCCACGGTCAAGGAAGGCCAGACCATCCTGATCATCGAAGCCATGAAGACGATGAACCAGATTCCGGCGCCCCGCGCCGGCAAGGTGACAGAAATTCTCGTTGAAGACGGCGCACCTGTCGAGTACGGCGAAGCGCTTGTCATCATCGAATAGGCCACAGCACATGATTTCCAAGATCCTCATCGCCAATCGCGGCGAAATCGCCCTTCGTGTGCTGCGCGCCTGTAAGGAACTCGGCATTGCGACAGTTGCCGTTCACTCCACGGCGGACGCCAATGCCATGCATGTGCGGCTTGCCGACGAAAGCGTCTGCATCGGCCCGCCGCCCTCACGCGACAGTTATCTGAACATTCACCAGATCGTCGCCGCCTGTGAAATCACCGGCGCCGATGCGGTGCATCCCGGCTACGGGTTTTTGTCGGAGAACGCCAAGTTCGCCGATATTCTCGACGCGCACGGCATCACCTTTATTGGGCCGACCGCCGATCACATCCGTATCATGGGCGACAAGATCACCGCCAAGGAAACCGCCAAGTCGCTCGGCATTCCGGTCGTTCCGGGCTCCGCCGGCGAGGTCAAGCCTGAGAACGCGCTGGAAATTGCCCGCGAGATCGGCTTCCCGGTGCTGATCAAGGCAACGGCCGGCGGCGGCGGCCGCGGCATGAAGGTGGCAAAGAACGAGGAAGAACTCTCGGAAGCAGTTTCTACTGCGCGTTCCGAGGCGCTTGCCGCCTTCGGCAACGACGCCGTCTACATGGAAAAATACCTCTCCAAACCGCGCCACATTGAAATCCAGGTCGTCGGCGACGGCGAAGGCAATGCCATCCATCTCGGGGAACGCGACTGCTCGCTTCAGCGTCGTCACCAGAAGGTTTGGGAGGAGGCGAATTCGCCCGCCTTGAATGTCGAGCAGCGAATGAAGATCGGCGAAATCTGCGCCGATGCCATGCGCAAGCTGAAATATCGCGGCGCCGGGACGATCGAGTTCCTCTACGAAAACGGCGAGTTCTTTTTCATCGAAATGAACACGCGCCTGCAGGTCGAACACCCGATCACCGAAGCGATCACCGGCATCGACCTCGTGCACGAACAAATCCGTGTCGCCTCCGGCGGCGGACTTTCCGTGACGCAGGACGAGATCGTGTTTTCCGGCCACGCCATCGAATGCCGCATCAATGCCGAGGATCCGCGCACCTTCGTGCCGTCGCCCGGTACGATCACGCATTTTCACGCCCCTGGCGGTCTTGGCGTTCGCGTCGATTCTGGCGCCTATCAGGGCTACAAGATCCCGCCCTATTACGACAGCCTGATCGGCAAGCTGATCGTCCATGGCCGTACCCGGGTCGAATGTATGATGCGTCTGCGCCGCGTGCTCGATGAGTTCGTGATCGATGGCATCAAGACGACCTTGCCGCTGTTCCAGGACCTGATCAACAATCAGGATATCGCCAATGGCGACTACGACATCCTTTGGCTGGAAAACTATCTGGCCCAACCGGCCGAATGAGGTTTTGAATGAAGGGGACCCGCAGCAGGCAGCCGGAGATCACACCGGATTTGCTGTTGCGGGCCTATTCCATCGGTCTTTTTCCAATGGCCGACAGTGCCGACGACCCCGACCTTTTCTGGGTCGAGCCTGAACTGCGGGGCGTCATCCCGCTCGATGATTTCCACGTCCCGAAAAGCCTGGCGAAGACCATCCGGCGCGCACCCTTCGATATTCGATACGACACTGCTTTCGAGCAGGTCATGGAAGGCTGCGCCGCCCCTGCCCCGGATCGCCCGACCACCTGGATCAACCGGAAAATCCGCTCCCTCTACACAACCCTGCATAGGATGGGGCATGCGCACTCCGTCGAAGCCTGGGATGGCGGTGAATTGGCGGGTGGGCTCTACGGTGTGTCGCTCGGCGCGGCCTTTTTTGGCGAAAGCATGTTTTCGCGCCGCACGGATGCTTCGAAGATATGCCTCGTCTATCTCGTTGAGCGCCTGCGCAAGCGGGGTTTCACCCTGCTCGACACTCAGTTCACCACGGATCACTTGAAAAATTTCGGCGCCATCGATATTCCAAAGGCCAGATATGCACGGCTGCTGGAGCAGGCAGTGGCGGGGCCTCATATCTCGTTTTGAGACCGAGATCCCTCACTGTTGCGATGCTGCAGCGTCCGGCGGCGGAAGATCGGACTTCGCCTTGCAACTCGTAAGCCAGACATCGTAGACGGGATGTTCGACGGCGTTGAGGCCCGGACTGTCGGCAAACATCCAGCCTGTAAAGATGCGTCGGATCTTGCGGTCGAGGGTGATCTCGTCCACCTCGACGAAGGTGTCTGTCTTTGGCGCCTCTGTATCGTCACGGCTGTAGCAGACACGCGGCGTCACCTGCAACGCGCCGAACTGCACGGTTTCGCCGATATAGACGTCGAAGGTGGTGATGCGGCCGGTGATCTTGTCGATTCCGGAGAAGACAGCGACCGGGTTGTCGATGCGGGCGGCCTTCGTTGCACCGGCAGTGCAGAGAAACACACAGCCCGCAACCGCGAACAGCGCTGTCGCTGCAAGGCGCCCGCGCGTTTCAGTTCGCTGATGTGAAACTACCATAAAAGCCGGTCTCCCGCATGATACCGATAAAACTCAGCGATCACGCGCTAAACATGAAATGTGGCCGAGGCGTGATGTCCTGCAGACACGACCATCGCTACCCCGCCTATGACGGTTCAGGAACGCGGCGTCCAGGCGTCGTAGTCACCAGTGACCCGCGGACGTTCGCCGGCAGCGTTCATCGAGCCCGGGGGACGGTAGGCCTCGGCGGTGCCGGTACCGTTCGGGCGATGCGGCTTCTGCCATTCGCGCGCCTCATAGGCTTCATCGGCCGGCGACACATCCGTGCGATGGTGCATCCAGCCATGCCAGCCCGGCGGAATCGCCGAGGCGTCGGCATAGCCGTTGTAGATCACCCAGCGGCGCGTGCGGCCTTCGGAATCCTTGCCGCCCTGATAGTAGACGTTGCCCGCCTCGTCCGAACCGACGCGCGTGCCAAAACGCCAGGTGTGGAAACGGGTGCCCATCGTCTGTCCGTTCCACCAGGTAAAGATCTGCAGCAGAGACTTCATCATGTCCGTCCTTGACCGCGCCCGGAAGGGCAACCGGTTACACAAATATAACCCTGCTTATGCCGCGCAGCCCGTCGCTTGTCCAGCGATTCCAGACCTGCCATGGCAGGCGATGCCGGTAAATCCCGCTGCTCATCTGTTCAGCGGCTTCTCCATCACGATTGCCGGAATGCCCGATTGCGCATCCCCGCAACTGGCCGTCTCTCCGGTTTTCACAAAGCCGTGGGCTTGATAGAAATCGATCGCCTGCCGGTTCTGCGGCTCGACTTCCAACTGCATGATCTCTGCGTCCGGAAAGCAGGTTTCAAGTTCCGCGAACATCTCACGCCCGATGCCCTGGCGCTGGAATTTCGGCAACACGTAGAGCTGGTGCAGCACGGCAGTTTTTGTCCGTGTTTCCGACATGGCGGCATAACCCATGCCGCCGATGTCCTTGCCGCTATCCGCCACCACGAATTCGGCGTTCTTCCGGGCAAGCCGGGCCTTCAGCGCAGGCAGGGAATGCCATTTTTCGGTCAACTCCGTGACCTTGTCGACACCATAGAGCACGTCGTAGGTCGCGTGCCAGGTTTCACCGAGCAGCGCGCTCACCTTGGCAAGATCGCGTTCGGAGGCGGTGCGGACGAAGAACATCAGTCCTCGATCCCGAGCTTGGCCTTGACCAGCGCCTGCACGGCCTGCGGATTGGCCTTGCCTCCGGTCGCCTTCATCACCTGTCCCACGAACCAGCCGGCAAGCGACGGCTTGGCCTTGACCTTCTCGACCTGATCAGGGTTGGCGGCGATGATTTCGTCCACGGCTTTTTCGATGGCGCCGGTATCGGTGACCTGCTTCATACCGCGGGCTTCAACGATTTCCGCAGGGTCTCCGCCTTCGTTCCAGACGATCTCGAAAAGGTCCTTGGCGATCTTGCCGGAAATGACTTCCGATTTGATGAGGTCAAGAATGCCACCCAGCTGAACGGGCGAAACGGGAGTCTCTTCAATGCCTTTGCCGGCCTTGTTCAAGGCGCCCAGCAAGTCGTTGATAACCCAGTTTGCGGCAATCTTGCCGTCACGACCGGCTGCGACGGCCTCGAAATAGTCGGCGATCGCCTTTTCCGATACGAGCACGGAGGCGTCGTAGATCGACAGGCCGAGATCGCGCACGAAGCGCTCCTTCTTGTCGTCGGGAAGTTCCGGCAGATCCGCCTTCAGAGCCTCGATGAAGGCATCGTCGAATTCAAGCGGCAGAAGGTCCGGATCGGGGAAGTAGCGATAGTCATGCGCATCTTCCTTCGAGCGCATCGACCGGGTCTCGCCCTTGCCCGGATCGAACAACCGGGTTTCCTGATCGATCGAGCCGCCATCCTCGAGAATGGCGATCTGGCGGCGGGCCTCGTATTCGATCGCCTGACCGATGAACCGGATCGAGTTGACGTTCTTGATTTCGCAGCGCGTGCCGAAACCCTCGCCCGGACGGCGCACGGAGACGTTGACGTCGGCACGCATCGAGCCTTCGTCCATATTGCCGTCGCAGGTGCCGAGATAGCGCACGATCGAGCGCAGCTTGGTCATATAGGCCTTGGCTTCATCCGACGAGCGCATGTCGGGCTTGGAAACGATCTCCATCAGCGCGACACCGGACCGGTTGAGATCGACATAGGACAGGGTTGGGCTCTGGTCGTGCATCGACTTGCCGGCATCCTGCTCCAGATGCAGCCGCTCGATGCCGATCTCCACATCCTCGAACTGCCCCTGACGATCCGGACCGACGGAGATGACGATCTGGCCCTCTCCGACGATCGGATCCTTGAACTGCGAGATCTGGTAGCCTTGCGGCAGATCGGGATAGAAATAGTTTTTACGATCGAAGATCGACCGCTTGTTGATCTGGGCCTTCAGGCCGAGGCCGGTGCGGACTGCCTGCTTCACACATTCCTCGTTGATCACGGGCAGCATGCCGGGCATTGCCGCATCGACAAGCGACACGTTGGAATTCGGCGCATTGCCAAAGGTCGTGGACGCACCGGAAAACAGCTTCGAATTGCTTGTTACCTGAGCGTGCACTTCCATCCCGACGATCACTTCCCAGTCGCCGGTCGCGCCGGGAATATAGCGTTTCGGTTCGGAAATGCGGACATCGACAAGGGTCATGGAATGCTCTTCTGCAGGCTCGGATGATGACTTCTCGGTAGAACAATTGGGCGGGAGGTGCAAGGCTTGTCGCGCTTGAGGTCGTGCCAACACGGCAGAGATGCCGCTTGCCCAGCGGATGAACGCGCTCGCCCGAATTTCGGCACATGTTCGTCGGGGGCCTGCCGTTCCGCTTAGAACCACTGCAGATTCTGCTGGGCGACCGGCTCTTCCAGCATTTTTGTCATGCCGATCGATTCCACGTCCCTGTCGAGTTTGGGCGCATAGGCCGTTGAGAGCGAACTGACCGAATATCCATGTTTGCGAAAGAAGCCGATCGCCTGCGCGTTCTGCGCATGCGTCTTGACGATGGCGGCGCCAAAACCCTCGGCCAGTATCCTGCTTTCGAGATCTGCAAGCAGTGCAGAGCCGAGACCGCTTCGCTGGACCGCGGGCTCTATCCAGAGATCGGAGATATTGCCATCGCGGTCTTCGCGTGCCGCCCATCCGGCAACGGTGCCATCAGTCCCGATGACGCTGACGGAAAACCAGTTCGATCTTAGAAAGGACAGGAACGACAATTCCGCGACGCGGCGCATACCCTGAGCGTCGGCAAGACCAGACACCGCCCTTTCCCAGGCCGCGAGGCCGATGGCCGCCAGACAGACAATCTCCTCTTCATGCGCAAGGCGAACGCTGACCATACGGCGGATCCTTTCAGCCTCAGTTAAGCATCAGCGCCGCCTTTTGGCCAGCAGCACCAACGGGATTACCACCACTTCTGCGGCGAGAACTTTCCGGCTGCCTGCTCGATGACATGCGCCGTCCTGAACAGCGTTTCTTCCTCGAAAGGCTTGCCGATCAATTGGAGACCAAGCGGCAGACCCTTGTGGTCGAGACCGGCGGGAACGGCGATGCCGGGCAGGCCCGCCATGTTGACCGTCACCGTGAAGATGTCGTTGAGATACATTTTCACCGGATCGGAGGCCAGATCCTCGTCGGCGATGCCGAAGGCCGAAGATGGGGTGGCTGGCGTCAGGATGGCGTCGACACCGGCATGGAAGGCCAGTTCGAAGTCCCGCTTGATCAAGGTGCGGACCTTCTGGGCCTGCAAATAATAGGCGTCGTAATACCCGGCCGACAGCACGTAGGTGCCGATCATGATGCGGCGCTTGACCTCGGTGCCGAAGCCGGCGGCGCGGGTCTTTTCATACATGTCGGCGATGTCCTTGCCGTCGATGCGCAGGCCGTAGCGAACGCCGTCATAGCGGGCAAGATTGGACGAGGCCTCGGCCGGCGCGACGATATAATAGGCCGGCAGCGCATATTTCGTGTGCGGCAGGCTGATATCAACGATCTCGGCGCCGGCATCCTTCAGCCAGGCGATGCCCTGAGTCCAGAGCGTCTCTATTTCGTCCGGCATGCCCTCGACGCGGTATTCCTTCGGGATGCCGATCTTCATTCCCTTCAGCGACTGGCCGAGCGAGGCCTCGTAATCCGGAACCGGCAGATCGACGGAGGTCGTATCCTTGGCATCGACGCTCGCCATGGATTTCAGCAGGATTGCAGCGTCGCGCACGTCGCGGGCAATTGGCCCGGCCTGGTCGAGCGAGGAGGCAAAGGCGACGATGCCCCAGCGCGAGCAGCGGCCGTAGGTCGGCTTGAAACCGACGGTGCCCGTAAAGGCGGCCGGCTGGCGAATCGAGCCGCCCGTGTCGGTTGCGGTCGCACCGGCGCAGAGAAAGGCCGCGACGGCGGCGGCCGAACCGCCGGAAGAGCCGCCCGGCACGAGATCGAGGTTCGATCCGGTTGCTTTCCACGGGTTGATCACCGGACCGTAGTAAGACGACTCGTTAGACGAACCCATGGCGAACTCATCCATGTTGAGCTTGCCGAGCATGACGGCGCCATCGTTCCACAGGTTCTGGGTGACGGTGGATTCGTACTTCGGCTTGAAGCCGTCGAGAATATGGCTTGCCGCCTGGGTATGGACACCCTCGGTCCCGAACAGATCCTTGATCCCGAGCGGAATGCCTTCAAGCGCACCGGCCTTTCCGGCAGCGATGCGGGCGTCTGACGCCTTCGCCATGTCGCGCGCCTTGTCCGGCGTGGTAACGACATAGGCATTCAGCGCGCCATTGGCCGCATCGATCGCGCCAATATAAGCTTCCGTCAGTTCGACGGCGGAGATTTCCCTGGCGCTCAGCTTCGTGCGCGCTTCGGCAATGGTCAGGCGGGTCAGGTCGGTCATGGCAGGCTTTCAACAATCGGATGCGTTCGGGCGGCGGCAAAGAAGGCTTATTCGACAACCTTCGGAACGAGGAAAAAATTACGGTCCTCGTTGGGCGCATTGGCGACGATATCGTCGGCCTTGTCGCCGTCGGTGACGACGTCCGCCCGCTGCTTCATCGCCATCGGCATCACCGAGGTCATCGGCTCGACGCCATCGACATTGACCTCGGACAGTTGCTCGACGAAGCCGAGGATACCGTTCAACTCGCCGGTCATGCGCTGCGCATCCTCTTCGGTAACGGCAATGCGGGCAAGACGCGCAACGCGCTTCACGGTGGCGAGATCGACTGACATGGATATCTCCGGTAGGAATTTTCCTATCGCTATAATCACCCAGCACCGACCGCGCAACGGTGGAATCATTTGCGCGGCCGGCTCCGTTGGATTCACGAGCGCATCAGGCCCTAAATCGCAACGACGCCGCCGACGGCAGGAACCGCGACCTTCGCCTTGCCGCCATCCATTGCCGCAACAAATGTATCGGCAGTCTGGTCGATGATGCCGAAGGAGCCGTAATGACAGGGCAGCACCGTGCCGAACGTGAAGAAGCGCTGGCAGGCAAGCGCCGCCACCGCGCCGCCCATGGTGAAACGATCGCCGATCGGCACGAGGCCGATTTCCGGCTGATGCAGTTCCTGCACCAGCGCCATGTCGGAAAAGATGTCGGTGTCGCCCATATGATAGAGCGTCGGTTCGTCTTCGAAATGCAGCACCAGCCCGTTGGCGCTGCCGAGCGAATGGGAAACGCCGTCTTCCGTGATCTGCGCCGATGAATGCAGGGCATTGACGAAAGTCGTGGAGAAGCCGCCGAGATGGATCGTGCCGCCGGTATTGCCCATTTCGACGTTTGCGACACCGCGCGACCCGAGCCACGCGGCGAGATCGGCATTGGCAACCACGGTGGCGCCCGTTTCCTTCGCCAGCGCGATCGTATCACCGACATGGTCTCCATGTCCGTGCGTCAAAAGAATGTGCGTCAGACCCGCAGCGGCATCCTTGCGTGTCGATTCGTCGAAGGACGGATTTCCGGTGAAAAACGGATCGATGAGAATTTTCGCCTGAGCGGTTTCGAGATGAAAGGCGGAATGACCAAGCCATTTGATTTTCATGAACGGACTCCGTGATGATTTGTCGGTTGGATGCGGTTATGGATCAGCCGGTCAACCCTGAAAAGGCGAATCGGCAATCATGACTGTCTTCACCATAGATGAACTTGCGTCATCCCTCCTCCCCGGCCAGGCCATCGGAGGACTGGACCTCGGCACAAAGACGATCGGCGTTTCGGTGTCCGATCTCGGCCGGCGCTTTGCGACGCCTCGTGAGGTGATCAGGCGCGTGAAATTCGGTCTGGATGCCGAAGCCTTGCTTGCCATGGCGGCAAAAGAAAAAATTGCCGCGTTTGTCATCGGTCTGCCCATTAATATGGATGGTTCGGAGGGACCGCGTGTGCAGGCGACGCGCGCCTTCGTGCGCAACATGGAAGCAAAGACAGGCATCCCTTTCGTCTTCTGGGATGAACGGCTTTCGACAGTCGCAGCGGAACGGATTCTGATCGAGATGGACGTGTCGCGCAAGAAGCGGGCCGGCCGGATCGATTCGGCCGCTGCCTCCTTTATCCTTCAGGGGGCGCTGGACAGGTTGGCGTCTTTGGCAAAGGGTGCCTCCTGAGACTGAGTCGGAGCGATGCCGCCGAAGCGCCTTTTGTACCAGGCGCGCAACTCGCGACGCTTTCGATAGGCGACGATTGCAAAGACGATCAGGCTGTCGAAGGCGATGGCACGGGCAACGAGCGGGGGTATGGCTTCCGGCGGCAGGCCGAGCACGTTTCCATAAATCGAAAAGACGAGATCATGCGTCTGCCGGGTCAGCATGAAAAAGCCGAAGCTCATGTCATAATAGGAGAGGCCGTACCAGCTGGCCAGCAGAATGACAGGGAAAGCCCATAGGATGAGGAACCATTTCATGCCCGTTCTACCTCCATCGTCCAGCCACTCTTAATGTGCAGAGCCGCCCGGTCGAGAGCAACCATACCCAGTAAGATAGCCGCCGGAACCGACAGATCGAGTGTCAGGCCTGAAAAAAACAGCATCATGATAATCGTCAAGCCAGCTCTCATCGAACCGCTCCATTGCATGTCGTTAACTCTTCCGGTTCGACAATCGTCCGTTAACGCGACGGCCGCAACGTAAACCATTAGTTAAGGTTAATTTCCACATGCGCGGTTGCCGCTGGATGCGCCCGTGTCTATCAAAGGCGTTGTTTCATGCGGGTCCCATGATTGTCATATTCGAAAACATCCTTCCGGTCTTTTTGCTCGTGTCGCTGGGCATATGGCTGAAACGCTCGCCCCTGATCGACCTCAGCCTCTGGGAAGGCCTCGAGCAACTCGGTTACTTCGTCCTGTTTCCCGCCCTGCTCTTCTCGACGCTGGCGAGGGCGGACTTCGCCGGAATGAAAAGCAGTGTCACCGCTTTGGCGACAATCGGCAGCATCACCCTCATGTCTGCGGCGATGCTGATGCTTTGGCCCTTCCTTCGAAACCGGCACGTTTCCGCGGCCGCCTTCACCTCGATCTTCCAGACGGCCACCCG
Organism: Pararhizobium gei; assembly: GCF_029223885.1. Taxonomy (NCBI): domain Bacteria; kingdom Pseudomonadati; phylum Pseudomonadota; class Alphaproteobacteria; order Hyphomicrobiales; family Rhizobiaceae; genus Pararhizobium; species Pararhizobium gei. Next base: position 1,990,721 of record NZ_CP119409.1, on the reverse strand, counting down.
CTGGAACGGTTTCATGGCACTTGCAATTGCGCAGAAACTTTATGGCCCGCTCGGCCTCAGCTTGACAGCTCTGATCATGGCGCTCGTCATCATCCCGATTAATTTCTACAATATCGGGGTGCTCATTACCTTCAACGGCGGTAAAAAGGGACTGCGCTTCTTCGCCTACAAGATCACAACCAACCCTTTGATTGTTGCATCGGCACTCGGCATCGTGCTCAACCTCCTTGGGCTTACGGTTTACGGGCCAATCATGAGCGCTGTTGATATGCTGGCCGCCGCATCTCTCAGCCTCGGCCTTGTCATGGTCGGCGCAGGGTTAAAGGTTGTGGATGCCTTGCGGCCAAGCCGCGTCGTCCTTCTCGCTGTTGGTCTGAAGCTCATCGTCATGCCGCTCTTCATGGTGGGTGCGGCCTACCTGCTCGGCATCCGCGGCGACAGCCTGCTGGTCATCGCGCTCGGGGCCAGCGTACCGACTGCCATGAACGGTTACCTGCTTGCCAAACAGATGGGCGGCGACGCCCCGCTTTATGCAGCGGTCGCGACAGTGCAGACGGCGGCTTCGTTCTTCACCATTCCCCTGGTCCTGATCGTCACCGCCTATGTCGCGGCAGGATAGAGAAGATCCACGATGTAGGCGGCGTCGAAGCGCGAATCGAGCATGCCGTAAGTCGAGCGCCAGCCCGCGGCGAGCCGTGATTCCAGGAAGGCATCTGCAACACGCCCGGCCCCGATCCTGTAGAGTTCCGCGGCAGCGGCAGCCAGCGCCAGTTGCTCGACCAGCATGCGCGCCGCCCCTTCGTCGCGCTCGCAGAGCAGCATGGCCGCCCTCAGCACATCGACGGTCTTTTTGGCAGAGGGGCCGAGATCTCGGCTGATCACCTGGAAAAGCAGCTCGAACAGATCCTTGCCGCGCCTCAACACCCTGAGCACATCGAGCGCCATGACATTGCCCGAGCCTTCCCATATGGCATTAACGGGCGCTTCCCGATAGTGCCTGGCGATGGGCCGTTCCTCCACATAGCCGCTGCCGCCGATGCATTCCATCGCCTCGGAGATCAGCGCAGGGGCAATCTTGCAGGCCCAGTACTTGACGACCGGGGTCATGATCCGGGCATAGGCCGCATCTTCCGCGCTGTCGCGGGCTTTGTCGAAAGCCTCGGCCACCCGGAAGGAGAGCGCACTGGCGGCAGCGACATCCAGTGCCATGTCGGCGATCACCCGCGTCATCATCGGCTGGTCGATGAGCGCCTGCCCGGACATCTGGCGGCCACGCACGTGGTGAACGGCCTCGGCCAGCGAAGCCCGCATCATGCCGGCGGATGCGAGCGCGCAGTCGAGGCGCGTCAGCGTCACCATGTCGAGGGTCGTGCGCAGCCCTCCGTCCGGCGTGCCCAGGAGAAAGCCGAACGTGTCGGAAAACTCGACCTCGGCCGATGCGTTGGAGCGATTGCCGAGCTTGTCCTTCAGCCGCTGGAACCGCAGCCCGTTGGCCGATCCATCCTCCAGCAGGCGCGGCACCAGAAAACATCCAAGCCCCTCGCGGGTCTGGGCCAGCATGACGAAGGCATCGCTCATCGGTGCCGACATGAACCATTTGTGGCCGGACAGCCGGTAAATGCCCTCGCCGACACGCTCCGCCGTCGAGGTGTTGGCACGCAGGTCCGTTCCACCCTGCTTTTCCGTCATGCCCATACCAATTGTGACCGACGACTTCTGCATCCAGGCGCGATTCGACGAATCATATTTGCGCGACAGGATTTTCGGGGCCCATTCCTTCTGGACGGCGGATGATGCGGAAATGGCAGCAACGGACGCGCTCGTCATCGTCAGCGGGCAAAGATGGCCGCATTCGAGCTGGGCCGTCAGGTAAAAGCGGATGGCGCGCACCTTGTGCGAGCGGCCACGCTCGTCGGCAATGTTTTCCCAGGCGGAGGCATGCAGCCCCGACGTCATGGAGCGGCGCATGAGCGCATGCCAGGCGGGGTGGAATTCGACCATGTCGAGGCGCTCGCCGCGGGGACCATGGGTCCTCAGCTTCGGCACGCCCTCATTGGCCATGCGCGCGAGATCCTGCGCCTCAGGCGAGGTGACATAGCGGCCGAGTGTCTCGAACTCATCGCGCAACGGCCGCGGCATCGACGCCGCGATATCGACCACCAAGGGATCGGAGCTGAAAGCATTGATCCCCGACCAGGGTTTGGGCTGGTTGAGTTCGGCGAGTTTCTGTTCATGTCGGCTTATCGTCATCGGGCGTTTCTAGCCCAAGTCCGGGTGCATAGGAACAGGACGTGCGGCGTATAAAGGCGGCGTCCGGAACAATTTATGCGCCCCCGCGAAAAACACCGGAAAACCGGCGCTCAGACGTTCCGTTCCGGTGTCGCTGCCTTGCTCGCCCGCGCATCAGTCATTATAGACCACCAAACTTCACATCATGAGGCGGCTTCCCATGGATTTCTTTCCGCATCGCCACCTGCTCGGCATCAAGGGGCTGACGGAACAGGACATCACGCTCCTGCTGGACCGGGCGGATGAGGCGGTGAAGATTTCCCGCCAGAGGGAAAAGAAAACCTCGACGCTTCGCGGCCTGACGCAGATCAATCTGTTCTTCGAAGCATCGACGCGGACGCAATCGTCGTTCGAACTGGCCGGAAAGCGGCTCGGGGCGGACGTGATGAACATGTCGGTGAGCAACTCCTCCGTCAAGAAGGGCGAGACGCTGATCGACACAGCGATGACGCTGAATGCCATGCACCCCGATGTCCTCGTGGTTCGCCATTCATCAGCCGGTGCCGCCGCTCTTCTGGCGCAGAAAGTCTCCTGCTCGGTCGTCAATGCAGGCGACGGCCAGCATGAGCATCCGACACAGGCGCTGCTCGATGCCCTCACCATCCGCCGCGCCAAGGGCAAGCTGTCGCGAATCATCGTCGCCATCTGCGGCGATGTGCTGCATTCGCGGGTTGCGCGCTCCAATATCCTGCTTCTCAACCAGATGGGCGCCCGCGTCCGCGTCGTCGCCCCGGCCACGCTTCTGCCGTCCGGCATCGCCTCGATGGGTGCCGAAGTCTATCATTCGATGGAAGAGGGCCTGAAAGATGCCGACGTGGTGATGATGCTGCGTCTGCAGCGCGAGCGCATGGCGGGCTCCTTCGTTCCCTCCGTGCGGGAATATTTCCGCTATTACGGGCTCGACGCCGAGAAGCTGAAAGTCGCCAGGGAGGACGCGCTCGTCATGCATCCCGGTCCGATGAACCGCGGTGTGGAGATCGCCTCTGAAATTGCCGACGGGCCGCAGAGCGTCATCGAGCAACAGGTGGAAATGGGGGTCGCTGTGCGCATGGCTGTGATGGAAACGCTGCTGCTTTCCAACCGTGAGGGAGCACAGGCATGACCACCAGCCTCGTTCTGAAAAACCTGCGCATCATCGACCCGTCCCGCAATCTCGATGAAACAGGCACGATCATCGTCGAGAACGGCGTGATTCTGGCAGCGGGCAGCAGTGCTCGAAATCAGGGCAATCCCGAGGGGGCCGAGGTCCGCGACTGCAATGGCCTCGTCGCCGTGCCCGGTCTCGTCGATGCTCGCGTCTTTGTCGGCGAGCCTGGCGGCGAGTATCGCGAAACCATCGAATCGGCATCCCGTGCCGCCGCGGCCGGTGGCGTGACGTCGATCATCACCATGCCGGATACCGATCCTGTCATCGATGACATCGCGCTTGTTCAATTCGTCCAGAAGACTGCGCGGGACAAGGCGCTTGTCCACGTCTATCCGGCAGCGGCTCTGACCAAGCATCTGGGTGGCGAGGAAATGACCGAGTTCGGCCTTTTGCGGGAAGCGGGCTCCGTGTGCTTCACCAATGGCCGCCAGCCCGTGCACGATACGCTCGTTCTGCGTCGCGCCATGACCTATGCCCGCGAATTCGGGACCGTCATTTCACTCGAAACCCGCGATAAATATCTGGGCGCGGGCGGCGTCATGAACGAAGGGCTGCTTGCTAGCTGGCTTGGCCTGTCCGGCGTACCAAGAGAGGCGGAGATCATTCCGCTCGAACGGGACCTTAGGATCGCCGGCCTGACCGGGGCCGCATACCATGCTGCCAAGATTTCCCTGCCGGAATCCGTCGAAGCCGTCGCGACCGCCCGCAGACGCGGCGCCAACGTGACCTGCGGTATTTCCATCAACCATCTGGCACTGAACGAAAACGATATCGGCGAATACCGCACCTTCTTCAAGCTCTCGCCGCCGCTGCGTGGCGAGGACGACCGGGTCGCCATGGTCCAGGCTCTGGCAGACGGCGCAATCGACATCATCGTGTCCTCGCATGATCCGCAGGATGTCGATACCAAGCGCCTGCCCTTTGCCGATGCCGCCGACGGCGCGATTGGCCTGGAGACAATGCTCGCAGCGGCCCTGCGCCTCCATCACAGCGGCCAGGTGCCGCTGATGCGGCTGATCGATGCGCTCTCGACGCGCCCGGCGCAGATTTTCGGGCTCGAAGCCGGCACGCTGAAGCCCGGTGCCCGGGCCGACATCACCCTGATCGATCTCGATGAGCCGTGGCTTTGCTCGAAGGAGGCCATCGTTTCGCGATCGAAAAACACGCCCTTCGAAAATGCCCGCTTTACCGGCCGTGCAGTTCGTACCTATGTTGCGGGAAAACTGGTTCATTCGCTCTGATTGACGGCATAATTTGCCCCGCGTCAGCCAGCTGTACCAAAGGGCGGTCGCCTTCTTCCTTACACGGCAGAAGGCAAAAGGTGGCTAACCTCTCCCCGCCTGCGGGAAGAGGGTCAAGATAAGGACAAGCGTCCGGCGGGACGGATTGAGGGGGAGACAAAAGTGCCCGACATATTTTCCTGGTCGCTCGGACCGGCACCGGCGGCCATAAGCATCATCTTCGGCTATCTGCTCGGCTCCATCCCCTTCGGCCTGATCCTCACCCGCATGGCCGGGCTTGGCGATGTCCGCAAGATCGGATCCGGCAATATCGGCGCCACCAACGTGCTGCGCACCGGAAACAAGAAACTCGCCGCAGCCACCCTGCTGCTCGACGCGTTGAAGGGAGCGGCCGCCGCGGCAATTGCCTCACGCTGGGGGATAGAGGCGGGAATCGCTGCCGGTTTTGCAGCTTTCCTCGGCCATCTCTATCCCGTCTGGCTGGGTTTCAAAGGCGGCAAGGGCATTGCGACCTATATCGGCGTACTGCTCGGGCTCGCGCCCGCCATGGTTCTGCTGTTTGCCGCAATCTGGCTCGGCATGGCCAAGCTCACCAAGTATTCATCCCTTTCGGCGCTGGTTGCAACGCTTGTCGTTCCAGTTGTACTCTTGGCCACGGGATATGGAAAAATCGGCGTGCTGTTCGTGGTGATGAGTATTATTACATGGATCAAGCACAGGGCCAATATTCAACGCTTGCTGAGCGGGACTGAAGGCCGGATCGGGGAAAAAGGATAAGGCAATGTCGAACGGCGGCGCAGGACGGAACGGGATTGCGCTGACGGAAAGACAAAGGATCGCGTGGCTCCGGCTGATCCGCAGCGACAATGTGGGTCCCGTCACCTTCCGCGATCTCATCAACCATTTCGGTTCGGCAGAAACCGCTTTGGAAATGCTGCCGGAATTGTCTCGCCGCGGTGGTTCCACCCGGGCGATCCGCGTCGCATCTCTTGCAGAAGCGGAAAAGGAACTTGCCGCCGCCCACCGCTTCGGCGCCCGGTTTCTCGGCATTGGCGAACCGGACTATCCCCCTGCCCTGCGCCAGATCGACGGCGCCCCGCCGCTGCTGGCCGTCAAGGGCAAGCTTTCCGTCGCGACACTTCCGTCGCTGGGCGTCGTCGGCTCGCGCAATGCGTCGATCAGCGGCGCAAAATTCGCCGCCATGATTTCTCGCGATGTCGGACGCGCCGGCTATTCCATTATTTCCGGCCTTGCCCGTGGTATCGATACAGCCGCCCATCGCGCCAGCCTCGACACCGGCACGATCGCGGCACTGGCCGGAGGTCTCGACCAGCCCTACCCGCCGGAGAATATCGGCCTTCTGGAGGAGATCACCGACGGCAACGGGCTGGCGATCAGTGAAATGCCCTTCGGATGGGAGCCCCGGGCGCGGGACTTCCCTCGCCGCAACCGGCTGATCGCCGGCGTCAGTCTGGGACTTGCCGTGGTGGAGGCGGCAACACGATCCGGTTCCCTAATCACCGCACGCTACGCCGCCGATTTCGGACGGCTGGTTTTCGCCGTGCCGGGATCGCCGCTCGACCCGCGCTGCCAGGGCACCGATGCCCTTCTGAAGGACGGAGCAATCGTCACAACGGAGGCGCAGGACATATTGCAGGCGCTCGCGCCGATCAGCCGGGTCGATCTGTTCACCCTGACGCAAGCCGAAGAACCCGACCACCGGGAGGTTGGACCCATGGCCGCGCCGCCGAACAAAGACGACCGTGCAACGATCACCGATGCGCTTGGCCCGTCACCGGTGGAGATTGACGACATCATCCGCCATACCGGGTTTTCAGCCTCGGCCGTTTATCTCGTTCTGCTAGAACTGGATCTTGCCGGACGGCTTCATCGCCATCCCGGCGGCCTTGTTTCGCTCAGCATCGGCGAATGACAGCTCGCGCTTTCCCGACAGGATATCGCCTGCCTCAACAAACGCCATTTCCAGAAGGTAGCACAACATATCTGCTCCCTGATGGCTGGCCACGCCGCGCAACTCGCCCAGCATCTGCCGGATATAGGCAATATTTTCCTGTTCTTTAACGTCTTTTCTGCTTGCGCCGGTGGAATTGGGAATCATCGCATCGTCCTGTTTATTTCTGTCGCCGCCTGCGCTGGCGTTGCAATTCGAAGACGATAGCGCATTTATCTATAATTGCAATATAAACGTAATCTCTCTTAGGTTGCATAACGTTGTATCCCTTATTTTTGGCCCGGCACTTGACCGCAGGCGAATCCCTGTCCATGTCGGGGCTTCGATAATTCCCATTGTGCCGCCTCTTCCCGGCTTGGCGCAGGTTTGAACGGTTGCTTTAAGAATATGGCTACGAATGTCGTCGTCGTGGAATCGCCTGCAAAGGCGAAGACCATCAACAAGTATCTCGGTCCAGGCTACAAGGTGCTTGCCTCTTTCGGCCATGTTCGCGACCTGCCGGCCAAGGACGGCTCCGTCCTCCCCGACGACGATTTTGCCATGCTCTGGGAAGTGGACAGCGCCTCGGCCAAGCGCGTCAAGGATATTGGCGACGCTCTGAAATCCGCAGACGGGCTCATTCTAGCAACCGACCCGGATCGCGAGGGCGAAGCGATATCCTGGCATGTGCTGGACCTGCTGAAAAAGAAGAAGCTGATTGGCGACAAGCCGGTCAGCCGCGTTGTTTTCAATGCGATCACCAAAAAGGCCGTGCTTGATGCAATGGCCAATCCGCGCGATATCGACGTGCCGCTCGTGGATGCCTATCTGGCACGCCGCGCGCTGGATTATCTGGTCGGGTTCAACCTGTCGCCGGTGCTGTGGCGCAAGCTGCCGGGCGCCCGTTCCGCCGGCCGGGTTCAATCGGTTGCCTTGCGCCTCGTCTGCGACCGCGAAAGCGAGATCGAGCGCTTTGTCTCCGAGGAATACTGGAATATCTCCGCACTGTTGAAAACGCCGCGCGGCGACGAATTCGAGGCGCGTCTCGTATCGTCGGACGGCAAGCGCCTTTCCCCGCGTTCCGTCTCCAATGGCGAAGATGCCGGCAGGCTGAAATCCCTTCTCGAGGGCGCCACCTATGTTGTCGACAGCATCGAGGCCAAGCCGGTCAAGCGCCACCCGTCGCCGCCCTTCACGACGTCGACTCTGCAGCAGGCGGCCTCTTCCAAGCTGGGTTTCTCGGCATCGCGCACGATGCAGGTGGCCCAGAAGCTCTACGAGGGCGTCGATCTCGGCGGCGAGACGGTGGGTCTGATCACCTATATGCGTACCGACGGTGTCCAGATGGCTGCAGAAGCGATCGACGCCGCGCGCAGCGCCATCGGCGATCAGTTCGGCAGCCGCTACGTTCCCGACAAGGCCAGACTCTATTCGACAAAGGCGAAGAATGCGCAGGAGGCCCATGAGGCTATCCGTCCCACGGACTTCACCCGGACGCCCGAGCAGGTAAAGCGCTTTCTCGACGCGGACCAGCTGCGGCTGTACGATCTTGTCTGGAAGCGCGGCATCGCCAGCCAGATGGCCTCGGCCGAGATCGAGCGCACCACGGCTGAAATCATCGCGGACAACAATGGCCAGAAAGCTGGCCTGCGCGCCGTTGGCTCCGTCATCCGTTTCGACGGCTTCATCGCCGCGTACACCGACGCCAAGGAAGACGGCGAGCAAAGCGACGACGGTGACGACGACGGCCGTCTGCCGGAGATCAATGCGCGCGAGGCTCTGGCCAAACAGAAGGTCAATTCCACTCAGCATTTCACCGAACCGCCGCCGCGTTATTCGGAAGCGACGCTGATCAAGAAAATGGAAGAGCTCGGCATCGGCCGTCCCTCGACCTATGCTGCGACGCTGAAGACGCTCAGCGACCGGGAATATGTCGTCATCGACAAGCGCAAGCTGATTCCCGAGGCGAAGGGCCGTCTGGTCACCGCCTTCCTCGAAAGCTTTTTCACCCGTTATGTCGAATATGATTTCACGGCATCGCTGGAAGAAAAGCTTGACCGGATTTCCGCTGGCGAACTGAACTGGAAGGACGTGCTTCGCGATTTCTGGAAGGACTTTTTCGCCCAGATCGAAGACACCAAGGAACTTCGCGTCACCAATGTGCTCGACGCACTGAATGAAGAACTGGCGCCGCTGGTTTTCCCCAAGCGCGAGGACGGCAGCGATCCGCGCATCTGCCAGGTCTGCGGCACCGGCAAGCTGTCGCTGAAGCTCGGCAAATACGGCGCCTTCGTCGGTTGCTCGAATTATCCGGAGTGCAATTTTACCCGCCAGCTCTCATCGGACAGCAATGGTGGCGACGAAGCATCGGTTTCGAACGAGCCACAGTCGCTCGGCAAGGATCCGCATACCGGCGAGGAGATCACGCTGCGCTCCGGCCGGTTTGGTCCCTATGTCCAGCGCGGCGATGGCAAGGAAGCCAAGCGTTCGAGCCTTCCGAAAGGCTGGACGCCGGCCATCATCGATCACGAAAAGGCCTTGGCGCTTCTCTCCCTGCCGCGCGATATCGGTGCCCATCCGGAAACGGGCAAGATGATCTCGTCCGGTCTTGGCCGCTATGGCCCGTTCATCCTGCATGACGGGAAATATGCCAATGTCGAGAGCATCGAGGATGTGTTTTCCATAGGTCTCAACCGCGCGGTCTCTGTCCTTGCCGACAAGGCGTCGAAGGGTCCCGGCGGTCGCGGTGCGTCCGCCGCGCCGCTGAAGGAAATCGGCGACCATCCTGATGGTGGCGCGATCACCGTCAAGGACGGCAAATACGGTCCCTACGTCAACTGGGGCAAGGTCAATGCGACGCTGCCGAAAGGGAAAGATCCCGCATCGGTGACGCTGGACGAATCGCTGCTTCTGATTGCAGAGCGCATTGCCAAGGGCGGCATCAAACCCGCCAAGGGCAAAGCGACGAAAGCGGCCAAGCCGGCCGCGAAAGCCAAGGGTGCCTCCACTGCCCGATCGGCGAAACCCAAAGCCGCGACGAAGACGACGGCCGCTGCCAAACCGAAGGCGGCCGCCAAGCCCAAAGCGATAGCGAAATCCAAGAAGGCCTGAATGTGAGCAAGCCCCCGCGCGAACGAACCGAACGGCCTGCAAAGCCCTCAATCCGGCTCGGGCGGGGTGCCAAAAAGCCGCTTGCGCCGGCCGACGACCCTGTTATCATTCATGGTGCCGTGCCGCCACGCGATATCCTGATGCGGTTCATCACCGACAATCCGGACAAGGCGTCGAAGCGCGAGATATCCAAGGCATTCGGCCTCAAAGGCGAGACACGCATCGAGCTTAAGGCGCTTCTTCGCGACCTCGAAGAGGAAGGCATGCTGGAGAAAAAGCGCAAGTCGCTGGTTCGTCCCGGCGCGCTGCCTCCTGTGGCGGTGCTTGACATAACCACCCGCGACAAGGACGGCGATCTTATCGGCCGGCCTGCCGAATGGCCCGAGGACGCGGGGGTCGCACCTGCCGTTTCCATCCGGCAATCCACCGTCAGCAAAGCTAAGGGCAAGATGCCTGTCGGCGGTCTGGGGGACAGGGTTCTGGCCAAGATCTTTCCGTCGAAGGATCGCGGAGGACCGGCCTATACCGCACGGATCGTCAAGGTTCTCGACCGCAAGCGCAACAACAATGCAGCCATGGGCGTGTTCCGGGCCTCGCCCGATGGCGGCGGTCGCATCCTGCCGATCGAAAGACGCGGCGAGGAGCTGCAGGTCGATGCCGGCCAGGAAGGTGACGCCAAGGACGGGGATCTGGTCGAAGTCGAAATCGCGCGCCTTGGCCGCTTCGGCCTGCCGCGGGCGCAGGTGAAGTCCGTCATCGGCTCGGTGGCGACCGAGAAGGCGATCTCGATGATCGCAATTCACGCGCATGGCATTCCCTATATCTTCCCGGACAGCGTCGTCAAAGAGGCCGACGCAGCTGGCCCCGCGAGCATGTCGCACCGCGAGGACTGGCGTTCGCTGCCATTGATCACCATCGACCCCGCCGATGCCAAGGACCACGACGACGCAGTGCATGCCGAGCCGGATCCATCTCCCGACAATCCGGGCGGTGTGGTGGTGACGGTGGCGATCGCAGATGTCTCCTGGTATGTCCGGCCGAAATCCGCACTCGATCACGAGGCTTTGAAGCGCGGAAACTCGGTCTATTTCCCGGACCGCGTCGTGCCTATGCTGCCGGAGCGGATTTCAAACGAGCTTTGCTCTTTGAAACAGGGGGTCGATCGTCCGGCGCTCGCCGTGCGCATGCGGTTTTCAAAGGAAGGCCGCAAGGCCGGCCATACCTTCCATCGCATCATGATGAAAAGTGCAGCCAAGCTCTCCTACAGCCAAGCCCAGGCGGCAATCGACGGCAATCCGGACGATCGGACAGGCCCCTTGCTTGAGCCCATCCTGAAGCCGCTATGGGACGCTTACCGTATCCTCACCACGGGCCGCGAGCGGCGCCAACCGCTCGAACTCAACATGCCCGAGCGCAAGATCATCCTGAAATCCGACGGGACGGTGGATCGCGTCCTGGTGCCGGACCGCCTCGATGCGCATAAGCTGATCGAGGAGATGATGATCCAGGCCAATGTCGCGGCGGCCGAAACACTCGAGATCAAGCGTCAGCCGCTTGTCTACCGCATTCACGACGCGCCCTCACTCGCCAAACAGGAAAGCCTGCGCACATTCCTGGCGACACTCGACCTTTCGCTGGTCAAGGGCGGCAATCTCCGGTCCAATCACTTCAACGGCATCCTGTCGAAGGCGGAGGGGCAGCCCTACGAAACCATGGTCAACGAAATGGTGCTGCGCTCCCAGAGCCAAGCCATCTACAGCCCTGAAAATATTGGCCACTTCGGCCTGAACCTCATGAAGTACGCGCATTTCACGTCGCCGATCCGGCGTTACGCCGACCTCATCGTGCATCGCGCCCTTGTGGGAACACTGGGGCTGGGCGATGGCGGCATAACGCCTGCCGAGGAAGCGGCGCTGGCCGACATCGCGGCTGAAATCTCGACCTTCGAACGACGTGCCATGGCGGCCGAGCGGGACACCGTCGATCGCCTGATCGCCCATCATTTGAGCGGCCGCGTCAACGAGGAATTCGATGGACGCATATCTGGCGTGACGAAATCGGGACTATTTGTCACCCTTCCGGCCTATGGCGCAGATGGGTTCGTACCTATATCAACGCTTGGACGCGACTATTTCATTTATGACGAGGCGCATCAGGCTCTGTCCGGCGAAAAAACCGGGCTCGGCTATCGGCTCGGCGATCCCGTGCGTGTCAAACTGGTGGAAGCCGTGCCGCTTGCCGGCGCTCTTCGCTTCGAGATGATCAGCGACGGACGCAAGATGCCGACGGCAACGCGCTCGTTCCACAAATCCGGCCGCCGGGACCGCGGCGGTGCACGGACCATGCCGGGAACGAGACCGCCCCGCGGCAAACGATAAGGGATGCGAGGTCAAAGCCGCATCCACAACTTGAGGATATGGACATGCCTGCCGCCGGATCAACGGAAACCGTGCGCTTCGCACAGACGCCGAAGACAGATCGCCCCGTCTGGCGCTCGATCAAACGCGGGCTTCTCAACAGTTGCCCCTCCTGCGGCAGCGGCAAACTGTTCGGCGGCTACCTGAAGACGGTCCATGCCTGTGCCGCCTGCGGCGAACGGCTGGACACGCACAGCGCCGACGACTTCCCGCCCTATATCGTTGTTACGATCATGGGCCATATCGTGCTGGCGGGCTATATGGCCACCGAACTTTTGCTGCCGCTTTCCAGTTGGGGGCACCTGGCGATCTGGGTGCCCGTGACCATCCTCGGCTCGCTTGCCCTCCTGCAACCCGTCAAGGGCGCCGTCGTCGGGTTGCAATGGGCCCTGAGAATGCATGGTTTCGGCGATCGTCCCGACCTTCCTGCCGACAGTCTGCCTGTGGTGGACCGGTCCGCGTGACGATGGGGGGTGCCAAGCATTCCGGCTTGGGCATGGCTTCGGGAAGTGTCAAATCGAAAGCCATCAGGCCACGCGATGCGGCTTCCGTGATGCTGCTCGACAGATCCCGGGGCGCTGTGCGCGTTCTCATGGGCAAGCGCAGCAAGGCTCATGTCTTCATGCCGGATCTCTATGTCTTTCCCGGCGGTCGCAGGGACAGCGCGGACAATCGGGCGCAGTGGGCGGGGAACATACATCCGACAGTTCGCGAAAGTCTGCTTGTGGCTTACCGTCGTCGTGCCCCTGAAAGCCGCTTGCGGGCCCTTCTGCTTGCGGCTTTGCGCGAACTCCACGAAGAAGCCAGTATCGCCGTTGGCGTCCCCAGCGCGGACACGCGCACGCTTCCCTTCCTTCCCGACCTGACAAACCTGCGCTATATAGCGCGAGCCATTACACCTCCGGGCTATCCGCGCCGGTTCGACACGCATTTCTTCGCGCTCTTTGCCGATGAGGTCGGTGTCGATCCCGCGGATATCCGTGACAGCCGGGAACTCGAGGATTTGACATGGATAGACGTCAACGACATATCGGCGGTGCAAATGCCAGATATCACAGCACTTATTTTATCCGAGTTGAGAACGAGCCTTGAATTCGACGCTTCCCTGCCCTTTGGAAGGCCCGTACCTTTCTACCATACACGTCATGGACGTCTGATCCGCGACCTTCTGTAAGGAATTTCATCCGATGTCACAGCCGCCGTCCGGCACGTCTGCGCCGGTTGAGGAGATACACTGGCCATCGCTGATCGCCGCAATCGCCGCGATCAGCGCGGTCGGCATCGCGATCGGCCTTGGCCTGCCCCTGCTCAGCATCATCATGGAAAAGCGCGGTATCTCCTCGACCCTGATCGGCCTGAACTCGGCCATGGCGGGGCTTGCCTCCATGGCCGCGGCAGTGGTGACGGCAAAGATCGCCCATGCCTACGGCGTTGCCAATACCATGCTGATGGCGGTCGGCATGGCTGCTATGAGTGCTCTCGGTTTTTACTACATCGAGAATTTCTGGCTCTGGTTTCCCCTTCGGGTCGTCTTTCACGGCGCAATTACCGTCCTGTTCGTGCTGTCGGAATTCTGGATCAATGCAACGGCACCTCCGAGCCGCCGCGGACTCGTTCTTGGCATCTACGGCACCGTGCTGTCGCTCGGTTTTGCCACCGGTCCCCTGCTCTTCTCGATTCTCGGCAGCGACGGCATCCTTCCCTTCGCTGTCGGTGCCGGTGTCATCCTGCTCGCGGCCATTCCCATCTTTCTGGCGCGCAATGAAAGCCCGGACCTCAACGAGAAGCCCGAACTCCATTTCATGCGCTATGTGTTCCTCGTGCCGACGGCGACGGCTGCGGTCTTCATCTTCGGCGCGGTGGAATCGGGTGGTCTATCGCTGTTTCCGATCTACGGGACGCGCAGCGGCTTCACCGAATCGCAGGCAGCGCTGCTTTTGACGGTCATGGGCATCGGCAATGTGATTTTTCAGATTCCACTGGGCATGCTGTCCGATCGGATCAAGGACCGGAGAAACCTGCTTGCGCTTATGACCGTCGTCGGCCTCGTCGGCGCGCTGTGTCTGCCGTTGCTGCAGGGCAACTGGATGTTGATGGCGGTCGTGCTGCTGTTCTGGGGCGGCAGTGTTTCCGGGCTTTATACCGTAGGCCTCAGCCATCTGGGATCGCGGCTTCATGGAGCGGACCTGGCCGCCGCCAATGCCGCTTTCATCTTCTCCTATGCAGTGGGTACAGTGGCCGGGCCCCAGGTCATCGGCGCAACGATGGACGTTGCCGGCAATGACGGCTTTGCATGGGCGATTGCCGGATTTTTCGGCCTTTACGTGATACTTTCCGTGGTCCGGATTGGTTTCTACCCAAAACGGACTTGACTTTTCGGGCGCGATTTGTAGTTTCGCGCCAAGTTTGCCGGAACCCTTTTTGGTGTTTGCGGCTTCGTTTTTTATAAAGGCAGGACGACCATGGCGAAAGCTGCAAAAATCAAGATCAAGCTTCTGTCGACGGCCGACACGGGTTTCTTCTACGTGACCTCCAAGAACAGCCGCACCAAGACGGACAAAATGTCCATGACCAAATATGATCCGGTCGTACGCAAGCACGTCGAATTCAAGGAAACCAAGATCAAGTAAGATCGGGTTATCCCCTTCAAAAGGCGCCAACTCTCAGGAGTTAGGCGCCTTTTCTTTTGACTGGATTGTCATGAGCAGCCGGCGCCTCGAATCAAAAACGCCGCCCCGAAAGGGACGGCGCTCGAATGGCTGCCGGCTGATCAAAACCGCGGCACGAGGAACCGCATTGGAACCAACCAGCCGGCAAACCCCACGACCCAGGAGATGCGGCGGACCTGACATCATGGGGTAACTGGGCGGAAGTTTATCTTCCTTGACGACAGAATTGTCTAAAAACGGAAAAAAATCAATGAATTCTTAACCACAAGCCGTGACTTATCTTAGGAATGGTTAATTTTAACATCTTCTTGCGAAGACGGGACGCAGACACCGCACGTGCTCAAGCAGAGGTATCGTTATTTTCTCGACAAAAAAACACCTGACAGCAAAGAGCGATCGAGTTCATGACTTTCAGATTACTTGACAATCCATTGATTTTATTTTATATTTATGATTCGCATCTAACCTAGCAGGCCACGGGAAGCGAGTTTCGAGAACTCCTATTCGCTTTTTCGCTTTCCTGTGGACGACTGCCTCGCGTTACGGCACTTACGCCGCGGCGGCGACCACCCGGTTACGGCCATTGTTCTTTGCCTGATACAAAGCCGTATCGGCCCGCTTCACCAAGGCCTCCGGCGAGTCGCCGCCCGTGTTGAGTGTGGCTATGCCAAGGGACGCGGTTATGGACAGAATCTTCTCCCCGTTCTGGAGCGAGAACGGCCTGTCTTCGATGATACGCCGAAGCCGCTCCGCAATGACCACGGCCGCATCGGCCGGCGTGTCCGGCATCACCACGACAAACTCTTCTCCGCCGAACCGGCAGGCCAGATCCGCACCGCGCACGGTGGACCGAACGCGCTGGGCGAACTGCCGCAGGATCTCATCGCCGGCATCATGTCCGTACGTGTCGTTGACGCTCTTGAACCGGTCGATATCCGTCATGCAGATCGACAAAGGCCTGCCGCGGGCGGCAGCACGGTCGATCAGGATTCTCAGATGATTGTCGAGATAGCGGCGATTATGCAGACCCGTCAGGCCATCGGTGACGGCGAGTTCGATCGTGTGTTTGACACTGGCGCGCAGACGGTCGTTGCAATGCTTCCTGCGGATCTGCGTCAGGCTGCGGGCTACCAGTTCGTTCGGATCGACCGGCCGCATCAGATAGTCCGTGACACCGAGATCGAGCGCGCGCACGATCATGTCGTCGTCGCCCTGCTCGGCAATCAGAAGCACGGGTATAAAGCGCGTGCGCTCCAGCGAACGAAGCTGCGAGCAGAGCCTCAAGGGGTCATAATCTTCGAAATTTGAATTGACGATAACCAGGTCGAAACTATTTTCCGCCGCCTCGAACAAAGCCCCCTGGGGATCCGACATTGCGGTGACGGCCCCTACAGGCTTCAAAGCCCGCGCAATGCGCTCCTGAGAGCTGCCACGGCCGTCTACCAGGAGGATGTTGCCGAATTCGTCCGGGCGATCGCTCGAGGAGAGATCTTGCAGCCCGACGCTGTGTGCCGTTTCCGCACGAAGACGCAGTTCGTCGCTGACATTCTTCAGCCGTACCAGGCTTTTGACACGCGACATCAGTTGCAGATCGTTGACCGGCTTGGTGAGAAAGTCGTCGGCACCGGCCTTCAGGCCGCGGACGCGGTCGGAAGGCTGATCGAGAGCGGTTACCATGACGACCGGAATATGCGCCGTGCGGGGATTAGCCTTCAGACGCTCGCAAACTTCAAACCCGTCTATCCCCGGCATCATGATATCGAGCAGAATGAGATCCAGCGGCTGCCGCTCGCAAATCGCCAGCGCCTCGTAACCATCGGCAGCGGTGAGGACATCGAAATACTCGGCCACGAGCCGTGCTTCCAGAAGTTTGACATTTGCCGGTATATCATCGACGACAAGAATACGTGCTGTCATGCAATTTTTCCCGTCAATATGCGCCCGCTATTATGCCGGGCATCCATTGCGCCCAGTGCGGCGCCGTATGATAGTTTACGCATCGCCCAAATATGTTTTGATCGTCTCGATGAATTTCGGCACCGAAATCGGCTTTGAGACATAGGCCTCGCAGCCCCCTTGCCTGATTCGCTCCTCGTCCCCCTTCATGGCGAAAGCCGTGACGGCGATGACCGGGATGACGTGCAATTCGTCGTCCTCCTTCAGCCATTTTGTCACCTCGAGCCCCGACACTTCAGGAAGTTGGATGTCCATGAGAATCAGATCCGGCCGATGTTTGCGCGCCAGATCAAGAGCTTCCATTCCGTTGCGGGTTTGGATGGTCGTATAACCGGATGCCTCGATCAGGTCGCGAAAGAGCTTCATATTCAGCTCGTTGTCTTCAACAATCATCACCTGCTTGGGCATTTCGGTCCCTTGTTCTGAAGCTCCGGCTTGCAAGCCCTATGCGCGCCTATAAGGTACACACCAGTGTCCTGCCCAGTTCCCGGAAACTGCACGGTAAAGCTATTTGGTTGAAAAACAGGTAATATTTCCCGGAGAAATCACCTGAAGCTAACGAGGACGCATTATTTTGACACCGGCAGAAGAAACCGCAATCGTCGCTCTTGCCTGGCTGGCAAATGAACCAGAACTGCTCGGTCGTTTCCTCGCTCTCACCGGCACCGATCCGTCGAACCTGCGTCATGCCGCGGCCGATCCAGGCTTCCTGGCAGGCGTCATCGATTTCCTGATGGGCCACGAACCGACGCTGCTCGCCTTTTCTGCCGCCAGCGGCATCAGCCCGGACATGGTGGTGCGTGCCCATACCGCGCTGTCCGGTCCGGAAGCCGGGGATTTCTGACTTTGTCCGAAATAGTGTCGTTGGACCATGTGCACCTGTCCGAGCGGCCTCTTGTCGTCTGCGATATTGACGAGGTGGTGCTGGAGTTCCTGACCCCGTTCCGCAATTTCCTGCTTGCCTCGGGTCGCGAACTGCTGCCTCGCTCGTTCCGGCTGCATGGCAACATCATCGATCTTGCCAGCGGCATCGAGATAGCCGACACTCTGGTGACGGAACTGCTCGATGCGTTCTATGCCCAGCAGGACGAATGGCAGACGCCGGCGGATCAGGTCGTAGAGACATTGGCGGCCCTCTCCGCGGATGCCGATATCGTCTTTCTCACAAAAATGGCTCCACGGCACAGCGCCGTCCGCAGGTCGCTGCTCGACCGTCACGGGCTCTGCTACCCTTTGCTGGCGAGCACAGACCACAAGGGGCCGATCATTCGATGTCTGCATGACGGGCGATGCCACCGGCTTGTCTTCATCGACGACATTCTTCGCAATCTGCATTCGGCACGCGACCATGCTCCCGGATGTCTGCTGATCAATATGATGGCGAATGCCGATTTCCGGGCGCTCGCCCCCGAACCCGGCAAAGGCATTATAAAGGCCGCCAGCTGGCCGGAAGCGGCTGCCATCATCAGACGCCACCTCGCCACATAGATTTCCAGGAGAAAGACGCCGGCTGTTTGGCGATTTTGCTGGATGGTCCCTGCGCAGAATCGTCATCTGATTGCCTGCCCCGTCTCTTGAGAGTCGGGAGCTTAGAGCGTATCGTGGAAACGTTCAATGTTTGTTCCGGGCAATGGCAGATAAGTTACAAGTTCCCGGCTTTTGCCGCGATTGCATGACGGAAGAGCCTGGAGGCTTGCGTCGCTGTCGCGCCTGCGGCAGCCCACGTCTGGTCTATCATGCGGAACTCTATACGCTCACGCTCGCCCATATCGACTGCGACGCCTTTTACGCCTCCGTCGAGAAACGGGACAATCCGGAACTGGCCGACAAACCGGTGATCATCGGCGGCGGAAAACGCGGTGTCGTCTCCACGGCCTGCTACATTGCGCGTATTCACGGCGTGCGCTCGGCCATGCCGATGTTCAAGGCGCTGGAAGCCTGCCCGCAGGCCGTCGTCATCAAGCCGGACATGGAGAAATATGTCCGGGTCGGCCGTGAAGTTCGGATGCTGATGCAGGATCTGACGCCGCTGGTCCAGCCGCTGTCGATCGACGAAGC
Organism: Pararhizobium gei; assembly: GCF_029223885.1. NCBI lineage: Bacteria > Pseudomonadati > Pseudomonadota > Alphaproteobacteria > Hyphomicrobiales > Rhizobiaceae > Pararhizobium > Pararhizobium gei. Next base: position 1,971,882 of record NZ_CP119409.1, on the reverse strand, counting down.
CTTTCTGGAGCTTGATGGAACGGAACGGCTGCATCACGACCCGCCTGCCCGCACGCTTGCGAAACTTGCCAGGCGCATTGAACAGGAGATCGGCATTACCGTATCGGTCGGTCTGTCCTACTGCAAATTCTTGGCAAAAGTCGCATCCGATCTGCAAAAACCCCGCGGCTTTTCCGTCATCGGCGCGGCCGATGCCCTGGGTTTTCTCAAGGACAAGCCGGTAACGCTGATCTGGGGTGTCGGAAAGGCGTTTGCCTCGACGCTCGAGCGCGACGGCATCAGGACCATCGGCCAATTGCAGCGGATGGATGAAACCGATCTGATGAAGCGCTACGGCACGATGGGGCAGCGGCTCTACCGGCTGTCGCGCGGACAGGACGAGCGCGCCGTCGAAATCAACGGCGAGGCAAAGAGCGTTTCTTCCGAGACGACCTTCAATGACGATCTCTGCGACTACGGCGACCTCGTGTCGCATCTGCGGCGGCTCAGCGAAAAGGTGGCACACCGGCTGCGCAAGTCGGAAACCGCCGGCCAGACCGTCGTGCTCAAGCTGAAGACCGCCGACTTCAAGATCAGAACCCGCAACCGTCGGCTGGATAGCCCGACGCAGCTTGCCGACAGGATTTTCCGAACCGGCATGCAACTGCTCGACCGCGAAACCGATGGTACCAAATTCCGTTTGATCGGCATTGGCGTTTCCGATCTTTCAGAGCCCGGTCTTGCCGACCCGCCCGACCTTGTCGATGCACAGGCAAGCCGTCGGGCAGCCGCCGAGGCTGCGATGAACGCTTTGCGCGACAAATTCGGCAAGGACACGGTCGAGACGGGCTACACCTTTGGCAAGGGGCGCCGCACGAAATCGTGATGGCGCCGCCACTGTTCCGGGTGGAACAGCAAATCTTCCTTAAATCTCTCAGTCTAAACTCATCGTCGTTCTTCTCGTCCGGGTGTGTCCATGGTTCTGCGTTTCGCATTTGGCTTCGGTTTCGCTTTCGTTCTCGGTGCCAGCACCGCTCTTGCCGGCGGCCAGCCACCGCTGCAGATCGTCGTGTCGAAGGATCAGCAAACGCTGGTCGTCTACGATGGCGACACGGTGATCGCGACTTCCAATGTCTCGACGGGAAAGAAGGGGCATGCTACGCCCACCGGGGTCTTCTCCATTCTGGAAAAGCGGCGGCATCACAAATCCAACATCTACTCGAATGCGCCGATGCCCTTCATGCAGCGCCTGACCTGGTCCGGCATTGCCCTGCATGCCTCGGGGCATGTACCTGGCTATCCCGCCTCGCATGGCTGCGTCCGACTGCCGAACAGCTTTGCCAAGCAATTGTTCAAGATGACGGACCGGGGTTTGCATGTGCTCATCTCCGACAGGCAGGTGGCCCCGTCACCGATCGCCAATGCCTTTCTCTTCCAGCCCGTGGCGGCCCAACCGGCGCTGCTCTCGGACGCAATGCTTCGGCCGAGCGTCTCGCAGATCCATCAGGGCAGCATCGAGGTCGCAACCATCGATCCAAATCCGCTGGCCGCTCCCGTGGCCGAGAAGAAGGACGAACCGCCGCTTCGGATGCTGATCACCCATCGCGGCCAGCGCGAACAGATGCTGGACATCCAGGCATTGCTCAATCAGTTGGGCTATGCCGCAGGCGTCCCGGACGGCTATGCCGGGGCTCTGACCTTCGAAGCGATCAAGGCGTTTCAAACTGCCGAAAACATTGCCATCGACGGCCGGGTAACGGACGCTTTGGTGGACGCTCTTTATGCAAAGGCCGGCAAGGGCAAACCGCCGAACGGCCAGCTTCTGGTCCGCCGGAACTTCGAACCCTTGTTTGAAATCCCCGTCACAATCACCCAGCCGGAGATCGCACTCGGCACACACTTTCTCCAGTTCCAGGATATAAATCCCGCGACCGGCAAGGGCGAATGGTTCGCCACAACGATGGATAATCATCTTCCCGGGCCGATGAAGAAGAGGCTTGGCATCACGGTGGAAGAAGATGCGACGGCCTTCAATGTTCTCCAGCGAACCCTGGCACGCATTTCGATTGCCGACGATGCACGCCAACGGATCGGCGAACTGCTCACCGAAGGTTCGTCGCTGACCATCTCCGACATGGGCCTTGGTCAGGAAACCGGCGATGGCACCGACTTCGTGACCATTACCCGCGCAAAATCCAAGAGCTGAAAGGTCTCCGGCCCCGTTCAGACAAGCTCGACATCGATAACGCCGGGTGCCGAACGGAGAGCCGCGGCGATCTCGGGAGAAATCCTGTATTTCTCGTTGAGTTCGACCTCGATCTCGCGCTGTCCGTTGTCCTTGATGACGATGAAAGAAACAAGGCCATCGCCGCGCGTGTTGAGATGCGTCGCGACAGAGCGCAACGGCCCGGAATCACGGACATAGACGCGCAAGGCCTTCTGCATCTGCAAGGAGCGCTCCTCCAGCGACTGTAGGGTTTGGATGCGCAGCCCGATTCCCTCCGGCCGCTCCTCCGCCTGGACCGTCATGACCAGAGACTTGCCGGGCTCCAGCAGGTCGCGATACTGGTTGAGCGCTTCCGAAAACAGCACCGCTTCAAACTGGCCGGTCGAATCTGAAAAGGCAACAATGCCCATCTTGTTGCCGGTACGGGTCTTGCGCTCCTGCTTCGACGTGACGGTGCCGGCAAGGCGGCCGGCGGTCGCCCCCTTCTTCACCGCAGCCGAAAAATCGGCGAAGGTCTGTACGCGGATCTTGGCAAGAAGATCGTTGTAGGTGTCGAGCGGGTGGGCGGAGAGATAGAAGCCCAGCACCTGAAACTCGCGGTGCAGCTTTTCCGATGCCAGCCAGGGGGAATAGGCAGGCAGGCTGATCTTTTCCGGCCCCGTGGCAGCCCCTGCCCCGAACATGTCGCTCTGGCCGCTCACCTTGTTGGCCTGGGCGATCTGCGCAAAGCCCAGAATGCGGTCCAGGCCGCCGGCCAACTCGGCCCGGTCGTAACCGAAACAATCGAAGGCACCGGCGCAGATCAGGCTTTCGAAAACACGGCGGTTGAGCAGCTTCGGATCGATCCGGAGGCAGAAGTCCTCCAGATTGGCGAAGGGCACATCGCCCCGGACCTCGACGATATGATCCACAGCCGCTTCGCCGACGCCCTTGATTGCCGAAAGCGAATAGTAGATGCGCTGGTCGCCGGGCTCGAAACGACGGAACGATGTCTGGACGGACGGCGGGATGACAGCAATGCCCAGGCGCATCGCGTCCTGACGGAAATCATTGATCTTGTCGGTGTTCGACATGTCGAGCGTCATCGACGCGGCGAGGAACTCGACCGGGAAATGGGCCTTGAGATAGGCCGTCTGGTAGGAAACGATGGCGTAGGCTGCAGCATGTGACTTGTTGAAGCCATAATTGGCGAACTTGGCCAGAAGATCGAAGATCATGTCCGACTGCGGTTTGGAAACGCCGTTTGCCACGGCGCCGGTGACGAAACGGGCACGCTGCATGTCCATTTCCGCCTTGATCTTCTTGCCCATGGCGCGGCGCAGAAGATCGGCTTCGCCGAGCGAATAGCCCGACAGGACCTGGGCGATCTGCATCACCTGCTCCTGATAAACAATGACGCCCTGGGTCTCCTTGAGCAGGTAATCGATCTTCGGATGGATCGATTCGATTTCCTCGTCGCCATGTTTGCGGGCGTTGTAAACCGGGATGTTTTCCATCGGCCCCGGACGATACAGCGCCACCAGCGCGATGATGTCCTCGATGCAGTCCGGCCGCATGCCGATCAGGGCCTTGCGCATGCCCGCACTTTCGACTTGGAACACGCCGACGGTATCGCCCTTCGAGAGCATGTCATAGGTCGGCTGATCATCGAGCGGCAGCGCTTCAAGCGCCACGGAAATATTGCGTTTCCTGATGAAATCGACTGCGACCTTCAGCACCGTCAGCGTCTTCAGACCCAGGAAGTCGAACTTGACCAGACCCGCCTGCTCCACCCATTTCATGTTGAACTGGGTGACCGGCATGTCGGAGCGCGGATCTCGGTACATCGGCACAAGCTGCGACAGCGGCCGGTCGCCGATGACGATGCCGGCGGCGTGAGTCGAGGCATGGCGGTAAAGCCCTTCGATCTTCTGGGCGATATCGAGCAGACGGCCGATGACCGGCTCCTTGTCGACCTCTTCCTGGAAGCGCGGCTCCTCCTCGATCGCCTTGGCCAGCGTCGTCGGATTGGCGGGATTGTTGGGTACCATCTTGCAGATCTTGTCGACCTGACCATAGGGCATTTCAAGAACGCGGCCGACGTCGCGAAGTGCCGCGCGCGCCTGCAGCGAGCCGAAGGTGATGATCTGCGCCACCTGTTCGCGCCCGTATTTGCGCTGCACGTAACGGATCACCTCTTCGCGCCGGTCCTGGCAGAAGTCGATGTCGAAGTCGGGCATCGAAACGCGGTCGGGGTTGAGGAAACGTTCGAACAGCAGGGAGAAGCGCAAGGGATCGACATCGGTGATGGTCAGCGCATAGGCAACCAGCGAGCCGGCACCCGACCCGCGACCGGGACCGACAGGAATATCCTGATTCTTGGCCCATTTGATGAAGTCGGCGACAATCAGGAAGTAGCCGGGAAACTTCATCTTCTCGATGACGCTGAGTTCGAAGTCCAGACGCTCGCGATACTCTGCCTCGGTATAGCCCGGCGACATGCCAAGCTTCACCAGCCTTTCGTCCAGTCCCTCGATGGCCTGCCGGCGCAATTCCAGCGCTTCCTCCCGCTCGGCCTCGGCCGGATCGTCCGATCCGCCTGTAAAACGTGGCAGGATCGGCGCCCGTGTTTTCAAAACGAACGAGCAACGCCGGGCGATCTCGATCGTGTTTTCGAGCGCTTCCGGAAGGTCGGCAAACAAGGCCGCCATCTCCCTGCGGCTCTTCATGTGATGATCCGGCGTCAGGCGGAAGCGGCTGTCGTCCGAGACCATGGCATTGTGGGCGACGGCCATCAGCGCATCATGGGCATCGAATTCGGCCGGTGACGGAAAGAACGGTTCGTTCGTCGCCACCAGCGGCAGCTCAAGCTTGTAGGCGAGATCGATGATCCGTCCCTCATGGCGACGGTCGAACTTTCCATGACGCTGCAGCTCGACATAAAGCCGGTCGCCGAACAGGGATGCGAGCGTCTTCAGACGCGCCTCGGCCAATCCTACATGGCCAGCCTTCAAAGCCATATCGACGGGTCCGCCAACAGCACCCGTGAGCGCGATCAGGCCATCCGTCCCGCCCTCGGTCAGCCATGACAGCGCGATACGGACCGACTGGTTTGCTTCGCCGCCCAGATAGGCGCGGCTGACGATATCGACCAGGCGGACATAGCCAGCATCCGTTGCCGCGATCAGCACGACCGCAGGAAGCTTGGCCAGATGTTGCGCATGGCCGCGCTTCTCACCCTCGGCCTCGTCCTCCATATCGATCGACAATTGGCAGCCGATCAGGGGCTGAAGGCCGTCGTCCATGCATTTCTGCGAAAATTCGAGTGCGGCAAACAGATTGTTGGTATCCGCAATTCCGATCGCCGGCTGACTGTCCGCAACTGCCTTGCCAATGATCTTCTTGATCGGCAATGCGCCTTCGAGCAGCGAGAAGGCAGAGTGGACACGGAGATGCACGAATTGCGGCGATCCGCCATCAGCGACCAAATGATCCTGCCGCTTGCCGTTTCCCAGATCCGCCATTCCACACCCCGATTCCAGCCGGGCTCCAGAATAACCGGTTTTCTCGTCTGAGTGTCATCTCATCCGGCCAAAACCGAAATTTCTGACGGTAAACGGCGGCTTGTCCACAGCCACCGTCGTGAACAAGCCGAAGGCATTACATTCCCATCACAATGATGGAGAAACTGGCGACGAACATGGCGATCGAGGCAAACGCGGCGAGGTCACGAATAAAATCGGTCATTGCATGTCTCCTGTTCCGTAATGTTCTTTTTATGTTCTATATTTGTTCCATCGTCAAGCAATTTTATGTGATATTCAGAGGCCGTCTCGCTAGAGCGGAATCCGATCATGTTGCATCGTATCCAGCGGCGGCGAAATAGTTCTGGCATTCGTTTGGGGTGAAAAGGTTGAGCAATTGGCCGATGGTTGTCCAGAGGCCGCCGATGGATCGCTTGGCTGCCTTGCGTAGCAGAGCCTTGAGTTTTGAGAACGCGTTTTCGATGGGATTGAAATCCGGACTGTATGGCGGGAGGTATTCGAGCCTCGCGCCGACGCTCTCGATCATTTCCCGCACCCTTGGCCCCTTGTGGCTGGACAGGTTGTCCATGACGATGATGTCACCGGGCCGAAGCTCGGGCAGCAATACCTTCTCGACATATGTTTCGAAAATGATGCGGTTAACCGGTCTGTCGATGACGAAAGGCGCAATGAAGCCGCGTAACGTCAGCGCTCCGATGAAGGTTGTGGTTTTCCAATGACCATGAGGAACGCTGATGCGCAGGCGCTCGCCTCTTGCACATCGGCCATGGCGTCGCGCCATGTTTGTCGAAGCCCAGGTCTCTCCGATGAAGACGAGGCGCGCGGGGTCGAGGTCGATCTGGCCATCGAACCATTCCTGCCGCCGCTTCAGGATGTCGGGACGGTCTTGCTCCGAGGCGTGCGCGCTCTTTTTTTACGCGTGATGGTGTGACGGGCAAAGAAACGCTGGATCGTGCCGAAGCCGAAGAACAGTCCTTGTTCGGCAAGGCTACGCCGCACCTCTTCGATGGTCGCATCCTTGTGCGGCCCCAAGGCTTCGAGGATGGCATTCATATGCGCATCGATGCGGGCGGAGCGCCGATCTCCGCCCAGGGCACGAGGCCGGGCATCGCCTTGGTCACGCTCAAGCTTGCGCCAGCGGCTGATGCTGGCGGCGCTCCCCTCAAAACGTTCAGCCGCCGCCCGATGCGACAGGCCCTGCGAAACCGCAGCAAGAGCACGCACCCGCAAATCCATCGATAAAGCCTTCGACATATCCGCCGCCTCCATCCGGCGGCTCCTTTTGAATCAGACAAATCACGATTTGAATAGCCGGCGCGATTCAGTCAGATCGGGTGCCGCTCTAAAACATCGATGGGTATATCCGGATCTCTGGACGTCAAGCGTTCCGCCGATTAGTTTGGCAGCAATGAAGCCAAAGGGATCGATCATGACGCTGCCGAAGACCGCCGCGACTATCTTATTTTGCCTGACTGCGTTCAGTGTGCAGGCGGAGACACTCGATCCCGGCAGGATCATTTCGGCGGCAACAGGTGACTGGGACAAGGATGGAAGCCCGGACCTTGCAATGCTGGTCGAACCGGCAGCCAGCAACAACGAGGAAGACCATGCGGTCTATATTTTCTTGAAAGGCGAGACAAACCGGCTGCACGTGAAGACAGTCGCTCCGAACAAGATCTGGGGCAATCTGGAAACATTTGGCCAGGAACCGTCCATCGCCGCCTTGCCGAACGGCTCGATCCTGATCACCTCTCACAATGACGCGATCGGCCGGGATCGATGGGAGCAGAAACTCACCATCGCCTACCGCAACTTCGATTTCGTCGTCGCGGGCTATACCTATACGTCCTACGATACACTGGATCCGGACAATAGCTTTGACTGCGATCTGAACGTGTTGACCGGCAAGGGCGAAAGCAACGGCAACCCTGTCGCCACCACCGGCGAGATCGTGCTCCTTACGGACTGGTCGGACGAGCGGGGCCAGTCCGCCTGCGGTCGTCCGTAAATCCGGACGGCTCTAAAGCTCGACCACCTTGCCGTCCTCGATCGTGACCCGCCGGTCCATGCGAGAGGCAAGATCGTAGTTGTGGGTCGCGATCATCGCCGCCAGGCCCGACTGGCGCACCAGAGCCTCCAGCGCTTCGAAGACATAGCCCGCCGTTTCCGGATCGAGATTGCCCGTCGGTTCGTCGGCCAGCAGCACCAGAGGCGCGTTGGCCACGGCACGCGCGATTGCGACGCGCTGCTGCTCGCCGCCCGAGAGCTCCGAAGGCCGATGCTCGGCGCGGTGACCGATGCGCATATAGTCCAGCAGGGCGGCAGCGCGCTCTCGGGCCTCGGCCTTGTTGAGGCCGGCGATCAGCTGCGGCATCATGATGTTTTCGATTGCCGTGAATTCCGGCAACAGATGATGAAACTGGTAGACGAAGCCGATATCGTTGCGGCGTATGGCCGTGCGCTGCTCGTCGCCGAGCGCACCACAGGATTGACCGTTGATCAGGACCTCGCCGGCGTCCGGGCGCTCCAGCAGCCCGGCGAGGTGCAGAAGCGTCGACTTGCCCGTGCCGGATGGCGCGACAAGCGCCACAGTCTGGCCGCCATGAAGCGAGAAATCAGCGCCCTTCAGGATCGAAAGCCTCTCTTCACCCTGAGAATAATGGCGCTCGACGCCGGTAAGCTGCAGTGCCACGCGCGCAGTCATTTTCTTTTTACCCTTGTTATTCGTAGCGCAGAGCTTGAACCGGATCGAGGCGCGAGGCGCGCCAGGCCGGAAAGATCGTGGCAAGGAAGGACAGCCCGACGGCCATGAGGACGACCGAAATCGTCTCCCCCGGATTCATGTCGGCCGGAAGCTGGCTGAGGAAATAAAGCTCCGGATTGAACAATGTCGTTCCGGAGATCCAGGAAAAGAACTGGCGGATCGATTCGACATTCAGGCAGACCACCACGCCGAGAAGCACGCCGGCGAAAGTTCCGACAATGCCGATGGCGGCCCCCGTCATGAAAAAGATGCGCATAATCGACCCGGAGGACGCGCCCATGGTGCGCAGGATGGCGATGTCGCTGCCCTTGTCCTTGACCAGCATGATCAGCCCCGACACGATATTCAGCGCCGCCACCAGAACGATCAGCGTCAGGATCATGAACATGACATTGCGCTCCACCTGAAGTGCTGAAAAGAATGTCTTGTTGCGGTCGCGCCAGTCGCTGATCAGCACCTGGCGGCCGGCGGCGTCTTCAATGGGCTGGCGGAGATCATCGACGAGGTCGGGATTGGTGACGAAGAGTTCGATCGACTGCACGATCCCTTCGGCATTGAAATAGAGTTGCGCTTCTTCGAGCGGCATGAAGATGATCGACGCATCATATTCCGACATGCCGATCTCGAAGATGGCCGAAACCGTATAGGACTTGACGCGCGGATTGACGCCCATTGGCGTGATGTCGCCCTCTGGCGCGACAAGCGTGATCGTGCCCCCGGCGGTAATGCCGAGCTGCTCGGCCATGCGCGATCCGATGGCAACGCCGGTGCCCGCCGCAAACCCGACGAGATCGCCGGAGACGAGATGGTCCGAGATCGACCTCATCTTTGCAAGATCGTCGGCACGCACGCCCCGCACCAGCGCGCCCGTGCCGGCGCCGCCGGGGCCTGACGCCAGCGTCTGCCCCTCGATCATCGGGATCGCCATGGTCACGCCCGTGACGCCGGAAAATTTCGTCGCAAGCTCAGCGTAGTTGTTGAGCGGCCCATCAAGCGGCTGCACGATCATGTGGCCGTTGATACCGAGGATGCGCGAGATCAGCTCCGTGCGAAATCCGTTCATCACGGCCATTACGATGATCAGCGTCGCAACGCCGAGCATGATGCCGATGAAGGAAAATCCGGCGATCACCGAGATGAAGGCTTCCTTGCGCCGCGAGCGCAGGTACCGCCACGCCACCATGCGCTCGAAGGTCGAAAAGGCCCGGCCGGGCGGCTTGGCCGCTACCGCCGGCTTGTCCTCGTCTAGCGTGGTCGCGCTCATGCCGTGCCCCTTAATTCGAAGCGGTCAGTTTGTTGATCGCCGCCTCGACGGTCAATGTTTCGCGTGCGCCTGTCTTGCGATCCTTGAGCTCGACCTCGCCGCTTGCGACGGAGCGTGGGCCCGCGATGATCTGCACGGGAATGCCGATCAGATCGGCGGTCGCGAACTTCGTGCCGGCGCGATCTTCCTTGTCGTCGTAAAGCGGATCGAGACCCGCCGTGTTCAAAGCGCTGTAGAGTGTTTCGCACGCTGCGTCACAGGCCGCGTCGCCGGACTTCATATTGATGACGACAGCACCAAAGGGCGCGACGGAGGCCGGCCAGATGATGCCGTTCTCGTCATGGGACGCTTCGATGATGGCCGGTACGAGGCGGGTCGGGCCGATGCCGTAGGAGCCCATATGGACCGTGTGTTCCTTGCCATCGGGGCCCTGCACCTTGGCGCCCATGGCCTCGGAATATTTCGTTCCGAAATAGAAGATGTGGCCCACTTCTATGCCCCGGGCAGAGATCTTCGACTGCTCATCGATCGCGCCGAAGGCTGCTTCGTCGTGCATCTCGGATGTCGCGGCATAAACCGAAGTCCACCGGTCGAAAACCGCCTTCATCGCATCGGCATCCCAGAAATCTGTATCTTCAGCCGGGATATCGAAATCGAGGAAGTTTTTGTGGCAGAAGACTTCCGATTCGCCGGTATCGGCGAGAATGATGAACTCATGGCTGAGATCACCGCCGATGGGGCCGGTGTCGGCGCGCATCGGAATGGCGCGCAGGCCAAGCCGCGAGAAGGTCCTGAGATAGGCGGCGAACATCCGGTTGTAGGACTGGACGGCCCCTTCCCGGTCGAGATCGAAGGAATAGGCATCCTTCATCAGGAACTCGCGCGAGCGCATGGTGCCGAAACGCGGCCTGATCTCGTCACGGAATTTCAGCTGGATATGATAGAGATTGAGCGGCAGATCCTTGTAGGACTTGATCGTCGAACGGAACACGTCTGTGATCATTTCCTCATTGGTAGGTCCATAGAGCATTGGCCGGTCCTGCCGGTCCTTGATGCGCAACATTTCCTTGCCGTAAGCGTCATAGCGACCGCTTTCCTGCCATAGCTCGGCCGACTGCAGGGTCGGCATCAGAAGCTCGACGGCACCGGCCCGGTTCTGTTCTTCCCGAATGATGCCGTTCACCTTGTCGAGAACCCGCTTGCCGAGCGGCAGCCAGCTATAAATCCCCGCGGACTGCTGGCGGATCATGCCCGCGCGCAGCATCAGCCGATGGGAAACGATCTCCGCTTCCTTCGGATTTTCTTTTAAGATAGGCATGAAAAAGCGGGACAGGCGCATGGACGGGTTCCGGGACTTGATGCACTTCGCACTATCGATGGATTCGGGCGAAATAAGGTTGAACTTGCAAAGCCCGTCGCGCGTTGAGCGCATCGGGATCGTCAATCTGGACTGCAGGGAACATCGTCGATCCGGCTGGCGGCGGGCAACTTCAGAACCGTGCCCCGCGTTCATAAACGCTTCGCGGAAGGAAGAAAACCCGTCATGTTGCAAGGTAATCCGGCAATGGACGGCAGGATATATGCCGGGATCTAAAGACGGGAAAAAAGCGGACTAATAACCGGAAAGTGATGGTCGATGTCAATCGGAAAATTTTGCTCAAGTGTAACAAAAATGCAAAAAAATATGATGACAACGCATAATGTTTGAGCTAGTTTCGGCTCAGAAAAGAGGCAGGGAGATTAAATTCTTGTCGATTTCGCGGTCAAGTCTTGGGAGGATAAGATCTTAGGCGCGGTTATACGCAGCCACCGGAAACGGATTATAGATCACGCGATACTTTAAGAACAAGGCTTTTAGCCTTGTTTTTTTTTGACTTTATCCCAACCTGCAAACAATTCGAATTCATCCCGTCGCCACGATCATGGCATTTTTCAGTCAGCAAATCATTTCATTTGCGGAGCCAGCCGGTAAGGCTCTGCTATCGCTTGGACGCCCACTCTTTGCGGAGCGTCATCGTCAGTAGAACTTCGGTGCAAATTGCGGGATGGCGTCAAGTCCATAACCAAGGCGAACGGACAGGATGTACCAGGTCAAATGAATGACTGCTGCCAGCACCGAGGTCATGACGAAGACCCGCCATCCCCGAAACCGCAACGGTGCGCTCTCGACGCTTCCCGGCACGACGCTCTTTTCTTCCGCCTGCGTTCTCAAGCCGATTGGCAGAACCATGAAAAGCGTCAGCCACCAGATAATGAAGTAAATCGCAAATGTCGAAAACAACGGCATGTCGGTCTCTCGCTGCCCGGCACGAAGCCCATGACCGGCTTCGTATGATTATCGTCTGCTTATACCGCGATGTGCGGCGATGGACAAACCGGTAGTTCGCGCCTTTCTGTCACACCTGCTCCAGCTCGATCAGCGTCCCGAAGAAATCCTTGGGATGCAGAAAAAGGACGGGCTTGCCGTGGGCGCCGAACTTCGGCTCGCCATCGCCCAACACTCTGCAGCCGGCAGCGACGAGCCGGTCGCGAGCCGATATGATGTCATCGACCTCATAACAGATGTGATGCATGCCGCCACCCGGGTTCCTTGCGAGGAAAGCCGCGATCGGTGAAGTCTCGCCGAGCGGCTCCAGCAGTTCCACCTTGGTGTTTTCCAGCGTCACGAACACCACACGGACGCCATGCTCAGGCAACAGTTCAGGCTCGGAAACGGATGCGCCGAGTGTAGAGGTATAGGTTTCGATTGCCTCGGCCAGGTTCGGCACGGCAAGAGCAATGTGGTTGACCCGTCCCAGCATAGCTATCGCCGCCCCGCCGTGGTTACAGCTTGTTGATGAAAACGGTTACGACCGGCTTCTTGCCCCATATCTCGTTGGTCGTCCCGCGAACGGCACGACGCACAGCTTCCTGCACCATGGCGAGATCCTTGCGTTTGCCGCGGGGTATGCTCTCGACAGCGCCGAGCACGGCATCATAGAGCGTGTCGTTCATGTCCTCGCCTTCGTCGTCGAACTCCGGCAGGCCGATGGTCACGACATCCGGATCGGCATTGAAGTCGTAACGCTCGTCCAGCACGACATTGACGCAGACATGTCCGGCAAAGGAAAGCTTGCGGCGTTCGCCGATCCCCATCTCCTCGAAATCGCCGATCAGGCTGCCATCCTTGTAGATGCGGCCATGCGGCGCCGTGCCAATGACCGTTGCCGGACCTGGCGCAAGGCGCAGGATATCACCGTTTCGCACCCGCGGCACGGTCTTGATGCCCGCCTGCAGGCCTAGTTCCGTCTGCGCGGACAGATGCACTGCCTCGCCGTGAACCGGCACAAGAATCTGTGGCCGCGTCCACTGGTACATCTGCTGCAATTCGTTGCGGCGCGGGTGGCCGGAAACATGCACCAACGCTTCGTTATCCGTGACGATATAAATGCCCTGCTCGACGAGGCCGTTCTTGATGTCGTTGATCGCCTTCTCGTTTCCGGGAATGGCGCGCGACGAAAACACCACCGTGTCGCCGGCCGTGAAAGCAACATTTCGCATCTCGTCGCGGGCGATCTTGGCAAGCGCCGCGCGGGATTCGCCCTGGCTTCCCGTCAGGATGACGACCACCTTGTCGCGCGGGATATAGCCGAACTCGTCCTCGGCGATGAAGGGATTGAGCCCTTCCATCAGGCCGACATCGCGGGCAACCTGCACCACGCGCTTCATCGAACTTCCAAGCAGAAGCACTTCGCGCCCGGCGGCGGCAGACGCCTTGGCGATGGAGCGAATGCGCCCGACATTGGAGGAAAAGGTGGTGATCGCAACCCGGCCCTGGGCGCTCTGGATGATTTTCGTGAGGCTCGCGGAGACTTCCTCTTCCGAAGGAGATACGCCGTCTCGCACAGCATTGGTGCTGTCGCACATCAGCGCCAGCACGCCTTCGTCGCCGACGGCACGGAAACGGGCCTCATCGGTAAACGGCCCAAGCGACGGCGCGTGATCGATCTTCCAGTCGCCGGTATGGACAAGATTGCCAAGCGGCGTGCGGATTACCAGAGACATTGGCTCGGGGATCGAATGGTTGACGCCGATGGCCTCAATTTCAAAAGGCCCGACAGTGATGCGGTCGCCTTCCTTGAAGATCGTGATCGGCACTTCCGCGCGGCTGCGCTCATAGCTGCGCTTGGCTTCGAGCATGCCTGCGGTAAAGGGTGAAGCGTAGACCGGAACATTGAGACCCGGCCAAAGATCGGCAAGCGCGCCGTAATGATCCTCATGGGCATGCGTGATGATGATGCCTTTCAGGTTCTTGCGCTCTTTTGCAAGGAAGCGGATATCCGGCAGCACGAGATCGACACCGGGCAGATCGAGCCCCGGAAAAGTCACGCCGCAATCGACCATGATCCATTGGCGGTTGGCCGGCTCGCCATAGCCGTACAAGGCCAGGTTCATGCCGATTTCTCCAACCCCGCCCAGGGGCAGGAAGACGAGTTCGTCTTTTTTGCTCATTCGTTGCTTGCGCCTTGTCTCATCCAAAAAACACATCGCCGGCGGCAATGCGGTGTACAGTGTCTGACCCCGTATCGAGGACCAGCCGGCCGTCTTCATCTATGCCCTCGAACCGCCCGGAAAGCGAGCGGTCCTGCAGGTTGACCGTGATTTTCTGGCCGATGCCACCCGCCGCGGCACGCCATTGGGCGATGATGCTGCTCACACCTTCACCCCTGTCCCAGTCATTTAATGCCTCGCCCATCGTCTTAAAGAAGCGGGCAAAAAACTCGTCCGTCGAAACGCTGGCGCCTTCTGCGTGAAGGCAGGTAACGGGGTATAGCGCGTGGTCGGGCGCATGCGCAATGTTGACGCCGCAACCGATCACCAGCGCTTGCTGGCCGCCCGGCAATGTTTCGCCCTCCAGCAGAATCCCAGAGCATTTCTTGCCGCCGATCAGAATATCGTTAGGCCATTTGATCGTGACCGGGTTCGATGCCAGCGGCATGACCTCCTGAACGGCCTGATGAAGCGCGACAGCGACGGCCAAGGGCAGCGAATGCAGCTTGGCAAGCGGAGCGGGATCGATCAAAAGCAAGGATGCGTAGAGATTGCCCGGCTCGGAAGTCCAGGCACGACCGCGGCGACCGCGCCCCTCGATCTGCCGCAAGGCTGTTATCCAGTGCAGTCCCTCGTCACCGGCTCTTGCCCGAAGCAGACATTCGGTGTTTGTCGAGCCGACGTCGCCGAGAGCCGTGTGGCGGAAATCATCGAGCGAAATTCCACCACGCCGTGCCCGGCTGATCAAAAGAAGGTCCGCGCGGCAACTTCGGCCGCGGTTCCGATTGGTCCACCGATCAGCACGTAGGCAGTAATGAACAGGCCGGAAAGACCGTAAACCAGCCGCAACATGCCGGACGGCCGGGCGAAATCGCTTTTGGCTTCGTCGAACCACATCAGCTTGATGACACGCAGATAGTAATAGGCGCCCACGACCGAGGAGAGGACACCGATGATGGCGAGCGCATAGAGTTGCGCCTCGATGGCGGCCATGAACACGAAATACTTGGCGAAGAAACCGGCGAGTGGCGGGATGCCGGCAAGTGAGAACATCAGGACCGTGAGCACCGTCGCCATGAAAGGGTTGGTCTGGGACAGGCCGGCCAGATCGTCGACACTTTCAACATGTTCGCCGTCCTTGCGCTTCATCGCCATAATGCAGGCAAAGGTGCCAAGCGTCATCACCATGTAGACAAGCATGTAGATCAGCACGCCGCGTACGCCGGCCATCGAACCGCTGGCGAGACCGACCAGCGCATAGCCCATGTGACCGATCGACGAATAGGCCATCAGCCGTTTGATGTTGCGCTGGCCGATGGCCGCAAAGGAGCCGAGAAGCATGGACGCTATCGACACGAAGACGACGATCTGGCGCCAATCCGCAACGATCGGCTCGAAAGGCGTGATGACGACGCGAATGAGCATTGCCATGGCCGCAATTTTCGGCGCAGCGGCAAAGAATGCCGTCACAGGAGTCGGGGCGCCTTCGTAAACGTCTGGCGTCCACATGTGAAAGGGAACCGCCGAGATTTTGAAGGCAACGCCGGCAAGGATGAAGACCAGGCCGAAGACCAGTCCCAGTGAGCGGCCTTCCGCCGACAAGGCGGTTGCGATGGCCTGGAAGCCGGTATGGCCGGTAAAGCCGTAGACCAGCGACATACCGTAGAGCAGCATGCCGGACGACAGGGCGCCGAGAACGAAATATTTAAGCCCTGCCTCGGTCGAGCGGACATTGTCGCGGTTCATGGCGGCAACGACGTAAAGTGCGAGAGACTGAAGCTCAAGCGCGAGATAGACCGAGATGAGATCGTTTGCCGAGATCATCAGCAGCATGCCGAGCGTCGCCAGAAGCACCAGCACCGGAAATTCGAACCGGTCGATACCCGACGCCCGCGCTTCGCCGAACGACATGGCCAAAGCGACGCCGGAGCCCGCAAGCGTCAGCACTTTCATGAATTTTGCAAAAGGGTCCGAGACGAAAACGCCGCCATAGGCCTGCCCGTCGCCAGTCTGCAAGACAAGCCAGCCGCCGGAAATTACGAGCACCGCCACGGCAAGACCGGTGACCAGCCCGAAGGACTTTTCGCCTGTGAAGACGCCGACCATCAGGAGAGCCATGGCGCCGATCGCAAGAATCAGCTCCGGCATCGACAGGTGCAGGCTCAGAAGGAATGTTTCAGTGGTCATCTCAATTCCGTCCCGTCGTCATTTCGGCAAAAGCGCAACGTTCTGCGCGGCCTGCAGAGCAGCAGTATAATTGTTCACAAGCACATCCACCGAGGCTGCCGTCACATCGAACACCGGCGCCGGATACACGCCGAAGAAGATAGTCAGCACGACAAGCGGATAAAGAAGCGCCTTTTCCCGGCCGGAGAGGTCAAGAAGAGATTTCAGGTTTTCCTTGTCGAGCGTGCCGAAAATGACCCGGCGATAGAGCCAGAGCGCATAGCAGGCCGACAGGATCACACCGGTTGTCGCAAAGAAGGCGACCCAGGTATTGGCGCGGAAGGCGCCCAGCAGCGTGGTGATTTCACCAACGAAACCAGACGTTCCGGGCAGTCCGACATTGGCCATGGTCAGCACCATGAAGATGACCGCATATTTCGGCATGTTGCTCACAAGGCCGCCATAGGCGCTGATCTCGCGGGTATGGGTCCGGTCGTAGACAACGCCGACGCAAAGGAACAGCGCGCCGGAGACGATGCCGTGCGACAGCATCTGGAAGATCGCCCCCTGCACGCCTTGCGTATTGGCGGCAAAGATCCCCATCGTGACATAGCCCATATGGGCCACCGATGAATAGGCGATCAGCTTCTTGATGTCGGTCTGCATCATCGCCACCAGCGATGTGTAGATGATGGCGACCACCGACAGTGTGAAGACGAAGGGCGCGAAATAGTCCGACGCGAGCGGGAACATGGCGAGCGAGAAACGCAGGAAGCCGTAGCCGCCGAGCTTCAGCAGAACACCCGCCAGAATGACGGAACCAGCCGTCGGCGCCTGCACGTGTGCGTCCGGAAGCCAGGTGTGGACCGGCCACATGGGCATCTTCACCGCAAAAGAGGCGAAGAAGGCTAGCCACAGCCAGGTCTGCATCTGGTGCGGGAAATTATAGGCCAGAAGTTCCGGAATGTCCGTCGTACCGGCCTGCCAGTACATCGCCATGATGGCGAGCAGCATCAGGACCGAGCCGAGAAGCGTGTAGAGGAAGAACTTGTAGGATGCGTAGACCCGGTCCTTGCCGCCCCAGACGCCGATGATGATGAACATCGGAATGAGGCCGGCTTCGAAAAAGACATAGAACAGCACGATATCGAGCGACACGAAGACGCCGATCATGAAGATTTCCAGAAGCAGGAAACAGATCATGTACTGTTTCAGGCGCTTCTCGATCGTCAACCAGCTTGCGGCGATGCAGAACGGCATCAGGAAAGCCGACAGCACGACGAAGAGGATGGAGATACCGTCCACACCGAGATGATAGGAGATCCCTGTTCCGAGCCAGGCGTGTTTTTCCACCATCTGGAAGCCCGGATTGGCGTAGTCGAAATTCCACCAGACCCAGAGCGACACGATGAAGGTGACGATCGTTGTCAGAAGGGAGATATTGAGGATGTTGCGGCGGCCGGCAGCGCTGTCTTCCCGCGTCAAAAGCAGGAGGACGACACCGGCCAGCGGCAGGAAGGTGACCGCGGAAAGAATGGGCCAATCGGTCATCAGAAGGAACTCCCGAGCATCATCCAGGTAATAAGCGCCGCGATGCCGATCAGCATGACGAAGGCGTAGTGGTAGAGGTAGCCGGTCTGCAGGCGAACGACGCGGTCGGTCACATCCATGACGCGGGCGGCGATGCCGTTGGGGCCATAGCCGTCAATGACGCGGCCGTCGCCTTCCTTCCAGAGGAAAGTGCCGATGCGTTTGGCCGGACGGACGAACAGGAAGTCGTACAGCTCGTCGAAGTACCATTTGTTCAGCAGGAACTGGTAGAGGCCGCGATGCTGCTCAGCCAGATATTTCGGGGTCTCTGGCGAGCGGATATACATATACCAGGCTGTGGCAAAACCCAGAACCATAGCGATGAACGGGCTCAACGCCACCATGACCGGAACGTGATGGAATTCCTCCAGCAGTTCGTTCTCTGCAGAAGTGAAGAGCGCCCCCTGCCAGAATTCGGCATAGTGGTGGCCATAGAAATAGCCTTCGAATACCATGCCGGCAACGACTGCGCCAAAGGCGAGGATGTAGAGCGGCACAAGCATGACCTGCGGCGATTCATGCACATGGTGCATGACCTCGTGGGAGGCCCGCGGCTTGCCGTAGAACGTCATGAAGATGAGGCGCCACGAATAGAAGCTCGTGAAGCAGGCGCCAACAACCAGCATGGTGAAGGCAAAGCCGGACAGTGGCGAGTGCGACGCATAGGCCGCTTCGATGATCACGTCCTTGGAGATGAAGCCGGCAAAACCGATGCCGCTGAAGGGAATGCCGACGCCGGTGATGGCGAGCGTTCCAATCATCATCATCCAGTACGTCACCTTGATGTGCGGCCGCAGACCGCCCATGTGGCGCATGTCCTGCTCGCCATCGACGGCGTGGATGACCGAGCCGGCGCATAGGAACAGCAGCGCCTTGAAGAAGGCATGCGTGAAGAGGTGGAAAATGGCAGCGCCGTAGGCACCGACGCCGAGCGCCACGAACATGTAGCCGAGCTGGGAGCAAGTCGAATAGGCGATGACGCGCTTGATGTCGTTCTGGACGAGACCGACGGTGGCTGCAAAGAAGGCCGTGATGGCGCCGACCAGGGTAACGACGGTCAAGGCGGTCGGCGACAATTCGAACAGCGGCGACATGCGGGCGACGAGGAACACGCCGGCGGTGACCATTGTCGCGGCATGGATCAGCGCCGACACGGGCGTCGGGCCTTCCATGGCGTCCGGCAGCCAGGTGTGCAGCAGAAACTGCGCCGACTTGCCCATGGCGCCCATGAAGAGCAGCAGGCAGATGCCGGTAATCGCGTCCGCCTTGTCGAGATGCATGCCGAACAGATTGATGACCGCTTCCCCGCCTTCGGCAGCGCCCTCAGCCGGCAGATAGCTTGCCGCGGCAGCAAAGATCGTCTCGAAGCTGATGGAACCGAACAGCACGAAAACGCCAAAGATGCCGAGCGCGAAGCCGAAGTCGCCGACGCGGTTGACGATGAACGCTTTCATCGCGGCAGCCGAGGCCGACGGCTTCTTGTACCAGAAGCCGATCAGCAGATAGGAGGCGAGACCGACGCCTTCCCAGCCGAAGAACATCTGCAGCAGGTTATCCGACGTCACCAGCATCAGCATGGCGAAGGTGAAGAGCGAGAGATAGGCAAAGAAGCGCGGCCGATGCGGATCGTGGTGCATGTAGCCGATCGAGTAGAGGTGAACGAGGCAGGATACCGTATTGACGACCACGAACATCACAGCTGTCAGCGTATCGACCCTGAAGGCCCATTCCGCATCGAAGCTGCCGGACTGGATCCAGCGCATGACGGTGACCTTGACCATCTCCGTCTCGCCGAGCGCAATATTGAAGAAGACAATCCAGGACAGGATGGCGACGATGATCATGAAGCCGGTGGTGACATATTCCGACGCCTTGGCGCCGATCGAGGTGCCGAACAGGCCGACGATCAGGAAGCCGATCAGCGGCAGGAAAACAATGGCTTGAATAAGCGTGTTCATTGCCCGCTCAGCCCTTCATCATGTTGATGTCTTCAACCGCGATCGAGCCGCGGTTTCGGTAGAAGACAACGAGAATTGCAAGACCGATGGCGGCTTCCGCAGCGGCGACAGTCAGAATGAAAAGCGCAAACACCTGACCGGTGATGTCGCCAAGGAACGACGAGAAGGCGACCATGTTGATGTTCACAGCAAGCAGGATAAGCTCGACCGACATCAGGATGATGATGACGTTCTTCCGGTTGAGGAAGATGCCGAAGACGCCGAGCGTAAACAGGATGGCGCTGACGGTCAGATAGTGGGAAATACCGATTTCCATGATGATTGTTCCTTGAACCCGTCCGTCTTAAAGGCCCTGCCCCGACTTCACCTTGACCACTTCGACAGCGGTCTTCGGCGAACGGGCAACCTGTTGGCTGATATCCTGGCGCTTGATATTTTCACGATGCCGCAGCGTCAGCACGATGGCGCCGATCATGGCGACCAGCAGGACGAGGCCGGCGATCTGGAAGAAGTATACATAGTGCGTGTAGAGCACATCCCCGAGTGCCGCGGTGTTGGTCCGGTCGGCAATCGCGGGAATTGGCATCGAGATCGTTTTGGCGATTTCCGGCGACAGCGTCGATCCGCCGACGACGACGATCAGTTCCGCCGCGAGGATCAGACCGATCAAGGCTCCGACAGGCGCATATTCCAGCACGCCGGAGCGCAACTGGGTGAAATCGATGTCGAGCATCATGACGACGAACAGGAAGAGAACTGCCACCGCGCCGATATAGACGACGAGAAGGATCATCGCCAGAAATTCGGCGCCGGTGAGAAGAAACAAGCCGGCGGCATTGAAGAAGGTCAGGATCAGGAACAGCACGGAATACACCGGGTTGCGCGCCGAAATGACCATAAACGCCGACGCGATCGCGACGAATGAAAACAGATAGAAAAAAAGAGCCTGCAGACCCATGATCGGTGCCTTTTCGTCATCCCCCGGCAAGGAGAGCGTTGCGCCATTCCTGCCGTCGGCGCCCCGGGGTGCCGGTCGCGCCTTAATCAGTGTTTGCCCCGGCCCATCACGGCTGGCGCAGTCTTTCCAACGCCTTAGCGATACGGCGAGTCGATTGCGATGTTGCGGGCAATTTCCCGCTCCCAGCGGTCGCCGTTCGAAAGCAGCCGGTCCTTGTCGTAGTAGAGCTCTTCACGCGTTTCCGTGGCGAATTCGAAGTTGGGCCCCTCGACAATCGCGTCCACCGGACAGGCTTCCTGGCAAAACCCGCAATAGATGCACTTTACCATATCGATGTCGTAGCGGACCGTGCGGCGGGTGCCGTCGTTGCGGCGCGGGCCTGCCTCGATGGTGATCGCCTGGGCAGGACAGATCGCCTCGCACAGCTTGCAGGCGATGCAACGTTCTTCGCCGTTCGGGTAACGGCGCAGCGCATGCTCGCCGCGAAAACGCGGGCTGATCGGCCCCTTCTCAAAGGGATAGTTCAGTGTCGCCTTGGGCGCGAAGAAATAGCGCATCGATAGAAGAAACGCGCCAAAGAATTCCTTGAGGAACAGTGAACTGACGGCTTGCGACAGACTGGCCATCATCAACCTCCAAACATGCCGGCCTGGAAGGCGCCGGCGAATTTTGTGAAACGGCGTACGGACATCAGGCCCATACAACCAGCTTCAACGTGACTGCAACAATGAAGACCATGGCGAGCGACAGCGGCAGAAAAACCTTCCACCCAAGTCGCATCAACTGGTCGTAGCGGTAGCGCGGCACGAAGGCCTTTACCATGGCGAACATGAAGAACACCATCGATGCTTTCAGAACGAACCATATGATGCCGGGAACCCAGTTCAGGAACCAGACATCGACCGGCGGCAGCCAGCCGCCGAGAAACAGGATCGTCGTCAGCGCGCACATCAGGCAGATGGCCGCATATTCCCCGAGCATGAACATCATATAGGGGGTAGAGCCATACTCGACCATGAAGCCGGCAACCAGTTCCGATTCCGCTTCGACCAGATCGAAGGGCGGACGGTTGGTCTCCGCCAGCGCCGAGATGAAGAAGATGATGAACATCGGAAACAGCGGCAGCCAGTACCAGTCTAGGAAGGAACCAGGCAGACCCACCATTGTGCCGAGACCGTCGCGCTGCGAGTTGACGATATCGGTCAGGTTCAGCGACCCGGCACAGAGCAGCACGGTGACGATAACGAAACCGATCGAGACTTCGTAGGACACCATCTGGGCGGCCGAGCGAAGGGCGCTCAGAAAGGGGTATTTCGAGTTCGACGCCCAGCCGCCCATGATGACGCCATAAACTTCGAGTGAAGATATGGCAAAGACATAGAGGATGCCGACATTGATGTTCGCCATGACCCAGTTTGCATTCAGCGGGATGACGGCCCATGCAGCCAGAGCCAGCGTGACGGACACCAGCGGCGCCAGCAGGAACAGGCCCTTGTTGGCGCCAGCCGGAATGACAGGCTCCTTGAACACGAATTTCAACAGATCGGCGAAGGACTGGAAAAGTCCCCAGGGGCCTACCACATTCGGTCCACGCCGCAGTTGCACCGCCGCCCAGACCTTGCGGTCGGCCAGCAGGATATATGCGATGAATATCAGGAGCGCGACCAGCAGCAGCAGCGACTGGCCGATCATGATGGCTGTTGGCCAGACATAGGTCGAAACGAAAGCGTCCATTGTCGTCTTATTCCTTCGCGCTCATTCCGCCGCAGCTTTGAAGTTGTTGCGTGCCAAGGCTGAACATTCGGCCATGACCGCAGATGCGCGTGCTATCGGGTTCGTCAAATAGAAGTCTTTGACCGGCGACGCAAATACCGATTTGCCCATCTCACCGGCTTTTTGTGCAAGTGCGGCAATTTCACCGCTTACGCCCGGCGCAATGGCGTCGATTTCCGCGAAATGCGGATAGGCTGCGTAGAGTTTGGCGCGCAATTGCGTCAGCGAATCGAACGGCAGGCGCTTGCCAAGCACATCCGAAAGCGCCCGCAGGATCGCCCAGTCCTCCCGCGCATCGCCTGGAGCGAAGCCGGCCCGGTTGCCCATCTGAACCCGGCCTTCGGTATTGACCCAGGTGCCCGACTTTTCCGTGTAGGTCGCAGCCGGCAGGATGACGTCCGCGCCATGCGCGCCTTCGTCGCCATGCGAGCCGATATAGACGGTGAAGCCTGCGGTCTTGACTGAGAAATCCATCTCGTCGGCACCGAGCAGGAAAAGCACATCCATCGCAGTCAGCATTTCCGCCGCGGTTCTGCCCCCCTCGCCCGGCACGAAGCCGAGATCGAGGCCGCCGACGCGCGAGGCCGCCGTGTGCAGAACGGCAAAGCCGTTCCAGTCTGCAGTTACGGCACCAACAGCGTCGGCAAGCTTTGCAGCGGCGGCGAGCACGGAGGCGCCGGTCCCGCCGGAGATGGCCCCCTGCCCGATGATGATCATCGGACGTTCGGCCTTGGTGAGCACATCCAGGAACGCGCCGCGGCCCGCAACCAGTTCGGCGAGCGAGTCGGTGCCCGCCCCGATATAGTCATAGGTGTAACGCAGTTCCGTCTGCTCCCCGATGACGCCGATCGGGAATTTGGCCATCCGGAAACGCTTGCGGATGCGGGCGTTGAGAACAGATGCCTCGAAGCGCGGGTTCGAGCCGATGATTAACAGCGCATCGGCATTTTCGATGCCCTGGATCGTCGGGTTGAAAATGTAGCTGGAACGGCCGAGGGCGGGATCGAGCGCTGCACCATCCTGACGGCAATCGATGTTCGCCGAACCGAGCGACAGCATCAATTCCTTCAGCGCGTAGATTTCCTCGACAGAAGCGAGATCGCCGGCAATAGCGCCGATCCGGTCGCCGCTCGTCCGCGAAACCGCAGCCTTGATGGCCGCGAAGGCTTCGTTCCAACTGGCCGGCTGCAGCCGGCCGTCCTTCTTGACATAGGGACGATCGAGCCGCTGGGTCTTCAGGCCATCCCAGATAAAGCGGGTCTTGTCGGAGATCCACTCTTCGTTGATTTCCTCATTGACGCGCGGCATGACGCGCATGACTTCGCGACCGCGCGTATCGACGCGGATCGCCGATCCCACAGCGTCCATCACATCGATCGATTCGGTCTTGCCAAGTTCCCAGGGACGGGCATGGAAGGCGTAGGGCTTGGAGGTCAAGGCGCCAACGGGGCAGAGATCGACGACATTGCCCTGAAGCTCTGAGGTCATGGCCTGTTCGAGATAGGTCGTAATCTCGGCGTCTTCTCCGCGACCGATCAGGCCGAGTTCGGCGATGCCGGCGACCTCGGTGGTAAAGCGAACGCAGCGCGTGCAGTGGATGCAGCGGTTCATCACCGTCTTGACCAGCGGGCCGATATATTTGTCCTCGACGGCGCGCTTGTTCTCGTTATAGCGGGTCGAATCGACACCGAAGGCCATGGCCTGGTCCTGCAGGTCGCATTCGCCGCCCTGGTCGCAGATCGGACAATCGAGCGGATGGTTGATCAGAAGGAACTCCATGACGCCTTCGCGCGCCTTCTTGACCATCGGCGTTGTCGTGAAGACTTCAGGGGTCTCGCCGTTCGGGCCGGGACGCAGGTCGCGCACGCCCATGGCGCAGGACGCTGCCGGCTTCGGCGGCCCGCCCTTCACCTCGATCAGACACATGCGGCAGTTTCCCGCGACCGAAAGCCGCTCGTGGAAACAGAAGCGCGGAACCTCGGCGCCGGCTTCCTCGCATGCCTGCAGCAGCGTGAAATGGTCCGGGACCTCGATCTCTTTTCCGTCGACTTTCAGCTTTGCCATCTTCGTACTCAATCCTGTCGTTCATTCGCCAGCCAAAGCGGCAAACAGATATTATAAAGGCACGCTCACCTGTTGAACGAGAACCGCCGGGTCCCCGCTCGAAACTCACTTTCAGCCCTTCAGCAGGACTTTCGCCTGCTCGACCCAGTTGTCCCGGACGATCCGCCCGCCGAAACCGAGTTCGCCGTCAAACCGCTGAACATCAGCTTCAGTCCAGGCTGCGATGTCCCGGTAGGACCTTACCCCCTTGCCATTCAGCACCTGCTCGAGCTTGGGGCCGATGCCGCCGATCTTTTTCAAATCGTCGACTTTCGGTTTCTTCGAGCCCGCCGTTCTCGTTGTCGCCTTACCGCGCACCGGCTTTTCGGTCTTTACAACATAAGCCGGCACAGGAGCAGCTTCGACCAGTTCCGCCGCGGGTTCGGAAGCCTTTTCAGCCTCTAAAACCTGAACAGGCTTTGTTTCCTCAACGGTTTCAGAAACTTCGCCGGATAGATGTCCGTCCTCGGCCTCATCGGCCTTTTGCTGCGGCCGCGACAAACCCTGCATAGCCTCGAGCATGAAGCCGGCGATCCGGCCGGTAATGTCCAGACCGATCGCGGTCGCCGCCGCCATGGCCGCCACCGGATGTTGCATCAGCGGATGGATTTGCCCGTTCGGCATGGTTCTCAGCCACTCCGACATCCCGAAAGGATTCGTTCCCGACGCGCCTCCACCGGCCGGGGCGTCAGCCAAAGGATCGGCATGACCTGCCCCTGCTCCTTTGCCCGCTTCCTTTTCCGGCGTTGCCATGTCTCTCACTCCGCTGCTTGCAGGACTGCCCCATGCGTTGTCGCGTTGCGCGTATAATCGTCGATACGCTTTTCCATTTCCGGACGGAAGTTGCGGATGAGGCCCTGTATGGGCCAGGCCGCCGCATCGCCGAGCGCGCAGATCGTATGCCCCTCGACCTGCTTGCTCACGTCGAACAACATGTCGATCTCGCGCTTCTGCGCCCTGCCCTGCACCATGCGCTCCATGACGCGCATCATCCAGCCCGTGCCCTCGCGGCATGGTGTGCACTGGCCGCAGCTCTCATGTTTGTAGAAGGCCGCCAGACGCCAGATCGCCTTGATGATATCGGTCGAGCGATCCATGACGATGACAGCCGCCGTTCCGAAGGATGATTTCACGTCCCGCATGCCGTCGAAATCCATCGGCGCATCGAGGATGTGCTCGCCCTTGACCACAGGACAGGAGGATCCGCCCGGAATGACCGCCAGCAGATTATCCCAGCCGCCGCGCACACCGCCGCAGTGGCGCTCGATCAATTCGCGGAACGGGATTCCCATGGCTTCCTCGACCGTGCAAGGCTTGTTGACATGGCCGGAGACCATGAAGAGCTTGGTCCCGACGTTGTTTGGCCGGCCGATAGCCGAAAACCAGCCTGCGCCACGCCGGAGGATCGTCGGGGCCACCGCAATCGACTCGACATTGTTGACCGTCGTCGGGCAACCGTAGAGGCCCATATTCGCCGGGAATGGCGGCTTCAGACGCGGCTGGCCCTTCTTGCCTTCGAGGCTTTCGAGCAGCGCTGTTTCCTCGCCGCAGATATATGCGCCGGCGCCGTGGTGGACGTAAATATCCATGTCCCAGCCAAGCTTGTTGCCGACCCCAAGAAGGCCTGCATCATAGCATTCGTCGATCGCGGCCTGCAGCGCTTCGCGCTCGCGGATATATTCGCCGCGAACGTAAATATAGGCGGCATGTGCGCCCATCGCAAAGCTTGCAATCACACAGCCTTCGATCAGCGTATGCGGATCGTGGCGCATAATGTCGCGGTCCTTGCAGGTGCCGGGCTCGGACTCGTCGGCATTGACCACCAGATAATGCGGCCGACCGTCGCTTTCCTTCGGCATGAAGGACCATTTGAGGCCTGTCGGGAAGCCGGCGCCGCCGCGACCGCGCAGACCGGACGCCTTCATCTCGTTGATGATCCAGTCGCGTCCCTTTTCCAGGATCTGCTTCGTCCCGTCCCAATGGCCACGGCCCATGGCGCCTTTCAGCGACTTGTCATGGATGCCGTAGATGTTGGTAAAAATGCGATCTTTATCGTCTAGCATGGCTTATTCCGCCGGTTCTTCGAGAATGTAAACCCGATCTTGAACGGGTCAGTCCTGTATCAGTCCGTCAGCCTTCGCGCGCTTCGCGCCCAAAGACCATGATGTACCCGGCTTCACAGCCACTGGCCAGAGCATCTGCACAGGGAACCGCTCCCCGAAGCTCCGACCTTCGTCTTTATTTCGTCTCCGGTGACGGCGTCTTCGCGCCCGCCGTCAGGTCCGTCTTCGGGCCGCCCTCCGGCGTATCGACCGGTCCTGCATCCTTGGTTTCCGCGCCGGTCTTCTTCGTGTTGGCTGCCGCCTCGCCCTTGGCCGTCACAGGCGTTTTGACGGTCGGATCGGCTTCGGGCGCATCCGGTTTCGCACGACCGGCATTGGTCGGCGGAACGCTTGCGCCATCTGCCTCTGCAACCGGTACCGGCGCTTCCGTCACCTGGTTGCGCTGCGGCTTCGGCTCTTCCGTCAATGTCGTCAAGCCGCCGATTGGCGCCGAAAACACACGCTCGATCTGCGGGCCTGGCACGATGTCCACACCCTTGCCTGCTTCGAAGCTGTCGATAATCTGTTCGAGCCGCTCTACCGTCAGATCCTCGAACGTATCCTTGAAGATCATGACCATCGGTGCATTGACGCAGGCGCCCTGACACTCGACCTCTTCCCAGGACAGCGTGCCTGCCGCATTGGGCGTCAGCGGCTGTGAATGGATGCGCTGCTTGCAGAGGCTGATCAGTTCCTCGGAGCCGCGCAGCATGCAAGGCGTGGTTCCGCAGACCTGCACATGGGCGCGGGTGCCAACCGGTTTCAGCTGGAACTGCGTGTAGAAGGTCGCAACCTCCAGCACGCGGATATACGGCATGCTCAGCATGTCGGCAATGCTTTCGATCGCCGCCTTGGTGACCCAGCCGTCCTGCTCCTGCGCCCGCATCAACAGCGGAATAACCGCGGACTGCTCGCGGCCTTTGGGATATTTATTGATCGTTGCCTGCGCCCAACTGGCATTGCCCTCGTTAAAGGCAAAGCGCTGCGGCTGGACATTTTCCTCGGCTAGTCGACGAACGGACATTCTTCCCGCACCTTATTCAGTTTTTCGAGCCGGTTCGCATGCTGCTGAACAGCAGGTCGACACCGGAGGAATGTAGATCGCGGCGATCGGCCGCGGCGGAAAACGAGGCGCCGGACGACGACTGCGCCATCAGGCGGTCCAGCGTCTGGATAACGAAACGACGGGCAGCGACGGAGCGTTCGAGCATCAGCGATCCACCTCGCCGAAGACGATGTCCAGCGAACCGAGAATGGCTGAAACATCGGCCAGCTGGTGCCCGCGACAGATATAATCCATGGCCTGCAGATGGGCGTAACCCGGCGCCCTGATCTTGCACCGGTAAGGCTTGTTGGTTCCGTCGGACACGACATAGACGCCGAATTCACCTTTGGGTGCTTCCACAGCGGCGTAAACCTCGCCCTCCGGCACATGATAGCCTTCAGTGTAGAGCTTGAAGTGGTGAATCAGCGCCTCCATCGAGCGCTTCATCTCGCCACGCTTCGGCGGAACCACCTTGCCGTCGAGCGACGAGTGCGGCCCGATCTTGGCGTCGTCCAGCAGGCGATCGACGCATTGGCGCATGATCTTTGCCGATTCGCGCATTTCGATCATGCGGATCACGTAACGGTCGTAACAATCGCCGTTCTTGCCGATCGGAATATCGAAATCCATGTCGGCGTAACATTCATAAGGCTGCGATTTACGCAGATCCCAGGCAGCGCCGGAGCCGCGCACCATGACGCCGGAGAAACCCCATGCCCAGGCATCGGCCAGCGTCACCACGCCGATATCGACATTGCGCTGCTTGAAGATGCGATTTTCCGTCAGAAGCTCATCGATGTCATCGACGGTCTTGAGAAACGGATCGATCCATTTGCCGATATCCTCGACCAGTTCGCTCGGCAGATCCTGGTGAACGCCGCCCGGCCGGAAATAGGCGGCATGCATACGCGAGCCGGATGCGCGTTCGTAGAACACCATCAACTTCTCGCGCTCTTCGAACCCCCAAAGCGGCGGCGTGAGCGCGCCCACATCCATGGCCTGGGTCGTCACGTTGAGCAGATGCGACAGGATGCGCCCGATTTCGGAATAGAGCACGCGGATCAGCTGGCCGCGGATCGGAACCTCGGTTCCGGTCAATTTTTCAACTGCCAGTGCGAAGGCATGCTCCTGATTCATCGGCGCGACATAATCCAGCCGATCGAAATAAGGCACCGCCTGCAGATACGTCTTTGTCTCTATCAGCTTCTCTGTGCCGCGATGCAACAGTCCGATATGAGGGTCCACCCGTTCGACGATTTCACCGTCGAGTTCCAGTACGAGACGCAGCACGCCGTGCGCTGCCGGATGCTGTGGACCGAAATTGATATTAAAATTCCGGACGTTATGTTCGTTCATTGGCGCCTGCTCCAAGCCTGGCAAACTCGCATCGATGCAAGCCCGTGGCCTTCCATGTCACTTCGCGTTTGCTTTCTCATCCCCTGGCAGAACGTAATCCGTTCCCTCCCAGGGTGACATAAAATCAAAGTTGCGGAATTCCTGTTTCAGCGCCACCGGCTCATAGACAACCCGCTTGGCCTCGTCGTTATAGCGAACCTCGACATAACCGGTTGTCGGGAAGTCCTTGCGCAAAGGATAGCCTTCAAAACCGTAGTCGGTCAAAATGCGGCGCAAATCCGGATGGCCGGTGAAGAGGATGCCGTACATGTCGTAGGCTTCCCGCTCGAACCAGTCGGCTCCCGGATAGACGTCGCATGCTGATGGCACGGGCTGGTCTTCGCCGATGACAATCTTCACCCGGATTCGCAGGTTCTGCTTGGGCGACAGGAGATGGTAGACAACGTCGAACCGTTCCGGGCGCTGCGGCCAGTCGACACCACAGATGTCGATAAAGCTGATGAAACCGCAGCGCGCATCATCGCGCAAAAAGGTCAGCAGTTCGATCAGATTGGCAGGCGTGGCGTTCAGCGTCAGATCACCGAATGCGATCGTCGCGTCGGAAATCAGCGCGCCACGCGTTTCGCGGATATAGGCCGCCAGTCCGTTCAGGGCTTCACTCATGTTCAGATCCCCTGCCCTTACCGTTCGATCGTGCCTGTGCGGCGGATCTTCTTCTGCAGCAGGAGCACCCCGTAAAGGAGAGCCTCTGCCGTGGGAGGACAGCCCGGCACATAGATATCCACAGGCACGACGCGGTCGCAGCCACGCACCACCGAATAGGAATAATGATAGTAACCGCCGCCATTGGCGCAGGAACCCATCGAGATGACGTAGCGCGGCTCGGGCATCTGGTCATAGACCTTGCGCAAGGCAGGCGCCATCTTGTTGGTCAGCGTACCGGCGACGATCATGACGTCGGACTGGCGCGGTGACGCACGGGGCGCAAAGCCGAATCGTTCGGCATCATAGCGCGGCATGGACATCTGCATCATCTCCACAGCGCAACAAGCCAAGCCGAAGGTCATCCACATCAGCGAGCCCGTGCGGGCCCAGTTGATCAGCTCGTCCGTGGAAGTAACCAGAAAACCCTTGTCGGCGAGCTCGTTGTTGATTTCGCCGAAATATTTGTCGTTGCTACCGATCGGCTTGCCTGTGGAAGGATCGATGATGCCCTTCGGCTTCTGAGCAACCATAGTCGTGCCGGATGTCAGTTCCATTCCAGCGCTCCCTTTTTCCATTCATAGATAAAGCCGATGGTGAGCACGCCGAGAAACGCCATCATCGACCAGAAACCGAACCATCCCATTTCACGGAATGAAACAGCCCAGGGAAACAGAAATGCCACTTCAAGGTCGAAGATGATGAAGAGGATCGACACAAGGTAGAATCGGATGTCGAACTTCATGCGGGCATCGTCGAACGCATTGAAGCCGCACTCATAGGCCGAAAGCTTTTCATCGTCAGGCGCTTTGAACGCCACGGCAAAGGGCGCGATCAGCAGCGCGAGGCCGATGACCAGCGAAATGCCGATGAAGATGGCGATCGGAATATAGGAGCCGAGAAGGTCTGTCATGGTATCCGTCCCTGCCTGTGAGCGCGCTGGATGGGCGCGAAAAACAAAGGATCACAGGCCGAATATATGTTGCAACGCCACCGTGGTTAGCGCAGCCAGCGCCGCGGTGCAAGCCTTCAAAGCGGTTTTCACTCGCGACTTCACCGGACAGGCTGCCTGCCGCGACACCCGGCCTGGCCACCATCTTCACGGAAAGCCGTCAAACCCCACAGGAAGTGAGAGCCGTACCAGGGGAGAACTGCTCGAAAGCCCTGCGCTACAAGGCCTGCCGCGAACCGACCGGCAGGCGCGAGGCATCCTCGACCAATCCCGGCCGGCCTTTCGCAGCACCGACCCACGCAGGATGCATAGCGGCTATCGCTGATTTGCATGGATCACTTTCTGTCGCATCTGCACGGATGTCAGTTCGCGCATCATCGCCGCGCAAGTTTGAAAATTTACAATCTGCGTCAGTATGGAGGAACCCATGGACGATATTGTCTGGCCTGAAACCGTTCAACTCGAACTGAATGGCCGATATGATGTGCTGAGCATTTCCAGCAGCCGGGAAGCGGCGGACCTGCTTCTCAATCAATGGCCGCAGAAACGCGGGCCCTGCTACAAGCTTGCGGTCATGACCTGCCTGGAAAGTTTCCGTGGACGCCAGCCGGCCGAACTGGCCCGCCTGGATCTCATCGCCGCAGCGATCGAGGCACATATTTATGTGCGGTCACAATCCATCGGCGCCTGAGCGTTTGAAGGTCGTTCCTGGTGAAAATGGCGCGAGTGACGGGGCTCGAACCCGCGACCTCCGGCGTGACAGGCCGGCACTCTAACCAACTGAGCTACACCCGCGCATTTTCATGGAAAAATCCGGACCAAGCAAATCTGCTGTCTTGAAATGGCGCGAGTGACGGGGCTCGAACCCGCGACCTCCGGCGTGACAGGCCGGCACTCTAACCAACTGAGCTACACCCGCAGTCATTTCAAGTGATCCGGATGCTTTCGCATCCTCATCGAACCGGTGTTGCCGCTTCGATGAGCGGCTAACTACGGGGTTCGTCTTTTAGTGTCAAGCAGGTTTGGAGACAAAACAATGACAGCTGTGGAATTGTTTCCACAGGAACAGGAGACCGCGCCTTCCAGCGGGTCTTCGCCTCCCGTCACGTCATGGGCAAGGCACCGTGCAACTTTCCGCCGGCACTTGTTTTTCCACAGGACACTGTCTCCGCCCGCCCCACGCGCCGGACCAGCGCGGCGCAAAAAAGCAAAAAAACTTGCGAAACACCCTTGCGGTTTTTCACCGATACGCATAGATCACGGCCACCGACGCGGCAGACATTACGTCCTGCTTTGCGAAGGGCGATTAGCTCAGTTGGTAGAGCGCCTCGTTTACACCGAGGATGTCGGCGGTTCGAGTCCGTCATCGCCCACCAAATACTCCCTTTCTAAACTCGCCGCAATGCCTTGCGCCATAAGGCTTTCAGCCGTTTTTGACGATCTCGAAAACCCCTCACCTAGCCTCCCCAAACCACCCTTGATTATATTGAGTAACCCGAAACGGTTCCCTCACCCTGTCTCCCGGATTTGGGTGTTGTCTCAGTTTGAATTTTGACAGCCTGCCTGTCGCGCGGCACCGACCTTTCCTATAAGCTTGCGGGAAATCAGGAAACGGAAATGGCCTGGCGCCCAAATGGCACGACGTTGCGCACCCTAAAGGACACTTTGCCAGTGGAGTACGTTCGCTTGGTCCTGGCGCAAGTCCACGACTGCGAAAGGTCACTTGGTGACGCCCAAGTGCGCGTTTGCCTCAATGCCGATATCGAACCTCCGCACTACACAATTGACGCTGTAATGGATCTGGATACAGGCGAGACGACTGGATGGGAAACTTTCAGTGGGAAAACTCACAAGCCCTTATCTGCCCGCCAATCTTCCAAAGTTGTATGGTCGGCGGATCACATGACCTTCCAGCAAGTCTCGACTTTGATCGGGGAAATGAGAAACTACTCCAAGAGATGAGACTGTGCCGTCAGGACCTAAAAGACACAAGCGCGATTGCGATAAGGAAGATGCAGATGCCGTCCTTTACTGATCCCATCGACGCAGTGAATTTCTTAATTGACGATTTTCAAAAGCGCATGCAACGGCTGGAGGGTGAAGTGTTGGCACAGCGGATCGCCTGCAGCATGCTTTCCGATCTGATTAACGACGAGACCAAAATAAAATTCCTTGGAATGGCTCTGGAGAAGATTGAAGAGTTTCGCACATCGAGAGAACCGCCTCTGGCAGAAGATGATCGTTTTGTTAATGGGGCCAAGGAATGCTTACAGTCGATTTTTACAGTCGTGAAGACACCGACTGCCCCGGCTTTCTCAATCGTAAAAGGAGGCAAAGAGGACGATGAGCGCTAAAGGAAAACTGATCGTTCTGGCAGCATTCGACAAGGACGACGAGGGGAACCTATTGGCACCGTCGCCCGTATTCGGACTTTAGGCAGGATATATCTGTCTTTTGGTTGGGAATTGAAATGACGACACCGGATGCGCGACGGGAACGATGGCAAAGGTCCGCTGACCACAAAATTGCGCACGGCTTTCACGTAGAGACCGACCCGGCGTTTTTGAGTTGGATCGAGGAATGGATTGCTGGCAATATCACCATCAAAGAGGTGCAGACGCGATATGCCGCGCTATTGATGTCGAGAGATAAGGCGGGCATCTCCACCAAACATCAGGTTGTAACGGCATTGATAGAGCAAATCGGGCGAGAACTGCCTGGCGCCGCCGATGACCGGATCTGAAGCTGAGGCCGGCATGGCGAAGTGCCGGAGATGGAATGATGGTCCCCTGCCAAGCCCCACCCCGCACTTAGCAACATCGATATTAAATTAATTGATGGTCAGATGCCTGCAGAGGTGTATTATAACGACACCAGTCCCACTACGCCCATTCGACCCCGGCCGTGACTGTTTGAGAGACGATCCGCTCTTGCCCAATTAGTGGAGCAGAGCACAGTGTCTCTCTTAGATTTACTTTACCTTGAAGAGCCCCGAGCTGACGCCGTAGTTGCCGCCGTCCACCGATGGTGCGCGGAGCATCAACGCGCGATTTCAGGCGATGACGGAAAAATGGCCATTGGCATTGCGGTCAGACTGGCGAAGTCGGCCGATTACGGTGGACCAGATCTTTTCATCGCGCTCACCCGGGAAATGGCGGTGAATGCCGTGCCTGTTTGTGTGGGAAGGATACTGGTGCTGGAAGACGAGCCGTTTATCGCGCTCGACGTGGAGCAGAGTCTCCAGACAGCGGGGTTCAAGGTCGAGGCTTGTCACTCGCGGGGCGACGCAATCAAGTGGCTCACGTCCAACATTCCGTCCCTGGCTGTTTTGGACTTCCAGTTGAAAGATGGCGACTGTTCCGACGTTATGGCGGTTCTACGGGCCCGAGGTGTTCCAATTATTATCTGCACCGCCTCTTCTCAGGAAAGTGTTTCGGCATCCTTCGGCGGCGTTGCGTGGCTGAACAAGCCATTTGATGAACGGCGGTTGTGCGAGTTGGTCAACGAGTTGATGTTGGAACGGGAATTCTACGACAGTATGGAGAAAGCGGTATGAGCGATCAGGAACACGCAAAGCGCAGGCCTAGAGGATCGTCCCCAAGAGGTGATTTCGAAGCGTCTAAAGCGGCAACGCTTAAACACGAAGAAGCACGCGAAAAGGAGCGTAAACGGAAAACCGATGTTCTCAGGGCTATGCGGCTCGGGCAGGATAAAGAACGCCGGGATCATTAAATGGCGGGACTTCTTCGTTTCAAAATTGCCCGTCGGGTGACCAAAACGAAAAAAGCCGCCGGGGTTCATCGGCGGCTTATTACGTTTTGAAACCTGTCTGCTGAAATATTGTCCAATAAGCCTCCCAATATCCGGGAAGCCTACATCAATATTATGAACCTTAGGAAGGATTCTTTTCGTTTGCGTTAGACGCCTATTTTCAGGTGCCCAACACTGACGGTCACCCGCATTGTAGTCGAGAACAGCGGCGCTCCGACCCCCGCTGGCACCGAAAGTGAGAAGAATGTTCTTCGTTCCTGCCAGCGGACAATTCGGAAGCTGGCGGCGCCTGAGGAGTTGAACCGCAGCGCGGTTTGGGTAGACTTGGGCAGACGATTTATACCAACCGTCACTGATTAGAACCCTTGCGCCCATTTGCGTCGGCCGATTGACATGATCTTCCATGGTCGTTGCTGGAGGGTTCTCCAAGCGTAGCAGCAGTGGTCGACGATATCCTCGTAGGATTTGAAGACTCGGTTTGAGAGCCAGTTGTCCCTCATGAACTGCCAGATGTTTTCGACCGGGTTCAACTCGGGCGATTTGGGCGGCAGTGGCAGGATGGTGATGTTTTCTGGAACGACGAGATTGTTGGACATGTGCCATCCGGCCTGATCCATGATGAGGACGGCGTGTGCATGAACGGCGACGTTGCGGGATATCTCGATCAGGTGCTGGTTCATGGCATGGGTGTCGCACCACGGCATGACGAGAGCGGCGGCCTTGCCGTGCTTGGGACAGATGGCACCGAAGATATAGGCCGATCGGGTTCGCTGGTCGTGCGGCGCGGACGGCCTTGAGCCCCGCTTGGCCCAACGACGCGTGATCTTGTTCTTCTGGCCTATCCGGGCTTCGTCCTGGAACCAGATTTCGATTACTTTGCCCTTGGCGGGACCTGCGGCGATTTCTGCCACAGCGGCGGGGAAGTTTTTTTAAATGCCTCGGCCGCCTCGGCATCCTGCGCATGATGTCTTGGGCGAGCCGAGAGCTTGCGATAGCCCATGGCACGCACTTCGCGGCCCAGGGTCTCCTCGCTCACCGAGATGCGGAACTCTTCCCAAATCCATTGCGCCAGATCACACAGACGCCAGCGAACGACTCCATCCAGATACGGGGTCGGTCCGCGCTCTATGGCTTGCGCCAAAGCCGTTCGCTGTTCATCGTTCAGGAGAGAAGGTTTGCCCGGGGCCTTGCCGTTGATAAGGCCGGCGGGACCGCGTTCATTGAAGCGCACCACCCAGTCGCGCACGATCTGAACCGTCACACTGCCAAGCCGGGCGGCATCGGCGCGTGAGCCGCCATCATAGATCGATGCAAGTGCCAGAAGCCGCCGTGCCTGATCGGCATCGCGTGTCTGCCGAGCCAGAAGCCGCAACCTGGCTCCGTCGAAGTCCGATCGCAAAGAAATCGCTGAACCCATCACAAACCTCCAGTTTGCATCACAGATTCAGATTCGTTGGCTGCTGGGAATCCCCTTCAGAGTCATGCTCACTGACGGTTGGTATTAGTATGTCCGGAGAGGGAATGAGCGCCACGACAGACTTCGTTGCGGAACTTTACCGTGCGGCCAATGAGGTCAGGAAGCTCACGCCCTTCGAACGCCGTCGGTTGATTGAGCGGGCTGTGGCGACGGTGCGGGATTTGCGAGAGCAATCAGGCAAGACAGACGGCCCGAGTGACAAAGGCCTGCTTTCGGAAATCGCATTGCTGGCAAAGGAAGTGGCAGGTGTTCCCGATCAGGTCGTATCGCACGGGCTGCTTGTGGCTGCCGATATGATCCGCACTCTCAGGGTCGAACTTGATGCTAAGACACGGGTACATCGAACGGAATGAGTAGAAGCGCTGGCCTTGTGTCCTACTGTGTGGGTGGACGCCAAGGCCAGCTGATAGCACTTTGCACTAACTCAGAATTGAACTTAAAAAGTCGTCAAGCGATAGTGGCGAGTTTAATCGTTGTTCCCGCCGCAGTTTTGACGGTGATGTATCCGTTGATGGGAGCGTCAGCATTGGCGGAGAGAGTGCCAAATCGCATCAATCCAGCTCCTTTTGGTGAGAATTGAATATCAATGTTCGTGTCTGCTCCGGCTGCTTGGAAATGCGGGCCGACATTCGCACCGCCTGCTAAAATCGTGAGATAGTTCACAGTCGATGCGGCGGACGCAGCACTTTGCAGACGCAGTACTTCTCTTACGTTAGCCGGATCACCGTTATTACCGATACCCAGCCGCACGCTGTCCCGGGCTGCCAGAAGGGCGGCGGTCTGTACCCCACCATCTGGTGCGAAGCTGAGAGAGTACGTAGCAAGCCCCGGGACCCCCTTTTCGTTCAAGATCATGTGTCCCGACAAAAAAGAGAGATTGTAGGGTGTCAACACTCTGTCATATGAGTTTCCCATGATTAAGTGATTCTTGGCAGTCGTTGCGGTACCCGCGATGCCTATCGTGCAATCAACAAATCGGTTGGCGAGAATTTTCGCGGCCGAAAAATTTGCCAGAATCGCTGTTGCGCACCCTTCAAAAACAAAGTCCATAATTGTTACGTCGTCGCCACCGGGAAAAGGGTTCAAATCATCGTCGTTGCGGATGAGGCGGGTATAAACACCTATTTCGGCCCCCTTTATCCTGCCGCCGCGAACTAAACCAAATGGCTGACTGAACTCGATACCGACCGTTCCGGCGGGGCAAGTGCCGTACACCATCAAGTCAGTCACCGTGCAATAAGGCGCACGGACTTCGATAAGCGCGACTGCCGGTGCTTTTTCACCTCCGGTGAATTTCACCATGATGTTCGTTGCGCGGCCACCTTGAGCGCCTACGCCGTGCAGCCCTAGGGATGAATCTAGACCTTCTTTAAAGCGCACGACTGAGGCCCACTCAGATGTGGGGTCGGAGGGCAACTCATCAAAGAATAAATTTTCCGCGATGCAGCCAAAACCCATTAAGTCCACAATAGCGCTAGCGATGGTATCTTCGGAGCGGCAGCAATTGCGGAAAGTGCATTCCGACACGAAAATGCCGAATATTGAGCCGGGCAACGGCTCAGGCTCAGTATTGCCGGGCGGCAGCGCAGCGGGAATGTTATTCTTGAAATCGATGGCGTCTTTCGCAGAGTTCTCGAAAAAGCACCGGCTTATGACGATGCTTTGATAGGCCCCGCTCTGGAATCCGCAGTGATAGTGACCGCTGTTCAGGAAGGTGCATGAGTCAACAATGTAGTCCCTCGCGCCCTCCCAACCGCTGTTTGACATATGGCCGACGAAGGTGAGAGTGTCCGCGCAATTGGCGTCAAATGTGATGCCCCGGCAAGATCCTCCAGAATACTCAACCGTGCCGTTCGTCAATGGTGGGCGAAAATGCTGCACCGTTCCATAACGCCCTAGGGTTTCGAAACACTTGATTGTTGATCGCCCCTGCACTCCAAATACTTCAACATTCGGAAGCCCGAACATTAGAGCGTACATGCGATACGTGGCAGGGTTTTCGGAGCGATTAGCAAGCAGCAAATGCACTACGAAGGTCTTTGGCGGAATGTAAAGCCTAGAGCCAATCACTGCCGCAGCGTCATAAGCGATTTGGATGCGGTCAGCGCACAGGGTCGCGTTAGTACCGCTTGTCGCGTTGGCCTTCGCGCCGGCCATTTCAACCGAGATTTCCGCCTCGTCAATTTCGAACCAGCGGGCCCCATTCAGGAATTTCATGGCGTGAGTGGGCTCGGTCGGGACTTCTTTGTAGTGCGCTCCGCCTATTAGGGTCGAAGCGTCGTTATACACCGGACTATAATATTCAACAAATACACGGTGAACATCTGCTGGAATGAAGGTCGTGTTAGCGTTAGCAAAAGATGGCACGCGCTGTACGGCACCAACGGCTCTATCCAATCCAACCTGCACCGTTGTCGCAACGCCACCCGTCGGAGTAAACGAAACCACACCAATATCACCTGTAATATCCGCAAAATCAGTCATAAATTTTTCCTCTAATTAACAACAACTCAAGAGTGCAAAATTAATGACAGAATACAAGGAGATATTGAGTTTCAACTATTTCACTAATCTTATGATAAACAAAACGTGGTCGGTGTGGGCTTCAGGGTTGTCTACTAATGAAGCAATTGCGGTAGCAATCTGTGGAATATACATTGGTCATTGCGATCGTTGAGGGCCATCGAATCGCTGTCGCTCGACGCGATCAAGCCTTTCCCTCAGATCCAAAATCACGTCCCGAGCGCTGTAGGTGGATGCCTGCCCCTGCTTGAGTTCATCGATCTGCTTTTGCATCTGGGCGCGCTGTTGATCTTCAGACGTCCATGCGCGCTCCAGTTCGGCGCGTGGCACCATCTGTTCATTGATTTTGCCGATAGCGATATTCACCGCACCGAACTTATCGATGTACTCGTTTCGCGAGACGACCCGGTTATTCTCATAGGTCGATTTGAAGTCCTGAAATGCAGCAACAGACAAAGCTCGCTCCGTAATCAGGCGAATATCGGCCTTGGTTTCCGCCATCGTTTCCCTGACAGGGTAATAGAGTGCGCCACCAATACCAAGAAACACGGCAAAGCAGACGCCAAGCGCCGACCAGATGACAGGCCACTGGGTTTTCTGGCCCCCCCGAAATTCATCGGAGAGGCCCCGGATTTGAGAGCCTACCTCGGCAAAGCCACGCGAAACGACCGTCTCGAGGTTGCTAATGCGGGAGCCCTGATTATCGACCCGTTCCCCAAGCTGGGCATACTTCGCTTCCGGATCGAAGGTTCCGTTGGCCATGTCGGTACTCCTGTTGCTCATTGTCGGTCTCTCATATCGATGCGATGCTATGCGTCTTTATCGGTTGGTCCGATGTCATTCCTTGACAGGCGGTTGGGCCTTGATGAGCCCCGTCAGCCCGTCGCGCGTGACATTGATCGTCAGCTTGATGACATTCTGAGCGATCAGCGTTCCCGCGGCGATCTGTGCCGCCGTCGTGGTGCTGAAACCAAGGGCGGTCCAATCGGTCAGGATCAGGACGCCGATGATGCCGGCCACCAGGTTGAGGATGTTGTGAAAGAGATTGCTGTTCATGGTCGATCCTTTCAGGAAAACAGAATTGTGAACCCTGCCCCGGCGATGATGATGCCGAGGACAGAGAGGATGATGATTTGGATGGTGGGCATGGTCAGTCGCCCAGGAACTGCAGGCGTTCCGACTTGCGGCGATTACCGAGGCCTTTCACCGTCTTGCCTCCGGCTTTTACCCAAGACATGAACGCGTCTGCCGCCCCTACCCGGTCGCCTGCATTCAGCTTTTTGACGAGCGTGGATTTCGAAAAGGCACCGCCGCCGATATTGAATGCCAGCGAAACGAGGGCGTCGAATTCATGCTGGGAGAGCGGCACTTTCACCGCGTCGAGCACTGCCTTCTCGAATGTCTTCAGATCCCGTGACAGGATGGCATCGGACTCTGCCGCCGTGATGACCATGCCCGGCGTGACGGTTGGTGGCCCGGCCTCGCTGGTGTGACCGACGCCGATCGTGAGGACGCCGACGCTATCGCGATAGGCTGTCAGCCTGTTATCCTCGCGAAGTGTGATTGCCGCCCGCCCCGCTGCGCTTGTCGTCAAGCCTTCGTCCGAAGGAACCGCCACTGCCGGGAACAGCTTCGCCAAAGTCTTTGGCCCGACTTTTCCATCACGCACCAGATCGTTCGCAGACTGGAACTGTTCGATGGCATAGCGCGTCTGCGGCCCGGCAATGCCGTCCAGCTTTCCTTTGTAATAGCCACGGCGATGCAACTCGGATTGGATATCCAAGGTAGTTTTCACAACGATGTCCTTTGAAGAATGAGCCTATCGCGCCATTGCGCCGGGCCAATGCGGCGATGCCGCGTCGAGACTAAACGGTGATGCCGCGTCGGGTGGCATAGGCACGTGCCCATGTCGTGATTGTGCTGGCCTCGCTCAATGTAATCGCCCGGTCGTAAAACATCGCAAGGGCAATATCGTTCGCGCCCGACCGGTTATAGTCAGCGCCGATCCGCATCGGGCCGCCGCCATTTATTTCTCGGTTTGCCGTTGCAAGGGACGAGGCGGTTATCCCACTGGTCTTGTTGTAGATCGTGAGCACGCCAATCGTTGGGACGCTGAGGATGCCCAGCGTCCAAGTGCCGATACTACCCGTGCCCTGAGCAGTCGTGCCCGCAGGATCGCCAACGCGACCAGCGCCACCGATGATGGATGTCGCCCCGGTTTGGGCGTAAAGCGAGACGCCAAAATCGGTCGCCGCGATGAAATTCCCGAGGAGCCCGGTATTTACCGCAGAGTCCGTGCGCCGGGCAATAACCACCATGCTCATCGCCAATGTCTCGGGGATGTTAGTATCTATCCGACCATTTGGCCCGAGAGAGGCGTAACCGTCCTCCCATACAGGGTTGCCGACCACAGTCGCGGTTCGGTCGCCGCCTGCAAAATTGATGGTCGCTACATCTGGGCCATCCCCGAAAAAAAACGCCCCTGTCAAATTAGCGGTCACGGGAATGTCGAATGCCTCGATCGGCGGATACCCGGTTCCTGGGAGTGCGATTGAGCCGATATTCAGTGCGCGTATAGCCATAATTTTTACCTCAGCTTGAAGAAGTTTTCGTTGATGATGTCTGTGATCGCTCTCGCTCCGACCGCGCTGTGATGTGCCAAATCGTTCCACATCCCCAGCGGTTGAGTTTCCGCCCAGGTCCCCATTTGTCGGGTGAGGCTTAAAAATTCGACATCGTTGGCCGCGCACCATGTGTCTAGAGCATCGGAATATTCCTCAATCGGCGTGATGAGCCCGATAGGTGACGACAAGGAGGGCGCAATCATGATCAGCCCGATATCCGAGACAGCTGATCGGGCAGCAGCAGCAAGCGCGGCAATCGCCTCGATAAAAACATCCGGTGGAGAAAGTGGCCGGTGACTATCGTTTGTGCCGAGGATGCAGATGAGGACATCAGGAGCGAGGTCTGCCAACTGCGGGCCGATCTGGCCGAGATAGGTCAGCATCTGGGAGCCGTCGATTGAGGCATTGCCCGCTTTAAGTATTTCCGCCCCGGCGCCAGAACCCGTCGAGTAGAACCCTCCGATAGAGACGGTCCCGGTATTGCCTGTCGTGTCGATTGCGAGTGCGTGTGCGTTGTTCACGAGACCTGAAATGGTCGTCACCCGCAAGGCGCCGTCTGACGCCTCATTGACCGTCGTCCAAGCGCCGCCATCGACCTGATAGCGCCAGGTGCCACCGTGTGCAAAACTGTAGATCCGCACCTCGGTCGCAACGAGGTTGCCAATAGAGATTGTCGCGGTTGTCGATGTTGCCGTGATGAGTTTTCCATCAATACCGACGCCGTTTGGCCAAATCGGGACGTTGGTGGTTGCATCGACAAACGTCCACCCGTTTTTCGCAAAGGTTACTCCGCCAATCTGCGTAATGCCCTCTACATCCTGCCATCCGTGGCCGGCCAGACCAATCGTTCCAGTCATGAGATCGCGTAGCGCGTTGGGTATGGTCCTCAGGTCCGACCAGCTATCGCCCATCAAGGCAATCCGCAGCCGGTCTGACCCGCCAGGATTTGTTTTTATCAGTGCGGTTTTTGCCTTTGCGCGGTGCAACGTTCTTCCGTCGCTGGCTAAACGCGAAGGCCTAGGCTCGTTTGCGGAAAGCCCTGGCCCCGATAGGCTTCCGTTCGGCGTCAGCCAAAGGATGACCTTTCCGTTAGCCGTGATGAGCGGCACATACGTGGCGGCTTTCACCTCGGTCGTGACTAGATCGACGGCACTCTTTGCGAGCGGCCTTGACAGCCCCTTTGAAGCCAGATCCCCCTCCGGCGTCAGCCAAAGGATGACCTGTCCATCAGCTGTGATGAGAGGTATTGCGATGTCGGAATTCGATGTGGTTGTCATGCGATCGACAATTGACATCTGTAGAAACTCTGACAAGCCCTTCGCAGCAAAATTTCCACCGTCAAGCCAAGCTACAACCCTATCGTTACTGACAATCAGAGGGATGTTTGCAGGCTGGCTATCAATCGTTGCGCCCAAGGCACGCTCGTCGAGTGCGTCCTCGATGTTGTCGATCGCCAGCGTCGTTTGCTCAAAGCCGATGGTGACGACCTCTTCGAGGCTTTCCCGCGCCTCAACCTCTGCGGCCAGTCCGGCGTCCAGCGCCTCCCGTGCCGCTATTTCAGCCGCGAGATCATCCGTGATTTGAGTGATGTCCGCACCGCCGTTGATCTGATCGGTGACATCCCGGATGTCGATTGTCGCCACAACGGTGACGTGGTCTGAGCCAAATATGCGCAGAAGCGGCAGCCCGTAAACCGCCGATGGCGGAATGACATAGTC
The DNA here is from genome assembly GCF_029223885.1 of Pararhizobium gei. Classification (NCBI taxonomy): domain Bacteria; kingdom Pseudomonadati; phylum Pseudomonadota; class Alphaproteobacteria; order Hyphomicrobiales; family Rhizobiaceae; genus Pararhizobium; species Pararhizobium gei. The sequence goes on along the minus strand of NZ_CP119409.1, from coordinate 1,928,776 downwards.
AAGATCGCCAGGCGCTCCGGCTTGTCCGATCAGGTAAGAGACCCTGATCGTGCCGGCGGCGATCGTCGGGTTCAATGGTGTTCCGAGGACACCATTGCCGACGTGGTTTTTGTTGTAATTTAGGCTCTGCCAGCGAGTTTCCACGCCGTTGCCGAGGGGGTCGAGGGCGTCCGTGGTGCGCTTCAGAACGCACAGGACCAGGTAGCTCCGATCAGGGTTGATTGCGAAATCAATTCTCGGAGCAATATCGACAGAGGCTCCAGTTACGTCGGCGCTGGAAATCTGCAGCACCGAACCCAACTCGGTATCGTTGACGATCGTCCCGATGCTAAGAGGCGGTCGCGTCGCTGCAGCACCGGTCAATGTCGAGCTGTAGAGCAACTTTGCGTCACCCGGCCGCTCGTATGCCTGCCCGATCAGAACAGTCGCCTGGGCGGCAGCAGCAGATGCAGCCTCCGAAATTGAGCCGAATGCATCTTCGATTGCGTCCGACACCTGGGAACTTGTGACGAGGGAGGCAATCGCATCCGAGATGGCAGTTTCAACGTCCGAACCGCTGGGGTAAAAAGTGTCGAAATGTGTCTTGAGTGCAGCTTTGAAATCCGCCCATGTCGGCAGTTTCAGCGCGCCAGAAGCGTCGCTGTCAAACAAAGCGATTTTATCCGTATCGGCAGGCGATGCCTTCCCCAGGGCGGTCCCAAACAGTGTGGACACGGCGGACAGCGTCGCATTGAGCTTGCTGCTCTCCAGATCATCGATCCCCGCGATTGCAGTAGCCAGGTCGGCCGCAAACGTCGATGGGAGAGCGAGGTTCGTTTTCGTCCAGATACCCGCGCCGCTTTCGACAAAGACCCCGTTATTGTCGGGCACAGGGTCGGCGAATACGATGCCAAGCGAACCATCCGGCCGTGTCGTGTTCGCAAGAAGGCCTGACTTCAGGGAATAAACGACGGAATTTCCGACCACAATGCCGTTGATGACCGTGTGAACGATCTCACTGATCGCCGCCTCGATTTCGGTACCCCAAATCTGGACCTCGTCATTATCAACCCGGCGGGCAACGCCGCTGGCATCCGTGGGCGCAAATACGTCCACGGCTGTCTGTGTATAAGCCATTGAGGTCTCCATATTTTAAGCGAGGATAGTGGCCGTCGAAACGAGAGCGGTTCCGGGTGTCCCGTCGAGAAGCAGTGATTGCAGCTGCCATTCGATCAACGCCCCGACGCCGGTCGCCGCAGGAACGCTATCGGCAAACAGATTGATTTCGTTCATCGCCGCCGTATTCGTTGCGAGCGTTGACCAGGCAGACCAGGCGCCACCGGCAGGTTGAATGCGCCGCTGGAACCGCATGCTGTGGACGCGATACTCACGCGGTACGGCACTGATGATGATCGTCGCTGGCGTCCCGGCCGCGAACGCACCGTTCACGATTGTATCTTCGTCCAGCTCCGGCGCGCGGCACGGATCGGTCGAGGCGGCGATTGCTCCATGCAGCAGATCAGAAAACAGGCTGGCTTCGTCATCTTCATCGAAGATGCGTACCCGCGCGTCGTAGATCGCGCCGGAGAGATCGACCGACGCCCGCGCGTGGTCTTCTTCTTCGGACATCGGAAACCATGCCGATGGATTGCCGTCATAGTAGACCCGATAATTCGCCTCGATATCGTCGTGGTCGTCGCCGGTGATGACATAGTTGACCCGGAATGTTTTCGAGCCGTCTTCATTGGTCAGCTGCACCGCAGAAGACGGCGCGGCCGGCGCATCGAGGTCCGTCTCGTAGTCGAGATCAGGGATGGCGTCCGGTGCTGGCGCCTCGTCGGTTGCCGGGTTCCACGGATCGAGGACCGGGCAGACAGCGAACGGAATTTCAACTGAACCATTGGCGTCGTCACAGCGCGGTGATGAGAGCCGAACCAGCTCGATATCCCCAAGGTCAGGAAGCTCTACCGTGCCGTACAGGGCGCCCCATGCGGCCAGACCTACCATGTTGGTGACCAGAGACCCGGTTTCACCACGCGCCTTGGCAAAGAGCCGACGCGCGATGCGCTGTGCCTGACTTGCGGACGGGCAGAAAGGTAGCTCAAGGTCGAGCACCTTTTCGCCATATCGGTCGATTTCGCTTTCGATGTTGGCCCAGGCGATACCCGTCAGGTCGATCTCGGCAATATCGTAATTGCGTTCCGACGAATAATATTTCAGCCGGCAGACATTCGGCCGCTCGACAGCCTCCGGCCCGCTCGCCCAGGCAATCTTGTAGCCATCCTCGACATGGAAGGCGATTTCCGGTTCCGGCTCGTCATCGATCAGTTCGAACCAGATTTTACCAGCATCGCTCAGACGGATTTCTACGCCGATGCTGTCGAGCATGCTTTTCATGGTTTCTGCGCGTGCGCCTTCCCATGCCCACATGCCGCCGATGCGCGCCCGCTTTTCCGTGCCGGTCAGGGTCGCGACCAGAACGTCGGCCTTGTCCGCCTGTGCGGCGATTTTGTCCCAGTCGAACCGCTCGAAAGTAAAGGCCGGGTCGCGGCGAAGAACATGCGCTGCACACAGAATTCCGTTCTCGGTCCATGCCGCCATGCCGATACGAGGATCGTAAATCACAGATGCGCGCTGGATCTGCTCTGTATCGGGAACACCGCCTTGGTACAGGGAGAGATATTTGGGTTTCGCCATGCCGGGGTTGCGGTAGGTCAGAAGCGACTGTGCCACGCCTCGAACCTGATGATCTGCAGTCCACAAGGAAGGGAACGCTTCAATCAGATCGGGCCATGCCGTTTCATCGCCAAAGCCCCGCTTGTCTTGCCAGTTGAGCCAGCTGCTTCCCTTGCGCGACCAGGGCGGTGTCACGACATCGCCATTCGGATCGAGCGTGACCTCGCGCCCGCCGACGAAATACTGTTCGACCGCGTCTATCGGGCCATGCAGCCGCACGACCAGTCGCCAACGCGTGTCGCCATCGGTATTGCCGAAAACCTTAAGCCCGCCGACGCGGACCCGGCCCAATCCTTCGATGACAGAGCTTTCGCCCGTTTCGAAGGTCGATTTCGCTTCTGCCGGCTTGACGGCACCCGGCATTTTCGGTTGTGCCAGCATCGACAGGCCAAGCAACGCTCCGCCGACGATCACATTGGCAGCAATGGTGGCGATCGCCCCGGTCGCCGTGGCAGCAATCGCCGTGCTGGACAGCAGAAACCCTTGGATCGCGCCGGCGATCAAGGTCTCAATTCCGGCATGGGCCGGCGTTGCGACAACATAGGATGCGCCGCTCAAAAACAGGATTCGATAGAATTTCATCGTGGGATCGACCAAGCCCCAGCGATCTCGCGCGGCTGGATCATCATGACCCCGCGCTTGATCCGCCACACGAAGTAGCCGCCGGCAAGAAAGATGCCGCCGACTTGACCGATGCGCCCTGTATCGACCACGCCGATATCGCCCAGAGCCGGAAAGCCGGTCTGCGATAGGCCGAACCCGAAAAGGTAGTCGTCCCAGAGACTGACGAGAGAACCCGCCCTGCCGATGATCGACATCGCCTCATCCTGCGTTGACCATTGAACCGGCCACTCGATTTTTCGGCCGGTGCGCAATTCCAGCCACTCCCCGGCCCAGGGCGTGCAGTCGCTCTTGCCCCACTCCGCATCAACGGCATAGGCGCCCTCGATATGGGCTTTCAGCTGCTCTTCGATCGTCATGGCTTGATGACCTCCTGCACCTTGACCCCGACGAAGTCGAAGCCCTTGTCGCCGGGAAAACGGCGGCGCTGCCCGGCCGGCGTCCACTTGCCGCCAAACGGAAAATTCTGCGTATGCCAGAGGCTTTCTATGGTGACGGAAACGACACGCGAGCCGACGCCTTCCCATTGGATGGACGCGGCTGAGAGATAGCCGGGAAAGAGAGCCTTCAGCCCGTAAGGCCAGACCTCCTGCGTTTCTTGATCGAAGGCGCACCAATAGACATCCGCCTGCCGTCCCTCTATCTCCCGGCCCTTATCCTTGACTTGCCGCAGAAAGGCGACGTTCACGCCTGAAATCGCAACAGCGACGCTCGCCGCCTGTCCGAAGCGTGGATCTTCAACGGAGCTGATCGACACGATCTGCCGCCCGGCCGGGTCGGAAATTCCCCGCCATTCGATACCGCCGACGACTTTCTTGCCCACGCCGTTGTGCAGTTGCCAGCGGCCATCGGGCAGGTCGAGGTCGAAGAACCAGGCGCGTGCAATATGCGGCCGGCGCAGGAATTTGCGCTCCGCATCCGAAAACAGGAGCGCCATCATCAATCCTTGAAATAGTCGCGAAGGTCGTAATCGAAGACCTCGAAGAGCGAGACCGTCAGCCCTTCCAGAAATACCGGTCCCCGATCCGCATCCGGAAGGTTGGACGACAGCAGACGCATGGCGAGCACTGGCCGGAGGGTGGCATAGTCCGTATTGGTGACAGCCTTGCGCAGCGGCGGCCAGATCCGATAGCGCCCGTTCCCGAACACCTTAGTGACCTCGTAAAGCCCGAAGTGAAAAGGGAAGAAACCCAGCATATCGCCCATGCCGAGCTGTCGCCCCCAGAACGTATCGGAAAGGCGGATGATCGTGCTGTCGAACGCCGCGAATTCCGAAACCTTGACATGGGGTTTGGTGAGGTTCCAGTTCTGCCCATTCGACCAGGACAGTCCGTTTCCGAACGGAAGGCCGTTGTTCTGCTGGTCTGCCGTCAAGGCCATCCCGGCGTCTGCACGGCTCATACCGTCGAAGTCGCAGATACTGACCCGAACCGCATTGGCGCCCATGTGCAGCGCCGTTAGCGTGCCGCGCATCCGGCGCGCCTTGACGCCCCGCATCGGCGGAAACGAGAACTGCAGATGCCGCGCGCCAAATGGCGATGCAATCGACTGCGTCACGTCACCGATGGACGTCGAGGCAGAGGAGCCGATGCTTTGCGGCCCGTTCAGGGCTTTCCATCGGTTCCAGCGCACGCCCAGCGGCCATTGCAACAGGCGCGCCATCAGGGGTAAATCCCACGAAGACGCGAATTTCTGCTGAAGGATGCAAAGCGCTTGGCTTCCGTCCGGTTGTTTTCGGCCATGGCGCGTTCCAGCCGGGCAATCGCCGCCTGGTCGGCCCCGCGCGCATCGATGTGATGGACGGGCGCATAGGTCATGCCGTCCCGGCTGCGCGCGCCCCTCGACAGGTTCGGCATGGTCGGCGCCCGCATCGGCGTGCCGTTTGCGAGAAGAGAGACACGATCGGCATTGATGGCATCGAGCAACGGCCCGTATTTCTTTGCCATCGCCGCACGTGTCACATGCTCTCCATCCGAAAGGAAAGCCGGGATTTTGTCGCCCTTGGGACCGCCCGGCCCGCGCACACGGCCTCGCGTCGCATGTCCGCCGCCAGCAAGCCGCAGCGGCCCGCCGGTGAACATCGAGAAGAGGCCGCCCAGCAATCCGCCACCGGAGCCGGCCACCGATCCGTCGAACAGCATGTTCAAAGCATTGTCGAGCATCTTCTCGCCAAGTTTCTCCAGCGCACTGCCGAGCGCTTCCGTTGCGGACTTGCCTTTACGTAGATCGCTGATGAAGCCGCCTAACACGTCCTTGCCGAGGGCCGCAGACTCAGAAAGCCGCTCGCGTAGCTGGTCCTGACTTTCGGTGAGCTGTTCGCCGGCGGCTTCCGCCTTGCCGGTCTCCTCGGCAAGCGTCCGCATTGCCATAGCCTGGTCACGCGCGACAGGCGACAGACCGGACAGATCGCCGTTCAACAGCTGCTGGACGTCCTTCAGTTCACGGCCGGCCTCTGTCCCCTGGCGCTGCGCTTCGGTCAAAAGCTGTTGCGCGGCCTGTAGAGTAGAAAGCTTCAGTCCATAGTCATTGACGAGCGGATTAAGCGTTGTCCGGATGCCAGCTTCAGCTTTCAGCCCGTCAATATAGGCATGCTGTTCTTTCAGCGTTTGCTGGAAATCGTTGACGACCTGAACACGGTCTTGCACGCCAGCCGGCGCACCCTTCAGATAGAGGTCCGCCTCGCTGTTCCGGCGCCCTCGATTGATGCCGCCATTATCCTCGCCAAGCCCCTTTATGGCGTTGTAGACGGTCCCGGCGTCGCCCGACTTGATGGCGGCAACGATCCGATCCGGCAGGCTACCGTAGTTATAGGCGATCGATGTCAGCGCGGCTTGCTGCCCGTCATCCATGGACCGGAACGTATCGCGGCCGATCTTGCCTTCGATGCCCTTCTGAAACTCACCAATGCGGCGGTCGAGGTCACGGTTGGCACTTTCGAGCGATACCGTGATCCCATCCGTGACTTTGCGCACGGAACCATCGTCGAGTGTGACTGTGTCCGAACCGAAGCCGGCGCGCATTGCATTGACGTCCCAATAGGGCTTTGTACGGAATCCTTCGTAGCCCTTGATCAGTTCTGCAGCTGAGGACACCGAACGTTCACTGGAGCGGACCGCGGCTTCCGCAGCAATCTCTTTCCGCGCCTGTATTTCCGCCGCGCTTTTGTCGAGAGCCACACTGATTTTCTTTGCGGCTTCAAGAATGGCATCCGTCCGGTCGTTGACCTGCTTTTCGAGTTCCGAACGCTGCGCGTCAATCGTGCGCTGATCCAGAAACGCGCCGGTTGCCTTCAGGCTTTTTTCGCTTTCGGATTTGAAAGTGTAACCCTGCGAGCGATAGCCCTCCGCATATGTGCCCTTGCCCGTGACACGGGCAACCTCTTCGGCGGTGTCCTTTGCCGCCTTCCGGATCTTCTCGAAAGCGAAAAGCAACGGCTGTAGGCGTGAGACATACCCCTGAACGTTCGGCTCCACCGACGCCACCCGTTCAAGAGCTTCGCTCGTCTGATCTGCCGTGGCAGCGCCTTGTTCCAGCTTCCCCACGATCACATCAACCTGTTTTCGTAGATCGGCGGAAATGGCACCGCCGGATTGCAGGTTATCAAGTTCGCTATCGAGTTCGCGCACTGCCGCGACAGCATCGTCAATCGGCTTGGTATTGCCGTTCACGGCGCCAAAAAGTTCGGTTTTTCTGAAATGCCTGATCGAATTTTCCAGCTGATTATTGAGATCAATAACGCCCTTGCTGACATCGAGTAGCGCGATCTTTTTAAGTTTTTCCAGCGCCGCGCTGACACTGAAATCGACCTCTTGCGCTTCGCCTGCAATCTCTGCGATCTGATTAAGCGCATCGGCATCTGCCGGCGTCGCGTACTGTGATTGGGTGATATAGGCACGGCTCTGAATGGCACCCAATGGAACAGCCACCTCGTTGCCGCCGCCGAACGGATCTCCGCCGCCGCGCATTCGGTCGAGTTCGGCATTGATGTCGCGCAATTTCTTGACGCGTTTTTCATCGGCAAGACTGTCCACAGCCTTGGCAACACTATCGACGCCGGTGGCTGCCTCCGGCCCAAGCAGGCCGAGCGACCGCATCTCTTCCGCCAGGCGCTTCGAACGTTCCGATGCCTCTGCCGCATTGGCCGAAAAATGAACGAATGTTCCGGTTGCCACCGCTCCCAGGATCACGCCCAACGGCCCGGCCGCAGCCGATAGTCCGCCGATCGCCGTCGCAACCTGACCAACCGTCGCCGTACCGCGCAAGGCGATGAAGAACTGTTTTAGAACCTTCGTGGCGAGAGCGCCCTTGACGATGACACCTGACAAAGCCCGCCCGACAAGGGCGCCCGCGAGAACAGACGCCAGCTGCAGCGCGACATCCGCCGTCTCGTCGAAATTATCCGCAAGCGCATTCAGGCCCTGCGTCAACCGCTGGCTGGCACCAAGGCTTGAGTCCGTCTCACCGATATACTTGGTGAAGGCGTTCGTGACCTTCGTGACGCCCTGTTCGATCGTCTGCGTCGAATTGGCTGCCATGGCTTCGATCTTCGGCAGGCCTTTGAGGAACGCATCGAAGAACTGCTTGCCGGAAACCTCGCCGTCATTCACCAGTTTCTTCAACTTGTTGACCGAACCGCCCGCCGCATCGAGCCCGGCCGCGACAGCAATCAGGATCGGCCGCGCGCCCTCATTGACGGAATTGAACTCTTCCGCCTGCACACGGGTAGACCCGAGAAGCTGACCGAGCTGGGTCAGTGCGCCCGAAGCTTCTGCCGCAGACTTGCCTTCGATCCGCAGCGCCGTCCCGACGCCATCGGTAAACTGAAGCAGCCTTTCCTGCGAGGCATTCAGATTGTCGTTCGCCTGCGCTGCCTTGCCGAAAAGCCCGGCCAATGCGCCGATTGGAGCCGCGTTGCGTTGTGCCGACTTATAAATCCGGTCCAGCACATCGGCCTGATTGGCGCCGACGACACCAGCCACCGCCAGGCTGTTTTTCGCACCGGTCCAGGCATCGGCATATTTCGCAACATCCTGCACGGACAACGCCGCAGCAACGCCAGTCAAGGGGACGACAAGGCTTCGGGCCGCACTCTTTCCGATCGAGCCCAGCCGGCTGTCCATCTGCCGATAGCGGGCCTCGATCGCACGCGCTGTGCCATTGGTGACACCTTGCGCTTTCAGGGATTCCCGCTGATATTGCTTGATGTCCATGGACAGCTGCACGAGCAGCTTTTCAAGATCAGTTGCCATTTAGCCTCACGAGAATGTAATGGATTTCTTCACAATTATTTTATGGAGCGCCGGCATCACGGTAGCTATTACGTTGTTCATCACGTTGGCTGGCGCAGGCGCTCGGAAATCGCTGCGGACATCCGCTCGAGACTGGCTGGACGAAAACCAATTCAAAACCTATTCGGTCATCTTCGACACTGGCGATGCGCTGGGCGTCGATTATGACCGTCGTCTGGTCGCCATCTCTTCTGCAGGGCTCAACAAGATACTGAAGTTCGACGATGTCGTATCCGTTGAATATTCCGAAAACGGCACCACTGTCTCCAAGACCAACAGGGGTAGCCAGGCGCTCGGAGCCGCTTTAGGAGCGGCAACGTTTGGCGGCGTCGGCGCGGTGATCGGCGGACTGTCGGGCTCTTCTCAGAACCAGCAAACCGTATCACTTTCAACCATCAATCTTGTCACCGCCGACCGAGACAATCCGTATGTAACGGTCAAAGTCTTCGAAAGCGCGCCAACGCCAAAAGATGGCATTGTGTATAAGCAGCTCAGTAAGGACCTGATGCCTTGGTACGGTCGTTTGAAGGCGATTATCGAAACTTGAAACGGCCCGTCAATCCTGATGGATGAACTCCCAAAGCTCATCGGCCTCTTTCGCCGTCAGCCCCTTGTCGTCGGGATTGTGGAACGCTTCGAAACCGTCCAGAGCAGCGAAGAACTGGAACATCGACATTGCCCTGACCTGTTGCGGCGAAAAGCCCATAGCCGCACCATTTCCGTAGATCGCGCCAAACCTCAGTTTTCCATTGGGGAGGTCGTCGAGTTGCTTCCCCCCGGATTTGGCGCGTCGCCCTCCCCCAATTTTTCCTCCGGCGCCCCCACGATGCCGGCGGAAAGGATGATCTGGGCAAACAGCAGATTTTCATTGGGCACGCGCGCTTCGACGTAGTCGCGAACCTTTTTCAGCGCCGCCGTTGGCACCATTCCGCCGCCGATCAGGCCAAGGCGGATGACGTGTGAAATGTCCCTGATCCGCCACGTCTCATCATGCAGGCGGTTGAGGATCGCGTAAGGGCCGGCATCGCAGGCCTCCTGCAGCAATTCCAACTCGCCCCAGCCGAGGCGGAAGGTGTAATCGCCATCCGCCCAGGCGAAACTTACCTGCGCGTCCCGCATTACGGCGTGACCACCCGCGTCATCTTGCCGTCGCTCTGCATGCTGACGGTCGCGGTAGCCCGGCGATTATTAATGCCGGTCGCATTGAAGTTCTCGACGTGCATGTTCCCGGTCCATGTCAGCGTCTTGGCCGGGAATTCCCAGATAACCTTGGCCGGGATAGAGTCTTCCGCTTCCGCAGCATCAACCCAAGTCTCGACGCTTTCTTCCGCCAGCAGCGTTTCGCCTTCGACACTCATGGAGAGCGACGTGGCGTCACGGCCGAGCCACGATATTGCATCCGGATCGTCGCAATCGGGAAGCTGGAATTCTTCGAGCCCTTTGCTGATCGTCATGGATCGCTGCGTAAGGCCGCAGGGGGCGCCGTAGACGATCGGCGTGGCATCGTTGCCCAGCAGGATTTTGATTTTCCCGCCCTTGGTGGTTGTCGGTTCGGCCATAGTGGTATCTCCTTTGATGGCAGCGAAAATCGCCCGCAGGTCTGCGGGGTTTGGTGGATGCGGTTTAGGCTGGGTTTCAGCCGCCTGACGCGACCTGTCGTGCCGACTGGCGGACTGCTTGACGGATTTGAGCCTTGGCGCCCTTCCGGTTAGCGCGGTAGCTCACGTAGAAAAACGGCTTGGCTTCAGTTCCCGGATGTTTCGTGCCAGGGAACAAGCCCTGGTTGATGTGGGGCTTTGTTCCGAACTCAACCCATCGGGCATAGTAGGCGTCCGAGTTGCCGGCATAGATCGTCAGCGTCATATCCCCGCCCAGACTGGCCCGAACGGTGGCGATGACCATGGACCCCCTCGGAGCCTTGCCCCATGTCCAGCCGATGCTGTCCTTCAGGTCACCATCATCGACCCTCACGAGACTTTTCATCATCGCGACGATCTCGGCGGCGGCGCGTTCCATGGCCGGCCGGATCCGCTGCTTTGCAGCTTCTGGCAGTCGCTTGAGCTTTCGGTCGAGACGCGCCAGATTAAGGAGCTTGGTCATTCGATCGGCGGCGTATCGCTGTCGGCAGAGGTGGAGGCCCTGCCCTTCGGCTTGGTCTCGACGGCCTTTCCAGCCGCAATTGCCTGCTCTGCGCATTCGCGCCGCACATTCAATGCCATGCCTTCCAGATAGCCAATAACGGTGTTTTTTGTCGGTCGATAATCGAAATCACCGGTAAAGCGGACATGCGCCATGACCATTCCTTTCAGGGGCGAGGATCTTCCAGTTCGGCGGTGACCTGCACGACACCGTGGGCCGTGATGCCGTCGCGGTCGATGAATGTCTGTGTGAGCGTTACCCCCAGCGAAACCAATGCGCCAACGGACAGGTTGCCCTCTTTCTCGTGGACAGCGTCAATCACCGCATCGACCAGACGCTTGCAGGGCCAGAGCTTTCCCTGATCTTCCACCCAGCAATCAATCTGAAGCGTTTCCACTCGCCCCGGTATGCAATCCGCGTCGGCGCGAATGCTGTCGGAAGGTCCGAACGAAATGTATTTTTTCGGTGCTGTTTTTGGAACGCCGTCATAGATCGCCTGCCCGACGATGGAGGTCACCTTCGCGCTACCCTTGAGAAGCACGCCGACGAAGTCATGGAGCGCGAGAGAAACGCTCATACGGCAACGCCCCCTTCAACGGTTATCTCAAGAAACTGCTGATCATCGGTTGGGACGATGGCCCTGATATTGAACTCGGTTCCGGTCCAGTTTCCATCCCCGTCAAAGCCGCCGTTCCGGGCATTGCGCATCCGCCAGGTCTCATCGATCTGGCGCGTCTGCGCATTGTCGTAGACGGTGACGACGATCGGCTGCCGGCCGGACAGCCGCGCGGCCATGACGGTTTCACCCCCTCGAAGAAAGCGGAAAGCGGCGTATTCCTTCACGGCCTGGTCATCCGGTGACCATCCTTCGATCACTCCGGAATGCCCGTCGTCCTGCATCTGGGGCCGGTCAAACGCCACTGAATAGATCATCTGCCCGGCGTCGATCATGCGAATGCAAAGCTCCGGTGGTGGGCGACCATGGCCTTGACGCCCATCGGCACGCTGCTGGCGGGGTCTTTGGTCATGTCGGCGCGCTGTAGATAGAAGCTGGCGATGAGCATCAACGAAGCCTGAACCAGTTTCGACGGGACATTACCCGCGCCCAGTCCGGCCTTGAAAACCACGGAAACGCTCGAAACCTCGGGCTGGTTTTCGACATGCAAAGCCTCGTCCCTGATTTCGAAATCACTGATAGCGCCAGGCACACCAAGCGCATCTACATAGGAAATCGACTGGATTTTCGGGTTCGGATACCCCTTGAAGTCGAGGACGAAATCTCGTCCGGTCGCGGTGAACTCGGTTTCGAGAAACACCGTCTGGCAAGCGCCTTCGACCCATTCGACCGCCGCCGCGACGTACTGCCTGACCAGATCATCCTGTTCCGAATGCCGAACGTTGCAGTGTTGTTTTGCGAGGGCAAGCGAGAGGACTTCTCCAACCGGCTCGCCTGACTGTTCAATCTTCATCCTGCCCTCGCGAGGTTTTAAACCGTCAGATCGCCGTAGACGATGCCTTCCGGGCGCAGCGTTTCGAGCTGCAGACGTTCTTCCAGCAAAATGGTGACTTTGTTGGTGATGAAGTTGTCCCGGTCTTCGGTGGAACGGCGGAGTTCAATGCCCTTGCGGTGCCAGAGAAGCGTATTGCCGACGAAGCCGCCGACGATGAACTTGCCCTGCGCGAGGCCCTTGGTGCGAACCACAGGCAGGCCCCAGGCGGTGTTGCCAGCGAAAGCCGGGTGCAGGTAGCGACCGTCGGCATCCTTCGCCAGATCGAGCGCCGCAGCGTCGAGGTGGTTCATGATGACGGCGCTTGCCATCAGATCGGCCTGAGAGACCTGAGCAATGGCGACACGAATGTCATCCATTGCATTTTCAGGCGTGACGCCCGGCACTATTGCATTGTTGTAGGCCGTGGAGTTGGCGAAGAGGCCATCGACGCGGTTTGCTGCGCCGGTACCGGAGAGGACTTCAGCTTCTTCCTTCAACAGAAGGCCGTACATGCCGCGCTGGTTGATGTAGGCTTCCATGCCGTCAACGTCATCGAGGGTTTCCTCGTTGACGCGGAAGAAGTGGGCCATCTTCACCATCGGCTTGGACTTGGCCGCGAAGGTGAGTTCCGACTGTGGCTTCTGCGCGCCGGGCGCGACGGTCGCGGCGTTGTTGGTGTAGCCGGTCTCCTGCAAGTATTCGATGACCGCAGCCGATGTCGTGCCGCCCGGGATGACATCGCGCAGGAAGAGCGTCTGATTGACCGGGGCAATCAACCCACGATCCTGACGACGAACGCCGGCCGGAAGCGTAACGGTGCCGAAGGAAGCGGACGTGATGTCCTTCACTTCCATCTTCTCGTTCGACATGATCTTGGCGGCAAAGTCCTTCTGTTCGGCAATGATGCGGCCAACAGACTTTTCTTCGCGGCCGCGAGCAGCCATTTTCTTGGTCAGCTCGGTGACGATCTCACCCAGGTCCGTCAGTTCCTTGCGGCTGTCTTCGATCTTGCCCTTGATGTCGGTGACATCTTCGCCGGCAGCCTTCTTTTCTTCGAGAAGGACGAGCTTTTCGGCCAGCGAATTCTGTTCGACGGTCACCGCCTTGATCTGCGCAGTGATATCCTTCGAGACGGCTTCGACCGCCTCCTTGATTTCGAGGTCCATCATAATCTCCTGTGTCGATGGAAGGTTTTCAGATGCCGAAGCTGTTCTTGATCAGCTTGGCGATCTCCGATGCGGACGCGTCACGCGATCCATCGCCCAGAGCTTGTGGCGCGAGCGCTGCTTGCGCTTTCGCCATCCATGCCGGGAAGCCCGCGTCTCGCAAGGCACCTTCCACCGCACGTTTCAGAGCCGCGTAATCTCCTGACTTCGCGGCAAGATATGCATCATCGAACCCCTTCACGGCGTCGATGGTGGCCGATGCCAGAAGCGGCAGCGGCGTGATTGAAATCTCGAATAGCGCGACCTCTTTGAGAAGGCGGGCAGCGCCCTCCCTGCCTGTCCGGATCGCCTTGTAACCGATGGACATGCCGTTAATGGCGCCCATCTTGAGCAGATCGTAGACCTCCCTGCCCTTGCCGGAGGTGAGCATCAATTTGCCCTCTACCCGGAGCCCTGTGGCGTCTTCGGCAACCTTCGTCCACTTGCCGATCGGCTGATGAAGATCGTGGCTCCACAGCATCAGCGGGTGGCGGTCGGCAAGGCTTTTCGTGTAGGCACCGGGAAGGACGATATCGCCGCCCATGTCCTTTTCACCGAACCGCGAGGCGTATCCCGAAATCGTGCCGTCATCCGCGACGGCGTCGGCCTCAAGCCGGGAGTATTTGGTTTCGATTTCCATTGCTCGCCTCGTTTTTCGGAAGTTCGTCGCCGCCATCGATCGGGTTCTTGCCCATCCGGGCGCGGACATCGTTCTGCGTTTCCCAGGCTGTGTTGTTGCCCAGCGCCTTCGCCCCGTATTCGGCCTGTGTCTTGATGTCGCCGCGGTAGTATTGCGTCACGTCGAAATCGACGTATTCGGTGGGCTTGAGCAAAGAGAACTGCAGCGCGCTTTCCCAGCGCCTCACCCATGGCCCGAGGGTGACCGTGCTGTGATAGTCCATTGCATCCGCAATCCGGGTCAGCGATTGGCCAGCCGCGTCATGCGCGAGAAAGATCGGGTGGATGCCGTAGGCCCGTGCAACCTCTTCGATGATGAACCGGCGGGTTTCCAGAAGCTGCATTTCCACCTGAGTGGGAACGACACTCTTGTAGTTGGAGCCACTGTCGAAGACCGGCGTGCCGGGCATTTTGTCCTTGATCGCTTCAAGGACCATTTTCGCCGCATCGGGTGACAGCTGTTGGTCGGTCGTGATGTAGCCGGGAATGGCTTTCTTCAACCCGTCTTCGATCTGCCGCCCCTCGAGCGAAAGGGCAAGCTTCAAGACCTTCTGGATTTCAGAGCTGATGTCGAGGCCTTCGGTGTCCTGCCACCGCGGCGACGTCACCTCGATCAGGTCGCGCCGGGTAAGATTATCGACGTTCCCAATGCCTGGAATGGTGCCACGATAGGTCACCTTGCCCGTTTCGGTGTCCTTGTAAGGCGTCACTTCACCGTTGAGCAGCGGCACAAGGCGCTTGATCCTGCCCTTATATCCGCGATCGATGTAGGCCCGGCCGACACCCTCGAATACGGCATGAAGCGTCACCGCCTCGACAAATTCGACCGGGGTCATGTAGTCGTTCGGGTCAATCAAAAGCCGTTCGAACAGGTCGCCGGACATGACCGGTGTCTTGATGGCCCGGCCATTGTCGTCGTACTTCTTCGTGCCGGTAATGATCGGCATGGCTGCAACGCCTTCAGCGATCCGCAACCCAGCAGCAAGCGCTGCGGTTACCTTCAGATGCCTCTCCGAGGCGATGATTTCTCGCTCGACAATATACTCCTGATAGAAGCGATTGCCGTTGAGGTCGAAATCCTTCTTCGAAAACGAGGGCCACCATTTCATGCGATCAGTACCCCGGTTTCCATATAGCTGCGCTTGCCCTTCGCTTCGGACTTGGACGCTCCAACCGCCATCGCGATAGACACCATGCCGTCGATGCGACCGCGCGACCGGCGTTTGTTGAACGCCTTGTTGCCCGTGCCGTCGCTGTCCAGAATGACGTTCGCCGCACAGATGTCGGTGACCTTGTTTTCCTCGATCAGCATCTTCCGCGTCAGGATTTTATCCGTCATGCGGCTGATCGAATGTGGCATGCAAAGCTGACGATCCTCAAAAGCGATCTTCGTTCCCTGCGAATGGGTGACGATCTTCAGCCCAGAGCCTTGCGGCTGGTCCGGCTTCTTGTAGCGCCAGACATGCAGCCCGACTTCGTCACAGGCCTCTATGAATTTCGTCACATAGGCAGGGTCAACCGTCAGGCTGTCGATCAGAAACCGCGATTTCAGGATTGCCACCTGTTGGGCGACGAAGGTGTAGTCGATGACCTCGCCGTCGCAGATCGTGATGTGCTTGTCTTTGGCGTAGGCCCGATAAGGCGTCCGGTCTTCTGCTTCCCGCCGATCCAGACCGCCTTTCGTGGTCCAGTACCAGGACTTGGCGATGAGGAAGTCGTCAGGCCTGCGCCAGCATGCGGAAAGCGATGTCAAATCGTTCTTTTCGGACAGATCCAGCGCAAGAAAACAGGGAAATTCGCTGTAATCTTCCTCGATTACCGGCCCTAAACATGCCCTCCAAGCGTCCTCGTCTGACATCCAGAAGCCGGAAGAACCGACCGGTATCCCGAAATACAGGCGTTCCGTCGATAGACGCTCGGACGCCATATGCTTTGCGGTCTCAACCCGGCGCCGAACGTTCTCGATCGGGTACGTTATCCCCAGCGCCGGCAGCGCCTTGACCCAGCAGCTTTCGTCCTTGAACGGGTCGTCGGTCTCATCGACACGGGCAATGTATGAAAACGCGCTGTCGTCTTCGATCAGCCCTTCGGCAACGCGCTGAAAAAACTCCGAAAGGTCCGTGGCGACGGCCTGGTCAACGGCCGGGGTGTTCGTCCCCAGGATCATCAATGGATCGCCGTCCATCTTGTCGATCGCGGCCTTCCAAAGCTGGATTGCCTTGTCCGTTTTCATTTCGTGGATTTCGTCACCGAAAACCGCGATCGGCTTCGGTCCCGAAATACTGTCCCCCGATGCCACCGGCAGAAACTTCGATTGGCTTTCGGGAAGCTCTATCTTCCACGCGTTGTCACCGACGCCGCGAATAATGACCTTGCCCAGGCTTTCGAGGGTCGCCCCGTTTCTGCCCGGTATCTCCGCCCGGCAGAGAGCGACCGCATCCGAGAACAGCACTTTGGCCTGATCACGGTCGTTTGCGATGGCATAGGCTTCCGCTCGCTGCACGCCGCAAAATCCGGTCATGTAAAGCCCGATCGCCCCCATCAACGGCGACTTGGCCTGTCCTTTCCCGGTCTCGATCCAAGCTTGCCGGAACCGCCGCGTCCGATCCTCGTTGCGCCACCCGAACAGGCTTCCGACGACGAAGGTCATCCAATCAAGCAGATGAAAAGGCTGCCCCTGCTTCGCGCCGGCCGTAACCGTGAACATAGCCGGGAAGAAACGGAACGCCCTCCCCGCCTCGTCGGCATCGAAGTACAGTCCGCGCTTGCTGCCCTCTTTCAGGTCTTTCAGATGCCGCTTGCAGGATGCCCGAACATACCGGCCTGCAATGATCTCCCCTTTGACGACCTTACTGGCGTAGGCCGTTGTCGGGTCCAAGGAATTCGTCACTCGGCGCGCTCCCGGCTTCCGGCTTTTTCGATGGCTGTGCCGTAGACTTGCCGAACATGGATTCTTCGAGCTTCAAAAGGCGGTCGTTCAGCTTCTCGCAGGCCGACCATGCGAAGTTGAAAACGTCACCGCCATTCGGCCCGACCTTTACCGGCCCTTCGGCGGCAGCCTGCGGATAGATGCTCTCATACTCGACCCGAGCCCGCACATACCGGTCAGCTTTCGAGAGGTTCGCCATGGAAACCGCCCCAGCATCCTTCAGAGCGGCGACAGTTTCCTGCCATAGGACGACGGCCAGTTCCGCCCGCTGCTCGTCATCGCTGAATATGGCCCTATAGCGCGGCTGTCTGATGGTGATGGAGCTGCTCATTCCCGTACCCCGGTTTCAATTCAGGTTTCAGTGCAAATGTTGGGGGGACGCGGGTGCGGGGAAAAGGGGGTGGGGTCTTAAAATCGAGGGGGGTGGGGCCTCAGTTGAGGCGACAATCCCAATCCGGTGGAGGAAAGCGCACTGGCTTCTCACCCTCGCTTTCATCGTCCACCTCAACCACGACGTTGGTGCCACTCACCCATCCCGCTAACGTTAACAGCCATGTTGCAAAAGTCATACGAGGACCGAACATGCGAGGCATCTTGACGCCGATGCGTAAGGTTCTCAGCAATTCGTTGCCGTCGATCGCGATCTCGCCCGCATCTCGCGTCATGGGTTTTCACAATCCATGATGTTCTCACCTAAGATGGCTTCCTCTTCCACCTGCTCGAGACGGAAGCCTACACCTGCAAGTTCGATGGTCGCCCTTGCCCTGTCGCCGTACTGGCCCTGATTGATCGTTACATCCGTGACGCCGGCCACCAGCACGCCATCGTGATATACCCGGATGCGCCCGCTCTGGTTCTGGCGGAATACGAGCTTCGATGTCTTAGGTGTGAGTTTTGCCATCAGACTTTCACCTTCCCGGGCTTGATCCCTTGCGCCCTGGCGAACGATGCGCCGCTATCGATGGCGTTCATCAGTTCGTGATGTTCGATGCCCGGATCATCGCCCTTGACCTTGGCCGCGATGGCCTTGGCGTACAGCTGGGCCTTGGGCTGGTCCTTCAAGCTCTTCCAGTAAGCGATTGCGAGTTCTTCCATGTGTCACCTGCGGTTCCAAGGATGGTCGGGATCAAGCGGCCTGCCGTCTTCACCATGGCCGGAGACGTAGCCACGGTGCGCGGCCCGCTGCGCGCCCGTGTCGTGGCACTCCTTGCAAACCGCCATGACGTTGAGTGGATCGAGGAACAGGGCCAGATCGCCCTTGTGATCCTGCCTGTGGTGAGCGACTGGGCTATTCGGCTCGTTGCGCTTGCCGATCAGGAGGCGACCGCATCCCGGCCACTGGCATGTGTAGTTGTCGCGAAGGAAGACGATCTGCCGAAGAGGCTCCCACTGGGGAAGCTTGTAGAGCGCCCGATATTCCGGACGATGCCGCTTTCTCAGTTCCAAGCGTAATAGGTGCCGGTCGTTCCAGTTGCCAAAACGCGGACGGCGCGGACGTGAAGCACCTGCCCGGTGGTCATGGCATAGGTCAGGTCGGTGCCCGACTTGTCGCGGACGACGATGTTGCCGGCAGCCTGGCAATAGATTGCTTTCGGCACGGTCGGCAGGTTGGTCGAGTTGTTCGGGACTATGGCCGTGTGTTTCGTTGGCTGCCACGGGCCACGGGTGAAGCTCATGTTATTCGACATGCTGAAACTCCTATTAGGTTTTCGTTGCGCGTTCGGTTGCTGCGGTTGGGGCCTTCACCAGCTCCCGCGCCTCGAACCAATGGTCATTGATCCGGACGAGAGCGATGGCGTCGGGTTGAACGGACTCAGCGTCGATGACGCCGGAAATGCCAGACAGCGGGTGGTGTAGATGCATGCCGATCATGGAGAACCTCGGTTGCGTAAGACGAGCGAACAGCGCGTCAATCATGGAGTCAGCGAAAATTGGCTCGTGCAGACGATGGCAGCGCCCTATTGTTTCGGTCGATGTCCACCAGAGCCCGTAGAGGGTGGCGGCGGCTGACCACCTTTGTCGGCGGTCGGGGTATAACCGCCCTTTATCAGGGCGCAGGTAGCCCTCACTGGGCTGTAAGCTCGTCCCAAGGCGAGGCATGGGACCAACTGTCGAAGGTGCGAGACGAGGTGCCTGCTATCACCTGTCTGATCCGCCACCATCACCAAAGCACTGATCCTGTTTACGGCCTCATCAAAGCCTACGCCGGTATGCTCTCCCGGATAAGGCGCGCGGCTTACAGGCTTGGTGACGTCAATCCAGAGTTCCGGTTTCATCGCTTACCCCATAGAAAAAGCCGCCCGGAAATAAACCGGACGGCTTAAAACAATCCCACGAAAACCGTGGTTATCGCTTGCAATACCACGAAAACCGTGGGATAACAAGCATGTCGAAGCGATCAAGCTTCGGCGGACGAAAGGAGCCTACCATGAGCCTAAAGCTCAGCTTCCAAGTCCGGTTCGGCAAGTGGCGACTCACAATCACCATAAGCCGGTAAACTGGGGGCCGGAGAGGCTGCTACCTCTCCGGTTCCCGAAGAATAGCAAGGGAAAGGCGATAATTCAATGTTCGACTTGAAAATAGCACGCAATCAAATGGGTGTAACACAGGCGGAAATGGCGGCCGCAATGGGTGTCCCTATTCGAACCTATGAAGACATCGAGGCGGGCCGCTCAAAGTGTCGGCCCGCTCACGTTGCTGCGGCCAAATGGGCGATGGTGCAACTCGCAGCAACCCGACGCGACGTTTACAAACTACCTGAAAATATATCACAAACCCTGAAGGATGCCTTGGAATATGACGAAGTGGCCAGAAAACCGGGCTATTGATCCGGTTTCACTCGGCCAGCTTGTCGATTGCCTTGCCGGCCTCTGACCCGATGCGGCGAACCTTGCTGACGGTATACGGCTCATCTCGGTCAACGAGAGAGCCGCCAAGCGTGACAGCATCAGCCGCCACGGAAACAGGGAGCGTAACCGTGTCGACGGCTATCTTGAGAAGGCGCTCGAACATCACCAGTCCCGTTCCGCTTCAGCGATGTCGTTCTTATCGAAGCCGCGGCGCTCCAGATCCTCATGAAGTTCCTGGCGGGTTTCCTCCGCAAACTTGTTCTTGAGCGGGTTGCAGAAGCCGCCTTCGAGTTCGCGAAGCTTCTGGACCTTCTGATTGAACTGCGACTTCATCGCTCTCTCCAATGCAAAAACCCGCCTACCGGGTTACGGTGAAGGGGTGGAATAGGTGATCGCCAAATGGTCGCTTAGAAGTGGTTGACACCTTGTGAAGCAAGGCTTTGATGGTGATCGCCTACGGAAGACCGCAGGGCAGTTATTCGGGTTTTCCGAACAACTCAGTCAGAACGGGCCGGGCTTGATACCGGCTGGCAGCGGGCGAACGCATCTGGCATCGCCGCGTCACGTTCAATCAAGCTGCGGTGATCCCCTGCGCTTCCTTCAGCGCCGCTGTCCTGATTTGTTAATCGCATCACTTCGAGCCGACCCAATGGTTGAAAATGATTCGACTCTCAACCTGCGCCGTGTTTCAATCTTTGCGGGGAACGGAGGGGGAAATGATCATCAGATTTATCGCAATTGCGGCGTTACTTGCCGCGTCGTCTACCTATGCCAGCGCCCATGGCGGCGGCTGCCGGAAGAGTTCGCCGCCGGGGCAGTGCTGCCATAAAGACAGCAGTACAGGCCGCGTCCACTGTCACTAGGTGTATACTGAACGCAACTAGAGGAGGTATCCATATGTACAAAGTCGAGTTTTACAAAAGCGGACAAAC
Source organism: Pararhizobium gei (assembly GCF_029223885.1). Lineage (NCBI taxonomy): Bacteria > Pseudomonadati > Pseudomonadota > Alphaproteobacteria > Hyphomicrobiales > Rhizobiaceae > Pararhizobium > Pararhizobium gei. The sequence goes on along the minus strand of NZ_CP119409.1, from coordinate 1,907,930 downwards.
ACGGCCATTTGCAGCCCTTGATCTACCTGACGTTTCAGGGATCGTACCGGACCAATATGTCGACTTCCCAACCCTGCGCACTGGACCTCTCAGGGTGCTCCAGATGCTCACGGCAGTCCTCCCTCAAGGCGTCCTCACAACAAAGGTAATCGTCGGCCCTAATCCAAAGATCGCGGAAAGTGATGACAGTGGAGTCGTTTGGCCAACTTTGAACCCATCCGACGATAGATGGGTGCCTTGGCCAATGGGGACGAGCATCGAGAACGATTGACAAAAAAGGATGCAACTTCCCCATCGCGCCGATTGCAATTTATCGGCATGGGACCGGCACCAAAGCTCAGCGCGAAGCGTGAGGGGCGCAAACAGCCGTCCTTCACCGTGAGATATAGACCGGTTCGCGAAATTCATCAAGCGCCTCATCATCTTGCAGCGCGTCGAGATGGTCTATTATCCCCTGAACATGCTGTCGAGCGGTCGTCGGCATGCTCTCCATACAGGCAGCAGCGTGCTCCTTGAGCGATGACGTCCGGTTGCGGCCTTTTACAGCGCGGCCGAGGTTCGTCATCAGCCGGGCAGTCTGCTTCTCCTTCGCCTCCTCGATGCGGTGGATGCGATTATATTCGTGTGACAGGCGGTGCCGGAACATGTCGAGCATGATGTTCCCGATGTCCTCCTCGCGGAACGCCGACGGCGTGAACCGGTCGCGGAGCGAGACGATGCTGTTGACGCCATCGACTTCCCGGATCACCTCGAAGCCCCTGCCCGGATCGTGTCGGACGAAAGCATAACCGACCAGCAGAGGCAGACGCCGCGTGCGGAAACGCTTCTTCCGGCGAACTCTAACCTCGACCCAGAAGGCCGGCATGTAGACATCCAGCCCCGCTTCTCGAAGATGCCGTTCGATGATGGTCTCACCTAGACGATATTCAGGAGCGCCGGCTATCGGCGCCGCCATCCGCTGAAAGCCAGGTTGAACGCGGATCGCATACCAGCCTCCTCCCCGAACACGCGGAAGCAAACCTTGCCAGTCAACGAACATGACCTTTCGGCGCTGGTCCTTGCTACCCTCGCACTCGACAAGTTGCTCCAGTTCCGCAGCAGTGAGGACGCAGGCATTCGGGATGGCTGCCGCTCGCACATTTGCCAGAGACAGATCAGTGCGTAGCTCGTTGCCGTCGATCTTCCAGCCGGAGTGCGGATCGGGAGCAACGACGACATAGCCTTCCTTGGTTCTCAAGGTGGTGATTTTCTCGCTCATCATTTATTGCCCTTGCTCGTCCGGAAGGTGACCTCTGCCAGTGTCGGCAGCGCCTTGAAAATATCGGCGGAAACTTCCGCACGAATTGAATAGGTGCGCTCGAAACTGGTGGCCTGAACCGATACGAAGCCGCCTTCCAATTCCATCAAAAGAGACGCGAAGGGAGAGGATCCGCCGCGATGCCAGCGATCGATCCGACGAAAGCTTTCGCGCGTGAGGAATTGCCGCGCATCCCCGATCTCGCTGACGAGCTTGGGCAGCGCCTTGATTGCCGCTTGAAGCTTCTGTCCTCGCTGGCCGATCTCTTTCAAGGCCGCGCTCGTGCCGCTGTCACTGTTCCAGTCGGGAAGCGGCCTGTGCAGCTCCCTGATGCCCGATGCGATCTCCCGCAGCTTGTCGTGAGGCCGGAACGTATCGGAAAGGAAGCTCAGGCCGGCGACGCTATAGACCGCCTTGCGTGTCTTCTCATCTTGTTTTGATATCGAGCCGGGCCGGTTCCGGTAAAGGAATTGCGCGAAGTCGGTGATGTGATAGCCGAATGCGTCACGGCACATTTGCAGCGGTCGCGTGACCGTCATCAAGCCGACCGCCTTCGACGCCATCTCTACGCCCCGAGGTGCAAGCTCAGTCCAGAGAGCCTGTATCTCGACAGCCTGCACCTCGGCACGGAAGCGGACTTCAGCCTGCCTGAAATCGTCGGTGAAATGCGTGTCCGCACAATCATGGCCAATGAAACGGACCCCGCTGTCAGCCGGGAAGTATGCCATCAGTCCGATGACGAACTTTGGCCTATTCGGCGAGCAAATCGGGCAAGGCACCCGTTCTCCACCAGCACGCCTTGCGACAGGGACCCTGATCTTCTCGGACAGGAGCCGCAGGCCGGTGCTGTCGGTGGCTCGGGTCTTCGTCACCCCAGGATAGTCTTCAGGCCTTCCGGTCTCCTGTGTCCAATTATGCCAGCCAGCCACAAAATCTGCGGTTGGTCCAAAATCCTGACGCGGCTTGAAGATCGGCTGCATTGCGTGATTTACGGGAGCATTCAATGAACCGCCCCCTTCTTGCCATCGCTGTAGACATCGTCGGGCGTGCCGAAGATGTTCTCGGCAACCCAATCGGAAAACCGCTGGACGAAGTGTGCAGGCTCTCCAGCGCCGGGAATGCCGAACAGCGTGTCGCCTGTTTCCATCTTGTAGCGGGCCACGATCTCATCGTTGCCGAGCGCCCAGGAGACGCAGCCGACGAAAGCCGGAAGCATCAGCGGATCGTTGTCCCATGGGGTCGTGAATGTCGGTTCTGTCATGACGCACTCCTTTTCAGCGGTACGACGTCGCCGTTCTTCGGCGGCACCGGATAAGGCTCGCGGGCGATCTTGCTGATAAGTGCTGGCATGATGTCGATGACCTTGGCCGTCGGCCGATTGTCTGCCCACTCGAAAAGATCAAGCTGGTTCATGCCGCACCTCGCTTCTGCCGCGTCATTTCGATGTCGTAGGGAGTGAGATTGCCGCCGAGAAGCCGACGCAGGCAGTCGTCCATGTCGGAACGGGCAACACCAAGCTCAGTCAGGAAGAAGCGCCCCTCATTCGGAGAGACATGCCGGTCGTAAGGAAGGAAGGGGTCACCCCCTGTATCCTCCATTACCTTTTCTACGGATGTTACCTTCTCGTTCAGAGGTTCATCTTCAAAGGTTCTCTTCATAGGTTTACCCGTCACTGGTGTCGGGTCACGAACCGTCATGGATGTCGGATCATGAGCCGTCACTGGTGTCGGGTCACTTGCCGGGTGATCCGACATTGGTGACGGGTCACTATTGAGGGAGAGACGGGTGTTTCGCGCCTCGATCCGCAACTGCCGGAGGACGTCAGCGGCCCCAATAAGGGCATCGATCTTGGCCTTCGGAACCCGAAACCGATAGAAATTCGTGACAGTCTTTCCCCGTCTCGATACGTCCATCCAGCCGGCTTCCATGACCTGCTTGATGGCACGCTCGACTGTTCGGACGCTCACACCGATTTCGTCTGCGATCGTTCGTTGCGACGGATCACAGCGCCCGGTATTGAAATTCAAGCAGTCCACGAGATAGGCAAGAACCAGCTTGGCCGTCCGCGTCATCCGCGGGTCTCTGTCCTTTCTAGCCCACGCAACGAAGGTGCCCTTCCCGGCGGTGAACGCAGCGTGCAATCGCCGGTATTCCTCCAGAAACCTCTTCGGCCACTCGCTTTTGTCTTCAGGAAGTCGCTGCTTCTGCTCGCGCATTTCTGCCGGCAGCAACGGTATGGAAAAGAAGCCGTCACGCTCGATCATGTTCGAATGCCTTTCAGGAAATCGCAGATCAGGCGCTGGACGACAAAGACGCCCTCGCGCTGATGGAGGTCATTGAAGTCGTCGCCAATCTGTGGCGGCATCAGGAAGGGGACACCGCTGCGCTTGGCGAAGTATTCGCCCGCACCCATTCCGTCGTATTGCGGAAGCGGCTTGTCGTTGTCGGTGGCTATGAATGGCCGCCCGGATGGAAAGCGGGTGACGGCCTCGACATTGCTTGCAGAGAAGCAGCACAGGATCGTTACGTTCGCCCTGAGGGCTTGGAAGGCGGCGCGAAGAGAAAGGCCGGTTGAAAGCCCCTCGCAGTGCCAACAGTCACGCCCGGTGGAAATCCGGTGGCTGGCGCCCTCCATTTGGCCGCCGTAAAGGAATTTCTTTTCGCCGCATTCCCAGATGAGTTGCGCGTTGCGAATATCGGTGCCGACACGCGCGGGCACGACAATGGCGCTCTTGCCGCCGTCGGGGACCAGATATCGCCCGGCAATCTCCGCTACAGCGTCGGCACCGACGACGAGCACTTTCTCGTCAGGGAAACCTTTTCCTTCGAGATAGGAATGCGTCTGCTGGACGGCGACAGCGACAAGCGCTCCTGCGATTTTCGCGGCCCGATCCGCCCGCTTTTTCTGCTCGGCACCATGCTTGGCGATCTGTTCGCGCATCTGCCGGCGAACGACCGGCGATTTCTGATCCTGAAGCCATACGGTGACCGTCTCGCCTGTTTGCCAATTGAAGCCGGTCACACAGGCGTCGTTGATCATAACGCGGCCATCGCCCTTGCCATTGCGGCCGGACAAGGTATCCGTCTTCAGCCAGCGGCCGGCGGCGCGGCCCTTTGGGGCGATGATACCTACATCCGCGCATGCCTTGCTGATTGCCTCCTCTTCCGTCATGCTGCCTTCCTCGCGGAATTCTTGCGGAAGCGTTGAACTTCACGCTCGATCAGGCTCCATGCGTTCGGTTCGACATCATTCGGGCGGCACTGCACATCGTAGAGGCCTGTGGGAAGTCTGCTGTCGGGATAGATGCCGCGCCAGACTCCCAGCGCCCACTTCCGGGCCACATCCTCACCCTTGCGGGTATTCGACATGCAGTAGGCGAGCGAGGCGTTCCAGACGGCCTTCGGGTCACCGAGACACGCGGCGCGAAGGCCCGAACGCGGTTTGAATGAAACCTTGGCGGAAAGATCGACATCGATAAGGCTGCCCTCGACAACCTCGATTGCGCCATAGGCCGGGCGCTGCCATCCACATGCGACACAGGCCATTGCAGCGGGGGCAATCTGAAGTCCGCATTGGCCGCAGAAATATTCCTGCTTTTTCTTTTCGGTCGGTTCCCGCGCTTCGCTGTCCTTGCGCTGCGCAGCAGACAGGCTTTCGACGCCATATTCGTACAGCCATGCGGTATCATCCGCGAAGGAAACGCAATTGCCGGAGTGATCGAGCCACAAGCCGAACTCTTTCCCTGGCGCCACGCGCATTACGCGGCCCAGTTCCTGAATGTGTGAACTGAAGGATTTCGCGTAGGGCCGGCAGGAAACGCCGCAGAGAACGTCCTTGACGTCAAAACCTTTGGTGAGGATCGCGCAGGATACCAGGCCGTCTATCACGCTGTCCGGTTTGCGAAACTCTCGGATTTTTGCGTCGCGGTCGGCGTCGGATTTATCCAGATAGCTGATCTGCTGGAAATTGAAGCCCGCCTCCGCGAACTGGCGGCAAAGCTCCTCACCATGCTTGACCGACGGTGAAAACACGATGGTCTTGACCGGCCCGCCAAAGAATTTTGCCGTTTGCTCAATCCATGTCGCGACGACATCGCCAACAATGATGATGCCGCGCTGGCCCGCGTCTTCCTCGTCATATTCGCCGTCGAATTTCTTTTTGGCGTTCCTCATGTCCGGCGTGACGCAAGCTTTGATCTTGAGGGGCGTCAGATAGCCACGCCGCAGCAGCTCGTTGACAGTCGTGCCGTTGACGACACCATCCCAGTCCTCCGCCATGCCCGCCGAAAACGGTGTGGCCGTCAGTCCAATGACGCGGGAATGGGAAGCCTCTGCGATCAGGTCGATGACGGACTGATAACGGCAATGCGCCTCGTCAACGATGATCAGGTCCGGCAGGTCGATCATCGTCCGTCGGGCCAGCGTTTGAGCGCTGACGATCTGCACCGGCCGGTTATAGTCGGTCAGATCGTGTTTGCCCTGAATGACGCCATGCCGGATGCCGTAGGAATGAAAGCGGTCGCTCGTCTGTCCGACCAGCGTCACGCGATCGACAATGAACCAGGCCGACGAACCCTTCAGTTGATTTCGCGTGATGATGTCAATGCCGACTTCCGTCTTTCCGAAGCCGGTCGGCGCTGCAAGAATGACCTTGCGCATACCGGAGGCAAACGAGCCGCGAAGCTTTTCGACGGCATCGACCTGAAAATCATAAAGCTGCAGTTGGCTTTCGATGATGCTCATTCTTCGGCCGCACCATCGATCTGATTGAACTGCTCAGTCTCGGATGGGCCGGTTTCGGACTCGGCGCGGTTGGACCTCCACCCCAAAAGCTGCGCCTGCTTTTTCCAGTATTCCATGGCGCGGAAGTTGCGGGCCTTCTCCTCGCTTTCGCTGGACACTCTTGTGCGCAAACCCCGGATGGTTTCGTCCTTGCCAGCAATGACTTTTTCGAAACCACCAAGCTCGTATTCGGCCCGCATTTCAGAGAACGTCTTGATCTCGGCAATGGCCGCGGCGTAGTCCGCCTCGAGAACGCGGACTTGCTCTTCCAATTCGGCTATGCGCTGGTCGGCCGTCAGACCGTCATATGTCGGCACGGCAGTCGTTTTGGCATAATCCGCACGATCCTTGATCGCCTGCGGAAGAGCATCCTTGATAGTTTGCCTGTGGGCATCGTTGATCTCTCGCTGTGCTTTGTCTTCTGCCTGCTTGGCCTGCCGGTCTTGCAAGGCTTTTACCTGCGCAGCGGCATCGGTATGTTTTGCGGCTTCGAGGAGCGCAGTGCGATTATCTTCAAGGCCAGCCTCCTTCGCCGCCTGCTTTGCCTCGTCAGAAAGAGAAGCGACCTTAACGGCGCGTTGCGCATCGGTGCGCTCGATGCCAAGTTCTCGGGAGGCCGCATTGATGCCGCCTTCGGGCCGGCCCCTATCCATTTTCGGCGCAACCTGCGCCGAAATTCGTTCCTCGTTCAGCACCACCCAAAGGGCAACGTGCTCATCACGTTCGAGTGCCGTCAGTTCCGAGCGGTGGAGGTTCTCAGCGATCTCCCACAACCGGGCGTCGATGTCTTCTCCCCCGTCGTAGACGAAGCATTCGATCTTCTCCCAATCAAGAAGCTTCGCAGCCGCCAGACGGGTAGCGCCTGTCCAGAGAACCATGGCGTCGGACATATCGGAAGGCGGGAACCCTTCCGGCCTCGCCTCATAGTATCTCACGGAAATCGGCGTCCGTTGGCCTATCGAGGCCATGGACTCTGCGACGCGCTTGACGTCTGCGTCGTTAACCGCCCGGAGACGGTCATGGATCTCGACGACATTGATATCGACAAATTCGGTTGAACGGGGAGTTCCGGTCATCCGTAGATCCTCCGGTTCAACTGCATCTTGCGGGAAAGCTCGGCTAGCCATTGCGCGGCGCGGATTATGCCAGGGTCAGCGGGAATTTCACGGCGGACGGACCCTGGCGGCATCGTCTGGATTTCGGACGATGTTGGCTCGCAGGCGTCGGGAGCCGTCACGCGGACATCTCCAGAGGATAGACGTCAGGCCGCAGGTCGTGACGAGAGACCCCCGTCGCCTTTTCAACTGCGAGGACATACTCTGCAGGAAGGCCCTTGCTGCTTTTGTGAACCCACCCCCAAACGCGCTGTTGAGAGACTTCCAAAAGTGCTGCAAGGGCGGTTTGACCGCCAGCGGCCTCTAAGGCCTTGTTAAGTGCTTCGTGTTTCATGCCCATTAACTAACAAGTCATTTTGTTTTTAACAAGCGAAATCTTGTTGAGACACCCGACAAAATTACTTGTAGATAAGGCACGAATCAACTTGACAGGAAAATTCGATGTCACTTGGCGCAAGAGTGAAAGCAAAACGTTTGGAAATGGGGTGGTCGCAAATGGACCTCGCCCGGCGCGTCGGCGTAAGCCAGCAGGCCATCAACAACCTTGAAGGCGGACAGACAAACAAATCGCGCTATATTGCTGAACTGGCAAGGGCGCTGGATACGACAGTTGACTATCTGCTCGATGGCGATAGTTCTGTTCCGAAACAAGCAGCAAGTGTCGAGCCGACCATCATTCACTTCAATGACCTGCCGAAAGACGTGCCAGTCTTAGGTCAGACTGTCGGCGGCGACGACGGTAACTTTTTCTTCAACGGGCAAACGATAGACTACTTCCGGAGACCACCGGGAGCCGCGAACATGCGCGACATTTATGGATTGTTCGTGACCGGCACCAGCATGTGGCCTCGGTTTGAAGATGGTGAACCGATCTATGCGAGCCCGTCCCGCCTGCCCGCGATCGGTGATTACGTCGTCATCCAGCTTCGCCAGCGCGACGAGGGTTCAGCACCGGACAGCTACATAAAGCGCCTGGTTCGCCGCAACGGAAGCAAAATAATTGTCGAGCAGTTCAACCCGGCAAAAACAATTGAATATGAACGGGATGACATCGTTTCCATGCACCGAGTTGTGCCTCTTATTGAGCTGATCGGCATCTAACCACACATTTAATTGTTGATTACAAGATAGCTTGTTGCTATCAATCGCCTCATCAGATCGATGGGGCTGGCCTTATCGACTGGTTCAAACCCAACCGATGAGGATCTTGAATGTTTGCCGCGCTGAAATCAAAACTGTCTGGAAATCTCAACAAGTATTCCGGACGCAAGGACTTCCTTGAAGCCGTTTGCGCCGCGTCCGCACTGGTCGCCGCCGCCGATGGCGATGTCTCCGACGCCGAAGTCGATCAGACCGTCAAGGCCATCTCTTCCAACGCCAACCTGTCTGCGGCCTTCAAGGGCGCCGAAATCGAGCGCACTGCCGATGTCATGCTGAAGCGTGCCCAGGGAGGCCGTGTTGGCCGCTCCGGTCTCTACACCGAAATCGAGCAGATCGCGTCCGATCACGACATGGCGGAAACAGTCCTGCTTTCGGCGCTGGACGTGGCCGACCATGGCGGCATCGACGCCAAGGAAAAGGAAGTCCTCGGCAAGATCGCGTCGAAGCTCGGCCTCAATCTGGCGAACTACGATGTCTGATTTTGCCAAGTCCGGCAAAGCGATCGTCCTGGCGACGGTCGCCGGTGTCCTCGTCCTTCTGCAGTTCACACTGCTGGCGGCGGCGCTGGATTTCGTGACGAGCATCGCGCTCGTTGCTGTCGGCTTCGTGGCCGGCCGCACGTCGAAGTAACGGCGCAGGGCCCGCCGCAAAGGCCCAACAAATCCAAGGAGATGACGATGAACGATGTCCTTCGAAGCCAGATCGTAGAAGCGATCATAGACTTCCCGCCTGATCTTGCCGGTAACATCCCGGCAGTGATGGCCGACCTTCTGAAGCGGTTTCCTGCCGCTACCGAGAATGATGTTTTTGCTTGCTTCGAAGAAGCGATCGAGGGCTTGCGCCGTCGCGCAGATGCTGGCTTGGCGGAAGCCGCCGCGCTTGATCGGTTGGCGCCTCTGTTCGATGGAATGCCGGAAGGCATGACGTTGGGGGAATGTGCCCTGGCAAAGGCGAAAAACGGCGACCCGCTCGCCTTGGAATATCTTCAATGGGAAAAGCAGCAAGCGGGTGGCATCCAATGACCGCCCCTACCCGCCTCGTTCCCCGATATCCGGCTGACGATACCGTCTTTGCCGCCCAAAATCACGCCGGTGTGGCAACAATTTCCGCACCGTTCGATGACGACGTAGCCCTTGCCGACGCCGCAGCCGGCGATGTCCTCGACGCGCTCGACGCGGAGATGAACAAGAATTATTTTTCTGCCGAGGATCCCGAGCTGGATGCCGCTGTTGCCGGCGCGCTGGCTGCCGAACACGACATGAAGCTTCAGGCGGCGATCGATGATGCCGAGGAGGTCCGTGACCTTCTGCACGCCCTGGACAAAATCGGGGACGGGATCGGCGGCGCGGACGGTTATGCCGTGTCAGCCGTGGCTATCGCGGCCCGATCGGTTGCGGACAATCTCGTTCATGGCCTGAAGGTACTTGGCCTGCGGATTGAGAGGGTGTGATGGGTCAGTCTTTGCTTTCAGCTTCGTCATCTTCATCGGGAAACTCAATGGCATACAGCGCATTTTCATCGAGTAATTCAGATCGCAACTGCTCTCTCGCCAAGCGCGCTGTAACGAATGCCTTTTCTGCAGTATCGCCTTCTTTCAATTGCGTTAGTTGCGCATTGAGTTCCAAGGCATCCATCTTCAGGTCCAGAAGATTGGCCTTTACTCGTAAAAGCCATGACTGGTCAGGATTTTCCTGTATCAGCAGATCAATCGCCCGGCCCCCCATCTCGCTTATTGAAAGAATGCGCCGCCACATGACCGGCCAGTCATCGTCTGCGACAATCGCCATCCGGCACAAGCGACGTATCGCATCGCCACGCGACCGAATACGGTTGTTGAAGCTCCATTCATCAAGAAGCGCCAACTCTGTCTCCGACATAACTATCGGAACACGCTGGTCTTTTCTCTCGCCATCGGGTTTTTTCGGTCTAGCCATATCCGCGTTTATACAACACTTATTAAGTTACGCAAGAAAACCGTTGACCGGATCGAGAAACATGGTTAAAAGTTTTCTTACGCAACATAATAACGAAACTGTTGCGAAGGAGAGTTCGGTGAAAAGTGAGCCGAAAGACGAGCGAGTTCCCCTGATGATGGAAACGAGCTTGCTCGACGAAATCGACGGGTACCGCATCGCCCACAAGGTTTGGTCTCGCGGAGAAGCAATCCGCAAGCTGGTCAAACTGGGCTTGGAAAAGGAAATGCCGGTCTCGGCCGGAGAGTAGCAGCAGGCGGGGAAAGTTTCTGAGGCGGACCCCGCCGCTGCAAGCCACTTCAACAATGAGGATGTCAAAAATGGACAAGCAGTCCAATAGCACAACTGTGCCCGAAAGCTCAATACAGATTGAACGACTACGGCATGAGCGCGCCACTGCCCCTGGCGAAGCCATGCCTCCAATCTCCCGCCGCAAGACCTTGGGACTGATAGCCGCCGTCAGCCTGCCACCCTTCGCCGTTGTCGGTGTTGCGCCGTCCGTTGCCGGTGACGGCAGTATGACGGCCTTGCGTGACCTCATGGAGCGCCACAAAGCCGCTGCCGTGGCAGACGATGCCGCGTGGAACGCCTTGGCCGATATCGAAGGTTCAGCAGCAATGGAGGCATGCCCAAGCGTTCGCGTTCAGACCAGCCGGTTGCTCACCGGCCGCGACGATGCCGGCAACGATATTTGGGAGCCGATGTATTCTTATTCACCGGAAGAGATTGAGAAGGTTTTCCGCCGCCACTTGGAAAGCCAGCTTTGCATGGCCCCCGGCGAGCGCGGCGCTCCATGGAGGGAGAAATACACGGCCAGCAGCGAAGCAAGAATGCAGGCCAAGATTGACGAACTGGCGGCGCTGCAGGCGGAGGTAAAACGCATCGAAAGCGAATGCGGCTACACTGCCGCCGATGAGGTTGCCGGCCGCAGCGCGGATGATGTGAAGCAGATCGAGCGCCGGATTGTCGGCTTTGTTCCAACGACGCTGGCAGAGGCCGTTGCACTCGCCACCTGGGTTCTTGATGCCCGTGAGAGGCGCGGTTCTTATATCGAGGACGACGATGTCAAGTCCGCCCTTCAGAGCATCGCAAACGCAGGGAGGGCCTGATAATGATCAAATCCCCACACCCCGCTCTTGATCTGTCGTTCATGTGCCCACGCAAGGTTGGCTGCGGCATGATCTACTGGAACGTCGAAACAACCGGCAGTTACACCGAGGACTGCAAGCTCGGCGGCCAGTACGGCACCGAGTTCCTTACCTACATCGGCAGGCACCCCACAAACGGCAATGCCACACTGCTGGGCTGCATCGTGGCTGATATGGACGGGCACCCGGCGACCGGACTGAAAATCGGCTTTATGGCCGAGGTCAACCGATACGCTATGGGGCTGGCTCGGATCATCCACGGCCCCGGCTCAATTGCAGAAAACCTAGCGTCGGCGGCTGGGGGTGAAGCATGAGCCGGCCCGGATCAAACCATAGAGACGATGGCACCTATCAGGTCGCAAATCTCGCCTCGCTGTTTACCGTTTGCGCCCTCGCCTTGAACGACGTGGACGAATGGAGCGATGAAATTCGGAAGAGCGTCACCCAAGACGTAAAGCTGGTTCTCGAAATGGGAGCGCTGTTGGCAGAAGACGCCGGCCTGCTGCTGGAACGTCAGATTGCCGAAGCGAAGAAGCCGGAGGCGCGGTCATGACGCGTATTTCCCGCCGAACAGCGCTCGGTTTCATGGCCGCAGCGTCCGTGCCGCCAACGGCAGTTTTTGCAGCAGCGACCATTAATCTGGAAACTCAGGAGCAAAAATGCAGCAGGCTCCTGCGCGAACTTCTGGACGAGTGCAACAAGCTGCCGCTACCGATCAGCACCTTGTTCGGCCGCTGCGTTGAGATCCGCTTGGGTGGCGATGGCAGAGCGCGATATGGCTTCAGCGAAACCGAAGGCCATCTTCTCACGGTTTCGCTGAAAATCGAGGAGGACGCGTGATGGAAAAGCGCATTCTCGACACACTCTCCCGCCGGCAGATCGAATGCCTGATTGACGCCGCTATCGACCGCCTCGACGCGATCGACGGTGATCCCGACTTCGAAGACGACGATCGGGAGCCGGAAGAAACCGACCAGAACAACGACGAAGCCGACTGCATGCATATCGAAGACGATATGCTGGGCGGCGGCTGGTTCTGCATGGGCAAGATCGCGGGAGGGAGCGGGCTATGACGAAGGAAAAGTTCACCCGCGTTTTCGCGGAACAGCTCGCCGCGATCGATCCCATGGATATCGAGATCGAGCCCGGCATTCGCGTCCGCGACCTGACTACGACCGAGGACTGCGAAGCCTCTATCATCATCATCGAGAGGGACCGGGACAAGATCTGCGCGCAGATCGCGACCGCCGAAGAAACGCCGGGGATCAGGCCGGCCGGCTGGCGGACACGGGCACAAAGTGCATTGAGATGGAAGAAGCGTGTTCTGAAGGCCGTGCGGGCGCACCAAGTCGGGCTTCCGACTGCCGTTGCAATGGCGAGCTCTGCCAAGCGTCGAGACCGTCGGCAGATCCTGCTTGACGTGATCCTTGACGACATCGGGGAAGCGGCCGTGGACGCCTATGTCACCGCAGCACGGGCGAAATACCCGGAGGCGTTCGGTCCTGTGGATAACGGGGATATCGGGGAGAAACCGCGATGACGGCACCATCCCTGATCCGCAAGCCGGACATGCTCCGCGCCGCCGAAGTCGCCAAGGAAACGGGCTGCAGGGTCAAAATCCGTCTCGGGGAAGCGGTGTTTATCGCGTACCCGGACGGTGGATCGCAGAAGGAAGCCGGAATTGACTATTCCCGCCCTACCCTGTGATGACTCGGGGATGCCGAGAAAGCTCCCCCTTCATGTCCACAAGCAAAAGACCCGCCATGACAAGTGGGTCTTCTATTTCCGTGTCGGCAAGGGGAAGCGCCTACGCCTTCCGAACCCGAACGATCCAGCGTTCAAGGCCGCGTACAGGGCCGCTCTGATCGGTTCGCCGGTTGAGGTGCCCAAAGTAGTCTACGAAGGCACGCTGCAGTGGCTGTGGGACCGCTATACGACCGAAAGCGCGAAGTGGGCCGGTTATAGTCCGGCAACGCAAAAGCAACAGCGGCTCATCATGGCCCAGGTGTTGAAGAACAATGCCCGCCACGCGCTGGCGGCGTTTACCCAGGATGTCATTCAGGAGGGCGTGGACAAGCGTCACGAGACGCCGGCAGCCGCAGGGAACTTCCTGAAGACGATGCGCGGAATGTTTTGGTGGGGAAAGAAAATGCGGCTGGTCGCTGTTGATCCGACCGTCGGCGTTACTCCGCCCGGATATAAGACGGACGGCTTTCCGCCATGGACGGTCGAGGACGTCATGGCGTTTCGCGCCAAACATCCGATCGGAACGCCAGAGCGACTTTCGATGGAACTCATGCTGCTGGCCGGTCTCCGGCGATCCGATGTCGTCGTTGTCGGGCGCCAGCACATCGCAGGGCGCGTCCTGTCGATCGACACGGCGAAGACCGGCGCAAGGATATCGGTTGAGCTGTCGGACGATCTCATCGGTATTATCGAGGCCACACCCCGCAAGGGGCTTCATCTGGTCGAAAGCAGCATAGGCCGGCCGTTCACGAAGGAAAGTTTCGGGAACTGGTTCAGGGGGAAATGCACCGAGGCCGGCGTGACGAAATCGGCGCACGGACTGCGGAAGCTTAGCGCGACACTGGCGGCGGAAGGCGGCGCGGCAACGCATCAGCTGCTTGCGCAATACGGCTGGTCTAACATCGCGACGGCCGAAATCTACACGAAGGGCATCGACAGAAAACGCCTTGGAATTGAGGCTAGCCGTATCGTCGCGGATCAGATAGAGAACATGAAAATCCCTCACCTTAATCCGGGTGAGGGATTGAAACCGAAAAAGATAAAGAATACAACGGCGAAAAAGTGAAGTGGTGGGCCGTCATCGCCCACCATTTTCTGAGTTTTTCGGGTTGTCGTTTTCTAAAAGCTCTTTTCCGTTCCGATTACGCACATTAGTGTCCCTTAAAGACCGACACATCCGTATCAGGCAGGCATCCATCCTCCGATCGCCGCGCCTTTTTTGCCGGAGTATCCCGCTTGAAAAACGCATTGATGATTGCGACTGCTGCCATGGTGCTGAGCGCGTGCACAAGCCTGCCGGAATTGGCTCCGATTCCCGGCAGCATCACTTACGGCGGCCAGCCCAAGACTGCTCTGGTCAAGGCGCCTGTCGGAAGCACCGTCAAGCATCGCTTGAACGACCAATATGGCAACCCCAGCGAAGAGACCTATGTCGTTGAGGCCGGCGGCACGCTACGGCTTGTGCGCCGGGAGCTTGTTTCAGACAAGTCATAGGGGCTGGCCACAGGTCCGCCCGAGGCTAGACATCTTCTTTCTTGCGCTGTGGCGCCTTGCGCCTGGGTTCCTCTGGCGCCTCCGGAAGGTAAGGCGTTTCGCCTTTCGGCGCTGGCGCAAGCAAATTCTTAAGCGCGGAAAGCCTATCTTTCAGAAGCGGACGGAAACGGGTTGCCCGATACGGCATGTCGGCCGCTCCGTACCCCTCCGGACCGTCGTCGTTGCCGCGATGAATTTCGGCCAGTTTGACGCCGATGAATTCACCGTCGATATAATGCGCGTAAGGGCCGACCCAGCGGATCGTGTAGATCTCGCCCTTGCGGATGCCCTGGTCGATCGAGACATGCTTGAATTTGTCGTCGATGCAGACGACCTTCTGACCGACGTGAAAATTGTTCATGGATCACCCTCCGGTCCGCCGTTGCGGCCATTCTGATGCCGTTGCATAGCGCCGGCTCACGATGCTTTGCAACCGTCTTCGTCGGCACGGCGCGAATGTGCGCCTAAATTCCCGGATATTGGGCATCGGAGACCTGCTCCAGCCAGTCCACGGCCCTGCCGTCAAGTGTTTCCTGTATGGCGATATGGGTCATAGCCGTTGCCGGTGAAGCGCCGTGCCAATGCTTCTCGCCCGGCGAAAACCACACGACATCGCCGGCCCTGATGTCGCGGACCGGCTCACCCCACGCCTGCACAAGTCCGCTCCCTGCGGTGACGATCAGCGTCTGTCCGAGCGGATGCGTGTGCCAGGCGGTGCGGGCGCCGGGTTCGAAGGTCACCGAAACGCTTCTCACCCGTGCCGGCTCCGGTGTGTCCATAATAGGATCCTGCCGGACACTCCCGGTGAAATAATCAGCAGGCGGGATAACTGACGGCCGCGAGCCACAGGGTTTTACGTCCATTGGAAACTCCTCTATGTCTTTTCGATCGTCGGCCGGAACGCCGTTACAGCGTGTGGATACTGACCTGTGGGCAGGCCTTGCGGGCAATTTCGCACAAATGCTCGTGGTGCGTAAGATAAATGACCTGCCCTGCTCCGGCCATGCCGGCCATCAGCCGGAACGCGTGCTCAGCCCGCCCGTCGTCGAATGTTTCCATGATGTCATCGGCGATGAAAGGGAGCGATTCGCGGGTCGTCGCTACCTCATGATAGCCGGCAATGCGCAAAGCGAGGTAAAGCTGAAATCTCGTTCCCTTGGACAGATCATCAGCAAGCTTCGATCCGCCGCCCGCGGCCTTGGCGATCAGGAATTCCCGGCCGTTCTCGGCCTGCGTCGCCAGTCCCTCGTAATCCCCGCCGCTAATGGCACTGAAGGCCGCCGACGCGCGCCGCATCATGGCGCTGCGGTGGCGCTCGCGATAGAGCCGCAACGCTGTTTCCCCGGCCAGTATGCCGGTTCTCAGCCGGAGATAGGCGATAGCCCCCTCCTCGATTTCGGCCAGAACCGTCCGGCGACGTTCCTCGACATGAGCCGCGGCATCACTTCCACCGATCGCCGACAACGTCTTCTCCGCATCGCGTCTCATGGCGTGCAGTTCGCTGGTCTCGATATCGCATTGCTCCCATTTTGCCTGGAGTTCCGCGCCTTCCAGCTTCAGGCCGTCGGCATCGACAGAGGCAAGCATCAATTCCGCATCCCCGGCGTTGCCGACACCGAGACGCTGCGCGAGATCGCCCTCGGCTTCCGAAATGCGCTCGCGCAAACGCAGCCGGACCTTGACGCGCTCCAGGCACTCCGCCGCAGCAGACAGGTTCATGCAGCCGAACAAATCCAGGATCGCCGATTTCTGAACCTCATGCCGACGCTGGTCCTCCCTCAGGGTCTCAAGCTCGGTATTGCGCTCGCGGTTTTCGGCAGAGAGGCGCACAAACAAGGATTCCCTTCGCTCCGCCTCGACAAAGCGGGCGCGGATTGCATCGAAGTCGCCAAGCGGCCGGTCGGATAGCGGGTGAGAACTTTCGATGGCAAGGGCATGGACGGACCGCGTGAAGGCAATCTGATCCTTCCGCATGCCTTCGATCCGGTGATCGAGATCGGCCTTGCGTTGCAGCAACATTTCCAGATCCTGAAGCACCGCCAGGACGGGGCGTACTTCCTGCGGCAACAGAGCCGCGCCGTTCCGCGCCAGCCAAGTCGGCGCAACCGTCTCCTGCCACGCCTCCTGCCAATCCGCCATGGCCGTTCGCGCCGCTTCCACAGCGGCCTCCCGCATCCGCAAGGCGACCTCGGCTTGCTCGACTGCCGCGGCAGAAGCAGCACGGTCTCTCACCTGCGATTGCAGCTTATCGATCAGTCCCTCGGCAAACACCAGCGCATCGTCCAGACGCTCCGGCATCGTTTTTTCAAAGCCGGCCTCCGCCAGCGACCGCCGCAGCCGGGTTAGCGCCTTTCCTTCATCCAGTTGCGCCTGCGCCAAATCCTGCTGCGCGGCGCGAAGCTGGCCGCGAAGGTCCAGAACCGCCGAGCGCCGGGCAAGCCAGGCTGTCAACTGGTTGAGCTTGGTATCTGCCGTCAGTCCGGCCGCGAGAGCAACAGCCGAGATATCAGCCCGAAGCTCGTCTACCTGCGAAAACACGGCCGCTTGCTGATGGCGCAGAACCGAAAGCTTGCCCTGGCGCTCGGCAATCGAAAGGGAAAGAGCCCGTGCCTCGGCAACCTCCTGCGACTGCGCCAGCCTAAGCACTGTCGCCTCATCGTCCCGCCGCAAGGCATCCGCAAAGCCCGTCGCACTGTCCCGGTCCAGTCGTGCCATATGAGCCTGCCAGGCGCGGTCGCGCTCCGCCCGCAAGGACAGTGCCGCATCGTCGCCGGCGAACCCGACCCTGCGTTTCAGCGAATCCAGCCGAGCCTCTTCCGCCGCCAGTTGTGCAGCATCCTCCGCTATGCGTTCATCCAGCCGTTTCAACTGCTCGCCCAGCGCCGTCCGCCGCGCCGCAAATTCAGCCATCTCCATTTCATCGGGTACGGGAAGCGCGGCAAGCGCATCGGCATCCGAATGACCGGAAGCCAGTACGGCAAGCTTTTCGCCGAGCGCGTGCTCGAGCGCCGATATCTGCCGGGAGGCTGTCTGCTGCCGCATCAGGCAATCATTTTGGCGAAGGCTCTGAACCAGCCTGGCAAGCCCCGCCCCGTCCGTGGCTCCCCCGTCGCCGGGCAGGGCCGCCTGCCCGCGCAGGGCGTCCGCACAGGCTTGCGCTGCAAGTTTGTGTTCCTGCGCTGCCGCACCAAGACGCTCTTCCAGGGCGGATTGCTTCTGAGCGAGATCGAGGATGCGGCCGGACACGGCTGCCGGCAGGATCAGCGCCTCAGGCTCACGTGTCTCCGTCCGGTCGAGCCGCCCCAGGCGAAGAACGATATCGGCGACGATCTTCTCACGCTCATCCAGCCGTGCCGGCATATCCTTGGCAGCGGTTCTGTAGCGCGCCTCAAGCTCGGAGTTTTCCAGTTCGTCAATCGCGGAAGCAAGTGCCAGTCCTGCCGGATCGCGGCCGATGGCGGCGATCTCGGCTGTGCGCCGCTCCACATCCGCCTGCAACTGCGCGATCCGCACGCCGATCTCGGTCTCCTCGCGCTGTAATTGCGGCAGGAGAGCGTGCCAGTCCGCCGGCGGTTCCGGCAGGTCCCCAAGGGATGCCAGTTCCGAGCGCAGGCCGCGCAGCCGCGCCAGGAGCGGCAGGCCGTCCATGCGGTCGCGAACCAGATCGAGCGAGACGCGCAGTTCGGCCCGCGTCCGGATGGCCGCCTCGTGACGCTCGGCAGCTGCGTCGCGAGCCTTGCGCAACGCCGCGAATTCACGCGCATTCACGTCGAGCGCGGTCTTTTCGTCCTTCAGGGCTTCCAGCGCGCTTTTCAGTTCCGAAAGACGATGCTTGCGTCCCTGCGGCTTGTAGAAGGCGTCGGCCTGTGTTTTCAGGCCCGCCAGGACGGAACTGCTGTCGGGAAGGCCGGAACTGGCAGAAAACAGCAGCGTGCCGAGCTCCCCCTCGCTTTTCAGGATGCTTTCGCCGCCCTTTTCGATGCTTTCATCGTCCAGCGAAAACATCATCCTGTAGGTGGCGCGGTCGATCGAGCCGAGCGCTGCGGAAAACAAATTGTCCGGCAGCGGTTGCTCATCGGAGCCGAGCAGCGAATTCTGGGTTTTCTTGACGCGAAAGACCTCGTGCGCCCGGCCCCCTGTCTCGACGATGCCGCCGATCCGCATTGTTGGATAAGGGTGCAGAAATCCGTAACTGCTGAGCCGCTCGATTCCGAACAGAAGGTCGAGAAAGCCGGAAAACAGCGTCGATTTTCCGGCTTCGTTCGGTCCGTAAACGAGATGAAAATCCGGCCGACCGGGGTGAAGCGCGCCGAAATCGAGGCTGCGCCCGGTAAATTTACCGTAGCGAACGAGGTCCAGGCGGCTCAGACGCATCAGCGGGCAGCCTCCGCATCGCTGCCATGCAGATAAGCCAGCACATCATCGCTGCCCCCCGAAGCCGCCGATTGCAGCAAGTCGATCGCAGCAGCTTCGTCGCCTGCCAATCTGTCCCGCACCTCTCGCGGCATTTGTAGCAGAAGCTCGTTGAGGACCGCTGCCGCTTCCTGCCGAAAGGCGTGGGACAAAAGCACGTCCGAGCGTATCAATGCGGCCAGTTCCTCGACCGGGTCAGGCCCGGCCAGTGCGGTATCCGTTCCCGGGCTACGACACTCGATATCGACTTTCTCGATCCAGCAGCCATCGAAGCCGGCGGCGACATTGCAGATTTCCGCAAGCAGAAAATCAGCGTCGCGCCGCAGTTTCCAGGCGAGCGGTGTCGATCCTGACACGGTCATCCGCAGGATCAGATGATCCGTATCTGCGGCGGCGCGCAACACAGACAGGCTTTCCCGCACCCTGTCGGTCATCTGACGCCAGTCCTCGACGCCGGTGAGATCGACCTCGACGCGCTGGAACATCGCCTGCCCGATCACCCGCTCCTCATGCGCAAAGGCTCCGTCATCGGCAATGGTCACCATTGTCACCGACTTTGCACCTGCCTCGTTGATGTCGCGTCCCTGCGGCATGCCCGGCATGACGATCAACGGCTTTTCGGAATGCACCTGCCGTAGATGCACATGGCCAAGGGCCCAGTAGTCGAAGCCGTGACCGATAAGGTCGCTGATACTGCAGGGTGCATAAGGGTCGTGGCCGGCGCTGCCGGCAAGGCTCGTATGCAGCATGCCGATATTGATGGCGTCGGCGACTCCTGCGCTGAAAGACGGAAGCAGGCTATCGGGCGCGTGATGATTGTCGAAGCCGACGCCGTGGATGTAAACCTCGCGGCCATTCCCGAGCGTCTTTGCAGCTATCGGCTTCACCCGACCCGAAAAGAGATGAACATTGGATGGAAGCGTCAACTCCTTCTTGATGGAGGACTGGGAATCGTGATTGCCTCGGATGACGAACACGCGGATGCTGGCCGCCTCAAGCCTCCTGAGTTCAGATGCCAGATACAGCGCGGTGTTCATCGAGGTCTGGGAACCGTCATAGAGATCGCCGGCAATCAGCAGCGCATCGACATTTTCGGACAGGCAGAGATCGACAATCCGCGACAGCGCCGTGCGCGTCGCGCCTCGAACCAGTTCGGCCAGATCGGCGTTCTTCAAGGCGAGACTGCGCAAGGGGGAATCGAGGTGAAGGTCGGCAGTATGAACGAAGCGGAAAGGCATGGGCCGAACATGGCCTCTCTTTGACATCCGCGTCAATGCCGCTCGACGGCGGAAGTGCCGCCTCATCAGCGTTTTCCCGCATGGAAAGTTCAGCTCGGCGCACCGGTATGGCCAATCGGCGACTTTTGTCAATCGGCTCGCCCCAGGCATTTGACATGGCCCCTCATTATATACATATGAGATTCATGAAGCAGCCCTGCGAAGTCTCCGACAAGCTTTTCGAGCTTTACCACCGCGTCCACCGGCTCATCAACGAGACGATGACGGAGGAAGGCGTATCTCTGGCACGCAGCAAGTTTCTCTGTTTTCTCAGCAAGCTCGGCCCCTGCCGCTCGACGGACATCGCCGACGCGCTGAATTTCGCGCCACGCACCGTCACGGAAGCGATCGACGGTCTGGAGCGCGACAAGCTGGTTCTGCGCAGGCCGGATCCCGTCGATCGCCGGGCAAAGATCGTGTCCATCACGGATGTCGGGCGCGTAGTTCTGGAGGCTGCAGAACACCCCCGCAAGCAATTGATCGACGAAATTTTTTCGGTTCTGGATGACGAGCAGCTCGACCAGCTTCAGGATATCGCCAGTCGCCTCGTCGCCAAGGTCGATGATATCCGGTTGCGCAGAGACAGCGCCGGCGAAAAGATTGCCGCCGAGTAACACGTGCTTCATCCCTTAAAAGTTCATGGAAAAGGCCGGAGCATCATGCCCCGGCCTTTTCCGTTACCGGCACAGCGCAAAATTACATCGCGTTCATCGTACCGATCTGGAAGAACAGCGTTTCCCCGGAGGAATCATCGACACCGTCATTGTCGGTGACGACATAGCCGGTGCCGGCGGCATCGACCGCAAAGCCTTCAACCTTGTCAACCACGAAGCCGCCAAACGACGTCAGGTCGGGGATCAGGTCGCGGACCTCTTCCTTTTTGACGACAGGCAGGTCGCCGCCAAGCTTGGCGGACTTCAGATCAGCCAGTGCCACGCGATAGATCTTCTTTAGCTTTGCAGCCTTGCCGATCAGATTGTCTCGCTCGATGACATAGGCATAATCGCCGTAAACGGTGATTTCCGACAGGCCGACCCAGCCGCTCTCCGTCTTTTCGAGCGGATAGCGCACGGCGCCCCACTCTTTCGACGAGGGCTTGTAGGAAACGAGCTTCACGAAGCCCTTTTCATCATCGCCCCATTCGCGCTGAACGGCCATCCACAGCACCTGCTCATCGCCTTCGCCAATGCTGGTTATTCCTTCGAAACCGAAACGCTTCTCGCCGGCACGCAGCTCGGCGGGAATGGCAACTTCCTTCTGGATCTCGCCCTTGCCGTTCACCTGCACGATGGCATGGCTGTAAAGCTTGTCGGCGTCACCTTCTGAGGCGAGCCAGAAACCGCCATCGCCATCCGGCGTCAGGCCTTCGATATCGAGCTTCTGGGCAGGCGCGCCATTGCGCGTGACGCGCAGGGCGTCGGTGATCCTGACTGGCTTCGCCGTCGCATCGATCGTGAAGATCGTCGGCTGCGACGCATAGACCGAATCGTTGACCGCATAGAGAATGCCCGGCTTGTCCTTGACCGCTGCGAGACCCGACAGTGCGCCAAAGCCGATCAGTTCGCCGTCCTTTTCGGTGGAAACGATCTGCGGATAGGCCGCTTCGCCTTCCGCACGCTCATAAATCATGACATGCGAACGGGCGCCGCCATCTTCGACCAGATCGGCTTCGTTGGCCGTGGCAAACAGATTGCGACCGGGAATGGCCACGGCGCCTTCCGGTGAAATGCCCGAGGGCAGGATCTGCAGCAGTTGCGGTTCCGCGCCTGTATCCTTGTAGACGCCGACGACCGAGGCACGCTCGGCCATCACGAAGAACAGGTTATCGTCGCCGAACCTGGCGGCTTCCAGGCCTTCCGGCTCGACGCCCTTCTTGTTGCGCTTGTCCGGATAGTGTCCGATCCTGGCAATCTCGCGCTCGAAGCTTGCGCCGCTTTCGTACTGTACCTTGCCTGTCTTGTCGAAGATGGTGAAGCCGCGGGAGCCGCCCTTCCAGTCGCCTTCGTTGGCAACGACGAGGCGGTTATCGTCCAGCCACTTGACGGCGTCAGGCTCGCGGGCGACGTCTTTCATCTCGCCGGTAAACTTGAGGGCGCCGTCTTTTTTGGTGTCAACGCCTTCAAGATCGACGCTGCCGGCCGAAAAGTGAGTTTTCACGGTGCCCGTCTTGGCGTCGATGATGACGATGTAGTTGTTTTCCTGAAGCGTCAGAGCGACCTCGTCCTGACCGTTGAAGGCGACGAATTCCGGCTCCGGATCGTCGCCAGCGACATCGGCAAGACCGGTGAGGACAACATGCTTGAGCGAACCGCAGTCGATAACGCCATCCTTGAGAGACAGAAGAACGAGGTCGCCCGCAGGCATCTGGGGAATGTCCCCGTCATTGACCTCCTCGTCGCGCTCGTTTTCGATGGCGATCGCGGCGATCGTCTTGTCCTTGTTGAGCGCAATCGAATCCGGCTGACCGCCAAGATCGCAGGTCGTGTCGATGGTCTTCGCAGCAAGATCGACCTGAGCGACGATACCCGAGGGCTTGACGAAACTTTCGCGGGTGTTGACGGCGACAAGCGCCTTGCCACCGGCAATCGTTACCGATGTCGGCTCACCCTGAAAGCTGACGGAACCGCCAGCCCTGGGGACTTTCGCGTCGGTGATGTCGATGAAGCCGATCGCCTTGTTGGGGCTATCGGAATAGACGAGGGTGTTGCCGTCTTCGCTGGCGGTGATGATCTCCGCCGATGTAACGGTCGATTTGCCGGCTGTGGCCGGCAGATTGTCCGCAACCGCGAAGGAGGCGATACGGTTGAAAACAGGCTCTGCGCCGGCGGTTGTGGCCGTCGATGCAGCAAGCAGCGCCGCGAGCGTTGCGGTCAATGAAAAGGTCTTCACGGGAATCCTCCGGGGAAAATGAATACGGAGGCGTTGTGGTCCTGCAGTGTAACAGCCGCGTGACAGCCACTGCGTCGAGAGCGCGAAGCCAAACTGCGGAACAAAAAAAGAGGCCCAGAAAACCGGGCCTCGATTGCACGTCCATAAAGCGCCGGCATTGCGGCTAGCGTTGATGGGCCGCGATCTTTAGTTGACAGCGTCCTTCAAACCCTTGCCCGCAGAGAACTTCGGCACATTGCGCGCCGGAATGTCGACTTCGGCGCCGGTGGAAGGATTACGGCCCTTCGAGGCTTCGCGGTGGCTGACGGAGAAATTGCCGAAGCCCACGAGGCGCACATCGCCGCCGTTCTTCAATTCGCTCTGGATCACTTCGAAAATGGCATCAACTGCAGTCGATGCCTCTTTGTTGGTGATGTTGGCCTTTTCAGCAACGGCTGATACGAGCTCATTCTTGTTCATGTTTCCACCCTTTCATATTGGTTTGAAACGACTCAAATCTTCAAGCCGGGGGCAACATAGACGCCACCTCCGCCTTGACCAACCCAATTGCGCCGAATGCCATGGAATGCAAGGCTTTGCGGGTCATTTTTCAAAAAAAAGACCGGCAACACTGCCGGTCTTCCACTGTTTATCTTTCACACCGCCCGTTATGCCGGCGATGCTACCGATTGACGTGCACGTCAAAGCCTAGTGCGCGATCGACGTTCCCGTGTCGTCAACCGCATCGACCGCAGCAACCGGAACCTTATGCTTGGACGGATCCCATTCGATGGCGACGGGAACGCGCGTCAGGGCATGGCTCAGGACCTCGCCAATATGCGAAACCGGAATGATCTCCATATTGTTCTTCACGTTGTCCGGAATATCCGCCAGATCCTTGGCGTTTTCTTCCGGGATGAGCACCTTCTTGATGCCGCCGCGAAGCGCCGCGAGCAGCTTTTCCTTGAGACCGCCGATCGGCAGCACGCGGCCACGCAGAGTGATTTCACCCGTCATTGCCACATTCCTGTCGACCGGGATTCCGGTCATGATCGAGACGATCGCTGTCGCCATGGCGACACCGGCCGAAGGACCGTCCTTGGGCGTCGCACCTTCCGGCACGTGCACATGGATGTCGCTCGTGTCGAACAGCGGCGGCTCGATGCCGAAGTCGATCGCCCGCGAACGGACGTAAGACGCAGCCGCGGAAATCGATTCCTTCATCACGTCACGCAGATTGCCGGTCACCGTCATCTTGCCCTTGCCAGGCATCATGACACCTTCGATCGTCAGCAGTTCGCCGCCGACTTCCGTCCAGGCAAGGCCCGTAACAACACCGACCTGGTCGGTGCGTTCCGCTTCGCCGTGGCGGTAGCGTGGAACACCGAGATAGTCGTTGATGTTCTCAGCGGTGACTTCGACCTTGTCGGTGCGACCTTTCAGGATTTCGGTCACGGCCTTGCGGGCAACCTTCATCAGTTCTCGCTCAAGGCTACGCACACCAGCTTCGCGGGTGTAAGTCTGGATGATGGTCGACAAAGCACCGTCGGTGATCGAGAACTCCTTCGGCTGCAGCGCGTGGTCGGCGATCGCCTTCGGCAGCAGATGCCGCTTGGCGATCTCCAGCTTTTCTTCCTCCGTGTATCCCGCAATCCGGATCACTTCCATGCGGTCCATCAGCGGCGCCGGGATATTCAGCGTATTCGCCGTGGTGATGAACATCACGTTCGAGAGGTCGTATTCGACCTCCAGATAGTGGTCCATGAAGGTCGAGTTCTGTTCCGGATCCAGCACCTCCAAGAGAGCCGAGGACGGATCGCCACGGAAATCCTGGCCCATCTTGTCGATCTCGTCGAGCAGGAAGAGCGGATTGGACTTCTTTGCCTTCTTCATCGACTGGATGACCTTGCCGGGCATCGAACCGATATAGGTGCGGCGGTGACCACGGATTTCGGCTTCGTCGCGAACGCCGCCAAGCGCCATGCGGATATATTCGCGGCCGGTCGCCTTGGCGATCGATTTGGCAAGCGAGGTCTTGCCGACGCCCGGAGGACCGACGAGGCACAGGATCGGGCCCTTGATCTTCTGCGAGCGCGCCTGAACCGCCAGATACTCGATGATCCGCTCCTTGACCTTGTCGAGGCCAAAGTGATCGAGTTCGAGAACCTGTTCCGCGTGGTGAAGATCAGTCTTGACCTTGGACTTCTTCGACCAGGGAATGCCAAGCAGCCAATCCAGATAGTTGCGAACGACGGTGGCTTCCGCCGACATCGGGCTCATCTGGCGCAGCTTCTTGACTTCCGCGTCAGCCTTTTCACGGGCTTCCTTGGAAAGCTTGGTTTTGGCGATGCGATCTTCAAGTTCGGCCATCTCGTCGCGGCCTTCCTCACCATCGCCGAGTTCCTTCTGGATCGCCTTCATCTGTTCGTTGAGGTAGTACTCGCGCTGGGTCTTTTCCATCTGGCGCTTGACGCGCGACCGGATGCGCTTTTCGACCTGGAGAACGGAGATTTCGCCTTCCATAAAGCCGAGCGCCTTTTCAAGGCGCAACTTGACGCTGGTCGTTTCCAGCATTTCCTGCTTTTCAACGATCTTGATGGAGAGATGCGACGCAACGGTATCGGCCAGCTTCGAATAGTCCTCGATCTGGCTGGCAGCACCGACGACCTCAGGCGAAATCTTCTTGTTGAGCTTCACATAGCTCTCGAATTCGGAAACCACCGAGCGGCTCAACGCCTCGATCTCGACAGGATCTTCCTCCGGCTCTGCAAGGGCATGGGCCATGGCCTCGTAGAAATCGCTACGCGGCGTATAGCCGTCGATTTCGGCGCGTGAACGGCCTTCGACCAGAACCTTCACTGTCCCGTCCGGCAATTTCAGGAGCTGAAGCACATTGGCGATCGTCCCGATCTGGTAGATCGCGGATGGATCGGGATCGTCATCACTTGCATTGATCTGGGTCGCAAGCATGATCTGCTTGTCGGTCCCCATGACCTCTTCAAGCGCGCGGATCGATTTTTCACGGCCGACGAACAGCGGCACGATCATATGCGGGAACACCACGATGTCGCGCAGCGGCAACACTGGGTATGTCGCGCTCTCGATCGCCGGAGACGTTTTATTCGTCATGTCATTTCCTTTCCGTCCCGTTGCCGGGCGCGTTACCCGAAGCGTTCAAGGGCGCTTCCGGCCATCATTTCTTCCACTGTCAGGTGGAGTGCGTAACGTCTGTTTTCAACCCTTTGCCGACGATAGACATGCGAGCGTATCGGCATGCGCGCAGTAGACGCCCCCAGACTGTCGCGTACCTTGCGGCGGACGCGAAAACATTGCCGCTCCAACCGTGGAATCGTATTATAATCGCGTTGTTGGCTGCGTTTAGCAATCGCAGATTTCATGTCTTGATCCGGATTCCCCCGTGTCGCCTCGCGCAAGGGAAACATTCGTTTTCCGGCCGATCTTCGGACGCCTCAATGGCCTGGAAGGTGCACGAATCACAAGCTGCCTCATGAAAAAGGCCCGCACATGGCGGGCCCTCATTTGACTTATTGAAGAGGAGATCAAGCCGAAACGTTGGCTTTTTCTTCCGCACGTTCCGAATAGATATACAATGGGCGGGCGGACCCCTTGACCACCTCGTCCGAGATCACGACTTCGCGGACGCCCTCCAGCGTCGGCAGTTCGAACATGGTGTCGAGCAGAATCTTTTCCATGATCGAACGCAGGCCACGGGCACCGGTCTTGCGGATGATGGCGCGCTTTGCGATTTCGCGCAGCGCATCCTCGTGGAATGTCAACTCCACATCTTCCATCTCGAACAGGCGCTGGTACTGCTTGATCAGCGCGTTCTTCGGCTCCGACAGAATCTGGATCAGTGCCGGTTCGTCCAGATCCTCAAGCGTCGCCAGGACAGGCAGACGGCCGATGAATTCCGGGATGAGGCCGAACTTTACCAGATCTTCCGGCTCCAGTTCGCGCAGGACTTCGCCGACGCGGCGATCTTCCGGCGATTTTACCGAAGCACCAAAGCCAATCGAGGTCTTCTCGCCACGCGCCGAGATGATCTTGTCAAGACCGGCAAAGGCCCCGCCGCAGATGAACAGGATGTTGGTCGTATCGACCTGCAGGAATTCCTGCTGCGGGTGCTTGCGTCCGCCCTGCGGTGGCACCGATGCGACCGTGCCTTCCATGATCTTCAGCAGCGCCTGCTGCACCCCCTCGCCCGAAACGTCCCTGGTGATCGAAGGATTGTCGGACTTGCGCGAGATTTTATCGACTTCGTCAATATAGACGATGCCGCGTTGCGCCCGCTCGACATTGTAGTCGGCCGACTGAAGCAGCTTCAGGATGATGTTTTCGACGTCTTCACCGACATAGCCGGCCTCGGTCAGAGTCGTCGCATCAGCCATGGTGAACGGCACGTCGATGATACGCGCCAAGGTCTGCGCGAGATATGTCTTGCCACAGCCTGTAGGGCCGACGAGCATGATATTGGATTTCGCCAACTCGACATCGGTACCCTTGGCTGCGTGGGCCAAGCGTTTGTAATGGTTGTGGACTGCAACCGACAGAATACGTTTGGCCTGCTGTTGGCCGATCACATATTCGTCGAGAACCTTGATGATCTCCTGGGGCGTCGGAACGCCGTCACGGGATTTGACCATCGACGTCTTGTTCTCTTCGCGGATGATGTCCATGCAGAGCTCGACGCATTCATCGCAGATGAACACGGTCGGTCCGGCGATCAGCTTGCGAACCTCATGCTGGCTCTTGCCGCAGAAGGAGCAGTACAGGGTATTCTTCGAGTCACCGCCGTTGCTGCCGCTGACTTTGCTCATATCACTTTCCTTCCAGCACGCCGCACACCTCAAAAGAGGAAACGGACCACTCAACCCGCACCGCAACCTCACGCCCGGTTGGCGAAAGACGGCACTTCCAGGAGTACGAGCCGGCCCCAGACAACTCTGTCCGACCTCCGGCAGCAACGAATCTCCTACCAAATACCGAATACTAGGACTTCAACTTCACCATAGCATTAACGGTCGATATTAACGGCTTTAGCCTGCGGATAAACCCCCAAGAGGTTACAAATGTGTCACAAATGCATCTATCCGCACAAAAAAGCTTGAAAGCAGGGTTTAAACCGCCGCTTCCATGGCCTCACGCGATGTGATGACCTTGTCCACGACACCCCAGCTCAGAGCTTCGTCTGCGGTCATAAAGTGGTCACGATCCAGCGTTTGTTCAACCTCTTCCAAGGTCCGGCCGGTGTGTTTGACGTAAACTTCGTTGAGACGACGTTTCATTTTCAGAATATCGCGGGCATGACGCTCGATATCCGAGGCCTGCCCCTGAAATCCGCCCGAGGGCTGATGAACCATGATCCGGGCGTTCGGCGTGGCGAAACGCATGTCCTTGTGGCCGGCGGCGAGAAGCAACGAGCCCATGGATGCGGCCTGGCCGATGCAAAGCGTCGATACGGCGGGCTTGATGAACTGCATCGTATCGTAAATGGCCATTCCCGCCGTGACGACGCCGCCTGGGGAATTGATGTAAAGCGCAATTTCCTTTTTCGGGTTCTCGGCCTCGAGGAACAGCAGCTGCGCGCAAATCAGCGTCGCCATGTGGTCTTCCACCGGTCCCGTCAGGAAGATGATGCGTTCTTTCAGGAGGCGCGAGAAGATGTCGTAGGAACGTTCGCCGCGATTGGTCTGCTCGACGACCATCGGCACCAAAGCCATGGCGGTATCAACGGGATTTCTCATGTCAAACCTTTGTCTGTCTGGCACACAAGCCTCTCGCGTGCCGGGAATCATCTGGAATATCTCTTCTCTTACATAGAGTGTGGGAGTACCCGACTTCAAGTCGCGAACTCTGCATAACGTTAACAGGCGGCCCGCGGCCGGGACAGCAGCACACCGGCCCGTGTCGCGCCTCTCGCCGGACGCGTTTGGCGACACGCGAAAACACGGCCGGGCATTTTCATTGCGCCGCAGGATTTGCAGAAGCGAGGGAAAAGCGCTCAGAGCTGCGATTCGATCGGCAGGATACCGATGATGCCGGCAGTGACACGGCGGAGAAATCCAGCCTCAGGCTCGCGGCGAAGGATCCGCGCTTCCCCCCCGGTGCTGTCGTGCCAACGCAGCCTGCCGCTTTCCAGCGTCAGCCGGAAGCTGTTGGCCGGGCGTGTTTCCTCATCGAAAACCGCCACCACCGCGTCGACGAGCGCCGCATGCGTGAACACCACGCCCATCTCCGTGTTCAGGGAGGCCGAGCGTGGATCGAAATTCAACGAACCGACAAACGCCGTCTTGCCATCGACGGCGAAAGCCTTGGTGTGCAGGCTGGCGTTGCGGGATCCAAACAGAGACATGCGCTGCGGGTCCGACGTTTCGTGTATTGCCTTCAGTTCGAACAGCACGGCACCGCCGCGCAGCAGGGCCTTGCGGTAATTGGCATAGGCCCCGTGAACCGCAGCGACGTCGGTGGCCGCCAGAGAATTGGTCAGCACCGCGACTTGGACATTGCGTTGCGCCAGTTCAGCAAATGTCGTCGTTCCGGCGGCGCCGGGGATGAAATAGGGCGAAATAATCCGGACGGTTTGCGTCGCCGATGTCAGCACCGGAAGCAGTTCGTTCATGATCCAGTTGTTGCGCTTCTGAAGGAATGCCTTTTCAGGTGGGTCGGCAACGAGCTTCACGTCGGCGGTCCAATGCAAGTGCTCTGCGCGTGGCATCGCGCCATCGCTGCGGGCCGCCTCGTCTGTCTGGAGCAGATAATGGCGACCGCCGGACGTCTGGGCCGCCGTCTGGACCTTGTACCGAAGAGCGGGAAGATAGTGCTTTCGCGGCGTACGCAACAGGCCGATGGGGACGACAACTGCGCTGTTCCAGTAGCGGTCGAAAACGGCAGAGGCTTCCCAGGCCACCGGGCCGAGCGCCCAGACGTCGAGATCGCGAAAGTTCGCCTCCTCGGCCGCGTCGAAATAGGCATCGCCGATGTTGCGTCCGCCGGCGATCACGATGCGGCCGTCGGCGATCCATTGCTTGTTGTGCATGCGCCGTGTCGCCCGGAACGGCCGCAACACCATTTCCAGGCCTCGCCGGAAGCGGTCGGCGCGAGCGCGGCTGGGATTGAACAGGCGAACCTGAATATTGGGATGTGCGTCGAGCGCCAGGCACATCCGGTCGTGCAGCCCGGCATTGATATCGTCGAGCAGCAAGCGGATCTGTACGCCCCGATCGGCAGCTGCGAGAATTTCGCGGGTCAGCAACCGTCCTGTCAGATCGTTTTTCCAGTAGTAATACTGGAGATCGAGGCTGCGGCCGGCAAGACGTGCCGACAGGGCACGCAGCGCAAACGCCGCCATATTGTCCGAAATCAGGGAAACACCGTTCTGCCCCGGATGCGCCTTGAGCAGCGGCGCGGCCATCCTGTCCAGCGCCGTCTGCTCGGGCTCCGGCTTAAGCGCCAAACCCGCCTCCCCGTGCAGGCGCCGGCCAAACCGGCCATAGGCATAGACCAGGGCCAAAGCGAGCATGACAACGCTTAAGATAACGAGGGGCGCGCTCATGAACCAGACCGCCTTACGATTCTGTGGCCGGAGCAGCCGCAGCCAAGCTGTCCATCGCGCTCTTCAGATCGATATACGCCCTGATCGGCAGATGATCGGAAGCGATGCGGGCCAGCGGCGTGTTGTGCACCTCGACACCCGTCACCAGGCTGTGCGGGCTGCCCATCACCCGGTCGAGCGCAAGAAGCGGAAAGCGGGAGGGAAAGCTCGGCACTGCCGTCGCGGCATGATCGAAGACCGGGCTGAGCGAACTGAGGGCCGAACGGCGACCGAGTCGCCACTCGTTGAGATCGCCGATCAACAGGGTCGGCCGCTCCTCCGCTTCGCTGATCGCCTTGAGAATGGCCTCGGCCTGCCGCGCCCGAGAGTGGCGCAGGAGGCCGAAATGGGCGGCGATAATGCGCAGCGGCCCGGCCTTCAGGTCGAGATCGACGACCAGCGCGCCGCGTGGCTCGACACCCGGCAATGTCAACTGGTGCACCCTGGCGACGACGCCCTCCCGCAACAGGAGAACATTTCCGTGCCATCCATGCCCCTTGGAGGAAAATGCCGAGATCGGCACTGAAATCAGGTGACAGTCCCGGTGCAGCCGCTCGAGATCAAGGAGCCCGGCCCTTTCGCCGAACCGTTGGTCGGCTTCCTGAAGCGCTATGATGTCGGCACCGATCTCACTGATGACTTCAGTGGTCCGGCCGGGATCGAAGCGGCCGTCGGTGCCGACGCATTTGTGGATATTGTAGGATGCAATGACGGTATCGCCGCGCTCACCGGGGGTTTCGCGGCCGGCCAGTACCACGCGCTTGCTGCGGATCGCGGCCAGGATACCGGCGGACAGGCTGGTGTGCGGCAATGTGTTTTTCCGGTCATCGTTGTTCATTCGCCAAGAAATAGACATATGACGCAGCAAGGCAAGACATGGGCTTGAAATGGCGGGCCGAGGGTGAAGCAATCCCGAGGCTTGTAGCGATATCTGGCACCGGCCACGACAATCTGCTTGTCGTTACCGCGACTTGATCCGTAGAACGAACACAGCTTCCATCAGAGAGAACGACGATGCCAGCCGCCCCTGCCCTTACCGTCCACGCGCCCAGCAGAACCGTTAGCATCGATGTGCGAAACCCGGCCTTCTTCCAAAACCCACATTGGACCTATGCCGCGCTGCATGCGCACTGCCCGGCTTTTTTCTGGGAGGAAAGGCAGCAATGGTATTTCGCAGGCTATGACCAGGTGAACGGACTTTTGCGGGACCGGCGCTTCGGGCGGCAGATCCTGCATGTCGCGACACGCGACGAACTGGGAATGTCCGCGCCGAAGCCGCATCTTGCGGACTTCGACCGTCTCGAAGCCAATTCCCTTCTCGAACTCGAACCGCCGGCCCATACCCGGCTGCGCACACTGGTCAACCGCGCTTTCGTCTCGCGCCAGATTGAGCAACTGAGACCGGACATCACCGCACTGGCAAATCGCCTGATCGACGGATTCGAGAAGGACGGCGAAGTGGAGCTTCTCAAGGCCTATGCCGAAATCGTGCCTGTGACAGTGATTGCCCGGATGCTCGGCGTGCCCACGGATATGGCGCCGAAACTGCTGGACTGGTCGCATCGCATGGTCAAAATGTACATGTTCCAGCCGACGCTCGAGACCGAGCTTGATGCCAATCGGGCATCCTCGGAGTTCGGCGATTATCTCAAGAGCCTGATCGGCTGGAAACGGGCCAATCCGGGCGACGACCTGCTCACGCACATGATCGTCACGGAAAAGGACGGCGAGCGGCTTTCCGATGACGAACTGATCTCGACCGCCGTGCTGCTGCTCAATGCCGGCCATGAAGCGACGGTTCATCAACTTGGCAACGCCGTGCGCGTGCTTCTGGAAACCGGAACGCCCGCCGCGACCGCCTTTGCGAGCGATGCAGACATTGAGCGAACGATCGAGGAATGCATGCGCCATGCCGCCCCGTTGCACATTTTTCAGCGCTATGCCCTATCGGATATCGAGCTGGAGGACGGCATCAAGCTTAAAAAGGGAGATCAGGTCGGTCTGATGCTCGCCGCCGCCAATGTCGATCCGAAGAAGTTCTCGGATCCGCTCGCCTTTCGCCCCGACCGCAACGAAGGTCCGCATCTGTCCTTCGGTGCCGGACTGCATTTCTGCATCGGCGCGCCGCTGGCGAGGCTGGAGTTGAAACTGTCGCTGCCGATCCTGTTCGAGCGCCTGCCCGGCCTGCGCTTCAAGACAGAGCCTAAAGTGAGCGACAACTATCATTTTCACGGATTGGAAAGACTGGATCTGACCTGGTGAGCGCTAGTCATCGCCCTTGGGTTAAACCCGTATCACATAATCCTTGCGAGTCGTTTCAATCACTTCCCAGCTTCCCTTGAAGCCGGGCCTGAGAATCATGCTGTCGCCGGCCTTCAGGTGCGTCTCGGCGCCACCATCCTCAGAAACAACGGAACGACCCGAGAGAATGTGAAAATACTCCCATTCATCATAGGCAATTCGCCATTTTCCCGGTGTCGCCTCCCAGATCCCGGCATAGAGGCCACCACTTGCCTCTTCGATATTCCAGGTGCGAAACTGCGGATTTCCCGAGATCAACCGGTCGGCCGCAGGCGCGCCGATTTCTGGTTCGGTAGTCAAATGATCGAAGACAGTCGCGTAGGCCATTATTTTACCTCAGTCTATTTTGTATCGTGCCGATAGCAGGCACCTTCTGATCGCTAGATGCCGACAGATTCCTCACCAATCAAAGTGCCGAGACGGCAGCGGCACGAACTACGATCCTTCCGGTTTGTCTTCGCCATCGGGCTTAAAATTCGTCATGATGCGGAGCGTCAGAAAGGTCATAATCGACAGGACCAGGGCAATGTCATAGGCGCCAAGCCCGACCGCTGTGCCGATGGCGCCCGTTGCCCACAGACTTGCGGCTGTCGCGGTGCCCCTGACGCTGTTCCTCACGACGAGAATAGCACCACCGCCGATGAAGCCCATCCCGGTGATGAGGCCTTCGACGATCCTGGCCGTCGCCTCCGGGTTGCCCGCCGTCAGGTTTTCCGTCGCCTGGATAAAGCCGCAGCTTGCGATCGCCACGAGAGGAAAGGTGCGCAAACCCGCACTCCTTTCGCTCTTTTCCCTGTCCCAGCCGATCGGCAGCGCCAGGATATAGGCCACGAGCAGGGCGCCGAGATGCGGCACGATGTTGAACGTTATGCCGATCGCAGCAAGCTGATCCATCACTTGTTTTCCCTCCCAAGAAACCGGCGCAGGGGACTGGGCCTGAAAACACCGACCACTTATAAAAAATCACGGTTTCGCCGGAATCAGCTACCCGCTCACGAACGACCAGTCCTCAATCCGTCAGATCTTGGCGAGCGCCTGCTCGATATCCGCGATGATATCGCCGACATCCTCGATACCCACCGAAAGACGGATTACTTCAGGTCCCGCACCTGCCGCCGTCTGCTGCTCCTCGGTCAACTGGCGATGCGTTGTCGAGGCCGGGTGTATGACCAGCGATCGGGTGTCGCCGATATTGGCCAGATGCGAAAACATCTCGAGTTCTTCGACGAAACGCTTGCCGGCCTCGTAGCCGCCCTTGAGGCCGAAGGTGAACACGGCGCCGGCCCCCTTGGGCGAATAGCGTTGCTGCAGCCGATGATTGGCACTGCTTTCGAGACCCGCATAATTCACCCAGGATACTGTCTCCTGCGTGCCGAGCCATGTGGCCACCGCCATTGCATTGTCGCAATGGCGCTGCATGCGCAGCGGCAAGGTTTCGATACCGGTCAGGAGAAGAAAGGCGTTGAAAGGCGAGATCGCCGGCCCGAAATCGCGCAGGCCTAAAACACGGCAGGCAATGGCAAACGCGAAATTGCCGAAGGTGGCGTGCAGCACCATGCCGGCATATTCCGGACGCGGTTCCGACAGCATGGGATATTTGCCAGATCTGGACCAATCGAATGTGCCGCCGTCAACGATCACCCCGCCCATGGAATTGCCGTGGCCGCCCATGAATTTCGTCAGCGAATGCACGACGATATCTGCGCCGTGCTCTATCGGGCGCAGCAGATAGGGCGTCGCCATCGTGTTATCGACGATCAAAGGCAGGCCGTGCTTCCTGGCTATCGCCGAAATCCCTTCGATATCGACGAAGGTCCCGCCCGGGTTGGCAAGGCTTTCAATGAAAATCGCCTTCGTGCGGTCGTCGATCTGGCTTTCGAAGGCAGCCACATCCGCCGTATCGACCCAGCGAACCTGCCAGTCGAAGGACTTGAAGGCATTGCCGAACTGGTTGACGGAACCGCCATAGAGCTGTCGCGCGGCGAGGAAATTATCACCTGGGCTCATCAGCGTATGGAAGATCAAAAGCTGGGCGGCATGTCCGGATGCAACGGCCAAAGCGGCCGTGCCGCCTTCGAGAGCCGCGACACGCTCCTCGAGCACGGCAGTCGTCGGGTTCATGATACGCGTATAAATATTGCCGAAAGCCTGGAGACCGAACAGCGCGGCGGCATGATCCGCATCGTTGAAGACGAAGCTGGTGGTCTGGTGGATGGGCGTTACCCTTGCGCCGGTGGTCGGATCGGGCGCAGCGCCGGCGTGAATGGCAAGCGTCGCAAACCCTGGATTGTTTTTCATGACGATGTCCTCCCGTGATCAATGGGGCCGTGCTGTTCCAAACAGCATCCGCCCCAAAGAGACTGTTTTCCCATATAGCGCATATCCGCCAAAAGATCCGCCTTCAGCAGACTGTCGACCACTGCCGGCATCAACCGACCAAGCGCGGATACTCGATTGCCGGGCAACGGTCCATGACAACCTTGATGCCCCGCTCTTCCGCTTTGGCAGCCGCCAGGTCGTCGCGAACAGCAAGTTGGCCCCAGATAATTTTCGGGCGTGTCTGGAGGGTGAGGATTTCATCGACCAGTGCCGGAAGCGCGGCGGCCGCGCGAAAGACATCCACCATGTCGATGGGCTCGGGAATATCGGCGAGACGCGCATAGACGGTCTGACCGTGAATGCTCTTGCCGGCCTGCCCCGGATTGACCGGATACACGCTATAGCCCTTGCGCAGCAGGAAAGCCATGACGCGATAGCTTGGACGTTCGGGATTGGGCGAAGCCCCGACGAGAGCTATGGTCCTGGTCGATTTCAGAATATCGGCGAGGTAACAATCGGGATAATGGTCGTGAATCATGGAATAACCTTCAGGCAACTCACTTTGCCGCGATAATTTGGTACATCTGCCTTGCCTGTCAACCGCGCGGGACCAAACGGTTGATGCATCTGACCAATCCGGTAACTTCCTTCCGCAGCAACTCTGCGGTTAGGATATCAACATCTGGTCCAATCCGAAGGTTTATCTTGCCCCTCGACGTTACCGCTCTCGTGCTCCTCGGCGCACTTCTCCATGCCGTATGGAATGCCCTCGTCAAGGCAGGGTCGGACAAATCCCTTGACGCCGCAATGATCGCGCTGGGCGCCGCGATCGTCGCTGTTCCCGTCCTGCCCTTCATGCCCTTGCCAGATCCGGATGCGTGGCTCTTCATCCTGGCGTCCGCACTGTTCCAGTTCGTGTATTTCCAACTCGTCGCAGCCTCCTACCGTGCCGGCGACATCGGTCTCGTCTATCCCTTGATGCGCGGCGTGGCTCCGCTTCTGGTGGCCGCATCAAGCGGCGTCATCCTTGGTGAGCGTCTGTCAGCCGGCGCTCTCGCCGGGGTGGCGACGATCTCGGCCGGCGTTCTGACGCTTGCTTTCGAGGCCCGCAATGGTGGCGCCCGCGCCATCCTTTTGGCGCTTGCCAACGCCTTCGTCATCGCCGGCTACACCTATATCGACGGCATCGGGGCGCGGCTGTCGCTGAACCCGGTTTCCTACACCCTCTGGATGGCGCTTTTGCCGCCGGTGCTCCTCTTTGCCTGGGCCTTTTCACAGCGCGGCGTCGCGCCCGTGCTTTTCCATGTGCGACAGCAGTGGTGGCGTGGCCTTGTCGGCGGCGCCGGCTCGATCGGCGCCTATGGCCTGGCGCTTTGGGCCATGACGAAAGCGCCCGTCGCAACGGTCGCGGCTCTCCGCGAAACGTCGATCCTCTTCGCCATCGTCATCTCAATCGTCTTCCTCAAGGAACGGATAAGCCCCTTCCGCATCGCTGCCGGCTGCCTGATCGCGCTGGGAGCACTGATGCTGAAGCTGGCTTGAGATTTGAATCGAACCATGCGAATGTACAGAAACACGTACAGAGGATGCCCCCCATGAACGTCATCAGCTTTTCCGAACTGCGCGCCAACATGGCCAAACACTTCGATAAGGTCGAAGAGGATCACGATGAGCTTATCGTAACACGGCAGAACCGCGAGCCGATGGTCGTAATGTCGCTCAGCGATTTCGAGAGCTGGAAGGAGACAATGTATCTTCTGAGCAATCCCGCAAACGCGAGAATGTTGCGCGCGTCCATCGCGGAATTGGATGCAGGTCTCGGCATTGAGCATGCGTTGATCGATCCGTGAAAGTTCTTTTTACCGGAAAAAGCTGGGAT
This sequence comes from Pararhizobium gei, assembly GCF_029223885.1. Classification (NCBI taxonomy): domain Bacteria; kingdom Pseudomonadati; phylum Pseudomonadota; class Alphaproteobacteria; order Hyphomicrobiales; family Rhizobiaceae; genus Pararhizobium; species Pararhizobium gei. The sequence continues at coordinate 1,870,506 of NZ_CP119409.1, read as the reverse complement.
CACTACCGCTCCTGGGCTGAAGCAGACAGGACAACTTTGCTCCGGATCAATATGCTGATTGAAGATTGTCGTCGCACACCATTTTCCGGCCTTGGCAAACCTGAGCCCCTTCGTGGTGAGTTGAAGGGCCTTTGGTCACGGCGTATCAATGAAGAAGACCGTTTGGTTTACCGTGTCTCCGGAAAAGGCGAAACGCAGACCATCGAGCTGGTCGCCTGCCGCTACCACTATAAATAAATCCTCATTCATCCTTCCACTCCGGCGTTCGCTTCTCGATCACCGCGCCCATCCCCTCCACTGCATCCGGCGCCAGCATGTTGTCGACCATGACGCCGACGGTATAGTCATAGGCTTCGGCAATGCCCATGTCCGCCTGCCTGTAAAAGGCCTGCTTGCCGATCTTCAGTGCCTGCGGCGACTTCGAGGCGATAATGGCGGCGTATTTGTTGACCACCTGCTGGAGATACTGTTTGGGCACGATCCTGTTGACCAGGCCGAAGTCCTTGGCGGTGGACGCATCGATGGTTTCGCCCGTCAGCAGCATTTCCATGGCCTGCTTGCGATGGGCAGCGCGGGAAACCGCAACCATCGGCGTCGAGCAGAACAGGCCGATATTGACGCCGGGCGTGCAGAAGGTCGAGCTGTCGGTGCAGATCGCCAGATCGCAACTTGCCACCAACTGGCAGCCGGCGGCCGTGGCCAGCCCGTCGATCTCGGCGATCACAGGCTGGGACAACCGGTTGATCTTCAGCATGAGATCGGCGCCGAGACGCAGCGTTTCGTCGAAAAAAGCCCGGCCCTTGTCACCGTCGGCGCGATGCCCGGTCAATTCCTTGAGATCATGACCGGCTGAAAACAGCGCGCCGGAGGCAGCCAGGATGACCACCCGAATGTCGCTGGATTGCGCGACCTCGTCCAGTTCGGCCATCAGCGCCTGCATGAGCGCGATGGACAGAACATTGGCCGGGGGATTGTTCAGCGTCAGCCTCAGTACCCTGCCGGACAATTCCCTCAAGACCAGCCCCTGCGGCTCTTGGCGGTGCAGCGAAACCACGTCGGCCATATTCCAACTCCTCAGTCCGATGAATCGTCACGCTTGCTACGCCGGGGCGTCGATGGTTTCAAGCGTGAGGCCCCAAAACCGCACTTCACCATTGTCGACGGGCAGAAACCTTCGGTTAAAATTGTGGTATTTTAATACCTCACATTTAAATAATTGTTTTTATTATGTTATTTTTCCATGTCACAAAATCCGCGCGCTTGACGGAATTTCACCTCTTGCGTATAAGCCACTCCAGATCGCGGTCCTTCGGGGCCGCTTTCATTTTTGGTGCGCGCATGCCTGCCAAATCAAGCAACAAAAAACGCCCGGGCGGCAACGCATCGGGTCTCAAGCGAAAGAGTTTTACCATGTCAACCTTCGTTCAGAAGCCTGCAGAGGTGGAGAAGAAGTGGATCCTCATCGACGCCGAAGGCCTCGTTGTCGGTCGCGTCGCTTCCATCATCGCCAACATCCTGCGCGGCAAGCATAAAGTCACCTATACGCCTCACGTTGACGATGGTGACAATGTCATCGTGATCAACGCCGAAAAGGCAGTCCTGACCGGCAAGAAGTACTCCGACAAGACGTACTACTGGCACACCGGTTATCCGGGCGGCATCAAGGAGCGCACAGCGCGCCAGATCATCGAAGGCCGCTTTCCGGAGCGCGTTCTCGAGAAGGCTGTCGAGCGCATGGTTCCCCGCGGTCCGCTTGGCCGTCGCCAGATGAAGAACTTGCGCGTATACGCCGGTACAAATCATCCGCATGAAGCACAGCAGCCGGCCGTCCTCGACGTCGCCAAGCTGAACAGCAAGAACGTAAGGAGCGCCTAATCGTGGCTGATCTCTCTTCTCTGAAAGACCTCGGCACCGCGACTGAAACGAAAGCTTCGGCTCCGGTTCACGTCCGCAAGGTTGACGCCCAGGGCCGCTCCTACGCGACCGGCAAGCGCAAGAACGCCGTTGCCCGCGTCTGGGTCAAGCCGGGCTCCGGCAAGATCACGATCAACGGCCGCGAATTCGCGACCTACTTCGCCCGTCCGGTTCTGCAGATGATCCTGCGTCAGCCGATCTTCGCGGCTGCCCGCGACGGTCAGTTCGACATCGACGCAACGGTTGCTGGTGGCGGCTTGTCCGGCCAGGCCGGTGCCGTTCGTCACGGCATCTCCAAGGCGCTGACCTACTTCGAGCCGGGCCTGCGCGGCGTTCTGAAAAAGGGCGGCTTCCTGACCCGCGACAGCCGCGTCGTCGAGCGCAAGAAGTACGGCAAGGCCAAGGCACGCCGTTCGTTCCAGTTCTCGAAGCGTTAATCGTTTCCAAAATTCTGGATCTGGAAAAGGCGGGCTCTCCCGCCTTTTTCTTTGGCCCGTCTTTTCTTCGAGTTGGCACGGCCGTCTTGCCAATGCTCTCATGATTGTCCACCTTGCTGCCAAATCCAAGGACAGATCATGGCCAACAAGAGTATCGACCACGCGATAACCGCTCCCTCCCTGACGAGCGCCGCCTCCGACCCCACCCATGCCGGTATTCTCTCGTTCATGCGGCGGAAATATACGAAAAGCCTGACGGACGTCGATGCCGTCGTTTGGGGCATTCCCTTCGATGCGGCGACGTCCAACCGTCCCGGCGCCCGTTTCGGGCCGCAGGCAATCCGCCGTGCCTCGGCGATTTTCGACAACGACCCGCAATACCCTTTTGAACGTGATCTCTTTGAAGGGATGGCGACGATCGATTACGGCGACTGCCTGCTCGACTACGGCAATCACGCGGCCACGCCCGAAACGATTCGCAGCCAGGCGGAGACGATCCTCTCAAGCGGCGCTTTTCTGCTGACACTGGGCGGCGATCATTTCATCACCCTGCCGCTGCTGCGCGCCCATGCCGCCCTGCACGGTCCCCTTGCTCTTGTCCAGTTCGATGCCCATCAGGATACCTGGCCGGATGAGAAAGGCCGCATCGACCATGGATCGTTTGTCGGCCGTGCTGTTGAGGAAGGACTGATCGATCCGGCCGCATCCATCCAGGTCGGCATCCGCACCCATGCGCCGGAGGATTTCGGCATTCGTGTGCTTTTTGGCTACGAGGTCGAGGATTTGACGGCTGTAGAGATTGCCGACCTTATTCTTCACCATGTCGGCGACCGCCCCGCCTATCTGACCTTCGATATCGACTGCCTCGACCCGGCCCATGCGCCGGGAACCGGCACGCCCGTGTCCGGTGGGCCTTCCAGCGCCAAGATCCTGTCGGTGATCCGCAAACTGGCGGCGCTGACCATCAAGGGCGCCGACGTCGTCGAGGTGGCGCCTGCCTATGATCATGCCGACATTACCGCCATTGCCGCCTCAACCATCGCCATGTATATGCTCGGCCTGCATGCCGGGCAGCTGGCGGAACGACGCGGGTGACAGTATCCGGCGACTGTTGTCAAACTGATTCAATTGCATGCCAAAATGATTCCAAAAGAACGGCTAATCGATTGGCAGGACAGGAAAAACCATGAAACCGAAGATCTTCATCGATGGCGAGCACGGCACCACCGGGCTGCAGATCCGCACCCGGATGGCCGATCGTTCGGATGTGGAGCTCCTGTCGATTCCGGAAGCCGAGCGCCGCAATGCCGCGATCCGGGAAGATCTTCTGAACAGCGCCGACGTTGCCATTCTCTGCCTGCCGGACGACGCGTCCAAGCAGGCGGTGAAGATGCTCGAAGGCAATAATGCCGTTCGCATCATCGACACCTCGACGGCGCACCGTGTCGCGACGGACTGGGCCTATGGCTTCGCCGAACTGGACGGAGATCAAGCCGAAAAGATCCGGGACGCCCGCTTGGTCGCCAATCCCGGCTGCTATCCGACCGGCGCGATCGGTCTGGTCCGACCGTTGCGGCAGGCTGGCATTCTGCCGCAGGACTATCCGGTCACCGTCAACGCGGTCTCAGGCTATACCGGCGGCGGCAAGCAGATGATCGCGCAGATGGAAGATCCCGCCAATCCGGGTCACATTGCCTCGCCCAACTTCCTCTATGGCCTGACGCTGCAGCACAAGCACGTCCCGGAGATGAAGATCCACGGGCTGCTCGACCGCGCGCCGATCTTCTCGCCATCCGTCGGCCGCTTCCCGCAGGGGATGATCGTACAGGTACCGCTGTTTCTTCAGGATTTGGCGGACGGCGCAAGCCTGAAGTCGGTGCATGAGGCGCTTGAAGCGCATTATGCCGGGCAGTCCATCGTCGAGGTCGTACCGCTTGAATCAAGCCAGGCGATGCCGCGTGTCGATGCCGTCGAACTGGCCGGCAAGGATACGATGAAGCTTTTCGTCTTTGGTTCCGAAGGTGGCGATCAGATCAATCTGGTGGCGCTTCTCGACAATCTCGGAAAAGGCGCGTCCGGTGCCGCCGTCCAGAACATGGACCTGATGCTTTCGGCATAACGGTCAATTCTCGATGAGATGCACGGTGCGACGGCATCAGCCTTACACCGTGACCTCTGTCTTCCGCGGATATTCGCCAAGGAAAGCACGCCAGTGGGCGACAGCAAAGCCCAGCACGATCAGCGCTCCGCCCTGATGCGCCACACCCCAGCCGACCGGCACCTGTAGCAACAGCGTCATGATGCCGATGACGGCCTGTATCGTCACCAGCACGAAAAGCAGGACCGAGCGCCGCGCATGCGTGGTTTCCGGCGCGCGGCGCAGTGACGCGATCATATGCATCAGCACGAAGGCGAACAGGACGTAGGCGCCGATGCGGTGCACGAACTGGACTGTCTTGGGGTTTTCGAACAGGTTGAGCCAGAAGGGCTGCTGCACGAAAAGATCGCCAGGTACGAGCGAGCCGTCCATCAGCGGCCAGGTGTTGTAGGTGAGGCCTGCATCCAGCCCCGCGACCAGCGCACCGAGATAGATCTGGAAAAGCGCCATGCAGGCGATGATGGCCGCCATCTTCCTCGAACGGTCCGTGGGTGGCGGATCGTCAGAATGCGGCGAAAGCCCGCGCGCGATCCAGATACAGGACATGAAGATCACACAGGCGATGACAAGATGGGTCGCCAGCCGGTATTGGCTGACATCGGTGCGACCGGCAAGGCCTGACGAGACCATCCACCAGCCGATGAATCCCTGGAATCCACCGAGCGCCAGAAGACCGACAAGCGGCAGCTTCAAGCGCGGCTCGATCTGCCCCCGCAGCCAGAAAAAGGCGAGCGGCACGGCAAATATGATGCCGATGGAGCGCGCCAGCAGACGATGCGCCCATTCCCACCAGAAAATCGTCTTGAACCCCTCGACCGTCATGTCGCTGTTCAGCTGTTCATATTGCGGGATGCGCTTGTAGAGCTCGAACTCTTCCTGCCATTCGGCAGCGCTGAGCGGCGGTATTACTCCGTGGATCGGCTTCCACTCGGTGATGGACAGGCCGGATTCGGTTAGCCGCGTCGCCCCGCCGACAAGCACCAGGGCAAAAAGGGTAAGCACGACCATGCCCAGCCATATCCTGATCTGGGTCCGGTTGCGGCCGATCCCGTCGACCGCTCGCCCCAGCCGTTCCTGCATTGCCAAGCTGCTGCCCGCCATGAATGACTCCATATACTGCGGCACGATCCGAAGTGTCGGGCGCTGTGAACCCATGGACCGCGCATCAAAGTCGTTGATTTGCACCACGACGGCATGCAAAACAAGACTTGACCCTTTGCGGCATGCGGTCGCGGCCCGTCGTTCGGCGATGTTCATGCCAAGCTGAAAGAATTGAAATGCCCGTCCGCTTGAGAAAAATGATCGGCATGATCATCATCGTTGTGCTCGTTATCGTTTACGCGCTGGTCGCCACCACCTTTGCCTCGCTTCTGCTCGGCACCTCGCCGTGGTGGGTGCATCTTCTCTATTTCTTCCTTACCGGCCTTTTCTGGGTTCTGCCGGCCATGCTCGTCATCAAGTGGATGGAAAAGCCCGCCAAGCCGCGGTAAAGGTCCGGAGAATGCGATGAAGATCGGTGTGATTGCCGATATACACGGCAATGATCTGGCCCTCGAAGCGGTGCTTTCCGATCTCGACGCCCAGGGAATCACAGATGTGGTGAACCTTGGCGACCATGTCAGCGGGCCACTCAACGCCGCGCGGACAGCGGACATCCTCATAGCGCGGGACCACCCGTCGGTCCGCGGAAATCATGACCGCGTTCTCATCACCGAACAAAGGGAAACGATGGGGGCGTCGGATCGCTCGGCCTATGACCAATTGCATCAGCGACATATCGACTGGATTGCATCACAGCCGGCGACGCGCGTTCATCGCGGCGAAATTTTCATGTGCCACGCGACGCCGGGGCATGATGAAACCTACTGGCTTGAGGATCTCACGCCGCAGGGCATCATCCATCTTGCCTCAAAGGAGAGAATCGAGCGTTTCGCCGCAGGTGTCGATTTTCCTGTCCTGCTGTGCGGCCATAGCCATATACCGCGCGCGGTGCATCTGTCCGACAGACGACTGCTGGTCAATCCCGGCAGCGTGGGTTGTCCGGCCTATGACGATGACCGGCCGGTTCGTCACAAGGTCGAGACCGGCTCGCCGGATGCCGCCTATGCCATTCTTTCAAGGGAAGCCGGACACTGGAGCGTGTCTTTCCGGCGCGCCTCCTACGATCATCGCGCAATGTCCCGGCTCGCTCTTTCCCGGGGCCGGACCGAATGGGCCCAAGGCCTGGCGACCGGCTGGATCGATGACTAACCTTTATAATTCACTAACCGCGTTTTACGAAATTGCGGGACGGTGATGCTCCAACATCCCTGATTAAACCAAAATCAGTATGGTGACAGGCTAGATGGCATGTTTTCTGGCTCCGGAACACCGACCGCCCATGACATATGTGGATTTCAACATGATGCCCGCCCATGTGGCATATGATGATGTCTGGCAGGAATGGCCGGACAGCACGTCTGTCCATACGGCGGAGCATGGCTTGAAGATCACGGTCCATGTCAGCATGCAGGCCCTCGAAGCAGACTGGCGACGGCTGGAAGCTTCACACCTGACATCGCTTCATCAGAGCTTCGACTGGTGTGCTGCCTGGGCCGCGTCCCACGATAATCAGCTTCTTTTGATCCGCGGCATGATTGGCATCAGGACCGTGTTCATCCTGCCCCTCGAACTCGTTCGCGGCGTCTTTTTCCGAACGGCGCGTTTTATCGGCGCACCGCACAGCAATCTCAATACCGGGCTATTCGACCCAAGCTTCGATCCCTCAGTCTGCCGGGAGATGGCCGGGGTGCTGATCGATGAACTGTCGCGCAAACTGTCGCGGGTTGCCGATATCGTGACCTTGGAGAAACTGCCGCTGACGTGGAGGAATGTTGCCCACCCTCTGTCCAGCTTCCCGGCGGTCCGCAACCAGAATTCCTCCTTCCAGTTACCGCTCCTGGGAGATTTCGAGGCGACGCTGGCGCAGATCAATGCCAAAAGGAGGCGCAAGAAATTCCGTCTTTCGGAAAAGCGGCTCGCGGCGATGGGCGGCTATCAACATGTCATTGCCAAAACGCCGGAAGATCTCCAGCGGATACTGGACCTTTTCTTCCAGCAGAAGGCGGCCCGCTTCAAGGCGCTTGGCCTGCCGAACGTGTTTCGGCATCAAGACACGCAGGAATTCTTTCGCGCGCTTGCGGCCATCGAGACTGCGAGTGACATCGAGCCGTTGACGCTTCACGCCATCCGGCTAACCGGAGAACACGACGGCAGGATCGCTGCGATCGCCGGTGTTTCGCGCAAGGGCGATCACGTCATCTGCCAGTTCGGATCGATCGACGAGGAGATGGCCGCGGATGCCAGCCCCGGCGAACTGCTGTTCTATCTCATGATCAGGCAATTCGATACGCAGGGCGTCGCGCTGTTTGATTTCGGCATCGGCGATCAGGGCTACAAGCGGTCCTGGTGCACGCTGGAGACGGTCCAGCGGGATATCGTCCTGCCGCTAACGGTGCGCGGTCGCCTTGCGGCATGGACACACCGCATGGTTGTCGAATCGAAGACGGCGATCAAAAAGAAGAGGCGCATCTACGCCTTTCTGCAACGCCTGCGACAACGGCGACAGGGCGCACACCAGACGCCCGCGCCGGATCATGCAGGAGAATAGGGTCAGGCTGCCTGCCGACCCGGCCGCGGATAGCCCGTTCCTGTCATCAGGACAATGTCGCTGAAACCTTCGGTGCCGAAATCGGCGATCGTCTCCACGACCTCCTCGTTGGACATGTTCGGAGCGGAAATGATGATCTCCGTCACTTTCGACCGCGTCACCCTGCTGACGGCACGGGCATCGGCCGGACCGCATTCCACCAGCACCGTGTCATAGGCGTTTTCCAGCGCATCGAAGATCATCTGAAGCCTCTCTATCCCGCGCATTGCGATCCCGGCATCGGCATCTCCCTGGGGAATGATATGCGCGTCGGAAAGGCGATCGGCATGGATCGTTTCGGTAAAGGCAATTTCGCCGGCCAGAAGATTGGTGATCCCTGCGAGATCTCCAGATTGGGCCATCAGGCGTGTCGGGCAGGCTGTCCCCGTCAAATCGATCAGCACGACCTTGCGTCCCTCTTCCGCGACGAGACGGGCCAGCATCACCGCGTTCATGGACCCTTCGTCGCCGGCGGGCGATACCGAAATTGCCAGGCGGACATCGTTGTCGAGAATATGGGCAGCGGCCGTCTCGATCGAGAAATCGTCGCCTTCCAACGGCGCGTCAGCCTCCTCGAAGGCCGGCTCCGGTGCCACTGCAGCAACCTCGGCAGCCGGAGATTTGGCAGGCACGACCACGGGTGCGACAGCGAGCCGTTCCTCTTCAAAGACGTCCTCAGTCCCGACCGGGCGCAAGGCTCGCCCGCTGAAAAGTTCCGAAAGCATGATGGCCACGCAGCTGATGAGAAACGAGGCGAAGGCCGCAACGATGGTGATCGGCAGAACCTTCGGGAAGCTCGCTTCCGTGGGCTCGACGGCACCTGAAATGATGCGGGCATCGGCCGGAGCCGAATTTTCGCCGCTACGGGACGTCGCCTCGCGATACCGGGCGAGATACGTCTCGAGCAGTTGCCGCTGCGCCGTTGCTTCCCGCTCCAGCGCCCTAAGACCGACCTCGTCCTCACCCGCCTTGGCGGAGGTCGCCTTCAGGCTGTTGAGTTGCGCCATCAGCTGACGTTCCCGCAACTGCGATACGCTCGCCTCGTTCTCCAGGCTGCTGAGGATTTTCTGGGTTTCGCTGAGAATTTGCCGGCGGATGCCCGACAGCTGCGCTTTCAGCGCCTTGATCCGCGGATGGCCATCGAGCAGGCTCGTCGACAGATCGGAAATCTGACCCTGCACATTGGATTCGGTTTCCTTCAGCCGCTGGATCATTGGCGACGCGACGACATCATTCAAGGTATCCGCAGCGCGGCCATTGGCGAGTGCCGTGCGCACGCCCTCGGCGCGCGCCTCCGCATTGGCCCGCTCACCCCGTACGCGGGCGAGCTCGGTCGAGATATCGTTCAGTTGCTTGGTTGCGAAGGTTCCACCAGCCTCACCGGTCAAAAGCAAATCCGAAGACGACCGGTAATCGGCGACCTTCGCCTCCGCCGCCCGCACTTTTTCTCTCAGATTGGCGATCTCAGGCTCCAGCCAACGGCTGGCCTCGGTGTTCGAATCAAGCTTTGCGCCGCTCTGCAGCGACAGGAAAACCTTTGCCATGGCGTTCGGAATGGCAGCCGCCAGTTTCGGATCCTTTGAGGAGAACTGGATGGCGATGACGCGCGCCTTTTCGACCTGGTAGACCTGCAGCTTCTCTTGAAACTCCTTGAGAACACGCTCCTCGGGTGGCAGATCGAACGGGTTTTTCCTGATGCCGAGCATGACCAGAATATCGGAGATCGCCGACGGATTGGCCGTCGGGTCGAACTCCGGCAATTCGTGCAGCTTCATGTCGCGGGCAACCTGCTTGATAAGGTCTACGGAGCGGAGCACCTGCACCTGGCTCGATATGCCGGACTCATCGAAGGGGCTGTCGGCGGTTTGCGGCTGGGTCTGGTTCACACCGCTGAATTCCGGCTGGCGCGATTCGATCAGCAGCCTCGCCTCACCCCGATATTCGGGCGTCAACAGATTTGCAGCCACAAAGGCCAGTCCCGCACAGGCGGCAGTTGCCATGAGCACCCTGCCCCGCCGCCGCCATATGGCGCGGAAAAGACCGCCGAGGTCTATATCCACGTCCTGATGACTGTTTCTGACGCCCGACATACGCTCGCTCCGAACCTGCACTCACTGCGCCACCGTAAACAAACATGGTAACGCAACCGTTAATGAAGCTGTGAGCAAGCTGAGAAGATGGACCCGCCACCGCGTGCAATTTCTTGGCGGTCTTTACCGCCTATTAACCCTAACAGATCGATAACAGGTCAAGTGATGGTTTCCGGAGCGTGAACCAATGATGTCCGCACAATTGAAAACAGGCCTGTCGATGGCCACTCTTTCTGTGTGCCTCGCACTATCGGGGTGCAGCAGCTATCAGCCGGCGCCGAAAGCTTTCCATGAGGCGACGATCCAGCCTTATCGTGTCGATAGCGGCGATCGGCTGCGCGTCAGCGTTTTCGAACAGGCCGGGCTCACGGGCACCTATACCGTCGACCAGGCGGGCTATGTCGCCTTTCCCTTGATCGGCGGCGTGCCGTCCCGCGGCCACACCCTGCCAGAGCTGGAGAAGACGATCGCCAGCAAGCTGCGCGAGGGATATCTGCGCGACCCTGATGTCACGATCGAGGTCGATCGCTACCGCTCGGTCTTCATCATGGGCGAAGTGGGTCAGGCAGGCCAGTATTCCTATGTTCCCGGCATGACCGTGCAAAATGCCATTGCCGTTGCCGGGGGCTACACACCGCGCGCCAACCAGGCAAATGTCGATGTGACCCGCAAGATCAACGGACGCATCATGACAGGACGGGTAACGATTTCCGATCCGATCATGGCCGGAGATACGATCTATGTGCGCGAGCGGCTGTTCTGACGGCCATGTCCGAACCCCGTCCCTTGCGTATCATCCACTGCTTCAGGTCTCCGATTGGCGGTATTTTCCGCCATGTGCGTGATCTGGCGGAAGCGCATGCCAGGCAGGGGCACGAAATCGGCATCGTCTGCGACAGCACCACAGGAGGCAGCTACGAAGACGCGCTTTTCGACGAGATCAGGCCCTTTCTCGCTCTCGGCCTCATCCGGCTGCCGATACGCCGTTCCATCGGCCCGGCCGATCTGAAGGCGCTGTGGAACAGCTACAAGGAAATCAGAAGTTTGCGGCCGGATATCCTGCACGGACATGGCGCCAAGGGCGGCGCACTCTCCAGGATCATCGGCTCAGCCCTGCGGGTCAACAGGTATTGCGTCGCCCGCCTCTATTCGCCGCATGGCGGCAGCCTGCACTACAGTGAACGGACGCTGTCGGGAAAGGCGGTGTTTTTCCTGGAGCGCCTCCAGGAATATCTGACGGACGCCATCGTCTTCGTCTGCGATTTCGAGCGCCGGACCTATGAAACCAAAGTCGGCATGCCCCGTGTGCGAAGCCAGATCGTCTATAACGGCATCGACGATCGCGATTTCGAGATCGTTGCAGCCCGCCCCGATGCCGTGGATTTTCTTTATATCGGCATGATGCGCGATCTCAAAGGCCCCGATATCTTTATCGATGCCTTCGCCCGCACCGAAAGAATCATCGGCCGGCCGCTGTCGGCGATGATGATTGGCGACGGGCCGCAGCAGGGCGAATATGAACAGGCGATGGTCAAGCTGGGGCTTGGGAGGCGCATCAAGATGCTGCCGGCAATGAAAGCCCGGGAGGCATTTGCCCGTACCCGCAATGTTGTGATTCCTTCCCGCGCTGAATCAATGCCTTACATCGTGCTTGAGGCCCTTGCTGCGCGCAAACCGGTCATCGCCTCCCGGGTCGGCGGAATCCCGGAAGTCCTGGGCGAGGATAGCAAGGCGCTTGCCACCCCTGGCGATGCGCTCGCACTGGCGCACGTCATGGCAGATGCTCTGACGCAGGCACACTGGCCGGCAGAGGTCATGCCGGATGAAGTCCGGTTCAAGGCAATCTTTTCGGCCTCCGCAATGTCGGCCAATATCATGCGCCTGTACAGTGAGCTTGTGTCAAAACAGGACAGCGCGCCGGAGCCCTCAAGCAGGTCGGCGTAAGCGTTTCTTAGGGGCTATCTGCTATGCCGGATCGGATGCCAACGGCCGGGCGGAAATTATGAACCACATCGACAAGCCTGAAACCCTCGATACAGAGGCGCTTCGGAAAAAGATTTCCGAGATCCGCACCTATGCGCCAGGCGAAAAGCCGGCTCTGGAGCCGGCTCGCGAGCTCAATCCCTTGGCACGGCGCATCGCCATGCAGTTCCGCGCCGACACCTACTCGCCCAACATGATCGTCGGCCTCATGCGGCTGTTCGAGTTTACCTCGCTGTTTGCCATCGGTTTCGCGATCCACATGCTGTACGTGGAACCGAAACTGGACGAAATCCTTGGTTATTGCGGGCTGATTGCCGGCGGCTCGGCGCTGACGGTCGTCTTCATGCAACTGTGCGACAGCTATCAGGTGCCGATGCTGCGCGCCGCCGCACGCACCCTGCCCAGGATTGTCGGCTGCTGGACGCTGGCCTTTGCCTCCATGACGCTCGTGTTTTTCCTGCTGAAGATCGGAAGCACCTATTCGCGGCTCTCCTTTGGCGGATGGTATGTGTTCGGCCTGATGTTTCTTATCGCCGAGCGGATCTTCATCTCCTATTCGATCCGCCGCTGGGCGCGCAACGGCACCATGGAACGCCGCGCGGTCATCGTCGGCGGCGGACAGCCGGTCAAGGATCTCATTCGCTCTCTCGAGCAGCAGTCCGATAACGACATCCGGATCTGCGGCATTTTCGACGATCGGGACGAGCGTCGTTCCCCGGTCATCGTCGCCGGATATCCGAAGCTCGGCACGGTTGCCGAACTGGTCGACTTCGCCCGTTTGACCCGCATCGACATGCTGATCATCGCTCTGCCTTTGACGGCGGAAAAGCGCATTCTCGAACTTCTCAAGAAGCTGTGGATCCTGCCCGCAGACATCCGTCTTGCGGCCCATGCCAACAACCTGCGTTTCCGGCCGCGCAGCTATTCGCATATCGGCCAGGTTCCGATGCTCGACATCTTCGACAAACCGATCGCCGACTGGGACTCGGTTGCAAAGCGGATTTTCGACGTGTTTTTCAGCCTTGTCGCGCTCGTTCTGCTCTGGCCGGTCTTCCTCGGCGCCGCCATTGCCGTCAAGGTCACCTCACCAGGCCCGGTCATCTTCAAGCAGAAGCGCCACGGCTTCAACAACGAGGCGATCGACGTCTACAAGTTCCGCTCGATGTATACCCATATGAGCGACCCCACGGCGCGCAATGCGGTGACCAAGGGCGATCCCCGCGTGACACCGCTTGGCCGCTTTCTGCGCAAATCGTCGATCGACGAGTTGCCGCAGATCTTCAATGTCCTGAAGGGACAATTGTCGCTGGTCGGCCCGCGCCCGCACGCGGTTCTCGCGCAGACTGCAGACAGAACCTACTCCGATGTCGTCGAAGGATATTTTGCACGCCACCGCGTCAAGCCGGGCGTGACCGGCTGGGCACAGATCAATGGCTGGCGCGGCGAGATCGACAATGACGAAAAGATTCGGTTCCGCACGGCTTTCGACCTTTATTACATCGAGAACTGGTCGTTGTGGTTCGATCTTAAGATCCTGTTCCTCACGCCGTTCCGCTTGTTGAACACGGAAAATGCCTATTGACTGGCCCGACCGTCCTGTCTGCTGCGCCATTTAGACCGCAGCTTGCCGCCGTCGCGCTGATCGGCTCTGCGATGGTTGCCTTCGGCGTTTTCCTGTCGGGTTTCGTCATCGCCGAGCCCGCGCCCTACGAAGTCTTCATGGCCGCATTAATCGGCCTGTGGTTCCTGTTCGGGTTGAGGATTTCACGCGCCGTAGCGCCGCTCCTGTCGCTGCTCATCCTGTTCATGACCGGCGGCATCCTTTCCCTGACTGTCATGAGCGATCTCGACGAAGGGCCGATGTACATGGCCGTTTCGGGCTTCCTTGCGCTCACCTCGGTTTTCTACGCCGCCATTATCGAGGATCGTCACGAGCGGTTGAAGCTGATCTTCGACGCCTGGGTGATGGCGGGCGTTCTCACCTCGATGCTCGGCATTCTCGGCTATTTTGGCGTCATTCCCGGTGCCGCGAACTTTACGCTCTACGATCGCGCCAAGGGCGCATTTCAGGACCCGAACGTTTTCGGTCCCTTTCTGGTCGCGCCGTCTCTCTACCTGATGTATCGCCTGCTGACTGACCGGATCACGACCGCGCCCCTCAAGGCAATCGCGCTGCTCATCATGGCGCTCGGCCTGTTTCTGTCCTTCTCGCGCGCGGCCTGGGCGCTTTATCTGTTTTCAGCCTGCGCGCTGGTTCTCGTCATGCTGCTGAAGGAACGGACAGGCGCCTTCCGCTTGAAGATTCTCGTGCTGGCGCTTGGCGGCGCGCTGCTGATGATCGGGGCGCTTGTGGTGGCCCTGCAGATACCGCAGGTGGCAAACCTGTTTTCCAGCCGGACCCAGCTTGTCCAGGAATATGATGGCGGCCATCTCGGACGTTTCGACCGGCACAAGATCGGCTTTCTCATGGCGATGGAAAAGCCGCTCGGCATCGGCCCTATGGTGTTCAGCAAGATCTTTCCGGAAGACGAACACAATATCTGGCTGAAATCCCTGACATCTTATGGCTGGCTCGGTTTTGCCAGTTACGTGACGCTGATGATCTGGACGATCGTCATGGGTTTCCGTTTCCTGCTGCTCGACCGGCCGTGGCAACCCTATCTGATGATTGCCTGGATCGTCATCATCGGCCATGCCGGCATCGGAAACGTCATCGACACGGACCACTGGCGGCACTTCTTCCTACTGCTCGGCATTGTCTGGGGTTGCGGCGCGCTCGAATTCCGCTACCGCCGGAGGCATCGGCCGACGGTATTTTCAGCGCTGCCAATACGACGTTAACGCCGGCGTGTTACACAGGCCGACGGATCGCCTCCACACGGCGGCGGCGGCGGATTGTCGGCAATGAACACAACACCCCCGATCAATAATGCTGGCGGCAGCCTGCGCATTCTCCAGGTTCTGGAACCAAGTGGCGGCGGCTCCGGCCGTCATTTTCTCGATTTGTGCCGGGGCCTGAAGGCCAACGGCCATCATGTCGAGGCCGTCTACTCGCCGGTTCGTGCCGAAGACGGCTTCCTGCGGGAACTAAAGTCACTCAATCTGCCCGCCTTGCATGCCATCTCCATGCAACGGGCGCCGGGATGGTCGGATATCGCCGCCTTCCGGGCGTTACGGAGGATCATCAAAAGAGGTGCGTTCGACATCGTTCACGGGCATAGTTCCAAAGCCGGAGCCTTGACCCGCGCCCGCCTGCCGGGGCGCAGCGTTGCGCGCGTCTACACGCCGCATGCTTTCCGCACCATGGACCCGACGCTCGGCAAGGGCGGAAGGTTGATCTACGGCGCAATCGAGACGCTCCTAGCCAATCTGTTTACCGATCACCTTATCTGTGTTTCGGACGACGAATATGCCCATGCGCGGGGTCTTGGCATCGGAAGCGGGGCGATGTCGACCATCGTCAATGGCGTCAAGCCGCTGCCGCTCGATATGGCCCAGACAGTGCGCGCCAGTTTCGGCATCTCCCCGGAAACCTTCGTTTTTGGTTTCGTCGGCCGTCTCTCCCACCAGAAAGCACCGGAAAGGCTGATCGAAGCCTTCCGCACCGCCGCCTCAAGCCTGCCCGATGCACAATTGATCATTGTCGGATCCGGAGAACGCGAGGGAGATGTCCGCGCCGCGATTACCGAAAGTGGCCTGCAGAAACGCATCCGCCTGACTTCTGCCTTCACCGGTTCGCAGGCTATCCCCGCTTTCGACGTGCTGGTGATGTCCAGCCGTTATGAAGCCATGTCCTATGTGATGCTCGAAGCGGCTGCCGCCGGCAAGCCAATCGTGACGACCGATGTCGGTGGAGCATCGTCAGCCATCGAGTCGGGAAGAACCGGGCTGATTGTCGCCAATGACGGCGATACCGCCAAGCTTGCCAGAGCCATGATCGAAAGTGCCGATCCCGTCCGCCATCAGGCCCTGACAGAGGCGGCGCAGGCGCGCATGGCTCTTTTTTCCGCGGATGTCATGGTGACCAAGACCGAGGCGCTCTATCGGCGACTGGCCGCCAGAGGCTGAAGTGCCGGGCTTCGCCAGCCCCTAGCAGATGACTGCGATGCAAGGGGTGCCGGCAGAGATTACCGTCACCCGGCGCACCACCCGCGCTTGCCACCCGAACTTGGAAGAGCCAAGCCTTCGGCAACCAGTATATCGCTGACAGAGCGCCCCTGCCCCACCGTCACAACTGCACTTGCGGACGCGGATTTACCGATGCCGGCTGAAGCAAGGCGAACCTCGCCGCCGTTGAGGACCTGCCAGAGGCGCCGCTTTGCGAGCGAACCGAGCTTGCGCTCGTTATCGCATTTCGCCTCCTTGATGCGCGGCGTCTCTATGCCGGAAAGCCGCACCTTCTGGCGCCCGTACCAGAAGGTTCCACCGTCAACGACGCAGTTTTCGAAATTTTGCGTGCAGAAATAAAAGCTGCCCGGCTTGCGCGCTGCGTCTGACAGGTCTGCCGGTGGCGTCAAGGCCGCCTGCTCCACGCTTCGCTCGTCCGGCTGCGTGTACGGCCGCACACCGGGCGTCGGCAATGCAAGCGCTGGCTTGCGTCGCTCAGGCAAAGTCTCGGCTTGCGGCTCGGCAGGCCGGAACTTTGCAATGGAGGCCGTGTGAAGCGGCGGCGTCATGGGCAACAGGTCTGCTCGATGCTCGTAGGCAAAAACAGTGCCCACGGACAGAATTCCCGCCAGATACCATGGCCACATTCCGCCCTTGGCCTGCTTGCGGCCCGCTGTCCGTTTCTGCCCCTTGCGGGCCGCTGCCTTTGCCATGTCGAGGCTCCCTGTTCGAAGCCGCCATTATCCGCGCAACGGGTTTCCGAAAACTTTCCGTCCTGAAAGAAAGAGCCGTCTCGACATGATTGTGCGGCAAGGCCCGCCACGGCCAACGGCCACCATGCAACTTCTTCGCGGTCCCTTCGTTTTCTCCCATCAAAGGAGCCAGTCGATGAACTCGCGGCGGACCATAATCGCCATCATCATCGCATTAATCGCAATAAGGTTGCAGAGAGCTTATTGAACGGGCTTGGGGTGTGCAACCAGACAGTTTGAGAACACCAGCATAAGTTCGCTGATAAGCAATCAAAGCCAAACCAACCACGGCGCAATGAAATTTCCACTTTGTCCCGTTTCCTCGAAAATAGCCCTTGCACCGTAAGCGTTGAGAATATAGGGCTTTCCACGGTTCGGAGCTTAGCACAGCCCGGTACGCCCTTGACTGCGGGTCAAGGGGCGTAGGTCGTCATACGGATATGTGGCTTGTGTTCAACGACCGAACTAAAACGTCGTACGGAGTGTAGCGCAGCCCGGTAGCGCACTTGACTGGGGGTCAAGGGGTCGTGGGTTCGAATCCCGCCACTCCGACGTTTTATCAATTATAGCAAAACCTTAGGGTTTTACAGTTTCAGAAAGAGCGGTTCCGGACAAAGGTCAGGGCCGCTCTTTTCATTTCAAGTCCGATGTGCATCGATAGTTTCAGTTGTGGACTGTCCTCTGGAGGGTTCAATCCGGATGTCGAATAAGCCAGCCGAATGAAACTGTACGCGGCGCTCGGGTTGCCGCGGCTCATCGCGACCGATGCTCCGGGACGAGGTGTCGACGTGGGGACGGCTGCTGCGCGAATCGCCGAGCGAGTGAGCCCACGCGGAGGCGGCCTACCGGCCCGCATTTACACGGATTTACAACTCTGAACTCGCCTACGACTTTTCAGACCGGTATTGTAGGGACGAAGAGGAGTTCGCCATGGAAGGCAGCCAGCCAATCCGTTTTCTGGTCATATTGTCAACGGAAGAAGGAGGCGACGTATCGGCTGGCGCTGTCACTCTCGGACGTATCGCGCCAGTCTACTATCTATTCAAGGACGGCGGCGCCGAGGTGGTCCTTGCCACGGTGGCGGGCGGGCATCCGAGTCTGCCGGACCTTAGGGATGCCGAGCCGCAGGACGGAGGCGTTCGCCGCTTTCTCCTCGACAGAGCGGCAAGGGACGATTTAGCCGACACTCTGTCCGCCGGACAGATTGTCCACGACGATTTCGACGCGGCTCTTTGCCTCGGGTACTCCGGAACGCTTTGGGGGGACGAACGCGACGACGTGGCGGCCATACTCGCCTCGCTTCTGGGTGACGGGAAACCCGTTGCCGTCATATCGGCTAACACGGTTTCGGTCGCGCCTCACCCGGCACACGACGGTCTGCTGATTTTCGGCGAAACCGGTGAAGCGCCCGTCCTGGCGGCGCATGCGTTGCTGGCGATCGTGAAGGAACGCCGCGACCGCGTTGTCTGAGGCGTTTGCCGGCGAAACTTCCGTTTGCACGGATTTACGACGCTTTACTGGCCAATGGAACGCAGGTCGGGCAATCTCTTTCCATCGAAGGCCGCAAGAGGAGAATGCCATGAACGAAGTCACAGCAGCGCCCGCATTGGGATTGACCCGTCGGGATTTGGTCCTGGCTGGCGGTGCGGCAGTAGCGGTAATGGCACTTCCAAGACAGAGTTCGGCCGTCTCTCATTCTTCTTTCAACACATCGGGGAACCAGATCATGTCATTCGTCAAAACGCAGGACGGCACGGAAATCTACTACAAGGACTGGGGGCCAAAGGACGCGCAGCCGATCGTCTTCCACCACGGCTGGCCGCTCAGCGCCGACGACTGGGACGGGCAGATGATGTATTTTCTGGAGAAAGGCTACCGCGTCATCGCCCACGACCGCCGAGGCCATGGCCGTTCCACACAGACCTGGACCGGAAACGAGATGGATACCTATGCTGCCGACGTGGCGGTACTTACCGATGCCCTCGACCTGAAGAATGCTGTTCATATCGGTCACTCGACAGGCGGCGGTGAGGTCGCTCATTACGTCGCCCGCGCCAAGCCCGGCCGCGTGGGCAAAGCCGTCCTTATCGGAGCGGTCCCGCCGATCATGGTGAAGTCGGACAAGAACCCGGGCGGCCTGCCGATCGAAGTCTTCGACGGTTTTCGCGCCGCGCTGGTCGCCAACCGGGCGCAGTTCTTCCTCGATGTCCCGACTGGGCCGTTCTACGGCTATAACAGGCCCGGTGCGAAGGTCAGCCAGGGGGTTATCGAGAACTGGTGGCGTCAGGGCATGGCGGGCGGTGCGAAGGCGCATTACGACTGCATCAAGGCGTTTTCGGAAACCGACTTTACCGATGACCTGAAGGCCATCACCGTCCCGACGCTTGTCATGCACGGCGACGACGATCAGATCGTTCCTTATGCCGACTCGGCGCCGCTGTCGGTCAAGCTCCTGAAAAACGGAACGCTCAAGACATACCCCGGGCTTCCGCACGGGCTGTGCACCACCCATCCGGAGATCGTCAATCCTGATCTTCTCGACTTCATCAAGAGCTAATCGTGCGTCTGGGCTGGAGGAGCGCACTGGAAACGGTATGCTGCTCCAGGTCAACAAAGGGGAACATCATGATCTTAATTCTGGCACTTCTGATCGGCATCGTCGCAGGATTGCGGGCAATGACAGCTCCGGCTGCCGTCGCCTGGGCCGCCAGCCTCGGATGGCTCGATATCTCGCAGACACCGCTGGCCTTCATGGGGTACAGATGGACACCGTGGATTTTGACCGTCCTGGCAGTCGGCGAACTGATCACCGACCAGCTCCCAAGCACGCCATCACGCAAGGTACCGATCCAGTTCGCAACACGCATCGTCACGGGCGCCCTGTCAGGCGCGGTCGTCGGAGCAGCGGGTGGATCGTTTTTGCTTGGGCTTGTCGCTGGGATCGTCGGTGCGATTATCGGCACCTACGGCGGAGCAGCCGTCCGGGCTAAACTCGCGGCATCCTTCGGACGTGACCTACCCGCCGCCCTCATCGAGGATGCGGTTGCGGTCGGCGGAGCGCTGCTCATTGTAGCGGCCGTGTCGTGAGCGCTTTCGACGCGATCTTTATTGGTGCGGGACAGGCAGGGCCTTTTCTGGCGGCCCGCATGGCCTCCACCGGCCGCAAGGTGGCGCTGATCGAGCGCAAATATCTCGGCGGTACCTGCGTCAACGCCGGGTGCATGCCGACGAAGGCCCTGGTGGCCAGCGCCCGGACCGCGCACGTCGCCAGACGAGCCTCCGACTACGGTGTTGTCATCCCCGGCGAGATCGGGATCGACATGAAGACCGTGCAAGGCCGTGCCGAAAAGGTCACCCTAGATGCCCGCAAGGGACTTGAGACCTGGTTCAGCGGCCTCGACAGCATGTCGGTGATCTACGGACAAGGCAAGTTCGAAGACCCCAATACGGTCGTGGTCAACGGCGCGCGTCTGACTGCGCCGCAGATATTCATCAACGTCGGCGCGCGTCCGTCCATTCCCGACTATCCGGGCCTGGCCAGCGTGCCATACCTGACCAGCACCTCGATCATCCATCTGACCGTGGTCCCCCGCCATCTGGTCGTGATCGGCGGCAGCTACATCGGGCTGGAATTCGCGCAGATGTACCGCCGTTTCGGTGCTGAAGTCACAGTGGTCGAGCGTGGTAGCCATCTTGCTTCCCGGGAAGATGAGGACGTTTCCGACGCGATCGCCGATATCATTCATGCAGAAGGGATCGCGGTCCAGACGGAGGCGACCGGATTGTCATTCCGCAAGACCTCAGACGACATCGAGGTCACGACGGGCATCGGGACCATCGTCGCAAGCCATGTCCTCATCGCCACGGGCCGCCAGCCTAACACCGATGACCTGGGACTGGAAGCAGCGGGTGTAGAGACGGACGGCAAAGGGTTTATCATCGTTGACGACAGCCTCTCCACGAATGTCACCGGCATCTGGGCACTTGGCGACTGCAACGGGCACGGGGCGTTCACGCATACGTCCTACAACGACTTCGAGATCGTCGCCGCCAACCTGCTGGACGGAGCCGACCACAAGCTCAGCGACCGCATTCCCGCCTACGCCCTCTACATCGATCCGCCGCTTGGACGCGTCGGCATGACCGAGCGCCAGGCGAGAGCATCGGGACGACCCATCCTCGTATCGACAAGACCCATGAGCCGTGTCGGCCGAGCCGTCGAGAAAGGCGAGACGCAAGGGTTCATGAAACTCGTCGCGGACGCGGAAACGCGGCAGATACTCGGGGCGGCCATCCTGGGCATCGAAGGCGACGAGGCCATCCACGGCATCATCGACGCAATGAACGCCCGCACCCCCTACCCGACCCTGCAATGGTCGGTGCCCATCCATCCGACCGTGTCGGAACTCGTTCCTACGCTTATCGGAGACCTACGGTCAGCCTCATGAGTTGAACCTGGGAAGCGAAGTGCATCCCCTGCCGTTCGGCATCGTCCGGCAGGCCACTGGTGAGGAGGGAATACGTCCCTTCCTGTCGTCAAACTCGCAACAGCTTCCACGAGCGGCACCCGCCGCGCGGACGGCGGTGCTTTGAAAAAAGGAAAAAGCCATGAGCAAGACAGCATTGATCGTTGTCGATATCCAGAACGACTATTTTCCCGGCGGAAAATGGACATTGTCGGGCGTGGAGGCCGCTGCCCGCAACGCGGCGCGCCTGATAGCAGCCGCCCGGTCGGCAGGCGACCTCGTCGTCCATATCCGGCATGAGTTTCCAACCGCCAACGCTCCGTTCTTTCAGCCGGGCTCGGAGGGTGCGGCGCTGCATCCGAGCGTGATCAACCTCGATACCGAGCATGTGGTTCTGAAACACTACATAAACTCGTACCGGGAAACCGACCTCAAGCAGCATCTGGACGACAACGGCATCGACGAGGTCGTCGTGTGCGGCAACATGAGCCACATGTGCGTGGACGCAGTCACGCGCGCCTCCGCGGACTTCGGCTATCCCGTCACCGTGGTCCACGACGCATGCGCCTCGCGTGACCTCGAATTCAACGGTGTCACCGTGCCTGCCAATCTCGCCCACGCGGCTTTCATGTCCGCGCTGGGCTTTGCCTACGCGCGCATGCGGTCGACCGACGAGTATCTCGGATCGACGGCGAAAGCCGCCTGATGGTTCCGGACGGCGATCATCATGCTTTCCATCGCGACGGCGCGATGAGGATCGACGGCAACCTTGGTTTCGTGGCTCACTACTATCCGAATTCCCGGGCGGAATGGGAGACAAGGCCGGCTTGACCGAACCGCCGCTGCCCGCGGGCGACTACGCGGCGCATTTCGACCATCGGGTCCACGACGACCATATCGAGCGGCCGGGTAACCTGTTCAGGATGATGTCACCGGAACAGCAACAGGCGCTGGTCGACAATACCGCCCCGCGCCGTTGCGAGAGCGGACATCCACATCAAGGAACGACATATCTCCAGTTGCATGGGGGCCGATCCGCGATACGGTGCGAGTTTCGCGGCCGCCGTGAGCCTTGTCGTGTCGCAAGCGGCGGAATGAAGGATTAAACCGATGAGACGATCATCTCTGGGAGCGGCCGTTTTCGGTTGCGCGATGGCAATGCCTCTGGCGGCCCAGGCCCATGTCAAATGGTTTGCGCCGTACATCGTCGGCGCGCCGCCGCAACCGATATCGACCGTGCTTACCGACCCGTGGTTCTGGATCGGGATCGTCCTCGTCGTGATCTTCTTCGTTTTGACGCGTCTGGTCGAGATCAGTCCGTTTGGAGCGCGCGTCCACGACGGCCTCGATCGTGTTACCGGACCGCTGTGGAAGAGACTTGACGACTACGTCCGCGTGACCGTCGGCGCGTTCTTCGTGGCGGTCTTTTCGGTCGGCGGCGTCTATCTGACACCCGATCTCAAGACCCCGGCGGAGTGGGTCTCGTGGCTTCAGCTCCTGATCGCCGCATGCATTTTCTCGCGCAAGACAATGCCGCTGGCCGGAATCGGTATCCTGGCGCTCTGGTTTCTGGCGATCCGTGACTACGACCTGTTCCACCTGTTCGACTATCTTGCCCTCGGCGCGGGTGTCGCCGCCTACCTGATCCTGGAGCCGTCGAAGAACGAGACCTGGAGATCGCACCGCTTCGAGGCCTTGCGCTGGGGTCTCGCCATAGCCCTGATGTGGTCCAGCCTCGAGAAGTTCGCCTACCCAGACTGGTTTTATCCGCTCGTTCTCGAAAAGCCGTTCCTGACGTTCGGACTGCCGAGGGACGTGTTTATCCCCATGGCGGGTGTCGCCGAATTTACCATGGGTTTCGGGCTTCTGTGGACACCGTTGATCCGCCGGCTGTCGGCGATCGCCCTTATCGTCATCTTCACGGCGGCGGTGTGGCCGTTCGGACGGGTCGATCTCATCGGGCATGGACTGATCATGGCCATCCTGGTCGCGGTGGCATGCGATCAATGCCGCGTCACCAGGTTTCTGCCGTCTCTCAAAGTGCACCTCCCCGCGATACCGGCGGGGATCGCCACCGCGCTCGTCGTGTTCGCGACGGGATACTGGGGCCTGCATCTCGCGTTCTATGGCGCCGAGGGGTTTACGGGACCGGCTACCGCGGAAAAGGCGACGCATTCGCACAATGCCGAGCAGCCACACGGGCCGATATCGGATACGGGCATCGGGGCTCCGCCGACCAAATGAAATTTGATATCCTCTTGTGTTTAATAGGACTCCTATATATATTCATCTCATGGAAACGCCGAAGACCCCAACGTCTGTCAACCACCGCATCCGGGAAGGTCTTGCTCGGGTTGCCATGGCCATGCGGGCCGACGACTGGAGCCGCGCCAAGACCAGCGGACTGAACCCCACCCAGCTCGCCATTCTGGAGTTACTGGAGGGTCGAAAGGACGGACTGGGGGTCAAGGAGATCGCCGCCAACCTCGGGGTCTCGCAGCCGACGGCGACGGACTCCATCGCGGCGCTTGAGCGCAAAGGGTTTGTCGCGAAGCGCAGCGCCGGGACCGACAAGCGCGGTGTCAACGTCGGCATCACGTCCAAAGGACTCTCGGCGCTAGAGGTTGGCAACGCGGCTGCAAGTATCGCAGAACAGACGGTCGATGCCCTAGCCCAGCATGAACAGGAAGACCTGCTGATCACGCTGGTCAAAATGATCAGGCATCTGCAGGAGACGGACGCGATACCGATCCAGCGCATGTGCGCCAGTTGTCGGTACTTCGCCCCATTCGCCCATCCCGATGCGGCACAGCCGCATCATTGTAATTTTGTCGACGCGGCATTCGGACAGCGGGATATCCGCATCGACTGCCGCGAGCACGAGACCGCCGATCCCGCGTTACGGGCAGCCACCTGGGACGTGTTTATACAGGGATAATATCACAACCCCTCCAGGCTATGGAGAAAGAGGAGACTGCAGAAATGACCAGGAACTTTGCAACCGGCGCGCTTCTCGCCGGAACGGCCTCGCTATGGCTGACAGCCGCCAGCGCCCAGTCGATCAAGGCTGAACCCGCCGAAGCCATACAGGCTCCGTTCGACATCATCGAGACGACAAATCGACGCCCTGCGCTTGGCGGGCTTTGACGACGAGGAGATCGTCAAAATCGTCGCCCACATCACCCTCAACCTGTTCACCAACTACCTGAAGGTCGCCCTCGACGTGCCGGTCGACTTTCCGGGTTTGAAACTCACGCGCGCCGCCGCTTAAGCCCAAGGGGGCGGACCGACCTCCCCTCCGGTCCGCCCCGCAACACAAGGATGGAAATCATGTCTACGACATCGACGACGCTCGCGCCCGAACTGGCGGTGAGCGAATGGTTCAACACGCCTGCCCCTCTTACGCTGGCCGCCCTGCGCGGTCGCCCGGTGTTCATTCACAGCTTCCAGCTTCTCTGCCCCGGATGCGTTTCGGAATCCATTCCGCAGGTCCAGCGCATTGAATGTATTTTCGGCCATACCGATCTCCAGGTCATCGGCATCCACACGGTATTCGAACACCACGCGGCGATGTCTCCGGTCACCCTGAAGGCGTTCCTGCACGAGTACCGCATCAAGCATCCCGTGGGCGTCGATCTCTCGGATGAGCGCTCCGATACGCCGACGACGATGCAGCGTTTCGCCTTACGAGGCACCCCGTCGTCGATCCTGATCGGCCGTGACGGTTCCATTGCCCACCAGATGTTCGGGGTAGAGGAAGACCTCGCTGTGGGAGCGCGGATCGCCATGGCGCTCTCGGCCCGCATTCCCGGCCTAGCCGGGACGGCGCCCTCCTCGGGAGAAGACGAAGGGTGCTCCGGCGGCCGTTGTGAAGTTCCCTCGCAGCTCGATGCTGGTCGGCTCGCTCGGATGTCGTAGTTCCGATCGAGCCTGCTGCATAAAAGATGCGAATCGCCTGTGTGTCCCCATCTCAGTGAACCGACGTGTCTGATCCAGGATCTTCCAGAAAGGAGTGAATGCCATCGCGTTCGATCGTAGCGAGAAACTCTTCGAAGGCTTCCTTGTCCGTTGCAAAGGGCTCTTCCCACACCGTCAGCCCCTCCTCCTGGTCTATCACCTCCAAGGTCCATCCTTCCGTGCTGCCAGCGGGGCGGAAGATATCCACGAGTACCGTCACGCCATCGTCGGTAAATTCCCCGGCGAAATCCGAATGCTCGATCTTCTGCTTTTTTGTCATGATGACGATGCCTGTTTTACGTTGGTGATGACGGGGTTGATGCGGCCTCTGGAGCGCTCTCGCGGCACCAAACCCGCGAGACGCCCCGTGGCCTCCTTGATTTCCAAGGGCGTGAATAACGTGCTGTATCGTGGGCGCGTCATCAAGGACTCCATCGACAGATCCGCCTTACCGGCGGCAACAAGCCGGTCCAGCCCGGTCGTCCCCGGCTTGAACACCAGTTCCCGCGCAGCAGAGACGCCACCCTTGAGTACCACCAGACGGCGGAAGAGCACCGGGCGGAAGCCGATCTGCGCGCAGTGCTCGTAAAGCGCCAGCATGTCCTTGTGAAACTCTGCTTGAAGGGATTTCATGTTGATATGCTCATTTTGTTCGCAGGAAAGGAGCGATTAGTCACGCACTGGGATCTGCGCCTCGGCGACAGCGGCAAGGAACGCCTTGCGCGCATCCTCGTCAGACATCTTTCCCTCTGCTACAGCCGCGCAAATCTCCAGCGCGCGGTCCAGCGCTGGTCCGTCTTCCAACGGCCAATCCTCAATCATCGCCCAGGACGCCTGCGTCGTGTTCGAGATCGTTACAAAATTTTCCGGGCCATCGAGAGCAAGGATAACGCTTTTCTGCCAGTTCTTTTGCATGGGCACGCCTTATCGGGATACTACCCATTGCCTACCACGACACCGTCTCTGCGACGATGTCAAACTCGCTTTTCACACCCAAAAAAGAGCGGCGCCTCGGGCGGCCCGCTCTCAACCATCTCAGAGGTTGCCTCCGTCAACGATGGGATCCACGAGAGGCAGCGGCGGATCATTCGGACTGCGATGGTCGCCCGGTTTGATTACCGGCGGAATTGGCGTCTCGGCATTGTTGCCCTGATCACTTTGATCGTCGGCGGGACGGCGGGGTGTTTGCGTGCGCTCTTCGTTGCGGGGCCCTGTGTCGGTCATGGTGCTCTCTCCTTGTTGTGAAGGGAGAACGGACGGATCACGTGGAGGTTCCGGCCAGTGGCGGACGGGAGCTTGTCTCCTAGCGCACCTGATCGAGCAAACGCTTGCACTCGAGCAAATCGTAGAGCGCTTCCTGCAGCAACGCCCGGTCTTCCTTGCCGACGGATGATTTACCGATCGAGATTTCCGGGTTGTCGTCGCCGCCACCGCCAAAAGAAAAGAAGCGCCGGCTTGTCGGCACCTTGGCACGGCCAACGATCTGGTCGTCGTCGGGATTGCCGAGCTTCGGCTGGACCTGATCGTCGACATTGGCAGCCGCCAACGCTTCAACGGTCGCAAGATCCCCGCTGGCGATCGCCGCGACGAACTTGTTGCCGTTCATTTTCAAGAGCTTCTGCACGCCCTTGATCGTGTAGCCATGATCATAGAGCAGATGGCGGATGCCTTTTAGGAGATCAACATCCTCCGGCCGATAATAGCGGCGTCCACCGCCGCGCTTCATCGGCTTGATCTGCAGGAACCGGGTTTCCCAGAAGCGCAGCACATGCTGCGGCAGATCGAGATCGTCTGCCACTTCGCTGATCGTCCGGAACGCGTCTGGGCTCTTTTCCATGTCTTCCCCGCTCAACAGCATCGGAATTTGCACGCGAGTCGGCGCGCTATGCCAGCCATATGCCAAGCATGATTACTTACGAATCATGTCGATTTCAATGGTTTATGGAAGAGTTTTCAACTGCTTTAATGAAAACAGGGGTGCATCACGGCGCCGGCGGCTTCTGCTTGGCCTTGCGTTGCAGATGCGCCTTCAGCACGCGCTGTTTGAGCACGTTCGATGCCTTGAAGGTCATCACTCTGCGAGGCGAAATAGGCACTTCCTCGCCTGTCTTCGGGTTTCGACCGATGCGCTCGTTCTTGTCCCGAACCTGGAAGGTTGCAAAAGAAGAGAGCTTGACGCTTTCGCCGCGCACGATCGCATTGCAAATTTCATCGATCACAGTTTCCACCAGTTCGGCCGATTCCGTGCGCGAAAGCCCGACCTTGCGGAAAACCGATTCGGCCAAGTCTGCTCGTGTCACCGTTTTTCCGCTCATCTTCCCCCACCGATTTTGTCAAATATCGATTAGCGTGGAAGAGTATTGCCCTTGCCCATTCGGGTCAAGCGTTTGCGTTGGTTTGGCTTTTCTTTACCAGCGCAGCAGCACGGAGCCCCAGGTGAAGCCGCCACCCATGGCCTCCAGAAGAACCAGATCACCCTTTTTGATACGCCCATCAGCGGCTGCGGTGTCGAGAGCCAGGGGAATCGATGCGGCCGAGGTATTGCCGTGGAGATCGACCGTCACCACCACTTTTTCCATGGGTATGCCGAGCTTCCTTGCGGATCCCTCGATGATGCGGCGATTGGCCTGATGCGGGACAAGCCAGTCGAGATCCTCTGCCGACGTTCCCGTGGCCGAAAAGGCTGCTTCAATGACATCGGTGATCATGCCGACAGCGTGTTTGAAGACTTCCCGGCCTTCCATGCGCAACTGGCCGACCGTTCCCGTGGTCGAAGGGCCGCCATCGACGTAGAGCTTTTCGCGGTGGGCGCCGTCCGAGCGCAGATGCGTCGTCAGGATGCCACGGTCCTGGTTCGTGCCTTCGCCTTCCTGCGCCTCCAGAATGACGGCGCCAGCACCATCGCCGAAAAGAACGCACGTGGTGCGGTCGCTCCAGTCCAGAATGCGCGAGAAGGTTTCCGCGCCGATGACCAGCACCCGCTTGGCGAGACCGCCGCGAATATAGACGTCCGCGGTCGTCATTGCGTAGATGAAGCCGGAACAGACCGCCTGAAGGTCGAAGGCGGCGCCGTGATGCATTCCCAACCGGTTCTGGATGTTGACCGCAGTCGCCGGAAACGTGTTGTCCGGCGTCGATGTGCCGACGATGATCAGGTCGAGGTCGGCCGGCGTGAGCCCTGCCCGTTGAAGAGCGACACGGGCAGCGGCCTCGCCCAGCGACGCCGTCGTCTCACCCTCGCCCGCGATATAGCGCTGGCGAATGCCCGTGCGCTGTACAATCCACTCGTCGGATGTATCGACCTTGGTTTCCATTTCGCTATTGGTCATCACGCGCTTCGGAAGCGACGCTCCGAAGCCGCAAACCACAGAACGGATCATGATATTCAAACCTCGTCAGCCATGCCCTTGTCGTCATCTTGGGAGGGATGCGATGCATGGTATTTTTGCAAATCATTCTGAATCTTGGCCTTCAGGCCATTGCGGACCATGTCGTAGCCGACATCAATGGCAGCAGCGAAACCTTCCGCGTCCGCTCCTCCATGACTCTTGATCACGACACCATTGAGGCCAAGAAAGACGCCGCCATTCACTTTTCGGGGATCCATCTTCTCGCGCAGCCGGTCGAAGGCCCCCTTGGCGAGAATATAGCCGATTTTCGCAAGCAAGGTGCGCGACATGGCAGCACGCAGATATTCGGCGATTTGCCGGGCAGTTCCTTCGGATGCCTTCAGCGCTATGTTGCCGGAGAACCCCTCGGTGACCACGACATCGACCGTGCCGCGACCGATGTCGTCGCCCTCGACGAAACCGAGATAGTCAATGCTGTCCAGCCCCGCCTCGCGAATCAGTCGCCCGGCCTCCTTGACCTCTTCCTGGCCCTTGACCTCTTCGACGCCGACATTGAGGAGCCCGAGCGTCGGGCGCTCGAGCTCGAACAGCGCGCGCGCCATGGCACCGCCCATCAGCGCGAAGTCCATCAGCTGCTGTGCATCAGCGCCAATCGTCGCGCCGACATCGAGCACGATGCTTTCACCCTTCAGCGTCGGCCAGATGGCGGCGATGGCCGGTCGCTGGATACCGGCCATCATGCGCAGGCAGATCACGGACATCGCCATCAGCGCGCCGGTATTGCCCGCCGACACGATCACGTCGGCGTCTCCCTTGCCGACCGCATCGATGGCCTGCCACATGCTCGCCTTGCCTCGGCCGCGGCGCAGAGCCTGGCTCGGCTTCTCGTCCATGGCGATCGCCAGTTCCGACGAATGGAAGCTGCTTGCGGCTTTCAGTTTTGGAAATTTATCCAGAACAGGAACGCATTGGTCTTCAAGTCCGTAGAGGACGAAGCGAATGTCGGGATGCCGTTCCAGCGCCTTCGCGGCAGCCGGGATAACGACCTGCGGACCGAAGTCGCCGCCCATAACATCAAGAGAAATTCTGACCACGCGTGTCTTTTCCTTTATTCCTGCCACACCGCATGTTTTGTCCCGGCGCAATGACGATCAGCGATGAGGACACACGTGTTTTCATGACGCTTGAGGAGAGGAAGCCTGAGCGGCACCCCGCCCCCACGGGCTGGATGCGGCAAAATACCGTTTTTCGCTGGTGAGACAACCGATTTGTGCGGCATGCATTTCCGCACTCAGTCCTTTTTCCAGTCCTTAAGCGCCGCAAAGGGATTGGGGCGGGCATCGTCCTTGTCCGTGCTTTCGATTCGCTCGCCAAATGTGGCTCCCGGCTTGCGTGGATAGGGATCGATCGCCAGCGCCGCATGTTCGGTGACCGCGACCCCGACATCGATCGTGTCGCCGGTGAACATGTCGGGAAGATCGGGGCCGTCGGGATCGAGAATCATTTCGCCGCCGTCATTGGCGGCAATCCGCGCCAACCGCGAACCCTCCGGCACAAAAATCGCCTCGACCGGTTCGTCGATCTTTGATTCGACAGGCTCCAGCGTAACGACACAGGCCTGTACGATCGTTGCCTCGACCCTGCCCCTGATCCTGACGCCATCCTTTTTCCATCGGGCGATCTGCAGATCGGAGGACAGCGAAACCACCTCCGACACATTCCAGAGATCGCGCAACGCCTTCAGTTCGGCGGCGTTGGCTTCCAGATGAACCGTCACGGCATTGGCGGAGATATTGCCGACTTTCACCGGAAAGGAGAATGCGGGTTTTTCATCGAGGTTCATCGTCAGCGTCCTTTCGGGCGACATCGCCGCCCAAGAAAGTGGTTTGGTCTCGCGGCGTTCTTGCCGTCGCGTCCGGTCAAACGGCCGGTTCAGGCAGTTCGATCCGGCCGGTTTCTACGACATCCTCCGCCTTTTCCGCAAGCGCCGCCTCGGCGTGCAGCATATAGGTTGCAAGACCCTGCATGGATGGCGACGGACCACCGGCGTTGGGATGAAAATTGCGACGGAGCGCCGCCGCCAGTTCGCCCGCATCCTGCCTGTCGAGCGCGGCTGCATAGCTTTCCAGCCGGCCGTAGAACATCGAGGCCAGCTTCTTCATCTTCTTCGGGACGCTGACATCGCCGATACCAAGCTCGCGTATGGAGTGATCCACATCCTCGAAGAAGGCGTCGATGATCTCCTGGGCGATCTCCTGGCCGGCCCTGCCCGCGCTTCGCGTCCGGCGGAAATAGAGGATCAGCGTGGCCGACAGCATCTCGAAACGGCCCATCACGGTGTCGGGCACTTCGAGTTCGGTGTAGAACAAAGGGCGGCGGGCGGCGCGGGTCAAAAGATCGTACTGGCGCGCAACAATTGCGGCATTGCCATTTTTTTTGCCGAACAGCCCGAATATCATCATAAAGCCCAAGTTTGATCGCTTCAAAATGCGAAAGGCAACGCATCCTGTTATTGCATGATCGCTGAAGCTGGTTTACCGAAGCAGGCACGAAATGCAATGGCGCATCTGCCGGCGTTACCTTGGGGGAGATGTCGTTGACGAGACGGTATTTCAAGTCAGACATGAAATTTCTGAGCAAAGTCGTTTTTACTGCAGCTATTTCCGCAACTGCACTGACCGGCTGCAAGACCGCAGATGTCCTGAACACCGGGCAGACCATCAATCAGGGTTATGTCGTCGATCAGGAAACGCTGGCGCTGGTCCCTGTGGGATCGAGCCGCGAGCAGGTTCTTCTGTCGCTCGGAACGCCGTCCACGACCGCGACCTTCGACAATGAAGTCTTTTACTATATCTCCCAGAAGCGTCGGCGTCCCGTCGCCTTCATGAATCCGCAGATCGTCGATCAGAGCGTGCTTGCCGTCTATTTCGACAAGGACGGTGTCGTGTCGCAGCTTGCCCATTACACGCAGAAAGACGGCAAGGTCTTCGACATGATCTCCCGGACGACACCGACAGGCGGCCAGGAGATGACGTTCCTCGGCCAGTTGCTGTCCGGCAATGGCATCGGCAAGAGCATGGCGCGCTCCATCCTCTCGGATGGTTCGGACTACGGAAAATAATCAGGGTTTCGAGCCTCGCCTCATAGGAAAGCCGCGGGAACAGATCTCCCGCGGCTTTTTCGTTTTCTATGCGTCCGGCGGGCCCGTTGTCAGGCAAGAACCGCCAAAAGCAGCAAGGCGACGATATTGGTGATCTTGATCGCTGGATTGACGGCTGGACCTGCGGTGTCCTTGTAGGGGTCGCCAACCGTGTCGCCGGTGACGGAGGCCTTGTGGGCTTCCGAGCCCTTCATATGACGCGTGCCGTCCTTGTCGACAAAACCATCCTCAAAGCTTTTCTTAGCATTGTCCCAGGCGCCGCCGCCCGAGGTCATGGATATTGCCACGAAGATGCCGTTGACGATGACACCGAGAAGCGAGGCCCCGAGGGCTGCAAAGGCCGAAGCCTTGGAACCGGAGATCAGGAGCACGCCGAAATAGACCACGATCGGCGCCAGAACCGGCAGCAATGACGGCAC
Organism: Pararhizobium gei; assembly: GCF_029223885.1. Lineage (NCBI taxonomy): Bacteria > Pseudomonadati > Pseudomonadota > Alphaproteobacteria > Hyphomicrobiales > Rhizobiaceae > Pararhizobium > Pararhizobium gei. Next base: position 1,838,025 of record NZ_CP119409.1, on the reverse strand, counting down.
GATCATTTCGCGGATCGCCGCCTTGGTCAGCATATCGACGGCACGGCCGTAATCCGGCCGGTCCGTTCCCGCCATGATGCCCGGCTTTTCGCGGAACTGGCGGCGGACTTCCTCCACGACCGCGCTTGCGGCCCGTCCAACAGCTGTCATGGCGATGCCGCCGAAAAGATAGGGAATGAGGCCGCCGAAGATCAGGCCGGCGACGACATAAGGGTTGGAGAGATCGAAGGAGATTGTTCCGACATCGGCGTAGTAGGGATATTTGTCGCCGTTGGCGACGAAATATTTGAGATCGTTTGCATAGGCGGCAAACAGCACCAGGGCGCCAAGGCCGGCAGAACCGATCGCGTAGCCCTTGGTCACGGCTTTCGTCGTATTGCCCACGGCATCCAGCGCGTCGGTCGATTTGCGGACTTCCGGCGGAAGGCCGGCCATTTCCGCGATACCGCCTGCATTGTCGGTGACCGGCCCGAAAGCATCGAGCGCCACGATCATGCCGGCAATGCCGAGCATGGCGGTGACGGCGATGCCGGTGCCGAACAAACCTGCCAGCTGGTAAGTCGAGATGATGCCACCGACGATGACGATGGCCGGCAGTGCAGTAGACTCCAGCGAGACCGCAAGCCCCTGGATGACGTTGGTGCCATGGCCACTGACCGAGGCCTGGGCGATGGAGTTCACTGGCCGCTTGTTGGTGCCGGTGTAGTATTCGGTGATCACGACGATCAGCGCTGTCACCACGAGGCCGAGAATGCCGCAGATGAACAGGTTGGTGCCGGTGATATCCTTGCCCTCGACAGCGCCGATCGAGCCCCAGCCGATGGTGAGCGAGGTGGCAGCGCCAAGCCCGATGATCGACAGCAGACCCGTGACGATCAGACCTTTGTAAAGCGCGCCCATGATCGAGCCGTTCGCGCCGAGCTTGACGAAAAATGCACCGATGATCGACGTGATGATGCAGGCGCCGCAGATGGCGAGCGGATAGGCCATGACAAGCGCGAGATTGGCGCCGCCGGCGAAGAAGATAGCCGCAAGGACCATCGTGGCAACGATCGACACGGCATAGGTCTCGAACAGGTCGGCCGCCATGCCGGCGCAGTCGCCGACATTGTCGCCGACATTGTCTGCGATCGTGGCGGGGTTGCGGGGATCATCTTCCGGAATGCCGGCTTCCACCTTGCCGACCAGATCGCCGCCGACATCGGCACCCTTTGTGAAGATACCGCCACCGAGACGGGCGAATATCGAGATGAGCGAGGCGCCAAAGCCGAGCGAGACGAGCGCGTCGATGACCTCACGCGAACCCTCAGCAAGCCCAAGACCAGCGGTCAGCACAAGATAGTAGATCGTGACGCCCAGCAGCGCCAAACCGGCGACCAGCATGCCGGTGATCGCGCCGGACTTGAAGGCAATATCGAGGCCCGCCGCAAGGCTGACGGAAGAGGCCTGCGCCGTGCGCACATTGGCGCGGACCGAGACATGCATGCCGATGAAGCCAGCCGCGCCCGAGAGCACCGCGCCGATCAGGAAGCCTAGTGCAGCCGTGACGGAAAGAAGCAGCCAGGCACCGACAAAGACGACGGCCCCGACGATGGCAATGGTCATGTATTGACGTGTGAGATAGGCCTGCGCCCCCTCGCGTATGAAGCCTGCAATCTCCTGCATGCGGGCATTGCCCTGATCGGCCGACAGCACCGACCGTGTTGCCCAGGCGGCATAGACCACCGATAGCAACCCGCATGCAATAACGCCCAGTAATATGGTCATTTCGCTCTTTCCTCCGTTTAGCCTGCAGGCTTCGCAGGCCCCCAAACCGCGCTGCAAACCTTGCCTCCTCAAGCAAGGGCTGCAAACGTGGCGGCAGAGTGCGGTGGCGAAACGGGATCGTCAAGCCGCCCCAAAGCGAAAAATCCACGTTTTTCTGTATGTTGGCAGTTGCTTACGGGCGCAAAGCCGGCATGTTTTCGGCAAACCTCAGGCCAGGCGTCGCTTTTCCGCGACAAACAGGAAAAACAGGAGCAGCAGGCAAAGTATCGCAACGGGCCAGACGGCGGCGTTCAGCATATCCCAGCCATAGGCCGTCAGCACCTTGCCCGACCCGAAAGACGCAAACGCGACGGTCGCAAACAGGATGATGTCGTGAAAACCCTGCACCTTGTCGGCTTCCTGCGGCCGGTAGCTCGACGCGACGATCGCGGTTGCGCCGATGAAACCGAAATTCCATCCCGCGCCAAGCAGGATGAGCGAACCCCAGAAATTCCAAAGGGCGATGCCGGCATGGGCGACCACTGCGCAAGCCATCAGAATCACCAGCCCGGCGGCCACGACTTTTTCCGCGCCAAAACGGCTCACCAGCATGCCGGTGAAAAAGCTCGGGGCAAACATGGCAAGGACATGCCATTGGATACCAAGGGTCGCCAGGTCCTGCGGGAAACCACAGCCGATCACCATGGCGATCGGGGCGCCGGTCATCATGAAGGTCATCAGGGCATAGGTCGAGATCCCGCAGATCATGCCGGTCAGGAAACGCTGGGTCAGGACGATTTCGCTCAAGGGCCGCACCGGCCCGGCCTGGGATTGAAACGCAGCGGCGCGCTGATCGGGCAATTTCAGGAAGGCAAGAATTAGAATGGCGGCAAGGCAGGTCGGAATGAGCGCCAGGAACGCGCCGGCAAAAAGCACGGGGGCGAGCATGTCTTTCGTCAGGATAACCAGTTGAGGTCCAAGAACCGCCGAGACGATCCCGCCGGCGAGGATCCAGGAGATCGCACGCGGCTTGTAGAAGGACGGAGACACGTCGGCCGCGGCAAAGCGCAGTTTCTGGGTAAAACCCCCGGCAACGCCTGCAATGCACAGGCCTAACGCAAAGAGCCAGAAGTCGGCGAGAAAGAGTGCGTAGGCCGCAAGAATACCACCCACGGCACCGAGGGCGGCACCGGCGATGAACGCCAGTTTGCGGCCGAAAAACCGGGATGCTGCAGCGACAAAAACGGCGCCAAGCGCCACGCCGACATTGAAGCCGGTCAAGGGAGCCGTTGCAAGGGATTTGTCCGCACCGAGAAGCTGATATCCGGCAACGCCGCCGACTGAAAAGACGATCGGGCCGATCGTTCCGAGGATCGCTTGCGCCGCCGTCAGGAGATAGACGTCCCGGCGGGCGCCGCGCAGTTCATGATCCATGTCCTGTGCCCGGCCCGCCTGCAGTGTCATCGGAAGACCTATTTCTTGACGTCGGTTCTGATCGTGCGGGCTATCCTGTCGAGAACGGCGTTGACGAGCTTGGGTTCGTCGTCTTCGAAGAAAGCCTTGGCGATCTCGACATATTCCGTGACGATGACGGCCACGGGGACATCCTTGCGCTCGACCAATTCGAATGTGCCGGCGCGCAGAATGGCCCGGACGGTGGAATCGATGCGCGACAGCGCCCAGTCGTCCTGCAGGGCCGTGCCGATCAGGGGATCGAGCTTGCGCTGGTCGCGCACGACACCGGCGACGATCGAGCGAAACCAAGAGGCATCGGCCTTCAGATAGGTATCGCCGTCGATTTCCTGACCGAGCCGGTGGGTTTCGTATTCGGCAACGATTTCAAGCACGCCGGTGCCGCCGACATCCATCTGATAGAGCGCCTGCACGGCGGCGAGACGGGCAGCACCGCGCTGGTTTGCCTGCTTGACGGGCTGCTCGGCCGACGGATTGGAAGGAGTATCGCTCACAGTTCGCCGCCCAGCTTGGTCTTCAGATCAATCATCGTCAGGGCAGCGCGGGCTGCAAAGCCACCCTTGTCGCCCTCGCTCTTCCTGACGCGCGCCCAGGCCTGCGCATCATTCTCGACGGTCAGAATGCCATTTCCGATCGCGAGGCTTTCGCTGACGGCGAGATCCATAAGCGCGCGTGACGACTCATTGGCAACAATATCGAAATGATAGGTTTCGCCCCGGATCACCATGCCGAGCGCAACGAAACCGTCATAATCGGTGCCGCCATTGTCGGCGCCGTCGAGCGCCATGGCGATCGCGGCTGGAATCTCCAGTGCGCCGGGAACGGTGACGACATCATAGGTCGCTTCGGCTTCCTTGAGCGCAGAGGTCGCGCCTTCGAGAAGCGCATCGGCCATGTCGTCATAGAAACGCGCTTCCACAATCAGGATATGTGGCTTTTCGATATCGGACATTCGTCACCTGTCTGAAAACTGGGGGCCGGACCGCTCCGGCACAGGCGGCGGTCAAATCATGCCGAGGATCGGTTGGCAAGCATTTTTCACGATGCCGCCTGCATTTGCCGCGGGCGCCGGACCTGTGGAATGCATCTCGCGGCCGGATGCTCTTGCCTTTGCAAGCGGCGGTGTACTCTGTACAAACTCCGATCGAAGAGGGAGAGAACATGACACAACTTGCAAAACCGGTCGTCGATCCGGCAGGGCTCACGCTCGACCACTGGCGGGAAGGCACGTTCTTCGAGTCCAAAGACGTCTCCTTCGGCGCGCGGCTCGGCCTCAAGGATCTCGGCATCAGCTACAGCGAAGTTCCGCCGGGCAAGTCCGGCTGCCCGTTTCACAATCACCATGTCGAGGAGGAACTGTTCCTCATTGTCAGCGGCGAAGGGGAATATCGGTTCGGGCTGAACCGTTACCCGGTCAAGGCCGGAGATGTGCTCGGCGCGCCGGCGGGCGGACCAGAGACCGCGCATCATCTCATCAACACAGGCAGCCTGCCGTTGAAGTATCTGTGCATCTCCACGAAGGCCAGGGCGGATATTGTGGAATATCCGGACTCAGGCAAGTTTCTCGCAAAGTCGAACACTGCAGGAGATGTACCGGGCTTTCGTTTCGCTGGCCGACGGGAAAGCGAAGTCAATTACTGGGACGGCGAACCGGGAATCTGATGGAATAGTGCCATCGAGCTTATAAGAGACACAACAGACCATGCAGACTGTTCCAACGATCGAGACCGACCGGCTGATTCTTCGTCCCTACCGCCGCGATGACTTCACAGCCTACAGCGCACTTTTTGCGGATCCCGAGGTAACACGCTTCATCGGCGGTGCGCCGTTCTCACGGGAGCAGGCCTGGACGCGCTTTCTGCGGCAGGTGGGCATGTGGCACTATTTCGGCTTCGGGTTCTTTGCGCTCCAGGATCGGGAGACGGGCCAGTTCATCGGCGAGGCAGGCTTTCACGACCTGCACCGCGTCATCACACCCTCGCTCGAAGGCACGATGGAAACCGGCTGGGCGCTGTCTCCCCGCTCGCACGGCCGGGGGCTCGCCACCGAGGCCGTTGGCGCTGCCTTGCGCTGGGGTGACCAGCAGTTTCCGGCTCTCCGGAAAACCTGCATCATCGACACCGCCAACCTCGCCTCGCTGCGCGTGGCCTCAAAGCTGCAATTCAAGGAGGCACGACGAACCGTCTATCACGGCGCGCAAGTCATTCTATTAGAAAAGGCGTGAGCAAAGTGGCCGGCGATGTGTGCGGCCAATCAAAAAACCGACAGTTCCATCTCGACCGCGCCTTCGTACAGATCTCCATCCTTGTATGGCTTTGAAACGAGACGGAAGATCTGCTTGCCGACCGCGAGCCGCAGCGGCTTTTCGAACGAAACCCACTCCCCCGCTGCGGCCGATCCGGAAAGAACCACATCGCCGTTGTGGCTGATCTGGATGTGCTTGTCTTCGCCCTTCGGCCCATCCTTCGGAAGCAGTCTTATCGCCTTCACCTTCACAGGAATTGGAACGACCGGGCCGGACGTGTAAGCGATCTTTCCGTTTTTCACCACAGCCTTGAAATCGCGGACAAGTTTCATGGCAAATTCCTTTCGTACAGGTGTCGGAGGGCGGTCATTGCCACTCTTCAGATTTCGGCTTTTGGAGCCGGAAACTCCGCAAGCCGCGCAGCATAGCGCGCCATTGTGTCAACTTCGAAATTGACCCTGTCGCCCGCCTTTCGTCCGCCCCAGGTCGTCACCTCAAGGGAATGGCGGATGAGGAGCACGTCGAATTCCGACCCCTGAACCGCATTCACCGTCAATGATGTGCCGTCAAGAGCGACGGACCCTTTCGGTGCGACGAATTTCGCCAGATGCTCCGGCGCGCGCAGCCGGAAGCGGGTTGCCTCGCCTTCGGCCTCCACCGACAGGATGTCCGCCATGCCATCGACGTGACCGGACACAAGGTGACCGCCAAGTTCGTCGCCGATCTTCAACGACCGCTCAAGATTGACGGGACGCCCGGGGTGCCAGGCAGAGATTGTGGTGAGCCGCAGCGCCTCTTCCCAGGCCTCGACCTCAAACCACCGACCATTCGCACCGCCGTCGGGCAGTGCCGTCACGGTCAGGCAAACGCCTGAGCAGGCGATGGAGGCGCCGATATCGATCGTTTGCGGGTCATAGGCCGTCGCAATCCGCAGCTTGACGCCTTCGTCGAGCGGCGTGACTGTCTCGATGGTTCCAATATCCGTGACAATGCCGGTAAACATCAGGAAGTTCTTTCATATTCATAGGTGTCGAGAAGGTCGCTGCCGACAGTATCCGTGCGCATGTGAACGAAGCCGAGCGGAACCAGATTGCGGTCAAGTGGGGATTGCACCCCGTTCTTGCCAAGGGCGACCTGACCGGTGAAAAGAAGAATGCGATCAACCAGCCCTGCATTCAGGAACATCTGCGCCGTGTGGGCGCCACCTTCTACAAGAAGCGAGGAAATGCCGCGCGTCGCCAGCGCCGTCAGGAGATCGCCGGGTGCTGCCGGATTGCAATTCACCACCTCCGCCCCGGCCTCTTCCAGCGCTGCGCGGCGGCCTTCAAAGGAGACGGAACCGTCCTCAGTCCCGCTCACCAGCAGCACGGGTACCGTTCGCGCTCCCTGGATCAGCTTTGAGGACAGCGGCAGATCCAGATCACTGTCGATGACGATGCGCAGCGGCGAGCGGTCTTCCAGGCCCGCAATGCGCACGGTCAGTTCCGGATCGTCGGCGATCGCCGTGCCGATCCCGACGAGGATGGCGTCCGTCTCTGCCCGCAGCCGGTGCACGACGTTCCGGGCCTCCGCGCCGGTGATGGCGACCTGCCCCTGCCCCTTCAAGCCGATCATGCCATCGGTGGAAACGGCAAGTTTCAGCGTGACATAGGGCCGGTTGTTGCGCTTGCGCATGAGGTAGGCCTCAAGCGCGCGCTCTCCCTGTTTTTCCAGAATGCCGGTCACGACCTCGATCCCGGCATCGGCCAGCATCTGCAATCCCCGCCCGCAAACGCGCTCGTCCGGGTCGGTTACCGAGACGACGACGCGGGCGATGCCAGCGGCAATCAGGGCCTCGGCGCAGGGCGGCGTCCTGCCGTGGTGGGAACAAGGCTCCAGGGTCACATAGGCCGTTGCGCCCCGGGCCGCGTCTCCGGCCTGCGCGAGCGCCTGCGTTTCCGCATGCGGCCGGCCGCCGGGTGCGGTAACCGCGCTTGCAATGACCTTCGGGCCTTCGCCGTCGTCACGGACAACCACGCAGCCGACAGAGGGATTGGAACCTGTCGCCCCGAGATTGACACGCGCGAGGGCAAGCGCCTCGGTCATGAACCGTTCGTCATCCGCACTGGCCGCCATGTCATTATGCCCCGTCTTGTTCCGAAAACAGAAAGGCTGCCTTGCCACTGAACTCTGCCGATATCAAACCCCGGGATCCCTGGCGATCTTGGCGCTGATTTCTGCAATCACCTTCTCGAAATCTTCGGCATGGGAAAAATCCCGATAAACCGAAGCGTAACGGACGAAGGCGACGTCATCCAATCCCTTCAAAGCCTCCAGCACCTGGATGCCGATCTCTTCCGACGGAATTTCGGTTTCCCCGGAGCTTTCAAGCCTCCGGACAATACCGGAAACCGCACGTTCGATGCGATCACGCTCGACCGGCCGTTTGCGCAGGGCGATCTCGAAGGACCGCAACAGCTTGTCCCGGTCGAAGGGCGCCTTGCGTCCGGTCTTCTTGAGGATCATCAGATCCCGCAACTGCACCCGCTCGAAGGTCGTGAAGCGCCCGCCGCAATCGGGACAGATACGGCGGCGGCGAATGGCGCTGCCGTCCTCGGCCGGGCGGCTGTCCTTGACCTGGCTGTCTTCCGATCCGCAATAGGGGCAGCGCATCCGCGGTTCCGCTTACAGGTAAGGATACATCGGGAACTGATCTGTCAGGGCGACGACCTTTTGCCGGACAGCCGATTCGACAGCGGCATTGCCGTCATCCGAATTGGCGACCTTCAGGCCATCGAGAACTTCGACGATGAGATTGCCGATTTCCCTGAACTCGGCTTCCTTGAAGCCGCGCGTGGTCCCGGCCGGCGTGCCCAGACGGATACCGGAGGTGACAAAGGGCTTTTCCGGATCGAAGGGAATGCCGTTCTTGTTGCAGGTGACGTAGGCTCGGCCAAGAGCCGCCTCGGCGCGCTTGCCGGTCGCATTCTTCTTGCGCAGGTCGACCAGCATCAAGTGATTGTCGGTGCCGCCGGAAACGATGTCGAGGCCGCCGGAGACCAGCGTTTCGGACAGGGCCTTGGCGTTCTTGACGATCTGGGCTGCGTAATCCTGAAATTCGGGCTTCAGGGCTTCGCCGAAGGCAACGGCCTTGGCGGCGATCACATGCATCAGTGGACCACCCTGCAGGCCCGGGAAGACGGCCGAGTTGAACTTCTTCGCCAGATCCTCGTCATTGGTGAGGATCATGCCGCCGCGCGGGCCGCGCAGAGACTTGTGGGTCGTGGTGGTGGCGACATGGCAATGCGGGAACGGCGACGGATGCTGGTTGCCGGCAACGAGGCCTGCAATATGCGCCATATCGACCATCAGCCAGGCGCCGACTTCATCGGCGATTTCGCGGAAACGCTTCCAGTCCCAGATCCGGGAGTAAGCGGTGCCCCCGGCGATGATCAGCTTGGGCTTGTGCTGGCGGGCCTTCTCGGCAACCGCCTCCATGTCGAGCAGGTTGTCGCCTTCGCGCACGCCGTAGGACACGACGTTGAACCATTTGCCGGACATGTTGACCGGCGATCCATGCGTCAGGTGACCGCCGGAGTTCAGGTCGAGACCCATGAAAGTGTCGCCCGGCTGCAGAAGCGCGAGAAACACCGCCTGGTTCATCTGGCTGCCAGAGTTCGGCTGGACGTTGGCGAAATTGACGCCGAACAGCTTTTTGGCGCGCTCGATGGCCAGTTCCTCGGCGATGTCAACAAACTGGCAGCCACCGTAATAGCGCTTGCCGGGATAGCCCTCGGCATATTTGTTGGTCATGATCGAGCCCTGCGCCTCGAGAACGGCGCGCGAGACGATGTTTTCGGATGCGATCAACTCGATTTCATGGCGCTGGCGGCCCAGCTCCTTTTCGATCGCGCCAAAGATTTCCGGATCACTGTCGGCAAGGTTGCGGCTGAAGAAAACATCGTTGGCGGCGGAAGAAACGCTCATTTCAAAAGCTCCTGGAGAGACTGTGGCACGGTGTTTATCGTCCTCGCATGGCAAGGGCAATACGGGCTATGCGATTTGCGCCATTTCCCCGTCAGCGCCGTCCAAATGCGGCAGCCAGACATGCGAAAGGCCGCGTACTCCGGAGGAATACGCGGCCTTTCGCAAATTGCGTGAAAGCGGTTACTGCGGCAGGACGGCGTCCTGCACCGGCTCGATCGCCGACGTCGTCTGCAATGCCAATTGCTGTTCGCCATCCATCTCGTAGATATCGTCGCGGAACTCGACCACCCCGTCCATCGGAGACCATGCCGTGATGTACTTGAAGTAGACCGGCACTTCGACGGCCAGCTTGATCGGCGTATTCGTGCCCGAACGAATTGTCGCCTCGATCTGCTGGCGGGAAAAGCCGGGCGTGTCGCGAAGCAGCCAGGTCGTCAGGTCTCGTACATTCTGCACCCGGACGCAGCCCGAGGATTCAAACCGTGCCAGTTTGTTGAATAGGCCCTGCGACGGCGTGTCGTGCATGTACTCGTTGTTGGGATTGTGGAAGTTGATCTTCGTCGAGGCCATGGCGTTGATCTTGCCCGGATCCTGCCGGAAGGTCAGGTTCGGCGCCTTCTCGGCGTTCCAGTCGATCGTTTCCGGCGCGACCTCGTTGCCCTGACCGTCGATCAGGCGGATGGCGTTCTTCTTGAGGTATTCCGGATCCTTGCGCATCAGCGGCACGATGTCCTTCTCGACGATCGAGCGCGGCGCGGTCCAGTATGGATTGAGAATAACTTCGTAGATCTTGGAGTTGATGATGTGGGTCGGACGGCTGAGACGGCCGACAACGGCCTTGTGGCGCTGGCCGACGCGGCCGTTCTCGACCACTTCGATGTTGGCCGCCGGAATGTTGACCATGACATAGCGCTGGCCAAGATCGCCCGACATCGACTGCAGGCGAACAAGGTTGGTGTTCAACTGCATCAATCGGATATCGGCCGAAATATTCATGGCCTTCAGCGAAAATTCGCCAAGAACGCCGTCGGACGGCAGGCCGTGCCGGGCTTGGAAGCGCTTGACCGCGCCATCCACGTAAGAGTCGAACGAGTTCGACATGCCTGCAGATTGCGGCAGATCGCCCGAAATCATCAGGCGCTGGCGAAGAGCCTGCACGGACGGGTCGGAGATGCCGAGTTCGAGACGCGTCTGGCCGGGATTGACCTGCGGCCAGCCGCCGGCCGACGCGATCCGCTGATACTGGCTGATCGCCGCCTGGGTATTGTAGACGGTGTCGGGGCTGAAGGTCGGATTGTTCGATACGACAGCAGTGGCAGTCCGCGACGCTTTGGCATCGAACTGGTCGTCCCAGATCCCGCGGCGGGGTGCATTGATGATTTCATCCAATGCGTCCTGTGCCAGGGCACCGCCCGCCCATGTCGCTGCGCCAAAGGCTGCGGCCGAGGCCAGAAAGCCGCGGCGCGACAAAGCTTCAATACCGTTTTTCTTCGACATAAATCCCTACCATTCAATCCTGCGACGCACCTGCAGTGCTACCACATATACGGTTAACCAAACGCAAATCGGCGCCCGTCGTTCTGCTTCGCCATATATTTACACCGGCAAAAATGCCGGCTCCCGCTCATCGAGTAACGACATATTCCGAGGCCGGAAGACGAATATCTGAGCGTCGTGGCTGTCACAGTAATATGGCCGATTCGTGTCGCACCGCTGCGCCATCGGAGCAATCCGCCGCATGCCGCCGCGGCTGTGTGATTCCGGCACTTTTCCAGATGCGTATAAAGCTGCGCCCATCATGACGGATGGCCTGCAGCCAGCCTCAACCGATTACACGCACAATGCAATTTTATAGTGTATTTTACATATCAAATTTTACTTTACGTTGTATTAAGAATATGCATTATGACGAGTGATCCGTTACGTCGCAACCTTGGGGAGATTGCAGCATGGTGCTGGCTTTTCGGCTTTACGGTGATTTTTACTGGCCACCCCACGCCAAGGTCTCTGATCTCGATGGGGAGACGCGTCGGGGCACCGTTGAAATTCGCTACCAGGAAAAAATTGCGGGTGGCGCATTGCGACCGCTTCTCCGCTGGATCCCGGGCAGTTCAAAGGGCGATCCGGGAAAGCCCGGTGACATTCATGAGAGCCTCTTCAAAATTGAGCCGAAGAAGGCGGTTCAATGGTTCGCTGACAACGCCGAAAACGACTGTGCAATCTGGATCGACGCCGGCGGGGATATTGACCAGGATTGGGTATCCTTTCGCGGCGCCTTTCTGATCGACCAGTACAAGGTTCCGGAGACCGGCGGCGACGCGATCCTCGATCTCCGCTGGCCGCTTGTCCGCACTTGCCAATATTTCCGGGATATAACGACCTTTTCGGGCCTCGTCGTCGGCAGGGCAAAAGGCCCGCGATACTATTTGGACCTGAACCTGCCGCTGCCGGCACGGCGAACGACGCGACCTGGCAAGAACGAAACGAACCCGGCGGCTTTTCCGTTTGGCGCCGTTTTCGAGCCCGGCAAGGACGATATCCTGCAGTTCACCACGCTGGTCGGTGGATGGATCGGACGGGATGCAGTCCCGTCCGTCAAGACCGAAGATCTTGATACGTCCTTCGTTTTCGCAGATGACCGTTTTCCCCACACACGGCTCGGAAGCTTTGGATTTGCCGCTCGAGGAAGGGTTCAAGACGGACACTTCGCTGTCTTCGATGGCCAGCAGAAGGAGGTGAAGATAGCGGCCAAACAGTACTGGCCCGACGATTCCCGGGTTTTCACGCAGGATATGCTGCACTGTTTCGGGTTTTCCGCCGATGCCGCTTCCACGGCATGGCTGACGCTGAAGACGGAGGGTTCGACGACCGATCTCAGCCTCCGTTTCGAGAGAACACCCGATGCGCGAAAGCCAGTCCTCGTCTATCGCGTCTCCGTCTCCGGACAGACGGGCAGATCGGGCGACATCAAAAGCGATGAAAAGACGCTGAGCCTCAGGCTACACGAGGAGACCGGCGGGTGGGTCGAAACAGGCGATACCCTGCGCGCCGATTGCCGGCTGTCGTGGGACATAGAGGATAAGAATATCTGGACGTCCGGCAATTGGACGCCTGAAGTCGACCTGACTCTGCTCTGGCACAACAGTCTCACCGATGACGAAGCCCTTCGCGACCGACCGGTCAAGCCGTCGGGCAGCGGCATTGGTATGCTGCGCGCCGCGACGCGTTCATCCCGCCAGGCGCAGCAAGGACTGCAGGTCAACGAGCCGTCGCACACGGCCTCTTTTCTTCCCGACCTGCGTGCGGCCGGCAAACAAAAAATATGCTTTACGCTCTACGGACCGAAATTTCGCGCAGGCTACGACCTTGAGGCGGCCGAAGCGATCTGGGGCAACCGGAAACCCGAAATTCCCTTTGTCCGCCCGCCCTTGCGTCTCACTCTGGCGCGGGTTACCGATCTCATTCCATCCTCGGACGATACGAAGGGCCTCGGCGACAATAGTATGGCCTTGATTGCCAGTGGCCAGAACTTCTTTTCAGGTAAAAACGATGTGGCAATCGTGCTCACGCGGGACGGCGAATGGGCGGAGGCGGCGAAGCGGACCGAGGATCGGACGCATCTCGCATCCTATCTCGTCGAGCAGTTCGAGCCGCAGCAACCATGGTCGGGGCGTCTTTCCTCGCTACGATTTCAGAACGCTGCTGCGGACGATCCCGACCTTGAGAAGCACGCAGGCAAAAACGCCTACAGCAAGCCTGCGGACGACTTCTCGGCCTGGCTGCGGATAGGTGCAAGCACCTCCGCAACAGGCAGACGGGCGCGCACCGGCGACGCGCCCGTTGCAGTCGCGCTTCGTCTTTTTCTGCCTGTCAGCGACATAGAGCCGACCGGCCTGGATGTGGCGCGTGCAGACAGGACGAACCGCCCTCTTCCGCTTCTCATCGCGCAGGGCAAAGCCGGCAAACCTCTCTCCGGCACCAATTACTGGCTTGCCGTGACGGAAAGCATCGGTGACCAGCAGGACCGGCGGATCGAGGCGGATATTTACGAAAGCGCCCCGGAAGCCGGGGAACGCGTTTACGTCGTCTTGTCTGAAGATCCGTTTTCGATCTTTCGCTATGTCCATAAGCCGCTCAGCGATCGCGGCGACGCGGGATCGGCGTCCGTTGCCTATTATTCCGGCGACGATCGTATCTGGCAGTATCGGAAGGTCGTCGATCACTACCATTTCACCTTTCCGCCGCAGGCGGTGGGAGAGAGCGCCGACAAGCCAGGGCGGCTGGAACTCCACGATCTGCTTGCCGCCGGCAAGGACGATCCGAGCGATAGTCTGCGGCCCTATGTAAAAGATCCGGAAAATCCCTCAGACGGACTGCGGCGGCGCGCCGTCGAATTCAGGCTGACGCCATCCGCCGAAATCTGGATCCGTCCCAGCGATGTCGAGCGCGGCTATTTCATGCCGGAATCGGCAAGTTACGAACTTTTCCGGCAAAGGGGCGAATACGGACGGGGCGCCGCCCTCGCCTTTCTCCGGGCCGAATTTCTCTACGGTCTGCCCGTCGGGATCGACGTATCGAAGGAAGGTGCGGTCTCCAGTCAGGCACGGGTTGCTGAAATCGAGGCGCTGACGGGCAGGCTCGCCGGGCCGGCAAGGGACGCAAAAGCCGAGTCGAAGCTCGCCAGTCGGTGGATCGCCCTCTCCCGGGCGGCCAGCCGCCGTCCGGAACGACTGGAGATCTGGGCGCGTGATCCCGGTTCCAAAATCGATTTCACACCTGCGCGCTTTTCAAGCGGCGCCGCCTTTTCCCTGCGCGGCACGGCGCTTCACCGCCCTCCGCTTGAAAAACTGGAACAACCGGAAGACGGCAGGCTCTGGCCGAGAGCAGGCGGAGGCGAACCCGGCGCTGATAGGAACAAACCGCGCAGCCACCCGCAGGGTATCAGCGGCGGCGCTCTTTGGCCTGTGGAATCCGTCAACCTTTTCAATGCACTGATGAAAAACCCGGAATGCGTTGGCGGAACGATCGAATCGATTGCTCTGTCTCCGACCGGTGGTGATGCCGTGCAGAAGGCCAGTTTCCTTCAGGGCGTGGTCACCATCATCAGCGAGACGCGCAACGGCTTCATCGAGCGGCAGAAGGTGGAGGTGAACGGCAGGATCGGCGCATTCTGGCACCGCGCCAAGCACGTCGTCGTCTACGAGCGGACCGTGAACATCCCCGCCCAGTTCGCACCTGAATTCGGCGATGACCCGCATCGCTCGCGGTCGCGCCGGCCCATTCTTCGCAAGGTGCGCGAATATATCGAATTTCTGCAACATGAGAGGACCTATCCGGATTTCAGCAAGGCTACGACCCGCCATGCCGGCTTTCTCGAGCGGGTGCGCTTCAATTCCAAAACCATCAATGTCGACAGCAACTGGGCGAGCGAGGTCGGAGAGCACGGCTGGAAAATTCCACTGTGGAACCGCCATAGTGCAAAACAGCGCCCGCAAGTCTATCCGATGCCCGATGTCGCGTTCGTCACGGTGGCGGAGGGCGATGGCGAAAAACCCGTCGTGTCGCAGGAGTGCCTCGATACCGATAACCTGTTCTTCTTCTGCGACTTCGGCGCCGGCGGCGACACCGATGCCTGGAATGCGCGGCCGGGTATCGACTTTGCCGACATGCCGGCAGCAGCACAGCTCGCTGCCGTGGCGGATGCACCCGCGGCGGCTCCGCAAAACGGCGAGCGTCGCAAATCGATCGGTCGCTTCCTGCCGGGTCTGCGCCGCTTTACCTGGCGGCTTGCTCCAGCGGCTCAGAAGACGGCGATCAATGCCGGACGGTTCGGCAAGCCTGTCTATGTCGGCCTTGAAAGCGTCAGTTTTATGCGTGCGACACAGGCGGACGCAAAGCATGCCGAATTGCCGAACCCGCTGAAAACGATCCTGGAAAAGGCCCAAAAGCTGGGCGCGCCTCAATCAACCGAGGATACATCTCTGTCCCGCTGGAATCTGGACGGAACAGGTGCAGCGACGCCTGCGGCTGCAGCTTTCTCTGACCAGGTCGCAACGCTTCTCGCGGCGCTCAAGTCCGGAGATACTAAGGGCACCAAAGATGCACTGCAAACCTTGAGCGGGGCGTGGGAGCCAGCTCTTAAACAGGTTGTCGATATACTGGTGCCGCAAGGCAACGCGCTTGCAGAGAAACTCGGGGATTGGAGTAAAATAGAGCCCCCGGCTATCGGATTACAAAAATCCGCCTGCGAAAAACTGAAGTCGGATGCCGTTCTGGCGATCCGGCGAAAAGAGATGCTGGTCTGCACGGCGCTTGGCGACTGGATTGCGGGTGTCGACGCTGTTCTCAAGCCGATCCAGGACGACCCCGATCTTACGAAGACGCTGGTGATCGATGCGCTCTGCGCGGATATCCAGCGCCATTTGAAGCCGCTTTTTCTGGATGCCGGGGCCGACATCGGCAAGCTCGGCGAAAATGTCGAGAAAGCGCGGGCTGTCCTGCTCGATTTCGAGCAGGACCTCGACATCATCATTCAGCGTGCCCGCAAGCGCACCGAAGACTTTGCCGCTGCCTATGACCGGGAAAAGCCATGGTCTGCCGAAAGGCGCAGCAATTTCCATGCGGGGTTGCAAGCCTGTATCGGCAATATCGGCCGCGACATATCGGGAGCCGTCGACGAGGCGCGGCAGCGGCTTGCCATCGAACTGGACGATGCCAGCCAGGCCGCTGGCGGCCACATCGCCAAGGCGCTCGGAGCGATCGCCGGCAGTCATGTTGCAATACCCGCTGACCTGATGCTCCTGAACCCAGCCGTCACCCGCCTGATGGATCCGATACGGGTCGAGCTTGATAAGCTCGCTCCCTCCGCTGGCGTCGGCGAATTGGCAAAGGTGCGGGCGGACATTGCCAACGCCGACATCAGCCAGGATCTGAAGGATAAGGCGCAGGCGACAATCGAAGGGCTGGAGGCTGCAATCGCGACGGTTCGGGACGCCGCTGCCGAGGCCGAGGTCGCGGCTGCTACGATCGACACACTGGCGCAGGCCGGGGCCGTCGCTCTTGAAACGGAAGTCAAAGCGTTCAAGGCGGCGCTGGCCACCGGCATCGAAAACCTCGGCAGTTCCGCGCAGTCTCTGCTCGACCTCGCCGCCGCTCTTGCTGACACTGCCGCACAGGATCTTCGCAGCGACATTGCGCGTATCCAAAGGGAACTCGACGGCCATCGTGCCAAGCTCGCGGATCGCGTGGACAGCGGACTGACGAAAATCGGCTACGCGGTCGATCCGACCGTTCGCGCCACTGTCGAGTGGCTTGCAACGTGGATGCCGGCGATGCAGCAGCAGATTGCCGAGCTTCGGAAGACGTCGACCGTTTATTTCGATGAGATAAAGGGGGTTTTCGGCGCCGTGCAGGCGGCCCTCGGCCCCGAGGCGCTTCTCGACAGCATCGTTATCAACAAGTGCATCCGGCCCGCGATGGAAAAGCTGCTTGCGGCCCTGTTCGAGAATGGTTCGAATGACGTCGCCAAGATCGGCGAAGCGTTGGACGGGCTCGGCAAGGAAACGGCCGACGCGATCAGAAAACTTGACGACACGGCGCTGGAGGGCGTCGCGTTCATTTCGGACATCTGTGGTGTTCTTTTCGAAAGTGCGGACAGTGTCATCAGCTATATCAAAGGCGTCTCCACAGACGCCGCGGCGTTGTTGGCTAAAAGACTGAAAAGCCTCTCCAAGCCCTTCAGCGACATGACGCGTCAGATCGAGGAGGTTCTGAATGCAGGCGGCGATCTGGCCGCTCAGGCAGACCGACTGACGACGGCCGTCAAGGCTTTCGATTATTCCGTGCGGGGCCTGCAGAACGATCTCTCGCGCACGATGGAAACCGCCCGCATGTATGGCGATCGTGTTTTCGATGCCGCTGCCGGTCTTGGAGACGGCGGACTGATGGCTGCCCCGTCAAATATTCTCAGGCTCTATTCGGCAGCCAGCTCGGCGCCGGAACTCGCCGCCATGAAGGCGGATATTGATCGCATTCGCGCCAGTTTCGACGAAATACAGGATGCCATCCAGACCACCGAGGCAAGCGCCCTGTTCGATCGCCGGGGCGACGGCCTGAAGGCGCTGGGTCTGACGCTGCCTTTCAATCAGATCGGCGATCGGCTGGTTCCTGCCGACCTCACGCGATTCGATATCGGCAAGGTCTTCGGCAATCTCGGCGGCATCGATCTCGGAAATCTGTTCAAGACCTGCAAGATACCCGAGGGCGTAAGCGATGCCGTCCGCATCAGCCATGATTTCGACAAGGCACAAGCCCGCGCCTGGGTGCAGATCGATATCGACGTGCCCATGCCCGGGCGTTGGACGCTCTTTTCGCTCGGCATATTCCAGATCGATTTCGTCGATATGCATCTTACCGGCCGGGTGCGTCTTGAAGCCTCCAAGGATCAGAGAGAGATAACGCAGACCGGGTTCAGCCGGATCGGCACGATCATCGACGTGGTGGTAGCCGGCCAATCCATGGTGCGCTTCGAAAAGTTCGGCCTCAACTTCACCCGCGAAAGCGGGCTGAGGACCGAATTCGACCCGAAGGATATCCGCCTCAATCCTTCCTTTAAATTTATTCAGGATTTTCTATCGTCCCTGTTCCCGCGGGAGGTCGGCGGGCTGAAGATCGTCAAGCAGGACAATATTCCCGTTGGCATCGAACATATCTTCGCCATACCGCCGATGACGCTCAATTTCGGCACCAGCGGCATATCGAACATCTCCATCGAAAATCACTTCAAGCTGCTGGCCTTTCCCGATTTTGCCCTCGCCAACCGCTTCAATCTCTCCACCCTCGAGCGTCCATTCATCTTTTCGATCTTCATCATCGGCGGCACCGGATATATCCAGATCGACACGGAATACCGGCCTTTCGACAATCAGTTGACGGTCAATGTCGAGGCGGGCGCTGGCGGCTCTGCAGCCCTTGCCTTTGCCATTGGCCCTTTCGTCGGCCAGGTTTTCATCACGCTGTCGGGGGTGATGACCTATCGCAAGATGATCGGCGGGCCAGGCGGCGGGCTGTCGATCGCCGTGGTGGTGGTCATCGCTGGGCAGGTGCAGGTTTGCGGCATGGTCTCGATCGGCATCACGCTGATGTTGCGCCTGAGCTACCGCGACAATGGCGATATCAACGGCCAGGGCACGCTGTCCGTCAGCATCCGGATTTCCCGCTTTTTCAAGATCACGGCCCGCGCCAATGTCGACTACAAGCTGCGCGGCGGCAAATCCGAGACCTCCGTGAACACTGGGGTCAGCGCCTCAACCACTCCGAAACTCGACGCCCGGATCGAACAAGCCCGGCAAGCTGTCGACCAACTCCAGAGAGCGAGCAACTGAAATGGCGCTCACGACACCCATCATTCACTGCCTCTTCGATGCCGAACCGGAGAGCTTCCATTCCGTCGATCCATCCTTGAAAAGACTGGCCGTCAATCTGGGGTTCGAATGCCAGACCGACATCACGCTCGCGGATATCCGCGCCGGCGAAACAGCGGCGGCAAAAAGGGGAGAACTGGCAAAGGACGAAGATGCTGCAAAAAGTCTGTTCAAGACCTTTGCAGGGGCTGTGCAGGCCGTCCGGTTCGCCATTTTCGAGGTGAAGCCGGAGGGGGAAACACGGTCCGTTACCGCGGTGGACACAGCCGCCGCCATCGCGCGGCAGATATCCGACGCCCCGGCACCGGATGCAGCGGAACATGTATCACGATGGCTTGACATGGCGGCGCCTGCGGACCCCGGCATCCGCCACTACTGGGCTACACCGGCCACCAGTCTCACCGAGACGAGTATAGAAGCAACCGTCGCACCGGCCACCTACAGGCTGCGCGCGGCACACTCCTGGAATGCACCTGTTTCTCATCGGCTGGGGCTCACTCATATTCTCGAAGTGGCCGGCACGGAGCCAAGCCACTCCTATGCGATCCTGCCGGTCTTCGGCGATCCGGCAACTGTTCTTTTTCCAGAAAATCGAACATCCGACGGCGCTTTTTGCGACTTCACCTATGACCCGGGCGGCGGCGTTGGAGAAATCATTTGCCGCACCGAGATCCTGCCAGCGCCGGGTGCTTTCACGCTTTCGCCGGAAACGGTAAGCCCGTTCCTCGATGCCCAGGGTTACCTGAAGGTTGATGCGCAGGCCGAAGCGTTTTGGCGCAGCATGACATGGTTCGAAGCGCGCGCTGCATCCCTTATGTCGCCGGTTGCCGTTCTTGCAGGTCCCGGCGCCGGTACGAACAGCTGGGGCGACGAGGCGTACGACGCGCTGTTTTCATGGAGCGAGGCACTCGACGGCGACGTGCTGGACGCGCCGGCCGCCGCCTGGCTTGCGGTGACCGGGCTTTGCGCGGCGCTCGATATGCTTGCCATCGGGACCATGAAGCCCGTTTCTGAAACAGCGACCATGGGTGAGGTTCTCGCACCACTCGTTCTTGCCCTTGCCGATGCTCTTCCTGCCAGACTTGGCATCGACTACAGCCTTGCCGATAAGGACAATGAAATCAGCATCCTCGCCGGTATGTTGAGAGGCGCGATCTCCGCTCAAAACGCCGTTTTTCAGCGACAGGATATGAGCGACGCGGCGAATCGGGAGCGCCTGTGCCGAAACCTGCGTCACCTCCATGGAATCCCGTCGAAGCCGAACGCATCTCTGGAAACGGAGTTGCTGAACACGCTTCTGGATTCATTCCAGCACGGTATTCCAACCAGATTGAGTCCCCCGCTGGCTTCAGCCCTCACCGAAAAGGGCGCCGGCGCATCGATTCTCCGCAAAGCGCTTGCTGACGTCGAGCAAAGGCTGCAGGACGAGACCGGGGCGGAGACGACCATCCTGCGGCTCTTCGAAACGGAGGCGACCGCGGACGCAGGGTCCAGAGAAACCGCCATTGCCGGACTTTTTGCCAGTCTCTACGCCGGCCATGTCGGACGCACCGGCGACGCGCCGCTCGCCGCCGCCGTTGAGCTTGCATTTTTGCAGGCTTTGAAGAGCTATCGGACCCTGCTGGACACCGCCTTCAACGGAGCCGAGGCGATACGCCGCGCCGCATCAAGCGAATTCACCAAGGCGCTTTTGTCGGTCGCAACGCAAGCCGGACAGTTGGTCGAAGCCGTGCGGCAGTCGGACTATTACGGTGAACGTCTGCTCGGCCCCGCCGAAGGCGCACCCTCGATCTTCGCAGGTATTATCACGAGGCTAGTCGCGATCCCGCTTCCTGTAACGGTCGACGGGGAGAAGCTGACGGATTTCATGAGGGATGGCTATCAAGCCGCAGTCGCCGAGATAGACGATCTCGTTCACGGCGGGGTGCGCTTTGTCCCGGACAGTGCGCCCGCACCCCTGCCGATCCAGATCGCGGCCAATATTGACGGGCAGGACATGGAGCGTTTTGCCCGCGCCTTCAATGGCATCGGCATTGCTATCCGCAGGATGGATGCGGAAGCCGGTGCGGCTGCGGATGGATGGGCGCATGCGAGCCTCGCCGATCTCGCCTGGCCCGCGTCGTCGCCGCCAAAAGCGCAGCAAAGGACATCGGCTGCGATCCATCCGCTGCTGCCCGGTACCAGCGATGGCCGCGGGCCGATGTTTATCGAATACGAGGGGCTGCCGCTGGCGGCGGAGACATTCGCGCAGACCGCCGCCGAGGCTGTAGCTGCAACGCCTGCAGCACAGACACCGTTCTACGCGCATGAAACCCATGATCCGAGCGCTTTGCCGCTGCCCGGTTTTGCCAAAGTGCCGCGTCTCGCCTACGGGCGAACGTTCCAGACCTTCAGCTTTGCAACGACGAATGCCGGAACGCTGCCTTATGATCTGCAGGATGATGATCTGCAGGATGGTTTGCCCTGGATGCCCAAACCATCCTTCGGCGCACCGGCCCTGGACGGAAAACCCGATCCGCGCCTCGTCCTGACGACCCGCTATCAGCGCCGCACGGCCATCGGGCAAATCGCGATGACGGAACCCGGCAGCCAGCCGCGTCGCATAGCAGAGCCTCTTCCGGGGGTGTTGCCGCTTTGCGACGACTATCCGCGAACGGTTCTCGCAGCGGAGGGGCATCCCGGCGTGTGCGATCTCTTCCGCAACCGGGACGGCAGGGGGAGCATCAGCGTGTCGTCCGGTCCCGGGGTTGTTTTGGACTGGAAGCTGGCGGATGTCACGTTCACGGGCAAACCGCTTTGTCTTGTCGCCCGTTTGTTCAACGCCGCCCCAAGCGGGCCGGTGGACACAGGTGTTGGAAAAATTCGCCTGAAATGCCCGTCCGGTTTCGATTTCACCGCCGTTAAAGAGATCTCTTTCCGCCTGGAAAGCCGGGAAACAGCCACCGGCCAGATCGTTCGGCTTTTTTCCTTCATCTGCGGCGAACTGACGGGAACATTTCAGTTGGCACAAGGAACGGAAATTTCGGAGGGCTGGATCCGCCTGGCTCTCGAGGCAGACGCAGCCTCGACGCTGGGCTTTGCGACGGCGGACGATCTGAAGCCTTATGAGCCCGCTGCCCCTCTGCTTCTGCTGGCGCCGGACGATACGGTCTGGAAGGCGGGCCTTTCCTCGACGGTCGATGTTCAGATCGATACGCCGCGCATCGGCTATCTCGATTTCGACCGCTGGTTTTCCAATGGCAGCCTGCTGAAACGCAGTTTCCCCGGGAAGAAAGACACGCTCGACGAGACGGCGGCAAACAATCTGAAGCGGGCTCTCCTGACGGCCTATGTGCTGCGAGACACCGATGAAAATCTGCCGCGTTTTCTCGACCGGCTGCCGGATCCGGCCGTCGAGGCCATCCAGATCCAACTTGCAATCCAGAATCAGCTGGCAGGCCCCTCTACGGCGCAGCACAGCGCCTTCAACACCATCAGCCTTTCCGGAAAACTGCTTGATATAGCGAAGTCCATTCCTGCCGGGGTGATCTGGACGCCCGACCTTCTGAAGACGCACGTCTTTCAAAAAATCGAGACCGCGTTCCGCATCACGCTCTCTGTCAAGCCTGGGCCGTTCGGCATGTTTGACGACGGGGTGACGGTGCAGGTTCCTGCCGGAACGGTAGCTCGGCTGTCGGTCGACGCGCTGGTTCCGGGCCGGCATTTCCAGCCGGACGGACACCATCCACCGGTCCTTCACGAAGGTCTGAGGCAGCATGCCGGACGCGTCATTCCAATCAAGGGAGAGACCGCGCAGGGCTTTATGGCCTATGCCTGCACGGCGATGCGCATCGAAACGATGTTCGACGGCATGCCGGAGCTTGCTCCCGATGCCACTGGCGAAGCCACAAAGCCGGCCATCGCGCTCGCTGAAAGGATGATCAAGGTCAGGCCGATCGCCCAATCCCGGCGCTACGATATTCTGACAGCGAAGGGGAAGAACGAACTCAATACGGATTCCCTGCGGCGGCAATGGCAGCTTCTGGGTGAAATCGGCATTACCACGCAACGCTGGCGGCCAAGCGGCAGGCCGATCTACAATCATATCGCACCCGCCGAAGCACATGATATCGCAGCTCTTTCGGACCTTTCGGCAGACGAAGCCGCCCATGCGGCCGTACCGGTTCGTGCGGATGACGATGTCCTGCATTTCGAGCGGGAGGCATTTTTCGATCGCCCGGACATCGACGCCCAGACCGTAACACAGCGACTTGCGCCGATGCCCGCCCGCACCGTGCTTGAGCAACATAACTGGGACGCGCCTTCGGCCACCTATTTTCGTCACCGCTTCACCCTGCGATCGCGGTATGCCGGCGCACTTGCAAGCGCTTCCCGCCGCGAGGTCAAGGCGTGGGTCACGGATGCCAGGCAACGGACCTTGCCGTCGCAGGCGTGGACGCTGCGCGTCGCCATGCTGGCCGAGTTGTCACGTCTGGTTCTCACCCGTCCCCAGCAGCGAGCGCTCATTCCGTTGACAGCCGCTGCCATTTCGAACGACGCCACGCCGGCCGCGCCGCCGGTGCTCAGTATCCTGCAGGAACCGCCTTTCTCCCGCGGGGGGCTGGCCGACCGGATCGCAGCGGAAATCAAGACCGGGTTCAGCTACGGTTTTGCCTCCGGCGATGCCGACGCCACCTTGGAAATTCTCGATTCGAGGAAGGAAATCGGCCCTGATCCCAGGCTGAGCTATCGCCCCATGCCAGCCGACGTGGCCCTCGAAATGGCGCTCAATGCCGAAGGCCCGGCCGGTCTTACCTTCGACGCTCCCAACGCGCCGGGTGCCGCTTTTCCGAATTCCCTGCTGTGGCTTTCCCCCGTCAGTCTGACAGGCCGGACGCTGGATCTGGAAGAGCATTTTCTTGGCGTCTCGATGCGCCGCTATATCGACCCGAACTGGACAGTGCCGCAACCGGTTTCAGATCCGGCGCGGCTGGACGGAGAACGGTGCTGGTGGATCGAACGGCGCATGGCGGGTGCGAAAGACGGCAAACAGGTCATGTTGAGCTATGGCAGCGGCGAAGCGGCGACGGAGCTTCTGACCCTGGAGAGTACCGGCGATACCCACACGGTGACAATTCTGAAAGAGGCCGTCGACGGCATTGCCGGTGCGTCGGAAAAGGTTGCAGCGGTCACCCGCTGGAGCGGAGATCAGGTCCGCAGCTTGATCATTCTCCACCAGCCGACGACCCCGGGCCGCTATTGCCTCTCCGTCCTCGCCAGGCCAATCGGCAAACCGAACGTCGCACAGGGAAACAGCAACACGCCGCTTCTCATGTGCAGTGCCGATTGGTCTCCGGCCAGAGGGAGCCCTGTGACGCTCGATGCGAAGGGGGCCACCGCGCTGAGCGCCCTGGTGAGCGCACCAACCTTTCTCGCCTGGACGCGGACGGCGCGAAATTTCGATCTCGTCCACACGCCGGATGCCGGCAGCACCCCGGACGCACCAGTCAAAATTCCAGTGCGAGACTTGTTCGGACAACTCGACGCGCCGTCGAACACGCTGACCTTCGACCGAAGCAATGTTGCCCGTCGCACCTGGATCTGCTCATCGACATTTCAGAAACCGGTCCCGCTCCACGTTCATCGGCATCTTGCCGTGCTGACAACGGGCTTTCTCGACAGTCCCGGGCGTCCGCTGGAGCAATATCGGCGCGCAGCTCTGCTGACGGGCAGGACAGTGACGCTGCCGCACTCCGATGGAACTGCAGACACGGCCGAGAACTGCCTGCGGATCGTCGAATTCGAGACCCCGGCCGCAATTCTCTGCGGCAGCGATTTACCCGTGCCGGATGTCTATAAGCGGGCCTATTTCGATCTGGTGTCCACCGGCTTTGCCCCGGGCGAGGACGGAGCAGCCTGCGCCCGCCTGTTGGTCCGCTTTGCCGGGCCGCCTGCGCATGTCGCCCGGTTCGCTTCCTTGGCGATCAGCCTGTGCTTTTCGGAAAATGGATCGGAAAAGCATGTCATTCCCGTCGATCTGAAAGCAGCCGGCGCCACGCAGCACGTTGTTGCCATCGAGCTTCTCCTGGAGCGGCCATCCGGCAACGACCTGATCGCCTACCGGCCCGTCCTTGTCCTGTCGGACGGTGAAAGCAGGGTTCTGGATCCCGTCCCCGCATCCAACGCGCTGGGGCTGCGGGCCGCTGGCAACAGCCATCCGGGCTTTTTCCTCGATATTCTGGCGAGCGGCGGCAGCGGCGAGTTCTGGGCAGACGTCTCGTTCCTCCACGCGCCGCGCCCGAATCTCGATAACAGCTTCGACTTCAACTGGCTGTTCTCCAGCGCTTCGGGCTCTCCTCCGGCGCTCGACGTGAGCCCTTCCGGACTGAACAGGATGGTCGAGGCGCAGGCCCGGATCGTCGCCGTTTCACCGCCCGTTCCCATTCATCCGAAGACATGATGATCGACATCACCAACCAAGGAGAAAACCCATGGCATTTACCATCTACGTGAAAAATGAGGGCGACACCGCAACGGTGCGCGTGTTTCAGCGCATCAATAACAGCGAGTCGAAAAATGTCTTCGAGGGCATCATTGAACATGACGACCGCGTCGCGGTGCAGGCCTTAGGCACAGCCGATGACGGCGACGAGCGCGGCGAGTTCATCTGGCAACATGAAGGTTCTGGTCTTACCAACCAGCAATATGTGAACAAGGACGAAGAATTGCGCGTGCAATAGACGATCGCCCCCTCCTCTACCAGAGGACGCGACGGGTGCGCCTCGCGCACCCGTCAGCACTGTATGGCGAACATTACAGCTTGTAGAGCATGGTATCGTTCCAGAAGCGGTCGAGGCGCTGCAGGAGCTTGTTCATCTGGCCGAACTCGTCGGTGCCGATACCGCCGACTTTCTGGATGGAGCCGATGTGGCGCTCATAGAGTTTGGCGACCGTTTCGGCGATCTCCTGGCCATCGTCCGTCAGGCTGATGCGGACCGAGCGGCGGTCGATGCGCGAGCGCTGGTGATTGATGAAGCCGAGGTCAACCAGCTTTTTAACATTGTAGGATACGTTCGAGCCGAGATAGTAACCGCGCGAGCGCAGTTCGCCTGCCGTCAGTTCGGAATTGCCGATGTTGAAGAGGAGAAGCGCCTGGACGGCATTGACGTCCGAACGGCCCTGGCGATCGAATTCGTCCTTGATGACATCGAGCAGGCGACGGTGCAGACGCTCGACGAGATGAAGGGATTCCATGTAGAGCGAGCGGATCGCATCTTCATGGGGTTCTTTGACGGAAACGACCTGTGGTTTCATTTTAGCGTTCATGATGACTGCCTCACTGTTTTGTTTGGCGGTGTGTGTTCTCTTCCCGCCTTGAGACAGACACTATCGAATACGTATAAAATTCGACTTAAACTACAGCCTTAACAGCGCCTTACGATTCACAGCCGTTGTCTCAAGGTAAATCAATTCTTGCTGCCTTGGCCCGCCTTGCCTTTTGAACGGCGATCACGACGCGAAAAATCACGAACACCGTTGCGACCGCGCCGTGCAAAATGATGAGCAGCGGCTTCTGCCCGAACACCTGCGGATAGGCCCCGAACATGGCAATCTCCGCGGCAGCGGCGACCACCCAGAGGACCGGGCCCCATGAGACCAGAAGCCAAAGTCCAAGGGCTGCAACCGGATAAACAACGGCAAGCGCGGTCGCCGCCACCCGCCACGGCACGGACAAAAGATCGAAACGGCCGCTTCCCCCGAACGAAAAGCCGACTAACAGAGCCCAATAGTTCAACCCGAACCAGAAGCATGCGACCGCCACCAGACGCAACAGCACACTGAAAGCGATTTCGGCCAGCGACAGTTTCGGGATTTTTACAGAATCAGAATCCATGACGCACAGGATAGGCGGCGCGGATGCGGTTTGCCAGACTGGGATCCCGAATGTCGATAAGACAGCCAAGCGCCATCGGCACGCTATCTGAAATTCGACAGGTCCAGCAGCACCGTGGATTGGCGCTTGCTGTTATAGGCCCGCTGCGCCACGTCAAGAATCTTGACGCGCATCCGGTCGAAAGCATCGAGATAGTCCCGCTCGCCCGAGGTGCGGGCAACAAGATTCTTCGACAGAACGTCGGCGGCTACGAAGAATTTCACTTCGAACATACCGTCATAGCCGGTGAACCGAACCCGCCTCTTGGTTTCATCATAGCTGCGGGCATTGTTCGGGAAGGACAAGGTCATGGTGTACTTTCGATCTGGTGGGCACGCGCAGTTACGACATGGCGAAAATGACGATGAAAATCAGGGAAACGACCAGTGAAGACCGGATCAGGAAAAGCCCCACGGCAGATATGGACGGCGGTCCAGCCCTAAACATCGTCGCGCACGACGCTGTCGGCCTCCGATTGTGGGACGACACTCTGTCGGGGCATCTTCGGCTCCGGTTTCCAGTTATAGACTGCGATGCCCGCTGCCGTGCGGCGCGGCGTGTCCATGGCTGAAAACGCTTGATCCGTGCCGACGCCGATACCCCGCAGACGTGCGCTGTCGGTCCTGACCGAGAGCCTGAGGCGACGATGCAGAAAGGAAAGCGTTTCGTTGGGCTCCAGGAAAGATGCGCGAAGCGCTATCCGTCCGGAACCGCGACGACCGGTTCGACCGATCGGTCTCAGTTGGATGGAGCGAACGAAATCTTGATGAATCGTGGAAGACAAGACGTCCTCCTTTTTTGAGGCCAGGGTAAATGCCCCGAAGCGGCAGCGCCCGCACAAGATACTGCCGAAGAATTGAGCATGCTCCCATTGCAGCCGAACCACAAGACAATTGTGTCTCACGTCTCCGACAGCTGGTTGAGGGAGCAAGCACAAGGCGTCGCCCACAGGATGTCGTCCCTGGCAGCAGGCAACATGCCGCATCTCAACTATTTTCCTTTGGCCGCCTCGCATGGTAAACCGCGACCAGACGACCAAACTGACGGAAGACGGCGGCCATGACGGATAAGACTGACCTTGTGGATATCATTACCGGACATCGGCGCATGCGCCGCAATCGGAAGGCCGATTGGACGCGCCGCATGGTGCAGGAGAACCGGCTGACAGTGGACGACCTGATCTGGCCGATCTTTATCGTTCCGGGATCCAACATCGTCGAGCCGATCGCGGCCATGCCCGGCGTCAACCGACTGAGCATCGACAGGGCCGTGGAGGCAGCGAAAGAGGCAGCCGATCTCGGCATTCCCGCGATCGCGACCTTCCCGAACATCGACATGTCCTTGCGAGACGAGACCGGCTCCAACAGCCTTGCCGCCAACAACCTGATTAACGAGACGACACGGGCGATCAGGCGAGCCGTACCGAATATCGGCGTCATCACCGACGTAGCACTCGATCCGTTCACCAGCCACGGCCATGACGGCATTCTGCGCGATGGCGACATCGTCAACGACGAGACGGTCGCGCAGATCGCACGCGCCGCCATCATTCAGGCTGATGCCGGCGCCGACATCATCGCGCCGTCCGACATGATGGACGGGCGCATCGGCGCCATTCGCCAGGCGCTGGACGCGGCCGGCCACCAGAATGTCAGCATCATGGCCTATGCGACCAAATTCGCCTCCGCCTTCTACGGTCCCTACCGCGAAGCGATCGGCACCGGCGGGCTGCTGAAGGGCGATAAGAAAACCTATTATATCGACCCCGCCAACGGCACCGAGGCGATGCGGGATGCTGCACTGGATGTCGAGGAAGGCGCCGACATGCTGATGGTAAAGCCCGGCCTGCCCTATCTCGACATCTGCTGGCGCATGAAGGAAAATTTCGGCCTTCCCGTCTTTGCATACCAGGTTTCCGGCGAATATTCGCAAATCAAGGCTGCGGCGGCGAATGGCTGGATCGACGGGGAGCGCGTCATGCTGGAAACCCTGCTTTCCTTCAAGCGCGCCGGCTGCGACGGGATCCTCAGCTATTTTGCCATGGACGTGGCTCGGATCCTGTCAAAGCGGGGTTGATCAGAAGCTGGGACACTGCACCATTTGCATTTTCGGGCCGAACTTCCCATATCCCAGACTGTTGAACATGGAGAGTGTCGATGAGTGTACAGGACGAGAATTTGCGAATTCCGAGCAATGACTGGCGTGCCTATCAAGGCGTGCTCAGCCGCCGCGTGATTGCGTTCGTCATCGACTATGCGATCGTCGCTCTTCTCTGGATCCCGGCCGCCGTCGTCGTTTTCTTCCTCGGCATCCTGACGCTCGGCTTGGGCTTCATGCTCTATCCGGTGCTTTTTGCCGGCCTTGCCATGCTGTATTTCGGCCTGACGGTCGGCGGCGCGAAACAGGCTTCGCCCGGCATGAACATGATGGGTCTGGCAATCGCCCGTGTGGATGGCAGGCCGATGGATTTCCTGACGGCCATCGTGCACCTCGTCATTTTCTGGATCGCCAATGCGCTGCTGACGCCGCTTGTTCTTCTCGTCGGCCTGTTTACCGACCGCGGCCGGCTGCTCCACGACCTTCTGATCGGCACCGTGACGGTTCGGCGGGACGCCTATTGATCAGCGCTGTCGGCGGGTGGTATCACCGCCCGCCGCGTGTCTGACCCGGCGGCAAGGCCAAATTTTTGCGCAGCAGCGAGATTGCGGGAAACTCGCAATTGACCTTTTTCAATCTTGCGCCATGCTAACGGTTTCGACGCGGCCACGAAGAGCGATTTCCGCAGCATATGAACACGCAAACGACACCGGCTCCCCAATTCTATCTGACTGCACCGGCGACCTGTCCCTATCTGCCGCAGGAGATGGAACGGAAGGTCTTCACCCACATGGTGGGCGAACGGGCGCCGGAACTCAATGACCTCCTGACGCAAGGCGGCTTCCGCCGGTCGCAGAACATTGCCTATCGTCCTGCCTGCGAGACGTGCCGTGCCTGTATATCCGTGCGTATCGTTGCCGGCGAGTTCATGCCCACCCGCTCCATGCGGCGCATTCTTGCCGTGAACAGCGACGTGGTCTCGGCCGAATATCCGGCCGAGCCTTCCAGCGAGCAATACAGCCTGTTTCGCCGCTATCTCGATCACCGCCACCAGAAAGGCGGCATGTCCGACATGTCCGTGCTGGATTATGCGATGATGGTGGAGGACACGCATGTCAATACGAAGATCATAGAGTATCGCCTGAAGGTGGAAGGCGATGGCATCGGAACGGCGCGAGGGCCGCTGATCGCGGCGGCCCTGACCGACACGATGGGCGACGGTCTCTCGATGGTCTATTCCTATTTCGACCCTGCCGTGGCGCATCGTTCACTTGGCACCTTCATGATCCTCGACCATATCCGCAAGGCACAGGACCGTGGCCTGCCACATGTCTATCTTGGCTATTGGGTCAAGGGTTCACGCAAGATGGATTATAAAACAAAGTTTCTGCCGCAGGAGCACCTTATGGCCCGCGGCTGGGAGCGCTATACCGAGGAAAGCGCCTCTGCCGAATCGGATTGAACCTTGATCCAGACAGTTTCCGCCGCCGCCCACCGCCGCGGCCTTTTCATCACCGGCATTGGCGGCCTTGCACTGTCGTTCGACATTCCGCTGATCCGCTCGGCGGAGGGTGAGGTCTGGTCGCTGCTGGCCGTGCGCAGCCTTTGCACCTTTTCGGTTGCGATTGTCGCATGGCTGGTGCTCAATCGGATTTTCGGCAAGAAGATTGCGCTGGTGCCCGGCAGAGCGGGGCTTGTCGCGGGTCTGTTTTACGGACTGGGCTCCATCACCTTCCTTGTGTCAGTCTTCAACACGGCAACGGCCAACGTGGTGTTCATCGTCGCCTTCACGCCGATGTTTGCAGCCGCGCTGTCCTGGGTTTTCCTCGCGGAACGCCCTGCCAATGCAACGCTTGTTACCATGGCGGCGATGGTCGGCGGCGTCGGCATCATCGTTCAGGACGGACTGGCGAGCGGCAATTTTGCCGGCGACGCCATGGCAGTCTGCTCGGCGCTGCTGCTTGCCTCCGCGATTACCGTCAGCCGCGCCTCCGGCCGCGACATGGGGCTGGTGCCGCTGGCCACAGCCATCTTTCCATGCGTGATCGGTTATCTCCTGTCACCCGGATCAGGGCTTGAGATCGCCCACCCCGGCTGGATCATCTTCGACGGGCTGGTGATGATCCCACTCGCCTTCTTCTGCCTCGCCACCGGGCCTCGTTATCTTTCGGCCCCGGAAGTCGGCATGTTCTACCTGCTGGAAACGATCCTGGCACCAATCTGGGTCTGGATCGTCTTCATGGAAGTTCCGACCGTGCAGACGCTGGCCGGCGGTGCGGTGTTGATTGTGGCCCTGGTCGGACATTCGGCGTGGCAAATGCGGCAACGATCAGCGGTTTCTGTCGCGCCGCCGCTTCATTGAGAATAATTGCACTGAAGATTGCCTGATGTTATAACGCGATTATAACATCGGAGACTATTCCATGCATCTTACAATTCGCAAAATCGGCAACTCCGAAGGCATCATCATCCCGAAGGAAGTCCTTGACCGTCTCGGGCTGAAGGCTGGCGATGAGTTTCAATTGAAGGAAACCGGGAGCACGCTTGAGCTCGCCCCCCAAAAGGATGACCTTGCAGAACAATTGCGAGCAGCCAGGATCGGCATGAAAAAGTATCATATTGCGCTGCGTGAACTGGCGAAATGACCTCAACAAAGTGGCTGTCGCGCGATGCAATTGAGATCATTCATCAAGAACAAATCCTGGAGCATGGAGGCTTGCCAGGTCTCAAGGATGCAAACGCACTCGAATCCGCCTTGGCTCAGCCAATGAATAAAGCGGCCTACGGTGAGGACGATATCCACGTTCTCGCTGCGGCTTACCTTTACGGCATTGTTCGAAACCACGGCTTTTCCGATGGCAACAAGAGGACGGGCTGGCTTGCAGCTTTTACCTTTCTGCTGATCAATGGCCTGCTTATCGAAGCGGAACAAGCAGACGTTATCGCCTTTGTTCTATCTGTCGCCGCCGGAGAAATTGATGAATTGGGCGCGGCACAATTTCTGCGGGATTACACCGTCCCATTCGATCTATGGCGGACGTAAATCTCCCGAATGCATCCGTCTCTCGTCACCCCGTAAACTTCCCGCTCCTCGGAAAGCCCTTCGGCACCGCCCTGCCCGCCGTTGCGCGATCGCCCAGCCATTCGATCAGTTCGTCCTTGGTCTTCACAAAACTGCGGCCGGCGCTATCGGCCCATGTCAGGCCATCGGCGATGGCAAAGCAGCGGATGTCCGAAACGCCGCCATCCTTGTAGCGCTGCAGGCGCACGCCCTTGCCGCGACCCATCTCCGGAATTTGCGCTAGCGGGAAAACCAGCATCTTGCGGTTTTCACCCACGATCGCGACGTGGTCGCCCTTGACCGGGATGACCAGCTTGGCCTCGTCCGGCATGGCGACGTTCATGATCTGCTTGCCCTTGCGGGTATTTGCGACCATGTCGGCCTCCGGAACCACAAAGCCATTGCCTGCGGCCGAGGAGATCAGAAGCTTGCGTTGGGGATCGTGGACGAAGGCCGTGAGCACATCCTGATCATTTTCCATATCCACGATAATACGGAGCGGTTCCCCATGCCCGCGTCCGCCCGGCAGTTTGTCGCCCCCCAGCGTATAGGCTTTTCCACCCGTGGTCACGATTACGATTCGATCCGTGGTCGATGCCGGGAAGAACAGCTTCAGCCCGTCGCCTTCCTTGAACTGTAGCGTCTTGACGTCCGAAATATGGCCCTTCAGCGCGCGCACCCAGCCCTTTTCCGAGATGACGACAGTGATCGGTTCCTTTTCGATCATCGCCTGCTGGATCGCCTCGAGATCGGCTTCCGGCGCATTCGAGAACAGGGTGCGGCGGCGGCCGAGTTCGGTGGCCTTGGCGAATTTCTTCTTCACCTCGCCGATTTCCCAGGCGACCGTCTGCCACTGCTTCTCGTCCGAAGCGAGCAGCGTTTCGATCTCCGCCTTTTCCTTCGACAGCGCGTCGAATTCGGTTCGGATCTCGAACTCCTCCAGCTT
Organism: Pararhizobium gei; assembly: GCF_029223885.1. Lineage (NCBI taxonomy): Bacteria > Pseudomonadati > Pseudomonadota > Alphaproteobacteria > Hyphomicrobiales > Rhizobiaceae > Pararhizobium > Pararhizobium gei. The sequence goes on along the minus strand of NZ_CP119409.1, from coordinate 1,805,157 downwards.
GCGCAGCGAGCGCAGGCGCATGTTGAGGATCGATTCGGCTTGCAGGTCGGTGAGCTTGAACCTCGCCATCAGGGCCGGCTTGGGCTCGTCCTCCTCGCGGATGATGCGAATGACCTCATCGAGATTGAGATAGGCGATCAGATAGCCGCCGAGAATTTCCAGACGGCGATCGATCGCCGCCAGACGAAACCGCGAGCGGCGCTGCAGCACCTCGCGGCGATGGGCGAGCCATTCCGACAGAACCTCGTTCAGCGCCATCACGCGCGGCACTCGGCCCATGGAAAGCACATTCATGTTCAGCGGAAAGCGGTTTTCGAGTTCCGACAGCTTGAACAGGGATTCCATCAGGATGGTCGGATCAACCGAACGGCTCTTGGGCACCAGAACCAGACGGACATCTTCCGCCGATTCGTCGCGGACGTCCTCGAGCAGCGGCAGCTTGCGGGCAATGAGAAGCTCGGCAATCTTTTCGATCAGACGCGACTTCTGGACCTGAAATGGAATTTCCGTGACGATGATCTGGTAGCCACCGCGACCGGTGTCCTCGACCTCCCATTTGGCGCGCACCCGGAAACCGCCGCGGCCGGTCTTGTAGGCCTCTATGATGCTTTCACGGCTGTCTATGATGATGCCGCCCGTGGGAAGATCGGGGCCTTCGATACCGCCACGCTCAGGATTGTTCGGGTCGAGCATCAGATCTTCGACGGACGCACCCGGATTCTTGATCAGGTGGAGGGCGGCGTCACAGAGTTCATGGGCATTGTGCGGCGGAATGGACGTGGCCATGCCCACGGCAATGCCCGAAGCGCCGTTGGCGAGCAGGTTCGGGAAGGCGCCGGGCAGGACGACCGGCTCCTGGTCCTCCTCGTTGTAGGTCGGCCGGAAGTCAACGGCGTCCTGTTCGATGCCATCCAGCAACAGGGCAGCGACGTCGGTCATCCGGGCCTCGGTGTACCGATAGGCGGCTGCGCTGTCGCCGTCGATATTGCCGAAATTTCCCTGTCCGTCGACAATCGGGTAACGCTGCGAGAAATCCTGGGCCAGACGCACCAGCGCGTCATAGACGGACTGATCGCCATGCGGGTGGAACTTACCGATGACATCGCCGACGATGCGGGCGCATTTCTTGAAGGCCGAGTTCGGGCGGATGCCCATCTCGCTCATGGCGTGAATGATGCGACGATGGACGGGCTTAAGACCGTCGCGAACGTCCGGCAGAGCGCGGTGCATGATGGTCGACAGGGCATAGGCAAGATAGCGCTCTTCCAGCGCCGCCTTGAGGTCTACCGGCTGAATGTGGTCGTCTCCGCCCGATGGCGGCAAAAGGCTTTGTCCCATGGGTTCTTGCTACCCCAAGAAGCCCGCAACAGCAAGGATTGCAGGGCATTGCGCTGTGGAGAACCGCTTTTCGCACAGCAGAGCATAGAACGGTCAGTTCGACATTTTTCAGCTCCGTTCGATCGAATGTGTGTCGATCCGGCAATACCCGCCACATCACCGAGAGCAAACAGCCTGGCAGATGAAAAGCAGGCAACGGATAGGGTTCGGAAAAGCTTTCGAATATATTTCGGCCGCAATCCGTATTAGAAGTGCATTTGAAACCAATCGCCGTGAACCAAGGACCCCTTCGTATGATGATCCACCGCAACTTCCGTCTGATGCTCGCAAGCGTAGCGCTCATCGGTCTTTCCAGCCCGGCCTTTGCGCTCGACGGCGCGGATCTCGTTGCCAAGCTCAATGCTGCCTATGCGGCAAACGGCGCCACGATCGCCTATGACAACGTAGCTGTCGATGGCTCGACCGTCACGCTTTCGGGCGTCAGTGTGAAACCGACCGCCAACCCCGGCAATCCCCTGAAAATCGGCGAAGTCACCCTGGAAGGCGTCGAGGAGACGGATGGCGGCGGTTACTATGTCGAGACGGTAACCCTGCCGGACGTCGATGCGAAGGACGCGGAGGTCGAGGTCAAGGCAAGCGGCATCACGATGGGCGGGCTGACCATCCCCGGCAATCCGGCTGGAAACACGATCAACGACATCATACTTTACGAAACCGCCGGGTCCGGCCCGATCACGGTGTCTTTGAAGGGCAAACAGGTGTTTTCGATGGAAAGCTCCGAAGCCAATCTGACCAAGCAGGAAAGCGACGCCGGCTTTGATTTCGACGCAAGCTTCTCCGGCATCAAGGCGGATCTGTCCGGTATCGAGGACGCCAAGGCCAAGGACGCAATCGCCAAGCTCGGCCTGACGACGCTAGACGGCGAAATGACCATGAAGGGCAGCTGGGAGATCGCTTCGGGCAATGTTTCGCTGGAGGAGTATGCCTTCGACTTCGCGAATGTCGGCCGTCTTGCCCTGGGCTTTGACTTTTCGGGCTATACGCTGGACTTCGTGAAGGCTGTTCAGGAGGCGACCAACAGTGCTGCAGCCAATCCCAACAAGGAGGAGGCCAACCAGGCCATGGGCATGGCCATGATGGGCCTGATGCAGCAGCTGACGTTCAACAGCGCCTCCATCCGCTTCGATGACGCAACGATCACCAAGAAAGTGCTGGATTATATCGGCGCCCAGCAGGGTGTTTCCGGCGACCAGCTTGCTCAGTCCTTGAAGGGAATGGTGCCCTTGATGATGGCGCAGCTCAATGTGCCGGAACTGCAGAACCAGGTCTCGACCGCGGTCAACAGCTATCTGGATGCGCCGAAAAGCCTGACGATCAGCGCCGAGCCTGCAAAACCGGTTCCTTTTCCGATGATCGTCGGCGCCGCAATGGGCGCTCCGAACACGGTGCCTAGCGTGCTTGGCGTCAAGGTAACCGCGAACGACTGACCGGCACGACACCTATGCATGCAAAACGGCCGCGGCAAAATCAATTGGCGCGGCCGTTTTCGTATCGTTCGATGCTCTATCGTTCGGTTACTCTAGAATCTCAATGACCTGTCGCGTCTGCGGATCGACAATGACACGCCGTTCGTTGACGACCGTATAGGCATAATTGCCATTGCCATCGATCACACGGGTCTCGACGGATTGCGGCAGGACTTCACCGATCAGCACATCGCCTTCATAGGGCACTGACTGGACGTTTTGCTCCAGAACATAAGTGCGGACTTCGCCGGGAACCTCGACAACCGTCGTCGTGGACGGCACCACCGTGGTTGTCGAGGGCTGGGTCACGATGACGTCTTGCGCTTGAGCAGACGCGGATAAGGTGAGTAGAGCCGCGGTCGCGGCGAGAAGAATAGGGCGCATGTCTGTCTCCTTGCATTGTCTTCGCCAGACAACACAAGGAGGACGGAAAGGTTCCGGGGCTCAGTCCTTCTTTGGCGCCATCGGTATCACCCGCAATGCGAGTTCGCGCAACTGCGCGGGCGTGGCCGGCGACGGGGCGCCCATCAGCAGGTCCTGCGCCTGCTGGTTCATCGGGAAGATCGAGATTTCGCGCAGGTTCTTTGCGCCGACGAGCAGCATGATGACGCGATCGACACCGGCCGCCATGCCGCCATGCGGCGGAGCGCCATACTGGAAGGCGCGGTAAAGGCCGCCGAACTGTTCCTCGACCTCCTGCGCCGACTTGCCGGTCAGCTCGAACGCCTTGACCATCACCTCGGGCAACTGGTTACGGATTGAGCCGGAGGCAATTTCGAAGCCGTTGCAGACGAGGTCGTACTGATAGGCCTTGAGCGACAGGGGGTCCGGACCATTCAGCCCTTCAAGGCCGCCCTGCGGCATGGAGAAGGGGTTGTGGGCGAAATCGATGCGCTTTTCGTCATCAAGCCACTCGTAGAACGGGAAGTCGATGATCCAGCACAGTTCGAACCGGTCGCGGTCGACGAGGTTCAGTTCCTCGCCGGCGCGGGTGCGGGCCTCGCCCGCGAACTTGTAGAATTTTGCCGGATCGCCAGCGACGAAGAAACAGGCATCGCCGACGTCGAGACCGAGCTGGATACGCAAGGCCTCGGTCCGCTCCGGGCCGATGTTCTTGGCAAGCGGGCCGGAGCCGGCGGTCGTGCCGTCCTCTTCCGTCCGCCAGAAAATATAGCCGAGACCCGGCTGGCCGGTCGATTGCGCCCAGGCGTTCATGCGGTCGCAGAAGGCGCGCGAGCCGCCGGTCTTGGCCGGGATCGCCCAGACCTCGACCTTCGGATCGCGTTCGATCATGCCCGCGAAAACCTTGAAGCCGGAACCGGCAAAATGTTCGGTGACGGCCTGCATCTCGATCGGGTTGCGCAGGTCCGGCTTGTCGGAGCCATAGGTTCGGATGGCGGTGTCGTAGGGAATGCGACGGAACTCCTGCGTCACCGGCTTGCCTTCGGCAAACTGCTCGAAGACGCCGCGCATGACGGGCTCCATCGTGTTCCAGACATCCTCCTGGGTGACGAAGCTCATTTCGAGATCGAGCTGGTAGAATTCGCCCGGCAGGCGGTCGGCGCGGGGGTCTTCGTCGCGGAAGCAGGGTGCAATCTGGAAGTAGCGGTCGAAACCGGCGACCATCAGCAACTGCTTGTACTGCTGCGGCGCTTGCGGCAGGGCGAAGAACTTGCCTTCATGGATGCGCGACGGCACGAGGAAGTCGCGCGCGCCTTCCGGTGAAGAGGCCGTGAGAATCGGCGTCGAATATTCGGCAAAGCCGATGGCGTTCATGCGGGCGCGCATATCGGCGATGATCTGGGTGCGCTTGACGATATTCCTGTGCAGGGTTTCGCGGCGCAGGTCGAGGAAGCGGTATTTCAGGCGCACGTCCTCGGGATAGTCCGGCTCGCCGAACACCGGCAGCGGCAATTCCTTGGCAGCGGAGAGTACTTCGATCTCCTGCGCATAAAGCTCGATCTCGCCGGTCGCCATCTGCTTGTTGACCGTCTCGTCCGAACGCGCCTTGACGGTGCCGTCGATGCGGATCACCCATTCGCCGCGCACGGTCTCCGCCGCCTTGAAGGCGGGCGAATCCGGATCGACGACGATCTGCGTCATGCCATAATGATCACGAAGGTCGATGAACAGCAGGCCGCCATGATCGCGGACGCGGTGAACCCAGCCGGACAGGCGAACGGTCTGGCCAACATCGGCCTTGCCAAGAGCGGCGCAAGTGTGGCTGCGGTAACGATGCATCATATTATCCTGGAACAATGGGTGGCGCGCAGCCACGCCGAAGCGCGCTGCGGCAGCGTCAAAATCGGGCGGAAAAGCGCATGGCGGGGCCGATTTGTCAAGGCCGGGACTGTTGCAGACGCCATAGAAGAATCTTGCGAGACGCACAACGCCTTTCAATAACGCTCTGGACACAATGCTCATGAGAAATCCGACGCGGGGCCTTGCGTCGTGTTAGCGGCGTCTCTGTGTATTGAACATTTCGAAGGTTTTATATGTAAAATTATAAGCTGCGTATGCAAATTGGACGCCGTCCATCGTGGGCGCTGCAGTAAATACGAACCGACAGCAGAGCAGAAGCCATGACCGCCTCAGCAAGCCATCCGATCAGGACCAGGCAAGAAGACCTCTCGTTTTCCCGCGAGCAGCTGTATTTCATTCTCGCCGCCTTGCCGGACCCGGCGTTCATTCTCACGCGAAGCGGCCGCTATGCCGCAATTTTTGGCGGGTCGGACCACCGCTATTACCATGACGGCAGTTCCCTGATAGGCCAGAGCATATTCGATGTGCTCAACCTGGAAAAGGCACGCTGGTTTTCGACGGAGATCGGCAAGGCGCTCCTGTCACGGCAATTGCACATCGTCGAATACAGCCTTGCCGGCAGCGACGTGAAGGGTCTGGAAACCACCGGACCGGATCAGCCCATATGGTTCGAAGGACGCATTCAGGCGCTCGATTTCACCGTTGACGGAGAGGATGCCGTCGTCTGGGTCGCCAGCAACATCACGGAAAAGAACGCCGTCGAAAAGCAGTTGCGCGAGATGAGCGAAACGGACGCCCTCACCGGCCTGTTCAACCGCCGCCGACTTCTGGACGCATTGCATCTGCAATTCGACCTTTTCCGCCGCGATCATATTCCCTCCTGCGTCCTGATGTTCGACATCGACAACTTCAAACGGGTCAATGATGATCTCGGCCATCCGATGGGCGACCGTTTCCTGACGACGATCGCCGAGGCCTGCCGGACACACCTGCCCGTGGCCAATGTGCTGGCACGCCACGGCGGAGACGAATTTGTCGTGCTCATGCCGGCCACCCGAATGGAACAGGGGCTCCCCAATGCCAACCGACTGCGCCTGCGCATCACCGCCGAGATCGGACAGGCGCTCGGCCACCGCGTTACGATCAGCGGCGGTCTCAGCGAATTCCTTCTGACGGACGAATCGAGTGACGATATCCTGAAACGGGCCGATGATGGTCTCTACCGGTCCAAGCGCGGCGGCCGCAATCGGATCAGTGCCATGTGATGCTCTTCGGCACGTGTTTGCCGAAAAGCGGGTGAGCGTCGCGACGCGATGCAAATTTGGCGGAAGCCGGGCTGGTTCCGGCGCTGTGACGGGTCTAAGAGATCGCTGACCATCCTGTCTGGCGCTTGAGTCGCCGCAACGGATTTCGCCGTCCTATGTCCCAGATCCGCCCTCTCATCCCTCTTCTCATTACTGCCGGTATTCTGATCGGTGGCAACGGCCTGCAGGGGACGTATATCTCGCTGCGCGCGCTGCAGGAGGGGTTTTCGACCTCGCTGATCGGGCTTGTCGGCACGGGCTACAATATCGGCTTTGCCATCGGCTGCATCTATGTGACGCGCATCCTGCGCTCCATCGGTCATATCAGGACGTTTTCGGCCATGGCGGCGATCGCGTCCGCCGCGTCCATCGCAATGGTGCTCTGGATCGATCCCTGGTTCTGGTTTTTGATGCGGCTCATCGCCGGACTGTGTTTTGCCAGCCTCTTTGCGACGGTGGAAAGCTGGCTGAACGCGCGGGTAACGAATGCCAATCGAGCGCGCACCCTGTCGATCTACCGGCTTGTCGATCTCGGCTCTGTCACCGCCGCGCAATATCTGATCCCGACCGTCGGCATCGAAGGATTCCAGCTGTTTGCCATCGTCTCCATGGCGCTGACGCTGTCGCTGGTGCCGATTTCCTTTGCCGACCGGTCCAGCCCCGGCGCGCCGGAGGCGATCAAGTTCGATATCAGGGCGCTGTGGAACATCTCGCCGCTTGCCACTGTCGGCTGCATCGTCGTGGGCCTGACGAACTCGACGTTCCGGTCGCTGGGGCCGATCTATGCCGAGGGCATCGGCCTGTCGATCACGGCGATCGCCACCTTCATGAGCGTCGGCATCATCGGCGGCGTGGTCCTGCAATATCCGCTCGGGCTCTATTCCGACCGGCTGGACCGGCGGCTGGTCATCCTGTTTGCCACGTTCGGCTCCCTGCTCGCCGGCCTCTACCTCGCCTTTTTCGCGGGCAGCGACGCATGGGCCAATTTTGTCGGCATCTTCATTTTCGGCGCCTTTGCCATGCCGCTCTACTCGCTCTGCTCGGCCCACGCCAACGACCATGCCGCCGAAGGACAGCACGCGCTCGTCTCGGCCGGCATGCTGTTCTTCTGGTCGATCGGCGCCATCATCGGGCCGCTGTTCGCGTCCGTCATGCTCGACATTTTCGGGCCGCAAGCGCTGTTCATCTACACCGCCGCCGTGCTTCTCGGCTTCATGGTCTACACCCTGCAGCGCATGATGGCACGCGGCGCAGTACCGGCGGGGGAGCGTTCGATGCGGTTTCGCAATTTGTTGCGCACCTCCTCCTTCTTCAACAAGCTCGCGGCCTCACCCGGTGATGAAAAGAAGCCCTGACGCGACAGGGCAGCCTGCGGCAAGATGCGCGGGCGTAGCAATTGCTGAATAGCGGGTTCAAGCTTAAAAGACGGCATCGCAACAGCGGGAGCCATCCATGTCCGCCATCCGCCGCCGCACGTTTCTGACGGGATCGGCCACCGCCGCAGCCTGCTTCTCGCTCGGCGCTGGGCTCGCCGCGCGCAACGGCCTGGCGGCGCCGGTCCCGGCCGTGCTCACCACGCGATTCATCAACAGGCATATCGCTGCGGGAGCCGTGACCCGCAAGCTGATGACCTATACGCTCGGCATTCCTGCCGAGGGCGACGTTCCCCCGGTTCTGCGCATGCGCAAGGGCGAGCCCTTCGCGGCCCGGCTGGTAAACGGCCTTGACGAACCGACGACAGTGCACTGGCACGGTTTGCGCATTCCCAATGCCATGGACGGCGTGCCGGAGATGACGCAGGCTTACGTCTATGCCGGGGACAGCTTCGACTATGCGTTCACGCCGCCGGATGCCGGTACCTTCTGGTATCACCCGCACTGCAACACGCTGACGCAGATGGGGCATGGACTGACCGGCGTCATCGTCGTGGAGGATCCGGCCGATCCGCTTTTCGATGCCGAGATCGTGCTTAACCTCCGCGATTGGCGGCTGGGGAAAGACGGCGCTTTCCTTGCACCCTTCAAACCCCGCGACGCGGCCCGCGGCGGAACCTACGGCACGGTTCGCACCGCCAACTGGCTTGAGGCGCCGGCCCATGACGCGCCCGCTGGCGGCCTCGTGCGCCTGCGTCTCGCCGCGACCGACGTCACGCGCATCTATACTGTCGGTATTGATGGCGCGGCTGCGATGGTGATCGCGCTTGACGGCAACCCGGTGGAGATACCCACTCCGCTCGACCGGCTCGATTTCGGTCCGGGCCAGCGCGCCGAACTTGTCCTGCGCATGCCCGATACCGAGGGCGCGGTGGTGACGCTCGGCAACTTCCGGGGCTCGACGCCGTGGACGATCGCGACGCTGCGGGCGACCGGCCAGTCGCTGAAGCGTGACATTCGCGATGTCAGCCCACTGCCTGCCAATCCCGTCGCCGAGGCCGATCTGTCCACGGCCGAACGCATTCCCCTCGATTTCACGGCCACGGCGGAGCATGCGCCGTCGCCCAGCATCTGCGGCACGATCGGTTATACGTTCTGGGCGATCAACAAGGTGCCGTGGCCGGGCGACACGCCCGATCCGGTGGCACCGCTCTCAGAGTTGAAACTTGGACGAAGCTATGTGCTTCAGGTCCGCAACCGTACGCCGCACGCCCATCCGATCCATCTGCACGGCCTGAGCTTCCGGGTGATCTCCTCGAACAGGCGCGCGATTCTACCGCCGCCGACTGACACGATCTTGTTGCTTCCGGACGAGCAGGCCGAACTTGCTTTGGTAGCCGACAATCCCGGCGACTGGCTGCTCCATTGCCATATCATCGAGCATCAGAAGACGGGGATGACGGGATATTTCCGGATCGCCTGAGCGTTTTTCGATTGTGACCCTTGGCATGAAGGGATACATCGGAAGAAAATGAGGCCGCATTTCCGCCACAGTGATTGAAGTTTGATGATTGAAACAACAGCCGAACTTGCCGCAGCCTGCGAAACGCTGGCCAAGGGGCAGTATCTGACGATCGATACGGAATTTTTGCGCGAGACGACCTTCTGGCCGCAGCTCTGCCTGATCCAGATGGCCGGGCCGGAGATTGCCGTGATCGTCGATCCTTTGGCGAAGAACATCGATCTCTCGCCCTTCTTCGAACTCATGGCCAATACCGCCGTGACGAAAGTGTTTCACGCTGCCCGGCAAGACATTGAAATCATCTACAATCTCGGCAGGCTGATCCCGCATCCGATCTTCGACACGCAGGTCGCGGCCATGGTCTGCGGCTTCGGCGACAGCGTGTCCTACGACCAGTTGGTCAGCCGCATCAAGAACGTGCATATCGACAAATCCTCGCGCTTCACCGACTGGAGCCGGCGGCCGCTCTCCGAAAAGCAGCTGGATTACGCGCTCGCCGACGTCACGCATCTGCGCGATGTCTACCTGCATCTGAAGGCAGAGCTTGAGCGCGAAGGCCGCTCGCTCTGGCTGACGGAGGAAATGGCCATTCTGGAGGCCACGGAAACCTACGACATCCATCCGGACGACGCTTGGCAGCGTCTGAAGATGCGCTTGAAAAAGCCGGTGGAACTCGCCGTCCTTCAGAAGGTCGCCGCCTGGCGCGAGCGCGAGGCCCGCAATCGCAACGTGCCGCGCGGTCGCATTATCAAAGACGACGGGCTCTACGAGATCGCCCAGCAACAGCCGAAGGATGCAGAGGCCCTGTCACGTCTGCGCACGATCCCCAAGGGCTGGGAACGCTCGACCGCAGGGACGGCGATCATCGAGGCCGTCAACGCCGCACTTGAGATGCCGAAATCCGAGATGCCGAAAATGCCGCGCCAAAGCCAGTCGCCAGAGGGCGCTGCCGCTGCCATCGAACTGCTCAAGGTGCTTCTGAAGCTGATTGCCGAGAAGCAGGGGGTCGCCGCCAAGATCATCGCCAATTCCGAAGATCTGGAACGAATCGCGTCGGAAGGCGCAAAGGCCGATGTCGGCGCCCTGAAGGGCTGGCGCCTCGAACTGTTCGGCGATACGGCGCTGAAGCTCATCAATGGCGACGTAGCCTTGCGATTCGTCGATCGCAAAATCGAGGCCGTGGAGCTCTGATTGCCGTAAGGCGGCAATTTTGACCTGTCGCAATCTTTGTCAATAATTTTCTGTCCTGCCTGGGCATGGGCAGGTTCAAGTACGTGAAATCACTTGACGCTTGGCAGTGAAGTGGAACAATGCGCACAGCACCACAAACAACCGGGCGTCATGAGAGAGATATCCGCTACCGAGAACTGGCTGATGATCACGCTCGGCATGGCGCTGAGCGGTGTGATCTACAGTCTCGTTGTTTATCCCGATGAGCCCGTCATCATCGGCGCTATCTTCGCCGTGTTCATGGGCGTGCCGCTGATTGCGTTCGAACGCCGGATCTTCCTTCGCGGGCTTTACCGGCGGATCGAGCGCTTTCCCACGCTCGGCTTCGTTGTCTCCAGCCTCGTCATCTTCGAAATCCTGATGAGCATCGGCTACGCGCTTGCGGCCATCCTGCTCTCGTCGCTGAAGATGCTCAAGTCCTCGTCGCTGGCCGACACCCTCGTCATGCCACTCAACGTTTTCCTTTACGCGCTGGCCGTCTGCGGGCTGATCATTTTCGTCCTGCGCGTGCGGGACCTGCTCGGCAGGGATGTCTTCACGAGCATGCTGACCAGCCGGTATCGAAAGCCGGTTCGGGAAGAACGCATCTTTCTGTTCATCGATCTCGCCGATTCCACGCCGTTTGCGGAGAAACATGGAGACCTGCGCGCGCAGCAATTCCTGAAAGCCCTGTTCGCAGCCTTTGCGGAGCCGGTGCGCCGATACAAAGGAGCCATCGACGATTATGTCGGCGACGCCGCGATCATCACCTGGCCGATGGAACGCGGCCTGAAACATGCGCGCTGCATCCGCTGCGTCTTCGACATTCTGCAGGACATCGAGGCGAATGCGGAGGCATGGCGGAAAAACTTCGGCCAGGTTCCGCGCCTGCGGGCGGCATTGCACGGGGGCTTCATCATTACCGCCGAAATCGGTGTAGACCGTCACAAGATCGCGTATTTCGGTGACACCGTGAACACGACGGCAAGACTGGAAGCTCTTTGCAGATCCTTGAAGCGTCCGGTGTTGATATCGACGGAGCTTGCCCAGCGCGTCGCGATGCCGGGCACCATCACAACGGAAGACCTCGGCCCCCATGCGGTCAAGGGGCGCGGGCAGATGCTCGGCGTCATGGCGCTTGCGCTGACGACCGGGGCCAAGACGGCCGTTCCCTTCGACTTGCGGATTCCGGCCGAATAGCGGCCCTGCGCCAGGAACCGTCACCAAAGCTTCATCCCGGCGTCAAGTCACCGACATCAATGCCCTGCTAAGCGGAACGTCTCGAACACACCGCTCGAATGGAAACATGATGAAAAAATCTCTCTTTGCCTCCGTCGCACTCGGACTCCTGATGACATCCGGCGCTTTCGCCGCAGATACCGTCTTCCCGGCCAAATTGGCGGCGCATGCCGTCCTGCCGGCGAACACCATCATCGCTGCACCGGCCGATTCGTCCGACTATCTCAAGACCTCCGGCAAGTTCACGACCGCAGACCGCAAGCGGGCCGATGGGCTCGGCACGGTGCCCGGCAAGGACGGCGTTCGCCTGACCGGTCTGTCGCTGCCTTTCGATGGCCAGCCAATGCAGGGCTTTTCCGGCATCAAGACCATGCCGGACGGTACCTTCTGGAGCATGTCGGACAATGGCTTCGGGTCCAAGCTGAATTCTTCGGACACCATGCTGATGCTGCACAACATCAGGATCGACTGGGACGGCGGCAAGGTCGAGGCTCTGAAGACTGTCTTTCTGTCCGACCCGGACAAGAAGGCACCCTTCCCCATCGTTATGGAAGGCGCTGCCAAGCGCTACCTGACGGGGGCAGATTTCGACGTCGAATCGATCCAGCCCGTTGCCGACGGCTTCTGGGTCGGCGAGGAATTCGGTCCCTATATCCTGAAATTCGACCTCGACGGAAAGCTGACGGACGTGATTGCGACCACCGTCAACGAGAAGGCCGTGATGTCGCCCGACAACCCGACGCTGACTGTCCAGGCAGATCCCTCCAAGCCGATGCCGACGCTCAATATCAAGCGTTCCGGCGGCTACGAGGGCCTGGCACTGTCTAAGGACGGAACCAAGCTTTACGGCCTGTTGGAAGGTCCGATCTGGACGGATGCCGAAAATGTCGAGCAGGCCGAAGGCCGCCCGGCGCTGCGCATCGTCGAACTCGATGTCGCATCGAAGGCCTGGACCGGTCGCAGCTGGCTCTATCCGCTTGCTGAAGGCGGCGAGGCGATCGGCGACTTCAACATGCTGGATGACAAGACCGCGCTGGTGATCGAGCGCGACAACGGTGCCGGCACTGTCGACAAGGCCTGCGCCAACCCGAAGGAGCCGAAGGCGGATTGCTTTGCCGTCGGCTCGAAGGTGAAGCGCGTCTACAAGATCGAAATGACCGACGCGAATGCCGGCAAAGCCGTGCGCAAGATCGGCTATATCGATCTCCTGAAGATCGCCGATCCCGACAACAAGAAGCGCCAGGGCGGCGGCGAAGGTTTTTACGACATGCCCTTCGTCACCATCGAGAATGTCGACCGCATCGATGATACCCACATCATCGTCGGCAACGACAACAATCTTCCCTTCTCTGCCGGCCGCGCCCTCGACAAGGCAGACGACAATGAATTCGTTTTGCTCGAAGTCGGCGAATTCCTGAACGCGAAATAAGGACCACGCTTGAAAAAGGCCCCCGCGAAAGATCCGCGGGGGCCTCGTTTCCATGTTCGGCTGGTTACAGGAAGAAATAATCCTTGCTCAAGTTTAAAGCGTCATCGAGATGGATGGCAAAATCGGCCTTCCTGTCACCGTTGACATCGGCATAGATATAGGTGTCTGAGGCCTTTTTCTCATAGCGCAACTGCCCGGATACACCGCTGAAGCCGGCGGTGCCGATGAAGCGGAATGCCTGCTCGCCCGCGAGCTGGTAATTGGCATCAATAGCGGACAGGTCGATACTGTCCCCCGCGCTGGCAGAGAAATCATAGATCGTGTCGCGGCCGAGCGCAGACGTGTTCGAGTCCCAGAGATTCGAGAAGGCGAAAAGATCCGCTCCGGACCCGCCGTAGAGATCGTCGGCGCCGACATGGCCGGTCAGGAGGTCGCTTCCGGCGCCGCCGTGAAGCTCATCATTGCCGAAATCACCGTAGAGGATGTTGGTTCCGCCATTGCCGGACAGCTTGTCGTCGTAGATGGAGCCGGCTAGGCCTTCCACCGAGGAAAACACATCGCCCTTGGCGTCGTTGGTATTGAGCGATGTCTTGGAGAGATAGGCAACGATAGCCTTGGTGGATTTGGCATAGGACACCTGGTCCAAACCGTCGTCGCCAGAAAACCGATCCGCGCCCGCACTGCCCGCCATCACGTCGTTACCGGAACCGCCGAAAAACGTGTCCTTGCCTCCGCCGCCGACCAGGTAGTCGCTGCCTGCCCCGCCGGACAGCACGTTTGACTTGGCATCGCCAACCAGAGTGTCGGCATGGTCCGAACCGATGATACCCTCGATGGATGCGTATGTGTCGCCTTTGGCATCGCCGATATTGGCGGTGGCATCGGCAAGATTTGCCAAAACGCCTTCTGTCGCGAAGACATAGGCGGCGATATCGCTGCCCTCGCCGCCAAGCAGCCTGTCGGCGCCGGCACCGCCCACGAGAACGTCGTCGCCCGCCCTGCCCTCCAGCGTATCCTTGCCATCCAGGCCAAGCAGCACGTCGTTGTGGCGGGTGCCGACAACGACATCTGCGCCGGCGAGCAGCAATGTCAGAAATGCGGCGTCGTTTCCGGCAAAGAGCGCGTCGCCCAATCCGGCGGCCGGCATGCTGGCGCCGGTCACTGTCATGAACGAAACTCCGCCGACGACGAGCTTCATGCCCGTCACTGTGCCGGCGGTGATATCTGTTATCCCGCCGTTTGAGGTTGCCACCTTCAATCCTGAACCGGTGAACTCGACGTAGTTCTTTGCGTCGTCATAGAGCTTAATCGAGCCGGACGACCAGGAAGAACGATCGAAAGCCGTGAGGCCGCCAACCAGCGGAGAGAGCATATCGGCGCCAAAACCCAGATCACCGTAAGAAATTCTTGCCATGTCCAATGCCCTTGTCCGCGCTCGGCCCTGCCCTGCCGCCCAATCTTACTAACCGCATTGCTGTTTTCAACGTACCTGCTCACATATCTATTCGCAGGCCGATGCACCGGGGCCGTCACACTGGTTCGTGTTCTTACTCAAAGCGGAAGGCGATTCGCTTACCGGTCAGTTTTGCCAGTTGCTGCAATCGACCGTCGAGACGCTCACCGGCAAATTCCGAATAGACGCCGGGAACGACGAATTCAAGGTCGAGATCCGCCGCTTTCGACGGACGAATGTCGAGATTGCGTACGACCCCGGGCATGGAAGCCGACAGAAGATAGACCACCCTCAAGAGACCGCCAAGCAGCTTGGCCAGTTCCAGAAGGCGCGGCGTCGCGATGGCCGCCAGGGGTTCGGTCGCGCCATCGTCGTTCAGACCTTCGAACCGGTAGTAATTGGCAAGGGCGATATAGGCGCGCCCGGCATGGGTGATCCCTGAAAATGTGCTGTGCGCGATGATGTTGAGGGCCTGCAGTCCCCGGTAATCCGGATGGGCGCGCCAGCTGATATCGGCCAGCAGACAGGCGGCCTGCCGGTAGCGCCCTTCCTCCGCAGTTTCGGTAACGCCGAAATGCGGCACCATCTTTCCCGACCAATCGGCCAGTTCCCGCGCATGTTCCGGCGAACGCGCCCGGAGAATAGCGATCTCGCGCGCCGCCGTCAGCAGCGGATCATAGGCGCGCTCCGTATCCGACAGCAGCGAAAACAGATAGCCTTCGCGGACGCCAAGGGCCGAAAACGAAATCCGGGCGGGCTTCATCTGGGCGATGGTCTCCTGCATCGCGACAGCGCCGAACGGGAGCAGCGCACGGCGGCTCTTGGAGATATTGGCGTAGGCAGGCGCCTTCACGTCCTTTTGCACAATCACCTCGGGCAGGAAGGCCATAGCGTCATCGAAGGAAATTTCGTAGCCCTGCATCATGTGCAGCGGATAATCGCGCAATTCCATGTGAAGTTTCGCGATCGACCGCCAGGTGCCGCCGACAGCATAGAAGGTGCGGCCCTGACCGGCGCGCAGAACCTGAGCGTCCTTCATGTAGCGCCGCACATGGGCCCGCGCCTTCACGACGGACCCTTCGGCATGCTCAGACAAACGGATGCCGCCGAGCGGCAGGGTTATGCCCTTGCCGATTTTCGAGCCGGCGACATCGACAAGCTCCAAAGACCCGCCGCCGAGGTCACCGACCACGCCGTCCGGATGATGATAGCCGCTGATGATGCCGAGCGCCGAAAAATAGGCTTCCTCCTCGCCGGTGAGGACGCGCACTTTCTGGCCGAGAATGATTTCGGCACGGCGGATGAAATCCGGTCCGTTGGAGGCATCTCGAGCAGCCGCCGTCGCCAGCACGAAGACGGTGGAGGCTCGCGCCTGCACTGACAGCGCCTTGAACCGGTGCAGCGCCCTCAGGGCCCGCTCGACGCTTTCGGCATCCATGCGCCCGGTGGCGTCGATCCCCTTGCCGAGACCGCACATGACCTTTTCGTTGAACAGCACTGCGGGCGACCGGCTCAGGCCTTCGTAGATGACGAGCCGTATCGAGTTCGAGCCGATATCCACGACGGAGACCGGCGCAATTCCAGGCAGCCGCCCCTGGGCTTCAGATTCTACCATGCCATTCCAGTTTTATTTTCTTCTGCCGCTGTCCCAGCCGGCGATTGCCTTGGGCGTACTGGATTTCAAGGCCTCACCCCGGCCAGAGAGGCTGGGATTTGTCATGAAATAGACCTGCGCATTGAAGGGCTCGGATTCACGCGCGACATCCATGCGCCGCGACGTTCCGTCCGGAAGAATTTCGTAGCTCTGCTGGTTATCGATGAGATTGCCCAACATGATCTGCGACAGCACCTGCTCGTGCACGGTCGGATTGATGAGAGGCACCAGGGTCTCCACACGCCGATCGAGATTGCGCGGCATCATGTCCGCCGATCCGATATAGACGAGGGCATGCTCGGAGGGAAGCCCATGGCCGTTGCCGAAACAGAAGATACGCGAATGTTCGAGGAAGCGGCCGACGATGGATTTGACGCGGATCTTGTCCGAAAGGCCGGCCACCTGCGGACGCAGGCAGCATATGCCTCGCACCACCAGGTCGATCTCGACGCCGGCGCGGCTGGCGCGGTAGAGCGCATCGATAATCTCCGGATCGACCAGTGAGTTCATCTTCATCCAGATCGAGGCGGGACGACCGGCCTCGGCATGGGCAACCTCTTCGGCAATGTGCTGGAGAATGCGCGGACGCAGCGTGTGCGGCGAAATTGCCAGCTTCATGCCGGCTTCGGGCTCGCCGTAGCCGGTAATGAAGTTGAAGATATTGGCCATGTCGTGGGCAATCTTCGGATTGCAGGTGAAGAAAGACAGGTCCGTATAGATCTTCGCTGTGATCGGATGATAGTTGCCTGTCCCCAGATGGCAATAGGTTCTGAGCTTGCCTTCCTCGCGGCGCACCACCATCGACATTTTCGCATGGGTTTTTAGTTCGATGAAGCCGAAGACGACCTGTACGCCGGCGCGCTCCAGATCGCGTGCCCATCGGATGTTCGCCTCCTCGTCGAAGCGCGCCTTCAACTCCACCAGCGCCGTCACCGATTTGCCGGCTTCCGCCGCGTCGATTAGCGCGCGCACGATCGGGCTGTCGTTGGAGGTGCGGTAGAGCGTCTGCTTTATCGCCAGAACGTCAGGGTCGCGCGCAGCCTGGAGCAGAAACTGGACCACCACGTCGAAGCTTTCGTAGGGGTGGTGGACGACCATGTCCTTTTCACGAATGGCGGCGAGGCAATCACCTGCATGTTCGCGGACACGTTCGGGAAATCGCGCATTGTACGGCTCGAAGCGCAGATCGTCGCGCGGCGCCTTTGTGATTTCCGAGAGCGTGTTGAGCGCCAGAAGCCCCGGCAGGACGGCGACGCGGTTTTCCGGGACATTCAGTTCCGAAACGACGAAACGGCGTAGCTCGAACGGCATCTCGGAATCGATCTCGATCCGGATAACCGAGCCGCGGCGGCGGCGCTTCAACGCGGTTTCGAAGAAGCGCACCAGATCTTCGGCCTCTTCCTCGACCTCGATATCGCTGTCGCGGATGATGCGGAACGTCCCCGAGCCCTTGACCTCGTAGCCGGGGAAAAGGCGCTCGATGAACAGGCTGACCGCATCCTCCAGCGTGATGTAGCGGATGACCGACTTCGCATCTGGCAGGCGAATGAAGCGGTCGAGCGCCACCGGCAGGCGCAACAGCGCCGTCATCGGCTCCTTGCCCCTTTTGCTGGCAAGCTGCAGCCCCATGGTGAAGCCGAGATTCGGAATGAACGGGAACGGATGGGCAGGATCGATCGACAGCGGCGTCAGCACGGGGAAGATGGATTGCTCGAATTCCGTTGCGAGCCACTTCCTGTCCTCGGCGGACAAGGACACGGGGCGAACGATCAGGATATCTTCCTTGGCGAGATATTGCTGCAGGACGGCCAGCGAGGCCTGCTGTTCCATCTGTAGATTGTCGATTTCCTTGAGGATGTCTTCCAGCTGTTCGGCAGGTGTCTTGCCGTCGGGACTGCGGACAAGGACGCCCTGGCGGACCTGGCCTTCAAGGCCGGCGACGCGCACCATGAAGAATTCGTCGAGGTTGGCGGCCGAAATCGACAGGAACCGCACACGCTCGAGCAAAGGATGGGCCGTGTTCAGCGTTTCCTCGAGAACACGACGGTTGAACTGCAGCCAGGAAAATTCCCGGTTGATGAAGCGCTCGGGGCTCGTCAGCAGATCGATTTCATCGATTGCCGGCACATCGACATTTGTCGTAGAGGTTTGATTGTCCATTGTCCCGCTCGCTTTGCCTGCTTTCGATGCAGCTAGCCTAATTTGACGACTGAACCGTGACAGTCAATCGGTTTCGCGTGTCTTCCCAAGGCTGTTCAGGACCTCGGCGGCAAGCACACGGTTGATGCGCGTCCCCCGCGCCAGAGCCAGATGGTCGAGGCGTTCCACGACGGTCTGGGCCGCTTCGAGCGACCGCTCCATCCGTGCGACGATATAGCCGACCAGGCGATCGTCCACGGCGAGCTGCCGATCCGCGAGCAGCTTGACGAGAACCTGCGCGAGAAGCTCGTCGTCCGGCTCGCCCATTTCGACCGTCGTCGCAGCTTTGAGGCGCGACCGCAGGTCCGGCAGTTCGACGGGCCAGGACATGGGCCAGAGACGGCTGGTGATCAAAAGGCCGGTTCCGTTTTCACGGACACTGTTGATGACGTGAAACAGGGCCTGGTCGTCGAATCCCTGCCGGTCCGCATCTTCGAACAAAACCGGCCCTTGTGCGGCAAGCTCGGCCGCATCGCCCGTCCGCGTCGGACGAATATCAACGGCCCCGCTGTTCTCGCGCCAGATCGATGCCAGATGCGACTTGCCCGAACCGACCGGCCCGGCAAGGATGACGACAGGCGACGGCCAGCGCGGCCAGCTGTCGATAATGGCAACCGCCGCCTTGAGCCGCTCGGACACCATGAGATCGTCACGGCCCCTTTGAGGCTCATGCTTGAAAACGAGCGGCAATTGTTCGGACTTGCGGATCATTTGCATTACTCGGCGCGTTCACGCTCTGGCAGTTTCGGCGCGGCATCGATGGTCATGATGTGACGATGCCCGTGGTACAGCTGGCTGTCCATATAGCGCGCGATGCCGAAGCGGACCAGCACGCCGATCGCCGCTGCACAGGGCACGGCGACAAGAAGGCCGACGAAACCAAACAGGGCGCCGAACGCAAGAAGCGCGAACATCAGCCAGACCGGATGCAACCCAACGCTCTTGCCGACGAGGCGTGGCTGAAGAATGTTGCCTTCCAGAAACTGGCCCAGAAAGAAGATACCGGCGATGATGCCGATATGGACATAGTCCGGCCAGAACTGGACCAGCGCCACGCCGACCGCAAGAACGAGACCGACGACCGAGCCGACATAGGGGACGAAGCTGATCATGCCGGCGAACAGGCCGATCAGGAGGCCGAAATTCAGCCCGGCGAAGGACAGCGCGATCCCGTAGAACATCCCGAGAATGATGCAAAGGGACCCCTGCCCCCGCACGAATCCGGCAATGGTGAGGTCCATGTCGCGGGCAATCTGTCGAACGGTCGCCACATGATCCCTGGGCACCCAGCTGTCAACCTTTTCAACCATTCGGTCCCAGTCGAGCAGCAGATAGAAGGCGACGACCGGCGTGACCACGAAGATCGAAACGATGTCGAGCAACGCCATGCCCGAATTCCACAACTGCTGAAACAGCGTGCCCAGAAAGCCGGCGCCCTGCTCCAGAAGCTTGGCCGAATTCTGCTTGATCGTGTCCATCTGCCCGGCGATCCAGTCCGGCAGCCAGCCGGCCCGCGGGCTGGTGACGAAGGCCTGCAGCTTGCCGACATAGCCGGGCATCTTTTGAATGAAATCGGCGGCCTGGGTAAAGACGATCGGAATGATGACGACAAGAGACAAGGCGAAGACGACAATGAAACCGACGAGAATGACGACGGTCGCCATCAGGCGGCTCAAGCCAAGCTTTTGCAGACGATCGGCCACCGGATCGAGAAAGTAGGCAAGCGCCATGCCGGCAATGAACGGCAGGAGGATTGTCGAAAACACCGTCAGAAAGGCAATGAAGGCCGCAAGAAAAAGCAGCCAGAAGATGATCTGGCGTTGCAGGCCGCTGCCGCTCAATTTATTGACCATGCCGCCGTTCCATCCTTGAGGCTGCGCCCCGCACCATCCCGCTTGCTCTCAGGAGATAGGGTGTGGCGCGTGCCGCGGTCAAGCCTGCGGCCGCAAACGCCTCGGCTTATCGGGTAAAACGGTGAAAAAGGCACCAACTGCGGGGTAACGCGCTTGCACTTCCCCGATCTGCATGCCAATCGCAAGCGCAAACGACGAGCCGGCGGAGATCAAGCCATGAGCGAGACGGAAAAGAACGGTCTGACCTATAGCGATGCGGGCGTCGATATCGATGCCGGAAATCTTCTGGTGGAAAAGATCAAGCCGCATGTGCGCTCGACGCGCCGTCCGGGTGCGGATGGCGAGATCGGCGGCTTCGGCGGATTGTTCGATCTCAAGGCCGCCGGTTTCAAGGACCCGGTGCTGGTGGCCGCCAATGACGGCGTCGGCACCAAGCTGAAGATCGCCATCGATGCGAACAAACACGACACGGTCGGCATCGATCTCGTCGCCATGTGCGTCAACGATCTCGTCGTGCAAGGCGCGGAACCGCTGTTCTTTCTCGATTACTTCGCAACAGGCAAGCTTGACCCGGACCAGGGCGCTGCGATCGTCGGCGGCATCGCTGCCGGCTGCCGCGAGGCTGGCTGCGCGCTGATCGGCGGCGAAACCGCCGAAATGCCCGGCATGTATGCCGGCGGCGACTATGATCTGGCCGGCTTTGCCGTTGGTGCTGCCGAACGCGGACAACTGCTGCCCGCTGGCGACATTGCGGAAGGCGACGTTATTCTCGGTCTCGCCTCCTCCGGCGTTCATTCCAACGGCTATTCGCTGGTCCGCAAGATCGTTTCGCTGTCCGGCCTCGCCTGGGACGCACCAGCGCCCTTTGGCGAAGGCACACTGGCCGACGTGCTGATGACGCCGACACGGATCTATGTGAAGCCGCTCCTCAAAGCCATCCGCGAAACCGGCGCGCTGAAGGCGCTCGCCCACATCACCGGCGGCGGCTTTCCGGAGAACATCCCGCGTGTCCTGCCGAAACATCTGGCCGCCGAGATCGATCTTGGCGCCATCCGGCCGCCGGCCGTGTTCTCCTGGCTCGCCAGGACCGGCGGCGTCGCGGACAAGGAAATGCTGCGCACGTTCAACTGCGGCGTCGGCATGATCGTGGTGGTCGCGGCCGACGATGCCGATCAGGTCACCGCAGTGCTGAAGGCCGAAGGCGAAACCGTTTTTGCACTCGGCCGCATGGTCGCCCGCGAAGAGGGCGCTGCGGGCACGATCTACACTGGCAAGCTCGCGCTATGATCGATGCGGCCAGACCGGCCCGCAAGCGGGTCGTGGTGTTCATTTCCGGCGGCGGCTCCAACATGCTGGCGCTGGTCAAAGCGGCATCCGAGCCCGATTTTCCCGCAGGGATCGTGGCGGTCATCTCGGACAAGGCGGATGCCGGCGGGCTTGCCAAGGCGCAAGCGCTGGGCATCCCGGCATTTTCGTTCGTGCGCAAGGATTATGACAGCAAGGACGCCCACGAGGCCGCAATCCTTTCGACGCTGGAAAACCTTTCCCCTGACATCATCTGCCTCGCCGGCTACATGCGGCTTTTGAGCGCCACTTTCATCAATGCCTACGAAGGCCGGATCATCAATATCCACCCCTCGCTTTTGCCCCTCTTCCCGGGCCTGCACACCCATCAGCGGGCCATCGACGCCGGAATGAGAGAGGCCGGCTGCACCGTTCATTTCGTCACCGAAGGCATGGACGAAGGGCCGGTCATCCTGCAGGCCAAGGTGCCGGTATTGCCGGACGATACGGCCGATACACTGGCGGCACGGGTGCTGCTCGAAGAGCACAAATCCTATCCGATTGCGCTGCGGCTGCTTGCGGAGGGGAAGGTGCGGATGGATGGCGGCAAGGCTGTGCGGGCCGGCGACTGACAGCGACGAGATGGTCAACCGCTTGACCAAGCAGGCTGTCTACAGCTAAAATCTGTCCGCAGGAAAGCGGAGATCAGTCTGATGACGAGGACGGTTAAGGTCGCCGAGGCGAAAACGCATTTGTCCGAGTTGCTTACTAAAGTGGAAGCGGGTGAAGAAATCATCATATCGAGAGGCGACACACCCGTCGCCCGCCTCGTGCCGATCGATGATCAGGAGCGCCGGGAAAATCTCATCCGACTCATCCGGAGAGAACGCGCGCTGAACAAGCCGGTCTCGCTGGAAGAGATTTTACACTGGCGTGATGAAGGCCGGAAATGACAGCTGATTTTGTCGTTGACGCGTCAATCGCGGCTGTCTGGTTTTTGCCGGATGAGAATAGCGACATCGCCGACGCCGCCATGGATGCGCTTTCAAGGAAAAACGCATGTTCGCCTGATTTATTGCTGCATGAGGTCCGCAACATTTTAATGACGGCGGAGCGTCGCAAACGTATTCCCATCGAACTCGTCTTGGCATCCCTTGTTCGTTTGCGTCAATTGCCGATTACAATTTCAGATTCCGGTGATGATGCGCTGGTCGTTTCCCTCGCTCGCAAACACCAGCTTTCGGCATATGATGCTGCCTATCTGGCGCTTGCGATCACTCAAGCTATCCCGCTTGCCACGCTCGACAAAAAACTACGGCGAGCAGCCGAGGCAGAGGCGGTCTTGCCGTTCGGAGCTTAGAGCATCGTTCCCTGCAATTCTTCCCTGTTCAACTTCGCCCATTGCAGAAGCATGATTGTCTTGGCGTCGCAGATCGCACCGGTTTCGATCATCGCCATCGCCTCGGCCAGAGATACTTCTATGACCTCGATGTCCTCATCCTCGTGAGCCGCGCCGCCTCCGTCCTCGGCACGCACGGTGGCATCGATGATGGCCGCGAAGAAATGGATGTTTTCGGTCACCGCGCCCGGTGACATGAAGGCCTGGAAGACCGGTCTCACATCTGTCACCAGATAGCCCGTCTCCTCCATCACCTCGCGGCGGATGGCTTCCGCCGGTTGGTCGCCGTCGAGCAGGCCGGCCGGCGTTTCCAGAAGCCAGCCGGAATGGCCGTTGAGATGGATCGGCATGCGGAACTGGCGCACGAGGATGACGCTGTCGCGCCGGGGATTATAGAGCAGAATCGTTGCGCCGTTGCCGCGATCGTAGACCTCGCGCTTCAGCTTTTTCGTCACACCGTTCGAACCGGTGTAGTTGAAGGTCACGTTGCGCAGATGGTACCAGTTTTTCGACAGTGTCTCGTCTTTCAGAACCTCGATCCTGGCATTTTCGAATTTCGTCATCGTCACTTTCAGCCCTTGCGCAGCCATACATGATTGTCGTGAAAGGCAGCCCCGCCATAGGGGGCCGCCGCGTCGGCGCCTGTGAGCACATTGATGCCCTCGCCGTCGAGATGGGCATCGTTCGGCCAGAGTCCCTCGGCAATGACGACGCCACGGCGCGCGCCGCCGCCGATCCTGGCATGCAGCCGGATGTCACCGCGCCCGTTGCCGATACGGACCACATCGCCATCGGCAATGCCGAGCATCAGCGCGTCGTCGGCATGGATCATCGCTTCCGGGCGGACTTCCTTTTGAATGGAGGACGGCGTTTCGGCGAAGGTCGAGTTGAGGAAGGATCGGGCCGGCGAGGTCGCCAGCCGGAAGGGATGCGCCTCGTCGGCTACCTCGATCAGATCGACATGATCTGGAAACTCCGGAAGCAGGGAATGCCGGCCGAAAAGCCCCAGCGCCTTCGGCGGACGGTTCGGCGCCGGGGTTCCCGTCCAGTCCGCCTTGAACCGGAACTTTCCGTCCGGGTGGCCGAAACCCTTAATGAAATGCGCGGTCTCGAAGTCCGGCTGGACGTCGATCCATTTGTCGCGCTTCAACGCGTCATAGCCGATGCCGTAATTGACCAGGATATGATCGATATGGTCGCGCTCGCCAAAGCCGAAGCCCGGCCGGTCGGCGACCCCAAGCCGCTTTGCCAGTTCCTCGATGACGAAGAGATTGGTCCGCACCGTCGATGGCGGCTCCACTACCTTCGGCCCGAGCAGGATATGCTGGTGGCCGCCGCCGCGATAGAGATCGTCGTGCTCCAGGAACATAGTGGCGGGCAGGACGATATCGGCGAGCTTGGCGGTGTCCGTCATGAACTGCTCGTGCACGGCGACGAACAGATCGTCGCGCAGGAAGCCGCGCTTCACCAGCCGCTGCTCAGGCGCGACATTGACCGGATTGGTGTTCTGGATCAGCATCGCCGTCACCGGCCCGCGCTGGCGCAGCGCCTCGGCGTCGCCCGTCAGCACCCGGCCAACCTGCGACTGGTCGAGCATACGGATCTCCGGGTCGACCATGGCGGATCCCATCAGTTCGCGCTTGTCGAACCGGAAAATATCGTTGTTCGAGTGAAACGCTCCACCGCCCTCATATTGCCAGGAGCCGAGCACGGTCGGCACCGACGCGGCCGCATGGATGGCGACGGCCCCGTTGCGCTGGCGGGTAAACCCGTAGCCGAGCCGGAAATAGGTTCTTTTCGTCGTACCGATGAGCCTGCCGAAGGCTTCGATCTCCTCAACCGGCAGGCCCGTGACTGCCGATGCCCACTCGGGCGTGCGGCTCTTCAGGTGGTTTTCAAGCCCCGCCGGATCGTCCGTGTATTTTGCCAGATAGGCGCGGTCGGCATAGCCGTCACGAAAGGCGATGTGCATGGCGGCGCAGGCGAGTGCCGCATCGGTGCCCGGCTTGAGCACCAGTCCCATATCGGCCTGCTTGATCGTCGGATTGTCGTAGATGTCGATGACGACGATCCTTGCGCCGCGCTCCTTGCGGGCCTTGACCGCATGGGTCATCACATTGACCTGTGTGGAGACCGCATTGGTGCCCCAGATGACGACACAATCGGCTTTCGCCATTTCGCGCGGGTCCGGGCCGCGCAGCGAACCGGTCGCCATGGAGAGACCGGTCCAGGCGAGATTGGTGCAGATCGAGCTGAAGAACCCGGAATAGCGCTTGGCATGGCGCAGGCGCTCGATCGAGTCGCGCTGCACCTGCCCCATCGTACCGGCATAGAAATAGGGCCAGACAGCTTCGGAGCCATACCGCTGCTCGGCCCTCACGAAGGCTCCGGCAATCTCGTCCAGCGCATCGTCCCAGTTGACCTGCTGCCAGACGCCCTCGCCCTTCGCGCCCTTGCGGCGCTGGGGTACCATGAGGCGACCGGGATGGTAGATGCGCTCGGAATAGCGCGCGACCTTGGCGCAGATGACGCCGGCCGTATAGCTGTTGGCCGCAGAACCCCGCACCCGGCCGATGCGCCCCTCCGGCGTCACATCGACGTCGAGCGCGCAGGCGGAGGGACAGTCATGCGGACAGACCGTATGGGCGATGGATTTTTCAGGAAGGATTGGGGTCGCAAGGTTCATCGCTTTTCTATATTGCATCGCAGGAAGCTCTCAAAGACCCCTTGGCCACCCATTCCAACATTTCATCGAGACGATCAGGGACGCGAATGAATTACCGTCACATCTACCATGCGGGCAATTTCGCCGATGTGCTGAAGCACGCGGTGCTTGCCCGGCTGATCGTCTACATGGGCCAGAAGGACAAAGCGTTCCGCGTCCTCGACACCCATGCGGGGATTGGCCTCTACGACCTCTCCGGCGAGGAAGCCCAGAAGACCGGCGAGTGGCAGGACGGCATCGGCCGCCTGCTCGACGCCGACATCCCGGCCAAAGCCAAGGCACTGCTCGAGCCCTATCTCACCGCCGTGCGCGATATCAATCCCGACGGCGGCCTGAAATTCTATCCGGGCTCGCCGAAGCTGACGCGCATGTTGATGCGGCCGCAGGACCGGTTGTCGGCGATGGAACTGCATCCGGACGATTACGGGACGCTGCATCGTCTTTTCGACGGCGACTTCCAGAGCCGGATCACCGAACTCGACGGCTGGCTGGCGCTGGGCGCCCATGTGCCGCCCAAGGAAAAGCGCGGCATCGTGCTCGTCGATCCGCCGTTCGAGCGCACCGGCGACTATGAGCGACTGACGGACGGTCTCGCCAAGGCCTGGCGCCGCTTTCCCGGCGGCACCTTCTGCCTATGGTATCCATTGAAACAGGGCGCACCGATCGCGGAATTCCATGCCGCGCTGACGGCTCTTGAGATTCCGAAAATGCTCTGCGCCGAACTGTCGGTGCGCAGCGACCGCGACACCACGGGTCTGTCCGGCTCCGGGCTTATCATCGTCAACCCTCCCTATACGCTGAAGAGCGAACTCGACAGCCTCTTGCCCTTTCTCAAGGACCGGCTGAAGCAGGATCGCCATGCTTCTGCCCGCTCCTTCTGGCTGCGCGGCGAAGAGGTGCCCGAGAAGGAGTTCTAACGCAGGTAACACTCTTGACGCAGTACCCTTGTGCGACGCAATCTTTGCCTGCTTTCGAGAGAGACGACGATGACCGAAGAGTGCAGCGTAACCCCTGGGCGTGGTCTTGCGAAAGGACCGGCTGCCTTGACATCGACGTGCGGACGGCAAGCAGCGTGAAGCGGCTTGTCTGCATATCCACGCTGCTGCTGGGCCTGTCGCTTCTGGCGGGATGCAACGGGGAGACGTCGCAGACGCAGGCGGCAAAGCCTGAGCCCGTTGCAGAGCAGGAAACCGCTGCAAAGCCGCTGCCGGTCGGCAGGGGGTTTGATTTCTACGTCCTGTCGCTGTCCTGGTCGCCGACCTGGTGCCTTGCAAATGACGCGTCCGGCCGCTCCCGGCAATGCCGGGACGACAGAGGCTTCATCGTCCACGGCCTTTGGCCGCAGAACGAGCGGGGCTATCCGGAGTTCTGCCGGACGCGGGAGCCGGATCGCGTGCCGGAGGCGCTGGGAGAGAGCCTGTTCGACATCATGCCTTCGATGGGATTGATCGGCCATGAGTGGCGCAAGCACGGCTCGTGCTCCGGGCTCAGCCAGCAGGACTATTTTGCCGTTCTGCGCGCCGCCTCCGACAAAGTTCGTATTCCGCCGGCAATGAAGCAGACGACGGCGCAACGCAACAGTCCGCAGGACATCGAGGCCTCCTTCGTGGCTGCCAACGCGAAGTTGCGCTCCGGGGCAATCGCTGTCACATGCGACACCGGGCGGGTCGATGAGGTCCGCATCTGTCTGGACAAAGGGCTCGATTTCCGCCCCTGTCCTGAAATCGATCGCGGCGGCTGCAGGGCAGAGAGCCTGCAACTGCCGGCCAATCGCTGAATTCGGTCCAAACACGCATCATGCCGGAAAGAAAGAAGAAACGCATGAAAATACTCTACTCCCCTGCCTCCCCCTATTCCAACAAAGTTCGCATGGCGGCGCGCTATGCGGGTCTTGCAGCCGAAAGCGTCCTGACGGACACCAATGCCAATCCGCCGGAGCTGATCTCGAACAATCCGCTGGGCAAGATCCCGACGCTGATCCTTGCCGATGGCAAGGCGATCTATGACAGCCGCGTGATCATGCAGTTCATCGACCGCCAGACGAAAGGCAAGCTCTATCCCCGCAACGCCGACAAGCGCGTGGATGTCGAGATGCTGGAAGCGCTGTGCGACGGAATTTGCGACAGCCTGTTGTCAATTGTCTATGAAAAGCGGTTTCACCCGCCCGAAAAGATCCACCAGCCCTGGATCGACAGGCAATGGGAAAAGGTCGTTCGCGGACTCGACCAGCTCAACGCCAATCTGCCGAAAACCGGTGCCAAACTCCATGGTGGCCATTTCGCTCTGGCGGCCATGCTGCGCTACCTTGAACTGCGGTTCGCCGGGGAATGGCAAAAAGGCCGGCCGAAGCTGAAGAACTGGCCGCAAAAATTCGAGAAATTCTTTCCCGACTACGCCCAGTTCAAAGCGTAAAACCGGCTTTCTCTAAACTGCAAAAAAGGCCGGATCGCTCCGGCCTTTTCTGATCGTTGGAAAGGGGTTTCAGAACTTGACGCCCATGCCGACCTTGACCGCGTGCTCGTCGTAGCCCGACGAAACCTTGCCACCACCGATGCTGAAGTCCTTCGAACCGTAGTCCGAGTAACGGTATTCGACGCGGGCCGTGACATTGTCGGTCACGAAGGCTTCGGCGCCGGCACCGGCCGTCCAGCCGAGCAGCGTCTTGGAATCCGACGTTCCCAACTGCTTCGCCTTGACGTTCGAGGCAGCAACACCGGCCGTGCCGTAGACCAGAACAGGGTTCAGATCGTAACCGACGCGGCCACGGATCGAGCCGTTTGCACGCTGCTCGAAGCTGCGTGTCGGATCACTGGCGTCGGCGTCGCCGTAGTTGACGTCGGCTTCCGCACCGTAAACGATCTGGCCGCTCTGCATGTTGTAGCCGCCATAGAGACCACCGGCAGCGCCCGACGAATCGCCGGTTGCGCCATGGTCGCCGCGAGCCCAGTTGGCCGTGCCGCCGACATAGGCGCCCGACCAGTTCTTCACTGCCGGTTCGCTATATTCCGCAGCCGGAGCTGCCGGAACTTCATCGATTGCGTCGGCAGCCTGCGCAGCCGAGAAGGTAGCGAGAGACACGACCGAAGCCATGAGAGTGGTGGTGAGAATACGCATTAAAGTCTCCTTTCGATCCGATGTTCCGACATCTTGAGATCCCGGAATGGCACATCGGGCAATTGCAATGAACCTCGCCCGGTTGAGGAGAAAATGGCGGTCAAATGCGGATTCACAAGAGCCAAATTGTGAAATTTTAGTGGCACTAGAGAGGCCAGAATGCGATGTTGCTTGAAGGTCACAGGGTAATTATTAACCACAACACAAGATTAACTGAATATATACTTTATCTCTTGGAATTAAGACAATTTACCGCACCGGTGTTAATTTTCCTGAAACGATTGAGTGGAACCCGTTTCGCATTCCCGCCGCGCCTCCTATATCCTTGCCGCATGCGACAAATCGAATCGAACGGCAGGACAGGCTTGTGAAGACGCCCTTGAAGACCGCACTGGTGACCGGCGGCGCAAAACGGATCGGACGGGCCATCGTCGAGGATCTGGCTGCCCACGGTTTTGCATTGGCTATCCATGCCAATCGCTCGATGGACCAGGCCGAGGAACTGGCGGACGGGCTCCGCCGGCAGGGCTATGCGGCGACAGCGGTCACGGCAGATCTGACGCGAACTAAGGACGCCGGCGCGTTAATGGCAAAGGCATCCGATGCGCTTGGCCCGATCGGGCTTCTGG
Source organism: Pararhizobium gei (assembly GCF_029223885.1). Taxonomy (NCBI): domain Bacteria; kingdom Pseudomonadati; phylum Pseudomonadota; class Alphaproteobacteria; order Hyphomicrobiales; family Rhizobiaceae; genus Pararhizobium; species Pararhizobium gei. The sequence continues at coordinate 1,775,645 of NZ_CP119409.1, read as the reverse complement.
TCAACAATGCCTCGCTGTTCGGAAAAGACAGCCTGGATATGTTCGATGAAACGGCCTGGGACACCCATTTTGCCCTGCATGTGAAGGCGCCTTCGCTGCTGGCGCGGGATTTTGCGGCGCAATTGCCGGAGCGAAATGCCGGACTGATCGTCAATATTATCGACCAGCGGGTCTGGGCTCCCAACCCAAGATTTTATTCCTATATGTTGTCGAAGTCCGCCCTTTTAACAGCGACGAAGACAATGGCGCAGGCGCTGGCGCCGTCCATTCGTGTTAACGGCATAGGACCTGGCCCGACATTGCCGAACGACAGGCAGAACGACCGGGACTTCCGGTCGCAGGTGGATGCGCTGATCCTTAAGACAGGGCCGACACTGGAAGAATTCGGCCGGACGATCCGGTTCCTGTTTGATACGCCCTCGGTGACCGGGCAGATGATTGCGCTCGACGGCGGGCAGCATCTGGCCTGGGAAACGCCGGATATTCTGGAGATTGTGGAATGAGCGGGCGCGTGCCCACGGACGGCGGCATTCTCTATGACGAAAACGCCGGCGACGACGAGGAACTGATCGAGACAGAAGATGCGCCTGGACCGGCGCCTATTCTCGACTGGGCGGAAACCAGTGCCATACCCGACGGCCTGCGCGGCGCCGAGCTGATCCAGGCCTTCGTCAAGCGCCTGCCCAACAGCCCCGGTGTCTACCGCATGTTCAACGAGGCTGGCGACGTGCTTTATGTCGGCAAGGCGCGCAACCTGAAAAAGCGTGTCAGCAACTATGCGCAGGGCCGTGTCCATTCCAACCGGCTCGCCAAGATGGTGCGCGAGACCGCGAATATGGAGTTTGTCACGACGCGTACGGAGATCGAGGCGCTGCTTCTCGAAGCCAACCTTATCAAGCGCCTGCGGCCGCGCTTCAATGTGCTTCTGCGCGACGACAAGTCCTTTCCCTATATCCTCGTCACCGGCGATTCCAGGGCTCCGGCGCTCTACAAGCATCGCGGCGCCCGCAGCCGCAAGGGCGACTATTTCGGGCCTTTTGCCTCCGCCGGCGCCGTCGGTCGGACAATCAATTCGCTTCAGCGCGCCTTTCTGTTGCGAACCTGCACCGACAGCGTCTTCGAGACCCGCACACGCCCCTGCCTGCTGCACCAGATCAAGCGCTGCTCCGCGCCCTGCACGCATGAGGTCAGCGATGCCGACTATGCCGAGCTTGTCACCGAAGCCCGGGATTTTCTGTCCGGCAAGAGCCAGGCGGTCAAGGCGACCATCGCCGGGGCAATGAACGAGGCATCCGAAAATCTCGATTTCGAGCGGGCCGCCCTCTACCGCGACCGGCTCGCGGCTCTCTCGCATGTCCAGAGCCATCAGGGCATCAATCCGGCCGGGGTCGAGGAGGCGGACGTCTTCGCCATCCATCACGAGGGCGGCGTGTCCTGCATCCAGGTCTTCTTCTTCCGGACCGGGCAGAACTGGGGCAACCGCGCCTATTTTCCCAAGGCCGATCCGAGCCTGCCGCCGGCCGAGGTGCTGAGCGCCTTTCTGGCCCAGTTCTACGACGACAAGCCCTGTCCGCGGCAGATCCTGCTCTGCGCTCCCGTCGAGGAGCAGGAACTGCTGGGCGAAGCGCTGACCGAGAAGTCCGGCTACAGGGTGTCGATCCTGGTGCCCCAGCGCGGCGAAAAGAAAGATCTGGTCGATCATGCGGTGGCAAACGCCCGCGAGGCGCATGGCCGCAAGCTTGCCGAAACGGCCTCGCAATCGCGGTTGCTCGAAGGGTTTGCCGAAACCTTCAAGCTGCCGCGCGCGCCGCGCCGGATCGAGATCTACGACAACTCGCACATCATGGGCACCAATGCCGTCGGCGGCATGGTGGTGGCCGGGCCCGAAGGCTTCGTCAAGGGCCAGTACCGCAAGTTCAACATCAAATCGACCGAGATCACCCCGGGCGACGACTTCGGCATGATGAAGGAAGTCATGACCCGGCGGTTTACGCGGCTTTTGAAGGAAGAGGAAAAGCCCGACCGGAGCGCCGAGATTGCCGAAGATGCGGGCTTCCCTTCATGGCCCGACGTCATCCTGATCGACGGTGGCCAGGGACAGATGACGGTCGTGCGGTCGATCCTGCGCGAATTGGACATCGAGGATTGTGTCGTGGCCATCGGTGTCGCCAAGGGGGTCGATCGCGAGGCCGGACGCGAACGCTTCTTCCCGCCGGGCCGCGAGGGCTTCACTCTGCCCCCGCGCGATCCGGTGCTGTACTTCATTCAGCGCATGCGCGATGAGGCGCACCGCTTCGCCATCGGCTCCCACCGGGCGCGCCGCAAGAAGGAGATGGTGAAGAACCCGCTCGACGAGATCGCCGGCATCGGGCCAACGCGCAAACGGGCGCTGCTCCAGCATTTCGGAACCGCCAAGGCGGTTTCGCGTGCGGGAATCAACGATCTTTTGTCCGTTGGCGGAATTTCGGAGGCGGTGGCCAGACTTGTCTATGACCACTTTCATGAAGACGGCGCAAAATAATGCGCAATGCAATCCGTTCAGATCGCATTCAGACGAATTCAGCCATCATTGCCGAATAAGCTTTGCATTGGCCTTTCAAGGCCGATACCGTCTCCTTCCGGAATGAACAAATGACCGATGCAGCCACACCCATGTCCAGACCCTCGCTCGTCTACTCCATCCCCAATCTCCTGACCTACGGCCGGATTCTGGCGGTTCCTTTGATCGTGCTCTGCTTCTTTCTCGAAGGACGGCTGCAGAGTTCCGATTTCGCCCGCTGGACGGCGCTTGGCATTTTCGTCGTCGCGTCGCTGACGGATTTCCTCGACGGTTATCTCGCGCGCATCTGGAACCAGACATCCAATATCGGCCGGATGCTCGACCCGATTGCCGACAAGCTTCTGGTGGCGACGGCGTTGCTTCTCATGGCGGCCGATACGGAAAAGACGATCGCCGGATGGTCGCTATGGGCCGCGATCATAATCCTGTGCCGCGAAATTCTCGTATCGGGCCTGCGCGAATATCTGGCAGCATTGAAGGTGAGTGTACCGGTCACGCAGATTGCCAAGTGGAAAACGACGATCCAGATGGTCGCCATCGCCTTTCTGCTGGCCGGTCCGGCCGGCGACAAGATCGTGCCCTATATCACGGAAACCGGCATTGCCCTGCTCTGGGTGGCCGCGGCGCTGACCATGTACACCGGCTACGATTATTTCCGCGCCGGCCTCAAGCATATGATCGACTGATGGCCCGCGTCGATCTCGTCTATTTCGCGTGGGTGCGTGAACGGATCGGCAAGGGAGAGGAAAGCCTTGACCTGCCCGACAGCGTGGTTACGGCAGGCGATCTTCTGGCGTATCTGAAAACCCTGGGCGAGACCTACGAGGCCGCACTGGAGCACGAGAACGTCATTCGCGTCGCCCTGAACCAGGAACACGTCGATCACGACGAACCGATCGCCGGCGCTCGCGAAATCGCGCTGTTTCCGCCCATGACCGGGGGCTGAGGCCTTGACCGTTGCAGTCCGCGTGCAGCGGGAGGATTTCGATCTTGCGGCCGAGGTTGAGGCAATGTCGGCAGGCCGGCAGGATATCGGCGCCATCGTGACTTTTTCCGGTCTCTGCCGCGATGAAGCGGGGACGTTGAGCGCGCTTGAACTCGAACATTATCCTGGCATGGCGGAAGCCGAAATTGCCCGCATCTGCCACGAGGCCGTCAAACGCTTTGACCTTCAGGCCGCCTGCGCCATCCATCGCTACGGCAGGATCGCGCCCGGTGAAAATATCGTCCTGGTGGCCACCGCGTCGCCGCACCGGCAGGCTGCCTTTGACGGAGCAAGTTTCATCATGGATTTCCTGAAGACATCAGCGCCCTTCTGGAAAAAGGAACATGCCGCAGACGGCGAACGACGCGGCTGGGTCAACGCAAAGGATGCCGACGACAGCGCCAGGGACCGTTGGTCGAAAGACTGATCACGGCTGCAGTTTCTCCTTCCGGGTCAGCACCAGAACCAGCACCAGAAACGAGAAAATCGCAAAATCCCGCCAGAGCATCGGGCCATAGGCGCTCCACAGCGTCTCCGCAAAGCCCATCGCCGCCGCCCCTGCTGCGGCCAGCAGCGGCGCCGTTTGCCCGCCGATGGCCGCAATGAACAGGATTTTTACCCCGAAGACGAGACCGGCGCCAAAATCCATCGTACCATAGTAGGACGTCGCGAGAATGCCGGCCAAGGCAGCAAACAGCGCCGACAGTCCATAGGCGGCGACGAAGACCCGCCCCCGGTCGACGCCGCACAGGGCCGCCGCGCCCGCATCGTCCGACACTGCACGCCAGTACCGCCCCCACACCGACCGCGTCAGAAAACCATGCCCTGCGGCGACAACCACAGCCATCGACACAATATTGAGAAGCTGGATCGCCGTCAGTGTCACCGGAAACAGCGGATCGGCCCAGAGAATGACCGGCGTATTGAGAAACGGCGGCAGCCAGAGGCTGCGGGTTTCTGCGGCAATCCGCGACAGTTCCATCAGAACCAGAGCGACGCTCAGCGAGACGACAACAACCGCATTTGCCGACCGCTCCGCCAGCCCGCGCATGACCGAGCGACCGATGAGCAGCCCCGCACCCAGCGTGTAAATCAATGCCGCTGCCGCACCCATCGCCAGGGCCGCGGGAAGCACCAGCCAAAGCCTGTTCCAGCCGAAATCGGAAAACAGCAGGAAGACCTGCCCGGAAAACCCGAACAGCGCACCATAAGTCAGATCTGCCCGCCGCGTGACGGCGAAGGCGATGGAATAGCCGAAGGCCAGCAGCGCATAGAGCGCCGCCACTGGCAGCGCACTGGCAAGTTGCTGAAGAAAATAGGCCATGGGTAATCCGGGTGATGACAAGTTCATTATAACTGGTAAAATGATTTTTACCAGTTAGGATACAGCATGAATTTCTCTTGGACCCCGCATCGTTTCTCCGGCGGCGCATTGGCGCTTGACGTGGCCAACTCCGTGGTGCTGCGCTTCGACGCGGAGCGCAGGATCGACCGATATGCGGACGTGGCGGCACTCGACGATTTTGCTGCGGCCGCTTCAGGGTTCTCCGCGGAAAGGACCCTGTTCGGTCCGCTGTCGCCTGTCGCTGCCCAGAACCGGACGGCCTTTCTTGCACTGCGGGAAGCAGTCGACGCGCATTTTCGCGCGCAGGTGCTGGGGACGTCATCGGCTGGCGGTTTGGCCAATCTGCTCGATGCCACCTCCAATGTCATCCGCCATCATCCGCTGGTACGGTTTCCGATGGATTGTTCCAACTCCGTTGGAGATCGCGGACACTTCCCCCCCTCTGTCGGCGACGCCGACATCTTCCCCTCAAGGGGGGAGATTGCCACCGGCTTTGCGCTCCAGAAGAAAGAAGAACAATCTCCCCGCTTGAGGGGGAGAGGTCACGACGTGACAGAGGGAGGGGAGCTGCCACAAACTCATGATGATCGATCGGCAGAACACCATCCCACGGCTACCCCCCTCGACGCCGCGACAGCCCTGTCCGCGCTGTCGCTGATCACCGTTGCCGAGCCGGAGCGGCTGAAAATCTGCCCCAATTGCACATGGCTGTTTCTGGACCGAAGCCGCAACCGCAGCCGGACCTGGTGCGACATGACGGTCTGCGGCAACCGCGCCAAGGCGAGCCGCCACTACCGGCGTCAGAAGGAGGACACGGCATGAGCCTTGATATGCCGCGTTTCATGCTTGCAGCGAGCCTTGTTCTGGCCGGCACGGCGCTCGCTGCGTGCCAGCGCGAAACCGGGCCGGACCCGCTCGAACTGACGGGCAAGATGTTCATCTTCAATTATCGCCTTGCCTATGCCACCTATTTGATCACACTCAAGAAAACAGAACCGGTGCCAGAAGGAACCGTGGTCACCGCCATTTTCGAAAACCCCGCAGGCGGCGCGCCGCTGAGGCTCGATCGGAAGCTGTTTGCCAAGCTCGACAAGGTCGTACTCGAAAGTCCTGACGTGACCTGCGTCAAGAAAGAACGGCCCTACAGCGTTACCATCGACGTGAAGGGTCCGGACGGCACCGTCCTGCAAACGCTGAAGATGACGGTCACTTCGGATCTTGATCAGGATGTCCTGCCGGCACAGGCCCTCGTCGTCGGTCCGGCCTATGACAAGAACCCCGATATTTTCAAGAACGGAAAGACGCCTAAGCATTTCGAGACGGCGAAGTGCCCGTTTTAGGCGGCCATCAACCGCAGAAATGAAAAAGCCGGAGCGCTGCCGCCCCGGCTTCAATACGGTTTTCAAATCGCTCGGGCCGAAACCCGTGATTTTGAATCAGCCGACGATTTCGGTGTCCGAGAACCAGTACTTGATTTCCTGCGCAGCGGTTTCCGGAGCATCCGAACCGTGGACCGAGTTCTCGCCGATCGACAGGGCATGGGTCTTGCGGATCGTGCCTTCGTCAGCATTGGCCGGGTTGGTCGCGCCCATGATTTCGCGGTTCTTCAGGATGGCGCCTTCGCCTTCCAGAACCTGAACGATGGTCGGGCCGGAGGTCATGCCTTCAACCAGTTCGCCGAAGAACGGGCGCTCCTTGTGAACGGCGTAGAAGCCTTCGGCTTGCCGCGTGCTCATCCAGACGCGCTTGGAAGCGACGACGCGCAGGCCGGCATCTTCGAGCATCTTGGTGATGGCGCCCGTCAGATTGCGTTTGGTGGCGTCCGGCTTGATCATCGAAAAGGTGCGTTCAATCGCCATGTCTCTATTTCCTTGCTTCAAAAAACGGGGTTTTCCGCGAATTTGGCGGTTCAATAGCCGCCAATCCCGTTCAAAACAAGGGGGACAGACCAAGTTTCACGCAGCTGTCACGGAGCGCCCGGCACCGCCATGCAGGTCGAGGCAGCGCTCGAACCAGTCCTTGACGGGATCGCCGTCTTGCAGAAGCGCCTTCGGCGACGTGATGCGTGCCCATTGCAGGGCACCGAAGACGATATAGTCGGCAAAGAGCGGCGTTTCGCCGCCGAGGAAGGGTTGCCGCTTCAGGGTCGTGCGCAACGGTCCGAGCTTCTCCGCCAGGCTGTCCAGCTCCGCCTGCCCGTTTGCCTCAACGAACGCTTCCAGAGTGGTTCCGAGACGTGCCTCGCGGGATGTGCGGAAATAGGTCTGGTCCACCGGGTCCAGCCGGTCATGGATATCGAGGATGATGATACGCATCAGCGTCGTGTGCAGCGTGGTCTGCGACCAGCTTTCGACGAAACGGGCCATTGCCTCGCCGCCCTTGCCTCCGAACAAAGAGGGCCTGTCGGGATAGGCGTGCTCCAGATAAAGCGCGATGTCGAAGCTGTCCTTGACGAGATGCGCACCATCTCTCAGCAGCGGGACCATCGTGGTTGCTTCATTCTCGATGACAGGGATCTCCGTGAAGGCCACCGGGGCCGTGTCGAAATCGAGCCCCTTGTGCTTCAGCGACAAAACGGTCTTCCAGACATGTGGAGAAAAGGGCCGGCTCCGGTCGGAGCCACAGAGGGCGTAGAGAATGCGGGTCATGGGGTTCCTTGGACATGTCCGATAGAGACCATAGTGAGCTGCGGCGGGACAACAATCAAATCAGGAAATTTCATGGAACATATCACCCCGCATGATGGTGTTCTGCGGTAGACTGGGTGACGAATGGAGGAACCCGATGCTTGGCCATTACCGCATGTTTGCCGACTACAACCGCTGGGCAAACCGGCTGGTCTATGAAGCCGCCGCGACGCTGACGGAGGCACAGTATCGCGAAGGCAAAGGCGCATTCTTCGGCTCGCTTCACGCGACGCTCAATCACATTCTGGCAGCCGACCGCATCTGGATGAAACGTTTCACCGGGGCAGGCGACGCTCCGACCTCGCTGGATGCCATTCTTCATGATGATCTTGCCAGCCTGTCCCCGGCACGGGCAGCGGAGGACGACCGGATCATCGCCTGGGTCGGCAGCATTTCCGAAACCGCACTTGCCAGGCGTTTTACCTATACGCCGGTCAGCAATCCGGTTCCCGTGACTCAAAGGCTCGCCCCTGCCCTTTCCCATGTCTTCAACCACCAGACCCACCATCGCGGCCAGTGCCATATGACGTTGACGGCGCTGGGAAACCCGAGCCTCAGCCTCGATCTGGCCTATTTCCTGCGAACGCCCGAGGGGCAAGGCTACGCGGCCTGAAAGATTGCGGGCTGCGGCATCCCGGCAACTCTTGCCTTATCGTGAGACTTCCGCCAAAACGCGGCCATGATCACGCTCACGAACCTTTCCGCCCGCATCGCCGGGCGTCTCCTCATCGACCAGGCCAACCTGGCGCTTCCGGCAGGCATCAAGGCCGGCCTTGTCGGCAAGAACGGCGCCGGCAAATCGACCCTGTTCAAGATCATCACCGGCGACATGGAGGCGGAGACCGGTTCGGTCTCTATCCCGAAGAATGCCCGCCTCGGTCAGGTCGCTCAGGAAGCCCCCGGCACAGAGGAGCCTTTGATCGAGATCGTGCTGAAGGCCGACAAGGAGCGCGAGGCGCTGCTGGCCGAAGCAGAGACCGCCACCGACCCCAACCGCATCGGCGAGATCCACATGCGGCTTGCTGACATTCAGGCGCATTCGGCGGAATCGCGCGCAGCCAGCATCCTGGCCGGTCTCGGCTTCGACGCTGCGGCGCAATTGCGCCCCGCCTCGTCCTTCTCCGGCGGCTGGCGGATGCGGGTGGCGCTGGCGGCCGTCCTGTTTTCCGAACCGGACCTGCTGCTGCTCGACGAGCCGACCAACTATCTCGACCTCGAAGGCACGCTGTGGCTGGAGGATTACATCTCCAAATATCCGCACACGGTCATCATCATCAGCCATGACCGGGACATGCTGAACACCGCAGTGAACGCCATCGTCCATCTGGATCAGCAGAAGCTGACCTTTTACCGTGGCTCGTATGACCAGTTCGAACGCCAGCGTGCCGAAGCCAACGAGTTGCAGGCCAAGGCCAAGGTGAAGAACGATGCGGCGCGCAAGCATCTGCAGGCGTTTATCGACCGTTTCAAGGCGAAGGCCTCCAAGGCCCGTCAGGCACAGTCGCGCGTGAAAGCGCTGGAGCGTATGGGCACCGTCTCGGCCGTCATCGAGGATCATGTCCAGGGCTTCAAATTTCCGGATCCGGAGAAGGAAGCGGCTTCACCGATCATCGCGCTGGAAAGCGGTGCCGTCGGCTACACGCCTGGCAAGCCGATCCTGCAGCACCTGTCGCTACGCATCGACACCGACGACCGCATTGCGCTGCTCGGCTCGAACGGCAACGGCAAGTCGACCTTCGCCAAGCTGATCTCCGGCCGCCTACCGGCCACCGGTGGTTCCGTGCAGACGGCACCGGGATTGAAAATCGGCTTTTTTGCCCAGCACCAGCTGGACGACCTGATCCCGGAACACGATGCCGTCGAGCATGTGCGCCAGCGCATGCCCGGGGCCACCGAAGGCAAGGTGCGCGCCCGCGTCGCCCAGATGGGGCTAGCGACCGCCAAGATGAGCACGCCCGCCAAGGATCTCTCCGGTGGCGAGAAGGCCCGGCTGTTGATGGGGCTTGCCGCCTTCGACGCTCCGAACCTTCTGATCCTCGACGAGCCCACAAACCATCTGGACATCGACAGCCGCAATGCGCTGATCCAGGCACTGAACGAATATAGCGGCGCCGTCATCCTGATCTCCCATGATCGCCATCTGATCGAGGCGACGGCCGACCGGCTGTGGCTTGTCAAGGACGGCACCGTCTCCAACTATGACGGCGACCTCGAGGACTACCGCTCGACCATCGTCCAGAGTTCCAAGACCAAGGGCGGCAAGGGTAAAGGCAATGGCGGCGAGGAGCAGTTGAGCAAGGCCGAGCAGCGCAAGGCGAACGCCGACAAGCGCGCCACCTTCGCGCCGCTCAAGAAAAAGATCAACGATGCCGAATCCTTGACATCAAAACTGCAGAAACAGATTCACAGCCTCGACAAGGAACTTGAAGACCAGGAGATCTACGACAAGTTCCCGGAAAAAGCCGCCGCCAAGGTCAAGGAACGGGCCGAGGTGGTCGCCAAGCTCGCCAGGGCCGAGGAGCAGTGGATGACACTGTCCGACGAATATGAGCAGGCGATGGCGGGGTGATCCGCCATCCTGATTGCGGAAAATCTTTTATCCCAGCTCAAACGTCGTAATGCCGTAAATCTGTCCAAGCGGCAGATCCGGCGCCGGGCCGCGATACATGCGGGCCGTCTCGAAGACCGGTTTCAGATTGTAGCGATCGCAGAGCGCCCTTGCAGCGGTATTCGGCTCGGGGATGTCGATGAAGACCTGATCACCCTCGACACTTGATACAAGCTTGCGGAAGATCAGGTCAGCCCCCGTTTCGGCGTCAGCAAAGAGCGGCCCGATCCTGTGCCCTTCGCGGCAGGCGCGGATGGTGCCGTATCCCTGAACCTCGCCGTTGCGGATCAGAGCGAAGCTCTCGCGGCTGTCTCCTTCCTTCAGCCATTCGCGCAGAAAGGCATCGCGCCTCGCCGGATTGAACCGGGCATCGTAATCGGCAAGCATCGGCACGTGAATCGGGGATATGGACACAAGCTCGGTGCCCGGCGGAACGGAGCACTGAACCGGGCCGCCATAGCGGAAATTGGCATGGGCATAGCCGAAGCCCGACTTGTTGTAGTTTTCCTGTTGCGCCACCACACCGTCGATCCCGATCGTGCGATTGCCGGCCTCCGCGACCGCCGCATGCCAGAGCGCATGGCCGATTCCCTGACCGCGACGATCGGGCCGGGCGAGATAAAACCCGAGGAAACCATAGGCTTCGCCATAGCGGACGAGCGAGATCGCCGCGACCGCGACGCCGTCCTCCTCGCTGACCCAATAGCCGTCGGGATCAGCCGCCCAGAAGGCCGGCGCGTCGTCCAGGCCAGGATTCCAGCCCTCCTTCGCCGCCCAGTCGATCATGGTGTCAAGATCGTCGCGGCTGGCTTTCCGAATGATAGGGGGCATGGCAAAACTTCCGCAAACTTTACAATCGTCACGCCCTATCTATGGTGACTATTCAATTGTTCAAATCGGAATATTCAAATGCCGCTCTATGTCCGCGACGAAAGCGTGAACGATCTGGCCATTAAGGCGCAGCGCTTGATGAAAACCAAAACGAAAACGGAAGCGATCCGGATTTCGCTGGAGCGCGCTATTTCCACTGAGGAAAATCGCCCGCCGCTGATGGAGCGGCTCAAGAAAATACAAGATGAGTTCGCCGCCTTCGAACCCAGGGACCGTGATTTTGACCAAAAGGCTTATCTGGACGAAATTTGGGGCAATGACTGATGTCCGTCGATAGCTCGGCGACTATCGAATATCTTCTCGGCAGCCGCAATCCGAAATGGTTGCTGACGGCATTAAAAGCGCCGACACCCGCTTTTGTTTTTCCTGTGCGGCATGCAAGTCGGCGCATGTGTCGATGCTCTATGTCGGCGACGACTTCTCGAAAACGGATTTGGGATAAGGACCCCGCACCGGACAGCTTGCCCGCCTTTTTGTTTCTGATACAAAGCCTGCGCATAAAGTCATACAAATCGAGCGAAACACCATGAGCCCCATCCATATCTCGATCGTCGGCGTCGGCAAGATCGTGCGCGACCAGCATCTCCCCGCCATCGCGAAAAATGCCGACTACCGGCTGATCGCCGCCGCCAGCCGTCACGGGGTGGTCGATGGCATCGACAATTTCAAGTCGATCGAAGCAATGCTGGAGGCCGTTCCGGCAATCGATGCCGTATCCCTTTGCATGCCGCCGCAGTACCGCTACCAGGCGGCGCGGGTCGCGCTGGAAGCCGGCAAGCATGTGTTTCTCGAAAAACCGCCGGGCGCTACGCTGAGCGAAGTCGCCGATCTCGAAGCCCTTGCCGCCTCGAAGGGTCTGTCGCTGTTTGCCAGCTGGCACTCGCGCTATGCGCCAGCCGTCGAAGCGGCAAAGGCCTTCCTCGCCTCGACCACGATCAACAGCGTCCAGGTGATCTGGAAGGAAGACGTGCGCCACTGGCATCCGAACCAGGACTGGATCTGGGCCGCCGGTGGTCTCGGCGTCTTCGATCCGGGCATCAACGCCCTTTCGATCGTCACGCATATCCTGCCAAACCCGCTGTTCATCACGTCCGCCACGCTCGAATTCCCGGAAAACCGCGACGCCCCGATCGCCGCTTCGATTGCCTTCACCGATGCGAGGAATCTTCCAGTCTCCGCCGAGTTCGACTGGCGCCAGACGGGTCACCAGAGCTGGGACATCGTCGCCGAAACCGAAGCCGGCCGCATGGTCCTTTCCGAAGGTGGCGCCAAGCTGTCGATCGACGGAAGCCTCGTGCACGACGAACCGGAACAGGAATATCCGGCGCTATACGCCCGTTTCGCCGAGATCATCAAGGCGAAGACATCGGACGTGGATCTGGCTCCACTCAGGCATGTGGCGGATGCGTTCATGCTGGGGCGGCGCAAGTTTGTGGATGCGTTTTTCGATTGATGAGTGGGGCCATCCCTCCGTTGCAACGCACACAGGAGGCAACACTTCGGGAGGCGCCGAAACTGCACCTTGAAATACCCAACCTCTTAGGTTATTTCGATGGTCACGATTTTGCGCCAGCATGGCCTCCGCTTCGTAGTCTACACGGCAGACCATGAACCGCCGCATGCGCATGTCGTCGGAGATGGCGAAGCACGAATCGACATCGTGACTCTGAAAGTCATTACTCAAGGCGGCCTATCCGACAGAGATGTCCGAAAGGCCGTCGATGTCATCGAAGCGAACCGGAAATTGTTTCTCGATGCCTGGAGAAAATATCATGGCTGACGTCACTGACGCGGAACTCACGCAAGCGAAGGCCCGTTGGGAAACCGAACGCGCCGAGCGCCCGATTCCTGCTGCAGTCCGATTTGATAGCCTCTCCGAACGGATGATCGTTGATTTCACCAACGGTGCGTCGTTTATCTTCCCTGCCCGTGCGGTCGAGGGACTGGAACGTGCAACTACAGCACAGCTTGCTGAAGTCGAACTTCTTGGTGAGACTGGACTCCACTGGGAAAGCCTTGATCTCGACTATACCATTGTTGGTTTGATGAACGGCATATTCGGAACAAAGGTCTTCATGGAATCACAGCGCCGTGGGGGGCAATCTCGCTCTGCGGCCAAGATCGCGGCGAGCCGTGCGAACGGCGCCAAGGGTGGACGGCCCAAGAAATGGGTATGACGTGCCTTGTAAGAAGTGAGCGCGCGTCCTGTAGCCTGCTGCTTCCACACCTTTCTGTCACCGTAACGGTAAGATAGGGTTTAAACAAAGTTACCCCTTCTTCACCCACCGCCCGTCCTGGTTCTGCTGCCAGTAGGTCAGTGCATGCCCCTCGCCTTTCAGCGTCTTCCAGTGCGCCCGCGCGCGCTCCAGCTGCGTCTGGTCATATCCATCGAACATGAACACGACCCGCTCATAGCCGCCGACAGGCGGAGGTGTCGCGCCGTCGATGATGAAGCGGACGGTAGCCCCGTTTCCACCACCCTCGCCGGCCGTTAGCAGGATAGGCTGTTCCTCGGCGAATTCCGCGGCATCGGTCCCATGCGGCAGAAAGCTGTCGTCGCGGTAGGTCCACAAATGCGTGTCCAAGGCGTCGCGGCGCGCCTCGTCCGCCGTCTGCACGACGACGCGCCAGCCGCGCTCGACGCTTTTGTCGAGCAGCGGCGGAAGCGCGTCTTCGAGCTTCGATTCGGTCAGGTGATAGAACAGGATTTCCGTCACGTCTGCGATCAGTTCTCGTAGTTGGCGCGGACAAATTCATCGAGCAGGCGAACCCCGAAACCCGAGGCCCAGGACTGGTTGATCTCGTCGGTTGGCGAGCCCATGGCCGTGCCGGCGATGTCGAGATGCGCCCAGGGCGTGTCCTTGACGAAGCGTTTCAGGAACTGCGCGGCGGTGATCGAGCCGGCATAGCGGCCGCCGGTGTTCTTCATGTCGGCGAACTTGCTGTCGATCATCTTGTCATATTCCTTGCCGAGCGGCAGGCGCCAGACGCGCTCCTGGGTTACCGCGCCAGCCACCGTCAATTGACCGGCCAAAGCGTCGTCGTTCGAGAAAAGTCCGGCGTGATGGCTGCCGAGCGCCACCATGACGGCCCCCGTTAGTGTCGCCAGATTGATCATCGCCTGCGGCTTGAAGCGGTCGTTGCAGTACCAGAGCGCGTCGCACAGCACGAGCCGGCCTTCCGCATCGGTATTGATGATCTCGATGGTCTGGCCCGACATGGATGTAACGATGTCGCCCGGCCGCTGGGCATTGCCATCGGGCATGTTTTCCACAAGACCGATGATGCCGATGACGTTGGCTTTCGCCTTGCGCGTCGCCAGAACATGCATGACGCCGGTCACGGCGGCAGCCCCCCCCATATCGCCCTTCATGTCCTCCATGCCGGCGCCCGGCTTGATCGAGATACCGCCACTGTCGAAGACGACGCCCTTGCCGACGAAGGCGACGGGCCGATCCTTGGGCTTACCGCCCTTCCATTGCATGATCGCCAGCCGCGGCGGCCGCACCGAACCTTGCGCCACACCCAGCAGAGCGCCCATGCCGAGCTTCTTCATCTCGCGCTCGGTGAGGATTTCCACCTCGACACCGAGCTTTTCGAGCTCCTTGGCCTTTGCCGCGAATTCCACGGGGCCAAGCACGTTTGCCGGTTCGTTGACGAGGGTTCGCGCCATGATGACGCCCTCGGCGACCGCCTGTGTATTGGCAGAGGCACGCTTCGCCTCCGTCGCAGCCTCGGTGACGATGGTTACCTTGACAGGCCTCGCCGGGGCTTTCTGGTCGTCGTCGTCCTTCTTGGTGGTCTTGTAGGTATCGAAGGTATAGGCGTTCATTTCCATGCCAAGCGCGAAATCGGCCGCCCCCTTGCCGGACACATCGAGACCCGGCACATCGAGGAAAACCGCTACTTTTTCGGCGCCGCGGATTTTTGCGGCAGCGGCACCCCCCGCCTTCAGCCAGTCATACGCCGTCATCGTTGCGCCGTCGCCAAGGCCGAGCACCAGAATGCGGTCCACCGGCGATCCCTGCGGCGCGATAATGTCGAGGGTCGCCAGGGATTTGCCCTTGAACTTTGCGATCCGGGCCGCCTTCGCGATCACGGCATCCGGATCGACTTCCGCGGCCCCTGCGGCCTCTTTTTCATCAACGGTCTTCAGCAGAATGGCAAGTCCGCCGGACAGGCGGGCTGATTTGCTGAAACCGATCTCAAATTTCATCGACATGAAGTCACTCCGAAAGACGTCGTCCGGCATGGAAGCCGGCACGGGTCGCTATGTTACATCGCGGTGACAGTGACAAACATTCGCCATCAACTGCAAGCCTGTATGCGGCACGGCGCACCCTTCTCGGTTTTCGGAGCCTTGGCAAGACGTCATCCGATGTTTAGATGCTGTTAACCATCGTTCTTATCCGTGCATTAGCTTTGTCTTTTTACAGTTTCGTTGTCGTGGAAAACTTGCAAATCAATCTGATCAGCACGATGGGGACAGATCGTCCGGCGACGGAAGCGGTAGGCAGGCTGCGCCCGGCCGATGATGAGCGGATGGACCAGATAGCCAGATGAAATTGATCGAGCGTTATATCCTGCGACGGGCAACTGGCATGTTCCTGGCGACACTGCTGCCGCTGCTTGCGATCGTCTGGACGACGCAGGCGCTGAGCAGTGTCAATCTGGTCACCGACAGCGGCCAATCAACCGTAGCCTTCCTGCGGCTCGCGACCCTCATCCTGCCGTCGATCGTACCGCTGATCCTGCCATTTGCTCTGGTTATTGGCGTGGCGCAGACGCTGACGGCGATGAACGCCGATTCCGAACTTACGGTCCTCAATGCCGCCGGCAGCTCGCGGACGACCATCATCCGTCCGGTGCTTTATCTCGGAATTGCTCTCAGCTTCGCCTCCTTTACGGTCGATAATTTCGTCGAGCCCTATTCGCGCATGGCTGTCCGGCAGATGATCGCCACGGCTCACGCCGATCTTCTGTCGTCCGTCGTCCAGGAAAATACCTTCCGAAAGGTCGCGGACGGTCTGTACGTCCAGGTGGCTTCGCGGCGAAACGGTGGCGTTCTGAACGGCATTTTCGTGGCCGATTCCCGCGATCCGGCCTATGAACTCGTCTATTACGCCCGCGAAGGCGCCGTCGATGACAGTGGCTCGGCCCTGGTGATGAAGGATGGCGAAGTTCACCGCAAACTGCCGGACGGCAACGTCTCGATCATCAAGTTCGATTCCTACGCCTTCGATCTGACGGACCTGACCAAGATGGCGGGAGAAGCCACGATTCGCGCCAAGGACCGCGATCTCCCGTTCCTGCTTGATCCGGACCGGCAGGACGCGGTGTACAAGAAGAACCCGATGGCATTCACCGCGGAACTGCACAGGCGGCTGACGGAGTGGACCTTTCCGCTGCTGTTTGCCCTGGTGACCCTGGTCGTCAGTAGCGATGCCCGTACACACCGCGAGGCACGCATGCACCCGATGATCACAGCCATGCTGATATGCCTGGTCATTCGCTGGGCGACATTCTATGCTGGCAACAGCGCCGAGGACTCGCGCGCCTTTATTCCGATCATGTATCTGATCCCGCTGGCGACCGGCGCTCTGGCCATCCGGCAGCTGGCAAGCAACAGACGCCTGGAAATTCCTCAGACGCTGGACCAGAAAGTCAACGAGGCCCTTGCACGGCTGGGTCTCGGCCGGTTTGCCCGTTCCGCCGACGGAAAGCGCGCGCCATGATTGTTTCGACGCTCGGCCGCTATTTTTTCAGGCGCTACGCCATCACCACGTTCTGGTTTCTGTCCGGCATTTTTGCACTGATTTTCATCATCGATTTCAGTGAGATGTCCAACCGGATGTCCCAGTTGCCGCGCTACTCTCTGCTCGGCGCGCTGCTGATGACAACGTTTCGCATTCCGATGATCCTGCAACAGACCGTGCCCTTCGTCGCCCTGTTTGCCGGCATGGCGTCTCTGATCTCGCTGAACCGCCGCTATGAACTGGTCGTGACCCGCGCCGCCGGGATCTCCGCCTGGCAGTTCCTGCAGCCTTTCGTTATCGGCGCGTTCCTGTTCGGCGTTCTCACCGTCATTGTTCTCAACCCGGTCGCCTCCTGGGGCACGAAACAGGCCGAGGCGCTGGAGGCAGAATGGGGAAGCTCGTCCTCATCATCGTCGGCAATCTCGATTCCCTGGCTGCGACAGATCTACGAAAAAGACGATGCCATTATCGGCGCCCGCTCGGTCCAGGATGAAGGCAGAACACTCGTGAACGTCACGGTGATCCATTTCGATCCGCAGGGGGCGATCGTTTCGCGACAGGATGCAGCCACGGCAAAACTCGAAGATGGTTACTGGCTGCTTAACGGCGTAACCGAAACGCGCAATGGTCAGTTGCCGCGCCGTCTCGCAACGGCACAGTTGCCCACACATCTGAAGCCGGAATTCGTCGCCGAAACACTGTCGAAGGCTGATTCCATTCAGTTTTTTGACCTGCCGCACAAAATCGAAGTGGCGAAATCCTTTGGGTTTTCAACCTATGCCATGGAAACCCAGTTTCACACCATGCTGGCTCTTCCCCTCCTTCTGGTGGCGATGACACTTATCGCCGCCAGCGTCTCCTTGAAATTTAGCCGGTTTAACCAATCGCGCCCGGTGATTCTCGGTGGAATCCTTTCGGGCTTCGTGCTTTATGTCGTCACCGTGCTTGTCAAAGCATTCGGGAGCAGCGGCATTGTGCCTCCGTTCGTTGCAGCCTGGCTGCCAGTTGTTGTAGCGATGGCGCTGGGCTCGACGATTCTATTGCATGAGGAGGATGGCTAGTGGCGGTAGCAAACCGCAAACATATCAGGCTGCTCACGGCCATTCTGCTTTCAGGCGTTGCGTTTCAGGCGTTGAACCCGGCTGCTCCGGCGTGGGCGCAGGAAAACAATCTGGGTTCCCTCCAGCCGAACATGCCCGAAGACGCCAAGATGCTTCTGTCGGCCAATGAACTCGTCTATAACAAGGACGCGGAGCGCGTCATCGTGCGCGGCGCCGTTCAGATCAATTACGGCGGCTACCAGATGGTTGCCCAGCAGGTCGAATATAGCCAGAAGACCGGCCGTATCGTTGCGACTGGCGAGATCGAACTCATCGAACCGGGCGGCAACCGCGTCTATGCGGACAAGATGGACGTCACGGATAATTTCGCGGACGGCTTCATCGAGACGATGCGCCTCGAAACGACGGACTTGACGAAGCTCGCCGCCGTCACGGCCGAGCGTCGCAATGGCGAGGAAATGATCCTCAACAATGCGGTCTACACAGCTTGCACACCCTGCGCGACGAACCCGAACCACCGTTCGCTCTGGCATCTGAAAGCGCAGCGGATCGTACAGAACGGCAGAACGCATACGGTGCGCATGGAGAATGCGAAGTTCGAGTTGTTCGGCAAGCCGATCCTTTATCTTCCCGTCCTTGAAGTGCCGGACCACACGGTCAAACGCAAGAGCGGCTTCCTGTTTCCGAAATTCAAATATACCCAGAAGCTCGGCGCCGGCGTCAGCATCCCTTATTATTGGGCTATCTCGCCGTATATGGATGCGACGATGACGGTGACCGGCCTGACGCGGCAGGGGTTTCTTCTGGAAGGCGAGTTCCGTCAGCGGTTCGAAAACGGCGAACATGTGCTGCGAATGGCCGGTATAAGCCAGCTGGATCGCGAAAGCTTCACCGGCAATACTGTCGACGCAGAGGAAACCAATCGAGGCATGATTGCCTCTGCCGCGAAATTCGAGATCAACCCGCGCTGGACCTTCGGCTGGGATGTCCTCATCCAGAGCGACAGCAATTTCGCCAAGACTTACGAACTGTCGTCTTTCGACGGCACGACCTATACGAACCAAGCCTATCTGACCGGACTTGGAAAGCGCAATTATTTCGACCTGCGCGCTTTCTATTTCGATATTCAGGATGCGGATCCTGAAAGTCTTGCCGAAAACAAGCAGGCAAAGGCTCAGGTTCTCGATTATTCCTACACCGCGCCATCGCCGGTGCTCGGCGGAGAACTGACTGCGGATGTCAACCTGACGAACATCAACCGAAACCGCGAGGACGAATTTGAGATCAACCTTCCGGGCGAGGATGTCTATCGGTATCGCGGCCTGGACGGCACTTACCACCGGCTGACGGCTGACGTAGAATGGAAGCGCAACTTTATCGTTCCGGGCGGTCTGTCCCTGACGCCGATCTTTGCTGCACGGGGCGACGCGATCGGAACCTCGATGAGCGATCCGAGCAATTATACCGGCAATTATTATGACGGTGATGGGGCGACGCGGGGCATGCTGACCGCCGGCATCGATGCGCGCTATCCTTTTCTTCTGACGACAGCCAACAGCAGTCACATCATCGAACCGATCGCCCAGATTTTCGCCCGGCCAGACGAACGCTATGCCGGCGGCCTGCCGAACGAGGATGCGCAAAGCTTCGTTTTCGATGCGACGACCCTGTTCGACCGCGACAAGTTTTCGGGCTACGACCGGATCGAGGGTGGCTCCCGGGCCAATCTCGGCGTCCGGTATACCGGCGCGCTCGGCAACGGCTATGCCTTGCGGGCTATTGCCGGACAATCCTTTCACCTGGGTGGCCTGAATTCCTTCGCGACCGACGATCTCGTCAAGGCCGGTGCGAATTCCGGACTCGAAACCGACCGATCCGATTATGTCGGGATGGTGGGCATCGACGCCCCGTCAGGGTTTACCGCGAGCCTCAGCGGCCGTTTCGACGAACAGGATTTCAACATGCGCCGGTCTGACACGACGATCGGCTATCAAGGGATCCTGTGGCAGACGGCCCTGACCTATACGAGTATCCAATCGCAGCCGCTCTACGGATCGCGCAGCGATCAGGACGAGGTCCAGACCGCCGCAGCCTATAAATTTCATGATTATTGGTCGGTTTTCGGCTCGGTCACCTATGACCTCAATAGCGATGTCATC
This sequence comes from Pararhizobium gei, assembly GCF_029223885.1. Taxonomy (NCBI): domain Bacteria; kingdom Pseudomonadati; phylum Pseudomonadota; class Alphaproteobacteria; order Hyphomicrobiales; family Rhizobiaceae; genus Pararhizobium; species Pararhizobium gei. The sequence continues at coordinate 1,755,593 of NZ_CP119409.1, read as the reverse complement.
ACACGCAACGGTATTGGCGTCACCTATGACGACCGGGACACGATTTTCTCGCTTGTGTACAAGCAGGAGCGCGACACCGACCAATCGATCGCCAACGACTGGTCGATCGGGGCGCGGATCAGCTTCCGGACGCTTGGCGATATCGATGTCGGCGATACCGACTTTGATGGCTTGAATTGAAGAGACCGGCACGCTGCCGGCCGGGATGGTACAACTGCCGCAGTCTGACAGCATTTACCTGCGGTTAACTGCGGCTCTTGTCATTGTTCGGCCTCATGTATTATGCATCGTGCAACGACAGCGCGGACGTGTGAAGCCTGAACTGTGGGTCTTTAGGCTGTCTATCCGGAAAAGACGATAAGGGATAAAGATATGGGCGGGAAATATTCGGTCATGCGTTCGATTTCGGCGATGGCGCTCGCCTTTGGTCTCGCGCTGGCCGTTGCGCCGTCGCCAGTTCTGGCGGCGAGCAAGGTCGTGGTCGTTGTGAACGGACTGCCTGTTACCTCGGGAGACATCGCCAGGCGCGCTGCGTTTATGCGCCTGCAAAGGCAACCCGGCGGCGAAGCCGCCGCGCGTCAACAGATCATCGACGAGGTTTTGAAACGGGCAGAAATTCTGCGCATCGGCGCATCCGTCAGCACGACAGACGTCGATGCAGCCGTCAACCGTTTCGCAACCGGCAACAAGCTGACGGTGGAACAGTTGGCGCAGGTCCTCGACAGGGCCGGCGTGGGCCTCGATCATTTCAAGCAATATGTGGCGGTCTCCATGAGCTGGCCCCGGGTTGTCAGCGCCCGCTACGGCGGCAGAAGCGGCGGGCGGCTTTCGAACGAGGAACTCGTTCGCCGCATGCAGGAGAACGGCGGCAACAAGCCGGTGACGACCGAATATTTCCTGCAACAGATCATTTTCGTCATTCCGGAATCCAAGCGGAAGTCGATCACCGGCAAGCGCCAGGCGGAAGCGAACGCCTCGCGCTCGCAATATCCGGGTTGCGAACAAGCAAAGGTTTTTGCCGCCACGATGCGCGACGTATCCGTCCGTAGTCTCGGCCGGATGATGCTGCAGGAAATCCCTTCTGACTGGAAGCCTCTGGTTGAAAAGGCCGGCGAGGGCAATACCACGGCGACCCGTGTTACCGAGAAGGGCGTCGAATATCTGGGCATCTGCAAGAAGAGGCAGGTTTCCGACGATCTTGCTGCCGAAGTGGTCTTCCGCGCCGAGGATCTCGGCAAGAAGTCCGATGGTGACGATCCGAACAGCAAGCGCTTCATCGAAGAACTGCGCGCGAAGGCGCAGATCACCGAAAAGTAATCCCGTCTCATGACATCAATAAGCAACAGGCCGCTCGTTCTCAGCATGGGCGATCCGGCAGGGATTGGCCTCGATATCAGTCTCTCGGCCTGGGTTCACCGGAAGGCGTGGGAAACTCCGCCTTTTCTCCTGATCGGCGACCCCAGGGCGCTTGCCCAGCGAGCGGCGCATTTGAGGCTCGACATCCATATTTCAGAAGCCGATTGCGCGGGCGCTCTTTCCTGCTTCGCCACCGCTTTTCCGGTGCTGCCGATTGCCTGTATCAGTCCAGTTCACCCCGGTGAGCCCGATTCAGCCAATGCTTCGGCGGTCACGGGCGCGATCGAAAAGGCTGTGGAGCTTGCGATGGATGGCAGTGCTTCTGCCGTGGTCACCAATCCGATCGCAAAATCCGTCCTCTACGATGCCGGTTTTCTATTTCCGGGCCATACCGAGTTCCTCGCCGATCTTGGCGAGCGCGCCACTGACAAAACGTTGCTGCCCGTCATGATGCTGGCAGGTCCCAAGCTGAAGGCTGTCCCGGTGACGATCCATATCCCGCTGAAGGACGTTCCCGGACAATTGACGCCGGACCTGATCTACCGAACCTGTATCGTCACTGTGAAGGATCTCAAACAGCGCTTCGGGCTTGCCTCGCCCCGAATCGCCGTGGCTGGCCTGAACCCTCATGCGGGCGAAAACGGCGCGTTGGGTCTCGAGGATGACGCCGTCATCCGGCCGGTTATCGAACGTCTGAAAGCCGAGGGCATCAATATAACAGGCCCCCTGCCCGCCGACACCATGTTTCATGATCGCGCTCGCGAAACCTATGATGCGGCGATCTGCATGTATCATGATCAGGCCTTGATCCCCGCCAAGGCGCTGGGTTTCGACGACAGCGTCAACGTCACGCTCGGCCTGCCCTTCATCCGGACATCACCGGACCATGGCACGGCGTTCAGCCTGGCTGGAAAGGGCGTGGCCCGCGCCGACAGCCTGATGGCGGCTTTGCGCATGGCGCAGACCCTTGCGGACAACAGCATGAAAGCGAGCGGTTGATGGCTGCGATCGACGGCCTGCCGCCACTCCGCGACGTCATCCAGCGCCATGGTCTCGATGCAAGGAAAGCCCTTGGCCAGAATTTCCTGCTCGACCTCAACCTCACACAGAAGATCGCCCGCACGGCCGGCCCGCTGGAGGATGTGACGGTGATCGAGGTCGGCCCCGGTCCCGGCGGCCTGACGCGGGCCATCCTGTCGCTCGGGGCAAAAAAGCTCATCGCCATAGAGCGGGATGCGCGCTGCCTGCCGGCGCTGGCTGAAATTTCCGATCATTATCCCGGCCGGCTCACGGTGATCGAAGGCGATGCCCTCAAGATCGACCTCGAAGACCTTGGCATTGATGGCTCGGTCAGGATCATCGCCAACCTCCCCTACAATGTCGGCACACAGCTTCTCATCAACTGGCTGCTGCCCAAAGCATGGCCGCCTTTCTACCTGTCGATGACGCTGATGTTCCAGCGCGAGGTGGGTTTGCGGATCGTCGCCACAGCCGACGACGACCATTATGGACGCCTTGGCGTGCTCTGCGGCTGGCGAACCCATGCCCGCATGGCCTTCGACGTGCCGCCGCAGGCCTTTTCGCCGCCGCCCAAGGTGACGTCGTCCGTGGTCCATCTGGAACCGATCGAAAATCCTATCCCCTGCTCTGCAGCAGCCTTGGAAAAAGTGACGATGGCCGCGTTTGGTCAACGCCGCAAGATGCTGCGCCAGAGCGTCAAGTCGCTTGGCGGGGAGGTCTTACTCGCCAAGGCCGGGATAGATCCGCAAAGGCGGGCCGAAACGCTGACGGTGGACGAATTCTGCCGGCTGGCGAACGGTCTCTGATACGGCCTCCGTTCAAAGCTTCGGCGTTTCCGTGAGCAGACCGCTGACGAATTCGAACAGGCCAGGCCGCCGGTCGCGGCGCAGGCGTTCGGCTTCGACAATGGCCTGAACGGAGGCGAAGGCGCTGTCGAGATCCTCGTTCACGACGATATAGTCATACTCCACCCAGTGTTCGATCTCGGAGCGCGAATTGGCAAGCCGGGTCTGGATGACGTCCTCGGTATCTTCGGCACGGCGGTGCAGGCGCGACTGGAGTTCGGCCATGGAGGGCGGCAGAATGAAGATCGAGACAATGTCGCCGCCCATCTTTTCCTGAAGCTGCTGGGCGCCCTGCCAGTCGATGTCGAACAGCATGTCGCGGCCTTCCGACATGGCGGTTTCCACGGCATCGCGCGGTGTTCCGTAAAAATTGCCATGCACCTCCGCCGATTCCAGAAGCGCGTCGGTCTGGCGGAGCCCCTCGAATTCGCGGATGGACTTGAAATAATAGTGACGGCCATCGATCTCGCTCGGGCGACGCTTGCGCGTCGTCACGCTGACAGAGATGCTCATCTGCGGATCGGCTTCCAGCAGATTTCGGGCAATCGTCGATTTCCCCGCGCCGGACGGCGATGAAATCACCAGCATCAGTCCACGGCGTTGAATGGACTTGGACGGTTTTGCGACAGGGCTCATAGTCACTCCAGATTTTGGACCTGCTCGCGGAACTGGTCGATCACGACTTTCAGTTCGACGCCCGCGGCCGTCACGGCAGCGGAGTTTGATTTCGAACAGATTGTATTGGCTTCACGGTTAAATTCCTGGGACAGGAAATCGAGTTTTCGCCCGACCGGCCCTCCCCTGGCAAGAAGATCGCGCGCGGCGGCTACGTGGCTTCGCAGCCGGTCTATTTCCTCGCGGATATCGGCCTTGGCAGCCAGAAGGGCCACTTCGCCGTAAAGGCGGTCCTGATCGATGACACTGCCGCCGTCGAGGATCAGGGAGACCTGATTGGACAGGCGGGCGGCAATCGCCGGCGGGCTTCTCGAAGGATCGGCTTCGATCTGGCGGGCCAGCGTCTCGATGGTCTCGATCTGATCGAGAAAGATCCGGCACAGCGCCGAGCCTTCCTGCATCCGCATCGCGGTCATGTCGGCAAGGGCCAGTTGCAGTCCGCCCAAGAGATCGGCGTCGCGCGCGGCGCGTTCGCCCTCCTTCTCCTCGGGCTCGCGGAAATCGACGACACCGCGGATCGACAGCAACGTGTCGAGACGAAGCGGGGCGGGGTCGATGACGTCGCGCAACCGTTCGCGCAGGGACAGAACGGCATCAATTGCATTCTGGTTCACCACCGCCTCGACCCCGGCGTTACTGGCGCTGACCGTCAGACCGATCTGCATATTGCCGCGGGAAAAGCGCTCCGTTGCCAACTGGCGCGCTTCCGCTTCCAGATACTCGGTGCCGGGTGGCAACCGCAACCTCAGGTCAAGCCCCTTGCCGTTGACCGAGCGCAGTTCCCAAGCCCAGCGATAGCGCCCGGAGGAGCCTTCGCGGCGAGCAAATCCGGTCATGGATTGCAACTGCATGGGTTTCCTTTCGGCGCCCTGCGCCCGCCCCGTCACCCGCGTCGATATTTCTGCGATGATAACAACATCTACGGCCCCGGCGCACCCGACCGCAAGGGTCAAGCGCATCGGAGCCGTATCATCCACAGGCGTAATACAAAAGATCGCTGATAAGAGCCTTCAGGATCGGCTTGATCCTTGGTCTCAATACCTATTCCTGAACGGGTGCCGGTTCCGTGGTCTTTGCCGCTCCGGCGGCTGCCTTCTCGGCCTCAAGCTTGCGCCAGCGCCGGACATTGTTGTTGTGCTCGTCCAGGGTCGCGGCAAAGACATGCCCGCCGGTACCGTCGGCCACGAAATAGAGATCGGACGTGCGTGACGGATTGGCCACGGCTTCAAGTGCTGCGCGACCGGGATTGGCAATCGGCGTCGGCGGCAGTCCCTTGATCAGATAGGTATTATAAGGCGTCTGCTTGTCGAGATCGGACCTCAGGATCGGCCGGTCCGCGGGCTTTCCGTCGCCGCCGAAAATGCCGTAGATGATGGTCGGATCGGACTGCAGACGCATGTTCTTTTCAAGCCGGTTGATGAAGACCGACGCCACCCGCGACCGCTCGTCGGCGATGCCCGTTTCCTTCTCGACGATGGAGGCAAGGGTCACAAACTCGTCGCGACTGGAAATCGGCAAGTCGGGATTCCGGCGCTCCCAGATCTGATCGACCAGCGCCTTCTGCGCGGCAGCCATCTGGGCAACGATTTCCGCCCGCTTGGTGCCGCGCGAGAATTTATAGGTATCGGGACGAAGCGTGCCTTCCGCCGGCAGTTCGGTCGTCAGTTCGCCCTCCAGGACCGGATCGCTGCGCAGCTTGTTGAACATCTGCTTGACGGTGAGACCCTCCGGCAAAGACACCGAATAGAGAATGGATTTCCCGGACTTCAGAAGCTGCATGACCTCCTGCATCGAGGCGCCGGCCTTGATCTCGTATTCGCCGGCCTTCAGCGTGTCATCGTCCAGATAGGCTTCCGACATGAAGCGGAATACGCGGCCATCGGAAACGACGCCATTCCGCTCGAGGCTGCCGGCGATCTCCTGGATGCCGGCACCATTGCGCACGATGAAATTCTTGTTCGCCGTCAGCGGGCCTTCGGCCTCGTAAGCCGTCATGGCATAGTACACAGTCGCCGCCGCAGCGACCGTAAGACAAACGACGACGGTCATGACGAAGTTCAGAAAGATGACAACCTGGCTTTTGGCCTTGCGCGAGCGCCTTGGCGGCTGGGGCACCTTTTCAGGACGCAGCGCTTCGTTCGCCGATTTCGGGATAATGGGGCCGTTTCCGGCCTCGCCGCGGCCGAATGCGCCTGCACCTTTTTCATTTGCGTCGTTCACGAGCATCCTGGTTCCGGTGTTCGCCTTACGCACGTCCCGGTTCCTGTTGCGAACTCCGGAAGAGAAGCAGGAACGAGAATCATTCTTCGCGACTTTGCCATAATGGGGCACTGGGCTTGTGTCAGCATTATCAAAAGACGGCTCAGTGAGGTCTCAGGCGACGTCGCCACCCCTTGTCCTCGCTGGTTTGAACCGAGCAATGCGGCAAAAGCTGGATCGACAGCATATTTACCGCCCATGGCTGTCAAAGGCGCCGATTTTTTCAAGCCCGGCGATCTCTACAAGCTCACGGGACGTGCCTCAGGCATAGCGGCGAAGAACGAGGGAGGCGTTCGTACCGCCGAAGCCGAAGGAATTCGACAGGGCCACATTGATTTCGCGCTTACGGGCGACATGCGGCACAAGATCGATTTTGGTTTCCACAGAGGGGTTATCCAGATTGAGCGTTGGCGGAGCCACCCCGTCGCGGATCGCCAAAGCGCAGAAGATCGCTTCCACCGCCCCGGCGGCACCCAGAAGATGACCGATTGCAGATTTTGTCGATGACATCGACACGTTGGCCGCATGTTCGCCCATCACGCGCTCGACGGCTCGAAGCTCGATCGTGTCGGCCATGGTGGAGGTACCGTGGGCATTGATGTAATCGATATCGGACGCTGCCAGACCGGCGCGCTTCAGCGCCATCTGCATACAGCGATAGGCGCCATCGCCATCCTCTGCGGGCGCCGTGATATGGAATGCGTCACCCGACAGGCCGTAGCCGACCACTTCGGCGTAGATTTTCGCGCCACGAGCCTTGGCATGTTCCAGTTCTTCGAGAACCACGATGCCCGCTCCCTCGCCCATGACGAAACCATCCCGGTCCGCGTCATAAGGACGGGAGGCTTTTTGCGGATCGTCATTGTGCTGCGTGGAGAGGGCCTTGCAGGCGGCGAAACCGGCCAGGGCAATGCGCGAAATCGGCGATTCCGTGCCGCCGGCAACCATGACATCGGCATCGCCAAAGATGATCAGGCGGGCCGCGTCGCCGATCGCATGCGCGCCGGTCGAACAGGCGGTAACGACCGAATGGTTCGGGCCGCGCAGCTTGTGACGGATAGAGACCTGACCTGATGCGAGATTAATGAGCCGCCCGGGAATGAAGAATGGCGAGACGCGCCGCGGACCTTTGTCGCGAAGCGTGATGCCGCCATCGACAATGCCCTCGAGACCACCGATCCCGGAACCGATCAGGACACCTGTTGCAATCTGATCTTCGACGGATTTCGGATGCCAGCCTGCATCCGCAAGCGCCATGTCGGCGCCCGCCATAGCATAGACGATAAAAGGATCGACCTTGCGCTGTTCCTTCGGCTCCATCCAGTCATCGACATTGAACGTGCCGTTGCTGCCGTCGCCGAAGGGGATGCGGCATGCGATCTTTGCGGGGAGATCCTCGACTTCGAATTCCGTTACCCTGCGAGCGCCGTTTTCTCCCGCAATCAGCCGCGACCAGGTGACTTCGGTTCCGCAGCCCAGAGGAGATACCATGCCGGTACCGGTGATAACGACACGTCTCATACCCGTGATCCATCCTGCCTGTTAATTCCAGCACCGGACCGGATCACATCCTAAAACCGGACCAGCATATCCATTTTCATGATGCGAATATGCGCGAAGAGACCGAGAAACCGTAAAGCCTCCGCTCAGGCGCCGCTCACAAAGGAGCCGTCCCCACCGGGGACTTGTGGCGGGCCGCCCTGCAGCCCGCCGGCAAGACTTTCAGATCAGGCCTGTGCCTTCTCGATAAACTTGACTGCATCGCCGACCGTCAGAATCGAGTCTGCTGCATCGTCAGGGATTTCGACGCCGAACTCTTCTTCAAATGCCATGACAAGTTCGACCGTGTCGAGCGAGTCCGCGCCCAGATCGTCGATGAAGCTGGCGCCTTCCGAAACCTTTTCGGCATCGACGCCAAGATGATCGATAACAATTTTCTTTACGCGTTCTGCTACGTCGCTCATGTCGGATTCCTCGACCTTTGTTTTTCTCAACGATGCCGTTCTGACATCGGTACCTTGTTAAGGCCGGAAAGATCAAGACGATCATCCCGGCTGTTTGTTCAATCGCAAGAGCGGCAAACCACGCACATAAAAGCTGCGTGTGCCTCAATCTTTTGATCGACTGCGCACAGTCATGGCCCGCTTAACACGGTTTATGGCTGTCGCAAAGTCCGAAAATGGCCGCGAACCCCGTGGTCAACACGCAATTCCGCTATTTCCCCGGCCTTGCTTTGCACTGCACATAAATGCGTCAGGATAGGGGTTCTGCACCGGCTAGATCATTGCCATACCGCCATTGACATGCAGCGTCTGGCCCGTGACGTAGCCGGCCTCGTTGGACGCGAGATAAGCGACGGCCGCAGCGATTTCCGCCCCGGTGCCCATGCGCCTCATCGGGATGGCGCCCATGATCGCATCCTTCTGCTTGTCGTTCAGCTTGCCGGTCATGGCGCTTTCGATGAAGCCGGGCGCGACGCAATTGACGGTGACGTTGCGGGTGGCGATTTCCTGGGCGAGCGACTTTGAAAAGCCGATCATGCCGGCTTTCGACGCGCAATAGTTGGCCTGGCCCGGATTGCCGGTGACGCCGACGATCGAAGTGATGTTGATGATGCGGCCGTGGCGACGGCGCATCATGGGGTGCGTCAACTCGCGCGTCAGGCGGAAAACCGAGGTGAGATTGACCTCCAGCACCGCGTCCCAGTCCGCGTCGCTCATACGCACGAACAGTCCGTCCTTGGTAATGCCGGCATTGTTGACGAGAATATCGACGCCGCCCAGATCGCCTTCGGCCTTCTCGCCGAGCGCCTTGACGGCGGCGCGATCGGAAAGATCGGCGGGAAAGAGATGGACGCGCTCGCCGAGATCATTGCCAAGCGCTTCCAGCTTTTCCACACGTGTTCCATGCAGACCGACGATGGCGCCCTGAGCGTGCAGCATGCGAGCGATCTCTTCGCCGATGCCGCCGGACGCGCCGGTCACGAGAGCCTTGCGGCCAGACAGATCGAACATCATGATGATCCTTATCGTTGCTTGCTCAAGCGAGCAGGGTTTCGAGCGCCGCGTCTATGTCGGCGGGGGAATTGACTGAAATGCCGGTCACGGCTTTATCGATGCGGCGGGCAAGGCCGGTCAGCACCTTGCCGGAGCCGATTTCATAAAGTGTCGTTACGCCGTTGGCGGCAAACCATTGCACGGTCTCGCGCCAGCGGACCTGGCCGGTAACCTGCTCGACCAGCAGACGTGCAATCTCTTCTGCGTCCGACACGGGTGCCGCGCGCACATTGGCAATCAGCGGCACGACCGGATCGTTCTTCGCAACCGTTGCCAATGCTGCGCGCATGGCATCCGCTGCCGGTTCCATGAGCGTCGAGTGGAAGGGGGCGGAGACCGGCAGCAGGATAGCCCGCTTGGCGCCCTTTTCCGTTGCCAGAGCAGCCGCCTTTTCGACGGCATCCTTTTCGCCTGATATCACCAGCTGACCACCGCCATTGTCGTTGGCGATCTGGCACGCGCCCAGATCCGAGACAGCCTTGCAGATGAGATCAACATCGCCATGATCAAGGCCGATGATCGCCGCCATAGCGCCGCGGCCGGCGGGTACGGCGGCCTGCATGGCATTGCCGCGAATTCGCAGCAGCCGCGCTGTGTCGGCAAGCGTAAAGGTGCCTGCGGCGCAGAGCGCCGAATATTCGCCGAGCGAGTGACCAGCCATGCAGGAGACCTTCGATTTGACATCGAGACCCTTCGCCTCAAGTACGCGCAGGACAGCGATGGACACGGCCATCAAAGCCGGCTGCGTATTGACGGTCAGCGTCAGCGCTTCTTCGGGACCATTCCACATGATGTCGGAAAGTTTTTCACCCAGCGCATCATCGACTTCGGCAAAGACTGCTGCTGCCTCGGGGAAGGCTTCAGCCAGATCCCGGCCCATGCCCAGTGTCTGACTGCCCTGCCCCGGAAAGGTGAATGCAATTGCCATGAGGTCTCTCCACAATGCGCAGGCGGCTGCGCTGTTTTTTTCGTGCCCACCCTTGCGCGTAAACATGGCAGAGCACTGTTTTTTCTTTTCCATTCACATTCCTACCGCGGGTGTCAAGGCTTAGCAGCCAAAGAAGGCCTTAGCGGGCAAGGGCAATTCTATAACAAAAGCTGGCAGGTATTCTCTTGCACTGCAAAAAACAGCCTCTACATTCGCGCCGAACCCAAATTGAGGCGCAGGGCGCAGAATGAAATTCAAAACACTTGGCCGCAGCGGCATTGCCGTATCCGAAATTTGCCTTGGCACCATGACCTGGGGAAGCCAGAATTCGGAACTGGAAGCCCACGAGCAGATGGATCATGCGCTCGAAAAGGGCGTGAACTTTCTGGATACGGCAGAGCTCTATCCTGTCACCCCCCTGTCGGCCGAAACGCAGGGGCTGACGGAGGTTTATATCGGCACCTGGCTGCGCAAGCGCGCCAGGCGGGATGATGTCGTGATCGCCACCAAGGTCGCAGGCCCCGGACGTCCCTATATCCGCGGCGGCAGTCCGGCCAGTCCTGCCACAATGAGAATAGCGCTCGAAGACAGCCTGAAGCGGCTGCAGACGGACTATGTGGATCTTTACCAGATACACTGGCCGAATCGCGGCCATTATCACTTCCGCAACGCCTGGACCTACGACCCGTCGGGACAGGACCGGACGGCAGTGGCCGACGAGTTGCTTGCCCTTCTTGAAACCCTGGGCGACTTCGTCAAGGCGGGCAAGGTGCGGGCTATCGGGGTCTCCAATGACACAGCCTGGGGCATCATGAAGATGTTGACCTTTGCCGAACGGCACAGCCTTCCCCGTCTCGCCAGCGTGCAGAACGAATATAACCTGCTTTACCGGAGTTTCGACCTTGATCTCGCGGAAGTCAGTCATCACGAAGAGGTCGGACTTCTTGCCTATTCGCCGCTGGCCGCCGGCTTGATGTCGGGAAAATATCTGGATGGCGCGCGGCCGCAGGGATCGCGGTTGACCATCAACGGAAATCTGGGCGGGCGGTATACAGAGTATCAGGAGCAGGCTGTCCGGGCTTATGTCGATCTTGCCCAGGTCCACGGCCTCGATCCTGCGCAGATGCAGCTCGCCTTCAGCCTTACCCGTCCTTTCATGACGTCGGTCATCATCGGTGCAACCAGCATGGAACAGCTAAAGCTGAATATCGGAGCCGCGGACGTCACGCTTTCGGCGGATGTCATGGCGGAAATAGGCAAGTTGCATCGGCAGTTTCCAGCGCCGATCTGATGAACAAATACATTGCCACTCACCGTTTGCCCAAAGCCGGGATACTATGGGCAAACGCGCAACTCACCGGCCGCGGTGGTCGACGGCTGCAGGGTTTGAAGGCAGCGCTAAGCGTGCTTGCGGATGATGCCGTAGACGATGTTTCGGTTGGCGCCGAATTCGACACGAGCCTCGACGTTGTTACGCTCGACGCTGGAATTGATGACCTTCCACATATCCTCTTCCGAGCGCAACAGAAGCGCCCAGTTCATGAATGATTCCATGTAACCGTCATCGGCCATACCGGTCGCAAAATTGGCAAAGAGAAAAACGCCGCCGGGCTTCAGCATGTCCATGCAAGACTGGGTGAGCTTCACCGCAACCTTGTCCGCCAGATAGTCGTAAAGACCGGCGGCGTAGATCAGATCGAACGTGCCGAGCTGGTGCTTCTTGCTTAGCAATCCCCGGACGGAGCCGTCGATTGCCTCGATGCAGGTGCCGTTGAAGTCACGGGTGATCGATCCTACGCTGAGCGGATCCTGGTCGAGCGCCACCCATCGCTTTATCCGCCCTTCCTTAAGCGCGACCGAGCTGTCGGCCTCGCGCAGATGGCCGGCAGCAACCGTGAGGATCTCGGTTCCCGGGCCTTTTTCGGCCGATATTTCATCCACATAGCGGGTCAGAATGTCGCGCCGCTCCCGCACGGCAACGGGTCCAGGGGCGTTTCTTGTATATTCGTAGATCCCGAGCCCCATCGGCGTGGATTTTGCGACCTCATGCGCAACGGCCGGATGGCCGTAAATGAAGTCGATCAGGCTTGCGTCACCGGAATAGCCGCGGGGTTTCTCGAAGGACCAGCGCGTAAACGGATCCTGCTGGAAAATCTTCGCAGACGGGTGACCCTGTACGATCGGGATCAGCGCCTGCCAGACGCTTGGCTCGAACTTGTTGCGCGTGTCGTGAAGCGCTCCGATAAGCCGCTTTACGATCATCGCGGGCTCCCGGCCCTCCTCGATCTGAAGCATTGCTGTCCTCAGAACGATCGCAAGTTCAGCTTTGGCGATCGCCAGCTGTTCATCGTGCTGATCGGTTCTTGCGGACGATAGTTCCGTAGTGATGGCAGTGGGGGTAATCAGGCTTTGCCCGTCGAAGGCGATCTGGATTTGGGACATTCCAACCTCATTCGTTAATGGTTTATTAACTATGGAGAAAATGGAGTTGAGTGCCAATCCTGATATGAACTTTTTGCGTGTTATGGTTAACGGGCGTTGCTGCGCTGCAACAAAGACAGGTTGTTGGCTAAATTCAGGAAAACTTAAGGCGACCGCTCTATCGTGATAGACGGTGCAAACTTTCCGGCAACGTCTCCCATGTAACAGCGGAGACGTATGCGTGTCGGACGACGAGGGTTGCTGTGAGACACATCAGGCGTTAGAGAATGCGACACAACGCAATGGATAGTGCATGAAGCACACCCTGGCCGACGTAGTTGAGATCGATCTCCACAGTGAGCCGCCGCGACTTGCGTCGGCAGAATTACGCGTGCTCTTTCAGAATGAAGGCCAAAACGTGCGAAAGCAGGCCACCAGGCACGGGCTCTGGATTGCCGTTGCCGCCTATCTGCTTTTTTCGGTCACTGATATCCTGCTCGTGCCCGACGTCGCACTTTACACGATCATTGCTCGCTTCACCGTCGGCATCGTCGCCATCGCGGCGCTCGAAACAGAGATCTGGCTGAACACAAACGCGGAGATGATCGACGCCACGTCCGCAGCCGCCGTCGTTACGGGCTACGCCGCATGGCTGTGCACGGCCATCATGACATCGGATATCCAGAGCATATCCTACTACATGGTCTTCGGCGCGATCTTCATGATGAGCGTCAACCTGTTCTTCAGTTTCCAGTTCCGGCTTTCCCTGATTGCGTCCCTTGTCATTCTCTTCATCTTTATTGCAGCCCTGATGTCTTTCCCCCCTCTGGATCCCTCCTACAGGATCGCGTTCGGGACTTTCTGTTTCTCATGCTTCGTCTTCACATCCTATGTGAACTGGAAGCTCAACCGGGAGCGTTACAAGGTCTTTCTGAACGCCCTTGAAGCAAAGGTTCAGCACAAGGAGGCATCCGACCGCGGGAAAGCCCTGCTAAGATTATCCAATACCGACCCGCTGACGGGCCTGGCCAACCGCCGGGCCATCGATCAGCGGCTGCGGGATTATTGGGACGAGTGGCAACAATCCGGTACCCGTTTCGCGGCGATCCTGATCGACGTCGATTTCTTCAAGAGGTACAACGACTGCTACGGCCATCAAGCCGGCGACCGGTGCCTTGTCCTCGTCGCCAATGCCCTTGAGGCGTCGATCGCCCCGTGCAATGGATCGATCGGGCGTTACGGCGGCGAAGAATTCATCGTCCTGACCCATCTGGACACCGGCGAACAGGTGGCGGCACTCGCGGAGGTCATTCGCAGAACAGTCGAAAACCTGGACCTGCCCCACGGCCAGCGCCGGGATGGCACGGCGATCGTTACCGTCAGCGTCGGAGCTGCCTTTACCCTTAATCAGAGCAGTTCAAAACTCGAAAAGATCATCGATGAGGCCGACCGGGCGCTCTATGCTGCCAAGGCAAGCGGACGCAATTGCGTCAAGCTCTTTGATCCGAACGACCCGCAGAGCAGCGATGAGAGTGAGAACATTGCCGCCCTTTTGAAAATCGCGATTGCCCAGGATCTGGTTTCGCTCGTCTATCAGCCGATCCGCCACCTCAGATCCGGACAGATCGATGCTGCGGAAGCGTTGATGCGATTGAAAATGCTTGATGGCACCTCGATCCCCCCGAGCCTTTTTATCCCCATAGCGGAGCGGACAGGGGCAATTCTCGAACTGGGCCGCTGGAGCATACGCACCGTTTGCCGCGAGCTGCTCGTCGGCGATCATGTTCCCGTCGTGAGCGTTAACGTCTCGCCCATCCAACTCAAGACCCCGGGCTTCGCGGCATCCGTTGCCGCCATCCTCGGTGAAACCGGCGTGTCCGGTGGTCGCCTGGCCTTCGAAATCACCGAAGGACTGGAAATGGAAATGCATTCGGACATCCTGCGCTGCATCAGCGATCTGAAGACGCTCGGCATCAAGATCTGGCTCGACGATTTCGGCACAGGCTTTGCCGGTCTTTCCTGGCTCCGGCTTATCGACTTCGACACCGTCAAGATCGACCGCTCATTCCTGCATGACGCCGCAACAGTCCGCGGCAAAGTCATGCTCCAGGATATTATCAGCCTCATTCGCAACCGCGGCCACAATATTCTCGTGGAAGGCGTCGAGACGGGAGATCAGCTTGAACTCATGCGTGCCTACGGTATAGATCAGGTGCAAGGCTATTATGTCGGACGGCCCGCTCCGGCTGCGACCTTCCAGCCGAAACCGCCAGCCGATCCCCAGACCGCCAACCTCATAAAACACTGAGAACCGTTGCCGGTATCGACCGTCCAGCAACCCGGCGATCGGCGGTAAAACTAACCACAGGCCTTGCTTCTTCGCGTAAAATGCGTATAAGCGCGCTGTTCGCAACACCCGGTCTTCCGGCTGGTGGCTGAACGGAGGGCCGGTTTCCGTGAAGAAGCCTGTCAGGACCCAAAGGGGTTCAGCCTCCCGTGTCTCCGCTCTCGACCGTCTCGAAACAACACTTTCTTGCGCGCTCCTCACCCGAGCCAATGGAACAGTCGTTGAGGCTTAGCCGCCGGATATCGGGTGACGATTAACGCAAGAAAGGCAAAGCCTCATGGCTCTTTATGAACATGTATTCCTTGCCCGGCAGGATATTTCCGCACAGCAGGTCGACGCTCTTGTCGAACAGTACAAGGGTGTACTGGAAGCTAATGGCGGTAAAGTCGGGCGTGTTGAAAACTGGGGCCTCAAGTCCCTGACATACCGCATCAACAAGAACCGCAAGGCGCATTACGTGCTGATGGACATCGATGCTCCGGCACCGGCCGTTCACGAAGTCGAGCGTCAGATGCGAATCAGTGAAGACGTTCTGCGCTACATGACCATCGCTGTCGAGAAGCATGAAGACGGCCCGTCCGCCATGATGCAGAAGCGCGACCGCGACGACCGTCCGCGCCGCGATGGCGACCGTCCCGACCGCGGCGGCTTTGGTGATCGTGGTCCGCGTCCGGACCGTGGCGACCGTGAAGACCGTCCGCGTCGTCCGCGCGAAGACCGTGCGTAAAGCTTAGGAGAGAAAACAATGGCTGACATTTCATCCGCTCCGGCACGCCGCCCCTTCCACCGCCGCCGCAAGACCTGCCCTTTCTCGGGCGCCAATGCGCCGCGTATCGACTACAAGGACGTTCGTCTGTTGCAGCGCTACATTTCCGAGCGCGGCAAGATCGTTCCTTCGCGTATCACGGCAGTATCCCAGAAGAAGCAGCGCGAACTGGCCCAGGCCATCAAGCGCGCCCGCTTCCTCGGCCTCCTGCCCTATGTCATGTCGTAAGACCTGACCATCCGTCGGGTTACTGATTCGACGGAGCAAACTCGAGACGAGGCGAACAGCGATAGGGCATCGCCTCGTCTATTCCCTTCTGCGTTGGGCGCAGATCGGAAACACCGGCGCAAAACCAGCGCTAAAACCCATGTTGGGGCTCGTTTCCTGTGCCAGGAAATGCCTCTAACTGCTTGATAAGCAGGACAGCGACCCGTGAAGACTGTGAATTCGACACCGCTCCTGGTCGGCGCTTTCGCCGGCGTGACCGCCGCCTTGCTTGCGCTTGGCGCGAACGCGCCGTCGTGGTTGGCGATCATGCTCTATGCCGCCTCCGCCCTGCCGATCCTCATTGCCGGTCTCGGTTGGGGCAATGCGGCGTCGATTGCCGCCGTCGTCGTTGCCAGCATCACGGGTGCCGCGATCGTCTCGCCGTGGTTTGCGCTTCTCATCGCCGTCATCACGCTCGTTCCCGCCGCCTGGCTGAGCCACCTCGCCAATCTCGCGCGCCCGGCGTCTGAGATCGGCGGACCCGAGGATGCGCTCGCCTGGTATCCACTTTCCGATATCCTCACCCATCTGGCCGGCCTCGTCACCATCGGCATGATCATGGTCGGCGTGATCATCGGCTATGACTCGGCCATGTCGGACGGGATGATCGATGTGGTGATGTCGGCTCTGAAGGAACAGGAGCCGCTCTACAATCCGGATCCCGATTCCGTTGCCCGGATCAAGTCGATCTTCAGCGTTGCCCTTCCCATGGTCCAGGGCGCCATCTGGGTGCTGATGCTGTTTGCCATGTATTACATCGCCAGCCGCGTGGTCCAGACATCGGGCAAGAACCTTCGCCCTCGCGAAGACATACCGTCGACGCTGCGCATGCACCGGTTCGCGATCTTCGCCTTCCTTGGCGGTCTGCTTTTGGCCTTCATGGGCGGCGTTCCGTCGCTCGTCGGAGCGCTCGTCTGCGGCACATTCGGTGCAGGTTTCCTGCTTGCCGGCTTTGCCGTCTTTCATTTCCGCACCCGCGGCAAGTCCTGGCGGCTGCCCGTGCTGTGGATCGGCTACATGTCGGTCGTGGCCTTCACCATACCGGCATTCTTCTTTCTCCTGACGGGTCTAATGGACACGCGGCGCGCTATCGCGCTGTCTCCGGCAGGGAAAACGACTGACACCAGAAACAAAGATCTCTGAACCAACACCTGAAAGGATCATACCAATGCAAGTCATTCTTCTCGAACGCGTTGCCAAGCTCGGCCAGATGGGCGAAACCGTCAAGGTTCGTGACGGCTTCGCCCGCAACTATCTCCTGCCGCTCGGCAAGGCGCTGCGCGCCAACGAAGCCAACAAGAAGCGCTTCGACGCCGAACGCGCCACGCTTGAAGCCCGCAACCTCGAGCGCAAGTCAGAAGCCCAGGCCGTTGCCGAACAGCTCGATGGCAAAGCTTTCGTCGTCGTCCGCTCCGCCGGCGAAACCGGCCAGCTCTACGGTTCGGTCGCTGCCCGTGACATCGTCGAAGTTCTGGCTGCCGGCGGCTTCACCATCGGTCGCAACCAGGTCGATCTGAACAACCCGATCAAGACCATCGGCCTGCACGAGGTCGTCCTGCATCTTCATTCGGAAGTCGAGATCAAGGTTCACGTGAACGTTGCCCGTTCGGCCGATGAAGCCGAGCGCCAGCAGAAGGGCGAAAGCCTGACCTCCGCCGACGCCATCTACGGCGTCGACGAAGACGCGCTGAAGCCGGAAGACTTCTTCAATCCGGAAGCTGAATTCGACGGCGACGACGAGTAATCGCAGTCGTCCGGCATTCCGCCGGGCGCTGTTCATGATCGAGGAAAGGTCCGCGGCCCATGCCGCGGACCTTTCTCGTTCAGGGCATGCCCTGCGGCGCGGCGGCCTTGTTGACGCGCACCTCCACCGACATTCCAGGGACCAGAGACGCGGCCTGCGGCTGGTCGGGATCGATCGACACGCGCACGCCGATGCGTTGCGCGACCTTGGTGAAGTTGCCGGTCGCATTGTCGGGCCGGATCACGCTGAATTCCGATCCTGCCGCGGGCGAGAAGCGTTCGACCCGTCCCTTGAGGACGGCTTTTCTCAACGCATCCACCGAAAATGTCACGGGTTGACCGACCTGCATCCCGTCAAGCTGGGTCTCCTTGAAGTTGGCGATCACCCAGACGTCCTTCGGAACGATGGCCATGAGCTGGGTCCCGGCCGTGACATATTGGCCAAGCCGAGCACCGATTTCGCCGAGCGTCCCATCGTCCGGCGCGGTGATCACCGTGTTGTCGAGGTCGATCTGTGCGAGTTGAACGGCGGCTTCTGCGCTGCGCACGCTTGCCTCCAGACCCGCGCGCGAGCCGATGGTCGTCGCCAGGGTTTCTCGGGAGACCTCGATTGCCGCGATCGCCTGGTCGACGCCGGCGCGCGCCTGCTCCAGCGTGGCGCGGGCGGTATCGACATCACTCGAGGTAGCAATACCTTTTTCGGCCAGCGGTACGATCCGGTCCCAGGCCTGTTGCGCGCGCGTCAGCGTCGCATTGGCGCTTTTCCGCTGCGCCTCGCTGGAGGCGATGCCCGCCTTGCCCGAAAGCTCCTGCTGGAAGGAATTGGACAGGGTTGCCCTTTGTGCATCCAGCGCTCCCTTTGCCTGGGCAAGACGCTGCATGTAGATCCGGTCGTCGATCTTGACCAGCACATCTCCCGCCTTGACCACCTGGTAGTCCTTGACCGGAACGCTGGCGATATAACCCGACAGCTGTGGGCTGACGGTTGTGACATAGCCTTTGACATAAGCGTTGTCGGTCAGCTCGAAACTGGTGGCGAAGGGCGGAAGCCGCCAGGCATAGAGGACCAGAAGGATACCGGCGACGCCTGCGATGAGAACGATGGTCGAGGCGGGAGAGCGGAACGGGTTCATGGATATCCTGCGCATTCAGGTTTGGCTGACGGCCACGGGGGTGGCTTGGCGAAAGACGAACTTCTGCAGGACGAGATGTCCGAGCAGGAGCAAGAGACCGGCGAAAGCTGTCATCGAAACCGCCAGGAAAGCGTCGTTGTAGGCGAGGATATTCGCCTCGCGGGTGATCTGCTGGCCGAGAAGGACAAGCCCCTCCGCCTTTAGCAGGGACAGATCGGTGACGACCTTGCCATAGACGGAGGAGAGCTGCGACACGCGCGCGGCCACGGCAGGATCGGTGAGCAGCACATGCTCGACAAGCACGTTCGAATGGAATTTCTCCCGGATCGTTACGAAGGTGCCGAGCGCTGCCGACGCGCAGAGCGAGCCAATGCTCTGGGTAAACAGGAAAATCACCAGGAAATTCAGGATATAGGGCACGCCTTTCGACAGGGCGGCGGCAAAGCCCTTTGACATGACCGGCGGCAGGAACATCGCCGCGCCTGCAGCCACCATGGCCTGGCTCAGATACATCTGTTCCGGCCGCGTCAGGCTGGTGGACTGGCTGTCGAGCAAGGCCCCTGAGGCGATGAGCGCCAGCGCCATCACATGCGCCGTCTCGACGTAGCGCGTCATCATCAGCACGGTGCACAAGAGACCGCCGGCGATCGAGGCAAGCAGAATGATGGCGTAAAGGGTCTGCGTCTGGTCGTTGAGCAAGCCGAGTTGCATATAGAAATTGGCCGCCGTCGTCGTCTGCTCCGAACTGACCACCCGGAAAAGCAGAAGAACGGCCGCCATATGCAGGTTCTCCCTGGAGACCAGCCATCTCAGATCGACGAGCGGGACCTTGCGCGGCAGTTCGATAAGGCACAGTACCGTCAGGCAGGCGATCGCCAGGGCAAGCAGGAGGCCGAGCCAGGGCGCTTCGAACCACCAGTAGATGCGGCCGAGCGTCAGAAACACGGCGAGACAGCCGAAACATGCAGCGAGCAGAAGATAGCTTAGAATATCCAACCTCTGGATCACCTTGACGCGCGGCGGCGAGGTCAGAGGCAGGAGATAGATAAGCGGCAGCACGATCAGGGCAAGACCCAGTTCGAAGACGTAGAGCGCATGCCAGCCGCCGAGATCCATCAGCTCAGGCGATATGATGCGGGCCAGCGGCGCCGCAAGTGTCGTGTTCATCAGCGCAAGACTGATGCCGACCGACAGCTTGCGTGCCGGCGGAAAGGCTTCGAGCATATAGAGAAAGCCGAGCGTGGACAAAGGCGCAGCCGCCATGCCGCTGAGAAACCGAACGACGATGGCCGGGTGCAGATCGGACACGAAGATATTGAGGACCGAAGCAAGGACAAAGCACACCACGCTGAGTTCGGCAAACCGCCGCAACCCGAACTGGGAGCGTATCTTGAACAAGCCGATCGAGAGGGAGGCATAAGGTGCCATATAGGCCGCCGAAAGCCATGCGATTTCGGCAGTGGTGGCAGAGAGCGAGCCCTGCAGCTGATAGATGTTGGCGTTGAGCAGATTGAGGCCCAGCCCTTGCGTGACGAAGAGCAGCACCGAGGTCGCCATATAGACGGCAGCCCGCAAAGGCCCCATCTGCACAGGGGGCGGCACGACCGCAGGCAGCGCTTCCGCCGTTTCCGGCTTCCAGTCTTCCCCGTGCGCGGCTGTCGCGGACATCGGCCATTACTCCCGCCCGATTGCGGCGCTATGACAAGCACATCCCGTCACGCCGGTGCAAGTCTTCAGCCGATTAAATTTCGAGCGTGGAACCGAACAGATCGCGGTCGATGGCGGTTTTCAGCATGTCCTGCCTCTTCGCATGTTGGTGGCACGCTCGCTTTTCCTAGTTAGTCGACCGGTCTTCGTTGTCAAGCAAGGCGGAGAGTGAACATGCGCCGCAAAAGCGATAGGATGACGGCCTTACCGCCGGCGATTCGCCGGTCAAGCGGAAATGGCAGCGGTGCAAGATTTACGGCCGAATTGCACAGCGGCCTGTGAACAACGGTGACGGCCTGGCTGCGGAACACCGCGACCAGAACCTGTTGCCGCAACGCTCTTGACCGCGCAGGCAATTTCCGCGCACGCATGTCCGCACCAGAAGACGAAGAGAGACGAGAGCCATGAACGAAGCTGCGCGGAGAATTGTACCTATGGCGAAAGATCAGGGCGACGCAACCTATCGCGAAGCCCCCAACAATCTTGAAGCCGAGCAGGCGCTTCTCGGCGCCATCCTGGTCAACAACGATGCCTTCTACCGCGTCTCGGACTTCCTCAAGCCCGTGCATCTTCATGAGCCGCTGCACCGGAAGATCTTCGAAGTCGCGGGCGACATCATCCGCATGGGCAAGACTGCAAACCCCGTGACCATCAAGACCTTTCTGAAGGCAGACGAAAAGGTCGGCGACATGACGGTCGCGCAATATCTGGCTCGTCTTGCCGCCGAAGCGGTGTCGATCATCAATGCGGAAGATTACGGCCGCGCCATCTACGACCTGGCTTTGCGGCGCTCGCTGATCACCATCGGCGAAGACATGGTCAACATCGCCTATGATGCGCCGCTCGACATGCCGCCGCAGAGCCAGATCGAAGACGCCGAACGGCGTCTGTTCGAGCTGGCCGAAACCGGCCGCTACGACGGCGGATTCCAGGCTTTCAACGATGCCGTGGCGCTGGCCATCGACATGGCAGGCCAGGCCTTCGAACGGGATGGCTCGTTGTCGGGCATCTCGACGGGCATCCACTCGCTCGACGGCCGGATGGGCGGGTTGCAGCGCTCCGACCTGATCGTTCTTGCCGGACGTCCGGGCATGGGCAAGACCTCGCTTGCCACCAATATCGCCTATAATATCGCCGCCACGTACGAAGGCGAAGTGCAGGCGGACGGCTCGATGAAGGCGAAGAACGGCGGCGTCGTCGGTTTCTACTCGTTGGAAATGTCCTCGGAACAGTTGGCGACCCGTATCATTTCCGAGCAGACGGAGGTCTCCTCCTCCAAGATTCGGCGTGGCGACATTTCCGAGCAGGACTTCGAGAAACTGGTAGCCTGCTCGCAGCACATGCAGAAGGTGCCGCTTTATATCGACCAGACCGGCGGCATCTCGATCGCGCAGCTTTCAGCCCGTGCGCGCCGCCTGAAGCGCCAGCGCGGCCTCGACTGCCTGGTGGTGGATTATATCCAGCTGATGACCGGGTCGGGCAAATCGAGCGACAACCGCGTCCAGGAAATTACCCAGATCACCACCGGCCTGAAGGCGCTCGGCAAGGAACTGAATGTGCCGATCATTGCGCTCTCGCAGCTCTCCCGTCAGGTGGAAAGCCGGGAGGACAAACGTCCACAGCTTTCCGACCTCAGGGAATCCGGCTCGATCGAGCAGGACGCCGACGTCGTGCTCTTTGTGTTCCGAGAGGAATATTATGTGAAGAACATGGAACCGCGCGACGAATTCGACCCGAAATACGAAGAGTGGAAACAGAAGTTCGAAGCCGTCAAGGGCACCGCCGACGTGATCATCGCCAAGCAGCGTCACGGCCCCACAGGAACCGTGAAGCTCGCTTTCCAGGCGGAATTCACGCGCTTCACCGACCTCGCAGACCCCTCGTTCACCCAGTACGAGCACTGACGAATGTGTTTTTTTGCCCGTTTTGCGGCTCCGCGCCACATTGCAAAGTTGCAGGTTTACCGTTAATCGGGGGACATTGTATTCGTCACGGCACCATCGCCGCCGTGCCTTTTCGTTACTGGGGGAAATCGTTTCATGGATGCCTTAATCGCGCTGCTGCAAGTGCTTGCGATCGATCTTGTGCTTGCCGGCGACAATGCCATCGTCATCGGCCTGGCGGCTGCCGGCCTGCCCAAGGATCAGCGCAACAAGGCGATCATGATCGGCATTGCAGCCGCAACTGTCATGCGCATCATCTTCGCGCTTCTGACCACGCAGCTTCTCGAAATTCTCGGATTGCTTCTGGTCGGCGGCATTCTCCTTCTGTGGGTCTGCTGGAAGATGTGGCGCGAACTGCGCACCACCGCCAAGGAAGAGTCCGAGAGCATAGAAACGCTGTCCGGCGAGGACGTGGACAAGGACGGGACCATTGGCAGCAAGGGCCCGCGCAAAACCCTGAAACAGGCCGCCCTGCAGATCGTCGTGGCCGACATTTCGATGTCGCTCGACAATGTACTCGCCGTTGCAGGTGCCGCGCGCGAGCATCCCAATATCCTCATCCTCGGCCTCGTAATCTCCATCGCGCTGATGGGCCTTGCCGCGTCCTTCATTGCCAAGCTCTTGCACCGCTACCACTGGATTTCCTATGTCGGTCTGGCGATCATTTTCTTCGTGGCGCTGAAAATGATCTACGAAGGCTTCATGGAGGTGGAACCGGTGCTGATGTCCACCTTCATGTAATATCCCGTTCCGCAGGTTTGTTTGGCGGCGCCCAGGGGCGCCGCCTTGTTTTTTAAGGACACGCTCCCGGTCGACGAAGAAGCAATTGCAGCCGGCGCGCCTTGGCTGTATCCCTGTCGCCATGACCGATTCAGATGACACCTCCGCCGCGCTTGCCGGTTTCGATGCCGCTTCCAATCGCCTGATCATCGATCTCGGCGCCCTTGCCGACAATTGGCGCACAATGGACAAATTGTCCGGCACGGCGCGGGCTGCGGCGATCCTGAAGGCCAACGCCTATGGCATCGGTATCGAACCGGCCGCGGAGACGCTCTATGCAGCTGGCGCGCGGGATTTCTTCGTGGCCAATGCGGAAGAAGGCGCCGAACTTCGCCCCCTGGTGCCGGACGGCCGCATCTATATCCTGGCGGGCATGTGGCCCGGCAACGAGCACCTGTTCTTCGACAACGGCCTCGTGCCGATCATAAACTCCGAGGAACAGCTTGCCTTCTTCATGTCGGCGCTGTCGGAGCGCGGCGATCACCCCTGCGTGCTGCATGTCGATACGGGCATGAACCGGCTGGGTCTGAGCATGAAGGAAGCGCTGATGCTGGCGAACGACCCGGCGCGTCCGGCCAGTTTCTCGCCCATACTGGTGATGAGCCACCTCGCCTGCGCCGATGATCAGGCACATCCGCTGAACCGTCGCCAACTCGAATCATTTCGAGCGGTTACCGCTGCTTTCGAAGGTGTGGAATCAAGCTTGGCCAACTCGGCCGGCATCCATCTCGGATCAGAATACCATTTTGACATGACCCGGCCCGGCATCGCGGTTTATGGTGGCGAAGCTGTCAACGGTGCTCCGAACATGATGAAGCCGGTCGTGACCTCCGAGGCCCGCATCCTGCAGATCCGCGATGTCAGGACAGGCGACACGGCAAGCTACGGCGCCTCGGCGCAGTTTGCCCGCGACAGCCGTGTCGCCATCGTCGCCATCGGCTACGCCGACGGCTATCACCGATCCGTGTCCGGAGGTGGCGTCGCGCTGCGCCAGGCCACGCCGTCGGGCGCCTATGGATTCCTGCACGGCCATAAGGTCGCCCATCTGGGTCGGGTGACGATGGACCTGAGCCTCTTCGACGTCACCGACCTTCCCGTCAATGCGGCAAGGCCCGGCGATTACATCGAGCTGTTCGGTGAAAACATCGCCATAGACGACGTCGCCCGCGCCGGCGGCACGATCGGCTACGAAATGCTGACCAGCCTCGGACAGCGGTACGATCGCGCCTATATCGAAGCCGAATAGACAGGGGCGACCGCGCGAAATCTTAAAGATTTTCAGGTCATAAAGCACCAGAGCAATCCCTCACGCGGCGTAGGAGCCGTGACGGGCAGCGATGGTGAGAGGCTATGGCGTCAGGCGAACAATTCGCATTCCTGCTACCGGTCATGATGGCCCTTTTCGGCGTCGCCTTCCTGATCGTCTGGCGCTACGGATCGAAAACCGCTCTCTCCTGGGGGTGCGGCTATCTCTCGGCTTCCGCCGCCTTCAGCGTTCAATTCCTGACGGGCCTCATGCCGGTGGTGGCACAGGCGATCCTGGCAGAGATATTGTTCCTGACGGCCTTCTTTTTCTACGGTCAGGCTGTTCTCGTCCATTTCGGCAAACGTCTGCAGCTTCAGCACCGGGTCGGTGCCTGCGTGCTCGGCTTCGCCATTCTCGTCTATATCGTCGCGGTGCGCCGCGATCTTCAGGCCGAACTGCTGATCAGCGACCTCACCTGCTCTTACCTGCTGGCCATTCCGCTCATCACCGTGCGAAACAGTGCTCGACACGGCGTCGACCGGGCGTTGATCCTCGTGGCATCGCTGGTTGTCGGCGAGGCGGTTGTGCGCAATATCATTTTCATACTGGCGCAATCGAGCGGAACGCTGGAGAGTTTCGTCACCTCGCCCTATGCCTTCGTCATGCAGGTCACGGCCATGGTCGGCGGCCTCCTGCTCGCCCTGACGGCGCTGGCTGCCGTCACGGTCAATGTCGTCTTGCATTATCGCGACGCCGCCGAACGGGATGCGCTGACAGGATTGCTCAATCGCCGCGGTTTCGAAAGGGCTGTCGGCACCGACAGGAGCCGCCCGGCCGCTGTCGTCACCTGCGACATCGACCATTTCAAGAGCGTGAACGATACATTCGGCCATGCGGTCGGCGACGACGTGTTGCGTGGCGTAGCCCAGATGATGCGCACGATGCTTGGGCAATCCACCGCGATCGCACGATTTGGAGGAGAGGAGTTCGTGATCCATCTCCCGGACTGCTCCCATCAAAGCGCCTATGCCATCGCCAACACCATTCGTGTCGCAATCGCCGAAGCGGGCTGGCCGGCAGGCCACGAATCGCTGTCGATCACCGCGAGTTTTGGCGTGGATGTGATGACCTCGAACGATCACTCGGTCCATGACGCCATCGCCCGCGCGGACAAGGCCCTGTATGCCGCCAAGAAAGCAGGCCGAAATCAGGTCCTGCCGAAACCTGAAAAGCAACCGCTCACGCCGGTCCTGCAACTGGTGTCCAAAAAATCCTGACATTTTTTGCAGGCGAACTGCAGGTTTTTCCTGGAACAAAGAGAGAACGCTTCCATGGCGGCCAATCTTTGTTGTAAGACGCTGTAGCGTCGGCTTCCCTTGGCGCGCAGCTCTCCGGAGACATCCGGCTAAAATCCGAAAGCGAGATCTGATGGCGAAAGCCCGGACACAATTCATCTGCCAGAACTGCGGCACCGTTCACGCCCGCTGGGTCGGCAAGTGCGAGGGCTGCGGCCAGTGGAACACCATCGTGGAGGAAGACCCGATGGGCGGCATCGGCGCCGGGCCGGGCCGGACGCCGAAAAAGGGCCGGCCGGTGGCGTTGACCACTTTGTCCGGTGAAACCGAGGACGCGCCGCGCATCGAGACCGGCATTTCCGAACTCGACCGTGCCACAGGCGGCGGCTTCGTGCGGGGATCGGCCGTGCTGATCGGCGGTGATCCAGGCATTGGCAAATCGACGGTGCTGATGCAGGCGGCGGCGGCCCTGTCGCGGCGCGGGCACAGGGTCATCTACGTGTCCGGCGAAGAGGCAGTCGCCCAGGTCCGCCTTCGCGCCCAGCGCCTGGATGCCGCCGACACCGGTGTGCTGCTGGCGGCCGAAACCAATGTCGAGGACATTCTGGCGACACTTGGCGAGGGCAAGCGGCCGGATCTGGCGATCATCGATTCGATCCAGACCCTGTGGAGCGACACGGCCGATTCGGCGCCGGGCACGGTGACGCAGGTCAGGACCGGTGTCCAGGCGATGATCCGCTTTGCCAAACAGACGGGGGCGGCGATCGTTCTCGTCGGCCACGTCACCAAGGACGGCCAGATTGCCGGACCCCGCGTCGTCGAACACATGGTCGATGCCGTTCTCTATTTCGAAGGCGACCGCGGCCATCACTACCGCATCCTGCGCACGGTGAAGAACCGCTTCGGGCCGACCGACGAAATCGGAGTCTTCGAAATGTCGGACAAGGGCCTGCGGGAGGTCAGCAATCCATCGGAGCTTTTCCTCGGCGAGCGCAATTCGAAATCGCCGGGCGCCGCCGTCTTTGCCGGCATGGAAGGTACGCGGCCTGTGCTGGTGGAAGTGCAGGCGCTGGTGGCGCCGACATCGCTCGGCACACCGCGCCGCGCCGTCATCGGATGGGACGGCGCGCGGCTGTCGATGATTCTCGCGGTGCTCGAGGCGCATTGCGGCGTGCGGCTCGGTCAACACGACGTTTACCTCAATGTCGCCGGCGGCTACCGGATTTCCGAGCCGGCAGCCGATCTGGCCGTCGCATCTGCGCTGGTTTCGTCGCTTGCCGGTCTTGCCCTTCCCTCCGATTGCGTCTATTTCGGCGAAGTCAGCCTGTCCGGTGCCATCCGGCCGGTTGCCCATACCGGCCAGCGCCTCAAGGAAGCCGAAAAACTCGGCTTTTCACAAGCGGTACTGCCGTCTGCCTCCGCCGACATGCCGAAGGCCAGCGGTATGAGCTGGAGCGAAATGGAGAGCCTGCCGGATCTGGTGGCGCGGATCGCCGGTTCGAAGGCCGCCCTGAAGACGGCTGAAGACGACGACTAGGAAAGCGCTGCCTAAAAACGGCGAATTTCGATGAAAACAGTGTTCAACGATGGACCATCGAAAGACGCCTGCGGCGTGATGATATATGGTTCGCGGCAATCAGCGTGGAGCGCCTTGTAGCGGTTTCGGAGTAGGACAATATGCCCATTACAATTCTCGACGGTATCGTGCTTGGCGTCGCGCTTTTTTCGGCCATCCTGGCGATGGTCCGCGGCTTCTCGCGGGAAGTGCTGTCGGTCGCCAGTTGGGTGGGCGCGGCTGCTGCTGCCTATTTCCTCTACCCGTATCTCCTGCCCTATGCGAAGAACTACACCACCAGCGATACGGTCGCGATGATCGGCTCTGCGGGCGTTGTGTTCCTGATCGCTCTCATCATCATTTCCTTCATCACCATGCGGCTTGCGGATTTCATCATCGACAGCCGGATCGGCGCGCTCGACCGAACGCTCGGCTTCCTGTTCGGGGTTGCCCGCGGCGTGCTGCTCGTCGTCGTCGCCATGCTGTTCTTCAACTGGCTGGTCGCACCGCAACAGCAGCCAGCCTGGGTGACAACGGCGAAATCCAAGCCGTTGCTCGACAATCTCGGCGGCAAGCTGATCGCGCTGCTGCCTGAAAATGCCGACGCGACCATCCTCGATCGTCTGCGCGGCAAGGATACGACAGGCGAAGGCGAGGGCGATGCCCCGGCAGGCACCACCACGCAGCCTCCGGCAGAAGAAACGCCCGCCACGAATGGCGCCGCGCCAACGAACGGCTAAGGGCCGACTACAGGAATGAGGGCCCGCTCCGGCGGGCTCTGTCAATTTTGCAATGATGATATGTGAAACCCTCAGGCCCCGTCGGCTTGAAGGACGGAACACCCGATACCACATGCGAAACGCCTTCCAGCCGTTTAAACAAAGGCCAACAGCGATGACCCATTTGCAAGCCGCAGAAATCGAAGACGAGATGGATGGCGATACACTGCACGAAGAATGCGGCGTGTTCGGCATTCTCGGGCATCCCGACGCGGCGACGCTGACGGCGCTTGGCCTGCACGCACTACAGCATCGCGGCCAGGAAGCAGCCGGGATCGTGACGTTCGACGGCAAGCAGTTTTACACTGAAAAGCGCATGGGCCTCGTCGGCGACCATTATACGGACCCCGCGATCCTGGCGAAACTTCCAGGAACCATCTCCATCGGCCACACGCGCTATTCCACCACCGGCGAGGTGGCGCTGCGCAACGTCCAGCCACTGTTTGCGGAATTGGAAGTCGGGGGCATCGCCATTGCCCATAACGGTAATTTCACCAATGGCCTGACACTGCGCCGCCAGATCATCGCCACCGGCGCCATCTGTCAGTCGACGTCGGACACCGAGGTCGTTCTTCACCTCATCGCCCGCTCGCGCCACACCTCGACCGCGGACCGCTTCATCGACGCCATCCGGCAGATGGAAGGCGGCTATTCCATGGTGGCCATGACCCGCACCAAGCTGATCGCCGCCCGCGATCCCACCGGCATCCGGCCGCTGGTCATGGGCGAACTCGACGGCAAGCCGATCTTCTGCTCGGAAACCTGCGCGCTCGACATCATCGGCGCAAAATTCGTCCGCGATGTCGAGAATGGCGAAGTCATCATCTGCGAAATCCAGCCCGACGGCTCCATCGAAATCGACGCCCGCAAGCCGGCGAAGCCTCAGGCCGAGCGCCTCTGCCTGTTCGAATATGTCTATTTCGCCCGGCCGGATTCGGTCGTCGGCGGTCGAAACGTCTATGTTGCGCGCAAGAATATGGGCATCAATCTCGCCAAGGAATCCCCTGTCGAAGCGGATGTGGTCGTTCCGGTTCCGGATGGCGGTACGCCGGCTGCGATCGGCTATGCGCAGGCAAGCGGCATTCCCTTCGAACTCGGCATCATCCGCAACCACTATGTCGGCCGAACCTTCATCGAGCCCACGCAACAGATTCGCGCCTTCGGGGTCAAGCTGAAGCATTCGGCCAACCGCGCGATGATCGAGGGCAAGCGCGTCGTTCTGGTGGATGATTCCATCGTGCGCGGCACGACCTCGCTGAAGATTGTCCAGATGATCCGGGATGCCGGAGCGACCGAAGTTCATGTGCGCGTCGCCAGCCCGATGATCTTCTATCCGGATTTTTACGGGATCGATACGCCGAATGCCGAAAAGCTATTGGCAAACCAATACAATGACATCAAGGCCATGGCGAACTATATCGGTGCCGATTCTCTTGAATTCCTGACCATCGACGGGCTATACCGCTCTGTCGGCGGCGAGGACCGCAACAATGCGCGGCCGCAGTTCACTGACCATTATTTCACCGGCGACTACCCGACCCGTCTCCTTGACAAAAATGGCGAAACGGCTGGTTTGAAGCTCTCGGTGCTAGCCAGCAACGGCTGAGCGGATTTCGACACACGACCCTTCCGGCAATCTCTGGCCGTCGCGCTGTCTTGCGCCCGGCCCGGAAGATGTGGCACATCGAGCCCGCAGCAATGAACTCGGAGCCCTTCAGACATGATCGATCTTTCCGGCCGCATAGCCCTGGTGACCGGCGCCTCGCGTGGCATCGGCTATTTTGTGGCGCTCGAACTTGCAAAGGCCGGCGCCCAGGTGATCGCCTGTGCGCGCACTGTGGGTGGGCTGGAAGACCTGGACGATGCGATCAAGGCGGCCGGTGGACGGCCGGCAACGCTGGTTCCTTTTGATCTCTCCGACATGGCCGCGATCGACAAGCTCGGCGGCGCCATCAACGAACGCTGGGGTAAACTCGACATTCTCGTGGCCAATGCCGGGGTTCTAGGCGTGATCGCCCCGATCGGACATGTGGAGGCAAAAGTCTTCGAGAAGGTGATGACCGTCAACGTCACCGCAACCTGGCGACTGATCCGCACCGTCGATCCTCTGCTGCAGCAATCGGGTGCTGGCCGCGCACTGATTCTATCCTCGAGCGCCGCGCACAGATGCAAACCCTTCTGGGGTCCCTACTCCGCGTCAAAGGCCGCCGTCGAGGCGCTGGCCCGCACCTGGGCGGGCGAGACGCAGCGTCTACCGCTGCGTATTCTCAGCGTCGATCCGGGCGCGACGCGCACCGCCATGCGGGCGCAGGCCATCCCCGGCGAAGATCCGTCCGAGGTGCCGCATCCGTCCGATGTCGCCGCCAAGCTGATGCCACTCGTCGGCCCGGATCAGACCGAGACGGGAAAGCTGTTCATCGTGCGGGAAAATCGGATCGCGGATTACCGGATGCCAGAATAAATTTAGGGGTCAAGCGCAAGTTTGACAGGAACAAACGCTGTCCAGCTTCCCGTTTTGTCTTTCATACGGACGCGGACATTGGGTTTGTCGCTCTGGTAGAAGAATGTCGTGATTTCACAGAGCATTTCCCCGAAGCTGATGACAATTTCCGGATGACCTGAGGGCGAAGCGGGACTGGTGAGTTCGACATCATCGCTATCGGCATTCGGCTTCAATCCTACACCTGAAATCACGATCGTGTTCTTTGGCGTTTCATCGCCCTTGTATATTGCTGTTGTAATGGACCCCATGATGCAATGTCTCTCCAGCTGTACAATCAGCCAGCATACCTCACCCTAAGATTGAAAGTCCACAGACTTACACCCCTCGCTAAATTCAAACTCTATCCATTGGCAGCCCGTCATCCCCGGGTGGTGTATGGTCTGGATGATCCGGCCAGCTGCTACCGTATTTCTTGTGCCAGGCGCGAGCCCCAAAAGGCAGCGTTATCAGGTACCCTGCAGCGGTAACGACCATCGTTTCCCAAGTAAAGCTCATCAACGTTGCAACGTAAAGAACGACGAACAGGATAACCGGCAGCACAAGATCGCGGCGAACACGATTTTCAGACTTTCCCGACCAGACCGGCAGGCGACTGACGAGCAGAAATGCGATGAGAACGGTATAGGCGGATGAGATCAGCCCCATAAGTTGGCCCGGTTCGAAGCCAATCAGACCAAGATAAACGGGAAGCAGCACCAGCATGGCACCGGCCGGCGCGGGAACGCCGACGAAATATTCGGATTGCCAACTGGCTTTCACGTCGCGCTCCGCCATGACGTTGAAGCGCGCAAGCCTCAGGCCGGCTGCGATGACATAGATCAACGCGGCAATCCAGCCCAGCGATCGCGCCTGGTCGAGCACGTAGGCATAGAGCACAAGCGCCGGCGCCACGCCAAAATTGACGATGTCGGCAAGCGAATCCATCTGAACGCCGAATTTGGACGTCGCCTTCATCAAACGCGCCACGCGTCCGTCGATACCATCGAGGAATGCGGCGACCAGCACCATGGCAACGGCCAGTTCAAAGCGCCCTTCGAATGCGAGGCGCACGCCTGACAGTCCGGCGCAGATCGCAAGGACGGTAATCAGATTGGGCACAAGCAGTCGAAACGGAATTTCGCGCAGCCGCGGGCCGCGCGCCTCGTCATTGGGTCCGTGTGGTTCAAACGATGAGAATGGCGTTCCCATGCGGTGCTCTCCTGTTCCCTTAAATCCGCATTCAGCCACGACGGCTAATAACCGGCCCCTTGGACGATCCGAATTCCGCCAGAACCGTCTCGCCGGCAATCGCCGTCTGACCGAGGCTGACACGCGGCTGCGCACCTGTGGGCAAAAACACATCGAGGCGGGATCCGAAACGAATGAGGCCGAAACGCTCGCCGGGCTGAAGCGCTTCGCCTTCGACCGACCAGCAAAGAATGCGGCGGGCCACGAGCCCGGCGATCTGAACGACGCCGATCTCGCCATGCGCGGTCTCGATCACAAGCCCGTTGCGCTCGTTTTCATGGCTTGCCTTGTCGAGTTCCGCATTGACGAACTTGCCGGCGCGATAGGCGATGCGGCGGATCGTACCCCGCATCGGCGCACGGTTCACATGGCAATTGAAGACATTCATGAACACCGTTATGCGCAACATGGGCACGGAGCCGAGACCGAGTTCCTCAGGCGGCGTCATAAGGGCGATCGACGTGACGCGGCCGTCGGCCGGGCTGATGACGAGATCGTCATCCAGCGGCGTCATGCGCTCGGGATCGCGGAAGAAATAGGCGCACCACGCCGTCAGGATGAAGCCGATCCACATCAGCGGCTCCCAGAAAAAGCCAAGCACCACCGAAACCACAAAGAACACGGCGATGAAGCGGTAGCCTTCCTTGTGGATGGGAACCAGCGTGTTGCGCACCGTATTGATCAAGCTCATGGACAAGGATCTCCAGATTTTCGTTCGGCTAGGACGTACAGGGAAACAGGGGGGCGGGCAATGCGGTAGGAGATAACAGGCAGTGTGCGGTAGGAAGCGACGATCCCTTGTGTGTTGTTATCGGCTGCTGCCTACGTCCTTATTTCACACTGCCGCCGGACCCCGCAATACGATGCCGAGATCGTCGCTTTCGCGCACCTTTTTCAGCGTCTCTTCCGCCTGGGTCGCCTCCCTCTGACGATTCCACATTGAGGCATAAAGACCATTCCGGTCGATAAGTTCCCCATGGGAGCCTCGCTCGGCAATGCCGCCGTCCTTGAGGACGATGATCTCGTCGGCGTGGATCACGGTCGATAGGCGGTGGGCGATGACCAGCGTGGTGCGGTTCTGCGAAACGATATCGAGAGCGGTCTGGATCTCCTGTTCCGTACGCGTGTCGAGCGCCGAGGTCGCCTCGTCCAGGATGAGAATCGGCGGGCTTTTCAGCACCGTGCGGGCGATCGCCACACGTTGTTTTTCACCGCCGGACAATTTCAGGCCGCGCTCGCCGACCATTGCATCGTAACCCTCCGGCAGGCTTTTGATGAACAGCCCGATCTGGGCGATCTCGGCCGCAGCCTCAATCTCGGCCTGGCTCGCCGAGATTCGCCCGTACCGGATGTTATAGGCAATCGTGTCGTTGAAGAGCACCGTATCCTGCGGCACCATGCCGATGACAGACCGCAGGCTTTTCTGCGTGACGTCGCGAACGTCCTGGCCGTCGATGGTAATTGCGCCCTCCTGCACGTCGTAGAACCGGTACAGGAGCCGCGACAGGGTCGATTTTCCGGCACCCGAGGGACCGACGACGGCGACAGTCCTGCCGGCCGGAACCTCGAAGCTGATGCCTTTCAGGATCGGCCGCGCGGGATCATAGGCAAAGTGCACATCCTTGAAGGCGATGGCGCCGCGTTCGATCGACAGTTCCCTGGCATCCGGCTTGTCGACGACTTCGGCTTCCACCTCCAGAAGGTCGAACATCTGTTCGATATCGGTCAGGCCCTGACGGATTTCGCGATAGACGAAGCCGATAAAATTCAGCGGAATGGAGAGTTGCATCAACATGACGTTGATGAAGACGAAATCGCCAAGCGTCTGCTCGCCACGCTGAACGGCGAGCGCCGACATAACCATCATGACCGCAGTTCCCGCGCCGAAAATCAACGCCTGGCCGAAGTTCAGCCAGCCGAGCGACGTCCAGACCTGGGTGGCTGCACGCTCATAACGCTCCATCGACTGGTCAAAGCGCGTGGCCTCCATCTGCTCGTTGCCGAAATATTTCACGGTCTCGAAGTTCAGCAGCGAATCGATCGCCTTGGTGTTGGCATCCGTATCGCTGTCGTTCATGGAACGCCGGATCGAGATGCGCCAGTCGCTCGCTCGGATGGTAAACCAGATATAGAGCCAGACGGTGATGGCGGTGACCAGCAGATAGCTGAAACCATAGCCCCACCAGAACACGATCGCCGTCAGCAGAAACTCGACAAGCGTCGGCGCGGTGTTGAGGATCGTGAAGCGCACGATCGTCTCGATGCCCTTCGTGCCGCGCTCGATGATCCGGGACAGACCGCCGGTGCGGCGCTCCAGATGAAACCGCAGCGACAATTGGTGCATATGGACGAATGTGCGATAGGCCAGCCGCCGCACGGCATGCTGCCCGACCCTTGCAAACAAGGCGTCGCGCAGCTGGTTCAACGCGGCCTGCAGCAGCCGCGCCAGATTATAGGCCAGCACCAGCATGACGGCGCCGGTGAAGATGGCCGGAACGGCACCGGTGATATCGGTCCTGCCGTCCAGCGCATCCGTCGCCCATTTGAAGAAATAGGGCACAAGCAGCAGCACGACCTTGGCCACCAGCAGGATGACGGTCGCCGATACAACGCGCATCTTCAAATCGGGGCGATCGCCGGGCCACATATAGGGCCATAGATTGATGAGCGTTCGGAATGGATTGCCCGCATCCGCCGATACCGTCTTCTTCTGCGCTGCCACGTCGTTCTGCCTTCGCTTCCGCAATCAAAAGCGGCGCCTTTCGCAAGACGCCGCTTCACGTCAGATAGGGCCGATCGCCGCCGGTTGCAATGGACCCGCTGGGAACCGATTGGGGACCGGCTGGCCGCCGTCAGGACTTATGGTTCAGCCGCTTGCGGTGCAATTGCTCCGATTCGCCTTCCGGCATGGCTTCGTCGGGAACTCCGAAGACCTGGCCGGGCAGAATGCGATCGGGATTGGTGATCTGATCCTCATTAGCCAGATAGATGGTGGTGTAGCGGACACCGGCTCCATAGACGCGGCGCGAGATCCGCCAGAGCGTATCGCCACGGCGAATGATCACGGATGTCTTGCTCTGCTTCAGCGGCGCCTGCTGAACCGTCTGCGGTTGATTGGACGACTGGGCAGCCGTCTGTGTTTGAGGCTGGCCCGCTTCGACGGCGCCTGCCGACCCCGCGGCAGGCTTTTCGCCGGCAGTCTCAGCCGGCAGGGCCGTTTCGGCCACGGCCGGCTTGTCGGCGGGCGTGACCGCCTCTGCGGGAACCCCGGCAACGGCATTACCGCCGTTTCCGTCGGTGCGCGGCATCAGAGCCGATCCCACTGCCTGCTCTATCCGGCCGAGAGATGCCGAAACGCTGGCAGCGTCCCGCGGCAGGGCTTTCAGCATGGCCAAAGCGCTCGCCGCCGCCCTGGATGTCGCAGCCGCCGTGTCGCGGACGCCCGCATCGAGTGTGTCTGCCACCTTGAAATCGGCGAGCGATTTCAAGGCAATCTCGGTTGCCGAACGGGCGGCGGCCAGTTCCTCGACAGTCGGCGTCTTGCCGTCGGCATACAGTGCCTTGAGCAAGCCGAGAGCCTTGGTCGCCTCTGTCCTCAGGGCATCGAAGCTGCCGCCTTCGAACGGCGCGACTGCGCCCTGCGCACCGGCCTCGGCCACCGCTGCCACCTGATCGCCCGCCGGACGGTCGAAGGGGACAGCAGCGCGCATCTCGACCTTGCTGCCATCGGCCGACATGACGTCCGCCCGGATCGTGTGGCTGCCGACGGGAAGATCGATCACGCCGTCAACGACGAAGCGGCCACCGTCATTTGCCTTCATTTCTCCCACGAGCTGGTCGTTGGCATAAATGCGCACCAGCGAGCCGGGCTTGGCAGTGCCCGCCACAAAGATCTTGCGGCCCTCGATCTCGACAGCCGATACGGCGACGGGCGGGGTTTCGCCCGCTGACGCTGGGGGGGTTTCGCCGGCGGCCGGAATCCGGGGCGTCTTCTGCGAAGCCGTGGTTTCTTCGGGCTTAGCGACATCCGACCCGTTCACTTCAGGGAGTTTGGCGGTTGCATCAGGTGCCCGATCGGCCTTGGTGCTGTCACCCTGCGTGACGGCTGGCTGCTTGCTTGCGGCATCGTCCGACGTCGTCCCGGCAACAGGCTTCGTTTCGGACGTCGGCATTGTCTCGGAGGTCGGCTTGGTGATGATACGGCTCGCCTCTCCCGGCTTCGACACCATGGCCAGCAGTTCGCCGCTGTTTTCCTTGGGAATGGAGACCGTCGCAACTTCCGCGGAAGACTTGACGGCGCCGCTTGCATCGACGCTGCGCAGCGTCAGCTGATAATCTCCGGCCGGTAGCGGTTTGTCGAAAATGGCGGCAAAGTCCCCAGTGGCGCCGGCTTGCGCGGTGCCGACCACCGTGTCGCCATCGACGATCTCGATCTTCGTATTGGGTTGCGCCCGACCGGCAATGACGGTGGAGCCGTCCGGTTCGACGCGCAGGATGTCGAAGCCCGGCACGGCCGGGTCCACCGCCGGATCGGCAGCCGCTTCTGCGGTGGCTTGCGGAGTCACCTTGCTTTCGACGGCTTCGCCTTGCGCGACCGGCTGCTCGGTTTTTTCATTTGCGGCCTTGCTCGGCGTTTCGGCCGGTGTGTCGACCGTCGCGGCTTCCTTGGCCTTGTCGATATTCGGCAGGACAAAGAAAACCATCAGCAGGGACGCAACTGCCAGGACGATAAGGGCTACCCAGCCGGCCTTGTTCTTCATCATGCACATCTCCAATTGGCGAGAGCTGCCGGCATCCGGCGTTGACGCGCAAGGCGCAGCTCCTGAAGCCTGGTCCCCAAAAAATCCGTCGGCCCCCACGGCAGACTCACGTTCACGCCGCTGTTTTCAGCTTGACACGAAAATTGCTAACGATTTCCGCTTCCTTCTACAAGCATTGCGGCATGTTCTACCGTCGATCCCACGCCGTTTACCGTCATTTTTCTTGACGCATGCTGCGGTGCGATGTCTGTTTGGGCCATGAGCGAGAAAAATATCCCGATTCGATCCATCTGCGTCTATTGCGGCTCCCAGCCCGGCCGTGACAAATCCTATCTCGATGCCGGCCACATTCTCGGCAAATCCATCGCCGAGCATCATCTCCGTCTGGTTTATGGCGGCGGCACCAAGGGCATTATGGGTGCCGTTGCCAGCGGCGTTCTCTCGAACGGTGGCCGCGTGACCGGCATCATACCAGAATTTCTGATGGATATGGAGGCAACGCGCCATTCGCTGGGCCAACTCAGCGAATTGATCGTGACACCCGACATGCACGACCGCAAGCACAAGATGTTCGAGCGGGCCGACGCCTTCGTGACACTGCCCGGCGGCATCGGCACTCTGGAAGAGATTGTCGAGATCATGACCTGGGCGCAACTCGGCCGCCACCGCAAGCCGATCGTTCTGGTGAACATCAACGGCTTCTGGGACCCGCTGATGAAACTCATTCACCACATGGCCGATGCCGGCTTCATCCACACCGCCCATCTCGTCCAGCCGCTGGTCATCGACGCTGCCGAGGAAGTGGTGCCGGCGCTCCTGGCGCATTGGGCAGGCAGCGTCGATCGCAACGGAAACGAGGGGATTATCGCAAAGCTGTGACCTATCCTGCCTATGTCGCATGATGTTGATCACGGTGTCTGGACGGTATACATTATGGGTGCAAAGACTGGTGGGAGGCTATTTCCATGGATAAAAACAACGAAATATCTGATGACCTCAGCAGACGTATCGATACTCTGTCCGCCCGCTCCACTCTGACGCGTGGGCGGATCATTGAAGATGCGCTATCTCACGGCCGTTCGCTGGCATGGCATGAAAAGTGGATTGCCGGCGTGCAGGAGGGCATCGATGCGGCGGATCGCGGTGATTTCGCGACCGATGATGAAATCGCAACGGTTCTCAATAAATACAACCAGACTTGACGCCCGTGCGAATTGTCTGGACGAGACGTTACCTGCAAGAATTGGCGAGCATCGGTGACTACATCAGCCAGCACAATCCGCGAGCAGCTGCGCGCGTTCTGAACGATATCCATTTCAAAACGCAAAGATTGCTTTCAAATAATCCCTTCATCGGGCGTAACGGTGAGATAAAGGGAACTCGGGAATTCGTTATACCGGGGACGTCATTTATCGTGGCTTACCGTGTTGGAGAAGCACAGATAGACATCCTGTTCGTGCAGCATGGCGCGTGTGAATGGCCAGAAGAGCTGTAAAGTCTCGTGGCCGAACGAGCGGCTTCCTATTCCGCCGGGCTCGGCAGCACGCCCCGTCGCGCCCGGCTTTCCATGATCATCGAGGTCGAGTAGACGGCCAGCGCCGCCCAGATCAGGATGAAGGCGATAAGCTTCGATGTGCCGAAGGGTTCGTCGAACACGAAGACGGCGATCACGAAGATCATGGTCGGGGCGATATACTGCATGATGCCGATGGTCGACAGCCTGAGCAGTTTTGCCCCGTTTGCATAGATCATCAGCGGTACGGCCGTGACGACGCCACAAGCCATCAGCCAAGCGACATCGGCCCAGCCTGTATCGAAGAAATGGCCCTGCCCGGTCGCCTCGACATAGGCGATGTAGCCGAGAGCCGGCACGCTCAGCAGCAGAACTTCGAGGAAGAAACCTTGATTCGGGCCGACCGGCAGCGTCTTGCGGAAAAAGGCATAGAGCCCCCACGACAAGGCGAGGCTCAAGGAAACCCAGGGCAGGCCACCGGCGTCAAAAGCCAGAACCACGACGGCGACCGCCGCCAGCCCGATCGCCACGATCTGCGCGGGATTGAGCTTTTCCTTCAGGAGAACAGCGCCGAGGAAGATCGAGAACAGCGGGTTGATGTAATAACCCAGCGCGGTCTCCAGCGCCCGGCCGGCACCGATCGCCCAGACATAGATGCCCCAGTTGATGGTGATCAGCACAGCCGTCACCATCGCCATTTTCAGCATGCGCGGCGTCCGCAAGGCCACCTTCACATCGTCCATGCGGCCGAGCAGGAGAAGCACTGCGCCTGCAAGCGGCACAGACCACACGATTCGGTGCGCGACGACCTCAAAAGCCGGAATATGGGCGACCGCCTTCATGAAGAACGGCAGAACACCCCACAGAAGATAGGCCGTCAGGGCGAAGGCGAAGCCGCGCGGCGAATCGCCGGTTTGCGCCGCCGGGGTTTGTTTCTGATCAGCCATGGCGTTTCGTCCCGTGAAGTTCGAGTCTTTGGACCCGTCCTTACTCCAACGGCCGTTGATCAACCAATTCATTTCCGTGAACCGATCTGCAGTATCGCTGACAGGAGAACGGCATTGAGGCAGCTCATTCAACGGAACGGATCCAGGGGGTACATCGCAGCAGCCCTCGCCTACTCCGCAGCCGCCTGCCCCGCCTGATCCCGGTTCTTCAACAGTTTGAAAACGACGGAATCCATCAGGGCCTGGAAGGATGCGTCGATGATGTTGTCGGAAACGCCGACCGTCCACCAGCGGGCGCCGGTCGCATCGACCGATTCGATCAGCACGCGGGTTATGGCCTCGGTGCCACCGTTGAGGATGCGGACCTTGTAGTCCACCAGTTCGAGATCATCGATTTCCGACTGATACTTGCCGAGATCCTTGCGCAGAGCAAGGTCGAGCGCGTTGACAGGCCCGTGGCCTTCGGCGACCGACATTGTCGTCGTGCCGTCAATGGAGACCCTGACCACGGCTTCCGACACCGTCTTCAGAACGCCGTTGGCATCGAAGCGGCGTTCGACCATGACGCGGAAGCTGTCGACGTGGAAGAAATCCGGCACGGAGCCTAAGATGCGCTGCGCGAGGATGGCAAAGCTGGCATCGGCGCCTTCATAGGCATAACCGGTGGCTTCACGCTCCTTGACGATCGAAATCAGCCTGTCGAGCTTGGGATCGTCCTTCGAAACGCTGATGCCGCGCCGTTTTAGCGCGTTGATGAAATTGGCTTTGCCGCCCTGGTCAGAGACCATGACCTTGCGCAGATTGCCGACGCTTTCCGGCGGCACATGTTCGTAAGTGCGCGGGTCCTTCAATAGCGCAGAGGCATGGATGCCGGCCTTGGTGGCGAAGGCGGAAGCGCCGACATAGGGCATCTGGTGGTCGGGCGAGCGGTTGAGCAGTTCATCGAAGGAATGGGAAAGTTGCGTCAGTTCCAGCAGCCGCTCCGTGTCGATGGCGGTTTCGAACCGCGTGTTATAGGCCGGCTTCAGCGCCAGTGTCGGGATCAGCGTCACGAGATTGGCGTTACCGCACCGTTCGCCGATACCGTTCAGCGTGCCTTGAATCTGGCGAACGCCAGCCTCGACGGCCGCCAGCGAGTTGGCCACGGCCTGCCCCGTATCGTTGTGGGCATGGATGCCGAGATTAGCACCGGGAACTCCATGGGCGATGACTGCGGCGACGATATCACGGATTTCCGGTGGCTGGGTGCCGCCATTGGTGTCGCAGAGCACGACCCAGCGAGCACCGGAATCGAAGGCGGTTTTTGCGCAGGCCAGAGCGTAGTCCGGGTTGGCTTTGAAGCCATCGAAGAAATGCTCGCAGTCGATCAAGGCCTCCTTTCCGGTTGCGACGACAGCCTGAACCGACTCCCGGATGGATTCGAGATTCTCCTCGTTGGAGCAGCCGAGCGCGACGCGGACGTGATAGTCCCAGCTTTTGGCGACAAGACAGACCGCGTCGCTTTGCGCCTGCAACAGGCCCGTCAGGCCCGGATCATTGGAAGCGGAGATGCCGGCGCGCTTGGTCATGCCGAAAGCCACGAAGCGGGCATTTTGCGTACGCTTCTTGCCGAAGAATTCGGTGTCGGTCGGATTGGCACCGGGATATCCGCCCTCGACATAATCGATGCCAAACCCGTCCAGCAGCTTGGCGATGGCGATCTTGTCCTCGACCGAGAAATCGATGCCGGGTGTCTGCTGGCCGTCGCGCAGGGTGGTGTCGAAGAGGTAGATGCGGTCTTTCATGACAGCACCCCATGCGCTGGCGCATTCAGAGTATGAGCATGCTTCCCCCCCTCTGTCACTGCGTGACATCTCCCCCTCAAGGGGGGAGATTGTTCATTTCCCTCGTTGGTCTCACGGTAAGGGACGCACCTCATGCGCGGCCAATCTCCCCCCTTGAGGGGGAGATGTCGGCCGCGCCGACAGAGGGGGGGAAGCCGCCTCATACTCAAGACCGTCGTCGTCATCACGCCTTCCCCGCAAACCTGTCCGTCGCCCGGATCAGCGCGTCCAGAATACCGGGCTCGGAATAGGCGTGCCCCGCCCCCTCGATCAGATGAAAATCCGCGTCCGGCCAGGCCTTGTGCAGCGACCATGCATATTTTGCCGGGCACGGCATGTCGTAACGGCCGTGGACGATGACGCCGGGAATGCCATGCAGCTTGGCGGCGTCGCGCAAAAGCTGCCCCTCGTCCAGCCAGCCGGCATTGACGAAGAAATGGTTTTCGATCCGGGCGAAGGCATAGGCAAATTCATCCTCGCCGAAGACGTTGCTGGTCGAGGGTTCCGGCAGAAGCGTGATTGTCTCGCCTTCCCAGATGCTCCAGGTCTTGGCGGCCGCAAGGCGGGTCGCCTGATCATCGCTGGTCAGCCGGCGATGATAGGCAAGCATCATTTCGTGGCGTTCGCTTTCCGGGATCGGTGCGATGAAACGCTCCCATTTGTCGGGAAACATTTCCGAGACGCCGAACTGGTAGTACCAGTCGAGTTCAGCCTTGGTCAGCGTATAAATGCCGCGCACCACCAGTTCGGATACGCGCTCGGGATGCGTCTGCGCATAGGCAAGCGCCAGCGTCGAGCCCCAGGATCCACCGAAGACCAGCCATTTGTCGGCACCGGCCATTTTGCGCAGCCGCTCGATATCGGCAACCAGATGCCAGGTCGTGTTGGCTTCCAGTTCCGCATGCGGCATCGACTTGCCGCAGCCGCGCTGGTCGAACAGCGTGACATCGTAGAGCTTCGGATCAAACAGGCGGCGATGCTGCGGCGAGATCGTGCCGCCCGGACCGCCGTGCAGGAAGACCGCCGGCTTGGCACCCGGCGTGCCGGCCTTCTCCCAATAGAGGACGTGCCCGTCGCCGACATCCAGATGGCCGGAAGCATAGGCTTCGATTTCGGGATAAAGGGTGCGGAAAATTTCGGTCATGCCTGTCTGCTTTCACATCGAATGGGGATCGGCCAGTCGTTTCACGCGTCGGGAAACTGCGGCCAGACCTGGGTATCGTGGTCGGGATGCTGGAAGGAGATAATTGCCTCCTGCTGCATGTAGAAGTCCGGATCCTTGTGCACCGGTTGGTCGAAAATCTCAGTCACCCAGGCATTGCGGGCTTCGAAATTCACCTGAATCTGCGGCATGAGATCGGAGCGGTCGTCGAAAGCACCAATGGCGATTTCGAGGCCGCCCGGATGCTTGTAGGTCAGCGGCGTGCCGCAGGCAGAGCAGAAGCCGCGGGCGATATTGATCGAGGACTGGAAATAGCTGGGCTCGCCGCGCGTCCACTCCGTCTCGCCCTTGACGGTGACCAGCGGACCGAAGAAGCCGCCGAACGCCTTCTGGCACATACGGCAATGGCAGATCGAGGGACGGCCGAGAGCGCCGTGAATTTTGAAGCGCACGGCGCCGCACTGGCACCCGCCCGTTCGCGTTGTCTCCGTCATGTCTCTTCCTCCGGTGGCCAATGGGCCGTGTCATAATCTGGATGTTGGCGGTTTGATTCCAGGATCGTCATATGTCTCCCGGTGCCGGCATCCGTTTCCTGTCCGGCCAATCCCGCGAGATGCGAAAACCATGGCATGCGCGATTCCATGCCGGACTGTCTCAACGGCCTGACGTCATAGGGATCGTCGAGTGAACCGAGGACGATATTGATGAAATCGGCGCCTGGTATGTCGTAGAACAGTGGGGTGCCGCAGGCTGCGCAGAACCCGCGACGGGCGAGATCGGACGATTGAAACCAGTTCGGTTCGCCCCGCGTCATGCTGAAGGTCGAGCGCCGGGCATTGGCAAGCGGCAGGAAATAATTGCCCGCCGCCTTCTGGCACATGCGGCAGTGGCACAGATGCGGATCGCCAAGCGTGCCCTCAGCCCTGTATCGCACGGCACCGCATTGGCAGCCACCGGTATAGATGCGCGAAATGCTCATCCGCGCTCCCTCGGCGGCCATTCGGCGGTATCATGATCCGGATGCTGATAGGAGACCAGATCGGCGAGAAAGGACACGGCGTCCTGATCTGCCATCGTGTCTTCACCGGGCAGCGCCGGTATGTGATCGACATAGGGCAGCTTCGCCTCGGTGCCCCACTGGATTTTCGGCACGATGGTGTCCGGTCTGTCGAAAACAGCAATCGCCAGAGCGACGCCATCCGGCGGCTCATAGGTCAGCGGCGTGCCGCAGTCGCCGCAGAAGCCACGCTTGACGGTATTGGAGGACTGGAAATGTTTCGGCTCACCCCGTGTCCAGACGAGTTTCGCCTGGCGGAGAGAGACGAGCGGCGCATAGAAATTGCCAAACGCCTTCTGGCACATACGGCAATGGCAGACCGAGGCGTCACCAAGTTCGCCCTCGATGCGAAAGCGGACGGCACCGCACTGGCAACCGCCGGTCTGAATGGGGGTGGTCATGGCACCGTCTCCTGATCCGCGATCCAGTTTTCAAGCTTGAGCCCATCCACGCGCGAAAATTCGGCGGTGTTGTCGGTCACCAAAGTCAGGTCCAGTGCACGGGCATGCGCGGCGATCAAAAGATCCATCGGGCCGATGAGGTTGCCGCTGCCGGTCAATTGGTCCCGAATATCTGCGTAATGCACGGTCGCAGCGGTTTCATACGCCACAATGTCCAGGCGTTCGAGGATGTTTTCGATCAGCGAGGCCAGGCGTTCCGATTGTTTTTTCACCGCGCCATAGCGGAGTTCAGACGCCACGAGCGCACTGATGCAAAGCTTGTCGCTTCCAACGGTCTCAACGCGGCGCACGGC
The DNA here is from genome assembly GCF_029223885.1 of Pararhizobium gei. NCBI lineage: Bacteria > Pseudomonadati > Pseudomonadota > Alphaproteobacteria > Hyphomicrobiales > Rhizobiaceae > Pararhizobium > Pararhizobium gei. The sequence continues at coordinate 1,711,726 of NZ_CP119409.1, read as the reverse complement.
CGCACCCTCCGGTGCGCGAAGCATATGCGACACGATATTCGTATCGAGCATATAGAGCCATGGGATCAAAGATCGACATCCTCAAGTGGCAGCACTCCCTTATCAATGTCCGGAAACTCCTCGGTCCAGGGTTCCTGCGCGCGAAGCCATTCCAGCAAACCGCTTTTCCTTTTCGGTTCGATGATCAGCCGCTCGCCCTCCTTGCGCATGATCGCCTCGTTTCCCGGAAGCTCGAACTCCACGGGGATGCGAACGGCCTGATTGCGGCCGTTGCGAAAGAGTTTTACCTCGCGCTCCTGATCAACCTGGATCACAGTCATGGCGACCTCCTTTGGCATATGCCTGAACATATGCCACGATACTCAGATACACAAGTTCAGCGTTTGACCTCCCACGTGGTCACCCGCTCGCCGGTCGTTGCGTCCTTGCCATCCTTGAGCTGGATGCCCTTGGCGAGCAGGTCGTCGCGGATCTTGTCGGCTTCCGCGAAGTTTTTGGCTTCTAAATATCCTTTTCGCCTTAAAATAGTCTCGTTCACTTCAATTTCTCGCCAGACAGCGTTGAATTTATCCAATTCATCAGGAGAACCGATTTTTTTTGAGTAATACTTAAATCTATAACTTCCAGATTCTGCCATCGCGCTTATGGCCATTTCAATTTTCTCTTTTGAAGCTTGCAATCCTACCAAATACAGGCAACTAGCAACTGCAATTCTATTCTCAACAATCTGTTCTAATTCGCATATGCGATCGATTATTTCGAAAGCGGATGAAATTGAAAGGTCGTCGGCAAGTAGCAAAAGAAACTCTTGACTTGGGTGAAGAAGCTCCCCTTCAGCAAATAGCCCTGCAAAATTACGCCATTTATTTAGTCGATTGGATGCCTCTTCCAGCCGCTTCACCGAAAAATCGATCGGCTCGCGGTAGTGCGTCATCAGCATCGCAAGACGCAGAACCGGGCCCGGCCATTTGCGGCCGCCGAAGGTCTCCGTGTGCAGCAACTCATGGATGGTAACAAAATTGCCGTCGGACTTTGACATCTTGCGGCCTTCGACCTGCACGAAACCGTTGTGCATCCAGACATTGGCCATCACTTGCGTGCCGTGAGCGCATCGGGACTGGGCGATCTCGTTTTCATGGTGCGGGAAGATCAGATCGAGCCCGCCGCCATGGATGTCGAAGGTTTCTCCGAGATAGCGCTCGCTCATCGCCGAGCATTCGATATGCCAGCCGGGACGGCCCCTGCCCCAGGGGCTTTCCCAGCCGGGCTCGTTGTCGGAGGAGAGTTTCCAGAGGACGAAGTCTCCGGGGCTCTTCTTGTGCACATCGACGGCAATGCGGGCACCGGCCTGCTGTTCATCGAGATTGCGCTTCGACAATTGCCCGTAGTCGGCCATCGACTTTGTATCGAACAGCACCTCGCCTTCGGCCGCATAGGCATGGCCTTTGGCGATCAGCGTCTCGATGATGCCGATCATCTGCGGAATATTGTCGGTCGCGCGCGGCTGCACGTCGGGGTCAAGGCAACCGAGCGCTTTGGCATCCTCGAGAAACTGCGTCTCGGTCTTTTCCGTCACCGCCCTAATGGCGTCGTTCAGCGGCAGATCGGGGAAATCGCGCAGGGCCCGCGCGTTGATCTTGTCGTCGACATCGGTGATATTGCGGGCATAGGTCACATGGCTTTCGCCATAGACATGGCGCAGCAACCGGTAGAGCACGTCGAAGACGATGACCGGGCGGGCATTGCCGATATGGGCGAAATCATAGACCGTCGGGCCGCAGACATACATGCGGACGTTTTTAGGGTCGATCGGCGCAAAATCCGCCTTCTCCCGCGTCAGCGTGTTGTACAATTTCAATGTCGGCAAGCCCATTCCCAATTCTCCCATTCCGCATGTCACCGAATATGCGCAGCCGCCCGGCTGGACCTTCGCGTTGTCATCTTGATGTGTGGGAGACGAAAACGGCCAGGCCAGCGTTTGGGCTAGCGAATAATAATCCGGCAGGTGATGCAGATAACCGTTTTCATGGGCTTACTTATCGCGCTTCGCCTGTTTGCGGTCAAGAGGTCAGCGGCAGGCCAGTGCCATATGTTTTTATGGTTGCGGATTGGTCATCGTTTTGTCACGATTGCACCGTCTGGAGGCACCGCCATCCGGCACGGCAGGCAATCGGGCCTTACACATTAAAGCCTGTTTCCTGCGAAACAATATGGGCGCCACAGTCATGCGACACATGACGGCGAAGCAGCCCGCTAGGGAAAGCATCTGAGGAGAGTTGAAATGTCTGCCGACAAGATCGAAAAGCAAGGCGAACGCAAGGCTGCAGCCCAATTGGTCGAACAATATCGCCCGCTCGGCCTTAAGGCCGTCCTGGCGGCTGCAATGCAGGTCAAGCCGAAGCCGGCCAAGAAGCCCGTGGGCACAACCGGACTGCACAAAGAAATCGCCTGAGCCGGATCAGAAAAGCGAAAGCTGGCCCTTGCCGGGAGACGGACTGTCGTCTCGCTTGCGCGTCCGCCCCAAAGGCGGGCCGATTATCGGGTTTTGAACATCGGGACCTGTATTGGCGACCTTGTTGACGAGGTTCGAGACGGCGATGGCCTCGAACAGGTCTTCGTTTGCCGGCACCATGAGGTCGGCAACATCACGGGGCTCCTGCGCCCGGCAGTCCAGCCAGCGGCTGAAATCCTCCGGCCTGATGACGACCGGCATGCGGTCATGGATCGAAGCCATGAAGGTATTGGACCCTGTCGTGAGGATCGCTGCAGTATCGACCTCAGAACCGTCGGGGGAGGACCATGTCTCCATTAGCCCGGCGAAGGCAACCATGCGGCCGTTCCGGGGTCTGATCCAATAGGCCTGGGAGGTTTCGCCGCTGTCCTTTGGCGGACGATGCCATTCGTAGAAGCCGGAGGCCGGGACAAGAATGCGACGATGGCGCATCGCCGCCTTGAACGATGCCTTCTCCATGGCCGTTTCGGCGCGCGCATTGATCAGCAGCGGAAAATCCCGCGGATCCTTGACCCAGGAAGGCGTGAAACCCCAGCGGACAAGCAGCGAACGGCGTTCCGGCAGGTTGCTGCCTTTCTGCTGCCGATCGCTTGAGACGACGATCAGGATGGGCTGTGTCGGGCCGATATTGAAGCGCGCGGGAAAGCCTTCCGTGTCCACCAGGCCCAGAAATTCCGCCACATCTTCGGGTGTTGCCGTCAGGGCATATCGTCCGCACATGACATTCAGATCGCATTTCGTCTATAAGGGGTCAAGATTTCAGTTCGACAGAAGATTGCATGCCCCAATCCCCTCCCCACCTTGCCTCCTCCGCCATTCTGGAGCGTGGCGGACACTATCTGCTTGTAAAGCGTGCGAACCCGCCATCCGCGGATATGTACGCCTTTCCCGGCGGCCGGGCGGAAGCCGGGGAAACGCCTGAGGAAACCGCAGTGCGCGAGTTTTTCGAGGAGACTGCCATTGCGCCGCGCAACGCGCGTCTGTTCCAGACCTATGATCTTCCTGCGCAGCAGGCAGATGGACCGGGCGCGAGGCACTTCTTCCTTTCCGTCTTCAAAGTCGAGGCCGACGTGGATCCGATAGCCGTGGCGGGCGACGATGCGGCCGAAATCGGCTGGTTCTCGGCCGACGAAATCTACCGCCTGCCGATCCCCGACAGCGTTCGGGACTGTGTCGAAAAACTCGAGGCGCTCAGACGGTCAGGCGCTCCGGAAACTGCCTTGCCAGATCAGCCGATTCGGGAACCGAAATCAGAATGACCGGTCCTTGTCTTCGAACATTTCTTATTCTCGCAGCGCTTGCCGGCCTCTCCGGCGGCGCCCAGGCGCAAGAGACACCGGCCGTGTCTGCCCCGGAGGCGGAGGTGAAAAAGCCTGCGCCCTATGATGCGCGGCTTCTGCGGCTGTCGGAAATACTGGGCTCCGTCCATTATTTGCGCACCTTGTGCAAAGACGGTGCGGCCGAGAGCTGGCGTCAGTCGATGCAGGATCTTCTTGACAGGGAGGCTGCCGGAGAGGCTGAACGGCGCGCACGGCTGACGGCGGCCTTCAACCGCGGATATCGGGCATTCGCCAGCGTCTATACGGCCTGCACGCCATCGGCCACGGTCGCCGAGCAGCGGTACCGTGCCGAAGGAGCAACACTTGTTTCAGAAATAACCGCCCGTTTCGGAAATTAGGGAGAAATTAACCTCTTTTCCCACGAGCCCGTGTCGTTTTGGGAAAAGGCTGCTAAGTTTGTTAAGACCGTGGTAAGAAGTGGTGCTGCGCGTTGAGTCTGGCACCAAGTAACGAGTGTGAAACGGCATGGAACGAATGATGGAACCCAGTCTGAATGACATCGACGACATGATTGTTCATGAGAAGATGCAGGCAGCCTTGGAACACCAGAATGAAGCTTGGGCCGACGGCATGGCCGACGGCATCGAGCCCGAAATCATCGCCGACGCAGCCATTGCGCTTGCAATGCGCGAGACGATCCGGCTGCATGGCGAAGATGGTGCCGAAGCCATGTTGAATTCCTTGCGCGATCGTATGCTGGCTGGAGAATTTTCGCCCGAACGCAGGCTGCAGTAGGTTTCGAGGCCGTCATGACCCGCCAGATGTCAGCAAATCGGCCAGCCAAGGCTCGCTTTTCTGCGCTTCTTCTGTCGGCGCTTATCCTGTCAGGCTCCGGTTCACACGCGGCATTTGCGCTGAGCGAGCTCAAGCAGATCCCCGGCCAGACCCAGCAGGACGGCCAGACGGAAGAAACGCCGGAGGAAGAGGCACCGGCGGATCGTGGCCCGATGCAGATCCCGATGCCCGACCCTCTGGTCAACAGGCAAGATCCGGACAGTCGTGACGACCCGCAGACCACAGTGCCCGCCGCCCCTGTCGAGGTTCTCTCCGACGTCTCCAAAATTCCCGAGCCCGTTGCCCGCATGCGCGCGTTGATCGTCGAGGCGGCTGCGTCGGGGGATATCGAGCGGCTGCGCCCGCTGCTCGGCAAAGGCCCCACGCAGACGCAGATCGCCGAAAACGACCGGGATCCGATCGAAGTCCTGAAAGAGTTATCCGGCGACCAGGACGGCATCGAAATCCTCGCCATTCTCCTCGATGTGCTCTCCACAGGCTTCGTTCTGGTCGACAAGGACACGCCGGACGCAGCCTATGTCTGGCCCTATTTTACCGAAAAATCCCTCGGCTCGCTGACGCCGCCTGAAAAGGTGGATCTATTCCGGCTGGTGACAGCTGGCGATGTGGCGGGCATGGAAGAGGGCGGCAATTACAATTTCTACCGCGTCGGCATAACGCCGGATGGCGAGTGGAAATTTTTCATCGCCGGCGACTGAGACGGCGCTTAGCGCTTGCCCCGTCCGGCTCGACATCCTACCTGTTTTCTTTGACGAACAGGACCAGCCCGATGCAGCCCATTGCCCTTCCCGATCGCGCCGTTATTTCCGTGTCCGGAGAGGACGCGCAGGATTTTCTTCAGGCATTAATCACCACCGATCTTGAAAAGTTGCAAGACAACGAGGCAGTCCCTGGCGCGCTTCTGACGCCGCAGGGCAAAATTCTGTTCGACTTCATGGTATCCCGGGATGGCGATGCGATCCGTTTTGAAACAGGTGCGGAACAGGGCGATGCTCTGCTGAAGCGGCTGACCATGTACAAGCTGCGCGCGTCTGTCGCGCTGGCACTGACCCTGCCTGCGGCTGTTGCGCTCAGCTTTGAGACGGTGACTGGCGGCTACCGGGATGTCCGGTTCGCCCTGGCGGGACATGATGTTTTCCGTGTCTACGGACTGGCCGCCGACGCAGCCGACATGGACCGGTACGAGCGGTTGCGGATAGAAAGCGGTATTGCCGTGTCCGGTGCAGACTATGCGCTTCAGGATGCATTTCCGCATGACGTGCTGATGGACAGGAACGGCGGTCTCTCCTTCAAGAAAGGCTGCTATGTCGGCCAGGAGGTGGTGTCGCGGATGCAGCACCGCGGCACGGCCCGCCGCCGCGTCATGCTCGTATCGGCGCAAGCCGCTCTGCCTGAAAGCGGAGCGCCACTGACGGCAAACGGCCGGCCGATCGGCGTGCTCGGCAGCGTGATCGGCAGGTCGGGGCTTGCCATTGTGCGAATCGACAAGGCCGGCGAGGCTATTGCCGCCGGACAGATGATTCTTGCGGGTGACGTCTGCGTAAACCTCGCCCTCCCGGCGTGGAGCGGACTGAGTTTTCCGGCCGAGACCGACGAGGCGAGCGCCTGATGTCTGCCCGCGCCTGGCAGCGCATGCTTTCCGGGCGGCGTCTGGATCTGCTCGACCCCTCGCCGCTCGACGTCGAACTGTCAGACATCGCCCATGGTTTGGCGCGCGTTGCCCGATGGAACGGCCAGACGAACGGTGACCATGCGTTTTCCGTCGCCCAGCACAGCCTCGTGGTCGAGGAAATTTTTCGCAGACAATTTTCCGCCACGCCGGACGAGTGCCAAGTCGCCCTGCTCCATGACGCGCCGGAATATGTGATCGGCGACATGATTTCGCCGTTCAAGGCGGTGGTCGGTGGCGGATATAAATTGGTCGAGAAGCGGCTGGAAGGTGCGATCCATCTGCGCTTCGGCCTGCCTGCCGCGACGCCGGCCGCGCTGAAGGCCCGGATTAAAAAGGCTGACCAGATCGCCGCCTTTTTCGAGGCCACGGTGCTTGCCGGCTTTTCGCTGGGCGAAGCGCAAAAACTCTTCGGCCAGCCGCGTGGCATTACCCGTGAGATGATCCCGATCGACCCCCTGCCAGCCATCGAAGCGCAGAAACGGTTCGCCGAACGGTTTCTGTCGATCGAAGCGCAACGGTCGCAAGCCGGGACGCCCCTCTGATGGCGCAGATCGTTGTTTCTCCGCTTTCGCGTATCGCCGAAATGGCCGTCCGGCACCGATGCCGGGAGATGATCAGCCTTCTCGCCAAGGAGCAGAATTTTCACCGCCCAGCCGTTATCGATCCACTGCGGCATCTGCTGCTCGGCATGAACGATATCAGCTTTCCCGGCCGCGACGGCCTGGTGGCGCCGCAGGAAGCGCATGTTACCGATATCATCGGCTTTGCGCGGCAGTGGGATGGCACTGCGCCCCTTCTGATCCATTGCTGGATGGGCGTTTCGCGCTCCCCTGCCGCAGCGCTGATTGCGACCCTCGCCGTCGAACCGGATCAGGACGAGGTTGAGCTCGCGAGGCGGCTCAGAACTGCATCGGCCTATGTCACGCCGAATGCGCGGCTGATCGACATCGGCGACAATCTCCTGTCGCGCGGCGGACGGCTCAGGGCGGCGATCAAGGCAATTGGTCGCGGCGCGGACACCGATGGCAATGCGCCCTTCGCATTCTCCCTGCGTCCGGAACCCCTCGTTCATACCGGCTGACATCCTTTTCTCCTCAGCAGGGTGCCTCCGTCGATGCAGGCAGAAGTGCTTTGCCTTCGGTCCTTCGGGGTTGACTGGGTTATCCGCTGCTCCATTTTCCCTGCCACGGAACAAGGAAAGGCATAATGGAACAACAGGCTACAGACGTCGTCATCGCCACGCGCACGGCCCTCAGCCAGGCAAGTGCGCTCGCCGTGCAGTATTCCTTCTCTGTAATCGGGGCGCTCATCCTGCTGCTTGCCGGCTGGGTGATTTCCAGAATGCTGCACAACTGGGCCTATGCCGGGCTATCCCGTGTCAGAGGCATCGATGAGACGCTGGCGCGCTTTTTCTCCAACATCATCCGCTATGCATTGATGCTTCTGGTGTTCATTACCGTGCTGGGGCAATTCGGCGTCCAGACCGCATCCATCATTGCCACATTGGGTGCTGCAGGTCTCGCCATCGGTCTTGCGCTTCAAGGCACGCTGCAAAATATCGCCGCCGGAATCATGCTGCTGGTGCTGCGTCCTTTCCGGGTCGGCGAGTCGATCGAAACATCCTCCGTCAGCGGCACGGTGACAGAGATCGGCCTGTTTGCGACCGAGCTTCGCACCGGCGACGGCCTGTATCGCCTGGCGCCGAACTCGACGCTCTGGAATGTGCCAGTCACAAATTTCAGCCGGGAGCGACTACGCCGCCATGACCTGACCGTCAGCCTTGGCCATGATCAGGATATTGATGCGGCCCAGGCGACGCTGATGGATCTGGCGAGGAGCAACCCGGCCGTCGAGACCTCGCCCCCACCCACAACCTTCATCGCCGATCTGACGAAAGACGAGACAGTCCTGACGCTACGCTACTGGGTCACGACAAACAGGTGGTGGGCAACCACACGGGAGATGTTGCGGGCTGCCAAGTCCATGTTCTACCTGCCGCCGGCTCCAGAAGCCAACGAAGAGCCGGCTACCCAGTAGCCGGCTCTTCGATTTAAGGCAGTCTCACAACGCCTACTCGATGACGGCGCAGGCCAGCCTCTCGCCAGCATCCCCCGAAGGTTGACTGCGATTATCGTCCGGCTTGGCGTGAACCATCAAGGCTCTGCCGCGAATACCGTTTTCGGAATTGTCGAGAACGACCATGGTGTTGAAAACCTGGCCCCGCATCATACCGTCCGCGCCGACATATTGATTCGGCATGTCACCGGCATGCGGACCGTTGGCTGCGAGAAAGCCATGCTCGGTCTTGCCGGGATTGAAATGTCCTCCGGCCGATTCGTGTTTGTGCTCGGCATCGCATCTACCGGTTTCATGAACATGGAAAGCGACCCATGTTCCAGCCGGAAGCCCCGTTACTTCGACCTCCATGAACACGCCGTTCTTTGCCGAGGTCAATGTCGCGCGGCCGGCTTCCTTGCCGTCCTTGCCGACGAAATTCGCAGTGGCGGTCTGCGAAGACGACTGCGCGGCCACGGCGCTTGCCGTCATCAGGAATGCTGTCGCCAGAATTAAATGATGTTTCACGAACTTACCTCCAGATTTCTGTATTCTGACGGAACGTGCCATGCCCGCAGCCGGTTCCGAAATAACGGCGGGCAGTCAGACAAATCGACGTGACGAAATCGCTGCGGCTCAAAGACGCGAAAGACACCGCAATGACAGTGACCATTCTCATTCTTGCCGGCTCTCTCCTCTTGCCACCGCAGGAGAGGCCGGCCATTCCTGACTATTTCGGAAACAAGGGCGGTACGGGCGAGCCTCGGGCGACCATGGCATGCACGTTGACCGGCGACGAGGCGGGCGGCCCGTTCAAAACCTGCCGCTACGATTGCGGCAGGACGCTCACTGTCGATCCCCGGGCGGTCTGCCCCTTCGTCCTTCAGCCGTAGGAAATCTCGTGAAAAATTTCGACTGGCATACCGACCCGATCGACCGCACGACGCCGATCACCGCATCCTACAGAAACACGCAGAATGTCCGCCGCTTTCTCATGTCGCAATGCGGCGAGGGCTTTGCCTTCGACAGGCCGTTCATGGCGTGGATAAAGGATGGACGGCCCAAGACCATGGGTGACGTTGCCGATGAGTGGAAACGGCAGCAGCAAGTGAAAAGCGAATCAAGACTGTAGTCGAGACGCTGAGCGACATCAGAGCCTATGTCGGGTGCCGGAGGGTGACAGTGATTTTCGCGGGAGCCGGCATCCCAATGACTCCCGCTGCTTTCGCGTGATACTTCGGGATCATCCGTCAAGCGGCGACAGGCCGGGCGACCGGTTTTTCCTGGATGGGCCAATGCACGACGGCGGCGAACAGGCCGAGCACAACGCCAAGCCACCAGACCGGATCGTAGGAGCCGAAACGGTCGTACAGATAGCCGCCCATCCAGACGCCCAGGAACGACCCGACCTGGTGCGACAGGAAGACGACGCCACCCAGAAGGCCGAGATGCCGGGTGCCGAACATGATGGCGACCAGGGCATTGGTCGGCGGCACCGTGGACAGCCAGAGCAAACCCATCACAGCGGCAAAGATGATCACCGAGGTGGGCGACTGTGGCAGAAGCAGGAAGGCCGAAACAACGATCGAGCGGCCGATATAGATATAGGCCAGGAAATAGGGCTTCGAATATCGCTGGCCGATGACGCCGGCCGCGAGCGAACCGATGATGTTAAAGAAACCGATCAGCGCCAGCGCGATCACCGCATAACGCGCATCAATGCCGATATCGCCGATATAGGCCGGAAAATGCGCCGTGATGAAGGCGACCTGATAGCCGCAGACAAAGAAGCCTGTGACCAGAAGCAGGTAGCTCTTGTGGCCGAGCGCCTCCTTCAGCGCTTCACCGATAGACTGCTTGTAGAGCGCTTCCTTCTGGCTGCCGGAGGACGAATTGCCCCGAAGCGGGATAGCGAACAGCGGCACCAGCAGCATCAGAATGCCCATATAGACGAGGCTGTCTGACCAGCCATACGCCGAGATCAGTCCTTGGCTCAGCGGCGCGAACAGGAACATGCCGGCCGAACCCGCGGCTGTGCAGATGCCAAAGGCCATGGAACGCTGTTGCGGCGTCACGTTGCGGGCAAAGGCCGACAGCAGAATACCGAAGGAACCGGCGCCGACACCAAGGCCGACCATGACGCCGCCGCCGATATGCAGCCAGATCGGCGCATCGGCATGGGCCATGAGGATCAGGCCGCCAGAATAGACAAGACCGGAAAAGGCAAGCACCCGCCAGGAGCCATACTTATCGGCAATCGCCCCGAAGAACGGCTGGCTGACACCCCAGGCCAGATTCTGGAAGGCCATGGCAAGCCCGAAGGTCGTGCGGTCCCAGCCGGTATCGGCCAGCATCGGAAGCTGGAAGAACCCCATGGCCGAACGTGGCCCGAAGGTCAGCACGGCAATCAGCGAGCCGGCGATAATGATCAGCCAGGGCAAACCGGGGCTGACAGCCGACTCGCGAAGTGTGGATTGGGGAACAGCAGACATGATGGTCTCCGAATACTGAGATCGTGACCTTACGCTCCGACACTGCGCAAAAAAAGCCAAATAAAATGACGCGGCGATCAAGCGAATTGATCTATGCGGGAGGTAATCACCGCTCCGCAGCGCCTTATGCGGGTTTGGTTGGCTGTGCTTCTTGGCCGCCCCAATCGCCGGGATCGCCCCTCACCCCCGGATTTTCATTGGCCAGCGCTCCTGCCGCACCGTCACGATGCTCATCGCGTCGCCAAGGCTCACCGTTCCCTCGCCCCGTGGGACGGCATTCCAGCCGAACATGACGCCTGAGGCGCGGCGGTCGGCCGACATGCGTTTCACAGCCAGTCCCTGGATGGGGTTGCCGCCGGTCCGCTCCCCGGTCGTCTGGTCCTGGGTGGTCATGATGCAGCGCGCGCAGGGCTTGACGAGATCGAAAACGATGCCGCCGATGTCGATGCTCTCCCAGAAATCCTCCTCCCAGGGCTCCTCCGTATCGACAAGGATATTGGTGCGGAAGCGGTCCATGCCGACGGGTTGCTGGCCGGCCGACGAGAGGGTCGCATTCAGATCGGCAAGGGATGCCGTTGCCGTGATCAGGATCGGGAAACCATCGGCAAAGCCGACCGGCACCGGCCGCCCGGCCCATTCCTCGCCCACCAGCCGCGTTGCGTCATCATCCATATGGACGAGCCTGACCGGGCGGGCGAGCCATCCGGAGAGTGTATCGTTGACGTTCTCCTCCGCCACGGCGGCACTGACAGCGCTTCCCCAGACCGTCACGTCGAGACGGCTAACCGGGTCGAAAATTGCCGTCAGCGATTGTCCGTTCATGCTCAGGCGAACGCCACACTCGACAGGCACGGCCTCGACCTGCGCCAGCGCCTGCAGGTCGCGCTGGGTGATAAACTTTCCGTTCGGTTCGACGATCATGAAACGCCGGTCTCCTGCAAAGCCGTCCAGGCGCAGGGAAACGGAGGTCTGCGGGATCGCACGGCCGCTCTTCAGCGGGTGGATGTTGAGTGCGGTCACTTTCATCGTCTGCCTCGTCTTCAGCTTTTGATTCAACATTATTGCAAACCGATTCCGCCGGTCTTCGCAAGCAATTGAACCGGTTATATTTCTTCGATCAGCATGGCGAGCACGGCGCGCAGCCGTTCTTGCCGCTGTCGGGCAAGGGCGCGGCCGGCCGCAGTCTGAAATCCGCCGGTCAGCTTGAACAGTTTCGTCTCGAAATGATCGATGGCATAGGCTTTATCGTCCAGCGGGCGGTTTTCGCCCAGCGGATCGAGCGGATCGTAGAGGCCGCTGCCCATGCGCCCGGCGACATAAAAACAGCGGGCGGCGCCGATCATGCCGATGGCATCCAGCCGGTCTGCATCCTGGAGGATCCTGGCTTCCAGACTTTCCGGCGCAAGATTGGCCGAGAAGCTGTGCGTCAAGATCGCATGGGCAACGGCAGCGATGTCAACCGTGCGCCAGCCGAGCTCATCGAGAAGCGCGTAGGCCTTTTCGGCAGCAAGTCGCGACGCCTCGGCGCGCAACGGCGAATTCTTCTCCACCGCCACGCAATCGTGCAGAAGCACTGCTGCCGTCAAAAGCCTGAGGTCGCCGCCTTCGGCTCCATGAATGCGCTTCGCATTTTTCCAGACGCGGATGAGATGGGCCGCATCATGCGACCCGTCATTGCCGGAGACAGCATGGGGCAGAAGTCGCTCGGCGAGCGCTTCATAGGGCGTAAATGCTGCTGCGATGGAACGAACGGGGGTCATTGGCTCAAGCCGCTCCTTCCGTATCCGTCGCCCGGTCGGCGGGCGGCGCGGATTTGCCCGACAGGATCTTCTGATAGAACAGGCCGATGCCGATGAGGACGGCGCCAAGCCCGATGAAGGACAAGGCCCGCAGGAAGCCTTCGAGGTTGGCCATGTCGATCAGGAAGACTTTCAGCACGGCGACGAAAACCAGCACAGCCGAGGCGATGCGGATGCTCTTGGCGTTGAAGCGCGATCCGAGCGCCAACAGCAGCACGCCGAGCAACAGCCAGATGACGGAATAGGTATAGGTTTCGCTTTGCAGGAACCCCTTCCAGTCGGCGATGCTTGCGCCCTGCCAGAAGCGTCGAACCGAAAGTGTCGCCCAGGCAAAGGCGAGGATTGCGCCGGTTACTGCCAGTGCGACGACATAGGGGACAGGCCGCTTGCCGCGGGCATAGCGGGCAAGGCCGGCATAACCCAGGCCCGGCAGCAAATAGCCGATCAGCAGCAGATCGAAGAACGGGATGGACCCGAGGGACTCGCCGCTGAAATAGGGGTTCAGACCGATGAGATGCGCGCCGAGAATGGACAGCATCGACAGGACGCCGACGGCCATGCTGCCATAGTGGAACACCGGGCTCGGTGTTTTCCGGTCCAGCGTCATCAGGATGGCGGAGGCGCCGATGGCCAGCAGCGTGTAGATCGATTGTTCGCCCAGCGTCGGCGTCGCGCTGTCGAGAACCCCGCCGTTCATGGCATGCCGCACGAGGATGGCGACCGTCAGCAGCGTGAACAGGCTGGCAAGCGCCTGCAACAGGTTGCGCAGCTTCACGTCTGGCCAATGTCTGAGTTCGAAGGCGGAGGCAACGAGCAGCAGCGAGGGAATGCCGTAGCCGGCCAGCAATGCGTTGAAGACCGGCGTCGTGGAAAGGTTGGCCGGGCCGACGATCGTCGGCTCCCAGGCGATGCGGCCAAGCACGGCGATTGCGGCACCCACCATCATCCAGGGCAGTGCCTTCCAAGCTCGCAGTCTTGTGGCGGCGACATAGGCCGCGCCGAGCAGCGCGATCAGGATCGTCGTTGCAACGCCGTCCGTGACAGCAAGCAGCGCAATGAGAAAGAGACCGAAGGATCCGGCAACCAGAAAGGCCTGGGGCACGCGGATGTCGTTATCCGCCGCGCTTCTGCGTGCCAGCCCCTCGGCCAGGCCGAGAAGCACGGCGCCGGTCAGGAGGGAAAACAGGCCGTGCGGCAAATCAAAGGCAAGATTGCCCGTCATCAGCAGGGACATGCCGGTCACGGTCACGGGAACTGCGGCCGCGATTGCCGCCCAGACTGCAACGAGAGCCGGTTGGCGCGCCAGATGCAGGTGGCCTGCTACGGCGGCAAGCAGAATGAAGATCGCGGAAAGCGTCATGCCGGCGCGCATGGCGGTGCCGCCGGGCACTATGGCGTGGGCGACAGCGCCAGGCAATGCCGGGTCGATGCGCAAAAGCAGGTCGCTCAGCGACAGCACGCTCCATGTCCCAAGCACAGCGGCAACTGCCGCGAGAAGGGCAGCGTAGACGGCATAGCGCCGGGTGGCGCCAAGCATGCCGAGGGCTGCGGTGAGAACGCAGAAGCCGGCGACAGGATAGCCCGAAGCGGTGGCAAGCGGACTGATCATGGTCAGGGCCGTGAGCAGCACCGCGATGCTTGCCGTGACCGTGATTGCCACACAAGGCGGCGCCATCAGTCGCCGAAACGGCGTGGACAGGGCTTCGGCTTGGGGACGCTCTGGCCCCCAGGGGCCTGCCGCGAAGACCTCGGATGGAGCGTCCGCCGGTTCGCTACCCGGCCAGACCAAACCTGTTCCGGCAACCATAACCAGCATGACGAGTGTCACCGGCAGCGTCTGGAAGGGCGTGGCGGCGGCGATATAGACGAGCGCCCAAAGGCAAAGCCCGATATTGGCAATCGAAGGAACCACGGCCCATCGGCGGATGCGGGCGGCAAGCAGAGTGGCAGTCCAGGCGATGCCGAGAAAGCCGAACAGGCTCCACGGGCTTGGACTTTCGGTGGATATCAGCGCCGGCGTCAGCAGCGAGGCAACCAGCCCGAGCCCCGCCAGGGCTTGTCCATGCAGCAACGACAGGCCAACGGTCGCAAAGGACACGAGCGCCAGAAGCAGGAAAGCAGCACCCGGTCCGATAAAACCGTAGACGCCGTGCGCCGCATAGCAGACACCGAACAGCGTCACCGCGCCGGCAGCCGTCAGGATGCCCGGAACCATGGCATTCTGGAAAGCGTCTGCCACCAAAGGCACGGCGCGGCGGCGGATGAATTCTCCGAGACCAAGAAGCAGCAGGCCGAAGGTCGCCGCCATGAAAAGCCGCACCGCAGGGCTGAGCAGGCCGGCTTCGATCGAATATTTGACCATGAAAATGCCGCCGAGCGCCAGCGCGATGCCGCCGACCCAGACGGCCCAGCGTGCACCGAGGCGGCTTTCGAGGCTTTCCTTCGGCCGGGGCTCCACGGCATCCGTCACCGTCAATCCAGCGAGCCTTGCCGCGACGGGCTCCCCACGCGAGGCCTTTTCGACCGCATCCTGGGTGAGCGGCAGACGCCCGAAGACGCCGGCGTTTTTCTGCACCTCCGTCAGAGGCCCGTCATTTTGGGGCGCTGATTCCGGAACCGGAGCCCCTCGCTCGTCGATGGCTCCGTGTGCCGGCAGGGCTGGTGCCGCTTCAACCGCCGAAACCGGGTAGCGGGCCTCCAGCCGCGCCAGTTCGGTCTTCACCGCCTCGATCTCCACCTCCAGCCGGCTCACCGCCTTGCGGCCGTTCCGCCATGCCACGAAAGCAAGTATAAAGGCAACGAAAGCAAGGACTTCCATGTTTTCCCCCGGGCCGGATGTGGCGCGCCGGCGCAACCATACAGGTTTTTACCGCCGCACCAAATGCAGGACGGTTCAGCATGGCGATCTCTTCGGCACTTTGTCGCAAACCTGTCACGAAGTCGCGAAATATGGCGGCGGGCAAGGCGTGCGGCGGTGATGCTCATCGCCGATGCCTTCATTTTCGTCCGCCGGGCTCAGCGCATCAGGTTTTCGAGCGGAAAGATGGCGCAGGTCTCCGTACCATGGGCCAGCAGTTTGCCGTTCTTGTCCTTCAGCCAGGCTTCCGACGTCGCCAATGAGCGACCGCGGTGGACGATCTTGCCTTCGCAGGACACTTCGCCCATGCCCGGCAAAAGGGGACGCACCAGATTGACCTTGAACTCGACGGTCGTATAGGCCTCGCCCGGCTTCAGCGTCGTCATGACGGCACAGCCGAGCGCCGAATCCATGATGGTCGCCGCCCAGCCGCCATGCACGGTGCCAAGCGGATTGAGATGTTCGGCGGACGGCAGGCCCGTAAACAAAACCCGTCCTTCCTCGGCCTCCTTCATACCGAATTTAAGCGTTGCCGCCATGGAAGGTGCGGGATGGATGCCAACCAGCATGTCAAGGATCGTTTTCAGGCCACCATCGCGGGCGAGTGCCTCGAAGGGAATGGTGCCGATGCCCGAGACCGTCATTCCGGGGTAAAGTTCAGTCGTCATGGTCTGCTTCCTGGGGGGTGGTGGCGCGGGGTTTCAACGCCTTCAACGCCGCCTGGACAAAGCCGTCGCGGGCCGTGGACAACCCAAGGCCGCGGGGCTCGTAGACGTGACGATGAAGAAAGAAGGCGGTCATCCTGAACGCCGCCGACAGGCTGTCGTAGTCGGCGGCATGCGCGCGGCCCTCCTTCGACAGAAAGGCCGGCAGCGACAGCATCTTGTCGGCATAGGGAGCACCCGCCTGCCGGCTTACGGCGCGACCGGATTTCGGCGAGACATAGATCAGATCGGAGCGCGCGCCCGTCGCGGCGCATTCCAGGAGATCGAGACCGAAGCCGAGATCGTTCAGCACGGCAATCTCGAAGCGCACGAACAGTTCGCCGGCATCGCGGGGATCGTGAAGGTTCTCAAGGATGACGTCGAGTGCCTCGAACAGATGTGGATGCGGATCGCGCTCGGGCAGCAGCCGCAGCAGGGCGCCCATCGCCTGAACCCCATAAACCGAGGTTGCAGCCTCCATCAGGCGCGCCGCCCGCAAACGCACGGGCTCGATGCGGAATTCGCCGAGATGCTCGTCGAGACGCGCGCGCCAGGTCACCTCCACTTCGTTTCCCGGCTGCAGCACCGGCTGCATCGTGCGCGAACGACCGCCGCGGACGAGACCGAGATGGCGCCCGTGGCTCCGCGTCATCGCTTCCGCGACAACGGAGGTTTCCCCGTGCCGCCTGACGCCGATGATGATGGCCTGATCCGTCCATTGCATGCTGCGATGATTACCTTCCGACGCCGCCGAAGACAATGCGGCGACAGCGGCGGTCGTGCCTCACCATCATTCTTCCGACGGCAGCGCTATTTTCGCTTCATCGCTTCAGCAAGAGCAGCGCCGAAAGCGCCCTGCGATGGAGCCTGTGGTTTTGGCTGAGGTGCACGGTTCTGATTCTGCCGGCTCTGCTGCGCACTCTTTGCGTCGCCTCTCGCCTCGCGCGCGTCTTGCTCGGCGGCTCCGTCCTTGCGCATGGAAAGAGCGATGCGCTTGCGGGGGATATCGACTTCCGTCACGCGCACCTGCACGACGTCGCCGGCCTTCACCACCTCATGCGGATCCTTGACGAAGCGATCGGCCAGTTGCGAGACATGCACAAGCCCGTCCTGATGAACGCCGATATCGACGAAGGCGCCGAAGGCGGCAACATTGGTGACCGTGCCTTCGAGGAGCATGCCGGGCTTCAGATCCTTGATGTCATCGACGCCATCGGCGAAGGTTGCCGTCCTGAAGCTCGGGCGCGGATCCCGTCCGGGCTTCTCCAGTTCCGCGAAGATGTCCTTGACGGTCGGCAGGCCGAATCGTTCATCGACGAACGTCTTCGGATCGAGCTGCTTCAGCGCAGCGCTGTCGCCCATGATGGAGCGAAGATCGCGGCCGCAGGCCGCGACGATCTTCTTGGCCACGCCGTAGGCTTCCGGATGCACAGACGATGCGTCGAGCGGCTCCTTGCCGTCGCGGATACGCAGAAAACCGGCAGCCTGTTCGAAGGTGCGGGCGCCGAGGCGCGGCACCTTCATCAACTCCTTGCGGCTTGCAAAAGGCCCTGTCGCGTCGCGATGGGACACTATCGCTTCCGCCGAGGATTTGCCGAGCCCGGATACCCGCGCCAGAAGCGGCGCGGATGCAGTGTTGAGATCGACGCCGACGGCGTTCACCGCATCTTCGACAACGGCTTCGAGCGAACGGTTGAGCCGTCCCTGATCGACATCGTGCTGATACTGGCCGACCCCGATGGATTTCGGCTCGATCTTGACGAGTTCAGCCAGCGGATCCTGCAGGCGCCGGGCGATGGAGACGGCGCCGCGCAAGGACACGTCAAGGCCTGG
Organism: Pararhizobium gei; assembly: GCF_029223885.1. NCBI lineage: Bacteria > Pseudomonadati > Pseudomonadota > Alphaproteobacteria > Hyphomicrobiales > Rhizobiaceae > Pararhizobium > Pararhizobium gei. Next base: position 1,693,667 of record NZ_CP119409.1, on the reverse strand, counting down.
AAACTCATCCGCCGCAGCCTGCGAGGCCGAATAGATCGAAGCGCCCGCCTCGGAGACGATGACTTTGGTGGGCTTTGGGGCCGGCAGCTGCGTCAGCATGTCGGCAACCAGCCGCTCGGTTTCGCGGCTGCCGGTGCCATTGCCGATGGAGATCAATTCGATCTTGTGCTTGCGCACGAGGCCTGCCAGTTCCGCCTGGGCGCCGCGCACATCGTTCTTCGGCGGAAAGGGGTAGACGGTGGTGGTTTCAAGCAGTTTGCCGGTGCCGTCGATCACCGCCACCTTGACGCCCGTGCGGATGCCGGGATCGAGGCCCATGGTCGGGCGCGAACCAGCGGGCGCCGCCAGAAGCAGATCCTTGAGATTGCGGGCAAAGACGTGGATCGCCTCCTCTTCGGCCCGCTCGCGCAGTTCGCGCATCAGGTCCAGCGACAGCGACATGGACAGCTTGATCCGCCATGTCCAGCCGATCGCCTCCATCAGCCATTTGTCGCCGGGCAAGGTCCCGCCGACGCCGTAGGCGGCTGCAATGCTGCGCTCCACCGGTTTGACCGGGGACGTGTCGTCGAGATCGACGACGATATCGACGGACAGGAATTCCTCGTTCCAGCCGCGCAGCATGGCCAGTGCCCTGTGGCCGGCGACCGTTGCCCAGCGCTCGGAGTGATCGAAATAGTCGGAGAATTTTGCGCCCGGCTCCTGCTTGCCCTCCACCACGCGCGACCGCAGGACGGCGTTTTGCCGCATATGGGCGCGCAGGCGGCCGAGCAGGTCGGCATTTTCGGTGATGCCTTCGGCAATGATGTCGCGTGCGCCGTCCAGAGCCGCCTTCACGTCGGGAACGTCGGCAGTGACGAATCCCACGGCGCGCTCGGCCGGCGCTATGCGGCGATCTGCGAGGATCGCTTCGGCAAGGGGACCGAGGCCCCGCTCGCGGGCGATCTCTGCCTTGGTCCGGCGCTTCGGCTTGTAGGGGAGATAGATATCCTCAAGCTCCGCCTTGGTCGTCACCGCTGCGATCTTGCCTTCCAGTTCCGCCGTCAATTTGTCCTGGCTGCGGATGGACTCCAGAATCGACACCCTGCGGGCCTCCAGTTCCCGCAGGTAGACCAGCCGTTCGGCCAGATTGCGCAGTTGCGTATCGTCGAGACCGCCCGTCACTTCCTTGCGGTAGCGCGCAATGAAGGGAACGGTTGCCCCTTCGTCCAGCAGCTCGATGGCGGCGATCGCCTGGGCAGGTGTCGCCTTTATTTCCTGGGCGATGAGGACGGCGATAGACTTGGACGGCTGAGGCTTGGACGACTGAGGTTGGGGAGACATGGCATTCCGTAATTTTCTGGTGATCTGGCCGGACCATAGATGCGCAGGCCATCAAGGCCAAGTAAAGGCGCATGTCCGTCAGCCAGCATCCACAGAAGGATCACGCGATTGGCGCCTCCCCCATGATGCCCTGCCCCGTCAGCCACGTGCGGCCATGCGGTTGATCAAGGTCCAGCACGGGCCCGAGGGGCACGATCCCTGTCGGATTGATATGCGCGATCGAGTAGTATCCGCGTTTTATGTGATCGATCCGCACGGTCTCGGCAATGCCGGGCCACTGATGGATTTCCCGGAGATAGCCGGAAAGGTTCGGGTAATCCGCCAGCCGCCGCAGATTGCATTTGAAGGCGCCATGATAGGCGGCGTCGAACCGGATCAGGGTGACGAAGAGGCGGATATCGGCTTCGGTGAAAAATGTGCCCGCCAGGTAGCGATTAGCGGACAGATGCGATTCCAGCCTGTCGAGCATGGCGAAAACGCCGGCAACCGCTTCCTCGTATGCGGATTGGGTCTTGGCGAAGCCGGCGCGGTAGACGCCGTTGTTGAGCGAGTCGTAAACCGGGACATTCCAGCGATCGATTTTGTCTCTCAGCAAAACCGGATAGAAATCGAGGTTGTTGCCGGTGATGTGATCGAAAGCCGTGTTGAGAATTCGGATAATGTCGGCGGATTCGTTGTTGACGATCCGTCCCTCTTTCATGTCCCACAGAACCGGAACGGACACTTTTCCCGTAAAATGCGGGTCGGTCGCCGCATAGAGTTCGTACTGGTAGCGGATGTTGCTGACGCGTGGCCCCGCGTCCTGCGGCTCGGCATAGGTCCAGCCGTTTTCAGCAAGCTCCGGCTCCGAAACCGACACGGAAATGACGTCCTGCAGGCCTTTCAGGTTGCGCATCATCAGCGTGCGGGATGCCCAGGGACAGATATAGGCGACGAAGAGTCGGTAGCGATCCACCTCCGCCGGCAATGCGGCCTGCCCTTCCGGGCCGGGCTCGCCATGGGCCGTAATCCAGCTGCGAAACCCCGTCGGCTCTCGATAAAAGGCGCCGCCCTTCATTTCGCTGGCGGCCACGTCGCCCTTTTCCCATTTTCCATCGACCAGCTGCGGCATCGGGACTGTCCTTGCGCAAGCCCGAAATCGTCGGGCATTCGAGATCTCTGAATTCCCACGCGCGGAAGGAAACGGCAAGCCGGTTGCTGCGCGACAGACTGTTCGGCGATCCGCGCATGCACGACGCATCCATCTTGACGGAAAGTCATTATATCGATAAGTCTCGAAATATGGACAATTCAACGACCGTCAACGCTTTCGCTGCCCTCGCCCAGACCACGCGCCTGGATGCATTCCGGCTGCTCGTCATGCACGAACCGGACGGTCTGCCGGCCGGCGAGATCGCCCGGCTGCTCGGCGTTCCCCACAATACCCTGTCGACGCATCTGGCGGTTCTGCAGCGCGCCGGTCTCGTGACGGCCGAGCGTCACAGCCGGTCCATCGTCTACCGCGCCAGCCTCGACAGCCTGCGCGATGTCATCACATTCCTGCTGAAAGACTGCTGTGCCGGTCATCCGGATCTGTGCACGCCGCTCGTCGCCGCTCTTGTTCCCTGTTGCACTCCAAAGGAAAAAGCCAATGCCTGACCGCATCTACAATGTGCTGTTTTTGTGCACCGGAAATTCGGCCCGCTCAATACTTGCCGAATCCATTCTGAACGCCGAAGGGAAGGGCAGTTTTGCCGCCTATTCCGCCGGCAGCTATCCCAAGGGGACCGTCCATCCCCTGGCCCTCAAGGTTCTGGGCGCTCTGGGTTATCCCTCGACCGGCTTCAACTCCAAAAGCTGGGATGTCTTTGCCATCGACGGCGCACCGCAGATGGATTTCATTTTCACGGTTTGCGACAACGCGGCTGGCGAATCCTGTCCCGTCTGGATTGGCCATCCGATGACCGCACACTGGGGTGTCGAGGATCCCGCGGCCGTCGAGGGGAGCGATTTCGAAAAGGAACGCGCCTTTTCGCAAGCGGCCCGCTTCCTGAAAAACCGCATCATGGCCTTTCTCTCCCTGCCGCACAGTTCGCTCGACAGGCTGGCGATGCAGACGCATCTGCGCACTATCGGCTCCATGGAAGGTGCCTCGATCGCCGGACCAAAGGCGTGACCGAGACATTCGACCTCAGTCGTCGGTTGGTTGCCGAGGCGCTTGGCACTGCCCTTCTTGTGGCGACTGTCGTCGGCTCCGGCATCATGGCCGACAGCCTGTCGGACGACACGGCGCTGGCGCTGCTTTGCAATACGATCGCGACCGGCGCCATTCTCGTCGTGCTGATCACCATCCTCGGGCCGATATCCGGGGCGCATTTCAATCCGGCGGTATCGCTTGTCTTCGCGCTGAAGCGCGAATTGTCGCGGCGGGCACTCGCCCTCTATATGCTTGCCCAATGCGCCGGCGGCATAGCCGGGACGGTGGTGGCCCATCTGATGTTCGGTATGGCGATCATCAGTCCGTCGCTGAAGGTCAGGACAGGGACGGCGCAATGGCTTTCCGAGGGCGTCGCGGCGTTCGGCCTCGTGGCGATCATCCTTGCCGGCATCCGCTTCAACCGGCAGGGCGTGCCGTGGCTGGTCGGCCTTTACATCACCGCCGCCTATTGGTTTACCGCCTCGACATCCTTCGCAAACCCGGCCGTCGCGCTCGCCCGCTCCCTCACCGACAGTTTTGCCGGCATCCGTCCGCTCGACCTTCCGGGTTTCGTCATCGCCGAAACAGCGGGTGCCCTGCTTGCGCTCGTCCTTATGAACTGGCTGCTTTCGCCGCCTTCTCCCGAAAACCCAAGCCATCGGACCCAGCCATGAACATCACCATCTATCACAATCCGGAGTGCGGCACGTCCCGCAACACCCTGTCGATGATCCGCAACGCCGGGATCGAGCCGGTCGTTATCGAATATCTTCAGGCGCCCCCCTCGCTCAGCATGCTGAAAACGATGATTGCGGATGCCGGCCTCAGCGTGCGCGGCGCCATCCGCGAAAAGGGCACACCCTATGACGATCTAGGGTTGGCCGATCCGGCTCTAACCGACGACCAGCTTCTGGATGCGATGCTCGCGCATCCGATCCTGATCAACCGTCCCTTCGTGGTCACGCCACTCGGCACGCGGCTTTGCCGTCCCTCGGAAGTCGTGCTCAACATCCTGCCGGAGACGCACCAGGGCGCCTTCACCAAGGAAGATGGCGAAAAGGTACTCGATGAAGGAGGCAAGCGCATTGTCTGACCTTCCCGCAGCCGATTTCGCCCATCTGCGCCAGCCCGATCCGAATGCGCTCCGGCCGGCCGTTTCCGCCCATCCGCCCCGCATTCTTCTTCTCTACGGCTCGTTGCGCACAGTATCCTACAGCCGGCTTCTTGCCGAGGAAGCGGGCCGGTTGCTGACGCATTTCGGTGCAGACGTCCGCTTCTTCGATCCACGGGACCTGCCGCTGCCGGATGCCGCTCCCGCCAGTCATCCGAAGGTGCAGGAATTGCGCGAGCTGTCCTTATGGTCGGAAGGCCAGGTCTGGGTCAGTCCGGAACGGCACGGCGCCATGAGCGGCATCATGAAGGCGCAGATCGACTGGATACCGCTGTCCGTCGGTTCCGTGCGCCCGACACAGGGTCGCACGCTGGCGGTCATGCAGGTTTCCGGGGGCTCGCAGAGCTTCAACGCGGTCAACCAGATGCGCATTCTCGGGCGCTGGATGCGGATGATCACCATCCCGAACCAGTCCTCGGTCGCCAAAGCCTTCCAGGAATTCGACGCGGACGGCCGGATGAAACCGTCTTCCTATTACGACCGTGTCGTCGATGTCATGGAGGAACTGGTGAAGTTCACGCTGCTGACCCGCGATATCTCCGGCTATCTCACCGACCGCTATAGCGAGCGTAAGGAGGACGCCGAGAAGCTGGAGCAGCGTGTCGCGCTGAGAAATCTGTAGAGAGGAAAAAGGCGCCCTTGCGGCGCCTTTGATCTACTTCGGAAACTCGAGCCCCATCTCGCGGAACCGCTCGGGGTCGTCGCCCCAGTTTTCGCGCACCTTGACGAAAAGGAAGAGGTGCACCGGCTGTTCGAGGATTTCAGACAGTTCCTTGCGCGAGGCCATGGAGATCGCCTTGATCGCGTCGCCGTTCTTGCCAAGCGCGATCTTCTTCTGGCTGTCGCGCTCGACATAGATCACCTGCTCGATGCGCACAGAGCCGTCCTTGCGTTCTTCCCACTTCTCGGTCTCGACATGCGACGAATAGGGAAGCTCCTGATGCAGGCGCAGGAACAGTTTTTCGCGGGTGATCTCGGCAGCAAGCTGGCGCATGGGAAGATCCGAGATCTGGTCTTCCGGATAGTACCAGGGACCTTCGGGCAGCTTCATGGCGAGATAGTCGAGCACGTCGTCGCAACCGGAGCCGGTGAGCGCCGAAATCATGAAAGTGCGTTCGAAATCGACAAATTCATTGGCGGCGGTGGCGAGCTTCAGCAGATCCTCGCGCTCGACCTGGTCGATCTTGTTCAGCACCAGCATCTTGGGCTGCTCGACATCCTTCAGCCCTTCGAGAATCGTCTCGGCGTCGCCCTTCAGCCCGCGTTCGCTGTCGATCAGCATCATGATGGCGTCGGCATCCTTGGCGCCGCCCCAGGCGGTGGTGACCATGGCGCGATCGAGGCGGCGGCGCGGCTTGAAGATGCCGGGCGTGTCCATGAACACGATCTGGGCCTGCTTGTGGATCGCGATGCCGCGCACGATGGCGCGGGTCGTCTGGACCTTGTGGCTGACGATCGACACCTTGGCGCCGACCAGCTTGTTGACCAGCGTCGATTTGCCGGCATTGGTAGCGCCGATCAGGGCCACAAAGCCCGATCGCGTGGGGGCAGCTTGCGGTGCCAAGGTGTCATTGGTGATTTCGTTCATCATACCGTCATTCGTGTTGTGCGCCCATAGTGTCAGCCCGGGACGCCGATGCTGTGCAGGATCGCATAGCTCTGTCAAAAGATCGACTGTCTTTAACGCGGAGCGGTTTCCCGGTCAGTCCGCCGGGGCCGCTTTCCAGATGCCTTCGCGCTCGAGCATCTTCGTCGCGGCCACCTGTTCGGCGGCGCGCTTCGAGCGATCGACGCCGGTTTCCGGCGCGATGCCGGCAATATCCACGGTCACCGTAAAGCGGGGATCGTGGTCCGGACCGGACCGCTCGTCGATCCGGTAATTGGGCGTGACGCCAAACTTGGCATGCGCCCATTCCTGCAATTCCGTCTTGGCATCACGCCGGGCGCCATCGACCCGGCTGGCACGGGCACCCCAATGCCTGAGGATGAAGCCGCGTGCCGCCTCCAGGCCACCATCGAGATAGATCCCGGCAATCAGCGATTCCACCACATCCGCCCGCACGTTGAGCATGGACTTGCCGGTCAGCTTCTTCACGTCGGCGCCGGTGCGTATATACAAATGCAACGACAGGCCGTCCGCCACCACAGCGCAGCTTTCGGCGCTCACCAGTTGGTTCAGGCGAACCGAAAGCTCGCCTTCCGTCGCATCCTTGAAGGTCTGGAACAGGAGTTCGGCAACACAAAGCCCGAGCACCCGGTCTCCCAGAAACTCCAGCCGTTCGTAATTCGAGCCTTTGGCATCGCGGGCACTGGCATGGGTCAGCGCCCGGTCGAGCCGTTCCTTCTGAACGAAGCTGTAGCCGATGGCAGCCTCAAGCCGTTGCCGGCTCTCGGTATCCAGAGAACGGCCCGCCTTGCTCATTCGACGCCCTTGAAGATACGGTCGTAACGCAGATTGGCCGGCCACTTCCAGACTTCGAGGAACGACGTGCTGTTGCCAAGCGAGAAGAAGATCAGGCTGGCCCGGCCGACAAGATTCTGGGCGGGCACGAAACCGACGTCCAAGCGGCTGTCAGCGGAATTGTCGCGATTGTCGCCCATCATGAAATAATGACCGGCTGGAACGATGAATTCGCGAGTGTTGTCGGTGCTCGAGTCGGGAAACTGATCCAACGTGTCAAAATTCACGCCATTGTCGAGCGTTTCACGAAAAACAGGGACGTCATCCCCGGTGTTGTACTGGCCGTCTGCACGGAAAACGCCGTCCGGTACACGCTGGACGGCCTTGTTGTTGACATAGAGAATGCTGTCGCGAACCTGAACCTTGTCGCCGGGCAAGCCGATCAGACGCTTGATGTAGTCCAGATCCGGATTTGGTGGAAACCGGAAGACGATCACATCGCCGCGCTCTGGCTCGCTCGCAAAAATTCGGCCCTCGAAAAGATCGGGTGCGAAGGGCAAGGAGTATTTGGAATAGCCATAGGCGAACTTGTTGACGAAGATATAGTCCCCGACAAGCAGCGTCGGCATCATCGATCCGGACGGGATGGTGAAAGGCTGGAAGAAGACGGTGCGGATGACAACGGCCAGCAGCAGCGCCTGGATGATGACCTTGACGTTCTCCCAGAGGCCGCTTTGCTTCGTCTCGATTTTTTCTGCCACGCCGTCTATCCTCGATCTCGTTGCGCACGCCCGATCAAGCCGTGCGAGCGCCGCTGGCTATAGGCCGACTGAACGGCGCATGCGCTGCGGATGTTCTTGAACTGGTTTATTCCGCAATGCTCTAAACTTTTCCGTATTCCGGAGCAACGGGCAGAGCTTCGATTATCACGAAGGCTTGAGCGAGCGGAAAATCGTCGGTAATCGTCAGATGGAGGATGCCGCGATGATTGGCCGGCAGCATCTGGGCGAGCTTTTCGGCGGCGGCCCCAGACAGATGCATCGTCGGCTTGCCGCCAGGCAGATTGACGACGCCCATGTCCTTCCAGAAGATGCCTTGCGCCATGCCCGTGCCCAGCGCCTTCGAACAGGCTTCCTTGGCTGCGAAACGTTTCGCGTAGGATTCCGCTCTATTCTTGCGCCCTTCGGACTTGGCGATCTCGATTTCCGTGAAACAACGCTGCGTGAACCGCTCTCCGAAGCGGTCGAGCGAATTCTGGATGCGCCTGATGTCGATCAAATCACTGCCGATACCGATGATCATCGAAACTCCACTACAGCATGCGCTTTGTCATTTGCGCTCCGTCGATATATGCCCGGCCCGGCTCTCTCTGACCAAGCTGCGGCGGCGGGACTGGAACAGACGGGCGGCCCAGAAGGCGGCAATATAGAAGATTACCGCGCTTGCCAGCGAAACCGGCAGCGCGCCGATCAACATCGGCTTGAGCAGAGGCTGCCAGAGTTCCGCCAGCTCAAGATGACGCAGCATGCCAAGAATTTTGTCGCCGGACAGACCGGCGCTGTCATGCACGCCGAGAATTGCCGTGCCGACCTCGTAGATGGCGGTGAGAATGAGAGGGATTGTCAAAGGATTGGCAAGAGCCGTGGCGATCCCGGCTGCCACGAGATTGCCGGACAGGAGATAGGCGAGCGCAAGCGCGATGACGATGTGGAAGCCGATGAACGGCGTAGCCGAGGAAGCGGCGCCGGCTGCTACTCCGGTCGCAATCGCATGCGGCGATGCGCTGAGCCTCATGACGCGCATGGAGAGATAGCGGATTCCCCGCGAAAAGCCCTTCCGCGGCCAGAGGAATTCCCGAAACTTTCCTGACCAGGTGGCCGGCTGCCTGCGTCTGAACAACATGGTCCCTGTGATAGACGAAGCCGATGCGGCTGTCCAATGACGGCTGCGGCCTGCGGCGACGCGATAAGCCAGTGGCCCATTCCAGGAATTAACATAGCTGCTATGCGCCGAGATCATACGTCCCGACCCATAAGTCCCGGCTGCCCCAGTCGGGGCGGCCGGACGATAGGTTTATTTCAGAAGGATCTGCGGAACAGGCCGCGGTCGATCTGACGCTGGCGGTATTCCAGATCGATGCGATCGATCGAGCCGTTGAGATAGTTCAATTCACGCTCTTCGGCCGAGGGGCTGCGCAGGGCGCGGGTGATTTTCTTCAGTTGATTAAACATGGTAAACCTCGTTTCACTAGCCTCCCGAGGCAGAACATAGTTGAGCGACGGCTTGTGCACCAGAGATACAAAGGGGCGGCAGCCATGCAGTTGGCGCATGCCCCGCCTATTTGCGATGTCGATACTGCATATTTATCCGGCAACTGCCACCCGAGGCGCGTCATGGGCGCAGGTAGAGGTATCCCTGCTCCTGCAGTCTGGCTATTCGGACGACGCCGCCCTCCTCAACTCTGACGAAGCCCCTGGGCAAATCGCGTAGTTCGAGGTTCTGGGCGGTCATTGTATTGCCACAGGCCGCCAGCCGTACGCCGTCGCTCACGATCGCTTCGACTTGCGCGGACAGTTTCGGATTGGCGCTCGACGTCTTGAAAAGCGTCAATGCCGGGCCGTGCACCACCAGAACGATATCGACCGCCTGCGCACCGCCCATACCCTCGAGATGGTTGCGGATGTTCCCAAGCACGAACATGACCTTGTCCGTATCGGCCAGATGATAGACGACCTTCTGGCGTCCCGACCCTGCCGTTGCAGTACCCGCAACGCCGGCCGAGAAAAGGGCCGCGATGGGAGCGGCAGCAAGGCGTGTGAAAATGGAGCGTCGCTTGATCGTCATTGCGCCCTCACGGCGTTGCCGCAAGCGCGGCCTTCGTTTCGTCGTCGGCAAGCGCAAGGCAGGCGGACATTGCCGCCCGGTCGAGACGGAAGAGCTTGTCGTCCGCGCCGAATTTTGCCCCCTTGGGCAGATCGCCGGGCTCCTCCTCTTCGGCGGCATCGTCGCTGACACGGGCGCCATAGGGAATATCGAGCAGGATCGACGTGTGATCCTTGACGCGCAGCCCGATCGAGCCGCCGTCGCAATCAATGCCGCAATTGAGCGCCTGTTTCCCGCCCTCGCCTGGCCTGCAGCCACCATAGGCATTGAACGGCTGTTTCAACTGGCGAAAATTGACCGACATCGTGAGCGAATATTGCCGGCCAAGCCCCTCCTGATCGTCATAGCTGTTGACGAAGACCGTCATGTCGCGAACATTCTGATCCGGATGGGCAGCGAGATGTTCCCTGGTGTAGCTGCGGGAATAGCAGGCATAGGCTTTTCCCTGGCCGGGATCCCGTCCGAAAAGCTCAAAGTCCGTGTCTGCCGCAGCGGCCAGACCGGCAGGCAGCAGCATCGACGATCCGAACATCAGTATCAATAGCCATCCACGCATACCGTATTTCCCTTCGCCAACCACGGAGCATGCTCCCATGAAGCACCGAAGTGCTCAACAGGTCTTTGCAGGAGACGCGGCAGATCGACGGTCTATTCACGGCGTCCAAGCAGCGCGCTATTCGAATACCCGTTTGACCGTCGATACGCTTGGCAGCTCGCGAATCTGCGTAATCAGATTGTTGAGTTGACGCAGGTCCCAGACCTCGATGTCGAGCTGGAATTCACTAAAATCCGCCGCCACCTGGCCCATCAGCATCGTCTTGATGTTGATGTCGCTGGTCGCGATCGACTGGGCGATTTCGGCCAGCGTTCCCGGCTCATTCAGGGCGTTGATCTGGATGCGGGCCATGAAACGGGTATTGTTCGCCTCGTCGAGATCCCAGCGCACATCGATCCAGCGTTCCGATTCGTCGTCGAATTTCTGCAGGCTGGGCGACTGGATCGGATAGATGGTAATGCCCCGGTCCTTGTCCATGATGCCGACGATGCGGTCTCCCGGCACGGCGCCCGATGCGCTGAAATGCACTTCGGCATTGCCGGACAGACCGCGGATGGGCAAGGCGTCCGGCCCCTCCTCCTGCAGATCGAACATGTCCTTCGGCCGGCCGGGCAATTTGAACACCATGCCGGAGGCGCTGCGCATGTTGAACCAGCCCTCGTCGGATGGCTTGATGGTGACGCGCTCGTCCTGATGATCCGGAAAAACCGCGCGCAGCACGTCGAGCGATGACGACTCGCCCCTACCGACCGCGGCGATCGCGTCCTCTATATCCTTCTGTCCAAGGCGGTGCAGGACCGGTTTCATTGCTTCGCGGGTAAAGCTTTTTCCGGCACGCTCGAACGTGCGCTCAAGAATACGGTATCCGAGACCGGAATATTGCTTGCGAATGGCGGCGCGCGTTGCCCGGCGGATGGCGGCGCGGGCCTTTCCCGTCACGACGATCTCTTCCCAGGCTGGCGGCGGCACCTGAATGCCGGAGCGCACGATCTCCACCTCGTCGCCATTGTTCAGCCGCGTGACGAGCGGCATGATGCGCCCGTTGATCTTCGCGCCGACGCAGGTGTCGCCGATATTGGTATGGACGGCGTAGGCGAAATCGATCGGCGTCGCGCCACGAGGCAGCGCAATCAGCTGACCCTTCGGCGTGAAGCAGAAAACCTGATCCTGGAAAAGTTCGAGCTTGGTGTGCTCAAGGAATTCCTCGGGGTTGTCTCCTTCCGCCAGCGATTCGATCGTCCGCCGCAGCCAGGAATAGGCGTTGGATTTCGGCGACAGCCTTACATCGCCGGCAGGTTCCGAACCGTCCTTGTAAAGGGTGTGGGCGGCGATGCCATATTCGGCAATCTCATGCATTTGCCGTGTGCGAATCTGCAGTTCGATGCGCTGGCGCGAAGGGCCGACAATCGTGGTGTGGATCGACTGGTAGTCGTTCTGCTTGGGTGTCGAAATATAGTCCTTGAACCGGCCGGGCACGACGCGCCAGCGTGTGTGGACGATACCCAGGGCGCGATAACAGTCGGGAACATCGGCAACGACGATGCGGAAACCCCAGACATCCGAAAGCTGCTCGAAGGATAGCGATTTGGACTGCATCTTCTTGAAGACGGAATAGGGCTTCTTCTGCCGGCCCTTGACGACCGTATCCGCCAGGCCCCGCGCCTGAATCAGTTCGCTCAGTTCGTCCTCGATCTTCTTGATCAGGCCTTGATTGCGTGTCGACAGTTCATCGAGCCGCCGCGTCACGGTTTCGAAGGCCTCGGGGTTTATATGCTGGAAGGAAAGGTTTTCCAGTTCCTCGCGCATATCCTGCATGCCCATGCGACCGGCAAGCGGCGCATAGATTTCCATGGTCTCTTCAGAAATGCGCGCGCGCTTTTCCGCGGGCATGTGGTCGAGCGTGCGCATGTTGTGCAGACGATCGGCAAGCTTTACGAGCAGCACGCGAACATCGTCCGAGATCGCCAGCAGAAGCTTGCGCAGATTCTCGGCCTGCTTGGCCTTTTTCGTCACAAGATCAAGCTTCTTGATCTTGGTCAGCCCCTCCACCAGCGCACCGATATCCTCTCCGAAGAGTTCATCGATTTCAGCGCGGGTCGCAGTGGTATCTTCTATCGTATCGTGGAGCAGGGCGACCGCAATGGTCGACTCGTCGAGATGCATCTCCGTGAGGATGGCGGCAACTTCAAGCGGATGGGAAATGTAGGGATCGCCGCTTGCCCGCTTCTGCTGGCCATGCTTCTGCATGGCATAAACATAGGCCTTGTTCAAAAGGGCTTCGTTTACATCGGGCTTGTATTTTTGAACGCGCTCAACGAGCTCGTATTGGCGCATCATCCGCTGGCGGCTCCAGGCATATGCCGAAAAGAAAGTGCGCCGATCATAGGACCGGCGCATTTGTTTGCAACCGCTAACGCGAAGCGGCTTGCATGTGAGAATGCAGCCTTGCGTCGAGCAGTATGCCCGCCAAAGACCGTCACTTCATCTTTTAATAATCGTCGCTTTTTTCCGGCGGAACGAGCCCTTCGATGCCGGCCAGAAGTTCCTCTTCCGACATGCTATCGAATGTCACGGGCTCCGGCTGATCCTCGTCTTCGGCGTTTGCAGCGAAAACATTGGCCTCACCCGCAACCAGCGTCGACCGGTCGGGCTCAGGCTCATCGACCTCGACATGCTTCTGCAGCGAATGGATCAGGTCTTCCTTCAGATCGCCCGGCGACAGTGTCTCGTCGGCAATCTCGCGCAGCGCAACGACCGGGTTCTTGTCGTTGTCACGATCGATCGTGATCGACGCGCCCTGCGAGATCAAGCGTGCGCGGTGACTTGCCAGAAGGACGAGCTCGAAACGGTTATCGACTTTGTCGATGCAATCTTCAACGGTGACGCGGGCCATTGCCTGTCCTTTGGATCTCGAAAGTGCGATGGAGCGGAGGGAAACTTCCACACCTGCACAGATTAACGCTATCGGAGCCCGCCCTGCCGTCGGCGTGACGGGGTACATGCATCCGATTTCAGGAGTTGAACTGCCCGATACAATCAAAATGGCGGAAATTCAAGTTTTTCCTGCGCGCAGCCGAAGATATCACGGTCTAAACCGCAAAGGGGGCACTTTTGGTATTCGCCCGACATGCTTTCGGTGAGATCATTGACCGGTTACCTTGCCGCCAACGCAAAGCATCCTATATAAGCTCACAGCTGGAACGCTGAGCTATTTACCCGCGAATTTCTCAAATTTCAGACCTGACAACGGATGTTTTTGCAGGAAACTGCGAAAATTAGGTATTCCAATGGTCATTTTCTTGGACTACAGCAAAGTCGTGGGCCAGATGACTGGAATATGAGACAATCTTAATGTAAGATAACCTCCTTCCAAAGCCGGTAAAAACACATGTTTTGGTTGAATATCTGAACATTAAGATAAAAAAAGGAAATAAGATGTTCGACCCACGGGAAAAAATCGCTCTTTTCATCGATGGCGCCAATCTTTATGCCGCATCGAAAAGCCTCGGTTTCGACATCGATTATCGCAAACTGCTCAAGGCATTTCAGAAGCGTGGCTATCTGTTGCGGGCCTATTATTACACGGCTCTGATTGAGGATCAGGAATATTCGTCGATCCGGCCACTCATCGACTGGCTAGACTATAACGGTTACAAGGTCGTGACAAAGCCGGCAAAGGAGTTCACGGATTCTCTTGGCCGCCGCAAGATCAAGGGCAATATGGATATCGAACTGGCGATCGACGCCATGGAGCAGTCAGAAACCGTCGATCACCTGGTGATCTTTTCCGGCGACGGCGACTTCACAACGCTGGTGGAAGCCCTGCAGCGCAAGGGCCGAAAAGTCTCCGTTGTTTCGACCATGTCCACCCAGCCACCGATGATCGCCGACGATCTGCGTCGCCAGGCCGATCATTTCATCGAATTGGCAACCTTGAAATCCGAAGTCGGCCGCGACCCCGCCGAACGCCCCGTCCGTGTGACGGAGCCTGTGCATGACGACGTCGGCAACTGAAGCATAAGGATCACAACGAGATCCGGAAGCAGCCTTTGTCTCATGCGACAAAGGCTCAATGCTCTTTCATCAGACGGCTTTTCTGGCGGTTCCAGTCGCGCTCCTTCTCCGTCTCGCGCTTGTCATGCAATTTTTTGCCTTTTCCAAGCGCCAGTTCGAGCTTTGCCCTGCCCTGATCGTTAAAATAGACCTTCAGCGGAATGAGCGTCATGCCGTCACGGTTGATCGCGCTTTGCAGCCGATGGGCCTCGCGTTTTGACAAAAGGAGCTTTCGACGGCGGCGCGGCTCGTGATTGAAGCGGTTTGCCTGGAGATATTCCGGCACATAGGAATTGATCAGCCACATTTCCCCACCTTCGTCGGTGGCGTAGGATTCGGCAATATTGGCCTTTCCTTCGCGCAAGGACTTGACCTCCGTGCCAGTCAGCACAAGGCCGGCCTCGTATGTGTCGAGAATCTCGTAATTGAAGCGGGCCTTGCGATTTTCCGCGACGATCTTGTTGACGACGCGCTGGCTGCCTTTGGGTGCCATCAGTTCATGAGCCCCGCATGAAGAAGAGCGGCATCGATCGCCGCTTCCGTTGCCGGTTCCAGTGTGGACAGCAAAGGCGAACGGACCGTCCGGCTCATCTGACGCAAGCGGGCGAGCGCAAATTTGGCGCCACAGAGCCCCGGCTCCAGGAAGATCGCCTTATGCAGCGGCATCAGCTTGTCCTGATAATCGAGCGCCGTTGCATAATCGCCTGCGAGCGTCGCTTCCTGAAATTCCGCGCAAAGCCGCGGCGCAACATTTGCCGTGACCGAAATGCAGCCAACACCGCCATGGGCATTGAAGCCGAGCGCGGTGGCATCCTCGCCCGAAAGCTGGACGAACCCGGCACCGCAGGCCATGCGCTGTTCGGAGACGCGCTCGATCTTGCCGGTCGCATCCTTGACACCGACAATCAAGGGATAGGCCTTGTGCAGCGCCGCCATGGTTTCGACGCTCATGTCGACAACCGAGCGACCGGGAATATTATAGATGACGATGGGCAGTTTCACGCTTTCCGCGATCGCCGCATAATGAGCGAAAAGCCCTTTCTGCGTCGGCTTGTTGTAATAGGGCGTGACCACCAGAACCGCGTCGGCGCCGGCCTTTTCGGCATGCTGGGCAAGCTCGATGGCCTCCGTGGTATTGTTGGAGCCGGCGCCAGCGATAACGGGCACGCGCCGAGCTGCCGTTTCGATACAAAGTTCCACGACCTGTTTATGCTCCGCATGCGACAGTGTCGGCGATTCGCCGGTCGTGCCAACCGGCACGAGGCCGTGGCTGCCTTCTGCGATCTGCCATTCGACATGGGCTGCAAAACTGTCCGTATCCACCGCGCCGGAGGCGGTGAACGGAGTGACCAGAGCGGGAATTGACCCCTTAAACATGCACGACTCCTGACGGCGCCCGGGAAGCTCGAAAACCAACCCACGCTTCGGCCGCATTTCATAGCTAGAAAACTGGCGCACCATAGTCATGTGACGTGGCTGCGGCAAGCACTGTATCACGCCAAGACCATTCAACGCTGCGGCATGACTCGTTCGGACATGGGGCGCAAGTTTCATCTATCAGCATTGTCCGCGATATTTATGGATCGATGGAAACAGTATAAGCTGCGGTAAGTGTTGCGATATAGGGTTCGGTCACGGACAGCCTGGGGTTTTGGATGCTGAGGCATAGGTCTTGCCGGATAGTCGCGATGTTGGGCGGGGCAGTCATTGCGCTGTGTGCAGCCAGCAGCCATGGCGCTGAAAACCGGATTCCCACGCCAGTGAGCAAGCCGAAGCTTCAGACCGGTGTCAGCAGCCTGTTGTCTGCCGACATCACGAGTTCCATTGCCGCGATAAACCCTGCCCGCCCAGTCAATTCCAGACTTAAAGCCGGATTGGACGCCCTTTCCAACAAGGACGCGGCCGGCGCAATTGCAGCCCGCGACGCCATGACCAAGGGCACGCTCGATCGCCATATCCTCACATGGGCGATTGCCGTGTCCGGTCGAAGAGGCGTCCCTTCCTACGAAATCGCGGATGCGCAGCGGGAACTGCAGGGCTGGCCCGGCCTGACGGCGCTGCGGGCTTATTCCGAACGGGCGCTTTACCGCGAGAACCCGCCGGCCGCCGACATCATCTCGGCCTTCGGTGCAACGCGGCCAGAAACCGCAGAGGGCACCATCATTCTCGCGCGGGGGCTGGTTGCCACCGGAGAGACCGGGAAAGTCGCCGGGTTGCTGGCGACCCTCTGGGCGAAGGAGACGATGGATACCGCGACGGAAACGAAGATCCTTGAGGAGTTTCCGTCGCTGCTAACAACCGCCGATCACCGGCGCCGGTTGAAACTGCTGCTTTTTCGAGGCCGTCTGGAACAGGCCAGCCGGTTCAGCGATCTCGGAAACGCGCAATCCCTGCATCGCGCCTGGGTCGCGGTTTCAAAGAAGGCGAGCACGGCAGCGGCCTTGATCGCGGCCATCGACCCATCCCTTCAGAACGATCCCGCCAGTCTTTTCATTCGCATCGAATATTTGCGCAAGCAGGAAAGGTACCAGGAGGCGGCCAAACTGCTGACCGCGCTGCCAAGGGACAGCGAAGATCTCGTCGCACCATCGGAATGGTGGGTGGAACAGCGAATCATCAGCCGCGGTCTTTTCGACGCCGGCGATGCCGATGCTGCATATGACGTCGCCGCCAACCACTCGGCCACCAGTTCCACCGATATCGTCGATGCCGAATTTCACGCTGGCTGGTACGCCCTGCGCGGCAGCAAGGATGCGATAAAGGCTGCCCAACATTTCGAGCGCATCCTGAAAGCCTCGAACCGGCCGATTTCAGTCTCGCGCGGATGGTACTGGCTGGGCCGCGCTGCGGAGGCCGGGGGACCGGGGCGTGCCGCCGACTATTACGCGAAGGCAGCATCCTTACCGGCCACATTCTACGGGCAACTGGCAGGCGCAAAGCTCGGCCGTAAGTCCCTGACCGTCGCCTATCCGTCGCCGTCTACCGCCGACATGGCACAATTCGAGGGGCGCGAGGCGGTACAGGCGATTTCTCGATTGGAGGCTGCCGGACATGGCTGGCGCGCCGACAGTCTCTATCGTGCCCTGGCCGAAGAACTGGACAAGCCCGGCGAACTGGCGCTGCTGGCTGCCCGCGCGGAAAGAACGCGGGGACACCAATTGTCACTGCAGATCGGCAAGATCGCGTTCGGTCGCGGTATCGATGTGGCGGCGCTCGCCTTCCCGATCGGCATCATACCGGAAACGGCTGATATCGGCGGTTCGGGCAAGGCGCTTGCCTATGCCATTGCCCGGCAGGAGAGTGCTTTCAATCCGGCCGCCATCTCACCGGCCAATGCCCGCGGCTTGCTGCAAATTCTTCCCGGCACCGCAAAGCGCGTCGCCGGCCGCCACGGAATGTCCTATTCACAGGACAGGCTGACGACCGACATCGCATATAATGCAACACTCGGCGCACATTATCTCGGCGAGCAGATCAGCGATTTCGGCGGCTCCTACATCCTCACCTTCATTGCCTACAACGCAGGACCGCGCCGCGTTCCGGACTGGATCGATCGATATGGCGACCCCCGCGGAAAACCGATCGACGACGTCGTCGACTGGATCGAGCGCATCCCCTTTGCCGAAACCCGCGGTTACGTTCAGCGCGTCATGGAAAATTATCAGATCTACAAGTCGCGGCTGGGGCAAACATCGGATATCGTTCACGATCTGACGGCCGGCCGGTAGACGGCCCCGACGAAACGCCTTTCCATTCCGCTCCAGCTCGTTATCCTGCCACATTGCCACAAGGAGCGGACAGGATGAGCGACGAAATTGGAGCCGCTTTCACCGAGCATTTCTTTCCTGCCAGGGATGGTTTGCAGCTTTGCGCCAGAGTGTATGGTGCGGACATCACGGGGTCTCTGCCCGTCGTCTGCCTGCCGGGACTGAGCCGCAACAGCCGCGACTTTCACCGCGTCGCGGGCCTGCTTTCAAGCGACCTTGAAACGCCACGCCGTGTCATTGCCATCGATTACCGCGGACGGGGGCGCTCGGCCTGGGATATGGATAAAAGCCAATACCAGATTGCTGTCGAAGCGGACGACGTCATCGCCGCCTGCGCCTTATTCGGCGTGCAGGAGGCAGTCTTCGTCGGCACGTCCAGAGGCGGGCTTATTCTTCATGTTCTTGCAGCAACCGCCCCTCGCCTGCTGCGCGCTGTCGTTCTCAACGATATCGGTCCTGTTATCGAGATTGCCGGGCTGCTCCAGATCCGGGATTATCTCACCGCGGAACGGGCCTTTGGCACATGGCCAGAGGCGATCGATCATCTCAGGTCCGTTCATGGTGCCACTTTTCCCGTCCTCGACGATGCGGATTGGGACGATATGGCTCACGCCATCTTTTGCGAGAGCGCGGGCATGATCGTGCCCGACTTCGATCCGGCCCTGATCGAGCCGCTTCGTCACCTCCATGCGGAAAGTGACGTTCCCGATTTATGGGACCTCTATAAGGGATTTGCGCATTTGCCCCTTATGACAATCCGCGGCGAGTATTCGACTATTCTATCAGAAGCGACCTTGGAGGAGATGGCACGCCGGCATTACGATATGCGCTCCACTACCGCGCATGGCCAGGGACATGCTCCCCTCTTGCATCGCCCTGACATTTACAGCGAGCTTCGATCGTTTCTCGACGCGGTTTGAACACCAGCGATAGGACAATTATTTTTCTGACGACAGGATCGAACCGTTCGCAATCTTCCCAAACAATCTTCAAAAACGAAAAAGCCCGGCTCGAAAGCCGGGCTTCTCTCCAATTGACCGAGGTCAGATCAGATTAGAAGTCGCGCTGCAGGCGGAGGAAACCGCTCCAAGCGTCATCGTCATTGCCAGTCAGGCTCGTACCAGCTTCATCAGCATCGGTGTAGTTGACGGTAGCGAGCGAACGCAGGCCTTCCGTGATCTGGTAGCCAGCTGTTACGCCAACGCGCCATGCGTCGATGTTGCCGTTGTCGAAGCCAACATCGCCAAAGTACTGAGCAGCAGGGGTGATGAAGAGCTTTTCAGTAGCCTGGATCTTGTATTCAGCAGCAACCGACCATTCGGACAGCGACCAGTAAGCAGTCGGATCCGTTGCGTAGATACCCATAATACCGAAGGTGCCCGGGCCAACTTCAGCTGTCAAACGCGCCTTGAAGGCAGCTTCTTCGACGTCAAAGTCGTAAGAACCGATCAAGAGAGCATCGATGCCGCCAACAGTGCCGCGAAGCAACCCGGATACGCCGACATCATCGTCATGGCTTGGCTGCTCACGAGCATCGCTGCCGAGATCTTCGACTGCGATACCAGCCTGGAAGGAACCACCGTCATAGGTGTAACGGATGGCGTTGAAAAGGTTACCACCAGCTTCTTCAGTTTCGCCGGAAAGAGCGAAATCGTCCCACCAGTTGTAGAAGTAACCAACGTCGAAGCCAGCAATGTTGATCCAGGCACCGTCAAGGATAACGCCGCCGTCGCTGTTGTTATTGCCCGTGTGGGAGCTATCAGCCTGCAGGTTGATATAGCTGCTGAGTGCGCCATACTCGGTGTCGTTCTTGGCCGAAACCGTCAGGTAGGCACGTGTGTAGCTACCCCAGTTGTTGTTGCCGCTCAGATTTCCGATGCTACCCTCGAAGCCGGCATTCGTATCACCGAACTCAACCTGAGTACGGACATAACCGCCGATCTTGAGGCAGGTTTCCGTGCCCGGGATGTAGAAGTAGCCAGTGCCGAAAGCGTCGCAAACGCGTACATATTCCATGGCTTCCGGCTCAGCAGCTACGATAGCGTCAGCTGCCTGGGCGCCGGATACTGCTGCGAGAGCCGCAGCGGAGCCGAGAAGAAGGCTCTTAATGTTCATTTCTGACCTCCAGTCAAAAGTTTCAAACGGGTCTGGGTATTTTGCTGAAGGACAGCGTTCCCTGCCCCATCCCCAACATTTAAGAAGTCGGACGATCAACCGCCCTTGCTTCCGGGATTGAAAATACAAGAAGGGACGGTCTGCGCAATCACCAACTGACGAGTTCCTCCTGTTCGCCCGCCCCTTCCCATTGCGCTGTTGCTGAAACGACACAAAAGCGCCCCAAGCCCGTCCATATCTTAACAGGAAGTTAAGAAAATCGTTTGTTCATCAGGGCTTAGCGTCACCGTTACAAGCCTGTTCCGTGCCGAAACGGCGCATAAAAGGGGCAAAATGGTGTCGCAGTAGGAGATTCGGTCGAAGACCGAAGGAGATTTCAGGACGGGTCTTCTGCTGCATCGGCGACCGGCGAGGGTCAGAATCAGCAGGCGCGGGATGATGCGGAAGGGAATCAAGCGAATGGCCGGGTCGTCGTGCAGGTGATTCCGTAAGGCACCGTAGCCCAGGAGCCGGCATTCGTAGCCAAACGGCGTCAAGGGCCCGGACTACCGGCAACTACAGCATTCAGAGCAAAACAGATTGCGCCATGCGGATTTGCCTGTCTCGGATAGCCGAGCGACCGATCGCGATTGATGGAGAAAGTCCCGCGACGTGGTGAAGGCGGCGGAGAAGCACTCTCCATTGGCTACAGACATACCGGAATCCCATATTTTCATCGACATCCGCTATGGGCCGAACCTGGGAAAGAATGAAGGAGCGCGATAGCTGATGTCAGGCCGGGCGATCGTCCGCCGGTGCATGAGAGATGGTCGGAAAGGCAGAATGGCGGAGAAGATGGGATTCGAACCCACGATACCCTTCCGGGTATACTCCCTTAGCAGGGGAGCGCCTTCGACCACTCGGCCACCTCTCCGTTAGCGCCTGACTAGAGGCGCGCGCCTTTCATTGCAAGGAAATTTTGCAGTCGGCTCCGACAAAGTTTCGTTTGTGGCTTCGGCGTCGTGTGCGGCGGCGGAGGTCGGGCTCTACAGGTGGATGTCGCGGCTTTGCTGTCGATGGCGATTGCCCAGACCGGTGCTTTTGAATAATCCTTCGGCATGAGGCCGCACCCTGAAGGGCGGCGGGACTTTCGAAAGGAGCGATCGTGACACAGGATGGCAAGCTGGAAACGCAGGTGACGGTTGAAAAGCTGCGCAACGGCCGGTGGGCGTTCGTCCTGCGGCGGGGTACTGTCGTCTACCCTGCCACGGGGCAATATAGCAGCCAGTTGCAGGCTGTTTCCGCCGGGCAGCAGGCCCTCAAGGCGATCGTCAGCAAAGGCTGAGGTCACCGCTTCGGAGCTGAAAAGGCCGGACTGCATCGACAAGCCGGCCTTTTCAAACATGCTCTTCATCAGCTCTTCTTTGCCAAACGCTCCATCGCATTCTGGGTGGCCGCGCCAAACTCGCCATCGAGCGGGCCGCTGTAAAACCCGCGATCCTTGAGCAAGGCCTGGATTTCCTTGCGAAAGGCCGGCGTGAAATTGTTCGGAGACGCCTTCATTTCCTGCAGTTTCGCCGGATCTCCGCCCTCGACGCTGGCGGCTGCCCAGCGCGCCGCTTCCTTCGCATCCGCCTTGGTGCCGAGACCGAAGTCGTAGAGGCGGCTCAGATTGCCCATCGCATAGGCGCTGCCGGCATTGGCCGCCATCTCGTACCAGTTGCGCGCCTGACCGTAGTCCTGCGGCACGCCGTTGCCGACATCGTAGAACCAGCCGAGCAGCGCCATCGAATAGGAATCGCCGACATTGGCCGCGTTTTCGTACCATTTCTTGGCTTCCAGATAGTCCTGGGTCGTACCCAGCCCGTTCTGGTAGGCCCAGCCGAGCGACGACATGGCGTTGGCATCGCCGGCTTCCGCCGCCTTCCGGTACCAGGCAAGCGAGTGGTTGAAGTCCTTGGCGACCCCGTTCCCTTCGCGGTAGAACCAGCCGATCGTCGCCATGGCATTGGCATAGCCCTGATCGGCCGAAACCTGGTACCATTTCAGCGCTTCGGCAAAATCCTGGCGAACGCCGCCATAGCCTTCGCGGTAGAGCCAGCCCAGCGAGGCCTGGGCATAGGAATTGCCCGCATTGGCCGCCTGTTCGAACATCTGGCGGCCTTTTTCCACATCGACAGGCCCGTCCGTGCCGTAGACGGAGAACCAGGCCAGATTGGTCAGGGCGTACATGTTGCCGCCATCGGCGGCCTTCTGGTAGTTGCGGCGCGCCTCGACATAGTTGCGACCGGCATCATGGGCGCGGCCGAGCATATTGACGAGCATCATGTCGTCAGGATTTTCGTTGACCGCCTGGGCGCAGGCCGTCATTGCCCGGCTCGAATCGATCTTCAGGAAGTTCACTCCAAGAAAGCCGGGCATGGACTGCGGCTCGCCGGCCAGAAGGTAGCAATCACGCGAAGCCTGCGTGTCTTTGCCGGTCAGCGAAATATTCAATCCCTTCTTCGGCTCGAGCGCCGCGATCTGCGTTTCCGCCTCGGCCTTGTGCTTGCTGTCGGGATAGCGCTCGAGAAAGCGGGTCAAGGCGGCGGCGTCCGTGGACTGTTTGAGCGCATCCCAGGCGATCTCGTCCGGCGTGGCCGCAGAGGTCTGCTCTGCCTCGGCAAGAAGCTTCAGTTTCTTTTCCGCCAGCATCTTGTAGACCGGGTCGGAACCATGCTTCGCAAGAAAAACCTCGATCAGGTCCTTGTCGGCGAGATCGCGGATGTTCTGCCAGTCGGCGGCCGCCTCCGATTGGCCGGTCGGCGAGACCTGTTGCGTGTCACCGCCCGAGGTGACGTTGATATTGATTTCCCGGATATTCAGAAAAATCTGGGCGCCCCCCAGCGACCCGTAGACGAAAGGCTCCTGGCCCCGGTTGGTGGCGGCAACCACTTCGTCACGGACCTTGCCGAGCGCGATACGGACATCGACGCCGGGCTCGGTCAGGTATTTCGACAGGGCTTCGGCAAAGGGGCTGTTCTTTCCCTCGCCGTCCAGCGCCACAGTTCCGGCCTTCGAGGCGAAAGCAACGAGGAGATCGGCCGATTCCGGCTCGACACGCGCCAGACCGCGGCTGACCGCGCGGGTGGAGATCGAGCGCGTCATCGATTGCTCGAAGGGATTGTTGCGGCAGGCGTCGAGAATGACCAGCTTCAGCCGTGTCGCACCTTCCAGCGATCGCTGCACGCGATCGAGCGGGATCGCCTCATCCTCCACATCCTTGTCGGTCTTCAGGCTGACATCGACGGGCAGGAGATAATTCTGGCCGTTCATTTCCATGCCGTGGCCGGAATAATAGATGATAGCGACCTCGGCACCGGCCGCCTTGTCCTCGAAGTCCCTGAGAGCCCGCACCATGGAGGCGCGGTCGACGTCGTGAACCGTGGTGACGTCATCGAAACCGGCATCCTCGAAGGAGGATTTCATCAGTTGCACATCGTTTGCCGGATTGTTTAGCGGCGATGTCGCCTCATATTTTTCATTGCCGATCAGCAGCGCGACGCGTTTGGCGGCGGCGGCGCCGTCCACATGCAAGAGCAGCGCTGCCAGGCAGACAAACAGAACCGGCATCCAGTTTCTGGAAAAAGTCTTGAACATCATTTCCTCCGCGCCCACTTGATTATCCTCAGCGGAAAACGCTTCGGACACCACGCGGCATCGCCCCTTTATCGCGCATCGCCATCTGCGCTTTTCATCGAAGTATTACGTATGAGCCGGAAGGTTTCAATGTCCGCGTTTACGGTTTTTTATCGAATGATGGTTGTCACTTGTCGATGAACGAAAAACCGCGCGGTCGTGAGGATCGCCGCGATGCGACAGAAGCATCGCTGCCTCCTGCGGATCAACCAATCGGGCGGCGTCTGCATGTCGGGGTTAGCAAGGTTTTCCGGAGTTTCCAATGTCGATGGTGATGCATCTGGCCGAGGCAAAGCCTGGTCAACTGACCACCCGCTACAAGCACTATTACATCGAGCGTCCTTGCCGCATTCTGGTCATCGGCGAACATCTGAAGACGAAGACCACCTATCGTTGCCTTTTGCGGCATATCTCGATCGGCGGTGCCATGCTTGATATCAATGCGGCTGTCATGCTCCCGAAGAATTTTTTCCTGGAGATCGAGGGATTTCGCGAAGAGATCGGATGCTCGCAGGTTCACCGGTACGGTTCGGAACTGGGCGTACGCTTCAACATGCAACTGGCATCCGAGTTCCTCAGCCGCCTGATCCGCCTCGACTTCAAGAGCGGTCTTCTCTGAGGATCCGCGTTGCCGAAACGGCTAAGCTGCGGGTTACACCGGCTCGTCTGTGACCCTAAACGCACGTCCGGCGCGACACTGGATCGTCTTCAGGAAACAGCGCGCTATATGGTCATGTCACACGCATCGCCATAAAGGAACTGCTTATGAAAACCATGCTTTTCGCCTATGCCGGGACCGCCGTTTCTCTCTTCATAGCCGATGCCATCTGGCTGGGACTGGTGGCCCGCACCTTTTACCGCAACCAGTTGGGCGACCTGATGCTGCCATCGCCGAACCTCGCCATCGCTGCCATCTTCTATATTTTCTTTGCCGTTGCCGTGGTCCTGCTTGCGGTGATGCCGGGACTGAAGGCCGGATCGCTGGCTACCGCCATCGGCTATGGCGCCGTGCTCGGACTTGCCGCTTACGGAACCTACGACATCACCAATCTTTCCACTCTCAAGGGATGGCCGGTGACCATGAGCCTCGTCGACATGGCATGGGGCACTTTCGTCACGGCGATGTCTGCCGGCTGCGGCTTCCTTGTCGCCCGCTATTTTTCGGATGCCGCAGCGTAAGACACCGAGGTTCAGGTTAAAAAAATTGGCTCTTCGTTAAAGTTCTAGCGAATGTTTTCAACCGATCTCAATGTCCATTCGCAAGGATCGCCAGACCGCCCATGCCGCCCTGAGGGACAGACCTGAGGACCAGGCGGCAAGCACGCGGCGCTCCGGGTGCCGCGCAACCCACGGAGTGTTCATTGCAGAACTCGACAATGTATTCGGCGGTCAGTTCAAAGCTCTACGAGGAGCGCTTCGAGCGTTTCATCATAGGACAAGCCGGAACGCTGATGGCCGTGCGGCCTGCGTTGGGTGGGGTTACGACACGGAGCTGCAAGATGATGGAGATCTCGCGGGGCGGAGCCGCCTTTACCGTCAACACGTCAATCGGCCTGCCGGAGCATTACTATCTCACCATCGTCGGCACGAAAAAGCGCATCGGTTGCGCGGAAGTCTACCGCCGGGACAACCGCATCCAGGTGCATTTCATCAAGCCCATCGACGATGAGTTCCTGCATCAGATCGTCCGCTTGGACTTCTTCACAGGCCAGGTGGGTCAAAGTCACTGAAGCGGCAGAACTGCCGGAAGCCTCGAAGCGACGGCTTGCAGACGCGTCGAATATGGATAGTGTCCCGGCGGTTCCATTCATCGTCAGGCTCGATATCCGCATGTCCGCTTTTTCCCGCTTCACCCCCCTCATCACATCCCTGCCATCCACAGTCCCTTTCGTCGGCCCCGAGGCGATCGAGCGGCAGCGCGGCCGGGAGATTTCGGCGCGTATCGGCGCTAACGAAAGCGGATTCGGGCCGGCGCCCTCGGTGCTTGACGCCATCGCCAAGGCTTCGGCCGGGATCTGGAAGTACAATGATCCCGAAAATTTCGAGTTGAAGCAGGCGCTCGCAGCGAATTTCGGCACCGCTTCGGACACTATAGCAATTGGCGAGGGCATAGACGGCCTTCTCGGCCAGATCGTGCGGATGGTGATCGAGCCCGGCAAGCCGGTCGTCACGTCGCTGGGTGGCTACCCGACCTTCAATTTCCATGTTGCAGGCCATGGGGGACGACTTGTCACAGTGCCCTATGTCGATGACCGGGAGGATCTCGACGGGCTGCTGCAAGCTGTGCGGCGCGAGGATGCGCCGCTGGTCTACCTCGCCAATCCGGACAATCCGATGGGAAGCTGGTGGGATGCCGGCAGCGTCGTCGCCTTTGCAAAGGCTCTGCCGGAGACATGTCTGCTCATTCTGGACGAAGCTTATGGCGAGACGGCGCCGACAGGTTCCATACCGTCAATCGAGTCGCTCGGCGACATGCCGAACGTACTGCGCACCCGGACTTTTTCAAAAGCCTACGGCCTCGCCGGGGCGCGGGTCGGGTATGCGCTGGGGACGCCGGACAATGCCCGCGCCTTCGACAAGATCCGCAATCATTTCGGCATGAACCGGCTCGCCACTGCGGCGGCACTCGCGGCTCTGGCCGATACAGCCTATCTGAAGGATGTGCTCAAGCAGATCGCGGCGTCCCGGAGCCGGATTGCTGCCATCGCCGACAGGAACGGTCTGCGCGCCCTGCCCTCCGCCACCAATTTCGTCGCCATCGACTGCGGCAGGGATGCGGCATTTGCCCGCTCCATCGTCGACCGGCTCATGGCCGATCACGGGGTCTTCATCCGCATGCCGGGCGTAGCGCCGCTCAACCGCTGCATTCGCATCAGCACGGGTCCGCAGGCAGACATGGATCTGTTGGAAAATGCCCTGCCGAAGGTTCTGGCAGCGCTTGATACCAACAATCGGCAATAGACCGTCCTTCTCTTCGGGAGGATTCGGCCTTGCTAGCCGTGGTAACCGCTCAATGCATGGTCATCCACTCCCGGGCGGCGCGCAATGCCGCTGCGAGATCGGCCTTGCTCATGGTTTTCGTGAGCTCCGCGCGCAGCGTCGCTGCACGCTCGGAGCCTTTAATGGCCGCTATGTTAAGCCATTTGTGGGCTGTGACGAAGTCGATGTCTCGCCCACGCCCGGTTGCATACATCAAGCCCATCACACAGAAGAGATCTGCGCGGTTCTGTCCGCCCATCTCGGCATCGGAAATGTTCTGAAAATCGAAGCGTGCCATCGTCTTGTCCCTGTTTAACTTTGTTTCTTGTGCTGCAGTCCCTGTTTTCTTTGCCCTTTCAGGCCCTCAAGGTCCTTGCCGTCTTGTGCGGCGTTCGGTCCCTCAAGGTTTTCCGGCGGGGTTTTCCCCCTGCTCGTCTTCTGAATCCGACTATGCCGCACTGGTTTCAATACACGCTTAAAATGCATGATTAATGTGAGACAAACAAAGTTCAAACGATTGGTAAAATTGGGTTTTCATTAAACATCGCACTGCCGGTCAAAGCTGGCTTTTGCCTCGTTTTTTACGAAAAATTCACAGGGTCATTTAAACCGGCTGGTAACCATATCGAAGACTTGCCCGGCTGTGCGTTCGCGTCATGATCTTCATCAATCCCCCGGCGACCAGCCGTATCGCCAAAAACAGCATCTTCGAGTGTTTACGTTTACGTCTGCGTAAGTTATTTTCGCGCAATGGCTGGTGAGGAGACTGGCCGCAGCAACGGATCGGCAGGCTTCAGGAGCAACTGTCGCGACCCTTGGGAGGAACGACCATGATTCGAACATTCATTTTTGCGGCGACAACTTCGGTGTTGATGGCGACAGCCGCGCTTTCGGCTGAACCCATTGTCGGCAACTGGAAAACGGCAAGCGGCGAAACAGCGGCCATCGCCTCCTGCGGCGGCGGCTACTGCATTACACTGAAGACGGGGAAGTTTGCCGGCAAGCGCATCGGCAGCATGAGCGGCAATGGCGACAGCTATAGCGGCGAGATCACCGATCCGGCCAATGACAAAACCTATAGCGGCTCGGCATCGATCGCGGGAAATTCCCTGAAAATGAAAGGATGCGTCCTGAAGGTGCTCTGCAAGTCCCAGACCTGGACGCGCCTGTAGATGGTTCCGGCGGAAAAGCTCGCCGGAACCGGGCTGCCATTCAGCGTGCGGTCTGGCCGAACAGAATTTTCTGGGCTTCCTTGTCTTCGGACAGATGTTTCTGGCGCTCCCGCTCTTCGCGACCAATATCGAAGCCCGCCTGGACAGCCGGGCGGGCGCTCAGCGTCTCGAACCATTGCTTCAGATTGGCAAAATCGTCGAGATTCTGTCCATTGCTTTCATACTGGCGCACCCAGCCAAGGCAGGCCATGTCGGCAATCGAGTATTCACCGGCCAGGAAGGGACGGTCGGCCAGCCGCCTGTTCATGACGCCGTAGAGGCGGTTGACCTCGTTGGTGTAACGCTGGATGCCATATTCGATCTTTTCAGGCGCGTAGTGCCGAAAATGATTGGCCTGGCCCGCCATCGGCCCAAGCCCGCCCATCTGCCAGAACAGCCACTGATCGACATCCACCCTTGCCCGTTCGTCCGACGGATAGAACTTGCCGAACTTGCGCCCGAGATATTGAAGGATAGCGCCGGATTCGAAGACGGAAATCGGCGCGCCGCCCGGTCCGTCCGGATCGATAATCGCCGGCATGCGGTTGTTCGGGGCGATCTTCAGGAAATCCGGCGCGAATTGCTCGCCCTTGCTGATGTTGATGTACTTCACCGCATAAGGAATGCCGAGTTCCTCAAGCAGGATGGTGATCTTCCAGCCGTTCGGCGTCGGCCAGTAGTAGAGTTCGATCGGTGCGGTCATTGGCTGTCTCCGGTTGGCGATGCACGAGATCTAAAGGGCGAGCCAAGGGGATTCAAGGCGCAGCGCGAAGATGAACGGGAGATGAACCGGCATATCAGCAACAGTTCAGTTTGGCTGTGCGAAAACCAGTCCATCACATTGAACCCCGACATACAAGCCAACGGACACAGCCATGGACATCCTCGCCCGCCGCCTCACGATCATCAGCTTGCTCATGGTGGTTTTTGCAATGACAGTTGCCGCAGCCGTCAGCGCCGACACACAGCGCCGTCGCCATAACTATGCAGGCGCGCTTGCCGACTGCACCGTTCACACCGCACAGTTCTGCGAACAGGCAAAGCTCTGACGCCAACCCAACCAAGGCTTATTCCGATGGCCGGCATCCTTCAACCTGCAAAGACTGCCTTGCGCATGATGATGCTCGCAGCCGTGTTGATGGGGCCGATCGGCGCCGTCGCCTACAGCAAGGCGAGCGGGCTGGGCATCGGCAAGCAGGGTGCCGGTCTCGTCCTGTTCGTGACGCTTCAACGCCAGTCCATGAGTTGAGCGGAGAGGCGTCGACTCTTGCACATTTCTGAAGACTGCCTTCCTATAAGATATCGGGAAGGATCTCATGCCGCTTTACTCCTTTTTCATCTACAGCCTTGCTGCAGCGGCGGAAATCGCCGGCTGCTTTGCCTTCTGGGCCTGGTTCAAGCTCGACAAGCCGATTTGGCTGCTTGTTCCGGGCATGGCAAGCCTTGGACTCTTTGCCTGGCTCCTGACGCTTGTCGATTCGGCGGCGGCCGGCCGTACCTATGCGGCCTATGGCGGGATCTATATCGCGGCCTCGCTCCTCTGGCTCTGGCTTGTCGAAGGCGTGCGTCCCGACCGTTTTGATCTTACCGGTGTCGCCCTGGCGCTGATCGGCAGCGCGGTTATCCTGGCGGCGCCGCGCTGACCGGGGTTTTTTAGACGCGCCGTCTTCCCGGAACGTCATCTTGTCGTTTGCTTGTAAAAAGCGGCATTCTATAATGCCTCATGAACACACGAATCTCATCTTTATCCGCCCTCTCCCTGGCCACACCGGAGGCCTTTGCGCCGAAGAGTTTTGACGATGCGACGGCAGCCGTCGATGCACTCACGGAACTTTATGAGCGCAACACGAAATTCCTCGTCGATGCCTTCACCGAACTTGGGCGAACGGGTACGCCGACCTCTCGCTTTCGGGCCTGCTATCCGCAGGTCAGCATCGAGACCAGCAGCTTCAGCCATGTCGATTCGCGGCTGTCCTACGGCTATGTCAGCGCGCCCGGCGTCTACACCACCACGGTGACACGGCCGAAACTCTTTCGCCATTACCTCAAGGAGCAACTCGGCCTGTTGATCCGCAGCCATGGCGTCGGCATCACAGTCTCTGAATCGGCAACGCCCATCCCCTTGCACTTCGCCTTTGAAGAAGGGGCCTATGTCGAGGCGTCGATGGCCGAAAACATCGAGGTGCCGCTGCGCGACCTCTTCGATACGCCGGACCTGACGACAACGGACGACGAGATCGCCAATGGCGCCTATGAGCCCGGACCCGGCGAACCTTCGCCCCTGGCGCCCTTTACCGCCCAGCGGATCGATTATTCGCTGGCAAGGCTCAGCCATTACACGGCAACCAGCGCCACGCATTTCCAGAATTTCGTGCTGTTCACCAACTACCAGTTTTATATCGACGAGTTCGCCGCCTGGGCACGCCAGCAGATGGCCGAGGGCGGCAATGGCTACACCTGCTTCGTGGAGCCGGGAAATATCCGGACGCAGGCAGGGTCCGACCAACCCGATTCGGACCTGCAGCTTGCCCGGATGCCGCAGATGCCTGCCTACCACCTGAAGAAGAAGGGCCATGGCGGCATCACCGTCGTCAATATCGGCGTCGGCCCGTCCAACGCCAAGACGATTACCGACCATATCGCCGTGCTTCGTCCGCATGCCTGGCTGATGCTCGGTCACTGCGCGGGCTTGCGCAACAGCCAGAGGCTGGGCGACTATGTGCTGGCGCATGCCTATGTGCGCGAAGACCACGTTCTTGACGATGACCTGCCCGTCTGGATCCCGATCCCGGCCCTGGCCGAGGTTCAGGTGGCCATGCAGGACGCCGTCGCGGAAGTGACGGGCTATGAAGGCTACGACCTCAAGCGGATCATGCGGACGGGAACCGTCGCCACCATCGACAACCGCAACTGGGAACTGCGCGACCAGCGCGGGCCGGTGAAGCGCCTGTCCCAATCGCGCGCCATCGCACTCGATATGGAATCGGCGACGATCGCGGCCAACGGTTTTCGCTTCCGTGTTCCCTACGGCACGCTGCTGTGCGTCTCGGACAAGCCGCTGCACGGCGAATTGAAGCTGCCCGGCATGGCAACAGCGTTTTACAAGACGCAGGTCAGCCAGCACCTCCAGATCGGCATCCTTGCCCTCGAGAAACTGGCTGCCATGCCGCCCGAAAAGCTGCATTCCCGAAAACTGCGAAGCTTCTTCGAGACCGCCTTCCAGTAAACTCAGCGCCGCGGCGACAAAAGCACCGAAAGGATCGTGCCGGCAATCGCCGATACGAGGATCAGTACATGCACATTGATGGCGGCACCGGCAAGCAGATCGAGACCCGCGCCGTGGGCCGGAGCGCCGAACGAGATCGCGCCGGCGGTGATACCGGCCGGATAGGTGCCGACCCCGGCCGGTGCATGAACAGGCAGCACCGAGGACAGTTCGCCGCCGAGCGCGCCGCCAAAGCAGGCACCAAGCGGACTGACACCGATCGAAAACAGCGCCCAGACGAGCACGGCGACCTTGGCGGCCCAGTTGAGAATCGTCAGCAACCAGGCCCGTAAAAAGCCGGCCGCGTCCGCGGGAAGTCCGGCTTCGATCTCGACCAGAAATTTCGATAGCTTTTCCGGCAAATGCCGGTCGGCGATGGCCAGGGCTCTGCCCTTCAGGCAAAACAACAGCAGCGGTGCGACAAGGAAGATGCCCCACAGCAGCCAGGCATAGGCTCCCCTGCCGCTTTCCATGACGAAGCCTATCCCCGCGGCGGCACACAGGGCGTGGAGATCCAAGAGGCGCATCAACAGCAGCGCCGAGGTGCTGCGGGTCAGGGATATCGCGAATTCTGTCCGCATCAGGAGCGGAAAACTGGTTTCCCCCGCCCGGAAAGGCAGCATGATGTTCATCAGGTTGTGGATCTGCGTGACGCGAAACAAAGACAGGAAACGGCCACGGACGCCGTCATGGAAATAATCGTAGATGCGGTAGCAACGGATGAAATAGGTGGCGACCAGCAGCATGAGAGCGCCGAAGACGGGAGCATAACCGATTTCTCGCCATTGCGCCGCAAGCTGCGGCCAGCCCCAGATCCATTGCACGAAGGCGGCATAGGCAAGGATGACCATGACAGAGAGCACCGTCATTCGGTTGCGGACAAGCCAGGAGCCGCGTCCGGCATGCTCTCCTGCATTCATCTCTTGCTACTTTCCTGTCCGATGCTATGGCAAAGGGCTGTTATCACGAGAACTCGGGCGAGAGAACCTGCGGATTTGAAAGGCTTTGTCAGTGGATACCATTCTGGAAGCGAATAAAGACGAGGCAGTCGCAGCCGAGCAGGTCGAGTTGTCCATCGTGGTGCCGATTTTCAACGAAGAGGACAGCATCGGGCCGCTTGTATCGCGGATTCGCGATGCAATGGGCGGGTTTGCCGGCAGTTGGGAACTGATTCTCGTCGATGACGGCAGCAGCGATGCGACGCTGGCAAATGCCCGCAAGGAACTGGCCGACCCGCTGCTTCATCTGCGGATTGTTGAACTCCAGCGCAACTTCGGTCAGACCGCGGCCATGCAGGCCGGGATAGACGCGGCGACCGGACGGCTGATCGCAACCCTCGACGGCGACCTCCAGAACGATCCGCGCGACATTCCCGCCATGGTCGCAGCCATCGAGGAACGCGAACTCGATCTGCTTGTCGGATGGCGCAAGAACCGGCAGGACGGGCTTTTCCTGCGCAAGATTCCGTCCTGGTGCGCCAATCACCTGATCGGCAAGATCACCGGCGTCAAGCTGCACGACTACGGCTGCAGCCTGAAGATCTACAAGGCCTCGATCATCAAGCAGGTCAAGCTGATGGGCGAGATGCACCGCTTCATTCCGGCCTGGGTCGCGGGCGTCGTTCCGAGCAGCCGGATCGGCGAAATGCCGGTGACGCATCACGCACGCGAGCACGGATCGTCGAAATACGGGATTTCCCGCACCTTCCGGGTCATTCTCGATCTCCTGTCCGTGCTATTCTTCATGCGCTACAAGGCGCGGCCCGGCCACTTCTTCGGCTCGATCGGCCTCGCCGCCGGGGCGTTGAGCGGTCTCGTTTTGATTTATCTGTTCACGGACAAATTTGTGCTGGGGAACGATATCGGCGCGCGGCCAATGCTCATCGTCGGGGTCATGCTGTTTCTCGCCTCGGTCCAGCTTATTACGACGGGAATCCTGGCGGAAATGATGGCCCGTGTCTATTCCGGCGAGAACGACACGCCGCCCTATATCGTGCGCAAGGTTTTCGACAGCACCGACAGGGGCGCCTGATCGCAGGGGCAGTGGCCTATTTCGGCACGAGAACCTTCAGCTCGCCGGGATGGATGCGCAACGCAACATCACGGCCGACGGGCAGCAATTCGCCATCGATCACGCAGTTCGTATCCCGGCGCGCATGCGGGAAATGCAGGTCGATCGCGACCCCGCTCATTTCGGTGATCAGCGGGCTTTCCCGGAATTTTCCGCGCAGGATATCGAGCGTCAGCTTGGCGACGCCTGCCGGCTTCAGAGGCGGGGCGGTATAGATGCCCAGATGGCCGCCCGTCACGTCATCGGCATACATCAGGCTATTGGCTCCGAAATGATTGTTGGCGACAGACAGGGCGGAAACCTTGCGCCTCTCGCGCTTGCCGTCCATGTCGAAGTCGATCATAAACTCCGGAGGATTGAAGATCACCCCGACGGCAGCCCGGGTGCTGGCCCTGATCTTGCCGATGCGGGATGCAAAGCTGTAGGATTCGCGGTAGCGCACCATCCGCGCATGCAGGCCCATCGAAAACTGATGCACGAAGGCGCGACCGTTGGCGCTGCCGATATCGGCGTCTATAATCTTACTGTCAGCCAGAACATCCAGCACCTTCCAGATATCGAGCGGCAGCTTCAGCGCCCGCGCAAAAAGATTCATGGTTCCAGCCGGGACGATGCCCAGCGGCATTCCGTTTTTCCAGGCAACCGCCGCAGCAGACGAGATCGTGCCGTCCCCGCCTCCAGCGATCATCGCATCCAGATCGTCGCGCCGCGCGGTTTGCTCAAGCACATCCCCCATGTCCGATCCGGAAACGACGGCAATTTCAAGCTGGTGCCCGGCTTCGCGGAAAACGTCCTCGGCTTTCTGGCCGTAGGCCTGCATATCCGTGGTGCGAAACGTGCCCCCGTCGCGATTGAAAATGGCCTTGATCTTCATTCCTGGTCCTTGTGACGGCGCCGTGCCGCAGGCATGATATGGGACGCATTGGTGAAATTGTGAGGGCGGGCCGTGTTGAGCAGCAATTTAGTTTTTGCTTCGAAGGTGCGTCCGGCCGCAATTGCCGCAACGGCAGTGTCTGGCGAAGACTGCAGTTCCCCCGGGGACGCCCGCAACCCGCCTTGCCATCCTATACACCCCCGGCGACGAACCGGACTGTCCGCCCAGCCGGAACGACGCGCCGTCCGGACCGGTCCGAACCCCGCGGGCCGGTGCGGACGGCATTAAACTCAGCCATTGGAGACAAAAATGCCATCCTTTATTCGTACTCTTCTTGAAAGCCGCATATTCGGCATTCTGGCACGCATCGTGCTGACCTATATTTTCTGGGCGAGCGGCATTGCCAAGCTCGTCGATTTTGATGCCGCAGTCGCGGAGATGTCCCATTTCGGGCTTGAACCCGCGCCACTCTACGCGGTTGCCGTCATCGTGACCCAGCTCGGCGGTTCGGCGCTGATTATTGCAAACCGCTGGACATGGCTCGGCGCCGGCGCGCTTGCGGTCTTCACGGCGCTGACCATTCCCATCGCCCACACGTTCTGGACCATGCAGGAACCGATGAAAACCATCGAATTCTATGTGGTCATGGAGCATATCACCGTGATCGGCGCGCTGATGGTCGTCTCCTGGAAGTCGGTGCCGCAGGACGCTCCCGCGGCCGCCCGCCGCGAATACGCGAACGCCTGATGGCATACGAGGATCCGCAGGTGCAGCACCTGCGGATCTTTCGCGACTGGATCGGTCGATGCCGCCTCTCCGCAAGGGTCTTCTCTACAGGTGCTGGGAGCACCGTCCTTCGTGCCATGAATGCCGACAAAAGGCCGCGCCGCTTGCCGGCGCAGAGTGATGCGCCATGTATCGTTCATCAACATGGAGACGGCTCATGGCATGGCAGCGCATCATCCTGGCTTTGTGCTTTTGCGCACTGGGCACATCCCCAGCACGTGCGCAGGACAACGATGCCTGGGCAACCTTCCGGCTTCCGGGCACGCACGCTCTTATGCGCCATGCAACGGCCCCTGGAATAGGTGATCCCGCTAACTTCCGCCTCGGAGATTGCGCAACACAGCGCAATCTCGATCAAAGGGGCCGCGACGAGGCCGAAGCCATTGGCGCGGCGATCCGTGCACACGGTGTCCCCGTCAACCGCGTATTGACCAGCCAGTGGTGCCGGACGAGGGACACGGCGCGTCTTCTCGGGCTCGGCACGGCGCGCGAGGAGCCAGCCCTCAATTCCTTTTTCGAGGATAGCTCAACCCGACAGAAGCAGACCCGCGACGTGGTTACGCTGCTTTCATCCTTGTCGCCGCAGGACAAGGCGATCCTCGTCACCCATCAGGTCAACATCACCGCCCTCGTCGGCGGCGGCGTTTCATCCGGCGAGATCATCCTCGTCTCCGTGACGCCAAACGGCACCCTCGCCGTTGAGGGCCGCATCCAGCCTGGCGGCTAGGAACGCTTAAGCCTGCAGGACGACGACGCGGCCGCCGGGCTCGACGCGCTCGTAGAGGTCGATGACATCGTGATTGAGCATGCGCACGCAGCCGCTCGACATGGCCTGGCCGATCGACCAGGGCTGGGTCGTGCCGTGAATGCGGAACATGGTGTCGTTGCCGCCGCGATAGAGATAGATGGCGCGCGCGCCGAGCGGATTGCTGAGACCGCCCGGTACACCCCCGGCATATTTGCGGTTGCGGCCGGGATCGCGGCGGATCATGTTGTCGGTCGGCGTCCAGCTTGGCCATTCGGCCTTGCGGCCGATATAGGCGGAGCCCGCCAGCGCGTAGCCGTTGCGGCCGACGCCGATGCCGTAACGCATGGCCCTGCCGCCGCCCAGCACATAATAGAGCCTGCGCGCCGGGGTATCGACGACGATGGTGCCCGCGTCGTGCTTAGTCTCGTAGGCGACCTCCTGCCGGCGCAGTTCCGGCTTGATCTTGTCGAGCGGCATGGCCGGCAGCGGAAATTTTTCGCCCGGAAGTGCCGCGTAGTTCAACGCGGCACCCGGCCCGCGTGTCACGCAGCCGGCAAGGAGAGCGGACATGCCGAGAAGCAGGCCACGGCGGGTAAGCGACATCAGGCGTTTCCTTAAGATCGAGTTGACGCAACCGAACTTAAGGAAAACATGGTTAATGGTGGGTTAAGGGACGCCTGGGACTCTGCACGCAATGATTTTTCGTTGGCCTGCGAATTGAAATTGATGCAGACTGATGCTGGTTTTGACGCTGTGGAGTAGGCAAATGCGAACCACCGTGACAATTGACGACGCGTTGCTTGCCGATGCCAAGGAATTTTCAGGCATCGAGGAGACGGCTGCCGTCATAAAAGAGGCGTTGACCGCTCTTGTCCAAAGAGAGGCAGCGCGGCGGCTATCGAGACTGGGAGGCAGCGCGCCGGACATCGAGGCACCCCCGCGTCGGCGATTTGGCGCATAATGATACTTGTCGATGCCTCTGTCTGGATCGACCATCTTCGCGCGCCCGTCGAAGAATTGCAGGCTCTTTTGGAGAGCAGCAGCGTCCTGATGCACCCTTTTGTGATCGGAGAGATCGGGTTGGGCAGTATCCCGCGTTACGATTTCACGATGCGCGGTCTTTCGAAATTTCCTTTGGCAACAAAGGCACGGGACGACGATGTTCTCTATCTGGTTCGTGAACATCGACTCTACGGACGAGGCGTCGGATATATTGATGTCCATTTACTGGCATCGACTCTTTTGACGCCGGAGGCATGCCTTTGGACCCGCGACAAACGGCTGGCCGAAATCGCTGCCTCCTTCGGCGTCGGCTACAACCGCTGACATCACTCACATATTCGGATAGACCGGCCCCTCACCACCCTGCGGCGGCACCCAGGTGATGTTCTGGTTGGGGTCCTTGATGTCGCAGGTCTTGCAGTGGACGCAGTTCTGGGCGTTGATGACGAAGACCTCGTCGCCGTCCTTCTCCACCCATTCGTAGACGCCGGCCGGACAGTAGCGTGTCGAAGGCCCGGCATAGTTGTCGTGCTCGGAACGCTTCTGCAGCTCCATGTCCTTGACCTTCAGATGCACCGGCTGGTCTTCCTCGTGATTGGTGTTCGACAGGAACACCGAGGAGAGGCGGTCGAAGGTCAGCACGCCATCCGGCCTCGGATAGGCGATCGGCTTGTGCTTTGCGGCCGGCTCCAGCGCCTGCGCATCCGTCTTGCCATGCTTCAGCGTGCCGAAGAAGGAGAAGCCGAGCAGCGTATTGGTCCACATGTCGAGCCCGCCCAGCGCCACGCCGAGCGCGGTGCCGAACTTCGACCAGAGCGGCTTGACGTTGCGCACCTTCTTGAGGTCGGAGCCGATGGCGCTGTCGCGCCAGCCGTTCTCGATCTCGACGACCTCGTCATTGGCGCGGCCTGCCGCGATCGCATCGGCGATCTTTTCAGCCGCCAGCATGCCCGAGAGCACGGCATTGTGGCTGCCCTTGATGCGCGGCACGTTGACCAGACCGGCGGAACAGCCGATGAGGGCGCCGCCGGGGAAAGACAGTTTCGGAACCGACTGGTAGCCGCCCTCGGTGATGGCGCGGGCGCCGTAGGACAGGCGCTTGCCGTCCTCGAAAGTGCCGCGGATCGCCGGATGCGTCTTGAAACGCTGGAATTCCTCGAACGGATAGAGATAGGGATTCTTGTAATTCAGGTGCACGACAAAGCCGACGGCAACCATGTTGTCCTCGAGATGGTAGAGGAAGGAGCCGCCGCCCGTCTTCATGCCAAGCGGCCAGCCAAAGGAATGCTGGACGAGGCCTTGCTTGTGGTTCTCCGGCTTGACCTGCCAGAGCTCCTTGATGCCGAGCCCGTATTTTTGCGGCTCGCGGTCTTTCGACAGATCGAATTTGGCGATCAGTTGCTTGGCGAGCGAACCGCGCACGCCCTCGCCGATCAGCGTGTACTTGCCGAGCAGTTCCATGCCGCGGGCAAAGTTTTGGCCGGGCTCGCCGTTCTTCTCAATGCCCATATCGCCGGTGGCGATCCCGGTCACGGCACCCTGTTCATTGTAGAGAACCTCGGTAGCGGCGAAACCCGGATAGATCTCGACACCCAGGCCTTCCGCCTTTTCGGCCAGCCACCGACAGACATTGCCGAGCGAGACGATATAGTTGCCGTGATTGTTCATCAGCGGCGGCATGGCGAAGTTGGGCAGGCGGATCGATCCGGCCGGGCCGAGCAGCAGGAATTGGTCGTCAATCACCTTGGTCTTGAAGGGATGCCCCTCCTCTTCGCGCCAACCCGGCAGAAGACGGTCCATGCCCAGCGGATCGACGACCGCGCCCGACAGGATATGTGCGCCGACTTCGGCGCCCTTTTCCACGACCACGACCGAAAGCTCCGGGTTCACCTGCTTCAGCCGGATGGCCGCAGAAAGACCCGCCGGCCCCGCACCAACGATCACCACGTCGAATTCCATGGACTCGCGTTCGGGCAGTTCTTGTCTGTCGCTCATCGTCGTGTCTCCAGTCCCTGCCCCGCCAGCACCGGCGCGGTTCGCACCTCCCCTCATGACAAATACGCAAAACCTTGTCGAGCCGGTCTGCGACGCAAGGCCTGCGAATTGCGCATGAGGTGATGAACGAGGATACAAAAATATGACGTGTACGTAAACGTAAAAAGCCGCGAACTAACGCCGGGCGCTTTCCTTTCTCCTTGTGGGAGGGTGGCCCCCACGGGTCTTGTCTTCGGCAATCCTGAGGACAGGCTCTGTCACCAAAGGTGACATCTCCCCCACAAGGGGGAGATCAGCCCCGGACCCTCGCCCGTCTTTGCCATAGGCCTTTTGAAACTGCTTCAGGCCCCAGTCGGTGATATTGTCGATCCGCTCGCCATCGGGGGTGTAGCGGTAGCGAAACATGCACAGCGCAGTGGATTGCCCCTCACGCCTTCGGCACCTCTTTGAGTTGAACCTTTTGAGGTGATGGGACCGGCACATCACCTGCAAGTTGGAAGATGAGTCGCTCAACTTCGTCATATGGAAAGCCTAGTTTCTTACCCAGATCCTCCTTGGTCAATTTCTTTGACCAAAGATCAGCTAGAATTTTTTGCCAAAGGACGGATTTCTCTCGTACGACGCCAATCTTTTCAGAAGAACGATACCCGAGCTTACCAAGATCAATGCACATCGACCGATATTGCCAATCCGAAAGCATCTCAAGCTGGTGAAGCCGAACAGTAAGAGCCATAGCTGAGACTTTCCACCTAATCTTTGATGCAATGATCGTCTTAACGCTGATCAGACGATGAGGTATCGCCGCCTTTACGTCGTGTTCTGGCATTAAAAATGATGAAGCAAACATATTTGCTTCCATCTCAGCAGATTTTATAGATCTTGGGCCTGCATGCTTATGCAAACACAGATGCCCTAGCTCATGTCCGCAGTCAAAAATACTATGTTCAGCGGTCTTGAACGTGTTAAGGAAGACAAACGGTTTTCCTTTTCTCCAGAAAGAAAAAGCATCTACATTTTTATTACTTTCTTCCAAAGAGAGCACACGGACACCCCTTGATTCAAGAAGCCGGAGGACGTTGCCAATAGGGCGGTCTCCAAGCCCCCAATGCTGCCTAACAAGTCTAGCCGCAACATAGGGCTCATGGCCACCGCTGAACTCTGGCACGTTAGGCTCTGGCAGATGGTAGTCGTTTTCAACTAAGTCATAAAGTTCAAGACCCAAGCTCCCAGCGCCAAGTGCCGCATTCTTCTGTTTTGCGCTCATCTTCTTAAGGCTTCGGAAGCTAACAGTGTTATCGTCAAGCTCTTCCGGCGCCGCCTTAAAGAAGAAATCACCGGGATAGCGAAGAGCGCCGGCAAGGCGGGCGATCGTTTCGTCGTCGGGCTGCTTTGTCTGTCCACTTTCCAGTCGCGATATTGTTACAGCGGTTATGCCGCTGAGTTCCGAAAGTTGAATCCCTGTAAGCCCCCGTCTATCTCTAGCGAGGGTTAGTCGTTTCCCGCTAAACATGGCTATTTGCTGCGTCTGCGTACGGTGACTTCAAAATCGTCAACAGGTTCGCTCAAACTGACAACTGGCAAGTCTTTTTCTTTGGTAATGTCCGAACCATCAGAAACAAAAACGCGAGTGATGAACTTCGTAAACTTCCCATCCTCAATGACGGGCCGGGAAATCTCCACCGCGCCTCGATCGTCCACCATTACAAAATACACCGACTTCCCGCCATGGACGGCCCTCACTTTTTGAGGTGCCGAGACGCCGTAATACTCAAACAAACTGGATTCGCACTCACGTTCAGTTCCAGCGCCTTTATCGGTACGCGGCTTAGGCGCCGTCACCCGCGAGCAAGAAACGTCAACATTTTGATACACGAGCCGCACGTTCCGCGATGGGTCTTCAATGGCTTCAATTCCACCTTCCACACATATTTCCCAGTGCTTTCCGAGAAACTGAACACGCATCTCTCCGAGGCCATAATGATAAGCCAGAGTGCCCGCTGCATT
Source organism: Pararhizobium gei (assembly GCF_029223885.1). Taxonomy (NCBI): domain Bacteria; kingdom Pseudomonadati; phylum Pseudomonadota; class Alphaproteobacteria; order Hyphomicrobiales; family Rhizobiaceae; genus Pararhizobium; species Pararhizobium gei. The sequence continues at coordinate 1,652,634 of NZ_CP119409.1, read as the reverse complement.
TCGCGCCATGAGTGGACTCGTGTCAGTGAGATGAACATAAGCTATGTCACGAATCGCCAAAACGCCGTTCACCGACAAATTCATTGTTTGCAAGAACGCCCGAACTTCATCTGGGCCATCGATGATAGTGGTCTCGACAAATTCAGGAAGCATCGCGGAACAGCCTTGTTAATTTTCTGAGCCACATATGTGGCATAGAAAATTAACAACATCAAGACTATCCTTGGCGCTGCAGTGTTTTTGTGCTGGTTTCTGCGCAACTTCACGCGCCGTTCGGGCTTCATCCTCTCGGCCGCATTTTTCAGCTCGTTTGGCAGTCGGATCTCCACCCGTCGTCAATCGTTTGTCATCTGGATTGCCTGCCCAAAACTCACGATGTTGTCGATCACATCGGCAGTGTGCTTTAGATCCGATTGATGTACCAAATAACCTTTTTGGTATTCTTGCACATCGAGCAGATGCCAGTTTTTCGGTAAAAGCCAAAGGCGTTACCAAGCTCAATGGTCTTGTGGTTGGCATGTTGGCGCACGGAGAGCTTCAGGGCATCTGCGATGCAGTCATCGCACGTTGCGTCGGGAGATTTCGACTTAATCAGCTTGCTGACTTGTTCCTTGACCGTCATTGCGCCTCCAATGCTTTCTCGTAAAGATATAGGGAAGGCCGGTGTTGCGCGATGGGTCGCCATCAAAAAAAATTAGCTGAGACGCTAGTTCCATCCCGCCTTGCTTTGGCCCCCGCCCCATGCGAAGAGGCGCCCTCCAACGCACCAGGCTCTCCGCTATCCCCGCATTCCGGCTGCCGCACGGCATTCCGAGGCTGCGTGCGCGCTGGCGAGACGATATCCGCCGCCCTGCCGGTGGACACCCAAGACGGAGACTTTCATGGCCAAGGCACTCGGCTTCGATTTCGGCACGACCAATTCCGTGCTCGCCGCCTCGACGGGCGACATGACGCAATCGCTGAGCTTTACCAGTTCCGCCGGCACGACCGATTCGATGCGCACCGCGCTGTCCTTCATGAAACATCCGCAAATGGGCGCGGCTGCCGTGAAGATCGAGGCCGGCCAGGCTGCGATCCGGGAATTCATCGATAATCCCGGCGACGCCCGCTTCCTGCAGTCGATCAAGACCTTCGCGGCAAGCCCGCTGTTTCAGGGAACGCTGATCTTTGCCCGGCGCAACACGTTCGAGGATCTGATGCGCGCCTTCCTCACCCGCATCGCCGACTATGCCGGCGAGGACTGGAAGCAGGAGTTCGGCCGCATCGTCGTTGGCCGTCCCGTGCAGTTCGCCGGCAGCAATCCCGACGAGGCGCTGGCGTTGGAGCGCTACGGCAAGGCCCTGTCCTCCTTCGGCTTTCCCGAGGTCCACTATGTCTACGAGCCCGTCGCGGCCGCCTTCTTCTTTGCCCAGCAGCTCAAGACGGATGCGACCGTGCTGGTCGCCGATTTCGGCGGCGGCACGACGGACTATTCGATCATCCGCTTCGAAAGCCATGCGGGCAAGCTGACAGCCGTGCCTGTCGGACATTCCGGCGTCGGCGTCGCCGGCGACCATTTCGATTTCCGCATTATCGACACGGTGGTGTCGCCGCTCATCGGCAAGGGCAGCCAGTTCAGAAGCTTCGACAAGCTCCTCGACGTGCCCTCCAGCTACTACGCCAATTTCGGCCGCTGGAACCAGCTGTCGATCTTCAAGACGCTGAAGGATTTTGCCGACCTCAAGCAGTTGGTGCGCTCTGCCGTCGAGCCGGAGAAGCTCGAAGCCTTCGTCGATCTTGTCGATCACGACGAGGGATACCCGCTCTATCAGGCGATATCGGCAACCAAGATGCGGCTGTCGCTGGAGGAAGAAACCGAGTTTCATTTCGCGCCGCTCGGCGAAAAAAGCCGCCAGACGGTGCGCCGCAGCGATTTCGAAAGCTGGATCGCGCCGGATCTTGCCCGCATCGAACAGGCGCTGGACGAGGTGCTGACGGTGACCAATACGCCCGCCGCCGGCATCGACAAGGTGTTTCTGACAGGCGGCACGTCCTTCGTTCCCGCCATTCGCCGCCTGTTCGAAAGCCGTTTCGACGCGCACCGCATCGAGAGCGGCGGCGAACTGCTGTCGATCGCCCACGGCCTGGCGCTGATCGGCGAACGCGACGACATCGAACGCTGGACGGCGATGGCCGCTTGACCATTCGGGGCAGGCCGACTTTCCGCTTTCCCCGTGGGACGCGCTTCTGTAGAAGAGAGCGATGATCTCCAGCAACGACATGAGCCCGGCCGAGCTTGCCGCGCTTCTGCATTTTCATGCGGAAGCGGGGGTCGAATGGTTGCTGGAAGAGGCGCCGGTCGATCGGTTTGCCGAATTTTCGGCAGCGAAGGCAGCGCGTGGAAACGGCATGGGACAAGCCTTGCAAAAAACGCAAGACCTGCCCGCAAGTGATACACCTCGGGCACGCACGGGCCGCGATGCCGGCCATGCCGCTGGAAACCGCACCCCTGCCGCCGCCGTTCCGATCGCCCCCCAGATGGCGATCCCGGACGAGCAGGCCATCGCCGAAGCCCGGCAGGCTGCCCAGTCAGCGGGCTCACTTGGCGAATTGAAGGCCGCGATCGAGGCCTTTTCCCACTGCAATCTCAGAAACAGCGCCCGCAACACTGTTTTTGCAGACGGCGATCCCGCATCCGGCATCATGATCATCGGCCCGATGCCGAATGGCGATGACGATCGTGATGGCGCGCCGTTTTCCGGAAAACAGGGGCAGATGCTCGACCGGATGCTGGCTGCCATCGGGCTCGACCGATCCACGGTGCTGCTCAGCAACGTCATCCCCTGGCGCCCGCCGGGCAACCGCGTCCCCTCGCCGCGCGAAACCGATATCTGCCGGCCATTCATCGAACGGCAGATCGCGCTGGCGCAACCGAAGCACCTGCTCATCTTGGGGAATTTTGCCGGCCGGTTCTTCTTCGGCGGCAATGAGACGATCCATCAGGTGCGTGGTACCTGGCGCGACATCAAGACCGGCGACACCACTGTCCCGGCTCTGGCGACGCTACACCCGCAGGACCTCCTGTCGGCACCGGCCAGCAAGCGCATGGCATGGCAGGATTTGCTCGCCTTTAAAGCCCGGCTGCTTGGTTAACCAAACCTTCCCGTGTAACTGCGTGAATTATGAACATTGGATGAAGAAAGCCATGCAGCTTGCGCATATCAGCACCGCGAAATGCTGCCTTGCGGATTTTATGCTGCGGCGCAATATACAGTTACGGGAGGGATGAATAAGGAATTGACGCATGACCGCCCGTTTTCGCCCTCTTCACAGCGGCTTTGAAACGCTCCGCCAGACCGGCCCCGCGCTTCGCACCCCCTATATGAGCTTCGGTTCGGCTGCGAACGAACAGATGACGGCCGCAAGCTTCGGTCGCGTCACGCGTCCGGCCCAGATTTTCTCCGAATTCATCCAGCGATAAGCGCGACTTCGCAAAGCCGTTCCGAGCGAACCTCAAGAGGTCTATACTATGGCGCACTCCATCCGTTTGCTGATCGCTTCATTCGAAGATATTGGCACAGCCGTACGGGCATCGCGGGAATTCAGCCGTCTCAGCGCCGACGGCGGGCAAAAGTCTGCGGACCGCAACACGATCTGCGCCTTCCTTCCGAATTAAGCGTAAGCAACTGAGACGCCGCTCTTCTGCGGCACGGCTTGTCGCAATCGACAGCGCCAAAGAATCCGGTTAGAGCCACACTCTTTCGTCTTTGCAAAGAGCGGCGGCCGTAGAGCATTCAAGCCCGCTCCGTCATGTTTCAGCGTCAGCCTCGCCACCCGATCCGATCGGGCAGCGAGGCTGACGTTTACCGGGAGCTTTCATGCTGGCCAGCTTCAAATCCGTGTTCAGTCTGATTCTCTCGACGCTGCTGATGATGGTCGGCTTCGGGCTGGCGAGTTATGTCCTGCCGGTTCGCTCCGTTGCCGAGGGCTGGTCGACGATGACCTTCTCGCTGATCGCGACGGGCTATACGATCGGTTTCACCATCTCCTGTATCGTCACGCCGAAATTCGTTGCCCGTGTCGGACATGTCAGGGTTTTCGCGGCGTTGATTACGCTGCTCAGCATCGCCATTCTTCTGTGCGGCCTCGTCGTCGACTGGCGGGCCTGGATCTTCTTTCGCGCCATTTCCGGCTTTGCGATTTCCGGAAGCTACCTCGTCATCGAAAGCTGGCTGAACGAGCGCGTCACCAACGAAAATCGCGGCATGCTGTTTTCCATCTACCTCATCACCACGATGGTGGGCACCATCGGAGGTCAGTATCTCGTGCCCTTGGGCGACCCGACCAATACCTCGCTGTTCATTCTCTGCGGGGTCGTCTTCTCGCTCGCTCTTCTGCCGACGGCGCTGTCCTCCTCGGCCATGCCGGCGCCGCCGGCGCAGGCCGTGTTCAATGTCAAAAGCCTGTTTCGCCGCTCCCCGGTCGCCGTGGTCGGCGCGTTTCTCGCGGGCGCAATGGCCGGCGCCTGGCTCAATCTCGGCGGTGTCTTCACGCAGAAGATCGGCCTTTCCACCGCCGAAGGGGCAACCCTGCTTGCAGCTTTGCTGACCGGCAGCGCCATTTCCCAGATCCCGATCGGCCGCGCATCCGACAGGATGGACCGCCGCATCGTCATGGTCGCATGCGGCATAATCGGCGTGATCTCCTGCCTTGCCATGGTTGCGTTCGTCGGCGCGGACCCGCTTGTCCTCTATGTCCTGGCTGCCTGCGTCGGCTCTGTGCTGTTTCCGATTTATGCCTTGAACGTGGCCCACGCCAATGATCTTGCGGAGCCGACCGAGTATGTCGAGGTCTCCTCCGGCATGATGATCACCTACGGTGTCGGCACGATCTCCGGCCCGCTGATGGTCGGGCCTGTCATGGATCACTTTGGTCCGCCATCCCTGTTTGCCGTTCTCGCGGTCTATTTCGCGCTCTATGGAGCCTATGCCGCCTGGCGCATCGGACGGCGCAGCCATGAGGATGGCCTGATCGGGAAAAGCGATTTCCAGGCGAACACCGTGCCCACGCCGGGAACGGAAGCAGTCAATGCGATGAACCAGGCAATACGGCCGGATGACAGGATCGAGGACGACACGGCTCCGGTCAAGCTGCCCTGAGCGACGCAGGAACGCTCCCTACCCCTGCGGCGTGACGTGCTTGCGGGCGCCTTTGCGCTCCAGCCCCAGGCGATGCTCTCGAAAAATGATGAAGATGCCTGCCCCGACGACGATCGCCGTGCCGACAAGCATCGTCGTTGTCGGTACGTCTCCGAACAGGAAATATCCGATGACCAGCCCGAGGATGATCGACGTGTATTCGAATGGCGCGATGGTCGACATGTCGGCATAACGGTAACTTTGCGTCAGCAGGATCTGTGCGACCCCGCCACAAAATCCTGCCGCCATCAGGAGGAGGAACGCATCCAGGGTCAGCGGCCCCCAGCCGAACGGCAATGTCAGCAGCGAGAAACAGGACGCTGACAACGAGAAATAGAGTACGATGGTCGGCGTGCGCTCCCTGACGACCAGTTTCCGAACGAGAACCATGGCGACGGCGCCAAGCGCTGCCGACAGGAGAACCGCCAGAGCACCAAGCGCTTCACCGGATCCAAAGCCGCCGTCACGAAGCAGCGTCAGCCGCGGCCAGGTGATGATCATCACCCCGACAAGACCGACAAGGACAGCGCTCCACCGGTAGACACGCACCGTTTCCTTCAGGAAGACCGCGGCAAACACCACGGCAAGCAGCGGCATGGCGTAACCGATGGCGATGGCTTCCGGCAGCGGAAGATGCACAAGACCATAGAAGCCGCAGCTCATGGCAAGAATGCCAATGAAGCCACGCGCCAGATGACCGAAAATATCCTGGGTGTAAAACGCTGTGCGCAATTGCCCCTTGAAGGCCAAATAACCGAGAATGGGGACAATGGCGAAGGCGGACCGATAGAAGGTAATCTGGCCGGTGGAGATGTCCTTGCCAGCCGCCTTGATGAGCGTTGCCATGCAAACGAAGACGAGAACGGACACAACCTTGAGCGAAATGCCCTTCATGGGATGGGAAAATTCTGTTTCCATGTGGCATGCACTCTGCAACTGGCATCAGCAGCCGGACGATCATCGGCAAGCCGTTTTAAAAATTGAAAGCAAAATCTTTCGACCTGGAGGTCACCTTAAATCCGCCACGCAGGCGTTGAAACGCAATTTTTTGATCGGAGCCTGAAATTATTCCAGACCGTGATATCTATATCGTCACGTCGGCATCCGTTATTGGATAATCGGAGTGTCGCAGAAGATTTGCCTGAAGCGTATCAAAAAGATACGTTTGGTTTAGCTCTTGTTAGGGCGAATTTCGTAAGTCTCTGATGTGTGAAAAGCTGCGGCGGCAGATCAGTATGACGATGTTCAGCGGGCGATTTTCCAAATCCAGTGCTTCGCAGGATGCACGGCCTCCTGGCGACGACCAGGCCTCTAATTGAAAACGATGCAGCGGACGAACCAGCGAGACAAAACATGCGGACAGACACCGGCGAAATCATTCATCTGGAAGATTACAGGCAGACCGATTTCGTCCTTGAACGGGTAGATCTCACCTTCGAACTCGACCCGACGGAAACCAAGGTCGAGGCGCGGTTGATCTTTCATCGCCGGGAGGACGTGGCGAGCGACGTGCCGCTTTTTCTGAACGGCGACGACTTGAAGATGACGGGCCTGATGCTCGACCAGGAGGAGATCGCTGCGGCAGATTTTGACGTCGCCAAACACGGCCTGACGATCCGCGATCTGCCGGCGACCGCCCCGTTCGAGATCACCATCACCACCGAGATCAATCCCCAAGCCAACACCCAACTGATGGGGCTTTACCGCACCAACAATGTTTATTGCACGCAGTGCGAGGCAGAAGGCTTCCGCCGCATCACCTACTTCCCGGATCGTCCGGACGTTCTTGCCGTCTACACGGTGAACATCATTGCAGACAAGGAAACGGCGCCGCTGCTGCTCTCGAACGGTAACTATCTGGGGGGCGCCTCGATGGGCGACGGCCGGCATTTTGCCGCCTGGTTCGATCCGCATCCAAAGCCAAGCTATCTTTTCGCCCTCGTTGCAGGCGATCTCGGCGTGATCGAAGACACGTTCGCCACCCTGTCAGGCCGGGAGGTGACGCTTAAAATTTATGTCGAGCACGGCAAGGAGGCACGCGCGACCTATGCCATGGACGCCCTGAAGCGCTCCATGAAATGGGACGAAGAACGGTTCGGACGGGAATATGATCTCGACATCTTCATGATCGTCGCTGTCTCGGACTTCAACATGGGCGCAATGGAAAACAAGGGACTGAACGTCTTCAACGACAAATACGTCCTCGCAGACCCGGAAACCGCGACCGACGCGGACTACGCCAATATCGAGGCAATTATTGCGCATGAATATTTCCACAACTGGACCGGCAACCGCATCACCTGCCGAGACTGGTTCCAGCTCTGCCTCAAGGAAGGCCTGACGGTTTACCGCGACCATGAATTTTCGGCCGATCAGCGGTCGCGCGCCGTCAAGCGTATCGCCGAGGTCCGCCATCTCAAGGCGGAACAGTTTCCCGAGGATGCCGGTCCCCTGGCGCACCCGGTGCGGCCGACGAAATACCGTGAGATCAACAATTTCTATACGACCACCGTTTATGAAAAAGGCAGTGAAGTCACGCGCATGATAGCGACCGTGCTCGGCGCCGACCTGTTCAAGCGGGGTATGGATCTCTATTTCGACCGCCATGACGGACAGGCCGTGACGATCGAGGACTTCGTTGCCTGCTTTGCCGAGACAAGCGGCCGGGATCTTGCTCAGTTTTCGCTTTGGTACCATCAGGCCGGCACGCCGCTTGTCACGGCTGCTGCGGCCTATGATGCTGCACGACAGGTTTTGACGCTGTCGCTGGAGCAGATGGTTCCACCGACGCCCGGACAGACCGCAAAGGAGCCGATGCACATTCCCCTGCGCATCGGGCTTCTGCTGGAAGATGGCAGCGAAGTCCCGGTCGCTGCGGCAAACGGCGCCGAGATGACCGGCGATGTCCTTCACCTCGTCGAACGCGCACAGACCGTGACCTTCGACAACATCGCCTCGCGGCCTGTCGTTTCCTTCAACCGTAGTTTCTCCGCGCCGATCAATCTGCAATTCGAACAGAGCGCGGCCGATCGCGCATTGATTGCCCGCCACGAAACCGATTTGTTCGCGCGCTGGCAGGCACTCAACGAGTTGGCAATGCAGGAACTCGTTGCTGCTGCAAAGAGCGCAAGGGCCGGCGACCGGATCGACTGCGATCTGACGGTTATCGACGCGCTTTTGACCGCTGCGGCCGACGACACACTTGAACCGGCCTTTCGGGCTCAGGTACTTGCCCTGCCCGGCGAAGCGGATGTCGCCCGCGAGATCGGCACCAACAATGACCCCGATGCGATCCATACCGGCCGCCAGCAGATCATGGCGGCCATCGCAGAAGCCGGCCGCGACCTATTCTCGACACTTGTCGAGACAATGGTCGCCACGGGTTCGTTCAGCCCGGATGCAGCAAGCGCCGGGCGCAGGGCTTTGCGCAACAGCGCACTCTCCTACCTTGTCTATGCCGAAAACCACCCTGCCCGGGCGGTCGATGCGTTCAAGGCAGCCAATAACATGACCGATCTGAGCCAGGCGCTGTCCGTTCTTGCACACCGCTTCGCGGACGCGCCGGAGACCAAGGAGGCTCTGGCCGACTTCAAAGAGCGGTTTGCCGACAACGCTCTGGTCATCGACAAATGGTTCAGCATCCAGGCAGCCATCCCGGGCGCCGCCGCACTCGACCGGGTCAAGTCGCTGATGGCCGATCCGCTGTTTACCACCAGCAATCCCAACCGCGTTCGCGCGCTCGTCGGGACATTTGCCTTTGCCAATCCCACCGGCTTCAACCGGGCAGATGGCGAGGGCTATCGCTTCCTTGCGCAGCAGATTCTCGATATCGATCCCCGCAATCCCCAGCTCGCAGCCCGCATCCTCACGTCAATGCGGTCCTGGCGGTCGCTGGAGACAACACGCGCCGAACACGCCCGCGCCGCTTTGCGGGAGATCGCCAACGGCACGAAGCTATCGACCGATATCAGCGACATCGTCGATCGCATGTTGAAGGCATAGTCCCGTCACGGCTGTAGAGGCTCAGAACCCCGCACCTGCGGGGTTTGCGGCTTCCGAGCCGGACGAGCACCCGAGTGCAAATTTCCACGGGCAAAAAATGGTTAACGACGCTTTACGTTTTCCGCTGGACAAGCCGAATCACAATTGATTCATTGGGGCAGGTTCGAGCGAGCGGCGCGTCGAATCGCACGAGGGTCTACACAATTGACGAAGATGGCGGAAGCGCAGCACGGGCGCGCAGCCGGCGAACGGCTGCGTCCAAGATTTCCAGAGTTTTCAGGTCTGGAAAAGGGTGTCATCCAGCACGCGCGGATTTTCAGTGGGCCGGCCTTGCGTCTGGCGCGGGCCGAGCCGCTCTTGAAGCGATCCATACCGGTGCTGATCACCGCCTTTCTCCTCGTCGTCGCCATCTCGCGGTTCAGCGGCATCATGCAGGAACATACGCGCATGGAGGAAAGCTTCCGCCAGGCGACCGTGCTTGCTGCAGCCACCGCGAGCGCGGCCTTGCAGGAAAATACCGCCGCGCTGTTCAGCAAGACTGACAAACTCGTCGTCGAGCAGCAACTGAACACGTTTCTGCCCGCCGCTATGCTTGAACCCGGAACTTTCGTTCTGGCTGTTCGCAATGACGGGCGCGTTTTTGCCAGCAATCATGAGGGCGCCAGCTATATCGGTCGCACTTTGGCGGCCGTGGCTCCGGAACTTGCCGCACTCCAATATTTCGGCGAGCAATCGACGGTGCTGACCACCTTCGTCGGCGGCACGGAGCACGTCATCGCGCTGTCTCAGGCGCCGGCGGCGGCCGGTACACTGCTGGTTGCGACGCCACTTTCGCGGATCGAGAAGCTTTGGCGCGACGAAGTGTCATTGAACGTGACTCTGTTTGCCGGAATCTCGGCAATCCTGCTCGTCGTTCTCTACGCCTATTATATCCAGGCCAAACGCGCGCGCGATGCCGACCACATCTTTGCCGAATCGAACCTGCGGGTTGAAACTGCCTTGTCGCGCGGCCGCTGCGGCCTGTGGGATTTCGACATGCCGAACCGCAGGCTCTTCTGGTCGCGGTCCATGTACGAAATGCTCGGCATGTCGCCGAAATCCAGCGTTCTCTCTTTCGGCGATGCCGCGCGGCTGATGCATCCGGACGACGGCAGCATCTACAAGGTCGCCCGCACCATCGCCAAGGGCGACGCACGCCAGATCGACCAGATTTTCCGGATGCGGCATGCCGACGGGCACTATGTCTGGATGCGCGCCCGCGCCCAGGTGATCCGCACGGCATCCGGCCGCGTTCACCTGATCGGCATCGCCATGGATGTGACGGAACAGCATCGTCTGGCCCAGCGCTATGCTGAAGCCGATCAACGGCTGGCCGACGCCATCGAGTGCACCTCCGAGGCCTTCGTTCTGTGGGACAAGAACGACCGGCTGGTCATGTGCAATACCCATTACCAGCAAGCCTATGATCTGCCCGACCATGTGCTTGCACCGGGCACCGAACGCTCCGTGGTAGCGACTGCGGCATCACGCCCGATTATCGAACGTCGCATTGCCGACCCCGACCGGTCCAATCAATCGCAGACGACCGAAGTCCAGCTCTCCGACCAACGCTGGCTGCAGATCAATGAGAGGCGCACTCGCGACGGCGGCCTGGTTTCGGTCGGCACCGACATCACCCTCTTGAAGCGACATCAGGTGCGGCTGCGCGAATCGGAACGCCGTCTGATGGCAACGATCGGCGACCTCTCGACATCGCGGATCACGCTTGAACGCCAGAAGGCTGAGCTTTCCGTAGCCAATGCCAATTATCAGGCGGAAAAGGAAAGGGCCGAAGCCGCCAACCGTGCCAAGTCCGAATTCCTTGCGAACATGTCGCATGAGTTGAGGACGCCGCTCAATGCCATTCTCGGCTTTTCCGAAATCCTGCAGACAAAGATGTTCGGTCCGCTCGGGTCCGAGAAATACGACGAATACTCGCATGACATTCATGACAGCGGCAAACACCTGCTGAACGTCATCAACGATATTCTCGACATGTCGAAGATCGAGGCGGGCCAGATGAAGATCAATCGCGAAACGATCGATCTCGCGCCGCTGATCGAGGAAACATTCCGTTTCACCACCATTCCCGCCCAACAGAAGAACATCCGCGTCGAGCAGCAGGTGTCGTCCGGCCTGACCTTGGTTGCCGACAGGCGGGCGATGAAGCAGATCCTGCTCAATCTCCTGTCCAACGCCGTCAAGTTCACCAATGAGGGCGGCGGAATTTCGTTACGCGCCCGCAAAGTGGCCGGTGCCGTGACGCTGACCATTGCCGATACAGGCATCGGCATCCCACGCTCTGCCCTGCAGAAGATCGGTCAACCGTTCGAACAGGTGCAGAGCCAGTATGCCAAGAGCAAGGGCGGCTCGGGCCTTGGGCTTGCCATCTCGCGATCGCTGACCACCCTCCATGGCGGCAGCATGAAAATCCGGTCTGTTGAAAACGTCGGAACGATTATCTCGCTGCGTATTCCCGACGCGGATCCACGAATCGACGCTTCAGCGGCTATGGTTTGACGACACTCTGAAAAATACGCCTGACTGCCTTTGAAAGACGCTTTACATCGGCCTCCAGCACTTTTGCATCGGGCGCGTCCGCTGCGCGGCAGAGAAGATCGATCAGCCCTGCAGGGGCGTCCTTCATTTCGAAATCGCCGTCCAGGCAAAGCCGGATGATCTGGGAGAGATCGGTAAAAAGCGTCAGCGCCTCGTGGATGCAGTCAATATCGCCGGGGGCTATCAGCGCTGGCCCAAGCCTCTGAAGGACGTCTGTGGTCGGCATGCCGGCCGGCACCGCCGCACTGCTAGCCATGACCGGCGCGACAAGCATGAGATATTGGGCGATGAACTCCATATCGACCAGGCCGCCCGGTATGAGCTTCAAATCCCAGACGTCGCTCGGCGGCTTTTCGATATCGATCAGCTCGCGCATTTCCGCGACATCTGCGGCGATCTTCGCCGCATCACGCTCCTGCGCCAGAATGTCCTGGACGATTTTATTTGCATGCTCCGTCAGCGCTGCATCGCCGCAGACGATCCGGGCACGCGTCAACGCCATATGCTCCCAGGTCCATGCCTCTTCGCGCTGATATTTTGCAAAGGCACTGATGCGCGTCGCGACCGGACCCTTGTTGCCGGAAGGTCGCAGCCGCATGTCCACCTCGTACAGGACGCCTTCGGCCGTCGGTGCCGACAAGGCTGAAATCAAACGCTGCGTGATTCGGGTAAAATACCGAACCGCATCGAGCGGTTTGCCGCCATCGGACTCACCGGCAGTCTCGTCGTAGTCATAGAGAAGAATGATATCCACGTCCGAACCTGCTGTCAGCTCATGGCTCCCGAGCTTGCCCATTCCCATGACAGCGACGGCGCCGCCCGGGAAGCGGCCATGCGCCGCCTCGATTTCCGTCCGGACGGCATCGAGCGCTGCCGAGATGATCAGATCGGCAAGATCGGTCAGCGCCTGCCCTGCCTGCGCGCCGGTGATAACCCCGGTCAGGAGGCGGATGCCGATCAGGAAGCGCTGTTCGGACGCGGTGATGCGGAGGCGATCGAGAATACCTTCATAATGCAGTGGGCCGGCAAGAAACCCGCTAAGCCGCTCTTCCAGATAGGACCGTGTCGGCAACTCGGCCAGCAGGTTCGGGTCGAGCATGCCGTCGAAGACATGCGGCTTGCGAGCGATGATCTCAGCCAGCCGGGGGGCTGACGACATGATGTTGACGATCAGCGACAGCAAGCCGGGATTGTTTCCGAGCAGCGAGAACAACTGAATGCCGGCGGGCAGCCCCGCAAGGAAATGGTCGAACCGCAGCAGGGCCTCATCGGCCCGCTTGTTCTGCCCGAACACCTTGAGGAGTTCCGGCGTCATTTCCGTCAGCCTTTCCCGGGCCTCGGCCGATTGCGTCGCACGATATCGGCCGTAGTGCCAGGTTCGAATCGTTCTGGAAATATCCTGCGGCCTCTCGAAACCGAGCCTTTTCAAGGTCTCGAGTGTATCGGGATCGTCCCGCTGCCCCGTGAAGACAAGGTTTCCGGTCTCTCCCGAAAGCTTGGTTTCCTGTTCGAAGAGCTGCATATAGCTGTGCTCCACCGTTCTCAGGACACGCGACAGGGCGACGGAGAAGGTCGCGGTATCGGCGAAGCCGGCCAAATAGGCTATGCGCTTCAACTCGGCATCGGTCGTCGGCAGGACATGCGTCTGCTCGTCGCGAACCATCTGCACCCGATGCTCGACATCCCTCAGGAACCAGTAGGCCGAAACGAGGTCTTTCGCCGTCGTCGCGTCTATCCATCTGGCCTGTGCCAGAGCCTTGAGCATAGGCTCGGTCGCCCGCAGCCTGAGTTCGGGCACCCGCCCGCCCGCGATTAGTTGCTGCGTCTGTACGAAAAACTCGATTTCGCGGATACCGCCACGGCCGAGCTTGATATTGTGACCCTTGACGGCGATCTCCCCGTGGCCCTTGTGCGCATGGATCTGCCGCTTGATCGAATGGATGTCGGCGATAGCGGCATAGTCGAGATATTTCCTGAAGATGAAGGGCGTGAGTTCCCGCAGGAAAGCCTCGCCCGCCTGCACATCGCCAGCCAGCGGCCGTGCCTTTATAAAGGCGGCGCGCTCCCAGTTCTGCCCCCTGCTCTCGTAATAGAGCATGGCCGCCTCGATAGGGATTGCCAGCGGCGTCGCGCCTGGATCCGGCCTCAGCCTGAGATCGGTGCGGAAGACATAGCCGTCGCCGGTGCGCTCCTGAAGAATGCGGATCAGGCGGCGCAAAAGCCTTGCAAAGATCTCCGGCGCCGCCTCGGGATCGGCGATCAGCGGCGCTTGCGGATCGTAGAACACGACAAGGTCGATGTCGGAGGAGTAGTTCAGCTCGAACGCTCCGAGCTTACCCATGCCAAGAACCACAATCCCGGATGCCTGGCTGGGATAGGCGAGATCGGCCACATGCAACTTAGCCGCATCATGCGCGCTTAACAGCAGATGATCGACCGTAGCGGAGACCGCAGCGCCGGCAAACTCGCTCAGCCAGCGCGTCGTTTCGCGTCCATCGAATATGCGGGCAAGATCGGCGAGCGCGATGGCAAAGGCGATGTCGCGCTTGGCCTTGCGCAACCGCGCCATGATCTCGCCATCGGACAGCGGCTTGCCAGCGTCTTCGCTTTGCCATGCGTCACGCGCGGCACGAACGCATGTTTCGAGGTAAGGGCGGATCGGCCCTGAAAGCGCCCGAACGAGCACGTCGGGTTGCGACACGGCGGTATCGCGCAGGTAGGGCGAAAGGGAAAGGGCGCCGATGATGAAATTCTTGATCGGCGTCTCGGCCGACAGCAGGGCGGCAATCTCGTGATGAACCTTCGCCATGTCCCTGAGTGCGGAGATAACGGCTTTTCCGTCGACCTGGCTCATCGGGCGCAGACCGGACGCGGTTATATCCTTCAGACTCTGCTGGTTGTCCTGCATCGTGAACATCCTCCATCGCTCCCGATGGTTCATGCCTATCAGGCGGAAGGCGTCACGAAAACCATGCTTGCGGTCAAGCCCCGATTGTTTTCCGACGCTATGCGCGTGTCGGTCAATTCGAGGCGTCCGTGGTGCAGTTCCATCACCGCCTCCACCAGAGACAGGCCCAGGCCCGTGCCGGGCTTGCTTCGGCTATTGTCGAGCCGTACGAAACGCTCGACGACGTCGCCACGCTTGTCGGCAGGAATGCCCGGTCCGTGGTCCGCAACGGAAATCACATAGTCCCGGTCGCGCCTTGCCAGACGCACGGTGATCAAAGGATTATCGCCGCCCTCGGCATATTTGATCGCATTGTCGATGAGATTGCCCAGTGCCTGCCCGATCAATTCGCGGTTGCCCGTCAGTTGGATATCCGGCGGAACCTCCGCCTGGAGGTGCAACCCGTGCTCGTCAGCGAGCGGCTCGTATAACTCGACGCAGTCGGCAACGCTTTGCGAGAGATTGACGTCGCTCATTTCAGCTGCGGCAGAACCAGCCTCCACCCGCGAGATCATCAGAAGTGCGTTGAACGTGCGGATCAACTGATCGGATTCGCCGATAATTTCTTCCAGCGAGGCGCGGTAGCCCGAATTGGTGCTCTGGTGCGCCAACGCCGCCTCCGCCTTGTTGCGCAGGCGTGTCAGCGGCGTCTTCAGGTCATGAGCGATATTGTCGGACACCTGCCGCAACCCCTCATTGAGCTTTTCGATCCGGCCGAGCATGGCGTTGAGAGATTCGGACAACCGGTCGAATTCGTCGCCCGAACCGCTCATCGGCAGGCGCTGCGAGAGATCGCCGGCCATGATCCGCGTGCTTGCGTCCGACATGCGGTCGATGCGCTTCAAGGCATTCCGCCCGATGGCGAACCAGATGATCAGAGCGCCTATGCCCATGATGCCGAGCGCGACGACAAGCGCCTGGCGGACCAGCCCCCTGAACTTCTCCGGCTCCTGCAGGTCGCGTCCGACCAGAATGCGCAAACCGTTGTCCAGCACCAAAACATGCGCCAGCGCAACATGCGATTCCTTGCGGCTTTCATCGGTATAGCGATGATAGCGGAATGCCTCGCCCGTCCAGCCTTCCTTGTCCAGAAGACCCGGCTGCAGGCTTGCCACATTGCCGGCCAGAATTTCGCCGGTCGGGCCGGCAATGACGTAGAGATTGGCGCCCGGCTGGCGGGCACGCCGCTCCAATGTCCGCAACAGGCCGTTGACACCTGCCCGGCCGTAGATCGCCTCGATCTGCGCAACCTCTGCTACCACGGTATCCTTCGTCTGCTGCTCCAGCAGCCGTTGCGACATGGCCGTTACGTAAAAGACGAGAAAGGCGGCGCAGAGGGAAAAAAGCAGAAGATAGAGGGCCGAAAGGCGTAGCGCCGTCGTGCGGAAAAGGACGCTCAACCGGCTCATGCGTCCGCGCGCCCGTCTTCCTTGATCATGTAGCCGGCCCCACGAACGGTGCGAAGCAGCGGCTGGTCGAAGTCCTTTTCGATCTTCGAGCGCAGGCGCGAGACATGCACGTCGATCACGTTGGTCTGGGGGTCAAAATGATAGTCCCAGACATTTTCGAGAAGCATGGTGCGCGTCACCACCTGGCCTGCATTCTTCATGAGATATTCGAGCAGACGGAATTCGCGTGGCTGCAGCAGCAGTTCCCTGCCCTGACGGCGCACGCTGTGCGACAGGCGGTCCAGTTCGAGATCGCCGACCCGGTAGACCATGTCCTGTTCCGGCGCACCCTTGCGGCGGCCAAGGACTTCGACACGGGCAAGAAGCTCGTTGAAGGCATAGGGCTTCGGCAGATAGTCATCGCCGCCGGCGCGCAGGCCGGTCACCCGGTCGTCAACCTGACCAAGGGCCGATAGAATAAGCACCGGCGTGTGTATGCTCTTGTTCCGCAGCTCCGTAATAACCGACAACCCGTCGCGGCGCGGCAGCATGCGGTCGATGACCAGCACGTCATAGGTGTTTTCGGTGGCCATGAACAAACCGCTTTCGCCGTCACTCGCATGGTCGGAGACGATGCCCGCCTCGCGAAATGCTTTCGCCAGGTAGGCCGCCGCCTCCAGATCGTCTTCGATGATAAGAATCTTCATGCGTGTGACCATAGTCCGAGCCTCGTATCCTTCACAACCGGTTTGCCTTGGCATCGCTTGTCCGGGGGGCTTCGCCGCCCGTCAAATGCAAGACGCCGCGCACCCCATAAGGTCCGCGGCGCCTTTGTCCTCACGGGATCCGCGTCAGCCTTGATCGATCGGCAGCGCAACGAAGCGGCTGCCATTGTCGGCCTCGATCTGGAACAGCGCCTTGGTGCGGCCGTCCTTACGGGCGGCGCCTAGCACTTCCAGGATATCATCGGCCGACTTGATCGCCTGGTTGTTGACGGAAACGATCTTCTCGCCTTCCTTCAGGCCGCGCTCGCTGGCTTCCGAATCCGTATCGACCGAGGAGATCGTCACGCCACTGCCGTCCTCGGCCGGGGTGACCGTCACACCGAGATCGGCCAAAGCCTTTTCGCTGGACGGCTGAGTCTCTTCCTCCTGCTGGTCAGGCGTAGCCGAGGCCTCCTTGGTGTCTTCCGGCAGCGTCCCGATCTCAAGCTTGACGCTCTCGGCCTTGCCGTCCCGCCACAGGGCAACGTCGACCGTGCTGCCCGGCCGCATCATGGCGATCTTGCGGGCCAGTTCACGCGGACCCTTGATGGTTTCGCCATTGACGGCGGTCACCACATCGCCCTTCTTGATCCCGGCTTTTTCGCCCGGCGATCCGGCCTGCGGCTGGACGACGAGTGCGCCGCTTGCCTCGGCCAGGCCGAGCGATTCTGCAACATCCTTGTCAACAGGCTGGATCTGAACGCCGAGCCAGCCGCGGGAGACTTCGCCGTCCTTCATCAGATCAGCCACCACATCCTTGGCAACCGACGCCGGAATGGCGAAGGCGATGCCGACATTGCCGCCGGATGGCGAGAAGATCGCCGTGTTGATGCCGACCACCTGGCCGTTGAGATTGAACGTCGGGCCACCCGAGTTGCCGCGGTTTACGGCCGCATCGACTTGCAGGTAGTCGTCATAGGGACCGGAGCCGATATCGCGGCCGCGCGCCGAAATGATACCCGAGGTCACCGTGCCGCCGAGGCCAAAGGGGTTGCCGACCGCAACGACCCAGTCACCTACGCGGACCTTGCTGTCGTCGGCCCAGTTGACATAGGTGAACTTGCGCTTCTCCTCGACCTTCAGCACGGCAAGATCGGTGCGGCTGTCCTTGCCGACCAGCTTGGCGTCGAGTTCCGTCCCGTCGTTCAGGATGACGGTGAATGCCGACCCGTCGGATACGACGTGATTGTTGGTTACGAGATAGCCGTCCTCGGAGATGAAGAAGCCGGATCCCTGCGATGTCGGGCGCAGGCGGCCGGGCTTGCCGTCGCGTGGGCCATGGCCGCGCTCGGCACGACGATCGCCGTCACGGCCGCCATTCGGACCTCCGAACTCCTTGAAGAAACGCTTCAACGGATGATCGTCCGGCAAATCCTCGAAACCGCGGCCTCCGAAATCGAAGCTGAAGCCGTTGCCGGCATCGTCGGAGACAGGATTGGCGCGCGACTGGACGCGCACCGACACGACCGCCGGGGAAACGGCATCAACGACATTGGCAAAGCTCGGCACGGCCGGCGCTTCTACGGAAACGGGCGCGGCAAAGGAATGGGTGATTGCGGCTGGAATGCCAGCCGACAGCATAACCGCTGCGAGGCCCGCGACGGTCGAGGTTTTCAAGACAGTCTTCAGGGAGGGGAGAAGTGAATTTTTCATGGACGATTGCCTTTTCTCTTCAGGTGGTCTGGCTGACTGGAGGAACAGCCGTTGAGAAAGGAATAGTCCAGTGCACCTTACTGGCGCATGTCCGAGACATGAACATTTGGTAATGTTGGAAAGAACTCGGCCACGCCGGCAACCGGCTGCAGTCAGCTCTTCAGCAATGCATCGAGCTTGGCCCGCTCCTCGGCAGACAAGGCTGTTCCCGTCGCCTTGCCGCTGCGGCGTCGCGCCGCAACGAGCATGGCTGCCGCCCCTGCCAGAAGGACTATCACCGGCGCACCCCACAGAAGCAGCGTCTTCTGTTCGAAACGCGGGTTCAGCAGCACGAATTCCCCATAGCGTGAAACCACATAATTGATCACCGCCTCGTCGCTGTCGCCCGACGTCAGTCGCTCGCGCACAAGTATTCGCAGATCCTTCGCCAATTCCGCGTTCGAATCGTCGATGGACTGGTTCTGGCAGACCATGCAGCGCAATTGCGCCGACAAGCCTCGCGCCCGCTCCTCCAGTACAGGGTCGGCCAGAACCTCGTCCGGATTGACCGCAAGGGCCGGTGCAGCCGACAGCATCATGAAACAGACAAGCAGCAACCGGCGGATCATTGCGCAGGCTCCGGAAGCAGCCTCTTTTGCGGCCTTGCCCGAGCCGGTGCGCCGATGCGCAGGCGCCGGTCGCTCAAGGACACGGCACCGCCGAGCATCATGAACAGCGTGCCGCCCCAGATGCACAGAATATACGGCTTCCACCATATCCGCACGACCACGCCGCCATTCGTCATGCCGTCACCCAGCGACACATAGAGCTGGCTTGCCCCGAAGGTGCGGATCCCAGCTTCGGTGGTCGGCATCTGCCGCGCCATATAGACGCGCTTCGAAGACCATACCTCCGTGACGAAAACACCGCCGCGCGTCACCGTGAAGTGTCCGGACTGCTCTGTATAGTTCGGCCCCTTGCCGTCGCGCAGTCCGTCGAACCTCAGCGAATAGCCTCCCGCATCCGTCGTCATGCCGGGTGTCATCTCGACGATATGCTCCGTCTCGAAGGCCGTGACCGCAACGATGCCGATCACCGTTACGCCCATGCCAATATGAGCGAGCGCCGTGCCGAACACGGATCGCGGCAGTCCTGCGACCCGTTTCAAAGCGACCCCGCCCCCGACCTTGCCAATCCCGGAGCGAAGATACAGTTCCGTCAGCGACCCCGCGACCATGTAAAACCCAAGCGCCAGGCCGAAGAGAGCCATGACGGGTCCGCCATTCTCCGCGTAGTAGACCGCAGAGCCGGCGACGAGGCCGATGGCGACGGCTGCAAACAGACGCTGCCCGGCCCCCATGAGATCGCCCCGCTTCCAGGCCAGAAGCGGACCGAAGGGCAGCGCCAACAGCAGCGGCAGCATCAAAAGACCGAAGGTCATGTTGAAGAAGGGCGGCCCGACGGAGATCTTCGACCCGGTCAAAGCCTCCAGCGCCAGCGGATAGAGCGTTCCGGTCAGCACCGTCGCGGCCGCGGTCGTCAGGATCAGATTGTTCAGGACCAGGGCGCCCTCGCGCGAAATCGGCGCAAACAGTCCGCCGGCCTTCAGATGCGCGGCGCGAAAGGCGAAAAGCGAAAGCGCGCCGCCGATGAAGAAAATCAGCATCACCAGAATAAAGACGCCTCGCGTCGGGTCGGTCGCAAAGGCATGGACGGAGGTCAGGACGCCGGAGCGGACCAGGAAGGTTCCCAGCAGCGACATGGAAAACGTCATGATCGCCAGAAGCAAGGTCCAGATTTTTAGCGCCTCGCGTTTCTCCATGACCAGCGCGGAATGCAGCAGAGCCGTGCCCGCAAGCCAGGGAATGAAGGATGCGTTCTCGACCGGATCCCAGAACCACCAGCCGCCCCAACCCAGTTCGTAATAGGCCCAGTAAGATCCCATGGCGATCCCGGCCGTCAGGCAGGTCCAGGCGGCGAGCGTCCACGGCCGCACCCACCGCGCCCAGGCCGCATCGATTCGCCCTTCGATCAGGGCGGCGACGGCGAAGGAAAAGCAGACGGAAAATCCGACATAGCCGAGATAGAGAAGCGGCGGGTGGATGGCCAGACCCAGATCCTGCAGGACGGGATTGAGATCCTGCCCCTCGCCCGGTGCTTCCAGCAGCCGGTTGAAAGGGTTGGACGTCAACAGGATGAAAAGCGTGAAAGCGGCTGCGATCCAAGCCTGCACGGCCAGCACATTTGCCTTCAGCGTATCCGGTAAATTGCTTCCGAAATAAGCGACGAGTGCCGAAAAGAAGGTGAGGATCAGCACCCAGAGAAGCATCGATCCCTCGTGATTGCCCCAGACGCCGGAAAATTTGTAGATCAGCGGGATCTGCGAGTGCGAGTTTTCCCAGACATTCTGTACCGAGAAGTCCGAGGTCAGATGGGCATAGGTCAGCGCTGCGAAGGACAGCGCAAGAAGCAGAAAGGTCGCCTTGGCGGCCACCGTACCCATATCCATCAAGGCCCGTTGGCCGCGCAGCGCCCCGACCAGGGGCAGGATCGCCTGCAGGATTGAGACGCCGAACGCCAGCACCAGCGCATAATGCCCAAGCTCGACGATCATTGTATTTTTTCCTTACCACTGAGCTCGACACCCTGCGCCTTCAGGCGGTCGGCAACGTCTTTCGGCATATAGGTCTCGTCATGCTTGGCGAGAACGGTATCGGCGACGAAGACCAGGTTGCCGGCAGCAAAAGCCCCCTCTGCCACGACGCCCTGTCCCTCCCGGAACAGGTCCGGCAGGATCCCGGTATAGGTCACCTCAACGCGATCCAACGTGTCGGTCACGCTGAACGTCAGCGTCATGCCGTCGCCACGCTTGACCGAGCCGTTCTCGACCAGTCCACCCAGCCGGATGCGTGTTCCGGGGGCCAGGTTGGCCTTGGCGAGATCGCCGGGCACATAAAAATAGGCGACGGACTGGCTGAAGGCGAACATCACCAGAAGCACGGCCGCGATAATGAAGGAGACGCCGCCGCCGATGACTGCAAGACGTTTCTGTTTGCGTGTCATTCTGCGCCTCCCTTGCCGTCCACGCCAAGTTCGGACGCGAGCGCAAGCAGCTGCCGACCCTCGCTCCCGTCAGCCGGAAATGCGCGCAGGCCGTCTTTGAGCGCAGCCGCCGCTTCGTCTTTCTTGCCCAGCACGACATAGGAACGGATGATGCGCATCCACCCCTCGAAATTTTGCGGCTCTTCTTTCAGCTTTTCGGCAAGACTGCCAACCATGCTCTCGATCATTGCATTGCGGTCGCCCGCGTCCATGGATTGCGCATTGGCCACGTCATCCGCCGTCGGATTGCCCAGCTTGATTTCCGCTGTGCCCTTGACGCCAGCCTCGGCTTTTAGACTGGCAACATGCTGGTTGACCAGCGGCAGCCAGGGCGCGTCGTTTGGCGACGTGCGGATAATGTCGTCGAAAGCAGCGATCGCCGCGCCGGTCTTGCCTTCCTGTTCCAGGGCAAGGGCCATGTAGAAACGCGCTCTCGGATCACCCGGCTCGATTGCCAGCAGCTTTTTCAGCGCATCCTGAGCATCCGGCGTCACGGCGCCGCCCGAAAGAGCGATCAGGCTTTCGGCAAGACCGCCAAGCCTCTGGGGTGTGTCGCCGAGAATGCGGAGCGCATTGCTGAAAGCAGCTGCGGCCTCCGCTGTTCTTCCGGTGCGATAATAGATCGGCGCCAGAACATCCCAGCCCGCGCCGTCTTCCGGATTGGCTGCTAGCGCCTGTTCGGCCCGGGCGATCAGGATGTTCATGTCATTGCCGGGATTGGCGAGGCGCGCTGCCAGCGGCCGGTCCGGCGTATCGGGGCTCCCCGTATAGAGGTAGAGACAGAGCCCCACAGCCGGAATGACGAGAACGACAGCCAGTTGAGCCAGCCGGTTGCCCGCCCGCCGTGACCGTGCGGGTTCCGCTGCTTTCATCCCATCGGTCGCAGCCATCAAACGGCGTGCCACTTCGGCCCGGGCGAACTCGGCGTCGTCGCCCGAGATCAGCCCGCTTTTTTCATCGCGCTTCAATTCTTCCAACTGGTCGCGATAAACCTCGACATCGTGCGATTGCGGAACTTCCGCTTCGGCGCCAGCACGCAGCAGCGGGAGCAGGAGAACCGCAGCCACGGCCGAGGTCAGAATGGCGACAACGATCCAGAACAGCATGTGCGCTCACTTACTATGCGCCACAGTCCATTCCAATCGCAAATGCTGAAATGACGCAAATTTGAGGCGTTTCGCCGCAACGGACTCTGCGAGATCATGGTCCGTCAGGTCAGTGGCGTCCAGGTTCCGTTCGCATTGCGGCAGGCAGCACCGCGTGCGATGCTCTCCTGCCCCTTGACGATAACCGTATGCCTGTACTGGCGACAATTTTGCGAACCAACCTGATAAGGCGCCGCCGCAACCACGGAGCCCTCGACATCCGCGCCTTTCCAGACAACAGGCTGGCCGCTTTGCGCAGCTTCCAGGGCGCGATATTCTGCCTCCAGTGCGCGCTGACGGTCCGCCTTGCCGATCGACAGCCCCGGTGTGGTGCCGATCACGCCGCCGCCGAGTGCTGCGATATAGGAGGCGGACGAATTGGTCGCTGGCATTGCACCGGTCTTGGCGCCTGCGCGCGAGGTACCGCAGCCGCTGAGAAGCAGTGCCGATACGACCAGGCAGACACAGGTCCGGAGCGGAAAGAGCGTCGTGAAACAGGCCTGGTTTTTCATTGTTAAGGCAGCTCTCGTGATTTCGTCCGGTCAATCGTCAGATCATCGGCGGCGCAAGCCGATTCCATGGCTGATCATCTTTTGACATTGCCGGTTTCGGCAGGCAACAAGACAGAGCCTTTGGCGGGACAGTTTGGAGATTTAGCCCGCCACGATGTCAAAAAAGTCACGCAGCATCGCTAAAATACCAACATCAAGACACAGCGGGAAGCAGAACCGATGCTTTCAGTCCGCCCCGGTCTCCCCGCGACAGCGCGAGAGAGCCTTGATATTCCCCGGCGATCTCGCTGACGATGGACAGCCCGAGACCGGTGCCCGGCTTGCTTTCGTCAAGCCGCTTGCCGCGCTTGATCGCAACCGCGATCTGGTCGGGCTCCAGCCCCGGCCCATCGTCGTCGACATCGACGACGATCCAGCTGCGTCGCGCAGGGTCCTTACCCTGAACATCGTCCGGCGCAAGCTGGGCAGTCAGGCGCACCTCGATGCTGGCATAGCGCGCAGCGTTGTCGAGCAGATTGCCGACGGTTTCCTCGACATCCTGCTGCTCCATCGCAAGAACCAGGCCCGGCGGGGACACTGTCAGGACGAAGGTTTTTTCCGGATGCAGCCGCCGCATGACCCTGATCAGCCGCTCGAGAACAGGTTCCACCTCGGTGCGGGCCAGTACCGATTCACGCTGCGCCGCGATTCGAGCCCGGTTGAGATAGGACTGCACCTGCATCTGCATCGCATCGGCCTGCATCTTGACGAGATCGCCATGCGGCGCTTCCAGCACGCGCGCCTCGTTCATCAGAACGGCAATAGGCGTTTTCAGCGAATGGGCGAGATTGCCGACCTGCATGCGGGCGCGTTCGATGATGCGGCGGTTGCTGTCGATCAGCGCGTTGACCTCGCTCGCCAGAGGCTGGATTTCCCGCGGAAAATCACCGTCCAGCCGTTCGCTCTCGCCGGTCCGGATTTTTTCCAGCGATCGGCGGGCCTGATCCAGGGGCCGCAGACCGAACAGAATGGCGAGCGCGTTCATCCCTAGCCCGCCGAAACCGAAGATCGACAGGGCCAGATAGAGGTTGCGGTTGAAGTCGTCGATATCGGCTTCCAGCACAGCGCGATTACCCGCCACACGGAAACGCGCCGTGTGCCCTTGGATGTCGAGTACGACTTCCGTCTCCGCCACCTCCACCTCGTTGTTGAAGGAGTCTGTGGTCGTGTAGAATCGCTCGTAGCGGATGTCGAAAGGCACGTCGTCGAGGCTGGCAATCGGTAGTTTTCCGGAACCGAGCGATGTCGACATCAGCGGCGGCGTGTTGAATTCGCCGATCGGCTCGACGATCCAGTACCAGCCGGTCTGGGGCTGGGAAAATCTAAGGTCGCCCAGCTGCGGACTGCCGGCAAGTTCCGACTTTTCGTTGACGACGATGGAATTGATGACATTGTAAAGCTGTGCCCGCAGGAGATCCTGAAACCCCCGCTCGGAACCTTGGCGGTACAGCGCGGAAATCACCACGCCGATCACGACCAGCGCCGCCACGGCCCATATGGTGGAGACCAGCAGAACGCGCGCGGTCAGGGATTGTGGACGCAGCCTCATGAGCAATAACGGGAAATGCGCAGGATTGCGCAGGCCGAGGGGTCAGAGCCCACCCCCTCCCGATCGACGGACAAGAGTTTTACAGGCAACTCCCGTACCAGATCGGTGGTCCCGGCGCCGCTCAGGATTTGGCTTCCTTTCCGACCATGCCGGGCGCCTGCATGCGGTAGCCCAGTCCACGCACCGTTTCGATCAGATCGTTGCCTATTTTCTTGCGCAGCCGGCCGACGAAAACCTCGATCGTGTTGGAATCACGGTCGAAATCCTGATCGTACATGTGTTCGACCAGTTCGGTGCGCGACACCACCTGTCCCATATGATGCATAAGGTAGGACAGCAGCCGGAATTCATGGGATGTGAGTTTCAACGCCACACCATCGACCATCGCCTTCGACCCTTTTGTGTCGAGCCGGACGGGACCGCAGACGATCTCCGAGCTGGCATGACCGGCGGCGCGGCGGATCAACGCCCGGATACGCGCCAGAACCTCCTCCACATGGAAGGGTTTGGTCACATAGTCGTCGGCGCCGGCATCGATGCCGGCAACCTTGTCGCTCCAGCGGTCACGGGCCGTCAGGATCAGGACGGGCATAGCCTTGCCAGCCCCGCGCCATTTTTCCAGAACAGTGACCCCGTCCATCTCCGGCAGACCGATATCGAGGATCACGGCGTCATATGGCTCGCCATCGCCAAGATAGTGCCCTTCTTCGCCATCGAAGGCCTGATCGACGACATATCCCGCCTCCTTCAGCGTCTCCGTCAATTGACGGTTCAGATGGACGTCGTCCTCGACTACCAGAATGCGCATAAACGAACCTTCTTGCCTTCAGCTGCGGCGGAAGCACCCTACATCACATTGTGCAAACGCGCCAAGCCGGTCACATCGGCACCCGCATCGTCACCTTTTTCGGCCGGCCGCCATTGCCGGGGATGAGAACGGTCACGACGCACTGGCCGTCGCTGGTCGGCTGAACCGACAGAAGTTCCCCACCTGTCTGCGCCACGACATCAGCGGCAGCCTGGCCGCAATCGCCGTCCACCATGATAACCGCCGATGGCACATCAATCGCCGGCGGCGCAAAACCGGAAAGGCCTGCTGCAAGCGTTGCTATGATCAGGGGTGAGGACATGACGCACTTTCGGGTGAGGTATTCTGATGGCGATTTAATAGCGCATACTGTCTGAATGGCAAATGAATGTGCCATGAGCACGGGCAACGCGTCCGTGTGTCCCCGGTGATTACCGCAATCGCCCTTTCGCGGAAATGCGCCCCCATATCGCAAGGAGCCCGCCAGCCGCCGCGACCAGCGCGGTCAGCCCGTCCGTCAGGCCGATCTGGTCGGCAGGCGCGATGTCCACGCCAAGCAGATTGGCACAGGAGGCCAGTACCGCGACCACGCCGCCCCAGATGCTCTTTGACAGATACCAGCTTTTCGCATCGTCCATGATCTTGTCCTTATGTTCTGTG
Organism: Pararhizobium gei; assembly: GCF_029223885.1. Taxonomy (NCBI): domain Bacteria; kingdom Pseudomonadati; phylum Pseudomonadota; class Alphaproteobacteria; order Hyphomicrobiales; family Rhizobiaceae; genus Pararhizobium; species Pararhizobium gei. The sequence goes on along the minus strand of NZ_CP119409.1, from coordinate 1,626,311 downwards.
TCAAACACTGAGTATGGCCGCTGCCGGCACGCCGAGAGCAACCTTCTGCCCGCATTGCCGCACCCGAACCGGCAGTGCCACCTGAGGCACGCCGAAATCCGCGATCTCGAGCTCCGGTGCATAGTCGTAGACCGGCTCCGTCACGGTAAGCGTCCGTTTCACGGTGATGCCGTCAAGAATGTCGAGACGGTAGCTTTCCTGGGGTTCATCCAGCGCGATATCGCCGTCCAGCCAGTGGTCCGCGTCGCGCCGCGCGCAACGCGTCCAATGGATTCTTATGCCGCCGCCAGCGATCCGCCGCGCGCGCAGATGAACCGGCGCAACAGGTGTTTCCGCCCGCAACCCGGCCATGAATGAAAACGGACCGGCCGGGCCCGTGGCCGCACCACTCGCCTCGACGATCCAGTTCATCGCCCGCCCCGTCTCCTCGGCAAGCAGCCCCAGCGGCCTGACGGCGCCATTGATGACGACGCAGGCCGCACCGGCCGCCGCCCCCGCAAGCATAGCGTCCGTGGTGCCGTGCAGCCCGCGCAGCAGCTTTGACAGGCGCCAGCGGCCGGCCGCCACCTCCTGTGCATCGAGGAAGCCGATAATCTCCCAGACGCCGTTGCCCGAAAGAACGGCAACCCGGTTCTGGCCGTTGAGAACGGCGAGCTTTCCGGCGGAAGACAGCCCGCCGAAATGAAGATCGAGTTCCAGCATACTGCCCGAATCGAACCGGCCGGTCACGCCGGCGCCCAACGGATTGACCAGCACGCCCGTCTGCGCCGGCTGGTCAATCCGGGCCCGCGCCCGGTAACCCTCGGTCGTCGCCGAGGAAGACAGGAGCACGCTGCGCCAGGGACGCGAAAAAACCGCGGCCCGTGCAAACATTGAAGCATCGCCCGTTTCGAACTGCGCAAGGTCCATCAGATGCACAACCGGTGAAAATCCCGATGAGGGCAGACGCGGCGGCTCGGCCGGACGGGGCAGTGCGGCATACTGGCCCGTACCCGACGAAACGAAGGCGCGCGCCTCGATCGATCGAACCGCGCCATCCTCGATCCGGCTGACGATGAAGGGTCCCTTGGGACCGTCATCCAGCGCGATCACGTCCCCCGGCTCTATCCCGATCATCGCCGGAGACAGCGAGAACCGGACACTGCGCCTGCCTGCCTGATGGTCGCGCAACGCATCCTCCGTCGCCGATTGCGCGGCCGCCTCATCGATCACGCCGGGTATTGAAAGCCGCACCACACGGTCGCTACCCGCCGACACCCGGCGCGACCGGGCCGTCGCACGCTCGTAGCTGTTCGATGGATCGAGGTGATCGAGAATCGCTTCGCTGCCGAAATCGCTGTCATGACCGCGCATTTCTTCAAACATCGACTGGTCCGGAAGATCGGCAAGCACCGGCAGGATGCTGGGCGGCGATGCCAGCTTCATCCGCGACCGGAACAGCAGCAGTCCGCCGTCTTCCACCGCGTCAATCTGCAAGGCCGCCATCAGCGGTTCCAGCACATCCCGCGCCGAGGCCTGTTCGGACTGCACATAGCCGGCCAGATCTCCGCCGACGAGGCTGGTATCGCCCGCCTCGAAACCGTGATCGGCAAGCACAGCCGCGATCACATCCGCGGCGGTCGAAGCGCCCAGCCGTCCGTTCAGCCAGTGTCCGGTCTGCCAGTTGACGCCATCCGACCACAAAGCCGTATTCTGCGGAAAAGCCGGCAGCGGCCGGGCGTCCCAGGTCCAGACGAACATATGGTCCGCGTCCAGACAATCCGGCGCGCCGGATGCCTGCCAGTAAGCATGCTGCGCCTCGAGGAACCGCCGCTGCATCGCGTCGCTGCGGGCGCCGCCAGAAAAATAGGGCATGGCCGTTTCGGAGGATTTCGGATCGGTGAAGACATTCGGCTGGTTTGCGCCCTTGTCGATCGCCGGGCAGCCGATTTCCGTGAACCAGATCGGTTTCGACCCCGGCACCCAGGCCGTTGAAACCGGCTGTTCCACACCGCCGGTCCGGTTGCGGTGCGCCTGTCCCCACCAGCTCGCGAGATCCTTGTAGCGGTAGACCCAGGGCTTTGCCGCAAGCCCGTCAGTGATCGGCGTGCGCATGCGTGTCCGGCGATCCGCCTCGCTGGCGTAGAACCAGTCATAGCCTTCGCCGGCCATGACCATGGAACCCATGGCATCCCGGTCCTCTGCCAGCCGGAACGCGTCCGGGTTGCCGAGGGACAGGTCGCCGTCGCGCCAGTCCGACAGCGGCATGTAATTGTCGATGCCGACAGCGTCGATATCGGGCGACGCCCAGAGCGGATCGAGATTGTAGTGAACCTCACTCGTTCCATCCTGCGGATGATAACCGAAATACTCGCTCCAGTCCGCGCCATAGGTCAGCTTGGTTTCAGGTCCCAGGATCGCGCGGACATCGCCCGCCAGCGACACCAGTTGCTCGACAAAGGGAAACGCGCCCGCGCCGTCGCGCAGCCGTGTCAGTCCCCGCAGTTCCGAACCGATGATAAATCCGTCAACCCCTCCAGCCGCGGCACTGAGAAGCGCATAATGCAGCACGAGCCGCCGGTAGCCCTCGTCCTCGGCAGACGAGGTCACGGACGTCCCGAACACGGAAAAATCCCCGGCCTCCGCACTCCCGCAAAATTCCTCCACCTGCGTCCGCGCCGCAGCCGTCTTGTCGGCCGTGCCGGGCCGTCCGGGCGCCGGATGCGACGTGATGCGGCCGCGCCAGGGATAGGCCGGCTGTCCGGTCCCGCCATAGGGATCGGGCAAAGTGTTGTCGGCGGGTATGTCCATCATCACGAAGGGATAGAGATAGACCTTCAGTCCCCTTGACTTGAGGTCGGCGATCGCCGCCACCACGCTTGCATCGCTTGGCGTCCCGCCATAGGCCGGCCCGCCACCGTTCTGGCTGACGAGCAGCGCGTCGGCGCGGGACAGTCCCGACACCGACCATTGCCGGCTCTCGCCGTCGCGATGCGCTGTTTCGACACCGGGCACGATCCGGCATTGGCCTGCCCTCAGATCGGTGCCGAACCAGGAAACGACGAGCGCCACCCTTTCGAGACTGGGGCAAAGCGCCTGCAATTCGTCGATGGACGCCTGCCAGTCGGACGATCCATGGAAGACATTGCGGTTGATCAGCCGGCGCGCGCCCGCCCCCGTCTCCTCCTTGACGACCTCAGGATCATAGCCATGCTCCGTCGATCCGGGGATGATCGTCACCGCCCGGATCATGTTTTCCAGCCGCCCGACTGGCCGCAGCACCTCGAACTGGATGAGCGGAATGCGATTGCCGTATCCGTCCAGCGGCAGCCGCTCGAAAACCGCATAGGCGAGCCCGCGATAGGCAGGCGCCTTTCCCACGCCTTGCTTGGCCTCTATCAAGGGATCGGGCATTTGATCCTGCGTCCCGCGATAGAGCCGCATCTCGATATCGCTCAGGTCGATCTCGCGGCCATCGGCCCAGACCCGCCGCACGCAGGCGATCTCGCCCTCGCAGATGCCCAGCGCGAAATTTGCATAGTACCGAAAAGTCTCGACCCTCGGCCCGCTCGCCTTGCCGCCCTGCCGCTCGACACGCACCTCCTCCTCGAACCGCGTCGCCCAGATCAGCGTCCCGCCGATCCGCACCGTGCCATAGGCGCGCGTGATCGCTGTCCCCTCGTCAGCCCCGGTGATGCGCGCATCCCCCAGCCGCGCACCGGAAATGGTCTTGGTGCTGTTGATGATCGAGCGATCGATGACGGAACCGGCCAGGGCGCCGGCCGCACGGCCAACGATCGCGCCGACCGGCCCGAAGATGCCGCCAAGTGCCGCACCCGCCGCCTGCAGAAGAAGGGTTGCCATGCGCGTCAGACCTTTTCGGGAAAACGGAAAACACCGGCGATCCGCCGCCGCCAGGACGGCACCAGCGCCGATTCAATCACAGACGCCTGCTCATAGGCGTGGATGAACCGCTCGGGCGCACTCAGAATACCGGCATGCTTGGCCGGCAGGCCCGGCCGCCACCGAAACAGGATTACATCGCCCGGCTGCATCGCCGCCGGATCGATTGCCGCCCCGAAATGCCGCAGCGCTGCGTCCCGCATCCGGTCGTCGCCGCTGCGCTCGGCCCAGTCGGGCTGGTAAGCCGGCGGCTGCTCCGGCTCTTCGCCATAGACATCCCGCCAGACACCCCGCACCAGCCCCAGGCAATCGCATCCGACGGCCTTCAGGCTCGCCTGATGCCGATACGGCGTCCCGATCCATGTCCGCGCCTGAGCCACGACCCGGCCGGCGAAAGCAGACCCTCCGCCCTCACACATAAAGCGGCCGCCCGTCATGCACTGTCTCCCCATCCGCATAGCCATAGGCGAAATCCGTCCCCGGCATATGCGGAAACCCTTGAAAATTCAGGACATTGGCGAATTTCTCACCGCAGGTGGCAAACCGCTTGTCGCATCCGGCAGTCACCATGAACGCGTCGCCGGCAGCCAGCGGCAAAGGCGGCGGCAGCCAGAGCGACAGCGTCACCGCCGCACCGTCCTGCCGGTGATCTTCGATATCGCAAGCCTGTCCCGCATTCGCGCCGTCGGTAAACCGCAGCGCGCCGTAGCGAAAGAACCCGGACACAGCCGCACCGAGACCCGAAACGCGGATCAGCGTCTCCCCAAGCACCTCCGTCACCACGCCTTCGGCATGCAGTGCCGGATTTTCGAGATCGACCCCGCATCGCCCGTCGCCCAGCATCGCGTCACACCGCCGCCCGTAAATCCGGCCCTGGACCTGCTCCAGCCTGTGCGTCATCCGCCGCAATTCCGCGCGAAAAGCCCCGCCGGCCCGCACGACGTCGCCAATTTCCTGGACACGCAGCAGCACATGCTCCTCCGGCGCCTGCCAGTTCACCTGAAACACCTCGACGCGTGCGCCGTCATACAGCCCGGCCAGCATATCGGCCTCGCCGATCGTCTCGCTCGAAAAACCGCCGGTAACGTCGCCGGCCTCGACCGACAACCCGCTCCCCGCCTCGCTGTCCGAGGCTTGAAACCCGCTTTCCGCTAGAAAATCGGTGCCGCCAAAAGACAGGTCATGATCATGCTCGGTGAACCCAAGCACGACGCCATCGCGCCGCGTCACCCGCCAGCATTGGCAGATGCTCGTCGCATCGCCGGCGAGATGCTCCGCAAGCGCCGCCGGAAGCGTCTTCATGGCTTTATCTCCACCAAAGGAATCGAGGGAATGCGCCCCGCCTCGAACTGCACCAGATCGACATCGATCCGGTCGGTATCGAACCGCACGGGAACGTCGAATTCGTAGCCCGCCCTGACCGCCGCCCCGCTGGCCGGAATTTTCGCAGGCAGGAAGGTCACCGTGCCGGTCATTGCATCGACCGCAAAATCCGCGGGCGCCGCCGCCACACCGCCCACCGACACGACGACTGTTCCCGCCACCGGCTTCACGATCTCGCGAATGGTCGCGCCGCCCGCATCGCCATAGGTCTTGATCAGCTGAAACGTCGCCTTGGCACCGTCGCCTGTGCCGATCAACTGATCGCTCGCCGTGACACTTTCCCCAGGCGGGCAGGACCGGCAATCCAGCGGATCGCGAAAACGAAACCCATAGACCTGCCCCGCCCGCGCCTCGAAAAACGCGACGACCGCATAGAGATCAGCGACCGACTTGATCCCCGACCCCGCATCATACTGCCGCCGCGCATCCCGCCAGCGCCGGTTGCGGTTCTCCCGCCCGTTCGAAAGGCCGACAATATCCGTCCGCCTCACCGGCCCCCCGCTCGTGCCCAGCGCAAGCCGCAGCGGAAACCGGACGTCATGAAATCCTGTCGGCATGGTGTTTTCTCTGTGTGTATGTGGGGGTGGTGAGTGCTCAGGGATTGCTGCGCGATCGGCAGTGGTACCCTCATCTGCCCTATCGGGCACCTTTTCGGGGGAGCGCTGATGTTCTTGTTCGCGCCAAGACGTGTAGAGCGAAACAACCGCTTTCTGCAGGTGAAATTTCCCGGTAACCAGTATCCGTTGACGATCTGTCCGGATGCGGTTCAGCGCACCATCAAGTCACTAGAATCCGGGCTGATACGGAAGCTGTGGAGTATGTTCCTGGTTCGGTTACCACTCACATATCAACTGATTAATAAAGCTAGCGAGGAACCACATAGATAGCTGCGTTGGCAACCAGCTGCTTTTTTTGTGAACCCGTGAACGCCCCCCAAACTTCGCCGTGGTGGGGGTTGGTGGGCACTGGATCATAGCCCACAGAAAAACCGATCCCTCTTAAAAAAGCCGCGGTAAATCTGACCGCCCCAATAAATGGCGGTTGAAGCACGTAAACTTGAGGATTTTGACCGCTTTCAATTATCGAGTTTTCTAGGTCGACAGACATCCCGCCATTTTCACCGCTAGACGCCTGGAAGGCCGCGGAAGAGACCCGACGACCTTCCGGGGCCTTTTCGTCATCAACTAGGTGGTAAGGCGAAATCCGCCTAAGAACCCCGTGCTGCCCCAAGATTTCGTCATGATCGTGAATCTTAACATGTCCGTTTTCATCAAGCGGCGGTGGCGCGAGCGGCAACTGCATTCTCCAGTTCGTTCAGCCATTCGGCAACAACGGTGAATTCATTGGACAAAACCGTCTCTTCGCAAAGGTCGTTGGGGCCATATCTGGTAGCCAAGACATCGAAGGGAGCTCGGATATGAATTTCGATGTCATATTCGAGCGAATGCCACTCTATCTGCAGGTCGCCGTTGGCGCCAGGAACGACCTGAGGCTCTTGGGTATCATGCGGACACGCGGAAGATATCAGAGACATTGCGAAGTTCGCACAATGAAACGAAACTGGACCCGCGCCGTAACCGTTCCAACCTCTCGGCAGGCGAATCAGTTTTTCAACGCGTTCCACGAATCGATCGTGCCAAGGCAAGCTGGATATATTCAAAACGCGTTTCGCAGGGATACGCTTGATCGTAGCGCCACCAAGATCGGTGGTGGTGCTAATCTGCGAGAATTTTTCTTCGGGTGACGTCGATAACGATGCGGCGGCTATCACGAAATTCTCTCCCAAGTTTTATGTGCGGCGGCTGATGTTATATGTGTAAATTCGTTTACAATTGTAATCCTAGCCTCGCGCATAAATTCCATCACATTTCCAGGGGTGCCGACGCTAGGGCTACCACGAACGGAAAATTGAAGAATCGCAATGCTGTCACCTTTATAGTCGATTGCAGAAATAACTTCACAAATCAACCTTGCGTAAGGTGAGCCATCTGGTTTTGTAAGTATTTTTCGATATACTGCGTTCATATCTGTCGGAGATTGGTCTCTGAAATCAAATATTTGTAAAGAGCTGGAAGGATCAAAATTCGAACCGGCGCCAGCAGCGACGTGGTTGGTGTATGTCACTTCAACTTGGTTGCATACTAAGCTCTTACCCGTTGGTGACAGCGCACGAAAATAATCCGATAGTTGCATCAACTCGGTTTGGAATTTAGCTAGGAGCACTTCAAAGCGCGGGTACTCTCCGGCTGGCCCAATCTTCCTCCAATTATGCAATAGCCGGTCGTTCTGGAATTGAATCAGTTCATGCTTATCCGTCGTCAAAAACCAGTATCGACTGTGTTGAGTGCCGTTTCCGATGTTGAACGATATCTGCTGGGTGCCGGGTGGACCAAACGTTTCAAACGTGGGTGGAAGCGGGGGATTTTCCGAAACGACAGGATAGGCGTGCTTATAGAGCCGCCAGACATCACCAGCGAAAATGTGCTGGTAGCCTTCAACAGGGGGGAACTGTACCCCCAGAACCACCTCATTCAAAGGCGGCTTTTTATAGTCAGGAAGGTCCTTGGGTCGCGTCGAAGTTGCCATTTTAGGTCCATTATTATTTCGCTAAATCGATATGGCACTTTTCCCAACATTGCAATGTCGTCATTCTGATCATCACTCCGCAGCGTGATCCCATGATGTCGGGGTGAGGCACTCCCCTCACACCCCCCGCCGCCCCCGTCCCACCGTCCGCGTCAACATCGCGGCAATCTGCCCCTCCGACTTGCGAAAACTCGACGCATCGTTTGCCGTCACGTTGAACACGACGTTCACAGGCTGACCGCCGCCCGAAGCCGCAACACCCAGCGCCCCGTCCGAGCCGCGTTTCAAGGGCAGGATCGCCTCCGATCCCGCCTCGCCCATCAGCCCCACCTGGCCACCCATCGGAAAATAGGTAGGCATCGAAACCACGCCGCCGGCGGCAAAGGGCGTCACCCTGCCCGGCACGCCGCCATTGGCGAAACCCGTCGCACCGCCAAGGCTGCCGGCCAGTCCCGAGATCGCCGATCCGAGCAACCCCTCCAGGGGTTTCAGCCCCGCCGAAAGCGCGATGTCCGTCAGCCGCAGGCCGGCGCTGCGCAGCACGTCCTCCAGACCCTTGCCGCCGCGCGTGGCCGAGGCAAGCGCCCCCGTCAGCGCCGAACCGAAGGACCGGGAGCGCCGCTCCAGATCGTCAAGCACGTCCTTCAGCGCCCCGGCATCGTCAGCCGCCGCAGAAAACTGGCTTTCGTCGAAGTCCATGTCTGCCTCCTTCAGTTCGTGGAAATGGCGCGATCCGGGAACGCCGCCATCAGCGCCGCAAGCCCCGCCCGTTCCGGCGCGGCCGCAGCCGGCCGCAGCCCGCCCAGCGCCGCCTGCATTTCGCGCGGCGTCATCGCCCAGAAGTCTCGTGCAGGAAGCCGCAGCAGGCAGAGCCCGGCATGGAGCACCGACGCCCAGGGAAAGGCGGTCGGCTCCTGCCCGCCCGCTGCGGCTCTCAAGGGTTTGGTGGTTCGTCCCCGCCGAAGGTGACGGAGAGCAATTCCCCCGTCAGCCGCGCCAGCCCGGCAATGCCACCCTCGACGCTCATCACGGCGACATCCTCGTCGGCCACGAGATTGCCGCCGCCGCGCAGGCCGGCGCTGAGGATGCGGATCATGTCCGCCGCCTTCAGCCGTCCTTGCGAAAACCGTGCGCCGAGGTCTGCCAGATTGTCGGCGGAAAAGGCAGTCTCCAGTTCGGCGAGACTGCCGAGCGTCAGGCAGAGAATCCGCCGCTCGCCGCCGATCACGGCTTCGATCTCGCCGCGATGCCGGTTGGCCCGGCCCGTCGCCATCCTGTGCTCGCCCATGGTCAAAGCGCCTGGAATGTCAGGGCGCCGGCGGATTCGAGCGCCGTCTCGAACAGAACCTCGCCATTGTGCTGCCCGGAATATTCGAGCGCCGTTAGCTGGAACGGCCCCGTCAGCGTCCCGAAATCCGGAATGACGATCTGCCAGCTGAGGATCGTTCCTCCGAAAAAGGCCGACCGCACCAGCGCGTCCGATGCCTGGTCCTTGAAGATCCCCGCACCCGAAACGGATGCCCTTTGCACCCCGGCCCCGCCCAGCAGCTCGCGCCAGCGCCCGGCCGATTCCGCATCCGTCGCATCAACCGTCTCGGCATTGAACGCCAGCCGCTTGGACCGCAGCCCCGCCACCGTCACGTAAGAGCCGCCATTGTCGATCTTCAAAAGAAGATCCTTTCCCTTCTGCGCCACCATGCCCCGATCCTTTCTGAAAATGAAAGCGCCCCCTGGGGAGCGCCAATGATTGCCCTGACTGAAGGGCTGCCTATTCCGTCACCGCCCGGAACAGCATCTCCGCCCCGTGCCCCTTGGCCTTGGCATCGCGGCCTGTGCGTGTGCGCCGGTGGAAAAGGCTGACGAGAACAAAAGCGTCCAGCGCCAGATCGGCATCGTCGAGAAGAAACCGGACCCGCGCCGCAATGTCCTGTGCTGCCCGGTTGCCGCCTTCTCCGGTGCGAACCTCGAGCGTCAAAAAATGCTCTTCGCCCGCTTCGCTCGCCGTCGAGGCGTCCCGGCTTTCCAGGCTGGCGAAGGATATACCGGGCCGGTGCGATCCCACCTTGAGATGATCGTGAACCCCCTCCGCCCCGACCAGCGCGATCAATGCGCTGTCGCCGGTCAGCCGTTCGAAGATGGCTTTCTGCAGGGCCGACGCCGCATTCATGGTCCTTCCTCCACGCAGGCGCAAACGATGTAGCGCCGCGTTTCGTCGGGGTCATGAAACGCCTTCAAAGCGAAAACCCGGCCGCCCTTGCGAAACCGCATGCCGGCAGCCAAATCCTCGCGAAACCGTATCCACAACCGGTGCGTCACCGAAAAAACCTCCTCGCCGGCCCGCTCTTCCTGCTTCAAGGTCACCGGTTCGATCCGCGCCCAGACCGAGGTCACCGGAACGAAGGCCGGCACGATGCCGCCCTGCCCGTCGCTTACGTCGTCGCGCATTTCAAGGTCGAGACGCGCCGACATCATCCCGGGGTCGAGAGGAAGCCCGCCCATCTCACAAGCCCCTCCGGCGAAACGGCGCGATCAGCCGGTCGTAACCGGCCGGCACCGCCGCTGGCTGTTGACCGGGCGTCACCGCGCCGCGGAATTCGTAGAGCAAGGCCGCGTGCAGCAGCATCGCCCGTTTCAGCGTGTCCGGCACATCGGCGCCGGTCGGTCCGAAGCCTGCCGAAAAATCGATCTCGATGCCGTTGATCGCCTGGCCCGGCGCCGGGTGCTGCGGCAGCCCCAGCCGCGCCGGCCGGGCCTCGCCATCGAGCACGAAACCGGAAACATCGATATCGGAAGGCATGCCGTCGGTGCCGTAAACCTTAACGCTTTCAATTGTTTGCACCGGCCCTTTGGCGATTTGAATCACCCGTGAGGCGGGCCAGTCATCGAGATAAAGCCGGAAACTGCGCGTCAGGAGCGAAAGGCCAGTTTCCCGTTCCAGATGGGTGCGCACGGTGCCGATCAGCGCGGTCAGCAGATCGTCTTCGGCAGTCCCGTCGATGCGCAGATGTGCTTTCGTCTCGGCAAGCGTCAGCGGCTCGCCGGGAGGCGGCGTCAGTTCGGTGATGGTCATGGATGTCTCCGGGGGAGAGAGGCGGGGATGGACGGACGCGGCGGGAGGGGAGCCGCGTCCGTCCTCGCGCCACGCGGCAGGGAAAGGGCCGCAGGCGCGAAGGATTGCGGCGCTTTTTGAAAGGGCCGCCTTACGCGCCTAGGATGCCGCGAATTTGATCAGCTTGATAGCCTCGAAATTTTGCACTCCCCCGCCGACGCGCTTGGTCGTGTAGAACAGCACATAGGGCTTGGCCGAATAGGGATCGCGCAACACCCTGACCCCGGTGCGGTCGACAACAAGATAGCCCGCCGCAAAATTGCCGAACGCGATCGCGTGGCTGCCCGCCGCGATATCCGGCATGTCCTCGGCCTCGGCGATCGGAAAGCCCATCAGCGAGGCCTGCGCACCCGCGGTCGCCGGCGGACGCCAGAGATAGTTGCCGTCGGCATCCTTGAACTTGCGGATTTCGGCCTGCGTCTTGCGGTTCATCACGAAGGCGGCGTTCTGCCGGTGCCCTGCCTTCAGCGCATAAATCGCATCGATCAGCGTGTCGGACGGCCCGCTCGCCTTGAAGGCGCCGGCGGCCCCGGTGGCGATATAGCCGATATTGCCCCAGCTCCAGCTGTCCTCGGCCACATTGGTGTAGCTCAGAAACCCCTTCGGCTTGTTGGTGCCATCGCCCGAAACGAAGGCCGTGCCTTCCTGTTCACCGAAGGCGATGTCCACCTCCGACGCGATCCAGTTCTCGATATCGACGGCGGCATCGTCAAGCAGCGCCGCCGTTGCCGCCGGCATCGCGTAGAGTTCCATCGTCGGAAAAGACAGCTCCGCCAGCTGCGGCGTCGTCGTCTGCGGCCGGGCCGCCGCCTCCGCTACCCAGCCGGTCGCCATGCCCGACAGCGCGAACGGTTTCTTCAGCACCGCGCCGGAAACCTGCCGCACCGTCGCCATCGCCCGGATTGGCGAGACCACCGAGAGGCGCCGGCCGATTTCCGTATCCGTCTCGTTCGGCACGAGATAACCGCCATCGCTGGCCGAGCCGATCGACAGCGCCTTGGCTTCGAGATCGCGCAGCGCCTGTTCGTCGCCGCGGCGAATATAGCTTTCAAACGCCGCCTTGTGCTCGCTCGCCTCCAGGCTGGTCTCGCCGCTGCGACCCAGCGGCGGCCGCGCCTTCTTCAGTGCCAGTTGGTCGAGAACCCGCTTCTGCTCGTCCATCGTGCGGCTGATCCGGTCCATCTTGTCGCGCGTCACGACATCCGATGTCAGCTTGCTTTCCAGTTCGCCCAGCCGCCGGTCGTTGGTTTCCTTGAAGGCCTCGAAGGCCCCCATGAAATCCTCGAAAGCGGCCGTCATCGTCTCCGGTGCCGTCTTGATCTCTGGTGCCACGGTTTCTGTCTGCATCATTCGCTTCATCCTTTGAGTGAGAGCTTCATCATCCGGGACGCCCGTCGCATGGTGCGCACGAGTTCCGTTTCCCTGTCGCGGAAGAACCGCGCATGCTTGACGTTCGACACCCTTGCCGATGGCAGCATCGGAAAGGTGACGATCGAGATTTCCCAGAGGTCGGCTTCGAGAATCCGGCGCACGCCGCTCCGGTCAGTCCTCGCCTTGACAGTCTGGAAGCCGATGGAAAGCCCGTCCAGCGCACCGGCCTTCATTAGCTGGTGCACCTCCTGCGCCCGAGCCACGCCGGGCGACAGCAGACCCTCGACGTACAGCCCGCGCGCATCCTCGCGAATGGTCTTCCAGGCCCCAAGCGGTTCTCCAGGATCGTGCTGGAACAGCATCCGCACGCCGCCTGCGCCGCGCTTGGCAAGCGATTGCGAGAAGGCGCCCGGCTCGATCGCATCCTTGCCGAGATCGACCTCGCCGAAGACGCTGGCATAGCCGGAAAACCGCCCCTGCCCCGTCACTCCGGAAAGCGTCAGGCTGGCAAACTTCTGCGTTCGCCAGACAGGTAATCTGTCGGTCGTCATGGGGTCTCTCCAGATTTTGAAAAAGAAGGAGGCGGTGGCCAATAGCCGATAGTCGGCAATCGCAGCACTGTGAGCCACCGCGCCTGCCTATCGCCAATTTGGCTACTGGCTACCGCCTTTGGTGCGCCCGTAGCGCTCGGCCACACGCGCAGCAGCGCCCAGCACCCACCAGGCCGTCAGGCTGGCCGCCGCCGATCCGGTCAGCATCACTTCGGTGCCGGAAAGGCTGGCGGTGATGCCGAGCTTTGCGGCGATCCAGAGGCCCGTCGGGTCGCCGAAGATCAGGCCGCAGATCAGGCCGGTAAAGAACCTTGACCCCGCCTCGCGACGTCCCTTGGGCAGCATGTACACCAGCGACACGGCAGCCCCCGCCGCCGAGCCGATCCCCTTGGCTGCCCAAAGGCTCGGGTCATTTCCGAAATCAGCCATTTGTTAAGCCTCTGATGCTATTGTCGGAATTGTCAGTGCCTCACGCGACTGCCGATGGCAGACGCAAGGTCAGACGCGGCCTGACGTTTGCGTCAACCGGCGCAGCTTTGTGAATCTTTTGAATCGGTTCCAGCTAAGTGTTTAGAAACTGAGTCCGGGATTTCGGATGTCGGTTCAGCAAACCGCCAAAAAGAATCCGACGCTTGTTCCAAGCATCTGAAAACAATCAGATATCCTCGAAGTCACCATGCGCATCGCTAATAATATCCGGGTCATGTTGACGGCCATGACGGATGACGAGCACGCCGAGAGTTCCGTCCATGACCTCATAGTCGATAATATAAGGCGGAACGGTAAACCGTCGCACGCCCGGGACGCTTTCCAACGCCTGACCGGCCTGCGGAAATCGCCGCAACATCTCCATCGCTTGCCGCAACTGCTGGACCATTGCCGAGGCCGCCCGCTTGTCAAAGCGGGAAAGATAGGCGCGTTCGGCCCTGAGATAGGCTGCCGCCTCGTCATAGATCCGCAGCTTCATCAAGCCGCATCATCCTTGTTCAGCGTATCCAACTCGTCCAGCAATCGGCCCATGTCCTGGGACTTGCCCTGGCGCATCCCTTCGCGGGCACGCTCAATCGCGAGGATATCCTTGCCCTCTGTCGCCAGATAATACCGCATCGCCCGAACCATCACCCAGCTGCGGGGCCGCTCCGACGTTGCCGCGATCGCTTCGATAGCGGCAAGAACATCCACGGGCAGACGCAGCGTGATCGGGTCGGACAGAACTGGCTTGCTCATCATGCGCTCCTTTGTAATACGGCGTATTACAAAATATCAGCGATGGACCAGCACTTCAATAGCCCACCGCCTGCCGCTTCTCCTCGTCCGTCAGAAACGCCGCATCCTTCAGCCGCGCCCAGACCTCGCTGCGTTCGGCCGAAAGTCCCGCCACCTGGTCGAGATCCGGAGCGAGCCGCAGCGCTTCGCCGAAACGGCCGGACAGCCAGCCGGACAGGGCCGCGGCCGTGCGCCCGATCAGCGGCAGAACGGTCAGCCGGTAGAGTGCCCGGTTGGCCTCCTGGTAATTTGCATAGGTATTGTCGCCGGGAATGCCGATCAGCATCGGTGGCACGCCGAAGGCGAGCGCGATGTCGCGCGCCGCCCCGTTCTTCGCCTCGACGAAATCCATGTCCTTCGGCGAAAGTCCCATCGCCTTCCAGTCCAGCCCGCCTTCCAAAAGCAGCGGCCGGCCCGCCCGCGTCGGCCCGGAATAGCCCTCGTCCAGCTCGCTTTTCAGCCTGTCGTACTGGTCGGCAGAAAGATTGCCACCCTCCTTCGGCTGATAGACCAAAGCCCCGGATGGCCGGGCGGAATTGTCGAGCAGCGCCTTGTTCCAGGTCGCCGCCGCATTGGAGAGATCGAGCGCCATCTGCGCGGCCGCCAGCGGCGGAAATCCGAGATGGTCGTCGAGCGGATGAAACAGCTTCAGATGCAGGAGCCTGCCGTCGTCAGCCGCGATCCGGCGGACATGATTGCCCACCCGGTAGTCGTACGCCTCCGGCCAGCCATCGCGCCCTTCCTTCAGGGTCACCCGGTCAGGCCGCAGCAGATGCAGTTCGCGCACTTCCTCGCCCAGGCTGACCGCCTCGACATAGGCATTGCCGGATAACAAAAGATGTCCATAAAGCGCCTCCAGGAAATCGGCGCCGGCCATCCGCCCGTTCGGCTGCGCCAGAAGCGCAAGCGCCGGATGGCCGCTCCGTTCCTCATCTCCCTCGTAGAGCAGCAGCGGCACGGCGGCGGCCGCCTCGCAGATCAGCCGGACGGCCCGGTAGGCCACAGGGTTCTTCATGAAACCCTCGCGCGCCAGCGCCGCATAGGAGCGCCCGGTCCAGTGCGCCCGCCCGTCCTGGGCAAGCGCGACGAAACCCGTCGCCGCCTTGCTTTCGGCCAAGCCGACGGATACCGCCGGGCGGCGCCACGGCAGGGAAAAGAGATGCTTCATGATATCCTCGCAAGCACCCTCGGGGTGCAATGGGGTGCAATGGAATGTCCGGAAGGCCGCGGCCCGGAAAGACCACCGCCGGGCGTCGCCCTATGCGGTCGCGGCCAAAATCAGCCCCGCCAGGTACAGCCGTCCATGGCTTGCCACCAGTTGCGCCTTGTCGCGCCCGTTGATGATCCGCCGCGCGCCGGTCCAGTCCTCCCGAACGGGCGAGAAATAATCGGCCAGCCGCTTGCCGGTAAAGGCGCCGCTGTGCATGCCCTTGAACAAAATATCCACCGCGACCGGCAGGTCCATGGCCCGCTCGGGCGCAGCCACGAGATCGATCCCGGTCGCCTCGCTCATCCGCACGTAGTTCACCTTGTGCGTCAGTTGCACCAGCCCGCGACCGAGCCAGCTTTTGCCATCCCCGTCCCGCCGCCAGTAGGGCATCGAGACCGAAGGTAACCTACCCCGTCGATAGGCGGTATCGAGAATGGCGATGGCGCGGTCGTCGCTTGCCGCAAACGTCTCGCGCACCGGCTGCATGGTCCGCCCGGTCTCGTGATGCGCCGTCGCCAGCATGTAGGCGAGCCGGCGCAGATCGGCCTCATCACACCCGGCGTCCCAACGGTCGAGAATGGCCGTCATGCCCTCCACCTGACCTTGTTTCAACCGTCCGTCGAAAAGCGACATCCGCACGGCTTTGAAAAAAACGGCCCTGTTCGAGATCATGCTGCACTCCCGTTCACCATGCTAAAAAAAAGCTGAGTTCTAAATCGATTTAAACGAATTCAATCGTTTAAAGCGTTTAACACCCTGATTTACTTCGTCTTTAAGATGTGAAATCTGATGACGGCAATATGACATTGCCCCATGTTTGAGGAGTTTCGCATGACCGCAGAAACCAAGATCAAAGCCGATGCCAATCGCCCGACAGTCCCGCAGCATGTGCTCGACCGTTTCGAAAGCGTCTGGCAGCAAATGCGCCAGCAGGCCGCGACCGCGCCCGAAAAACCAACCAGCGCGCCTGCCACGCAATCCTGATCGGTTTCCGTTTCAGACTGCACACGCAAATCCGTTGGAACCATCCTGCGCCGCGTCCGTTAAAGGCGCAGCCAAAATTCGAAGGAGGATTGCATGCCAGCCCAACACATGTCCCAGGCCCAGTTCGAGCGCCTCGAAGCCGAATGGCGCCTGATGCGCGAAAGCGCCTCCACGGCCCCCAAACCGGTCGCATCGAGCAAATAAGCCCGCCTTTCATTCCCCACCCGACAGGCGGGGAATGAACCGCCGCCCCTGTTTCCGGCACGCATCCCTTAAACAGTCGTCTCCCTTACTTTAAATCATACACCCCGCACCCGCGGCTCGCCGCCGCCATCCAGCATCAGCGCCGTCAGCGCCCAAACCAGCGCATCGAGCCGGTCCGGCGAGCGTGCGGACGACAGGCCGTCCGGACCGAAATCGCACATTTCATCTTCTGGCCCTTACCTTGCTGTTTTTTCTATGTTTTTGTTTTACTGTTTTGCGTTGTTTTACAGTTCTGTTCTTCACTCGTTCTCGTGAGTGTCTGTAAAGCAGCCTTCCCGCTGATCTTCCGATCAGCAAACCGGCAGTAGCGTTCGATGGTGGCGAGGGACATGCCGACGATATCGCCGATCTGGCCCGTCGATAGTCCCGCTCGACGCAAACGGATAACCGCGGTGCAACGCAGCCCATGAAGCGTCACCCCAGCAAGCTCCGGGATCTTGTCGCGTTCTTCCGCGAAATGCTTGGAGAAGAGCTTCCGGGTGTAGCGGTGCCCGTCAGCGCGACCGCCCTCTTGCCAGAGGAACGGCCCCGGCCGCTTCTCCCAGGTCGCCATTTCAGCCGCGAGTTCAGGAACAATCGGACACCACACATCGCGCTTTTTCTTCTGCGTGGTTTTGGCAAAGCCGCCTTCGTCCACGTCGGTCCAGCCCAGTCGCACGGCGTCACTGCCGCGCATGCCGGTGTACATATAGAGGATGACGCCACGGCGGATGACGCCCGTCAGCTTCGTCAAGGCAGCTTCGATCTGATCCGGCGTCCACGGCTTGTGGCCCTGATCCTTGGCGTAGGGCTTCACGCCTTCGGTCAGGCTGTGTTCAATGTGGTCGCGAACCCGCGCCCAAGTCGAAAACGCCCGCATCGAGCTGAGAAAATTGTTTGCCGCTCCAGGTGTCGCTGCCATGCGATCCATGACGGCTTGAACGTGGACAGGCCGGAGGCCCTTGGCAGAAAGACTGCCCCATGCGGTCTTAGCCAAACGAAGCGAGTGCTGATACTGCTCAAACGTGCCGCTTGTGATCGTACCTGCGGATTTGAGGAACAGCAGGTATTCGTCCGCTACTGCGCCCAGCGTATCCACTGGAACGGCCCCGATGCTACCCTGCGCCTGCCGGATTGCAGTCCAGAACTCCGGGGAGTGAGGATCATTCGGCAACGCGATGCGCTCTCCGGCATGGTCGGTTCCCCGGCCCAGCTGGAAATAGAAATACTCCCGCCCGCGCGAAACGACGCGATGGACGCCTTTCGGAAGAGTGACTTTCGCCTTATGGCGCTGACGTGGCATTGTGCGCTCCAGCCATGTAAGGGTCGCTCGCGGCACCCGAAGTGTTCATTGAGGCTCCGCTTGCAAGCGCCATCTGCACATCTTCCCAGCACCAGCGAACACAGCCGGGAGAAAGCTTGACGGGTTTCGGCAACACGCCCCGCCGCACCATTTCGTGAACCGTCGTTTCCGACATATCCAGTTCACGCGCCAGCGAGGCGCAGGACAGATAGGATGAAGGGCGAGCCGGTAATTGGTTTCGAGCTGGCATCGATCACCCCCCCGCCTTCGCTGTGATTTCGAGGAAGCGCTTGCGACCGTCACGCGTTTCCTTCACGCCGAGGATGTTCCAAATCATGTCGTCGTAGCGGAGCTGGTCCACGGCGCTGACGCTGGACTGCGGACCTATCGCGCGAATTACGAAGCGCCGAATGGTATTGGAGACGATGCCGCCGTAGGCTACACGCTCGCTGTCGGAAACATCGTGTCGGGATGCCGCGACGATGGCGAGTTCTGCCCATATCAGATCGACACCGCCATGACCGTCGTCAACTTCTGTGTAGCGCTCTATCGTGATACGCCGATCAAGATCACTGCCCGTCGTCATTCGGCAACTCCCCTGCTCCGGCCTCAGTCATGTTGAGCGGCGACAGGTACTCGTCACCGCCATCGATGTTCGGCATGTTTTCCCAGCCGCGAATTTCATTGACCGAAAGCCAGCCGCCGTTGCGGCCCACGCTGTAGGCGTCGTATCGGGCCTTCATATCGCCGCGCAGCAAGCCCGCCAGGTCATGCTCGACGAAGAGCGACTTGCGGCTTTCGACGGTCAAGAGCGATGCATTCATGGCCTGCTCGACGCGCCGCGCCATGGGAGCCAGGCACCGAACGACAAGAGCGCGACTTTCCTGATCGCTATTGGAATAGGTCGCGTTATCGGTAATGCCCGCCACGGTCGGCGGCACACCCCAAATCCGGCAGATATCCAGATTGGTCAGCTTGCGGCTTTCCAGAAACTCCGCGTCCTTCGAAGAGAAAGAGAAGGATTTCCAATCCGTCCCGCCATCGAGGACGAGAACGCCCCGGGTGGAGAGATCAGAATTGACCTTGGTTTCAAGCTTGTCGAGCACCGTCTGGCGCTGATCCTTGCCGATGATGTTCGGGAAAACCAAAGCTCCCTCCGGCAGGAAGCTTTTTGCGGCCTGCTTTCCGGCCGTCTCCTGCTGCGTCAAAGCAAGGTTGAACGTTTCGCGGGCCATCTGGATAGGCGAAAGGCCCATGACGCCGTCACGTGCGAGGCGGTAACGCAGATGCAGAATTTCTTCCTGCAGGTAAACGCGGACGCCGCCGGCGGCGTTGGAAACCCGGTAGCGGAGCCGCCCGCTGTCCAGCTTCTCCACGGCCACATTACCGGGATCGAGCGGGAACAGTGCCGAAACCTGCCCCCGACCGTTCCATTCGAGACGAGCGAAGGCGTTTCCATTCACCATGACCGACGCCAGCAAAACCTCGCGGCATTCAAAGGCGGTCATGTTCGGATTGGCCATATCGTGCAGAACGCTGTAAAGCGGGTGATCCGTCGCCCGCTCGCGACCACCATCATTGCTCCGACGATAAAGGTTCAGCGGCATGGCCGCGAGGTTCTGGCTGACGATGGCGATGCAGGCATGGCCCACAGCAATGCCGGTGGCCCGGCCGGGATCGACGTAGCCGCCGATACCGCCGCGAAGGCCAAACCACTCAGCAAGGTAGGGATCATCGGATTTGATGGCAGCGCGCTTCTCGCGGCCAAGGATGCGATTAATCAAGCTCATTTGGAAAGCTCCAGCAGGCGCAACGCGCGATCCGCATAGCAACGGAACGGCGACGGCAAGAGAAGGGAACGTGCCTGAATGACCGTGCCGTCATAGGCGGGCCAAGCCAGCACAACGCTGATTTCGTGCAACTCGACAGCCCGCAGCTCGCGGCGGTTGCCGTCGCGCTTTTCATCCACTGCCGTGAAGCCAAAAGACATGCCACCGAGGTCGCCGCGTTCGGCAAGCGCCAACACATCGCGGCCCGCCACAGTGTCGGGAATGTCCAGATCGAAGGCGAGACCCCGGCTATCTTCGGAGAGGCGCAGGGTGCCGGAGCGCGTGCGGGCCAAGACGCGGCCCGCGTCATGATCGACCAGCGCCAGCACATCCGCCTTGGAACGCAGCGAGCCGGAGAATGCCCCCGGCGCAATGGTCTCGGTGAACCGCCCGCCGATATCGGCGGACTTGGAGAATGTGGCCGCATATCCTTCCAGACGACGGCCCTTCGCGCGAACTTCAATGGTGAAGCCGCGCTTTTCAAAGCTGCTCATATGCCTTGCTCCCGATGAGGGGCAATCAGACGATCAACGCCGAAGTCGATAGCGGCGTTGGTGGTCGGTCCGGTTGCTTCACGATTTTCATAAAAATGACTGATGAGCAGGTACTGCGCCTGCTCGACCGATGGAGGAAGCGGCGCGGCTTCCATATCCACGCCGATGGATTTCAGATGGTCGCTCGCCGCCGCAATGAGGCGTTCAACCACCGCGTCGTCATCGTCGGCGTCGATGCGGAGATACGCCTTTGCGTCAGCGAGCGAGACCATGGCTTAAATCTCCGCGTAGGCGAATGCCTGCGGGTGGCGCACGGCCACGTCGGCATCGAGGAAGGCATGCAGGAGAGCGCCGCCGTTCGAGGCAACGTCGGGATGGTACGGGTTAATGAGGATATCAACCGCGCTCCAATACCCCAGGTAAAGCTCGCCCCACTGACCATAGATCAGCGCCGACTTGTCGTCGCCCACTCCGAGATCGCTCGGAACCTGACTGGACACTTCGACACGCTGGCCGTGGAACAGCTCGGAAGAAGGCATCACATGATCGTCGCCGTCCTTGAGCTTGCGCGCCATCTTCATAACCGTCGGATTGGTCAAGAACGCCGAAGTGCCGGTAACGTCATCAAGCTCCAGCTCGGCAATCAGGTTTGCCGTCGTGTCGGAGAAGGCCGTTTCCGTCGTGACCTTCGTGACGCCTGCCGTGTTCAGGATGCCCAGCGGGACCGGCGCGACCCCGCTGCCCGCAATCGCCGCTGCATCGAGCGCCTGCGCCAGCAGGAAACCCAAATCGCGCCGGAGCAAATCTTCGATGGCGGTGCTGGACTGGAGCATGAGACGGCGGGACAGGCGGTATTCCGCCGTGACCGTCTTCGGCGCCATCGACACCTTTTCGAAGGTGACGGCAGAGCGAGTTGCGTTGCCATTTTCGGCCACCCAGCTTGCCGTGCCGCTCGAGGCAAGGTTCGGCAGATCAAGGAAGCCGGTCAGGCCACGAAGGACGGTCGCGCCCAAGCTCTCGACCTTGAGAGCGGGGCGCATGCGGTCGGCTACAGCGGCAACGTTGGTCGCAACCGTATAGCCGCCTGCCGACGCGGTTCCGACCGTCTGGTTGCGCTGCTCGCGACCGCCAAGCAGGATTTCGGAAGGAACAGCCAGGTGGATGCCGGAAGCGCCAGAGCGGCTTTCGCGGCCACGCTTCAATTCCTGATCGATTTCGGCCTCGCGGCCGGTCAGACGGCCGGCGAGCACGCCGCTGATGGCGGAGGCCAGCGAATAGTTGCGCAGCTCGCGGTCAAACTCCCCGCCGCTGACAGTTTCGCCGCGCTGTTCTTCGCGCTCGAAGGAGGCCATACGTTCCTCGCGGGAAATCTGCCCGTCAATGTCGGTGACTTCGGTTTCCAGCGCCTTGAAGCGCTGTTCTTCCGTGTCCTCCATCTTGTCTTTCTGATGGAGGTTGCGCATTTCGGCCACCTTGGCGGCACGCTTTTCGCGCAGTTCGATAAGCTTTTTCATGGGTAACTCCGTTGGGTTGATGGCCGTCCGGAGGAAATCAAGCGGTAGTTCGGTTAGAGAAATCGGATAGGTCAAAAAGAAAATCGCCAGCATGTGCCCCTTGTCTGGTCCTTCTTGGACACCCCGCGCCTCCAGAGAGGCACTTTCCAACTTTCGTCCCGGCCCGCTGGCGAGGCCGTTGCTTGATGGCGCAGGGAATTGGCTAGTGTTCGGTCGGAGCCTCCAAATTGTCGGAAGCCTCGCGGAAGGCCGATGCAATCGCTTCGAACTGCAAGGCACCGAAGAAGCGTTCGAAACCGATCCCGCGAGCATTGTTCTCTGCGACGACGCGGATCGCTCCGGCGAAGCCCTCGATTTCCAACGTGTCGCCTTTCTTTTTGGCTTCGGCCAGATGCGCGAAGAAATAGTGGGCAAAGGGGATTTCCTTGGTGCCCATCAACGGTTCGGTATCGACGCCATCGGCTTCGAGCTTGTTGAGAACGGCGTGCGAAAGCATGAAGCGGATGCCACCGGCCGGGTTCGGCCCTTTGATGCGGATTTCAATATTCGGGCCTTCGTAAACATCGTCATCGCCATGGAAGCCGGGAGGATCGGGACTGAAAAAGATGATGCGATCCGCCGTGCCATCGATGTAACGGGCGAGAAACGCCGCGATGAAATCGAGGAAACCGGCATCATTACCCAGCCCCAGCTCGCCCATGACGCAACGCACCCACGGCTCATTCAGCATGTTTGGGGCAACGCGAAGATTGGCATAGTCGAGGAAGAAGCTTTCGACGCCCTGTTCGCGGCTGGTCAACTCGCTCGGACCTGTTGCCAGGATGGCGAGAAGCAATTTGCCGCCGTCCATGACGGAACGCGGCATCGCCCCGCGACCGCGCTTACCGGGAGACCACCAGCCATACTTGCTCAGGGCGAGGCCGTAGGCTTCGACATTGGAGAAAGAGCGGTTGATGCTCACCGAAAGTTTTTCGAACATTTTTGCGGCCGTGGTCATAGGTCGATCCCGAATGATACGGGCATAACCTACATAATGAGGTTATGCCCGTCAAGACATTACCTCATGAGGGAGGTTATTCGGCTTAGCATGGAGCTCAACAACGCAGCGACCTGCACCTCGTTCAACTGTGTATGACGGGTGAATTCCTGAAGGTACTTGGCCTTCACCGACCGCGTTGCGTCGTTCATTGGGCGAAATTCGCATACAGCAAGAAACGATTTTTCCTCATCGCGGGACGCTTTCGTATACCTGCGCCACGCCGCTTTGGAAGGCTCGCGACCTATGGCTATGCGGTCTGTCGCATCGCATGCAGAAGAGAAAATTTCTACCGCCTCGCGATGAGCCCCGATCAGAGCCGAAAGTCGTGTATCGACATAGTTACGTGCATCCTCTTGTGACTTTATGTCACCGAACATGATTGGATATTCATGCTGGTCAGCAGGGTAGATTGTCGCAAACCAACGGCCATCATCCGTAGCCCGCAGCACATCTGACAATTCGTGCGCGAGACGGCGAGCTGTTTCCCAAGGATGTTCTGGCTCATGCGCTAACTCGGAAGAAGCAGCCGCGACGGAAGGGACGGCAACCACGCTGCTGGTCGCAATGCCTTTCAGTATTCCCCGTCTAGTGATATGGGCGAGTTCAGCCATTCGATGATCCTCCTGTGATCGTCGTTTCGGTTAGACGGAAGGAGAAGCGCCAACTTCCCTTCCGTCGTTTTTCGTGGTACCACTGTTTTTATGACAAGTCAAACTGTGGTACCAAGGAAAAAGCGCGGGCCACCCGCTACCGGAAAAGGCATTCAGGTGCAGGTTCGCCTGCAACCCGAATTACTTCAGGTATTGGATGACGTTGCAAGCGAGGTGGGGATTACTCGACCGGAAGCTGTTCGCTATGTTTTTGCCCAATGGGCGAAAGCTAATGACCACATTAAGCCGAGAGAAAAGCTGACCGAACGTTCCGTCATGCTGAACGTTCAGAAGGAGACTATCGCGCGTATCGAAAAGCAGTTCGGAGCAATGCCTGTTGATGAGGCTATCAACTTCATTGTCACGGCCTGGCTTGAGGGAAAGGAAGCCTCGGATGGATGACGATATTATCACAACGATAAATAAGCTGACCAAAGCCCTCGGCCAAGCTCAGGGACAGAACATCGCCCAATCTTACATTCTGATGGAGATCGTCCGCGATTTGGCGCGAACGCAACCCGACCCCCAGAAGTACATTGCGGGGTTGTTCGAACGAGTGAGTGGCCGTGCTGACCAAGGTCCGGTTGAAAAGGAAGCTCATCCGGTGCAGGCGGAATTTCGATGGACGGTCGAAACATTTTTCAAACACGCTGGACAGTCCCTTGGTGATTAAGTCAGTCCTCCAGCATTTCTAATAGACACGACGGCATCGCATCCGGTTCGTGACGGCCGGAAACCTGCAAGGCCATCGCCAGCGCCACAAGGCCATCGATGCGGCCCGAGGCCTTGCTCTTGTCCATCTTCCGGCTGCCGGCCGGATCGCGCGTTATGACCGCGTTCGCGGCGCACATATTGAGAACCGGATTTCCACCGTGCCGGATCAGCTTTTCAGCAACGCTACGCTCCAGCATATCGACGGCAGGCGACATATCCTTAAACCCTTGCCCGAAAGGCTCCAGCGGCACATTGCCGCCGAACAGGCCCAGCTCCCGCTTCAAGTCCTCGATGCGCCAGCGGTCGTAAGCGATGGTTCGCACGTCATAGGTCTGCGTCGCGTTGAAAACATTCATGGCAACGAAGCTGGGATCGATGGTGGAACCGGGGATAAGCGTGATGAAGCCTTGCTTCGCCCACAGATCGTAGGGCACGCGATCTTCGTTGGACCGTTCGGCAATGCTCGCCTCCGGCATGAAGAACTGGCAGACGATATCGAAGCTGCGCCCTTCGCCGGGAAATGCCAGGACAAGGGCTGTCAGGTCGCGGGAGCCGGAGAGGTCTAGCCCGCCATAACATTCGCGGCCAGCCAGGTAGGCGAGATCGGGAGCGGCCTTGCACCGGTCCCATTCGGCCTTATGGATGAAACGGGAGACAGCGGAGACGCGCTGATTGAGGATCAGGTTGCGGAAGGCGCTTTCCTTGGACGGCACAAGCCGCGCCTGCCCTGCCTGCCGCTGCACGTCGTCCAGCGACCGAAAATCCGCAAGCGCGGGATTGGCCGCAATCCATGCCTCGCGGCTCCATGGGTCGGCATCCTGCGGTGCGGCATAGAGGGTCAGGTGAAAGCTCAGATCATCGATATCGCCGGAATTGACACGCTCGCCATAGTCGATCAGCTCCGAAAATACGTGATGGTCGGCGGCGGCTTGCGTCGAAATGCACATCATCAGCGGATTGTCGCGAGCGCCGGTCGCGGTGTCGAGCGCGTCGAATAGGTCACGGTTCGGAGCGGAGCCCAGCTCATCATAGACGACAAAGGAAGGCGACAGGCCCATTTTCGAGCCAGCGTCGGCCGACAGCGCGGCGTAGATCGAGCCTTGTCCGTCGCCGGTCAGGACTTCGATTTGCTTGTTGAAGCGGATGATGTTGCAGCGGTCGTCAAGCTCCGGGTGCGCCGCGAGGATGGCGCACATTTCCTGAAAGAGCTTCGCCGCCTGATCGCGCGTCAGGGCGGCCGAGTATACCTCGCCACGCGGCTCGGCTTCCGGCCCGCACAGGTGCGCCAGCGCGATCCCGGCCGCGAGCTGGGTCTTGCCATTCTTTCGGGCCATAGAAAGAACCGCCGTGCGGACCGGTCGCCGCCCCTCGTCGTCTTCGGCATAGACCGCCTCAATGAATTCGCGCTGCCACGGCCGGATTTTCATGACGGTTCCGGCAAGCTTGCCAGCCGTTATCGGCAAGTC
Organism: Pararhizobium gei; assembly: GCF_029223885.1. Taxonomy (NCBI): domain Bacteria; kingdom Pseudomonadati; phylum Pseudomonadota; class Alphaproteobacteria; order Hyphomicrobiales; family Rhizobiaceae; genus Pararhizobium; species Pararhizobium gei. Next base: position 1,600,717 of record NZ_CP119409.1, on the reverse strand, counting down.
CTCAAGAAAGGCGATCACGCGGCCTGCTCGCGACAGGCCGGGCTCTTCCCAGGGCATGACGGGGCGAACGTCGATCTTGCCGCGTTCCGAAAGTGCCTTCGCGCCTATGCCCCGTGTTGCCATTATGAAAACCCCAAATCGTTGTTATCGTTATGCTTTGTGTCTGAAACTAAGTATATTCCGCTCTCCAACGTCGGTCCGGGCGAAGAGCCGTTTTCGTGATTTGACCCGCCCCCCCTATGCCAACCATCAGACTGATCGACCGGATTTCCCGCTGCATCGATGCCTTTGATCTTCCTCGCGAACGGTTTCTTGTGCGTCCGGTCGTTCGCTGCCGTCTTCTCATTGTGGCAACGCTCGCACATCGACATCAGGCCATCGAGGGGCGGGAATGGATCGCCGCCGCTGGTAATCGGCATCATGTGATCCACCGTATTCGCCACTGTCACATCGCCCCGCGCCTCGCATGGTTCGCAAACAGGTTTGCTCGCCAGCTTCGCAAGCCGGAGCTTCTGCCATGCACTCGTACCGTAGGGCCAATCAGCCATTGCCACGCCCTCCATGGGGCATGGGTCCGCTGCCCTTGCCATCCGCTCCCTCTCCTAAGCCCCTTCTGACGCTGCCACGCATGCCAGCCTGTCGGCTCTTGCTCCCTTTCTCCGTATGTTTTTTATCTGTGGTCTTCGTGGGGTGGACTAAATTGAACCCTATCTCTCTCGCCAGCGATGGCCCGCGCTTCAACCAAGAGACCCACTCACGCGACACGACGCGCAGAATGTTGGTCAGGTTCTTTTGCCCCTTGCGAGGGCGAGGTTCTACCGAAAGGTGATGGCGGAGCCGTGCCTGTCGGATAGCGTTCTGCACCGTAGTGCGGCTCACGCCTGCGACGGCGGCTATGCGATCAAGGGGAAGGTCACATATGCCATGGTGTTTCACCTCACCAGCGATGACAACGAGCGCAGCCCGCTCCCCTTCCGTGTAATGGTGGCGGATAGTGTCGGGCATTCCGCTGGAGCCGCCCAGCTTACGCTTACGTGCGACTGATGCGGCCCGGTCTGGAGAGCGCTGCCACTTCCTGCCAACCAAGCTCGTGAGGCGGCGAGAGTAGCGATTAAAGACGTTGGAAACCATCGGCCCACGGCTCGCGCCGATGGTCGGAATAGCCCCCGTCATATAGGCATCGACAATGGCAGGATCGAGCGGCCCTTTGCGCATCAACGGCGTGCGAAGCAATGCGGAGGAAACCTGTAGGGGGTCGCTCATACCGCACCCCCATACGCAAGGGAGTGAGCGCGCTTGGTGGCCTCAATCGCATCAAGGTTCTTCAGCCCGAACCGATCCCTAAGCGCCGGAATAACCGGCCCTTTGATTTCGGTGCGATGTTCGTGAAGCCAATGCGCCGCCAAATTGATTGCATCTGCGCACGTATTCGGATAGGAATTCGGAGTGAAGTTTTCCTGTTCCGAAGACAAAGAACCGCCGTTTCCGACTGCAATCGGAGCGGCGGTTTTCTTTTGGACATTGGTCAGCTCAACGCTGATTTTGGTTTTACAGTTAGACCGTTTGTTCTTGCAGTGTTCACGGTTTTGTGCGCCTTCTTTGTAAAGCGCAACCTTTTGTTTTTCATTGCCTTTACGGCAATCGTCTAAATTCGCACATCTGGTCTTCCAGAGCCGGAAATGATCCGGCATGCACCACACGCCCCTGCTCGTAAAGCGCGGCCACCGGCTCTGCCCGCAGCCATTTTCCGCGGGACGCCCGAACCGAGGTCACCGGCAGTTGCGCGTCGATCCCCCTCAGCACCGCCTGCACCATGTCGCCGCCCTGGTTGACCTCGGCCACGATCCGGTCCGCATCGAACCGGCGATAGGCGCGCACCACGGCAGCCGCCCATCCGGCCGGGCTTGCGCCCTCAACCGAACAGTCCGCGAGAACCACCCCCCGCCCCGCCCGGTCGAGCCCGGCGACGATGATGCCGCAACAGGAGCCTCGTCCTGCGCCCGAAGGCGGATCGACCGCCACGACGATGCGCCCGAGCGGCCCCGTCTCGCGCAGCTTGAGGCTCTCGATCGCCGCGCGCGACCAGAGCGCGTCCTCGCGATCCTCGATCATCTCGCCGTCGAGCTCCTGGCGCCCGAGTGTAGGGGGGTGATACCTTTTGGACACGGACCTATCTGATTGACCAGCCCGCAAGTCCCTGTGAATCAAAGGGAAACGGCTGCAGCCTCTAACGATGGGGCGGCGGGGGGAATGCAAATTGGGTGGCGAAAGTGCGAGAATATCGCGCAACCTTCTGGACAGATTCACGCATTCTTCTCGCATTGTTCTGTCAATCGCGCTGACGAGAACGCATTCTTTCATGTTTCTGAAAACTATGAGCAAAACGAAGGCATTTTGCACGAAATGCATGTTTTGGGCGCGACAGATCAGAGTGATATAAATTGCGAGCCGGTATGCGGGTGAAATTGAGGTCCGAAATTTGTTCGGACCTTCAACGAAGATTTCGGACCTTAGCTACAGGATTGAAATTTAATTAGTTTCCTACCGTACATGCGCCTTCCCGACACTCCCAAGGTCCGAACCGAAAAAAGCGGCTTATTCCTAGAAAGCATTGCCAGCGCAAAAATTCGAACGAAGGTAGCTGAGGGCTCTAAGCAAGCGGTCAACCGGCATCGTGACTTCCAACGGCGCTTTGGCGGAGCACAGGTTATCCCGAGAGACCCCGCAAGATGGGGTAAAGGTCAAAATTGGAAGTCCTAGCGACAAGTCTAGGTCTATGAATTTATCAAAGTCGTAAACTATCTCGACTGGCTCCTCGGGATCGCCAACGATGGTCACTCCGATGGTGCATTTTTTTATCGACCTTACCGTGACACGCTCAATTCCACCTTTGAGGGGGGCTCCGACAAAGTCGTAGATCGCCGGTGAACTAGATCGCTGTATGATCTTGGCTGTCCCATGCTTCGTCATCTTATTCGAGTTGTCTTCCAGACCAAGCACGATGAATGCGACGGTTTCTTCTACAGTCTGAGCATGTGCCCCGGCAGGCACAACGAGGCTTGCCACAAGCGACAAAACGAAAAAAGGTCGCATAAATTTTCCCCGTCAAATTGGCCTGTGGCCTACGAAAATCACCCTGCCTACTACAACCAGATCTTCAACACGGTCCGCATCGAAAATCTCAACTGGAAAATGCATCTCTTTGTTATCGGATGTAAGTTCCAGTTTTCCGTCCATCCGCCAGCGGGCGCGTTTTACCAACACCGCATTGCCTACGCTGAAAACGTAGATCCGTCCGTCATCGACCGCAGTCTGACTAGCATCGACGATCATAAGCGAATCATCATGTATGGTTGGCAACATACTCGGGCCGCTGGACCACATCAAAAAACAATGGTCCGGCGCTCCCCCCAAACTGCGCAGAAAAGCCCGCTCGAACGCTACTTCACTAACGGGCATTTGATTGATCGCGACCAATCCTGTCCCCGCAGATGCCTTCACATCATATTGCGGCAACCGCACAAAATCGTTCGGTGCCCAGTCGATTACCAGACTTGATGCACTGCGAGATGCAGGCATTTCTTCGAGCGCTCGCTTCTTGATCTGTTTCGTTTCACCGAGCCGATCTGTCCCTCCTCTTGGCTTTAGCGGCCCCTGGAACATTTCCCCCTTGCCGGAAATCAGCCAATGAAGATTAACAGAAAATCTCTGCGAATAATCGGCCAAAAAATCGAGGTCCGGCATCGAATCGCCTCGCTCATAGCCCCCCAAGGTCTCAGGGTGGAAACCTAGTTCGAGCGCAAAAGCGCTGCGGCTCTCGTATCCTAACGTTTCTCGCAGCTGAGTAAGCCTTTGAGCAAACGGCGTTTTCGCTACTGATTTTCTGCCCATACCAAAAACAGAAAAATACTGTTTTATAAACAGCGTTTCTCTGTTATCCCTTGTTAGCCGCCTGCTTCGGCTGACGGCGAATGTCCTTCACCAACCAAAAGAAAGCGGGTGTTTGCACCACCCGCTTTCCCCAGGAGTAACCGTATGAGTAAACCGCCCAAATGGACCCCCAAGAGGATCCTTTGCGAAATCCACGAACGCGGCATGACACTTCAGCAGCTGGCGCTTCGAAACGACCGCAACCCAAGCAGCATGCGCAATGTCTGGACCCGCCCCAACAGCATCGACGAGCGTATCATCGCCGAGTTTATCGACGAAAAGCCCGAAACTCTGTGGCCGAACCGTTACCCCAAAACTACTACCCGGATTTACGATAGCGCGAAGTACGGCCCGTTAGAAAGTCAAAAATCCAACGCGTCTGCTGACAAGCGGGTGGCGGCATGATCGCGGCCATGCCCCTCGTGTGCGGGCCAGCTGACACCATCGGCTGCATGACAGTCGAGCAGGCCAAAAGCCTGATTATCGCCGCCGCTGGACTTCATGGCCGACTGATCGAGAACGGCTACAGTACCGAGAGCGCAAACGGTCGGGATCCAATGATCACGACCGCACTTACCAAAATCTTCAACGGCTTTTCCAGCGAAGGCGAAAGGCCATTGTACGCACCCGGCGACATGCCTGCGCATTTTTTCATCCTCGACAAACTCGACGACATCACCGGCGAAGAAATCGAACAACGCATCGTCGAGGTGCTTTGCGAGGAATTTGCCGTGCCGCTTTGCGCCGCGCTCGTGCGCGACGGCTTCCTGTCCGATCCCGAATTTGCGGAGCTGCCGGCACGCCCGACCGCTAACGCCTAACATTGGAGACGTTTCCATGACTACCACACATCAGATTCCCTTTTTTAGCGACCTGCCCACAGCCGCCATTCGTCCCGCAGGACAGCTCTGGAGCAAATCCCGCGACCCGAATTACAATGGCCTTGTTGCCTACAGTGACTTCGTTCAGGAGCTGAACGACCTCAAGATTGCTCCGCCGCCGCGTGCCGTGGTCAAGCGCTGGGTCGCTGGCGTGCAGGGAGGTCTGATCGATTGCCCCGGTGGCGAACCGGCGCGGCCGGCCGTCGCCCATGAGGATCAATCGCAGGATATCGACGTCCAGACGGTACCGGCATATTTCGCCGCCCTCCCGCCCAGCGCGACCAATGCGTTGCAAGCGGCCTGGGATCGGGCATCCGGAGGAGGCTTCGAAGACCGGTTCATGTACAGGTCATTCTGCGCCGACATCGGTGCGCTCGGGTTCGAGAGCCCTCTACCGATCGACTTCAACGCTTGGACCAAGGCCGTGGCGAAGGGCGAGATCGAGCGACCCGCCCGGCAGATCGAAAAAGCAAATGCCGCGCCCGCTCCAGAACCGTTTGAGCCGCTAACCCCGCAATCCTTTGCTGCTGTAGCCCTGTCCGTTTCGACCCCGACCGGCATCGCCAAACGCGACGGCAACCCGCTCAGCGCGCTGGTCGAAAAGGCGATCGAGGAAAAGACCCTGGCGCTGCAGGCCGATGCCCGCGAGCGGGCAAAGAGGTTCGTGGCCGAGCAGTTGCGCGAACTCGTCCAGCAATTGGAGGTCAGCGCCTGATGACGTCCTTCCAGATCGCCATGTCCGCGTGGGGCTTCTGGATCGCGGTCGAGCTTCTGGCCTTCTACTGGTTGCTCAAGAACCGCAGACATTGACCTTTTTTCCGCCGATCCGGTGTTGCGTCCGGCGGAAAACCAGCGGAGCCGCCTTGTCCTCCCAAGCGGCGGCTCCGCACCAATCCATTCCATTCGCATTGCAGGCAGCAACATGACAGACATCGACATCCCCCTCAAAGACATCGACATCCCCACCGATCGCGCCCGCGATCTGGACTTGGCCTGGGTCGATGCTCTTGCCTCCCTGTTCACGGTCCAGGGCCAGATCAACGCGATCACCGTCCGCAAGATCGACACCGGCTTTCGCCTTGTCACAGGCCTTCACAGGCATGGTGCCGCGACGAAAAACGATTGGCCGACAATCCGCGCAAGGATTTCCACCGCAGCCAACGACGACGAAGCACGCCTCGAAGAGGTGATGGAGAACCTCGGCCGCAACGATCTCAATGCGCTCGATCGGGCTCACCATCTTTACGAGTTGAAACAGACCTACGAACGTCTCTATCCCGAACGGAAACACGGTGGCGACAGAAAGTCAGAAATCAAACGGCAAAAATTGCCACTTGATCCGCCATCGCCCGAAATCTTCGGTTTCGTGGCGGACACGGCCGAGAAAATCGGGCTTTCCGAACGTGCCATCCGCATGGCCGTCTCTATCTGGAAAGGCCTTACCGTCGCGTCCCGTGCGCGCGCGGCCGGGACATGGCTTGCCGATCACCAGTCGAGCCTGAAGCTCCTTTCCGCGCAAACGCCGGCTTATCAGAAGGCCGTCCTCGACTGCCTGTTTTCCAGCCCGCCGACAGCCGCCAACGTTGCGGAGGCGCTGATCATCATCGAGAACGGCCGCGCGCCCTCGCATGTCGAGAAGAAATTCGCCTCGCTCAACAAGGCCCTGACCGGCCTGAAAGACGAGGAACTGGACAGCGTTCTTTCCATCCACGAGGAGCGGATCGTCTCCTGGGTAAAGCGCAAGGGGCTTCTGTAAGATGAGCAAGCGCCGCGATCCTGACACTATGGACCTTTTCCGCGACTACCAGCCTCCAGCCGTGGTCGCGCGCTTTGAGCCCGACGTCGCCAAGGGTGGCACGCTGGATGTGAAAATCGCGCGGGTGCTTTCGGAAGCCATGGCGATGAGCGGCAAGCCTCGTGACACGATCGCGGCGGAAATGTCCGATTATCTCGGACAGCGTGTGACCGAAAACATGTTGGACGTCTATGCCAGCCCGGCCCGGCGCGACCAGAAGATCACGGTCGAGCGCTTTATCGCCCTAATCGACGCGACCGGTTGCTACGAGCTTCTGAATTTCCTCTGCGAGTTTTCAGGCTTTGTCGCGGTGCCTGCCCGATACGCAGAAGTGATCCAGCTCTGGCAGACGGAGGAGCGTCTGGCCGATCTCGAACGGCAGCGCGCCGCCCTTCGCGGGCGTGTCGGAGGCCTGTTGAAATGAGGAAGGCCGACTATCATCCCTGCTTTTCCTGCACCCTTCCAGACTGTGACGAAAGTTCCCCAAGATGCGGGCTGAAAACGGCAGAGGCCCGCTTTCAGCAGCTGAAGGCGCGCGGCGAAACCGTTCCGGAGGACGTGCGGCTGCGACGCGCGGCGGCACATCAGGAGCGCTACGGCCAATTCCGGCGCAAAGCCCGATGGGAGGGGCAGCAATGACCTTCCTGACAGCTATCGAAATCGCAGACGCGGGTGCTCGGCTCAAGTTAAAAAGCATGCCCCTTTCAGAAAGAGGCGTTCAGCTTCGCGCCAAGGCCGAGGGCTGGAACAATCTCCCAATTAATCTCGCAAGAAGACGCTCTGGCCGCGAAGGCGGCGGGGGCATGGAATATCATGTGTCTCTTCTGCCTGAACTGCTGCAAGCAGCCCTCCACGCCGAAGTCAGCAAAGAGGTTGTCCTCGCCACCCAGCAGCAAAGCCGTGCCCGCGATATTGCCCGGCGCGAGGCCATTTCGACAGCCCAGCTCTCGGCGCGCCAGCGCAATGTCATGGCGGCTCGCTCGGCCATTTTGTCGGCGATCGAGACCTTTCAGATTTCTAACGGATATTCACAACGGCAGGCCATCCAGACATTCCTCGCCGACCCGGCAGCGCTGCAGCTCTCAGATGCCATACTCATCACCGCCAACGACCGGGCCGAAAAGGCATCCGTTAGCCGCGCCACCCTCTACAACTGGTTCAAGCTGCGCGACGAGGTCGGGATCGCGGCCCTTGCGCCGCTGCCGACCAAGGAAAAGCAGGACATTCCGTCATGGTTCTGGCAGTTCCTGCGGCTTTACGCCCAGCCGCGCAAGCCCTGCCTGACGGAGACACTGGAGCTGTTCTGCAAGGCTCTGCCCGCGCATATCGTGCCCCCCAACTACGACCAAGTGCGCCGGCTGATGGCCCGTCTCGGCAATGTCGAGAAGCATCGCGGCCGAGAAGGTCCGCTGACGCTCAAGGCCCGCATGGCCTATACGATGCGGTCCACGGCCGATCTTTTGCCCGGATGCGTCTATACGGCTGACGGCAAGACGTTCGACGCCGAAATCGCCCATCCGATCCATGGCCAGCCCTTCCGGCCGGAAGTGACACCGATCGTCGATGTGGCAACGCGGCGGTGCGTCGGGTTTTCCGTTGGTCTTGCCGAAAATTCGGGCGGTGTCGTCGATGCGCTGCGGCATGCCTGCGAGACCAACGGGATTCCAGCCATATTCTACGCCGACCGTGGTCCCGGCTTCCGCAACGATATCCTCGACAATCAGTTGACAGGCCTGACGGAACGCCTCGGCATCACAAAGCTGCATTCCCTGCCGTACAACTCGCAGGCACGCGGCATCATGGAGCGGTTTCACCAAACGGTCTGGACGCCGCTCGCCAAGACCTTCGAGACCTATATCGGCGAAGACATGGACCGGGAGGCGAAGCACCGGGCCTTCAAGGAAACCCGCCGCGACCTGAAGATGATCGGCACCTCGGCAAAGCTGCCGACGTTTCAACAGTTCATCGACGCTTGCAACAACGCGATCGTCGCCTACAACGCCCGGCCGCACAGCTCGCTGCCCGACAAGATGTCGCCCGATCAATATTGGGAATACCACACTTCGACAGGCTTCGAGATCGTGCCGGTGCTGGAAGGCGAGAAGGACGATCTGTTCCGGCCGTATGTCAAGCGCAAGACGAACCGCGCCATGATCGAGTTCCTGACCAACACCTATTTCCACATGGCCCTGGAAGAGTTCCACGGCGACTATGTTCTTGTTGGATACGACGTTCACGACGCCTCGAAAATCTGGGTTCGCGAGATCGACCAGAAATCGGGTGAGGAGCTAATGGGTCGCCTGATCTGCGTTGCCGTTTTTGCCGGCAATGAGGAGCGTTACATTCCGCTCACCATGGAGCGGGCGGCAATGGAAAAGCGGGCGACAGCCCGCGCCAGACGCCTTCAGGACAAGCTCGACGTGGTCGCGGCCGAACTGTCTCCGGGCCGTTTCCTCGAAGACGCTCGCCTCGAAACAATGCCGATCACCATTACGCCTGCGCCGCATGCAGATGACGCCGGTCCAATTCTGATCGAGACGAAAGTTTCGGCCCCCGAAGCCATCGATATCCCCCGCCGAAAGACATTCGCCAGTGACGAGGAACTGGCGGCGTGGGCGCTCGAAAATCCGGGAATTCTAACGGTCAATCAGGTTCGGGTGTTGCGTCAGTGCCTCCAGAGGCAAACCGCGATCGACCTTTTCAGACTGTCAGGCATCGACGTGGACGCTCTTCGAAACATCGTCCGCGCCGCTGCCTGACATCAACACAACGAAGGAAAAAGTATCATGAAAAATGTTTTTGTCGAGACCAGCAACGTAAAACGCTTTCTGAGCGCGCTTTCGGCGTTAGAGGATCGCGGCGCTACGGAGGCATGCCTTGTCGTTGTGGACGGCCTGCCGGGCCTTGGGAAAACCACCACCCTCAAGCATTGGGTGGCTCAAAACAACTGCATTTACCTTCGGGCAAAGAAGGAATGGTCACCCGCATGGTTCATGAACGAACTTCTGGACACGCTTAGGGTCAACCCGCCGCATTCCTTCCAGAAGAAATATGCCAAGGTGCTCGAAGAGCTGGCGGTACGGCAAAATAACGCCCTCATGGCGCGCCGGCCTTTCGGCCTCGTCATCGACGAGGCGGACCATGTTTCGTCCAAGGCAACGATCCTCGAAACGATTCGCGATATCTCCGACATGATCGAGTTGCCGACCGTTTTCGTCGGGATGGGCAAGATCAAGGATAATCTTTCCCGGTTTCCGCAGGTCGCCTCCCGCGTTTCACAGAAGGTTCGGTTCGAAAAGGCCAGCAAGGACGATATCAAGCTTCTGATCAAAGGACGTTGCGAGGTTCCCGTCGCTGACGATCTCGCCAATTTTGTCTTGACCGCCTCCCAAGGCTTCAATCGCGAGGTGCTGGAAGCCATCGCCAACATCGAACGCTTCGGCATGCGCTCCGAAATCGGATCGGAGGGCGTCACCATGGCGGACATGGCTGGCCATGTGATTATCAACAACCGCCACACCAACCAGGACATTTACGTTCCGGAGGGGGTGTGATGCGGGAGCGCTCGAAACCCGGTACGGTGCCAACCCTATTGCTGCAGTGCCTTGCTGATGGCTCCTGCCAGTCACTTGCCGAGCTGGACGCCGGTCTGGATGCGGACTACCGGCAGATCGCGAACGCGGCCTATGCCTTCATCAGCCGTGGATTTCTCGAAAGAGCCGAGCATGGCTGCTTTCAGCTAACCCCCGCTGGCATGGCTGCTGCAGAAAGCGGCTTTGTGGTCAACACGCGTCCGCTTCGGACGTACCAGCCCCATTTGCGCAAACGCCCAAAGAACAACATGCGCCAGCGGGCCTGGAATGCCATGCGCATCAGCGTCAGCTTCACCATAGGCGATATCGTGATCGCTTGTGTGCGGGATGAAATCTGCGCCGAGAAAAACCTTCAGCGCTATTTCCGAGCGTTGAAAGCCGCCGGTTATCTTGCCGAAATGCCTCGCCGTATCGGCGGCTTCAAACGATTTCGGCTCATTAAGGACACCGGCCCCCAGGCCCCGGCTGAGCTGCAGAAGCGACGGGCGTTGATTGACTACAATCTTTCTGAAAAAGGGGAGATCGTGTCATGCATCAAATGACCATGCTCGATCTCCCTGACCCGGAGTGGCTTGAAGTCCTGCGCCGCGAAGCAGGTAAAGAGGGCGTCACAAAGCAGGCGATCGCCGATGCGATCGGCGTTTCTCGCACGGCTGTCTCGTTGCTGATCGCCGGAAAATACACGGCACGCACCGACAAGGTCGCCGAGAAGATCGCCAACAAGGTGATGGCCCTTTACGCGCACCGCGTCTGGTGCCCGCATACCCATCAATCCATCACCTCCATCGCCTGCGCGCAACACCATTCCGCGCCGATGACCATGAGCGACCCGGATGCACTGCGGCACTGGGTCGCCTGCAAGAAGTGCCCGCAAAACCCGAACAGAAAGGAAGCATCCGATGCTGTCTGACGCGATCCACGCCATGCGAGAGCGCCTGAGCGGCACGTCGTTAGAAAATCACGACGTTCACGGCATGGCGCTCCAGTTGCGGATCTTCGAGATCGAGGCCCGCAATATGGAAACCCGCATCATGTCCCTCACGCGCCGGCCGCATGTCGCCCTGGACGGCACCCTGATTTCCGGACCCGTAATCGACATCAAGGGAGGGTTCGATGCTTTCTAGCCGCGTCCGTCGCCTGCGTAACCAGCTGATCGAGATCCAAAAGACCGGCATTTCGCTCGATGGAGCCACACTCGGGTCGATCATTCTTGCCGTCCTGCAGATCGAGGATCGGGTTCTCGATCTGGAAGAGCGGTTTCCCGTCGAACGGTCGGAGCCGTTCAACTTACCCGCCAACGTCATCGCATTCCCCGCAAAACCTCGTCACTGAAGGAAAAACCATGCCTATCACCATCCCAACCAGCATGCCTACCGAAGAGATCAACGGCATCGCCTATGTAAGGCTTGCCAAAAACGAGTTGAAAACCCTTTCGTCACTTAAACCGGAGCATATCGAAGAGGACGAACTGGTCCGGAGACTTGCGGCCAAGGCCGCAGCTGCCAATGAAATTTTGGTCGCTCTCCGTGAAGAGATTTTCTCGGAGGTCACAGCCCTGCGCGACCTCCTCGCTGACAAATACGGGGTTAAACGGGGCGGCTCGAAGGGCAATATCACCCTCTCGACCGTCGATACGACGCTACGCCTCACGATTGCGATCGGCGACACCCTCGCGTTCGGTCCCGAACTCGAAGTCGCCAAGGAACTGATCGACACGTGCATTCGTCGTTGGTCAGAGGGGTCGAGCAACAATATCCGTGCATTGGTCGATCAGGCATTTCAGGTTGACAAGAAGGGTAAGCTGAACACCGATAAAATCTTGGGTCTTCGGCGCATGAAGATCGAGGACGAAACAGGCGACTGGGAAAAGGCGATGAACATCATCGGCGATTCCGTTCGAACGCTTTCCTCCAAGGAATATGCCCGCTTTTACATGGTCGATCAGCAGACCGGCGACGACAAGCCGATCCGCCTCGATCTTGCCAACGCGTGAGGTGGGCCATGACCGACCTTATCGACTGCATAAAGTTCATCAAGGACGGGCAAGCCAAGCTCCCGTCATTCGGGGAAACGCTTGGCGTTGGCTGCCCCCGCCGGAGCGCCATCAAGAAAATGGCCGAAGACATCATCAAGTCGCTTCCGAAGGCGCGCATTCAGGAGCGCGGCGATATTTCAATCGTCAGCATCATGGGCGTGCGAACCACATCGACCGGCGGCATCGATGGCGCTTTGCGAAACTGGATCGCAGCGGCCTACCGCAAGCTCGACCAGACTGGTTCCATTCAAACCTCGGGCGAGAGGGAGAACGTCCGATGAATGTCACCGAGCGCGATATCGCGATTTTCAGAGCCGCATTTTACAACAATACGGGCGATGAAACCGACGATCCGATTGAGATCGGGCTCAGAGCGGTCTTTGCGGCCCGGCCGTCTTGCTTCGTCCGGATCGATGCCGAGCGGCAGATCAATCCCGCCGATGTCTCTGCCATGGTCTGGGATCGCCGTTTCTACATGAACGGCAGCGCCACCACGCTTGTCATCACCATGCGTGACGGCAGCGTGCATCGCCTGGAGAACGATGCCTGGACGGACGCATTTGCGATCGAGCAGAAGATCCAGGCGGCGGTTGGAGGCGTCCTATGAGCGCCCGTACCGCAAAATGCGTGAGCGAAGGTTACGCCTTGTGTGATCCCAATGGCAGGCTTGCGCCTCTGTCGTTTCGGGGCACGCGAACCGAATCCATCACCGCACTTTTCGCGCTTGAGGACTGGGCTGGAAAGGAAAGCGAGGGCTGGAGCGCCGAGATCGTCTATGCGCGAATTTTCACCCCGAAATTCTTCGTTGATGTCATTCCCGAAGAAAAGGCGGTGGCATGATGCCGGTCATCTTTCTCGAAGAAGAACACACCCGTCTGAAATCCTACACCGCCTCCACCAAGGGGGCCGTGTCCATCGTTCGCGTCGATATCGAGGTCACCGATCCGATGCGCCTCGGTTATTTGCTTGCCGAGCTGGAGACGATCGAGAAGGCGCAGAAAGCCAGACAGACAACCGAAAAGGCAGCCGCCAGGGCGAAGACAAGAGCGAAGCCGCAGCTTGCCCTGGCTGCCCCGCTGTTGCGCCTGGCGCACCGGACGGAGGGCGAGTGATGGATCTTGCAACCTCCCGCCTCGCGGTTTTGCGAGCACAAAGCAATTGCCCCGCCTGCGGTGCTTTCGTCTCCGTCCACGGCACGGGCGAAGCGCATAACTCCGCGCTCTTCAAATGCGGAGCGATTTTCGACGTTAGGGACGGTGAGCCTCTAACGGTCCTCAAGGTCTGCCCGGCTCCGTCCAATGTGGCCGTGGCGCAACTCAACCGGCAGGCGGAAACCCTTGCCGCCGACACCCCTCATTCCGCCAATCAGAGGAACCCATGACCAGCGCAACGCAAACCGACGAAACCATCAAGGCCGCCACTGGCCCGACGATCCTGATGGGATCGGGCACATATTTCGATTTCAACGACCCGGAACACAGCGAAATCACGATCGAGGACTATGCCGCCGGCCTCGCCTTTGCCTGCCGCTTCAGCGGCCAGTGCGTGGATCAGCGGACGGGACAGCGGGTCTATTACTCAGTCGCGCAGCATGCCGTGATCGGGTCCTACGCTGTTCCACCGGAATATGCGTTCGACTTTCTGATGCATGAATCCGGCGAACCCGTTTGCGGCGATATGGTCGCGCCGCTGAAATCGCTCCTGCCGGGCTATCAGGAGATCGAGAGACGCTGCGAAACGGCCATCATGGCGAGGTTCGGCGTCCGCATGTCCAATCCGGCTTTGATCAAGGAATATGACCTGCGTATGCGAGCGACCGAGCGTCTGCAGCTTATGCAGTGGGACGGACAGTCTTGGGGTAGCCAGTACACGGGCGGGCTAAGAGGCGAATTTCCGCCCTTGCCCATCACGATCGAGCCGGTCGGGCCGTATGAGGCCTATGCGCTGTTTCTGGATCGCTACCGCGAATTGGTGGCGCTGATGGATAGTCAGGGCGATTCTGCGCCTATCGCTCCTGCGCCCCAGGATCGACTGAGAGTGACCGGATTTCGCGGAAACCCGCTCCGCGTCGTGCTTAGTAGTGGCCATGAGGCGACTGTCACGCAAAAGCTAATTGACGCTTTCGCCAGCCCTTCGCCCTTCGATCAATCCGGAGGCGTCGGCCCGGCGTTGGGGCATGCACTGGAAACTATCGCCACCACTTATGTATCTGCGGTTTCGCCAACATCCCCTACGCCCTCCGATCATGAGGAAATGTCGATCCGCGCAATTATGGAGCAAGCGCAGGTCTTTGCGTCAACGTCATCCCTGGTCGGCGGGCGCTTTGATGACGGGTCTAAATTCCAGCAGTCTGAGGCCGATAAGGCAGAGCTGGAATGGATGGTCCGACGTGCACTCGCGGCCGTTGTGTTGGAGGGCTCGACCGGTGCCTGAACGTATCAAAATTACGTCAGCCATGAACCGCGAAACCCTGAAAAAGCGCATTGCCGCCTTAAGGTCGAAGACCACGGCGCGCGGCTGCAGCGAGGCCGAGGCTCTTGCCGCAGCGGAAAAGGCAGCTGCGTTAATGGCCGAATACAAGATCTCCGATATTGATCTGGAAATCTGTGATGTATCTGTCGCTAGTAAAACCGCTGGCCATTCGGTTCGGGACAAGTTGTGGAATGTCCTCACCCGGTGCACCAATACAGTCGCCATGGTCATGCCGGACGGCAATCGGTGGCAGCGAGAATTCATCGGCTGCGCTCCAGGGCCAGACGTCGCGGGTTATCTCTATGTGGTTCTCGACAGAGCCATAGACCGTGAAATCCAGTCCTTCAAAGAAGGTGCATTCTACCGGCAGCGCCGCAACCGCAAAACCCGAACGGCCGCTGTCCGCGATTTTACCGTGGGGCTCGTAGCACGGCTGTCGATACGGCTACATCTGCTGTTTGCCAGCGAAATTTCAGCCCCGTCGCAGGAACTGGCAATAGCCGCTAGGGAGGAGCGATATCCGACAAGCGTCGCGGTGAAAAACCGGCCCCATGATATCCGGTTTTCACAGGCCGCTATTTCAGGCTCCATTGCAGGTGATGGCATTCCGCTGTCTCACGGCATGCGAGATGGAACAGAACCACCGCGACTGATTGGCGGTGGCAGATGAACGCGACCGCCATCATCAACATTGCCCGCCAGCAGCTCAGCATCGAGGAGGAGGCCTATCGGGCGCTTCTCGTGCGCGTGACCGGCGTTGCATCCCTGAAGGAAATGTCCGGCCGGCAGCATATCGCCGTCATCGACGAGCTGAAGCGCCTCGGCTTCAGGGTCAAGGCCGGCGGCAAGACACTGCCGCCGTCGCCAAAACCCTATATCCGTTTGATCCATGCCTTGTGGAAATCTTGCCACCGTGCCGGCGTCATCGAGGACGGGTCGCGGACAGCCCTGCGTACTTTTGCGAAAGGCTTCGTCGCACCGAAGGATGCAAAGATTTCTGTCGATCCTGATCTTCTGACATATGACCAAGCCCGTCCGATCATCGAAGCGCTGAAGGTCATGGAGCGTCGCGGCAAGGGGAAAACCGATGCGTGAGGTGACGATCGAGGCCCAGATCAAAGCCCTGGAGGCCGCGATCGGCAGCGGCGGCCCCGGCATTTGGCGCGAAGGTCACCAGGAGGTGCATCGCAAGCAGCTGGAAGCCGCCCTCCGGACACTCAAGTTTTTCGCTGTCAATGCAGAGATGATCTATGCCGCGATCGGAGATGCCAAGCCTTGACCGCACCCGCCGTTCCGCGTTCGCTCCAGGATATTGCCGAGACCCTTGGTCTGCCGGTGGTGCTGAAGCTTGTCGCGCGTTTTGGCGGTACCGAGATCAAATTTCCGAAACATCCTGACGATCAGCACGCGGTTATAGTGGCTCTTGGCAAAGAGGATGGCCGTGCGCTATGTAACTTCCTATCCGGTGGAACTATCTATGTTCCGCACATGCGCAAGCGAGGTTCGATCCGGGCTGACGTTCTTGCTTTGGAGAGCGCTGGAAAAGACCGTGCTGAAATTGCACGGCTCCTCGGCGTTTCTCAGCGCTGGGTACGCGCCATGGCGAACAAGACATCGAATACCGATCAGATGAAGCTTTTCCCCGACTGACCGGAATTCAGTTCCGGGCTTAATTGTGACCCCAGCCCCTAATGGTCATCGCGTATTTCCCTCGCGAGGCCCAAATGTCTTACCGTTTTCGCAAACCGACGCGCCCCGTAACGCGCGTTTTCCTGCATTGTTCCGCATCCGACAATCCAGCGCATGACAACGCCGCCACCATGGATCAGTGGCACAAGGAACGCGGCTGGGCCGGTATCGGCTACAACCTTTTCATCCGCAAGTCCGGCCTTCTGGAAATCGGCCGCAGTCTCGAGGTTACGCCGGCCGCCCAGGCTGGACACAACACCGGCACTATCGCGATTTGCCTGCATGGCCTCAAAGCCGAGAATTTTACCCAGGCACAGTTCGCAACTCTGAAGTCCCTCTGCGATCAGATCAACGTCGCTTATGGCGGCAAGGTGACCTTTCACGGACATTGCGAAGTCGCGCGCAAGGCATGCCCGGTGTTCGACTACAAGCGCATCCTGTCGCTTGATAGCGGCGGTCATTTCCCGTTGGTTCACCTGACAACGCCATCGATCGAGACGCCCACGATCGGCGGCATCGAGCATCTTGAGGAACCCGATATGCGTGGGCCATCCGTTCTGCAATTTGGAGACAGGGGCAGCGCTGTCGAGGATCTTCAGAAGAAGCTTGCTGCCCTGGGCTATTTCCCGGGCAGGATTGACGGTGATTTCGGCGAAAAGACACGAGCGGCGGTCCTGGCCTTCCAGGCGGACAACCATCTGGTCACCGACGGGAAATACGGGTCGGGCAGTCGCGAGGCGATGAAAAAGGCAAAGCCTGCCCCCGTGTCTGCGAAGCGTTCGGCCGCCACATTGGCAACGCTTGCAAGTGAGGGCTCGACGATCGCTAAGGCTTCCCTCAACACCCAGGTGGCTGGCGGAATTGCAGCGGTCGGCGGCATCCTCGTCACCTTGAACGAAGCGTCGGGCATCCTGACCAAGCTTACCGACAGCATGGGCTCGATCGGCGACATTCTTGACGGCCTCAGCCAGTGGCAGGGTGCCGGCATCGCGGCGCTCGGCATCTATGTCGTGCTGCGTTCTCTTGCGGCCGGCCGCAACCATGTTGCGGACTACAGGAGCGGCAAGACGGCATGACCGATCCCGATACCCTGACGGTCCTTGGCCTGAAGGTTGCAACTCTCCTTTCATCCTGCGCCGCCGCCGTTCTTTCGGTGGCGGTCGAATGGCGTAAGCACGACGCGCTGACGGCTGTCGGCTCGATCCTGGCCGGCGTCTTCGTCGCGACCGTCGCCACCGAGGCGACGATCGACTTCCTCGAACTTGCCGACAAGAGCGGCACCTGGAGCCACACGATCGCCGCCGTCTACGGCATCACGGGCCGCAACATCATCATCTGGGCGCGCAATGCGTCCAGCGATCCCACGTCGTTCATTCGGCAGATTCTTGGACTTGGTAAGAAGGACGGCGATTCATAACATGGCGACGGATCAGGATACCCGCCGCAAGGCCCGCTCGGATTATGTCTATCGGCGGATGACCATTGCCACGATCGCTCTCACTCTTTCCATCAGTCAGGCCACAATTGGCCGCTGGAAGAAGGCAGCGAAGGCTTCCGGCGACGATTGGGATATGGCGCGATCCGCCAGCATCATTGCCGGTGAAGGCATCGAGACGGTGGTTTCGTCCGTCGTCGAAGACTTCATGATCATGGCGCAGTCGCTTCTTGAGCAGATCAAGAACGACAGCCTGCCCATGGCCGAAAAGGTCAAGCATCTCGTTTCCCTGGCGGATGCCATGACGAAAATGACGGCGGCGGCCGGCAAGCTCGCGCCGAAGATTTCGGAGCTTGGTGTTGCCCAGGACGTCATGCGGCATCTGCTCGACTTTGTGCGCCAGCATTTTCCGCACCATGCTGCGGTGATACAGGAAATCATCGAGCCCTTCGGTGAGCGGCTGTCCGGCCTGTACACGTCATGAGGAAACGGCCCGTCCTGAAGGCGAAAATCAGCGCGAAGGATTTTCGCGATTCGATCGCCAACATGGCGGACGAATTCGCACGCTGGATCGAGTTGTCTGTAACGGCCTTTCCTGCCGATCCACAGGCAAGACGCGAGCGACTGGCGAAGCTTTCCCATCCGCTGACCGGTTTCCAGTATTTCATGGAGACCTATCTGCCGCATTATGTGCGGGGCGAGCACAGCCTCTTCCACCGGCATATTTTCGCGCGGGTGCCGGAAATCCTTGCCACGCCGAAAGGTGCACGAGACCTGTTTATCGCGCCCCGCGGTTCCTCGAAATCCACCCACCTTTCGCTCGGCTTTGCCCTGTATTGCGTGGTGCGTGGCCTGAAGCGTTACATTCTTGAGGTCTGCGACGTCTACAGTCAGGCCGCGCTGTTGATCGAAGCGATCAAGGCGGAGCTTTCGACCAACCCACGCATCCAGTACGATTTTCCCGACGTATTCGGCGAAGGCCGGGTCTGGCGCGAAGGCGAGATCGTCACGCGCAACAATATCCGTGTCGAGGGCCTGGGCGCTCTGCAGAAGATCCGTGGCCGTCGCCACGGTCCCTATCGCCCCGACCTGATGTTCTTCGACGATCTTGAGAATGATGAAGCGGTGCGGTCGCCCGATCAGCGCAAGAAGCTGGAGAGCTGGGTCAATCGCGCGGCGCTGAAGGTCGGCCCTCCCGATGGCACCATGGATGTCATCTGGGTTGGCACTGTCCTGCATTTTGACGCCGTCCTGGTCCGCGCCTCGAAGTCGCCGGTCTGGCGCGTCACCGAGTTTCAGGCGATCGTCAAATGGCCTGATCGCATGGACCTTTGGGACCGGTTCGAAGAAGTCTTCCAGAACGATGGCGAGGATCCTGCTCGGGAATTCTATCTTTCGAACCAGGCCGAGATGGACGCCGGCGCTGTCGTCAACTGGCCCGGCGTCCAACCGCTCATTTTCCTCATGTTCGAACGGGCCGGGTCGCATGACGCCTTCCAAACCGAATATCAGAACAAGCCGATTTCGGACGGTAACCCGTTCGGCAAGATCGTCTATTGGAACGTCAAGATTTCCAACCTGGTCTATTTCGGCGCATGCGATCCATCGCTTGGCAAGAACGGCAAGGGCCGCGATCCCTCCGCCATCCTGATCGGCGGTATGGACCGGCTGACAGGCAAGATGGACGTCGTCGAAGCGTCGATCCGCAAGCGTCTACCCGACATCATCATTTCCGACATCATTGCCTTGCAGCGGGAATACCGCGCCGTTCTCTGGTTCATCGAAGCTATCCAGTTCCAGGAGTTCCTGCGAACCACGCTCATGGCCCAGGCCGTTAGAGAAGGTGTCGCGATTTCCGCTATCCCGATTAACCCGACCACCGACAAGATGCTGCGCATCGAGCGCCTGCAGCCGCCGATCGCGGCCGGCCTGATCCGTCTCGGTTCCGAGCAACGAACCCTGATTGACCAGTTGCAGCAGTGGCCGAACGCCGACCATGACGACGGTCCCGACTGCCTCGACATGCTGTGGCAGAATACCGTTCACTATTCCGGCGGCGCGTCGGCCGGGAGCGGCGGTGGCGTCATGACAGCCGCTGATAGCGAGAGCGATGCACTAAGGGGTTACCGCCTATGAAGACCAAATCCAAAGCCATCGCCGTCCAGACCCGCAAGAACATACCGGCAGCCGGCACGGTACTGATCGCCAATGCCCGCAATGACATCACGATACCGTATTATTCCGGTGCCCTGCAGCACGCCGACGACACACTGATCCAACGCGGTGGTGGCAAGGGCCTGAAGATCTATGACGAGATCGAAAGGGATACACATGCTTTTGCCATGCTGCAGAAGCGGGTGAAGCATCTTATCGCGCGAGACTGGGAAGTTAAAGCCGCCAGCACCAGCGCACTTGACATTAAGGCGGCGGACTTTGCCCGCGACGTCTACACCAACATGATCTCGTTTGACCGTCTCACGGAAGATATGGTGTCTGGAGCGATGTTGAAGGGTTTCGCGCCCACGGAATCGGTCTGGGCCCGCGATGGCAGCCGTATCATTCCCGAGGACGTGGTCACGCACGATCAGCGCCGTTTTGTTTTCGACGAAAACTGGCGCCCCCGGTTACTGACCTGGGCGAACATGCGTGATGGATTGGAACTGCCCGATCGGAAGTTCATCGTCCATCGTTTCGGCATTAAGGGCAATAACCCTTACGGTCTCGGTCTTGGCACGCGATTGTTCTGGCCGGTTCTGTTCAAGCGGGAAGGTATCGCGTTCTGGCTACATTTCCTCGACAAATACGCGGGACCAACCGTCGTCGGTAAAACGCCCTATGGTGTCCTCTCCGCAGATCAGCAGAAATTGCTCAACACGCTACAGGGCATCAGAACCAGCGCGGCCGTGACGGTTCCGGTGGGCACGGACGTCGAATTCCTTGAGGCGTCCCGCTCGGGGTCGGTAACCTATCAGGACTTTCTAGCCTACTGGGACAAGGCTATCTCGATCTGTGTCAATGGCGAGACGTTGACCACGGATATAGGCAGTTCCGGATCTCGCGCCGCGTCCGAAACTCATGCTGACATGCTGGACCTGCTTGTCGACGGCGATGGCGACTTGTTTTCCGACACGCTTCGCGAACAGTTCACGACCTGGCTGATCGAATACAATTACCCTGGCGCAGGCATACCCTCCGTTTACCGCCTGCGACCATCCAACGAAAAGGAAAAAGCCGAAGTTCGGAAAGCGAAGGCGGACGCTGCGACTGCAGAAAATAATGCCATCGGTGTTATTCTCGTCACCGCCGGCCAAATCGACGATGACAAGATCGCACGGGAATACGTCACCTCGTTTGGTTTAACGGATCACCTCTCCGACGCCGCGATCGATAACCTGGTCGAGGCTCGCTTCGCCTTTATGGAGGGCGGCAAGCGCGCCCGCGACATGCGCGAGATTGCCAAAACATCGGCCACCTTCGCGGCGCTGTTCGACGGCGTAAAAAAAAAGACCATGAATGCGTAAGCTTCGCCGAGGATGACAGCACTGTCGATCGGCTCACGCAACAGGCAGAGGCGGCAGCCGGCCGGCTGATCAATCGCCGCCTCGATGCGATCCGTGCAGCGCTCGACAAGCCGGACTTTGCGAGCGTCGCCGCCGAGCTGCTGCAGCTTTCTTCGAAATGGACACCGGTCGCACTCGGTACTCTGCTTTCCGATGTTCTCGATCTCGCCGCCCTGCAGGGTCGCGAAGCCGTGTTCCTCGACGGTGAGGACGTGCTTTCGTTTGCCGAGTTCGATGTCTTCAGCCAGCCGTTCAAGGAACAGATCGACTTTTTCACGCAGAAGCGGGTAAAGCCGACGAAGGTTTGGACCGATGCCATGCGCGGCATCCACGATCGCGCCTTCGTCATTGCCGGAGCAACCGACACGGCCATGCTGTCGGATTTCCAGACGGCGATCTCCAGGGCGATGAGCGAAGGCACCGGCCTGGACGCCTTCCGCAAGGACTTCGATCGCATCGTCGAGCAGTACGGCTGGAAATACAAGGGCGAGCACGGCTGGCGCACCCGCGTCATTTTCGAGACCAATATCCGGACCAGCTATATGGCGGGCCGGCTGAAGCAGATGCGCGATCCGGACGTCATCCGTCTGCGTCCCTTTTGGGAATATCGACACGGCGAAACCCGCCAGCCAAAAAATCCCCGTGCTCGGCATCTTGCATGGCATGGCACGATCCTGCGGCATGACGATCCGTGGTGGAACACGCATTTTCCGCCGAACGACTGGCTATGCTCCTGTGGCGTTAGAACCCTATCGCTCGCCGATCTTAAGCGGCGCGGCAAGTCGGGTCCGGACCAAGCGCCCGGCGACCTGTTCACGCCGATCATCGACCCTGTCACCGGGCAGCTTTCCGAACGGCCGCAAGGCGTCGGCTACGGCTGGGACTATCAGCCCGGCCATCTCTGGGAACAGGGGCTGGTACCGTCGTCGTTGATGGATCAGGCGAACCCGCTTCTTTCCAATCCGCGCATGGCCGTGTCGATCGACGCGCCCGAGCCGATCGACACTCTGGTCGCGGCCGCCAAGCCCTTTGCTGCCAAACCGCTCGCAAGCGGGCTTGGGGCCGAGGATTACGTTCGCGCTTTCCTGAAGCCGTTCGGAGCCGACATCGGTCAGGCCGTCCTCTTCGAGGATGCGGCCGGCGTCAAGGTGCCGGTCTCCGATCAGCTCTTTCGCGATCGCCAGGGGGAGTTCAAGGTCTTCAAGCGGGAGCGGTCGGAACTGTTGCCGCTGTTGGCGGAGGCATTGCTGGATCCCGACGAAATCTGGATCGGCGTTGCCCGCAAGAAAGACCCCGTTGATGCCGAGCTTGAGGAGTTGATCGTCGATCGCCGTTACATTCGTGCCGATCCCAAAACCGGCCTATTGGTCATTTTCGAGATCGGTGAGAAGTTCTGGGAAGGCGTCACGGCCTATGCCGCGTTGACCAAAACCGGAAAGCCGGATCTCAAGACACTCGATCGCAGGCGCGGCGGCAAGCTGGTCTACACGCGACCAAAACGAAAAAGGCCGAGGTGATCCGGCCTTTTGTGCCGTCAAGCTAGCATGACCCATCACCGGTCTCGCTTTCAGGCAAGACCATTATAGTCGGAAGTCCGGAAAAGTCGATATGGCCCCGATCGTCTACACGCTGGAACTGAAAAGCACGGAAGCTCGCGAGGCGGTCAACCGGCTGGTCGCCAGCATGTCGAACCGGCAGGGCTTCTATAAAAATGTGGGCGAGCACCTTCTCAATTCCACAGCCGACAACTTCAGGCTTGAGCGCAGCCCGGAAGGTATCCCTTGGAAACGGCTCATGCCCAAGACGATCGCCAAACGAGAAAAACTCGGCCAGGTGCCGATAACGATCCTGCGAGCCCGTGGCCGTCTGGCCGGGTCGATCAACATGGTCGCCACCAATGAGGAGACACGTTTAGGAACGCCCGTGCCTTATGCCGCTATCCATCAGCTCGGTGGCGAGATCAAAAAGAAGGAACGGCAGCAGACGATCTACCAGCGGTACAACCCAAAAACCGACACTCTGGATCAGAAATTTCGCCGGAAATCGAAGAGCAACTTTGCGCGAGACGTAACCGTCAAGGAGCACGTGATCAATATTCCCGCACGTCCCTATCTCGGTGCCTCTGAAGCGGATGAAAAGATCATAGTCGGCATCGCGGAAGAGTGGCTGCTCTCGGAAAACCCAGACTTCAAATAGCGCCGCACAGGCGCGTTTCAGGTCAGTCCCGCCCCGATGGTCTGGAAAATGGGTGCGAGGCCCGTTAGACCCCCGTTAGAAAGCCGGGAAAACGCACCGTCCGTGTTTTCAGGGGGGCGGACTTGCAACTCTTCTCCGCCTGAAGCATTGTCTCTCCGCAAACGCGAACTCACTTGGCCGGAAGTCACTTCCGGTCATTTTTGTTTTCAGCATCGGCCAAGGTCTTTCCAGCACCTCATTGGAAAGACCGAATGACAACGACCGCAGCTCGTACTGCCCGCATCGAAGTATTCCGCACAGGGACGTTCACCCCCATGGAGGGGGCCGCGATTTCGTACAGCGCCGCCGACCTGCGGGCCGTCGCCGATTGCTACGATTATGCCACCGCGCCGGCTCCTATCGTCGTCGGCCATCCCACAACGGACGCACCGGCCTTCGGTTGGGTGCAGAGTTTCGATTTCGATCCTGGCACCGAAAAACTCTATGCCAATGTCGGTGAGATCAATCCGGCCTTCGCCGAGGCGGTCAAAGAGGGACGCTACAAGAAAATTTCGCTCCAGTTCTTTTCCCCTGGTGTCGCCCACAATCCGGTTCCCGGATGCTGGTACCCGAAACATGTCGGCTTTCTCGGTGGCGCGGCTCCCGCTGTGCCGGGCCTCAAGAACGTTCAGTTTTCGGCACCCTCGGCCGACATGCCGACGTTCACTGCCTCATTCGGCGAGCGCGGTTTCGAGCAGACCGCCAGCCTACTGCGCATGCTGCGCGAATTCTTCATCGAGAAATTCGGCATGGAAGACGCCGACAAGGCTCTGCCCGGTTACCAGATCGAGTGGCTGGGTGAGACCGATATCGGCAAGCCGAAGAGCTTCGCGGCCGGTGGCATCGTCGGCCCCCACCTCGGCACAGTCACCCACCGCATCTCCCGTGAGCCACTTATTGTCCCAAAAAAGGAGCAGACACCCGTGACCACCCCCGTTGATCCCGCTTTCGCCGCACGCGAAGCGTCCGTGAATGCCCGCGAGGAAGCGCTGAAGGTGCGCGAGCGCGATATCACCCATGCCGACAATGTCGCTTTCGCGGAGGCGCTGGTTACGGACAGCAAGCTGATTCCAGCCTCGAAAGACCAGCTCGTCACCATTCTCGACGCGCTGCCGGCCGAAACGTCCGTCTCTTTTGCCGCCGGTCAACCGGCCGTTCCCGTCGCCAAGGCGATCCGGGACCTTTTGACCGCGCAGCCGAAGGTCGTTTCGTTCGGCCGTACCGACCTTCCGGCGTCAGGCCGTGAGGCAACCGCGTCTTTCGCCTCCGATGGCAAGGAGGTCGATGCCGAGCAGCTCGAACTTCACCAGAAGGCGCTGGCATACCAGCGCCAGAACCCCGGAATGGCTTACATCGCCGCCGTCAACGCCGTCTCGTAACAGGAGCATTTTCCCATGCAGCATTTTCATGATGTCCTGACGGACACGGCGATTCCGACGACGCTGTTCGACGCCTACGACCTGATCAGTTTTAACGACGGGCTGATCGTGGCCGATGACGTCGCTGTCAAGGGTGTTGCAAAGCACCCCTGCACCGAAATCGGCCAGCCGACTGCCGTCATTCTCCTCGGCTGGGCGCGTGTTCGCGCACGCGGTGCCATCGCCAAGGGCGACAGGCTGATTTCCGCTGCGGCCGGTGGCGTCAAGACTGCCGGTGCAACACCGGCAAACCCCTTCGCCCGCGCCCTCACCGCCGCCGCTGACGGTGAATTCGTCACCATCCTAATCCGTTAAGGAAGCCATTCATGGTCAAAGCCCTCAATCTGCGTACAGCCGCCGTCATCGATCCCATCCTCTCGACGCATGCGCGCGGCTATCGCAACTCGACCTTCATCTCGACCGCGCTGTTTCCACGCGTGTCGATCCCGAACCGCTCGATGCGAGTCATTCGTTTCGGTAAGGAAGCATTCCGGATGCTCAACACCCGGCGTGCGCCGGGTACAGACAAGAAGCGCGTCCAGTACGGCTATGCTTCCGATGCCGTCGCACTTGTCCAGGATGCACTCGAAGGCGTGGTTCCGGTCGAACACCAGGAAGAGGCCGAGAGCGTTCCCGGCATCGACCTCGGTGCGGGTGCCATCAACATGGTTCTCGATGTTCTCGATCTCAATCTGGAATACGAGACTGCCCAGATTGCCCGCAATGCCGCGTCCTACGACGCCAACCACAAGCTCGCCCTGGTCGGCGCGGCTCGCTGGACCGGCGCAAACAGCGACCCGAAGGCGGACATCGATGCCGGCAAGGAAATGATCCGCCGCTCGATCGGCCGCTATCCCAACACCCTCACGCTGGGTCCGAACGCCGGTAATGGTCTGAAGAACCACCCGAAGATCAAGGAGCAGTTCAAGTACACGTCGAAAGACAGCATCACAACGGACATGCTCGCTGCCTATCTGGACGTTAAAAAGGTGGTGATCGGCTCCGCCGTGTTCCTGCCGGAAACGGTCGATGATGCGGCGCTCGCAAACGACGTCTGGGGCGATGACGCCATCCTCGCCTATGTGCCTGAGACCGGCGACAATTTTCAGGTGCCATCCTACGGCTATACCTACGAACTGCGCGGTTATCCGCTGGTCGAGCAGCCGTATTTCGAGAACAAATCGGACAGCTGGATCTACCCGACCAAGGTCGAGCGCCGGCCGATCCTCACCGGAGCCGAAGGCGGCTTCCTCTTCCAGAACGCCGGCGCGCCGGCAGCGTAAGGGGAGACCATCATGGAACGCATGTTTTCTGCAGCGTTGACGTCGCCAGCCAAGATCGATGATGAGACCAAGGGCGTCGGCGCAAGTGTCGTCGTTTCCGAGGGTATCCTGCTCCAACTGCTCGATGGCGGAAACGTCGATCGCCTGTCCGTCACGATGGTTTTCGATCCGGACGCTGATCCGGACGAGGACGCGGCTGTTTTTAACGCGGCCTTGATCGAAACGGCGGTTTCAGCCCGTGCCGCCATTATCCAGGCCGACGCGGAAGAACGGGTGAAGCTCATCCAAACCGAAGCTGATCTGCGCATCTCGATCGCCGAGAACGACGCAAGCGACCGCATTGCTCTGATCGAGGCAGCTGCCACTGCCAGGATCGAGAAGGCGGAGGAAGAGGCGGCGGTGAAGATCGCGGCGGCGGTGGCCCCGCCCGATCCGGACAAACCCGCCGTTAAATCCAAGCCCAAATAGACCTGTCCCTTCCTCGCAAGCCAGGCCTTAGCGACAGGGCGGCATCTTTCTTCCGCCGCCCTGTCGTTTCTTTGAACTGCCCCGATCCTCAACCAAGGAACCGTCAATGCGAAGTTTCTATTCCGGCCTACTCGCCGTTGCCTTTTGTATTTCTGCTCCTGTGCTGCTTACCTCCTGCGGCGATGACGACGATGTGACAGTGCGCCGTCCGGCTGTTCATCTCAGTGCTCACGTCGTGATGCCCTACGAAATCGACGACTTGCGCCTCACACTTCCTGCCAGCTTCACCGTCAACCAGCCGTCGATCGCGGATGTCATGGCACCCGAGGCCGTCAAAACCATCGACCGCCTGAAGCCGGAATACGAAGAAGCGCTGGCGACCGATGCCCTCAACTTCACCGAGGTCCGACGAAGGACCTGATCCTTCGCGCAATTGAAATCTGCCGGGCGCGTCTCGCGCGTCCGGTTTTCTCCCTACTGCATGCCGTCATCTTGAAACCGGAACGACCCCATGACCTACGCAACCATCGACGCACTTGTCGCCCGAGCCGGTGAACGGGAAATTCTGCAGGTTGCCGATCGGAACAGTGACGGCGCGGCGGATCCCGACGTGATCGCCGAGGCTCTCGCCAATGCCGACAATACGATCGACGGCTACATCGCCACGCAATACGTCCTGCCGCTGCCTGTTATCCCCGGCCTCGTGACCACCTGGGCCGTGTCGATCGCGCGCTATTGGCTGCACCGCAACCTGCCGCCAGAAAACGTCGTGAAGGATTACGACGACGCCATTGCCGCCCTGAAGGACGTCGCGCGCGGGCAGATCAAGCTGCCGCTGCCGAGCGGCGCGACCCCGACGACGAATGGTGGCGACTATCTGATTTTCGCGCCGGCCGAGGTGTTTGGCTGCGACACGCTGCGGGGCTGGCGATGATAGCCCTGATCGTTGACCGCCTGAAAACGGAAGCCCCGGCACTTCCTTTCGTCGATATGGCCGAGGACCTGGACGCCATCTTCAAGGGCACCGCACCCGGCGACGGCTACACCTATGTCGTGCCGTTCCGCGAGAAAGGCACTGCGAACAAGGTTGCGACCGGTGGCTTCATGCAGGTTGTCGGCTTCCAGTTCCTCGTCGCCTTCGTCCTGCGCCGTCACGATGACGCCAAGGGTGGCCTGCGGGCTCTCCAGTTCGACGCCATCAAAGGTGACATTCAAAACGCCCTGGCCGGCTGGGAGCCGACAGAACACAGCATCCCGATCGAGCTCGTGGGCGGCGAAGGCACGCCGATCGGCAACAACATCACGATCTACGTCCAGACGTGGGAGACCACGTACCTTCTCACCGGAGCCTGAAACATGACGCAACCCACATCCGGCGGCACCTATCTGCGGGACCCCGAAACCGGCGAACTCACCCTCGTTCAGGCCGCAACAGCCTGGGCCAAGAAAGCCCCGGAACCAACGCCGGACGTGTCGGCCGCCGGGACAACGGAGCCAGCGCCGATCACCGAAACCGAAACCGAAACGCCGGCAGTACCGGGTCGGAAAGGAAAAGCACATGGCGCTTGAGCCGAAATATTTCCGGAAGATGGCCTGCAAGGTCAAGGTCGAAACCGAGTATGGCGAGGATGCCTTGCCGGTCGCCGGCGACAACATTCTTATGAGCAATGTCAACTTTCGCCCCATGGTCGCCCAGCGCCTGACGCGAGATTTGATGTTGCCCTGGCTCGGCAACCAGGGCGTCATTCTTGCCGGCATTTACGCGACCATCGAAGGCGATATCGAAATCGCAGGCTCCGGTGTACTGGGCACGCCGCCGAAATGGGGCTCGGTCGCAAAAATGACCGGCATGGCCGAGACCATTACGCCCGGCCAGAAGGTCGAATATAGCCGGGTCGAGGATGGCGATAGCGGCTCCGTTTATTTCGTGATCGGCAAGATCCAGCATGTCCTTCTCGGTGCCAAGGCAAACCTTGCTCCAAGCCTTACCTCCTCGCAGATCCCGCGCATGCGCGCCACGATCACGGGCCTTCTCGGAACCATCACAGATACGGCCAATCCTGTGGTGACAAAGACCGGCTGGACGAAGCCGGTACCGGTTTCGAAGGACAATACCACCTTGAGCATCCACGGCTGGGATGCGGTGGCCGAGAGCCTTTCCATCAACCTTGGAAACACGGTGACGCCGTCCTTCCTGATCGGCGATGAGCTGATTGCCATCACCGGCGTCAACGCCACCGGCACGGCCGTCGTGCGGCCGGCCGACCTCGCAACGATCAACTTTTTTCAGAAGGCGATCGACCGATCCGAGGGGGTCATCAACTGCGTTCACGGCAAGACGGCCGGTAACATTGTCGAATTCCAGATGGCGCAAGTGGAAACGGGCGAGCCGGAACCCGGCAATACCGATGGGTTCCTCAACTATTCGCTGGCGCTCGACATCCTCAACCATGGCACGGGCGACATCAAGATCGTCGTTCGCTGACGCCGCCGCTCTTTTTCTTCTAACGCAACGGAGACCAATCGCATGAAATTCGCACTCATTGATTCCTACCGCTACTGGTGGCCGGTGACCATCCTGCCGCCCGATCCGGACAATGCCGGGAAGGTGCTGAAGCAGACCATGAAGATCGAGTTCGAAGCGGAAAACCGCGACGAAGCGATTGCGCGCATGGAAAAGGTCGCAACTCTTCCGCCTTCGGAGCAGGACGCGCACGAACTCGATGAGTTGCGTCGGATCGTCAAGAACTGGGACGAAGTTACCGAAGCGGACCTCAAGACACCGGTTCCGTTCACCCCTGAAGTTTTTGAAAAGGCCCTTAAAAACGTCTGGTTCCGGATTGGCGTCTATCGCGCCTATGGCGAAAGCCTCGCGGCCGACAAGGCGCGCCTGGGAAACTAACCGCCGCCGCGCGTGCCTGGGTTTTTTTCCGGCACGGCGTGGCGGATCCGGAGGCAACAGCCACCCTCGACGATGATCTTATCGAGGATTTCCGGATCCTCGGTTTCGAATTCGAAGACGACGAAGCCCAACCGAAAGAAGACGACGTGCTCGGCATCTGGCGAGAAAACTGGCCAAGCTTTCAGGCCTTCCTTGGTTGCCAGACCCAATGGCGCGGTGCGCCTAGTCTCACGCGCATGATCTGGACCGGCCTCGACTATAACGCCGTCGAAGTGGTGATGCGACGGCAGAAGTCTCCGGAGCATGTGTTCGAAGACCTGCAGCATATGGAAGCCAAGGCCCTCGAAGCCTTTGCGGAGATCAAGCATTGACCGTCAATCTGGACATGGTTTTTCGCGCCGATACCTCTGCCGTCAAGCCGGCGGCAGAGGTCGTAAAGCGTGAAATGGATGGCGTGGCCAACGAGGTGGCCGATGCGACGGCGGCGTTAGAAAAACACTCCGCCGCACTGGAGCGGGATGCGGACGTGTCGCGAAAGGCAGCCGCAGCCGCCAATGACGAGAAAGCGGCGCGGGACCGTGTCAATCAGGCAATGGCCGCTCGGCCGCGCCCGACGCCGAAAGCCGCCCCATCGTCATCGCCGTCCACTTTGCCTGTACAGCCGTCCGGCGAAGGTGCCGGCGGGCCGACGCAAAAGATGCTGGACGATCTGCGCCGGCAGTATAGCCCGCGCTACGCAGCCCTTATGGAATATCGCGAAACCGTCGAGGGGATCCGCAAGGCAAACAAGCTCGGTGCGATCGGTCACGACGAAATGACAGCCGCGATCGGTCGCCAGCGGCAGGCAACGTTGACACTTCTCCAGACACAGAGAACGCAGCAGCAGCGCCAGAAGGGCAGCGGTCCCCAGCAGCTTGAACCGTGGCAAAAGACGCAACTGGCCTATCAGGCCAATGACACCGTCCAGTCGCTCCTGCTCGGCATGCCGATCCAGCAAGTCGCCCTGCAGCAAGGCCCGCAAATCATTCAGGCTTATGGCGGCATCGGCAACGCCATGAAGGCCGCCGCTGCCGCCGCGACGCCTTTGCGCCTCGCCGTGGGCGGAACCACCGCCGTGGTTTTGGCTGGCAGCATCGCCTGGAACCAGTATCTGCACTCGGTAAAGGAGGTAGAGACCGCAGCCACCGGGCTGGGCCGCAGCACCGCCGGCACAGCCGCGTCGATGGAGCGCGCAGCGCAAGCCGGTGCGGCCGCAGCGAATATTTCTGTCTCGGCCGCGCGATCCATGGAGGCGCAGTTTCTGCGCACCGGTCGTATCGGCTCGGAAAACTTCGAGGCCCTGATTGGTATTTCCAGGGATTTTGGTGCCACCTTCGGCCTCAGCGCCGAAGACGCCGGCGCAAAACTTGCGGAGATGTTTGCAGACCCGGCAAAGGCAGCGGAGACCCTGTACCGGCAGTATGGCCTGATCAACGGTGCGACGGCCGAATATGCGCGCAAGCTCGCAGCCCAGAATGACCTGTCCGGCGCGCAGCGCGTCCTGCTCGATGCGCTGCCGTCTCAACTCGCTGATGCCAGCGAAGCCACCACGGCTCTCGGCCGCGCATGGCAGTCCGTCGCCACTGCCGCATCCAATGCCTGGGACGCGATTGGTAGCGGCGTTAACGCGGCGATCGAGGGACCGACCCGTGATGAGCGGATCCAGGAACTGGAAGCGGCCCGTGCCCGAACCTCTGCCCGACCCGTCTTCACCCTTGGAATGGGTAAAGGCATTCGTGACAGATCTGAGCGTGATCGGGTCGAACTGCAGACGCTGCAGGTGGAGCGCCGCCGCGAGCAAGAAGATGCGGAACGGGTCAGGGCTTTTTACCAGCTGCGCGCCAATGGCGCTGTAGCATCCGGGATCGCGGAAAAATCTCCGGCAAACGCATCTCCACTCCGGCGCAAGCAGCTCACCGATGATATTGCCGCCATGGAACGCCGTCGCAATGTCGATGAAATGGGCGGGGTGGAAAACGAGAATATTGCCCGTGCGATCGACGCGAAAACGCGGGCGCTGCAAACACTGATCCCCGAGGAAAAGAGAGCCGCCGAGATCGCCGCTCTTGATCTGCGCCTTCAGACCGAACGTGATCCTTTGGTGCGGGCCGATATCGCCGCTGCGCGCACACGTCTGCAGCTTGCCGGGCAGGAGATTGAAACTGGCAAGGCGGAGGCGCAGATTGCCGCCGCACGGAAGAATTCTCTCGATCAGGCTGCAGCGGCCGACGCCACGGCACGGGAAGGCAGAAACCGCGCGCTGGACGCATCGGTTGAGCGTCAGCAATTCGAAAACTCTCTGATTGGCAAGACAAAGACCGAGCAGGAACGTCTGCGGCAGGAATATGAACTTATCAGCCAGGTCAAAGAGGATGCCTGGGCGCGTGGGAAGAAAGAGGATACGGCCGAGATACTGCGTATCCGCGAAAAAGTTGCGGAACTAGGCAGGTTGAAGGCAGCGCTTAATTCCGCGTCATCGCGCGGCCCTCTGCTCAATAGTCCGGCTGCAGATGATCGGGATGCCTATCTCGACCAGTCCGCCGAGCAGGCACGTATTCGCCAGGAAGCCGCCATTCGGCGCTCAAGCCTTTTTGCCCGGTCCCCTCAGGAGCAAGCAGCCATCGCTCGTCGTGAGGCCGAACTTGTTGCCGACAGCGAAAAAGACAATCCGAAAACGCGCAAACTGCGAATCGATACTGCAGAAAAAGAAGCCTATGAGCGCGCCGAGAAGAGCCTTACGGACGCCCAGCTTGAACGGGGCCGGTCGCTCGACCTGACGCTCGACAGCCAACGCCTGGAGATCTCCCTCATCGGGGCGACCGCCAGCGAAGCAGCTCGCCTGCGGATGGAATATCAACTGACAGCGCAGGTTAAAGAAGACGCTGCCCGCAACAACACCAAGGTTGACGAAGCCGAACTTGCACGTATTCGCCTGAAATCCGCCGAATTCGGACGTCTGGCGGAAATGCAGGCTCGCGCCGATCTTCGCCAGAATGCCCGCTTTGAGCTTGAACAGCTCGGACGCACCGACCGAGAGCAGACGATCGCCTCTCAGCTGCAGGGCGCGGGGCTAGAGGTCGATCTTGCCTCCGAAGATGCAGCCCTACTGCGCAATATCGAGATCCTGAAGGAAAAGAAGAAGGCCTGGGAAGACATCCGCGATGTCGGTCGTGATGCGATCGACCAGCTCGTGGACGGCGCTTCCTCGGGACTGGATGGCCTCGCGGATGCTGCAGAAAGCGTCGGCAAGGATATCGTCAAGCAGCTGCTGACGCTCAGCACAGCAAATCCTTTGAAAAACGCGGTTTACGGCGACAATCTGCCAACCATGGAGAGTGTCGGCGGTATCGGTGGATTCTTCGGGGCGATGTTGGGTGGAAAAAACCCGGTGACGGCTGCGGCAGGTCAGGCGTTGCAATCTGTCGGCTCGATGTCCGTTTCGGCTGGCACCGTCATGATTAACGGGGCTGCGATCGGTGGCGCGGCCGATCCATTCAAGGCTCTGCTCGGGGCAGGCCCTGCAGCGAACAACAACACACAGATCGACCTCGCGGCGCAGGCTATCAAGTCGATTGAAAGTGGCGGAAATTATCGCGCGCTCGGCCCTGTTACTCGAAATGGTGATCGTGCCTATGGCGCGTATCAGGTGATGGGCAACAATGTAGGTCCGTGGAGCGAGGCAACGTTGGGCCGCCGTCTTTCGCCGACCGAATTTCTCAACGACAACAGCGCCCAGGATGCGATCTTCAAGAAATATTTTGGCGGCTATATCGACAAGTTCGGGATGAGCGGCGCGTCTCAGGCATGGTTTGGTGGTCCCGGCTCGGTAGGACGGGGCGGCGCTGGCGCTGATATTCTCGGCACGACCGGCACGGCTTATGTCGGAAAATTCGAAGAGGCTCTCGGGCGTGCCACCGCGTCGACCAATGTTGCCAGTCAGGGCCTTGGCCAGCTGGGTGGCGGGCTTGGTCAGTTCGGGCAGACGCTGCTCAGCGCAGCCGGCAATGCAGCCGGCGGCGGTGGTGGCCTTGGTGGCCTTCTCGGCACGATCGTAAACGGTATCGGATCGATTTTCACCGGCGGAGCGTCCGCTGATCCCTGGGCAGGAATGCGTACCGCCGGGCCAAAAAGCTTTTCGGTCGGCGGCTGGACTGGCGACGGCGACCCACGCGAGCCCGCCGGCGTTGTTCATGGCAAGGAATTCGTCGTCAAGGCCCCTGTCGTTGCACGGCCCGGCGTAAGAGCTTTCCTCCAAGCGTTAAACGACAACGACTTGCCGGGTTTTTCTAACGGCGGCTTCGTGCCGGGCGGGTCGGTTATTTCTTACGCTCCGTTGATGGGCGGCAATCAGAACAGCGGCAGATCCGAGCCGCCGATCAATGTATTCGTCGAGAATAACACCGGCATCCCGATTAAAAACGAGAGGAAAGAGGAGCGCGACGCTCACGGGCGTCGTCAGTACCGGTACGTCCTGGACAGCATGCATGCGGCCAACATGACGGAAGCGGGCTCGGAGAGTAACCGCGCGCTGCAGAGCATGGGCCTGCCGCCAATGGGGATCAGGCGCTGATGCTGACATGGCCTGCTGAACTCCCGCTCCCGAACCGCGAGGGCTGGCAGCGCGGTCTGGAAGACCCGCGTCAAGACCGCACATCGACGGCCGGGCCGGTGCTGCCGCGTCTGATCCATGGCGTTATAATCCGCAACGTCTCATTGGTCATGGATATCGACCGGGCGCAGCTGGCCGTCTTCGACCGGTTCCTTGAGGACGATACGGCGATCGGCAGTCTGCCATTTTTGATGCCTGACCCGATCACCGATGGGTGGCCGGCGCTGACATCGAGCGGGCAGCCGATCCTGATGCCGGACGGCCGGCCGCTGCTTATGTCGTCCCGCAAGCGTTGCTATTTCGGCAAGCCGCTGCCCACCGATGTGCCGATCGGCAATCGGTTCCGGGTGTCGTACCGGCTGGTGGTTCTGCGATGAGGCGATACTCCCTGGACGGTCGCCAAGCCCACCGCGACGAATTCTCGGCCGAGCAATGGGCGATCCTGTTTTTCATCGACCATCCGGACATGCTGGCACCGGTGCGGCTGTCCACTCATCCCACCGAAGAACTGTCCTACATGCCGCCGCTTTTCTGCACGCGATCGACGTGGATGACGCCCGATCCTGCCGCCAATCCGTTTTTGTATGTGCCGATGGAAACCATGCTGCCCTCCGACAAAGAAGACGCGCCTGCGGCCGGCAACATAATCATCGTCAATGCCAGCCCGCAGATTGCCACGCTGCTGCGTTCGGTGCGCGATCAGGCGACGATCCATTTCGCGATGGTCAACCCGCGCACCCCAAACGTCCTTCAGCAGGAGCATCTCGACCTGCTGCTGATCGACAGCGTCATCACGCCCGGTGAGGTCACGATCAATTTTTCCCGAGAGCCAACAGAGTTCGAAATGGACCCCGAGGGGCTGATGACCAAATACCGTTTTCCGGGGCTGCACCGATGACCCATTGGACCTCCGCCTATATCGGCATCCCATTCCGCGAGCACGGCCGCTCTTCCACCGGCGTCGATTGCTGGGGGCTGGCCTGCGTGATCTATGCGGGCGAGCTCGGCATCCAGTTGCCCGGCTATACCGAGGCCTATGCGAGTGTCGCCGAGATGGCCGAGATCGATGCCGAGATCGGCGGCGCGGCCGATAGCCCCATGTGGCTGGAGGCCAGCCGACCGCAGACATTCGACATCGCCGTGTTCCGTGTCGGCACATTGCGTCGGCACCTCGGCATCGTCGTCGCGCCGGGCATGATGATCCATGCCCATGACGATTGCACCAAGATCGAGCACTACAAGGCTCCGAAGTGGGAGCATCGTCTGACGGGCATTTATCGCCACGTTGAAATGGCTTCGAGGGCTGCTTTATGAGCGCTCAAGCCGCCCGCGTCATTGCCATGCCCGTCGCCGATCCCGGCATTGCCCGCATTCACGGCGTGGCCCCGGCCGGCGCATCTGTCGCGGAGATCGTCGATAAATTCTTGCCGGGCTTTCCAGCGGCCGAGCACGAAACAATCCGCGTTGTCCTGGTCTCGCGGCGTGGATCGACCGTCGTCAGCTACAAGCGCTGGACCCGCGTCAAGCCGAAGCCGCATGTCACCGTCATCATCCGTCCGATACCGGGAAAAGACGCCCTGCGCTCGATCCTGCAGATCGTCATCTCGATCGCCGCCGTGTCGCTCGGCCAATATTGGGGTGCGGCTCTTGCCTCGGGCATGACGGCGACGGGTGCAGCCATCGTCAAGGCCGGCCTTACGGTCGCCCTCAACGCCATCGGCATGCTGGCGCTCAATGCGCTCATTCCGCCAGCCGCGCCGTCCAGCAACGAGCGCAAGACCAACTATACGATTTCGGGCTGGAAGAATCGGATTGAGCCGAACGGCGTCATCCCTGACGTGGTCGGCAAGCACCGTTACGCCCCGCCGTTTGCCGTGCCGCCATATTGGACGATCAAGGGCGATGACCTTTGGGTGACCGGCACATTTTTGGTCGGTTACGGCAGCAACGACCCGGCCGGCGGCATCGCTATGAGCGATTACAAGATCGGCGATACGTCGCTGTCGGAATTTGACGCCGAATCCTATGTGGTGGAGGTGCGGGAGGGCGTCCCGGGTGACCTGCCGTTGTCGCTGGTCCCCTACACGATCTGGCAAGAAAATATCGGGGTCGAACTCACCCGCCCCTATCCGCGTGCCGCAGACGGCGACATCGAAGATGACGAAGACACGATCGAAACGCCGGTGGTGCGCAACACCGGCTCGAACGCCTCGGGCTGCTCGGTGATCCTGGGCTGGCAGGGCGGCCTCGGCAAGGTCAACGACAGTGGAGACTACAAGTCGAAGACCGTCGAGTTCCGGATCAGACAGCGCCTTGTCGGCACTGTGGAATGGCAGGAGGTCGAGACGATCAAGGTTAAGGCCAAGAAGCTGGGCGAAGGGTTTTCTCGACAGCACTCCTGGACTTTTCCGGTTCGCGGCACCTGGGCCATCGAACTGACGCGCCTGACCGATGAGCATATCGACAGCCAGACACAGTCGCGATCGACCTGGGAGGCACTGCAGACCATCCGTCCCGAATACCCCATCAACGAGAAAAAGCCGATGGCGCTGGTGGCTCTGCACATCAAAGCGACGCATCAGCTGTCCGGCACGCTCGATAATTTCAACTTGCTCGCGTCCCGGCGCTGTAAGGATTACGACCATACGAGCGGCGAGTGGATCACCCGAGAGACCAGCAATCCGGCCTCGCTGCTGCGCTATAAACAGCAGGGGCTGGGGGCGACCCGGCCGGCTCCCGACAGCGGCATCGATATCGCGAAGCTTGAAGACTGGCACGATTTCTGCCGGGTCAAAGGGCTCAAATATGACCGCGTCCATGACGACAGTGCCAACCATCTGGAGCGACTGGTCGAGGTTGCTCGTGCCGGCCGGGCATCGCCCCGCCATGACGGTCGCCAGCGCACAGTCATTATTGATCGCCCTGACGAGATAGCGATTGATGAGGTCAGCGAGCGGAATGCGGGCGATATCAGCGTGCGCCGCGTCTATCTGCGCCCGCCGCATGCATTCCGGATCACGTTCAACGACGCGACAAACAATTACGAGCCCTCCGAGCGCTGGGTGCGCTGGCCGGGCTATGAGGGCGAGATCACCATCACCGAGCAGCTGGCGCTGCCCGGAAAAACGCACCCGGACGAGGTCTTTGTCGAGGCCAAGCGCCGGATGTTTGAGGCAATCTACCGCCAGGAGGTGATCACCTATCTGCAGTCGGGTGCAACCCGCGTCGCCACGCGCGGCGATCACGTCAAAATGTCGCTTTCGACGTTTCACGAGGCGCAGATCTCGGCGCGTATTCTTGCCGTCGAGGGGCCGCTGGTGGAACTGGATGCGCCAGTGTCCATGGAGGCCGGCAAAAACTATGTCGTGCTGTTCCGCGTCTTCCCGGACAATGACGACCAGGTCGGAATGAACGTGCTGCGCACCGTCAAGACCGAGGCGGGCTCCAGCCGCCTGATCCAGATGACCGGGCTCGGTGCGCAGCCAAAGCCCGGTGAATCCATTTATTTTGGCGAGGCCGGAAACGAGACCTCGCAGGTCCTCATCACCCAGGTCGAAGCCGGAGAAGGGTTTTCGGGCTATTATCGTGGCGTGCCCGCCGCGCCGGAAATCGACGAACTGACGGACGCGCTGGAGATCGAGCCCTGGTCGAGCCTTGTCGGCCATGAGATCGCCGAGAATTTCCAGACGCCGCCTGCTCCACGCTGGATCAGCCTCGGCAGCGGTCTGGCCGACACCGGCACGGGCGGCACGGTCGAGGCGTTGCTGACGGCCGGCAATGGTCCGGTCTATTCTGCGCGTTACAAAATAGAGCACAGGCTATCGGGCGCACCGGCCTGGGTGACGATCAACGTGCCGGCGATCAATGGCGGCGTCGAGATCGAGGGCGTCTACACCAAGGGCCAGCATGTCGAGCTGCGCGCCCAGGCGCTGTCGCTGACGGGCGTGGCCGGCCCGTTCGGCCCCACCGCCACCGTCATCGTCGGTGCCAACGATATCGATCTGCCTGCCGCGCTCGATGCCAGCACGATCAGCGTCGGCCGGCTGCTCGGCGGCGCTGTCATCACCGGCCAGACGACGGATGATACTGCCACCAGCCACCTGCAGCTTTATCACTCCAGGACAACCACCGTGAACACCGCGACGGATGCCGTGGGTCAGCCGATCGCCGTCAACCCGTCCCGGTCCTTCAGCATTCCGCATGGCGACACGACCCGTTCCAACCTGCTGGATAACGGCACCTTCGACAGCGCCACCGGCTGGGTGCTCGGGACCGGCTGGGGGATTACAGCCGGCAAGGCAACCCACGCGCAGGGAACGGCCGGCGTGCTCAACCAGGACAGGGCAATGACGGCCGCCAAATTCTATAGGTTTGGCTACACCCTCTCTGGCCGCATCACCGGCGCGCTGACAATCAAGCTGCTCGGCACCTCCACGCAAACCGGCGTCGGCAAATCGGTCAATGGGCCGATCAGCGACCGCATCCAGGCGGTGACCGGCAGTGCAACCGTCTCGTTTGACGCGAGCCCCACGTTCAACGGCTCGATCGACGACGCCTTCATGTTCCTGGAGACGACTACCTGCCTCGCAGCGGGCAACCATTATTACTGGCTGGAGCCCCGCAACGACGATGGCGTTGCCGGGCCGCTCGCCGGTCCTTTTAGCGTCACGATACAATAGGACGGATTTTCGAATGGCAATGCATGGCGTTAGAACGACCGAGTGGGACAATCTGCTGCTTGCAGATACGCTGCTCGCCAACCGCAACGACACGTCCGGGCAGATCACGACCGCACGACTGGCGGCGCAGCTGTCGGCGATTTTCGGGCCGACGGTCGGGTTGGCAACGGACCTCGCTACCGAAGACGGCCTTGCCTGGGATGAGGACACGATTGCCAAGGTGGTCGCCGATGGCTCGCAGAACGGCGTCTGGAAAAAGAATGGCCCGGCCGGGGCTGGCAACTGGACCAAAATCGGGCCGCTGCCAGAGGCCGATCTAGGCGCAATCGAAGTTGATCTGGATGCGATCCGCGCGACACGAATTATTGCGACAGGGCTGGCTGCGGTAACCGCTGGCGGCACGCTCGGTGGTGACACCACGATCAGCGTTCCGGTGGCCACCAATGCCGAGGCGCTGGCGGGACTGCTCACCGACAAGGCTGTTGTCCCATCAACCCTTAAAGTGACAGTCGATGCGGCCATTGACGCCCTGATCAACGGTGCGCCGGGCGCGCTGAACGCCCTGAACGAGCTGGCAGCGGCTCTTGGCAACGATGCCAATTTTGCCGCGACCACGGCAGCGGCGTTTAACGATCGCGCCCTCAAGACTATCCAGATCGTCGCCACGGGTCTGGCTGGCGTCACAGCAGGCGGTACGCTCGCCGGCAACACGACGATCAATGTGCCTGCGGCAACGGACGCCGAGACGCTTGCTGGTCTGCTTACGAACAAGGCCGTGGTCCCGGCCGGCCTGAAGGTCGCGCTTGATGCCGCTGTTTCCGGACTGATCAACGGCGCACCGGGCGCGCTGAACGCCCTGAACGAACTGGCGGCTGCGCTGGGCAATGACGCCAATTTTGCCACGACCACGGCGACGGCGATCGGCGAGCGAGCCCTCAAAACCGTTCAGATCGCCGCATCGGGTCTGGCCGTCGTGGCGGTGGGCGGCACGCTTGCCGGCAACACAACAATCCACGTTCCGGTGGCCACCAATGCCGAGGCGCTGGCGGGACTGCTCACCGACAAGGCTGTTGTCCCATCAACCCTTAAAGTGACAGTCGATGCGGCCATTGACGCCCTGATCAACGGCGCGCCGGGCGCGCTGAATGCCCTCAACGAGCTTGCGGCAGCTCTGGGCAATGATGCCAATTTTGCCGCGACCACGGCAGCGGCGCTTAACGATCGCGCCCTCAAGACTATCCAGATCGTCGCCACGGGTCTGGCTGGCGTCTCAGCAGGCGGTACGCTCGCTGGCAACACGACGATCAATGTGCCTGCGGCAACGGACGCGGAGACGCTCGCCGGTGTGATCGCGAACAAGGCCGTGGTTCCGTCCGGCCTGAAGGTGGTCAAGGATGGGCTGATTTCGAGCATCGACGCAACATCGCTCATCCACCTCACCAATATCGGCGGGACCGGTGACGCGATCACGGCCGAGGTGCCGGCCTCCGCAACCGGTTTGAATAGTGGTCATATCGCAACCTTCGTGCCGCTCGCGACCAACAGCGCGCTGCGGCCGACACTGACGGTTGGCGGCTTTACGCGCGAGCTGCTCGGGCCGGCCGGCGAGTATCTGGCGGCCTTTGCGCTGGTGCCTGGCACCCGCTACAGCTACCACGTCACCGGTCCCGGATCGGCGCGCATCATTTCCGGGGATTTTGCGCCGGGTGCCGTCGCCAAGACCGGGGTATTGCGCACCGAGACTGCAGGCGGATTGGTCAACACGATCGTCGTCAATCCGCTCGGGATCTACGACAACCAGTTGCTGGACGGGCAAGTTGTCGAGGTCAAATTCTCTGGCATAAACCTGCTGCCGCCTGTCCTGAAAGTCGGCACCAACCCGACTTTCCCGATCTGCAACGAGTACGGTATCGAGATCCCGGCGAACTCGACGCGCGCGAACGAAGTTGCTCACCTGATCTATAAAGCGAGCCCCGCGCCGCATTTCCGTTGGCCCGGATTTTCGCTGCGGCAACGCGTCCAGAACTTTCAGACCAGGGCCATCATGGAAACCGCTGTCACAGGAGGCGCTGTGCTGCCGGCCGAGCCATTTATGCTGGCCGGGTTAAACAGCGCTGGCGATGGTGGACAGGCGATGTACAGCACCGCCAGTCAGGTGTTTCGCTCGGCGGCAGGTGCCGGCGTGCTTGTTGATGTCACCACGCCGGCCCGCGCCCTCGGCGTCACATCCGTGCTCGATGGCGTCAAGCCGCCAGACGGCAAGGTGCCGCTGCAGTCCGCGCTCGCTCGTCAATATCCGGACGCTGCCGCTCAACTCCCGCTCACCGGCTATTATCTGCTGCGCGGCGCGGATCAGCCGCGATTGCACCAGATCTCGTTTTCCGGCTCTGGCGGGCTGCTGGAGATAGATGCCTCAACGATCCCGATCAACCAGCCGTTTCGCATATCCTCGCGGCACATGGGCACGTCGCATGTTGTCATCGACGCCGGCTACAGCAACAAGTGGACCGATTTTGCCGATCAGCGCTACATCGATGTGCCGTCTGGCACGTCGCTGATCATCGAGCGCAGTAAAGAAGATCAATTCGTGATTGTCGCGTCCCGCGAAGTCTATGGTCTGATCACAGGTCTTGCAGACTTTGCCCGCTCGCCCCGGACGAAGACGATTTTGACAGTCGGCCAGTCGCTGATGACCCAAGCGTTTAACTATGGCTGGGGCGCGGGATGGTTTCAGCAGCGCTATGCCGAGCTGGTGGCGAACGCGAAGGTCAATTTCATCTGCGCGGCGCGCGGCGGCAGCGGTATTTGCGAGCGCGATGGACCCCCTGTCGGAAACTGGTGGGTCGATATGAGCAATCCTGAAGCGCCAGCCGATGGTCCGCTGCTGATCGAGGCGGAGGCGATCATCGCCAATCGTGCCGGCGACCTCTCGCAGCCGCAGATCAGCGCTATCATCTGGGACCAGGGCCAAACGACGGCAGGCGTGATCGACACGCCGCAGAACCCAAATCCGTCGATGACGCAGCAGATGTACAAGGACGCCACCACCTACGCGCTCGCCCGGCTGCGCAGCATGGCCGGAGGGTCCGTGCCTGTGATTTTCCAGCGCCTCGGCCGCTCTACGCTGGCGACCCCGACGCCCAGCCGCTGGCAGGCAATTCGCAGGCTTCAGCTGGAGATCATTGAGGATGAGATCGGGGTGCATCTGGGTCCGGAGACGTGGGACTTGCCTTATAAGGATTCCCTTCATCCGGACTATTACGGGCAGCTGGAAATGGGGCGTCGGCTTGCCGAGGCCGTGGCGAGCGTCGAGGGCGTCGCCGGCGTCCATACCTATCTGACAATCTCGGCGGCGGTCTATACCGCTGCGACCCGCACCATCACCGTGACAGTCACGGGCGGCTCGCTGCGGCGGTTCCAAGACCCAACTGGCTTCACGGTCCACAATGCTGCCGGGGTCAAAGTCACCATCGCGCGAATTCATTGGGTCTCGACCACGCAGATGCGGCTGTTTCTGACCGCAGATGCGACGGGCGGGATGCTCTATTTCTTGTACGGGGCCGGTGACGAGATCGATGAGACGGCAATCACCCGGATCGTCATCTCGCCATCCTACCAGTTCATGACCAACCCGATCAGACCGGGTGCATTCCCGCTCTAAGCCGGCCGCGACGCGGTCCTCTTCGGTCCCGAGGCTCGGGGCCGATGCGCCAGGTGCCGGAGAGATCACTCCCTCCGGAAGACGGGGTCAAGTTTGGCGACCGAACCCGTCCGACAGTAATCAAGGATAACCGTCACACCCAGGCCCTTGCGGGCACCTCTCTGTGACTGATTCCCCGAAAGTATGAAATGCCTAACGATGCCCAATTGAGAGACGTCCTGAACACTCAGCCTCCGGCCGCGTGGATCGGCGGAAAGCGCACCTTGGCCCCGCGCCTTGTGCAGAGGATTTCTCAAACACCACACAATATATATGCCGAACCCTTCGTGGGCATGGGTGGCGTATTTTTCCGCCGCAGACGCGTGCCTAGGACAGAGGTCATCAACGACCGCAATGGCGAGGTTGTGAACCTCTTCCGGATCTTGCAGCGGCATTACCCGCAGTTCATGGACACCCTCAAATTTCAGATTACATCGCGCAAGGAATTTGCTCGGTTGAAAGCTTGCGACCCCGCGACCCTAACCGATCTGGAGCGGGCAGCCCGGTTCCTCTATCTGCAAAAGCTGGCATTCGGCGGCAAGGTCTCGGGCCAGACTTTCGGCGTCGATACGAGCCGGGATGCCCGCTTCAATCTTAACCGGCTCGCGCCACTCCTGGAGGACGTCCATGAGCGCCTTTCAGGAGTGGTAATCGAAAACCTCGACTGGGCAGCGTTCATCGATCGCTACGATCGTCCCGAGACACTCTTCTATCTGGATCCACCATATTTCGGGAACGAGGACGACTACGGCAAGGCCTTGTTTGGCCCTGAGCAATTCGAACTGATGGCCGAAAAGCTCTCGGGCATACGAGGATCGTTCATTGTTTCCATCAACGACGTGCAGCCGATACGAAAGATATTCAGGGAGTTTACCTTTGCCGAGGCGGAGCTGAATTACTCAGTCGGCGGGGGCAAAGGAACACCGGCTCGGGAGTTGATCATCACGTCGTTCGGACGTTAGCGCGGACAATTTTGCCGTCCAGAAGCTGATGCCGATCTGTCCAAAAGGTGCCGCCGCGCCACACCGAGGCGCGTGCCGCCGTAGCGCCCGGCCATGGCGTCGAGAAAACCCGGCGCCAGATTCCCTGCATTGTGTAGGGGGGTGTTACCTTCTGGACACGGACCATTGTCAGCCTGCAAGACGAAAACACTAACGATTTCATCGCGATAAAATAAAAAAGAGTAGAAAATAATCTCGCGGGAAAATGCAAAAAGGGCGATGAAAGTGAGCGAATTCTGCGCGACCTTCTGGACAAATCGCGCATTTTGGCAGCAAAAATCGCGCAAGGCTGCGCAGACATCAAGCATTTGATCAGAAAGAACTTTTTTCGAGGTTTGTGAGCAAGAGAGGCCGGACGGTACGAGCCGAGGGCCGCATGCCGAACAA
Organism: Pararhizobium gei; assembly: GCF_029223885.1. Lineage (NCBI taxonomy): Bacteria > Pseudomonadati > Pseudomonadota > Alphaproteobacteria > Hyphomicrobiales > Rhizobiaceae > Pararhizobium > Pararhizobium gei. Next base: position 1,556,606 of record NZ_CP119409.1, on the reverse strand, counting down.
TTGCGGCTGTTTGAGGTGGGAAATCTCTTCCCACCTCAAAGGCAAAGTTCCCACTTAAGACAAGCTATTGAAAATGTTTATTTAAATTATCACGTTGCCGTATGCTCGGAGACTCCGAGGTGGGAACGCAGTATTGGCTGGCGAATACTTTTCACGGTTTGCGTCTGATGATTCAATGTGATGCGCTGCCGATGGAAGGTCGGGCATTTTGCCCTACCTTGGCCGAAAATGCCCGACCTTGCCTAACCCATTGTGCAGACTTCATAATTCTGGCCGAACCGCGTCTAGTATGCGGCGTTAAGGTCTGGCATCGAACTGATACGCATCCTTGGCAGTAAAGCGACGGCGGATGTTTTAAGGTCCGAAAACGTTGCGGACCTTAAACGAGGATTTCGGACCTCGGTTAATATACTGTATCTAAATGATAATTTATTGAATTTCTAGCCGTTCGGCCCGGTTAAGGTCCGAAATTAGTAGATCGTGTTTTTTGGTTTAATATAGTATATCTCACGGTATGAGCCCAATCGTTTACACTTTGGAACTGAAAAGCAAGGAAGCTCGCGATGCGGTCAACCGGTTGGTTGCCAGTATGTCGAACCGGCAGGGCTTCTACAAAAATGTGGGCGAGCATCTTCTGAATTCGACGGCCGACAACTTCCGGCTTGAGCGCAGCCCGGAGGGCGTTCCCTGGAAGCGCCTCATGCCGAAGACAATTGCCAAGCGCGAAAAACTGGGCCAGGTGCCGATAACGATCCTGCGAGCCCGTGGCCGTCTGGCCGGGTCCGTCAACATGGTCGCGACCAACGAGGAGGCGCGGCTCGGAACGCCGGTGCCGCACGCCGCTATTCACCAGCTTGGCGGCGAGATCAAGAAGGAGGAACGGCAGCAGACGATCTACCAGCGCTATGACGCCAAGACCGATACGCTGGATCAGAGGTTTCGCCGGAAATCGAAGAGCAACTTTGCGCGCGACGTAACCGTCAAGGCTCACGTCATCCATATCCCCGCCCGGCCCTATCTTGGAGCATCCGAGGACGATGAAAAGATCATCGTCGGTATAGCGGAAGAGTGGCTGTTGTCGGAGAATCCCGATTTGAGCTAAGCAGTAGTGGTTTATGCAAACGAAATTTTTTCGTTTGCATAAACCTGCCGTGCAATGGCAAAATTTGCCGTTGCTGTTTCATGCTGACCAACGGATCAAACGTGCAATTTTTGCGCCTTTGATTTTGCCAAGCGGCAATTTTTGCCAGTTGGCAAAATTTGCCGTCTGCCACCGGTGATGAGGCGATCAAACGGCAAAAACCAACGGCCGAAATCAAACGGCAAAAATTGCCACTTGATTTTGAACCTTGGGACGTGGGGGAATTGATGGGCGGCTAGGCCAAGCCCAGATTAACGAGGATTTCTGCTGCCTCGCGGACAGACGGCAAAGCAATGCCCTTTGGGAGATGCGCAGGCAGGGCCTGCCATGCCCTGCCAAGGTTGCCGTTCGCCTCGCCCTTCATGAGGCGCATCAGGGGAAGCACCCAAACCGGTGCGGTGTTTTCCGGCATTGGCGGATGTTGCGGCGGGGTTTCCACCGGCAGGGCAAAGACGCCATCCATATCGGCATCCACGGGCGGCAAGTCGAGAAGCCGGGCTATCAGGGCATCGAAAGCGCGGGCCGGGAAGCTGGATGCGTGGTAGACGTAGCGCCTGCCCTTGCGGTCCTTCAAAGTGCGCCGCCGCCAGTTGCCCATGGTCGCCTTGCGCGTGATCCCTGTCTTGCTGTCTGGCAGGCCGGGGAGACGGAGCGCCGCCAGTTCGGCGGCGTCGTACCATTCTTGGATATGGGCCTTGTCGCGGACGATCCGCAGGAGGAGGGTTTCAAGATAGGTCAGACGCCTTTGGGCGTAGGCCCATTCCGAGGCGGACACATTCACTGTGAGCTCAAGACTATCGTTACCAAACATGGGTTCACCTGATTTGCAAAAAGGAAAGGCGCGATCCGGGGACCGCGCCTTGTGAGATCAGCCGTTGACGGCTGTTTGATCGGGTGATTGTCCGTCTGGCAGTTCGTCAGCCTCCAACTTCCGCTTCACGCGCTCGATCGCTGTTTTGCGAACGCCAATCGCCTGCGATATTTCAGCCTCGCTGACTCCTGCCTTGAGCTGTTCGGCAATGATATCGTCGCGGAGTTGCTTCGGGTTGGTTGCGGTTTCCTCTTCGGCGGCGGGGGACGTGTCACCTTCGCTCTCGAGGCCGACGCCGGTCATCATGCGGGTTATTCCGATGACGGTTGCTACAGGAAGGCCGTAGACCGAGGCAGCGTGACGCGGGCTTGTAAGGACCAACTTGCTTTTGCGGATCGCGTTGACTTCGACTTGAAGGCCGCGCCGGATATCGTCCAGATCGCTGATTTGGTGATTGAGCAGGATCGAAATGCCTGTGGTGTCATGTTGCAGATCGCCGCCAGCATTCTGCAGCGAAATATTGAGAAGGGTAGAAAATCCCTTCAGGGCATGGACGGTATTTTCCAGCGCATCCATGACGTCGCGCATGTCTTCATAGCTGTGATTGTAGGTGTTCATGGTCGGTCTCCGTAGGCCGCGCTTTCTAAGGCGCTTTTGGCAAGCTCTGTGCGACCATCGCGACAGAGCCGGGAGTTAGAAACCGCCTACGGACGGCAGCATGACCTTTAGGCTTTCGCCCTGGACATATGCCATGCCCTCCCGGCCGCACGAATACGACCTGCCCGGAAACCGGACACAAAAAAGCACCATGTAACCGTTGCCGGTCTCAGTGGTGCTTGAGCACCGTAGGTAATGGGTTTCTACGCCCGTGATCAATTTCTAACGCTGATTTGGTGATTTTACAAGTGGCATGACGGCCGGGTGAAAGTATGAAAATCCCCGACCGTCATGCCGATCACAACAACCGTGTGGCGAAGGGAATGCCGTGATTGGCGCACCATCGTCGCGTGTGCGCGTGCGCGCGCGCGGAAGTGAGTTCCGGTCGCGTCATTGGGCGCCGGAACCTACTTCCTTACAGGTGGCTTTTCCGGGGATTAGACATGCAGCAGATTGGCATCAAAAGCAGACAGATCGTTTCTTCCAATCCCGATACCTCGACCTCGCATTTGTTTGAACTTGTGGGAGCCGAGGCCTTTGAAAAATTGCAAAGGGAGTGCGGCGGTCTGGAAACAAGATTTCCTGACCCGCGTCGGCTGAGCGACGATCATTGGTTGACGAAAGCCGTGGGATGGGACGCTGCGAAGGCTATATCCGAAACTTTCGCATGTGAGCAAGTCTACATACCGGCTTTGCCAATCGACCATAATGCAGGACGCGCCGAGTATATTCGCGCAGCCGCAAACGAAGGCAAAACGTCAGCCGAAGTGGCGCAACACCTCGGCATCAGCAACAGATGGCTTCGCACACTCCTGAAAACGCTTGGCTTGCAAGGCATCTTCAAAAACAAAAAAACTGGCGGAAATCGTGTCGTTTATTTTCACATCGATCCAGCCCGGCTTAACCGCTTCGAGACGGTCGCGGGGATGGTCCGCCGAAAAGAAATGACACCGTATCAAGGGGCTCGACGCCTCAGCGTCAGTGAGAGCGAATTCGCGCTGGTGATAGATGAACATCGCAAGAGCGGCAGTCTTGAAGCGCTGTTGAAGCCCACACCGGTGTATCCTGCCAATTCTAACGGCCCTCTAACGGGCCTTGCCGCAAATTCCGGCACCTTGCCTCATCCCGCCAACGAAAACCGCGTCAGCGGCGCTTAAATCCAGTTTCCACAGAAGGGAAAACCATGACTATCCTCAATACCAGAGGTGCCCGCGTTATCGATCCGGTCTTGACCGGAGTTGCGCAGGGCTACCGCCATGCGCAACGCGTGGGCCATATGCTGTTTCCAGCCGTTGACGTTCCTGCCCGTGGCGGACAGGTCATCGAGTTCGGCAAGGAAAGCTTCCGGCACTACGCCACGAAGCGTGCGCCTGGCGCTTCGGTCGGTCGCGTCCAGTTCGGCTACAAGGGCAAGCCGTTCGCGCTTTCCCAACAGGCGCTGGACGCCGTGGTGCCACGTGAGCATATGGACGATGCAGCCGTGGTTCCCGGCATCGACCTTTCCAGACGGTCCGTCAGCAACGTCATGGATGTCCTGACCCTTTCGCTGGAAATCGAACAGGCGCTGATTGCCCGCAATACCGCGAACTATGCGGCGGAGAACAAAACGGCGCTTGTCGGCGCGGCGCGGTGGACGGGGGCAAACAGTACGCCGATTGCCGATGTCGAACTTGCCAAGAAGAAAATCCGCACCTCGTGCGGTCTGAACCCCAACACGATGGTGATCGGCAGCGATGTATTCAGCGCCTTGAAGGGTCATCCGACTATCGTTGACCGCTTCAAATATGTCAGCGCTGAATCGATCACGTCCAAGATGCTGGCCGGACTATTCGAGCTCGAAGACCTTGCGGTCGGAACGGCAGCCTATATCAACGGTCCCGACGACAATTCACCGTTTGTCGAGGCGTGGGGTTTGGATGCCGTGCTGGCCTATGTTCCGAAAACCGATATGGGAATGGAACAGCCGTCCTACGGCTACACCTACACCCTGAAGGGCCATCCGTTCGTTGAACAGGAACGCTGGGACGGCGACACCCGGTCTTTCCTCTATGGGGTGACCTATGAGCGGGAGCCTGTGTTGACCGGCATCGCGTCGGGCTTTCTGTGGCAGAACGCCGGCGCGGCGGCGGCTTGATCCATGAAAACAGGAAGCTACGGCCCCATTGAGGTCTTTCGGGCGGGAACATTTTCGCCTGTGGAAGGCCAGACGACAACGATCACGGAACTTGAGCTCCAGAAGATCGCCAGCAGCTACGATCCCGAAACAGCGCCAGCGCCTATCGTGATCGGACATCCGGCAATGGACGCGCCCGCCTATGGCTGGGTCGAGCGCCTCTATGTCGAAGGCGGCAAGCTCAAGGCGATGCTGAAGGACACGGTTGCCGAGTTTGCCGACATGGTGAAGGCGAAGCGTTATACGCGGGTGTCCATGTCCCTGTTCCTGCCGAACAGCCCCGCGAACCCGAAGCCCGGCGAGATGTATATCAAGCATATCGGCTTTCTCGGTGCGGCAGCGCCCGCAGTCGCAGGTCTCAAGCCGGTGGAGTTTTCGGGGGGTGTCGAAGGGACGGTTTCTTTCGCCCAGGACGTGCTGGATTTTGCCTTCGTGCAAGATGAGAACAAGGCGCTCAAGCAGAGGCTGAACGCCTTGGAACTGGAAGGCCTCATCAATGATGGCCGCGTCCTGCCGGTGTTCAAGAGTGAAATCCTCTCGTTTGCCGCCAGCCTCGACGAAAGCGAGACGTTAAGTTTTGCGGACGGCCGGCCGGAAACGCGGCGCGGTTGGTTCCTGTCCTATCTGGCGCGCCAGCCAAAGGTGGTTTCCTTCGGGGCGATGAATATTGGCGATGGACCTTTAGCGGGTGACTTGCCGGTTGCTAAGATCGCCGTGCCGGAAGGCTATGAAGTGGATGAGGGCAAGTCCGAACTCTATCGTCGTGCGAGGGAGTTGGAAGCGCGGGAGAACATCAGCTTTGCGGCGGCGCTGGACATGGCGGGCCGCGATCCCGGCCAGCGGACGGATGTCAACCGGACCAGCTCCGCCCGGAAGTTTTGAGGTTTAAAACATGACCGTCAATCTCGACATGGTGTTCCGCGCCGACGCTTCCGCCGTCAAACCAGCGGCGGAAATCGTCAAGCGGGAAATGGATGGTGTCACGGCCGAGGTGACGGAAGCGACTGCGGCGTTAGGAAAACACGCAACCGCCCTTGAACGGGATGCCGACGCCTCACGTAACGCAGCGGAGGCGGCGAGGCAGGAACGGGCAGTCCGTGAGCGTATCAATCAGGCGACCCTTGCGCGGCCAAGTTCGTTGCCAACCTCCGTTCCCGCTTCATCGCCATATTCGTCGCCGTCCTCGTATCCGGTGCCAAACGGCCCCATGCCAGCCGCCAACGACAACGAGGCGCAGTACAGACGCCAGAATGCGGGGTATCAGTATTTCGACATCGGCCAGAGCTTGGCTGGTGGCATGCCTCTCGGTATGATCGCGGCACAGCAGGGGCCGCAGCTGCTTCAAATTTACGCTGGCAGCGGCGGCGTCAATGCAGCATTGAAAGACTTTATGTCGATTGCTGGTGCAGCGGCGAGAGTTGTCGGGCCGCTCGCCGTTGCGGTCACGGCGGGATACGGGGCCTACAAGCTTCTGGCATCCTATTCAGTTGAGGCGGGCCTTGCCGTGAGCGAAACCACGCGTGCGCTGGCCGAACAGGCCTCCCCGCTTGGAACGCTGCAAGGCTTGATGGGCGACCTGACCTCACTGCAAGAGACGTATAACTCCTCGATCCGCGCCGGTGCCGACGCGAGCTCGGCCGCAACCTCCATCATTATCGCCAACAGCGAGCGCGAATATCGGGCAAAACAATCGCTTCTCGAATTGGAGCAAAAGCGGCTTCAGGCCTCGATTGAGGTTCAACGATCCGAACTGGCGATAGCGCAACACCAGCTGAAATCGGACCTTTCCGCTACCGTCAACACCCGCCTTGACTTGGGGCGGACAGGCTATGGCGATGAGCGCGTGGGCCGTTTCGTCGCATTGCCCGACGACATGACCGGTCTCGACAAGACCCGCGATCTTTTGGACCGAAACCCTCTGACTGACAAGATCAAAGAGCTTCGCGCCAACCTCGAATTGACCGAGATCGGCGCGAGGAAGCTCACCGAAGCCGTGAGCAAGACCTTCAGCGCCGACCCTTACGGCAAGGGTGATCTGCCAATAATCGGGCCGGTTCCGGAAGCGCGACCGAACATCGAAATGGAGGGTTTGCCCGGTGAGGTAAAATCTAACGAGGCCACCGGCCGGTCATACCGCGATGTCATCCAGTCGGCGCAAGAACGCATTGCGCAAATGCGGCTTGAGGCATCGGCGTCCGGCGCTACCGGCATCGCCGCGCAACGGCTGCGGTTCGAGCTTGATTTGCTGCAAGAGGTCCAAAACAAGGGGCACCGGGCATCGCCCGAACAACGCCGCGAAATCGAGCGCCTGGGCGAGGCCTATGCCAATGCCGCAAGCCAAGCAGCCCGGATGAAGATCGGCGCGGATGCGCAGTTTGAGCGCGAGCAGATTGGGCGTCCTGAGCCCGAGCAGCGCATTGCCTCGCAACTCCGCAATGCCGGACTGCCTGTCGATCTCTCCTCATATGAGGCCAGCATTCTCCGCTCGAATGAGAGTTTGCGCGAACAGGTCAAGGTTTGGGAGGAAATCCGCGATGTAGGGCGTAGCGCCATCGACGACCTCTCTGATTCCGCGCTGAACGGGTTTGAGGACATCGAGAGCACGTTCAAGGATATCGGCAAGAATATTTTGGGCGAACTGAACACGCTGGCCATCAAGAACCCGATCAAGAACGCGATCTATGGCGACGGCGGGACATTCGTAATCGTGGAAGGAAACGATCAATGAGCGGTATTATATCGATGGCCTTTGGTGATGTCGCCATGCTGCTGACGGACGGCGCGACATACGATGACGATGGAACCGTTCGCCGGATTGGCTGCAAGGTAACGACCTCGAAACAGGTGTCATTTGCGGTGACATCGCGCGGCAGCGATGCGGTTGGCAATGTCGTGGCAGAGCGTCTCTGCCATATGGCCGATGAGATTGGCGTGAGTGACACGCTGGCCGGTCTGCACGGTGTGGTGCATCATCTCTCCGAACAGCCAGATTTATTCACTGGTGACAACGCTACACAGTTCGTCATCGCGGCCTGGGATGCGAAAAACGGCGGACAGCATTGCTATTTCCAGACGAATGGCGAGAAGCGTTTTGAGGTGCGGGCACTGCCTGAAATTCAAAGTTTTGGACCGTCGTTTTCGACCGCCGACGCGACCTTGGTCTCTCCGAAGCGCAGTGCTGAAACATTGACCGACTATATCCGCCGTGTGGGCGCGGACTTTATGGAGATCATGCGCAAGCGACCCGGCAGGCGCGATGGCGCTTGTGTCGGCGACATGTTCTTCGGCGTCGGCGGACAGTGTGACTTGACTGTCATTGACCGAAACGGCGCGAAGGTCGAGACCATCAGAACGTGGAATGACGCGATAGGCGAGCGCATAAATCCCTTCGGGCTATTCCAGAATGTCGCCGTTCTCGGTTCACGGAAAGAGCGAAGAGCGGCGAAGGCGCAGGGCCGGAAGGTCGCCTAGTCGCCAGAGTTACTATCTGGTTTTACTTTTAATGCCACTCAAACCCACCAGCGGCGCGTCAGTAAAAACGTTAAGGTTTGCCAGTGGAGCGCATTTCGCTGTCTAAAAGCTAGTGCCGATCTGTCCAAAAGGTGCCGCCGCGCCACAATCAGCGCCTTCAGCACAGGCACCGGCCGCGGCGTCGTCGTCACCAGCGCCTGCGGCCGCTCGCCCAGCCTCAGCGCAAATTGCAGCATGTCCCATGTCTCCTGCCCGTGTTTCCATTTTCCCAGTTCGTCGCACCAGGCATAGTCGAATTGCGGACCGCGCAGGCTTTCGGGGTCCTCGGAGGAAAAAATCTGCGCCACCGTCCCGTTCGGCCAGACCAGCCGGCGTCGCGACGTTTCGAAATCGGGCCGGTTTTCCCGCGCGATCCGGCAGATGCCGGACACGCCGTCGATCATCACTTCGCGGGCATCGCCCAGCGTCTCGGCCAGCAAAGCAATTCTGAGGCCCGGCCGAGCCGTCCTGCCACCCGCCAGCTCCTGTACCCATTCGGCCCCGGCCCGGGTCTTGCCCGATCCGCGACCGCCCATCAGAAGCCAGACCCGCCAGTCGCCCTGAGGCGCCATCTGCTCGGCGCGGCCCGTGTTTGGCCATGCGCGCAGCAGTCGCAAGGTTTCGCGCGCCCTGGAAAGGGAATAGAGGTCCGCACCGGTATCAGGCGCGGCACCGGACGAAATGGCCTTAATCCTCGAAGTCGGCGGATCGGCGAGATCGACGGCCTCTGCGGTGGAGCGTGTCGTCCCGGCCCTGCTGTTAAGTTTGGTCAGCAGCCGAAGGGTGGCGTCGTGCATTTCGGTCACCCCGGCCATTCCCCTTTCGAGAGATGTCTTGATCTTTGCGCTCCTGCGCAGGAGCCCTTCTTCCCGCCGCCGCGCAAGGCGGTTCGGTTCAGGCCGGTTCAGTTCAGGCCGGTTCTGCTGATGAGGGCGGTTCGGGGCCGCCGCCTGGGACACATCCTGCGGCATCCGCACACCCTGCACCATCCGCCGCAGCAAGTCCCGGTGCCTGCCTGCCGCGCTCACGCGCCAATTCATCGGCCCGTGCTTCAATTCTGGCGTCGAATTCGGCTTGAAGCTTTTCATAGGCCGCCTCGTCGAAATCCTGTTCGGCCAGCATCTGCCGGTCATGGGCGATCGTTCTCTGCAGGCTGTCGATCTTTTCCAGCGTCCGCACGATCACCGACATGGCTTCGATGCTCGCCTTTGCATCGGCCTGAACGAGCTTGCGGTCGATCTCCTCGCCAGCCTCGACCGCCTTTTCGTCGGCCAGCTTGCGCAATCGCTGAAACTGCTGCATCTGCTCGCGCAGTTCCTTGGTCATGCCGTTCAGCATGTCCCGCAGGTTCTCCTGCGGCGAGGCCTCGGCTTTCCTGTCGAGTATGGCCCCGGCCGCCAGATCTTGCAGACGTTCACTGCCCGCCCGCCACGGCCGCAACCCATCATAAACCGGCGCCTTCGGCCAAAGGCCAAAGGTCTCCGGATCGAAATCCAGATCATCCATGATCGCGTTATCCTTGAGGGGAAGGTCGAAGCCAGCTCGCAGGACGAAACCGGCTGATAATGATCCGATCCACCCGCACTTCTCCGACTATACCCAGAACCTATCAAACGACCGTGACGCCGTCAAGGATTATTTTCCTATTAGGATTATTTTCTTAAATTTGCACAATCGCCGATGCATGATACTGTTATGCCATGAGAACCGAGGACCTTGAAAAGCGGGCCTTGAGCCTGCCGGGTGCTATCGAGAGCGCCCATTTCGGAAAGCGCGATTTCCGCGTCGGAAAGCGCATCTTCATGTCCCTGCCGGAAGCCGGACGCGCCGTCTTCAAGTTCACCCCTGGCCAGCAGAAGATGCTGCTCGAAACCGAACCGGGCGTCTGCGCGGCCGTTCCCGGCGGGTGGGGCCTCAAGGGCTGGACCTCGGTCTATTTCGCCGATGCGGACGAGGATATCATCGGCCACGTAATGGAAATCGCCTGGCGCAACGTTGCACCAAAAGCCTTGCTGAATGGCGCGAAGACCTCCGCTACCTGATCGCTCTGCCCTAGCCCCCGGCAAAATCCGCCGCTACTGCGTCGTCGTCAGTGCAAACCATACAGCAACCAGCGCCAGTAGAGCCGACAGGCTGCGCCGTGCCAGCCGCTCGCGGCGCGGATCGTTGAGCACCGGCTCAAGACGCGCTGCCATCAGGGCGATTAGCGAATGAATGAGAGTCGCCACCGCAACATAGGCTGCGGTCAACGCCAAAGTCTGGTGCATGACCGGCTGTTGCGGCGCCACGAAGGACGGCAGCACCGCGATATAGAACAACAAGGCCTTGGGATTGAGCAGGTTGGTCAGCAGGCCGCGCAGGAAATAGCCTCGATAGCTGCCCGCCTGCGTTTCCTGCAGCCTCCCGGCGGAAAACCACCCCTCGACGGCAAGATAAAACAGAAAGGCGACCCCCGCCCATCGCAGGGTTTCATAAAGCGCGGGTGAGGACTGGATCAGCGCGGCGGCTCCAAGAGCCCCGGCCACGCCGATGACGGAAAGTCCCAGCGCGATACCGGCGACAGCGGCAAACCCCGCCCGGCGTCCCTCCAGGGCCGAGATCACCGCAAGCCATGTCATGTTCGGACCTGGCGTGATCTCGATCACGATGGCCGTCAGGATAAACGACAGCAGATTGACGGGAAGAAATGACACAGGCTCGATCATGCCGCGACTATAGGCCCGAAGCCCCCGGAGCCATACGGTTTATTCACCGCACACGGCACTGAATTGACGGTCACAGCACCTACCGCTCGCCGCGCTGCCCCACCGTCAGCGGCCAGTCCACCACATAATCCTCGAGATCCTCGACATCGACCACGTCCTCGGAAATCGTCCGCCCGCGCACCGAAATCCCGGCCTGATGAACGGTCTGCGGATCGCCGGAGACCAGCGGATGCCACCAGTAGAGATCGTCGCCATCCCGCACCAGCCGGTAGCCGCAGGTCGGCGGTAACCAGGACAGGGTCTCCACCTCCAGCGGCGTCAGCTGGATGCAGTCCGGAACCGTCGCCTGCCGGTTCGGATAGTCCCTGCAGCGACAGCTTTCGCCGTCCAGCAGCGTGCAGCCGACATTGGTCCAGACAATCTCGCCGGTATCCCAGTCTTCCAGCTTGTTGAGACAGCAGAGCCCGCAGCCGTCGCACAGGCTTTCCCACTCGACAGGCGTCATCTCGGCCAGGCTTTTCATCTTCCAAAAGGGCAGCTCGCCCATATATTCGACTTCCGGCTGTTGAATTTGTGCGACAATCGATCAAAAGATTGCCGGTATTTTAAGGCTCATTACCGATATCGGCGTAGAATAGAAAGCCGCCCCATGCAAATATCGGCCCGCCCGGCCTCAAGGACGCAACCGACGTGCAGCGATCGAACGATGACGACACCCGCAGCGAGACCGCGACCCTGCAAGAGCAGCCCAGGAAGCGCCATATCCTGCTGCGCATCGACTCCTGGATCGATTCCACCGTCTGGAATGCCGGCTTCCGCTTAAGCGTCTGGTGGGAAGATATCACGATCTTCTTCCGCCGTTTCACCGTGCGCGGCTGGAAAAAGGCCGTCGTCGAAATTCTCGATGAAGGCATGACCTGGGGTACCGCCGGCGCCGTGGTGATGCTTGCGCTCGCCCTTCCCGCCTTCGAGGAAACCAAGGGAAACTGGCGCAGCCAGAGCGATTTCGCCGTCACCTTTCTCGACCGATACGGCAACGAAATCGGCCATCGCGGCATCATCCACGAGGACTCCGTGCCGATTGAAGAACTGCCCGGCACGCTGATCAAGGCGGTTCTCGCCACCGAAGATCGCCGCTTCTTCGAGCACTACGGCATCGACTTCCTCGGATTGTCACGCGCCATCTCCGAAAATGCTCGGGCCGGCGGTGTGGTGCAGGGCGGCTCGACCCTCACCCAGCAGTTGGCCAAGAACCTCTTCCTGTCGAACGAGCGCACCATCGAGCGCAAGATCAAGGAGGCCTTTCTCGCCGTCTGGCTTGAAAGCAACCTGTCCAAAAAGGAAATCCTCCGGCTTTACCTCGACCGGGCCTATATGGGCGGCGGCACGTTCGGCGCGGCCGCCGCCTCGCAGTTCTATTTCGGTAAGAAGATCACCGACATCAACCTCGCGGAAAGCGCCATGCTCGCCGGCCTGTTCAAGGCGCCGGCCCGCTATGCGCCGCATGTCAACCTGCCTGCCGCCCGTGCGAGGGCGAACGAGGTGCTGACCAATCTCGTCCAGGGCGGCCTGATGACCGAGGGGCAGGTCATCGCCGCCCGTCTCAACCCGGCGACGGTGGTCGACCGCGCGCAGGTCCGCGCGCCCGATTTCTTCCTCGACTGGGCTTTCGACGAGGTCCAGCGCATCGCCGCCCCGTTTGCCCAGCATTCGCTCATCGTGCGCACCTCCATCGATATGGGGCTGCAGCAGGCAGCGGAGGAAGCTGTCGAATCGAGCCTGCGGCAATATGGGGACAGCTACAAGGTCAAACAGGGCGCACTGGTCATGATCGAGAATGGCGGCGCTGTCCGCGCCATGGTCGGCGGCCGGGACTATGGCGAAAGCCAGTTCAACCGCGCCACCAAGGCGCTGCGCCAGCCGGGCTCCTCCTTCAAGGTCTACACTTATACGGCCGCCATGGAAAAAGGCTTTACGCCGGAGTCGAAGATCAGCGACGCGCCGATCACCTGGCGCGGCTGGTCGCCGCAAAACTATTCAAAGGGCAGCTATTCCGGCCGCGTCACCATGCTGACGGCCATCGCCAAATCGATCAATACCGTGCCGGTCCGCCTTGCCAAGGACGAACTCGGCACCGAACTGATCGCCCGGACGGCGAAAAACATGGGGGTGGAAACCCCCATCCGCACCGACAAGACCATGCCGCTCGGCACGTCGGAAGTCACCGTGCTTGATCAGGCCACTGCCTATGCCGTATTTCCGGCAGGCGGCATGCAGTCGCGCCGCCACGGCATCAGCCAAATTTTGAACTATGACGGCGACATCCTCTACGACTTCACCCGCGACGCTCCGCCTGCCAAGCGCGTCGTCAGTGAAAAAGCCAATGCCAGCATGAACTACATGCTGACCCAAATTCCAGTGATCGGCACCGCCCGCAAGGCAGCACTCGACAACGGCATCATCGCCGGCGGCAAGACCGGCACGACGCAGGCCTATCGCGATGCCTGGTTCGCAGGTTTCACCGGCGACTACACGACCGCCGTCTGGTTCGGAAACGACGACTATACCTCAACCAACAACATGACCGGCGGCTCGCTGCCCGCGATGACCTTCAAGCGGCTGATGGATTATGCCGAGCAGGGCATCGAGCACCGCGCCATACCCGGCATCGACAATCCCCTGCCCGGTCCAGCCAAAAAGAAAGACCCCGAAGTCGCCGCCGAAACGGACGAAAACGCCCTGCCGCCGCTCGTTCGCCCCCGCTCCCTTTCCTCGGACGTGACACGGCTCTTGAAAACCATCGGCGAGAAACTCGCCACCGCCGCCCCGCTCGAGGTACCCGCCGAACTGACGGGCAAAGTCGCCGAAATCGACCTGCGCCCAACCGGCGAAATCACCAAGGGAGGCCGAAATGGGGGCCGATGATATCGGTGCGAATGCTTGCGCATATTCAGATCATGCCGGCATGTCCATGCCAGCCTTCCTCACGAACTTCCGGTAAAGCCTTTGTTTCGCATACCCTTCCTCGTCGCCTTTGCCCTGTCCGTCGCCTTCGGCGCCGGCATCGCCTCGGCGGTTTATGCGTTGAGAGCGACCGTCGGCTTCGGGGCCATTGCGCTCGGTCCCTGGGTCGCTTTTCCGGACGCCCAGACGGAGAAAACAGATCCCTATGCCAAGGCGCATCGCGCCCGGGCGGGGAAGCTGCTTCTGGGTGGCGCGGAGGGCCTTCAGTTCACGGCGGCACAGGACAGCAACGGCGCACGCCTGTCTGCCGATTGCTCCTACGATATCACGGGCGTGACGCCGCCCGCGCGCTTCTGGACGCTTTACGCCACCGACGCCGGCGACCGTCCCTTAAAGACAGGTCCGGCGCTGCCCGGCGCGCTCAATGCCCGCACCGTCCTGCGGCAGCCCGACAGTTCGCTGGTCATCCACGTGTCGCCCGTCGCGCAGCCCGGGAACTGGCTTGCCGTGCAACGCGTCGGTCCCTTCAAGCTTGTCCTGACGCTGCTCGATACGCCGACAGCCGGATCATCCGGCGTCATCGATCTCACCATGCCGAAAATCGTCCGAACAGGCTGCACCAATGCGTAGCCTCTTGTTTGCCATTCTCGTCGGTCTCGTCGGGGCGGCCCTTCTCCACATCGTCATTATCCTCGCCCTGCCGCGCTTCACCGGGCAGGATGCCTATAGCCGGGTGCTGGGGCTTTACGAGATGGACAGTTTCTTCCCGTTGACGAACGAGCCCGGCGCCACCGGCCTTGCCAATGACGATCCCTTCCTGCGGGTGGCGGTCTGCGGATTTTCGGTCAGCACCAGCCCGGCACGGTTCGTCGCAAAAGGCTCGGTACCCTTCTGGTCACTGTCGATTTACGACGCGGATTCAAACGAGATTTTCAGCATGAACGACCAGACTGCCGTCAACGGCAATCTCGACCTGGTCCTGGCAACGCCGATTCAGCTCGTCGATCTCAGGAAATCCCCGCCTGAAGCCCTGGCGCAGTCGATCATGGTCGAAATGCCGAACGAGGAGGGTTATGCCGTGCTGCGTGCACTGGCACCGACGCCCAGCTTCGAGGAGCCGGCACGCAATTTTCTGTCCGAATCGAGCTGCGAACCCTTCCGGCGCTGACATCTCCTTAAAGACATCGCCTTTAAAAAGCTCTGCCAAGCCGTCGGCCTGGCCCGCTTCTGTCCCGCTCGCAACGGTCAGCGACAGGCGACGTCAGTGCTGCTTGGCCTTATCAGGGGGATTAAGAAGTGGCACATCGGCCTGTCCGTTCAACCGCTCATAGCGGATTCCGGTAAACAGAAGGATTACCGCCCTGTTTGCCACGGCTGGCCCCAGGGAGGGTTTTGGCGGCGACCGCGTCAAGCGATCCTCCAGTCTGATTATGTCTGCCATTCTCGTCTCCGCATTGGTTGAGACGGATGAACTATCGAACCTATTTCACCCTGCCCGTTTAACGGGCTGACGCTCTTCCGGATATTGCCGAAGACATCGCGTCGTTCTCGTTAACTCCTTCTCCCGGCTCGCCGGATCATGCCATTCCCAACATTGCCTGCGAATCGAGCGATCGACTGCCTGCCAATTGATTGAGCCACACGATAGTTAACAGCCCGTTAAAGGTCGAAATCTCGCTTTGGCAACAGTAACCGCAAATCGGGGTGATTTGGCAAGCCCGACTGACGCTCTGCAAAATACGGAACGTCAGTCTCGATCACACTAGAATACATCGCTTCGGCGCAGAGTTCCCGATGGAACAGGCCAATCGGTTTCTAACGGCGTGCCAAAAGACCGACTACGAAAGAAACGCCGGCGATAGCAAGCAACGTCGACACGGGTTCGTCACGAATCCGGTCCTTCAGTCTTTCCGTCAGCACCTCCGCCTCCGAGGTGACCACATTCTTTGCACCGGCACCGATTGCCGAAACAGATTCCGTCAAGCGCGAAATTTCCGCTCGCAGGTCGGCGATCTGGTTGTCGAGTTCGATGCGCGCAGCGCTGGCTTCGACTTCTGCGACAGCTTCGTTAACACCCGGCGCGTAATTATTTTCAACCATGAGGGGCTCCTTTTCATGAATTCATCACTGAAACGCACCGTCCGTTCTTTGGTTCCCCGCTGTCAACCCGCAGACTCACATCGGGAACGAAAACCCGTTCTCTGCATTTCTGCTTATTGAAGCACATCAACGGAATTGTGATCTCAGAAAAGACACAAAAACAAAGGTGTAGTACAGCAAAGGCCGCATAGGACCCTGCAGCCGTCAACAGGATGAACCAGAATGTCGATATTTGGAAAACAGGCGTTCAAGGCGCTGCTTCTTGGACTGACAACGCTGCTGCTGCCGGTCGGGGCACAGGCGGCCGAGGGATTTGCAACCGCCAATGTCAACATGCGCTCCGGCCCAAGCACCGGCTATCCCGCGGTCACAGTCATCCCCGTGGGTACACCGGTGGAAATTCACGGTTGCCTTGCGGATATCCCGTGGTGTGATGTGTCCTTCTACGATGGCCGCGGCTGGGTGGCTGGACGGTATGTCCAGGCCAATTATCAGAGCCGCCGGGTCTATGTGGAGCCGGATTATTATGGAGCGCTCGGTGTGCCTCTGGTCACATTCGAAGTCGATCGCTACTGGGATCGCCACTATCGCAACCGCAACTTTTACCGCGATCGCGATAGCTACCGTCGAAACCCCAATTACTATCGGCGTGATACCGACAACAACCGAAACAATATCGACCGCCGCATCCGCCGGGACTATCAGGAATTCGACCGCAACAGGCGCAATCGAGAAGACGGTATCATCATCGAAGGTCCCCGCCGGGATCGCGCCCGGATAGAGCGTCGTCGCGAATACGACCAGAACTTCCGCAATGATCGGGACGGTCGCCGCGACCGGGATCGCGATATGAATCGCAACGACAATCGCCGCGATTTCGATCGCGACAACAACCGCGACCGCTCCGAACGGCGCAACCGCGACGGGGACCGCCAGAGAGAGTTCCGCCGGGACAACGGCGAAAACCAGAGCCGTGGCGATCGGAACGAACGCCGCCGTGACCGCGGCTGCATGCCGGGCGAAGCAGGCTGCAACTGATCAAGCCTTACTTCGACGGGCGGCCTTTGCCGCCCGTCTTTCCATCATCCGCTTCTTGCGTGTGACCGCCGCAGCGATGTTTATTTCCCGTCTTCATTATCCACAGGTAAAACCCGATCCTTCTCGATAGCCAAGGTTGCCATAAAGGGAATGTTAACCACGTTGCCCTATTCTGAAACGGTCATCCAGCCATGATCGGTGGCATTGCATGCATATCTCTAAGGTAAAGATTCCAGCGCCTTAGCGATGTGCCTGCCTGTTCGGTTCAGCCGACGGCACCGGGCTGGCGATGATTTCGTATCTCGTCTTGCAGGCGGTCCTTTGGCCGTCTGTGCGTAATCGGGACAGTTTCGTGTTGCGTTTGAGTGGGTGTATCCGTGGCGGACCGGTTTCGTGAGTTGGAAAGGCCGCAGACAGGACGGCTGAAGGATGTGGTCCTGATGGCGACCGTCACCGGGTTCGAAGGGTTGCGTCATCCGCGCCGCTCCGATCTCAGGCAGTTTTCCGAATTGTTCGAGCCGCTGTTTTCCGCCTCCAGCGACGAAGCCCGCCGCCAGGCCGCCGCAGCGCTTTCGCAGTGCCCGCATGTCCCTCAGTCTGTCGCGCTCGTCATTGGCATGGCGCCGCTTCCCACCGCAGCCATCTTTCTCACGCGCTCGACGGCGATCACCGACGCCACGCTTCTGCAGATCATTCGGTCGCAGGGGCCGGGACATGCGACGGCCATAGCCCGCCGCGACAATCTCTCGGTCACCGTCGTCGATGCGCTGGTCGAGCGTCGGCAGACGGCGGCACCGGCAAAAGCAACTGCGCTGCCACAACAAACGCGCAGAGAAGAGACACCCTCCCCGGAAAGCAATGCGGCCAAACTTCAGCGCGAAGAGAAGCTTCGCAGCGATATCAAGACTTTGGCGCGCGCGGGAACGCCGGCTGCGCCAGCCGTCGGCATCGGGCCGGTCGAGCCCCTTCACGAGGCGCTGCTGGTGCGCTTTGCCCGCTCCGGCGAAGCCAATCTGTTTGCCGCCGGCCTGTCCGCAACACTGTCATGCAGCCTGGCGCTTGCCGAACGGATCCTGCTCGATATTTCCGGCCAGCACCTCGCCACTGCACTAACCGCTCTGTCGATGCAGTCGGACGACATGCTGTTTATCCTGAACCGTCTCTATCCTGATCTTGCCGAACGTTTCGGCGGTTCGACGCGCGGCGAGATATTGCTTGCCTCGACCAACCTGCAGGACAGCCGCAATCGTGTATTGTCCTGGCTGCGCGCCGAAACCGAGGACCGCACCGATGCCGGACATCACCCCTACCTGGGACCGGATCGCATGGCCGATCCGCGGCAGAGCCCGATCCGCGAGGATAAGCACCGGCGCTCCGACACGGCCGCCCAGCAGCCGGTCTTTGCGCGCCGACGCTAGAGTATCCGTTTGACATGAGCGGTCAGGGCGAACCGCCGGCAACGACCTCGAACA
Organism: Pararhizobium gei; assembly: GCF_029223885.1. Taxonomy (NCBI): domain Bacteria; kingdom Pseudomonadati; phylum Pseudomonadota; class Alphaproteobacteria; order Hyphomicrobiales; family Rhizobiaceae; genus Pararhizobium; species Pararhizobium gei. Next base: position 1,538,035 of record NZ_CP119409.1, on the reverse strand, counting down.
GATCGGCACGGTCCTCGACCTCGATTTCGACCACCCAGCAATCGGGATCGAATTTGGTCTCCCGGGCGATTGCCAGATCGACGGCCTCGCTTTCCACGCCGTCCAGCCGGATTTCGAACAATCGCCCGACCGGCGCATCCGTGACGTAATTCTGCGGCGCCGGCGCGTAGAGCGTTTCCCGTCCGAGCCGCGACCGCTGGCGGATGAAGATTGCACCGGCCTCCGCCGCGCCCTTGCGCAGCACGGCCGCATAGCCGCCCTGGCTGAAAACCCGGCGGACGAGGGCGGATACGACGATTTCGGATTTCAGACGCATGGCCGGCTGATATACCTCGCCCGTTTCCGGCGCAAATCCTTTGTCTCACCCGCCATCGGCGCCGCAGCACCTGACGAGTACCACCCGAGAACGCTCAGAGCGCGCCGATTTCCTTCATCTTCTTCAGCACAGCTGGGCTTGGCTGGCCGGTTTGCGGCAGGCGGTAGTGTTTTTCGAAATGCCGGATTGCCGACCGCGTCTGCTCGCCGGCGACGCCATCGACCGAGACATCGGCATAAGCGAGATTGCTGAGGCCCCTCTGGATGTTCATGACCAGTTCGCTGGAGGCGGGAATATCGACTTTCGGAACATAGTCCGGATTGATCTCCGCATTGCGGATGGCCGCGGCCACGGGATCGAGATCTCCTTTGCCGGCCTTGACGTTCTCGTAAGGCCGTTCGGTGGGACGGGCAGCATTGCGGGTTCTCGACGGCTGCTTCTTCAGCGCCGCGAGCAGCGCCGCGTCAGCGGCTCCGGTTACACCACGCCCGGCCTGCTTTTCAAACTTCAGGATCGCAGCCGAGGTTTTCGGGCCGGTCTTGCCATCCGCCGGTCCGTCGTAAAGCCCGCGCCTTGCCAGCTCCTTCTGGATGGACATGACCAGCGCCGTGCCCGCAGCAGGCTCCGGCGCGGACGCCGCGGCGCCGTCAATCGCTGTTTCGGCTTCCGGCTCAGGCTGCGCGACCTCACGCTGTGCCTGTTGCTGCGGCAGCTCTGGCTCTCGCACCTGCTTTTGCGGCAATTGATCGTCTTGCGGTTCGGAGACCGCCGTTTCCCTGACCGTGACCTCGTCGCGCTGGATGACGAAGGTCGTCACCTTGCGCGGCGTCGCCCCCGTCTCGTCGCCGCTGACCTGCGGCTGGGTGAATGGCATGCGGGTGCGCATCAGCGGCGAAGGATGCGCGCCCGGCTGGTACCACATGGCATTGGCCGCGACGAACGAAAAAGCGATTGCAAACGCCGCCGAACCACTGACGATGCCGGGATGGCGGGAGGCCAGCCGGGCGGTGAAAAAAACGCATCGCAGCGCCAGGCCGGGGCCGCGCTGCTTCGCCGGCTTTTTCCTGTCAGGCTGTTTTCGCTTGCGAGCCGTCATGGCCAGCACCTCCTGTCTTCATGCCGTCGCCGCTCTGTTCGGTATCGGTGATCGGCCGCTCGTTCACCGCCTTTGTGCGCTCCTTCAGGCGCGGCGGAAACTCCACCATTGTCTGTTCCACAACTTCCTCTTGGCCCGCCGCGACAATTCCGGAGCCATCCAGTGCGATGGTCACGGTAATCACCGTGCCCTCGCCCGGACGACTCTGGATATCGAACCGGCCTCCATGCAATGCTACCAGTCCCTTGACGAGAGACAGGCCGAGGCCGGTGCCTTCATATTTGCGGGTATAGTCGTTCTGCACCTGCACGAAGGGCTGTCCCAGCGTCGAAAGACGGTTTTCGGCGATGCCGATGCCGGTATCGCTGACGATCAGCCTGAGGTCGCCGCCCTGAACTTCCGCATCGATAGTCACCACGCCGCCCCGGTCGGTGAACTTGATCGCATTGCCGACAAGATTGATCAGAATCTGCTGGATTGCCCGCTGATCGGCATTGACCTCGCCGACGCTGCGCATGATCCGGCTGGTCAGTTGCACGCCCTTCTCACGGGCCTGCAGGCCCAGCATCGCCTCGCAGGCATGAACCACATCGGCCACCAGAAACGGTTCGGAGATCAGTTCGTAGCGCCCGGCCTCGATCTTGCTCATGTCCAGCATGGTGTTGACCACGGCCAGCAGATGGGCGCCCGACTGGTTGATCAGCGACACATATTCCCGTTGACGGTCATTTTCCAGCTTGCCGAAATATTCTCCGGAGAGAATGTCGGAGAAGCCGAGAATGGCGTTCAGCGGCGTGCGCAGTTCATGGCTGACCGCCGCCAGGAAGCGGGTCTTGGCATCGTTGGCGGATTCGGCAAGCCTGGTCTTCTGAACCGCTTCGCTGCGCAGCCGCGCCTCCTCGGAGACATCGTGCGACTGGACGAGGATCGACGACAGGGTCTCTCCGTCATCGGCCAGTGCCGTCATTTCGCAGCGCATATGGACAAACTGCTCGCCCTCCGCAAAGGCATTGGGCCGCTCGAAGCGCAGGTCTATGGTCGCCAGCCCCCTGCCCTGACGCAGGTCGTCGATCGCCTGGAGGAAGAGGATGCGGTCGGAGACATGGATCTGGTCGATGAAGCCGCGCCCCAGCGGATTGCGCATCCATCCCAGATAGGCTTCGGCGTCGCGGCCATACACGGATGTCACCGCGCCGCGGATGTCATGCAGCGTAACGAGGCCTGCGAAGCAATCATAGTGACGGCTGCCGTCATCGACCGACGGCACAAGGCCGATGGCCGGCTCGGCGGCGGTGCGGGACCGGACATAGGCGATGCCGCCCGCCGCCGTCATCAGCGCGGCCGCTGCAACGAGCGCGGCGCCCACGGGGAGTGCCAGCGAGACCGGAAGGGCTGCGGAAAGAAGCAGCGGCAGGCAGGGAAAGGCGATCAGAGCGGCGGCAGCAACGGCCCGGAGTACCGCGATTTCGCGAACCCGTTCGGGCTCGCCCGCCACGGGGCGGGGCAGCCAGGGGCGCGCGGCATCGTCCACGCGGGACGCCATCCTGCCAGCAATGTTACGCAATACGCTCACGGTCTACCCTGTATACTCGTTCTTGTCGGGAACCGTCATGGTTCCGTCCTTATATCCTGCAGCCGTTTTTCGCCCGAAGTCAGGATGGCCGAAGCAGCGTCTGCAGAGCCTCGAATTTCGCACCCGCGGCTTAATGAAAGGATAAATGACATGCCCTGAAACCGGCAGTTGAGGCCCGAAAATCCCATTCCGGCACAAATCCGGTCGGCATTGTCTTTTGTGGTTAATGGGGCGTAAGCATCGGATTTAAGGCGCTTTTTTGCGCAGCGTTAAGGATTGGGGCAGCCCCGCCGGCAGGCAAGCCCTGCCTTTGTTGACAACCGGCGTCAAGCATTGCCACGGACCTTAACGGCGATCATTAAAATACGAACAAAATACCGTTCAAATGCCGATCGATCGAATTTTACGAAAAGACGGTGCAAATGCCACCGGTTTTGGCAAAGGCATATTTTCAGTCGCCGCCTAAGGTGAAAAGACAGGACGCCAGACACGGAACCGGCACAGACCGGAAGACGGCGCCGGACCATGAGGATGGGCAAGACGATGTGGTTTCTGATCAAGGGAACGTTCTGGTTTTCGCTGGTGCTGGTGCTCCTGCCCTTTCTCGATGTTTCGAGCAGCCAGACGCTGGAAAACGGCCCGAAGGTCGATGTCGGCGAGACGATGTCGGCTGCGACCGAAGCGTTCGGCTATATCAGCGCGCTCTGCGCCGAAAAGCCCGATGTCTGCGTCAAGGGCGCCGAAACCTTCGTGGCACTCGGCCACCGGGCGCGCGAGGGCGCCAGGATCGCCTATCTTTTCCTCGATGACCAGTTCGCACCCGCCAGCGACACGGTGACGACGGGCACGGTCGCCGCCGAACCGGCTGCTGCTGAGACCGCAACGTCCGCCACCGCCGAAGCCGCCCCGGTCTTCAGCCGCATCCCTGTTCCGGAAAAACGGATCGATCCCAAGGCCGGCAGCCACTGAGCGTCGCGCAGGTGCTACTCTGAAAAGCTGGCCCAGGCTTACACCGGAACAAAGCAATCGCCGCGACGCGCTACAGCGATTTGCGGATCACGACCTCGGCATAGTCGCTCGGCACCACCATCGTTCCATCGTCAGCTCGGTTGAAGCGCCCTATCAGCTCCACCAGATCCGTCTCCAGAAGCGCTTGCTGCGGTTCCGGCAAACTTGCGAAGGCCTTATGGACAGGGCCGTACCATGTGCGGAAAACCTCGACCCAATGGGCTGGTGACCGGTATCGGAATGTGAAGGTTCGAGGCGTCACCGCGACCGATCCGCCGCCGGCAAACAGTGCGTCAAGCCGCTCCTGCGTGCCCCAGAGCGAGGGCGGTTTGACACCCGCCGGCGGTGGCAGATGCTGCCCGATGGTTTTGAACAACTGGCCGATGAAACCAGCCGGCGTCCAGTTGGCCATGCCGATCTTGCCGCCGGGCTTCAAAACCCTGAGCATCTCGTTGGCGGCACGATCCTGGTCGGGCGTGAACATGACGCCGAACGTCGACAGGACGACATCGAAGGTTGCATCGGCAAAGGGCAGCACTTCGGCATCGGCCGGCTCGAACGTAACGTCCAACCCTTCTGCTTCGGCACGTACGCGGCCGCGTTCCAGAAGCGCCGGCACATAGTCTGTCGATGTGACGCGGCACCAGCGCCGGGCTGCGGCAAGCGTGGCGTTTCCATTTCCTGCCGCCACGTCGAGAACCTGTTGACCTGCGCGGATATCGACCGCCTCGCAAAGCGTCTCGCCGACGATCTGGAGGCTGGTGCCGATGACGGCGTAGTCGCCCGACGCCCAGGCGGTTTGCTGGCGCGCCTTGACTGCGCCCAGATCCGGCGTCAACGGCGAAGTCTCAGGCACTGAATGTAAAGAAGCCTGTTGCATTGTCATTCTCCCTGTTTCAGTGGTTTTCTTCGACCGCACCCGGTATCGATGTCTTGGCGGAGCGGGTCTTGAACCGTTTATTGTCAGGTCTGCCAGTTGCAGCCAGTGTAAAAACTGTAGCGGGTCCAGTACAGTTTCTGGAGCAGGCGTTTGCCAAACTCGATCAGAACCGGGCGTAGGAACTGCGCACCAGCCATTGTTCGATCGAAGCCGCGATTGCCGCATCCCCCAACAGGGAAATCTTGCCCCTCTCTATTTCCGCATTCAAACTGGACAAGCCCATCCAGGCTGATGTCATCGCCTTCAGATCGGCGGACACGAAAAGATCGACATCGTAGCCGGGATCGATCGAGCAAAGATCAACAGGCGTTCCCGGCTTTGCAATCAGCCAATAGCTTTGAACGTCCTTGGAGAGTTCCGGATACGTGAATTCGATGACACTGCGCTTCGATCTCGGCAAGGCGGCCGAATCGACTTTCCGACGCATGTTCCACATCAGCAGGCGCGCATCCAGATTCTCCAATGTCACCTCGGAATCCACGTTGCGATGCGCCCACTCACCCAGCGCATGGACGATCGGTTCCAACTCGTTGGCGATGATCGTCGTCGTGTAACTGATGTCGCCCGTCGCCCTGTTTTCTGTCCGGGATATCAGACCACGCTCTTCCATTTCCTTCAGTCGCTTCGACATCAGGGTTGGCGACATGCCCGGAACACCGCGCCGGATTTCGTTGAAACGGGAGGATCCAGACCACATTTCGCACAAGAGCAGAAGTGTCCAGCGCGGCTCGAGAAGCTCGCAGGCCTTCGCTACGGGACAGAATTGATTGTAGCCGCCGTTCGCCATCGGACGATCTCCCGGATTGGGATTATGCGGCGTCGCATCTGAACCGTCCAGTACAGAAACTGTAGCAACAAAAATCGACTTTGGAGCCTGCAGTCTTGTGTGGTTGAACTGCTGGACCACCTTCCCATATCCGCCCGTCACGCCTATATCAGCGGCATGGACCCGACAAAAACATCGCCGATCACGCCGCTTGCCGAAATCATCGACAATTGTTCCTATCTGGACGATTGGCAGGACCGGATGAGCTATGTGATGGAGCTTGGCCGCAAGCTGCCTGAGATGCCGCAGGCCCTGCGTACCTCCGAGAACAAGGTGCAGGGCTGCGCCAGCCAGGTCTGGCTGGTGAGCCATGTGTCGGACACATCCGCGGACCCGGTCCTGACCTTCGAGGGCGAGTCGGACGCGCATATCGTGCGCGGCCTGGTCGCCATCGTCCTGTCGATTTTTTCCGGAAAAACCGCCTCCGCAATCGTGGAGACGGATGCGCTGGATTTGTTCGGCCGCATGGGGCTGATCGAATATCTGACCGCCCAGCGCGCCAACGGGCTGCGCTCGATGATCAAGCGCATCAAGGACGAGGCTGCCCGCCAGCTTTCGGCCCCGTGACGATGGCAGCCGCATCCGGGCGGTAGCCTTCGGCGCCCCAGGCATGGGTTTGCCTGCCTGTCTTTTGCGGTGGCGCATAATGGCGGGCGAGCGCCATCAGCGCGGTGCGCAGCATCAGCTTGGCCGAGCGCGCCGGCCATTGCCGTTCCCGCTCTACGGTCTCCAGACCCTTTTCGAAGCAGCAGACATCGAGTGCGACGCCACATAATTCCGGCCCCACCGCTTCCATCGCCCTTGCCACGCGGACACGCGCCTGAAGCGCCGCGTCGCTGAGATCGACAGTTCCACCAGCGGTCCCCTTTGGTTTCGTGGAAAGCCGCGGTTCATAGCTCATGGTCATCCGCGGCTGCAACTGCCCGCGCGTAAAGTCCGCATGCAGCCGCTCGCCGGCAGCGATCGCTTCCTCCGGTAGAAAGGACTGGCCGGATTTTTCCTTCAGCCGGCCAATGGCACCGAGCGGCGATTCCGTCGCGTTGACCCGCACGACCCGCCGCACGCCGTCGATCGGCATCTGGCGCAATTCGCTCACACGGTGCTGCTCCTGAAAGGCCTCTTCCGGCTCCAGAAGCGCCCGGCGCAGAAAGGCCTGCGCCTCGCCGCTGGCGCGCAAGACATCACCATCGGCGAGGATCACGCCCAGACCGCAGGCCGTTGCAATTGCAGCGCGCGGAAAAGAACGCTCGTGGTCCCCGGCCCGCACCCTCGACATCAGATTATCGAGCGGTTCGAACCGCGCCGGCCCCTTGCCGGCAATATAGCGAACAAGCTGCAGCAGCGTCTTGCGATCCGCCTCAAGCATGATCCGCCCTCCCGGCCGCAACAAACATAACCGCCACAACCCGCTCGACGGCCGAGACGAAGTCGTTATAGGCAGAATCCTCCCGCCGGTCCTCGACCGTCTGGCAGGCGTGGCCGACGGTCGACCGGCTGCGCCCGAAGGCGTTGGCGACGTCGGTCATGGAAAGCTGCAGGACGACATGGCAGACATACATGGAAATCTGCTGCACATGGCAATTGAGGCGCCGTCGGTCGCGACGCAGAGCGACGCGCTCGGTCACCAGCATCACCATCTCCGCCGTCAGCTCGCGCACTGCACGGCAGCACGCAATAGCCCCGGCAGGCATGGCCAGCGCGCTCGCCGCGTCCTTGCCTGGAACGGCCGGCAGGGACCGCGGTACGGACTTCCGCTCAAGAACCGGGCGCCTGACAAAGCTGCGGTGGTGAAATGGAAAAACACGATCCGGCGGCGGCAGTGTTTTGGGCAAGGGCATGATCCACTCCTCATAATAGGAATTTATTCATACACCATAACCAAGCGGGAGCGATAGCCAAATTTGAAATTTCAACAGTTTTCGCCTCTTGAAATTTTCGAGCCCCTGTTAGATTAGGTATTTTTACCTATACCCTGCAAACCTGTCATAAAAAAACCGGCCTGACAAAGCCAGACCGGTTCCGAGTTGCTGCGAGACTGAGATCTTACTTGGCGCGGCGCTTGCGGCGCTGGCCAAGACCCATTTCCTTGGCGAGACGCGAGCGCGCCTCGGCATAGGCAGGCGCAACCATCGGGTAATCCGGCTGCAAGTCCCACTTGTCGCGGTATTCATCCGGCGCCAGACTGTGATGGGTCATCAGATGGCGCTTCAGCGACTTGAAGGTGCCGCCGCATTCCAGGCAGGTGATCTGATCGTCCTGAACGGACTTGCGCACCGATACGGCCGGCTTGGGCTTCTCGATGACGACAGCGACCGGAGCCGGGCTGTTGGTATTGTTCAGAGCTGCGTGCACGTCGCCTATCAGGGTCGAAAGTTCGCTTACCGGTACGACATGGTTGCCGACATAGGCAGCGACGATCTCTGCAGTCAATTCAACGAGAAGGTCATGGCCTGAGCCAAGCGGTTGGTCCGTCATTCTTGTTTTCTCCTATCGGAATTCTTCACACCCTTCGCGACGGGTATCGCGAACGGAACCAAAGTCTTGAAATGCCCGATAAACATAGTGTGTGGCGAAGCCTGCCGGTGTTATCCGGTGGCCGCCACGGCGCTATGGTGATCGTTCCATACTACTTCCCATTCCAGGGTTTTCGAACGCAGCCAAAGCACCCGAAGATGCCGGAACTTCAAAGCAACGAACAAATCTGCAACCCATGCTGGAATTCAGTACGAAGTATGTATTCGGCAGTTTACGTTACTCGATTAACATTCATCAAGAAAAAGTCCAATAATAATTTATGCGAGATCTAGCCTATTGATCTTTGAAATTGATGCGTTCCGCCAAAGATGACAATAGGATCAGGACTGTTCCTGCTTGCCCGCTGCCGGCTCCTGCTTCGGCACCGGTAGCTGATCAACGACCGAGAGGCTGCTCATGCTATAACCGGCATCGTGGGCAGTCTTGGCGAGCAGATGGGCGGCAATCGGCGCCGTCAGCAGAAAGAAGCCGAAGCCTGCGAGCGAGCGCAACAGGATGGCGATGTCGAGCGCATGCAATCCGGCCGCCAGCAGCAGCAGGCCGGAGCCGATCGTGCCGGCTTTCGACGCCGCGTGCATGCGGGTGTAGAGATCGGGAAAGCGCAGGATGCCGAGCGCCGCAAGCAGGCTGAACAGCGATCCGGCAATCAGCAGCGTGCCGACCGCAATCGCCAGCGCCATCTCCAGTCCCTCGCTCATCGGCGTGCTCTCCTGTTTCTGCCACGTGCCGGCTGGCCGGCACCGGTCTTCGGGCCGGTCTTCAGTTTGCTCGCACCGGATGGCCGCTCCGGCAAAAGGCCGCGCGAGAGAATGAAGCGAGCGAAGGCCACGGTGGCGAGAAAGCCCACCAGGCCGAGGGCAATGGCGATATCGATATAGAGATTGAAGCCGCTGCGAATGGCAATGACGGCGACGAAGCCGATGGCGATCGCGACCAGCATGTCGAGCCCCAGCACCCGATCCGGCAATGTCGGGCCGCGAACGATCCTGAAAACGGTCATGGCCAGGCCCAGCGAAAGTGTGGCGAGCGCGAAAGTGGTCGAGGCAGACAGGATCGCTTCGGCAGTCATAGCGGAAAAGCCTCCCTGATGCGGCGCTCGAAGCCGGTTGCGATCGCGCGTTTCTCGGCCGCCGGGTCGCGGCAGTCCAGCGCATGGACATAGAGCAGCCGGCGATCCGGCGAGACATCGACAGAAAGCGTGCCGGGCGTCAGCGTGATAAGATTGGCGAGCAGCGTGATTTCGAAATCGCGCGTCACGGTGAGCGGATAGGCGAAGATGCCCGGCCTCAGCCGCATGTCCGGCCGCAGAACGAGGATGGCGACCCTGAAGGCCGAAACCCACAACTCCCTGACGAACAGGCCGGCAAGCAGGGCAAGCTTGCCCAGGCGGACACGATGCCGGACCTTGGGGATATGGGCGCGCACCACGAACAGCGACAATGCGGAAAGCAGGAATCCAAGCGCCAGATTGTGCGGCGTGACGCTGCCGGTCAGGGCGGCCCAGACAAGTGTCAGCAAAACGGCCGGTATGATGAGGATCATGGCGCACTCCCGGCCGGAAAGACGGATTGCAGATAGGCGGAGGGCGCGATCAGCGTTTGCGCGGCAGCTTGCACGAGACTGAGCAGGCTCTCCGGAAAGAGCCCGATCACAACGCTCAGCGCTGTCAGCATCGCCAGGGGCAGCAGGTCCGTCCATGGCAAGGGCATCAAAGGGCTCGCTTGCGCCGGAGCAGGACGCCAGTAGGCGAGGAGGAACAGCCGGCCGGTGGCGATCATCGTCAGGAAGCCGGTCAGCAGCAGAGCACCCGCCAGCCATCCCGCACCGCTATCGAGCGCCGCCTTCACCAGCATCACCTTCGGCCAGAATCCGGAAAAAGGCGGCAGGCCGGAGACTGAAAAGAACAGCACCAACGACAGGCCGGCAAACAGCCCGTGGCGCGTGTAAAGCCCGCCCAGAGCGTGAAGAGAGACACTGCCGCCAAGGCGCGCGGCAAAACCCGCCGCGAGATAGAGCGCCGTCATCACCACCATGGAATGAAGGGCATAGAAGATCACGCCGCCGATCCCGTCAGCCCCGCCGATGGCGATGCCGGCCAGCATGGATCCGATGCCGGAAATGACGAGATAGCCGAAGATGCGGCGGATATCAGCCTGTGCCAGCGCGCCGAGCGCGCCGCTGAGCATGGTCAGGATCGCCACCAGTGCCATGACGGCACCCAGTTCCTGCCTTTGGACTGGAAACAGCATGACGCCGGTGCGGATCAGCGCGTAGATCCCGACCTTGGTCAGCAACCCGGCAAACAGGGCGGAGACGACGATGCGCGGCGTGTGGTAGGAGGCGGGCAGCCAGAAATTCACCGGAAATGCGGCCGCCTTCATGGCAAAGGCGAACAGGAAGAGCGCCACCAGCGTGACCAGCGGCGCCCTGCCCGCAAGCGCCGGCGCCTTGGCGGCGATATCGGCCATGTTGAGCGTGCCGAAAATTCCGTAGAGATAGCCGGTGGCGACCAGGAACAGCGTGGTGGCGACGAGATTGAGGAAGCCATATTTGACCGCGCCGTCGATCTGCTGGCGTTCCGAGCCCAGGACAAGAAGTCCGAAGGACGAGATCAGCAGCACCTCGAACCAGACATAGAGGTTGAAGATGTCGCCGGTCAGGAAGGCGCCGCTGACGCCCGCCATCAAAAGCATGAGAAAGGGGTAAAAGCCGTAGCGGCGGCCGCTCGCATCGATCTCGCCGGCCGCTGCGACGGCCGCGGCAATGGCGACGATGGACGCCGTCAGGGCAAAGAGCGCGCCTGTGAGATCGACCGTGAAGGCGATGCCGAAGGGCGGCAGCCAGCGGCCCATGACCATGGTCACCGGTCCCGATTGCGAGACATGCCACAGCAAGCCGGCATCGAGCCCCGCGAGACCGCACAGGGCCGCAATGGCGATCGGCGCGTGCAGCCGGGTCTTCGAGCGGATCATCATCAGGATCGCGCCGATGGCAATGCACCAGGCGACCGGCAGGATCACCAGCCAGTCGAGGGCTGCGACCGGCTCGAGAACCAGTGCTGCGGATAGATCAACGGAAGTCGAAGGCGACGCCATCCGTCAGTACCCCATCGGCGGCGGCGTCGCGTCGTCCGGCTCGGCGACACGCATCTCATCGGTATTGTCGGTTTTCAACGTGCCATAGGCGCGCCAGGACAAGACCAGCAGGAAAGCGAAGAACGCGAAGGAAATGACGATTGCCGTCAGGATCAGCGCCTGCGGCAGCGGATTGGCGACCGGCCCGGCCGGCACATCGAGCCCGGCACCGATCACCGGCGGCACCTCGCGCAGGATGCGGCCGCTGGTAAACAAAAGAAGATTGACGGCATTGCCGAGGATGGCGACGCCGAGCAGCATGCGGATGATCATCTTCGACAGCAGCAGATAGATGGCGACCGTGAAAAATATCCCGGTCAACAAAGCAAATACCGGTTCCATCAGTCCTCCCCCCGCTCTTCCAGGGTCAGCGCCACCGAGGTGACGGCACCGACGACGGTGAGGTAGACGCCGATATCGAAGCTCATGACACTCGACAGAGGAACCTCGACGCCGAGCACGACGGGATAGACCCACAATCCCGACATGAAGGGAACATGGAAGAGCATAGACAGCAGTCCGGACAAGGTCGATAGCAGGAGACCCGCCCCGGCGATCGCCATCGGATGAAAGACGACGGCGCGGCGCACGGACTCCACCCCGAATGCAATGCCCTGTATCGATAGGGCAGCCACGGCGATCAGCCCGCCGATAAAGCCGCCGCCCGGCTCGTTGTGACCGCGCAGAAGCACGAAGATCGAAAACAGCAGCATCACCGCGACGATGGAGGGGGCTGCAGTGCGCAGGATCAGCGACCTCATCTGGCTTGCTCCTCCGCATCCGGATCATTGTCGGCCATCGGCCGCAGCACCCCTGCCCGCAGACGCACCAGCGCCAGAATGGCGAGCCCGGCAACCATGACCACGGCGATCTCTCCCAGCGTGTCGGTGCCGCGGAAATCGACGATGATGACGTTCACGACATTGGCGCCATGGGCGATGGTTTTGGAATAGGCGAGGAAGAAATCCGTGAGCGCGCTGTCGAAGGGTCCTTGCGTCACCTTGAGCAGCAGCAGCGTGAACCCCAGCCCGCAGGCAAGCGCCACCGCAGCATCCGGCAGCGTCTGGCGCAACGGACGGTGGTCGGACGGCGACAGCTTCAGCCGCGTCATCACCAGCGCCAATATGACCACGGCCAGCGTCTCGATCATGAACTGGGTAAAGGAGAGGTCCGGCGCACCATAAAGCAGGAAGATCATCGCGACTGCGAACCCCTGGATGCCGAGCGACACGATCGCCGTCAGCCGGTCCTTGGCCAGAAGCACGGCGACGAGACCGGCAACCCCGATCGCCATAATGGCGCTTTCGTAGAGCGGGACATCGGCCGGAAAGACCGGCGCAAGCGGCATTTCGCCATAGGCGAACAGCGGCACCAGAAGCACGGCAGCCACAAGCGCGAAGGTTACGGTCATATAGCTGTCGAGCCTGCCGTTCTGCAGCCTTCGCGTGACGGCCGTGGACAGGCGGAGAAGGCCGCGCATCGCCTGGTCGAAACCGCGATCCGGCCCCCAGCCGATGCCGGTGAGCACGCGGGCGATGCCGCCCCGGATCCGGGCGAGCCCGAAGTAAATTCCGACGCCGAGCAGGACCGTAAGAAGCGACAGAACCAGCGGCACGCCGAAATGCGGGACCAGGGAGATCGTGACCTGCCGCGTCTCTCCCGCAATCGCGGATGCCATGGGCGAAGAAACGGAGGCGTGGAACGGGCCGGAAAGGACGGCGCAGGCAAGCCCGGCCAGCGCCAGTGCGGCCGGCCCGAGCCAGAGCAGCAGCGGCGCCTCATGGGCATGCCTCGGCGTTTCCAGCCGGTCGCCGAGGAAGGGTTTGAGGGCAACGGCAAAGGCGACGGCGAACATCAGGGCATTGCCGGCGATGGCGATTATGGCGAAGGCTAGGGATCGCGGATCGAAGGCGGCCAGCGCGGCATAGATCTCCTCTTTCGCGAGAAAGCCGACGAAGGGTGGCAGCCCGCCCATCGAGACCGCCGCAGCCAGCGCGATGGCAAAGGTCAGCGGCATGGCCGTTCGCAGGCCGCCCAGCCGGGTGATGTCGCGGGTCCCCGCCTCGTGATCGATGATGCCGGCGACCATGAAGAGCGCACCCTTGAACAGCGAATGGGCGACGAGATAGAGAACCGCCGCCTCGATCGCATAGGAGGCTCCAAAGCCTGTGAGGAAGACCAGAAGCCCGAGCGACGACAGCGTGGTATAGGCGAGCATCAGCTTCAGGTCGGTCTGACGCACGGCGAGCAGCGCCCCGATCACAAGCGTCGCAGCCCCGAAAACGGGCAGGATCGTCTGCCATTCGGGCGTGCCGCCCAGAACCGGGTTAAGCCGCATCAGGAGATAGACGCCGGCCTTCACCATGGTTGCGGAATGAAGATAGGCAGACACCGGGGTCGGCGCTTCCATGGCATTCGGCAGCCAAAAATGGAACGGGAACTGGGCCGATTTGGTGAAGGCGCCGCCGAGCACGAGAACGAGCGCCGCCAGATAGAGAGGACTGGCCTTCACCTGCGGGCCGAAGCCGGCAAGCAGCGACATCTCCGCGACGCCGGAGATGTTCCACAGGAGGATCAGCCCGGCCAGCAGGAAAAGACCGCCGCCGCCCGTCACCACCAGCGCCTGCAGCGCCGCACGCCGCGCCGCCTCGCGGCTATGGTCGAAGCCGATCAGCAGGAAGGAGGTGATCGAGGTCATTTCCCAGAAGACGAAGAGCATTAGGAAACTGTCGGAGGCAACGAGCCCGAGCATCGAGCCCATGAACATCAGCAGAAACGAAAAGAAGCGGCCTTGCTGCGCATGGCCTTTCAGATAGCCGCCGGCATAGAGCACGATCAGAGCGCCGATGCCGGAGATCAGCAGGATGAAGGTGAGCGACAGCCCGTCGATAAGCCAGGAAAAACGCACATCGAGCGACGGCACCCAATCATAGCCGCCGGTGACCACGCCGCCGTCGGAAATCTCTCCTGAAAAGCCGAGGAAATGCAGGAAAACAGCGGCTGGAACAAGCGCCAGCAGCCAGGCCGCCCGATGCCCGAGAGCGCGCGTCAGAAGCGGGGCGGCAATCGCCCCCAGAAAGGGAAGACCAAGAGCCGCCAATGTCAGATCGGCGAGATCCATGCTGCTGCGTTTCCTCTCGGGACGGAATGCTCAGGGGCATGCAACATTGCAGGCCCGGTTTCGGGGATAGGGCATGCCGGCGGCAAACTCAAGTTTTCCGGCGGAAAATCGGATAGTCTCCCCTGATTTCAAGCCAATAAAGCGGATGCCCGATGCATTGCCGGGACGGCACATCGTTCCTATATTCCCTTGAAATAAAGGAGACCCCGATGGATCATCACAGCACGTTGAAAGTGTCTAAGTCCGAAGAGGAGTGGCGCGCGCAACTGACGCCGGAGCAGTTCCGCATTACCCGGCAGCACGGCACGGAACGGGCGTTTTCAAGCCCCGATTTCGACCTGAGCAAGACGGGCGTCTATCACTGCGTCTGCTGCAACCGGCCGCTCTATCGCTCGCAGGCGAAGTTCAATTCCGGCACAGGCTGGCCAAGCTTTTTCGAGCCGATCTCGGCGGATGCGATCACCAGCCATCAGGATACGTCGTACGGCATGAGCCGTACCGAAATTCGCTGCGCCGACTGCGACGCCCATCTCGGCCACGTCTTCCCCGATGGTCCGCCGCCGACAGGGCTGCGCTACTGCATGAACGGCGTGGCGCTGACCTTCGAAGCCGAATGATATTTCGCCGGAGGGACGGTGGTCGGCGCAAACGAGAACCACCGCATTCCGATCGATTGTCCGAAGATCAGAGCGTGCTTCCCCTCCGTCGGCGATGACCACTTCTCCCCCACAAGGGGGAGATCACCACATGAATTTGAGCGTATAAGCCAAAAGAACAATCTCCCCCTGTGGCGAGGTCAGGCCAGCGGCACGGCTTCGGCATCACGCCGGTCCACTGGCCAGACATGTCAGCACGGCGGAATAATGCACCGCCGCGGCGGAGACCACGAAACCGTGCCAGATCGCGTTCTGGAACCGCAGTCTTTCCCAGACATGAAAGATCACGCCGAGCGAATAGATGACGCCGCCGACGACGATCAGGATCAGGGTGGTTTCGCTCAACTGCGACAGAAGTGGGCCGGCTGCGAAGACACCGCTCCAGCCCATCGCGAGATAAAGCAGGATTGCCAGCCTGTCGAAGCGGCCGGGAAACAGGCATTTGAGCAGCACGCCGAACAGGGCGATGGTCCATATGCCGATCAGCATACCGAACAGGAAGGAATCGTCCCAGCCCCGCTGCAGGAAAGGCGTATAGGTAGCCGCAATCAGGATGAAGATAGACGAATGGTCGAACCGTCGCAGGAACCATTTCGTTTGCGACACCGGATAAAGATTGTAGAGGAAGGAAATCGACAGGGTCGCGACCAGACCGGCACCATAGACCGAGGCTGCAACAAGCTGCCCGGACGTGGTCCAGACCGTGGCGTAGAAAATCATTGCCGTCACACCGATCAGCGCGAGGACGAGACCGATGCCGTGAACGACGCCATCGGCGATCAGTTCGGAGCGGTCATAATTCCACTTGATTCCCTTTATTTCCACCAGGCCCTCTCGATCAGTCTCGTTCTGCCATCCCATGACATCGTGTCACCTTGGTGTCACCTTGCGCAGCCGCATATGTTTTCTCCTCACGGCACGCGCGGAGCGCAAACGTCGGACCCAGCCCTTGTTAGTCTGACACAAGCTCCACCACCGCGACAAGTTCGACAAAGATCAATCTTTGCAACTGAATGACACCGGTCTGTTCCCCGGGAGACTTGCGCGCGTGCCCGTTTGATCCAGAATAGCAGGATTGAGAATGGCGAGGGAGCGTTGATGGAAACGACACGGCATATCCGCATTCTGCCTTGGGCGCTTTGTGCCGCACTATTGGCCGGACCTCCGGCCGGCCAAGCCCAGGATATCGTGTCGAGCGGCTATGCTTCTCCGCCGATGGCCGCCCCGCCGGCAGCCGGAACCAGACAAGGCTCTTCGATCGGCACGATGACCGCCGTGCCTTCAGCCAGCGCAAACGGGGTCGATGCCTGCGACGCGCTGGCCGCCGACCCGCTGGACCAGGAGCGGGTAAAATCCGTTCCACCTGTCGAGCTCGACAAGATGGATGGAGCAGCGGCGCTGGCCGCCTGCGAAAGAGCGCTTGCGGAAAAGCCCGGCATTCTGCGCTTCCTCTATCAAACGGCACGCGCCAGGGAGAAGCAAAAGGAGCTTGCTGTCGCCGTCGAGCTCTATCGCAAGGCCGCCGGGCGCGGCTATGCCGCAGCCTATGCCGCGATGGGCTACGCCTATGACAATGGCGAAGGCGTGGATCAGGATCAGGCGGAAGCCCTGCGCTGGTACAGCCAGGCGGCGCTGCGCAACAGCGCCTGGGGAATGTTCAATGTCGGTTACTTCTACGACTACGGCCGCGGCGTGCCGGAAGACGATGTCGTGGCGCTCGACTGGTACATGAAGGCGGCAGCGGGCGGCAATGCGCGCGCCATGACCGATGCCGGCTATCTGCTGGAGACCAGCAGCGCGGTGCCGCGCGATCTGGAGCAGGCGCGCCAATGGTATATTCGCGGCGCCGAAGCCGGTAATGCCGTCGGCATGAACAATGCCGCCCATTTCCATCTGAACGGCATCGGCGGACCGGTCGACACCGCTAAAGCGCTCGACTGGTACACAAGAGCGGTGGCAGCCGGCAATGCCGATGCGATGAACGGTCTGGGCTACATGTATTATTCCGGAATCGGCGTTGCCAAGGACGTGTCGCGGGGAATGGCGCTGTACCAGCAGGCATCCGATGCCGGCAATATCACGGCGCTGACCAACCTCGGCTACGCCTATGAGACGGGCGAAGGCGCGTTGCCCGACCTTCACCGGGCCATCGAATTCTACCGCCGTGCCGCGGCGGGCGGCGACGGCGTCGCTTTCAACAATCTCGCCGACTTCTACGACAAGGGCAAGGCCGTGACGGCTGACCCGGCGGAAGCGGCGGAATGGATGGAAAAGGCCCTTCGCGCCGGCGCCACCTTCAGCCGCGACCAGATGCGCGACAATTCCGGCAACTGGTCGTCCGCCTTCCGCAAGGCGCTGCAGCAGCGCCTCAAACGGCTGAAGCTCTATTCCGGCCCGATCGACGGCGGCTTTGGCGCCCAGACGCAGGCCGCCATCGACAGGATTTTCGGGGTTCGGTGAGCCAGCCTGTCCTTGTCGCGTCTAGCGGTGGATCAGCACCGTGCAGGGGCAATGGCTTGCGACGCGGCTTGCCGTGGAGCCGATGAAATAATCGATCAGGCCGGGCCGGTGCGAGGCGATGACGACGAGATCGGCCCCTTGATCCTTTGCCAAGGCATTGATCGCCCCGGCCGCTCCACCTGTGCGGATTTCGACGGCACCGGCGATGGCGTGCTTCTCTTTCAACGCTGCCAGCGTCTCGGTGGCATGCTTGCGCGAGGCTTCGATCATCTCCAGCGGAAAATCAACGATCATATATCCCTGCGCGTAGGCGTTGAGATCCTCGACAACGTTCAGGAGCGTGATTTCGCCGCCCGCGTCGAGCAGCGTTTTGGCAAGCACCAGCGCCTTTTCGCCGTGCTCCAGCTGATCCATGGCAATCGGAACGATGATTTTCTTGTACATGACCGTGTCCTCGAAGGTTGTCGCGAGACAAGGGAGACGGATTATCCGTCAGAGGCCGTTTGCACCGGCCCTTCCCCTTATCGCTGCATATTCAGATATAGGTAGGCTTGCCGCCCGATTGCAACCGGCGAACTGCCGCAGGCGATTGTCAACGCGCAGAGAACGGTACATCTCCAATCCGCGCGCTTTCGCTGGCTCCGCGCATGGGCGATAGAAGACCGGTGACAACACAGGACGCGCCATGGACAGCCTCGACAGACGCACCCTTTTGAAACTTTCGGCAGCGGCGCTGATGACAGGCACTGCCGCCAATCGAGCCGGAGCGGAGACCCCAGCCATGACCGAACAGACCGACAGCCACGCCATCCGCATGCCCGCCTATGTGGATCACGCGCATCTGGTGGTGCGCGACCTGTCCATGGTCTCCTCCTGGTATCAGTCCGTCATGGGGCTGACGCCGATCGAAAAGACGGCGAGCGGCGAGGTGCTGGGCGTTGCCGGACGGCCGCTCCTGACGCTGACCACGCAGGGCAACACGGAGGTCGCGCCGCGCAATGCGCCGGGGCTTTTCCACACGGCCTTTCTCGTTCCCGACCGCCTGGCGCTTGGCCGCTGGCTCGCCCATGTCGCCGATAACAACGTGCCGCTGCAGGGCGCCTCCGACCATCTCGTCAGCGAAGCCATCTATATCGGCGATCCCGAAGGCAACGGCATCGAAGTCTATCGCGACCGTCCGCGCGCCGAATGGGACTATGCCGACAATGGCATGGTGAAGATGGCGACGCTGCGGCTCGACCTGCAGGCGCTCTACGACGAGGCGCCGAAGGGCGGCTGGGACGGCATGGCGGACGGCACTGCGATCGGCCATGTCCACCTGCAGGTGTCCGATATCCCTGAGGCCGACGCCTTCTTCCGCGATGTGCTCGGCCTCGATCTGATGGCGACCTATCCCGGCGCCAGCTTCTTTGCATCCGGCAAATACCACCACCATATCGCTGCCAATATCTGGAACTCGCGCGGTGCGGCCAAGCGGCAGGCCAACATGACCGGCCTTGCCGACTACACGGTGCATTTCAACGACACGGCGAAGCTGCAGAGCGCGATTGCCCGGCTGGATGCACTGGAAATCCCCGTGACCCGCAACGGCGAGACGGTCTCGCTGATCGACCCCTGGGGGATCGGGCTGAAGCTTTCGGCTTGAGCCAAGCATCGTGTTACGCGGTGCTAAAGCCCACCCGTGAGATCATTGCTGCGGGATCGGCTATTGGCGACCGGTCCTCGATCAAGCCGGAACAGATCGTGCCCTCCGGGTGTTATCCGCCCGTGAACCCAGACAGAGGAGACTTTCATGAAAATTCAGAAAAACGGTTCCGCCCATTGGGTCGGCGGCCTGAAGGACGGCAAGGGCGAGATTTCGACGGAAAGCGGCGCGCTGTCGTCCTATCCCTACGGTTTCAACACCCGCTTCGAAGGCGTGCGCGGCACGAACCCCGAGGAACTGATCGGCGCTTCCCACGCGGCCTGCTTTACCATGGCGCTGTCGATGATGCTGGGAGAGGCCGGATTGACGGCCGACAGTCTCGACACCAAGGCCGTCGTCACGCTTGAAAAAGTCTCCGACGGCTTTTCCATCACCGCCATCGAACTCAACCTGACCGCAAGCGTGCCCGGCACGGATGAAGCGGCATTTACGGAGATTGCCAACAAGGCAAAGGCCGGATGCCCTGTGTCAAAGGCTCTGTCGGCCGTTCCGATCACCTTGAACGTCTTGCTGCGTTAAGCTTTCACCGCTAAAGCGACGGCCGAGGTACGGAAATAGAAGAGGGCGCCCCGGGGGTGCCCTCTGTCCTTTGAAATAGTAGCATTGCTGCCCTCCCGTGCCGGCCAGGCCGTTGTAGGAACTCCAAACTACAAGGCTTCTGTGTTAAGATGTATTCCACACCAAGGGCAATTGCTAATAACGGTCCCGCCACTCCGCGCATCGGATATCGAGTATAATCCGTTTACTTTAGAAACTATTTTCCCGCCCGCGGTTGAACAAGCATGTGACATATGAATACACGGATGCTCTTCACATGAAGGCTCATCTTTTATTTCTGCGAACCAATAAAGATCATCCCAAAAATCTGAAAATTCCGCGATATTTTCAAACTTCGCGACATCGTTAAAATACGAAAAATTTCCGCCTGAAATATTTTCTTTTATGTCTTTCGCGTCAACATCGACAAAAAGATTCGATATTATTTTGCTGATTTTCTCGTACCGAACCTTGTCCATCTATAACTGCCCAAATGAAACGATAGTTTCATCACTATCTATATCAATATATCTTCCAGATTTGGAATACCAAGTCACATTATTCAGCCCACGGCGCGGGGCAGATCAAAGCCAGAATTCTCTACGAAGCCGGCGTGTAGACGCTTTGACGCGAATAAACTTATCTCTCTCTGAATTGATTGTATGCTTTTATCCGACGCTCAGAAAATTGAAGGTAGTCAAATATATAGCTATCTTCCTCATATACACTTTCTCTTATAAGCTGAATACTTTTTCCGCTACGCACGCTACGAACAATACTCAGTCCTCTGAGACCGCGCTTCAAGTCTGAATCTCTCCAAATGTCAGACACTATCGCACCGTGACCAGCTTCAACCAACTTGGCGACGCCGTCCAATCTATCGTCGGTCGTAAAAATTGCCCAGTTTATCGTAGCAGCCCTGACACTCAGATCGAAATCCAAGAAACACGCCGCCAAGCCTTCACGGATTTCATTGTTGTAAAGCCGTGAATTTACCAGATAACCGACAAATGCCCGGCGACCTTGCGGTAGCGGATCATTCACAAGCTTGAATATAACGTCATGTAATCCTGCGACACCCTGCCCCAATTCCCCGAGAAAGGAAATTCCTTTAAGTCTTTTTTCCGTGATTTCAGATACCAGCATATCGATCAGGAATTCCAGATCAGTTCCTTCGCGCCATCTGCCAAGGAGGGCCTGTTCGGCCTCATATATAAACTCGCCGTCGGTGCTTTCTTGTCTTTCAAGAATTATATCATTCGTTTTTTTTAAGAAAAATTTATCTACCATAGATTCACCGATACACTAAAATTACTTCTTTTTCGATTCGTTCGCCTTCGTATCGTGATCACCGCTATCATTGTCATTTGTATCGTCAGATTGTCTTAGATCTTGCTCTCGTTCTTTATTACGCCGTTCCCGTTCCTCGTTTAGCATCTCTGCATATTTTCGCTCTCGGTCCATCCTTTCTTTATGACCCTTAACTGTAGCGCTGTCCCTACTTCCGAAGCGCTGCTCATTTTCCCGCGCTCCCAAGCTCTCATATGCTTTATCAATTGCATCATCTAGTGTTTCATCCGAAACGTCCGGTGGCACTGATTGCGGGAGGTCACCTTTCAGCTTCCCAGTGCGAACATCATATTCTTCTCCTAACGCGCCAATTTCATAGTCCTCTTCGCGCCCACTCATAATGGATATGCCAATTGCGGATCCAACTATGGCGACACCGATGGCTCCAGCGACCACAAGTCCACAAACTCCACTAGCAGCACATCCTGCTATGCCAGCAGTCAAAGCGCCTCCAACCAATAGTTCAGTTTGGTGTCCGTTCGGATCGCTCCGATTCACCGGATCATTGCCTGCATACGCATAGCGGTTCGTACCTACCCCCTCGATCGTCGGGTCCATCGTATCTGGCTGAATGAACCGTGCGTTCGCGGCGGAGCCGAAGGATATGCACAGCATGCTGCAGATCAGCAGCGGGCTGAGGATGCGAGCCAGAATCCCGCTGGAAAAGCGCTTCATGAAAAAAATCCCCATTTCACTCGGATGGTTATCGCTTCCGGCCGAGTCCGACGCAGCAGATAAGTTCATGCCCCCTTCACGACTCATCGTGCGCTTACTCAACCGAAGGTATTTCCGGCGGAGGTTGACTGTCAATTTGAAACAGGGCTACAGCACAAAACGAGCTGATTTTTTAACTGACTCTTAATAGGTGGCGCATGCTGGTTACGTAACCAGAGGCTGTACCCGTAAACACGTTGGCCCAGCCTCTGATTCGATCTTCAGCTTTATCAAGCAGCGTAGCGCGACGGCTGGTTGCGGGAGTGCCTGATTTCCTCTTCCAGCTTGAACCGCGCCAGCAGTGTCTGCAACTGGCGGCTTTCTTCGGCGAGCGTTTCGCTGGCGGCTGTGGTTTCCTCGACCATGGCGGCGTTTTTCTGGGTCATCTGATCCATATGGTTGACCGAGGTGTTGATTTCGGCCAGCGCCACAGACTGTTCGCGGGCGGCGGTTGCTATGCTGTCGACATGATCGTTGACCTTGAGGACCAGTTGTTCGATCTCGACCAGGGCATCGCCGGTGGCCCGCACCAGCGAGACGCCGCCTTCGACTTCGGAGGCAGACGCGCTGATCAGCGTCTTGATTTCCTTGGCGGCATTGGCCGAACGCTGGGCGAGCTCGCGGACTTCCTGGGCGACGACGGCAAAACCGCGGCCGGCCTCCCCTGCCCGTGCGGCCTCGACGCCGGCGTTAAGGGCCAGGAGATTGGTCTGGAAGGCGATCTCGTCGATAACGCCGATGATCTGGCTGATGCGGCTGGAGGAGCCCTCGATGCGGCTCATGGCGCTGACGGCGTTGCGGACGATCTCGCCCGACTTGCCGGCGCTGTCCTTGGTGGCGCGCACCATGTCGCGCGCCTCGTTGGCGCGGGACGACGAAGCGCGGACGGTGGCCGTGATCTCGTCGAGAGCCGCGGCGGTCTCTTCCAGGGCAGCGGCCTGCTGCTCGGTGCGCTTCGACAGGTCGTTGGCGGCCGAACTGAGTTCAGCCGAGCTGTCCTTGATGGTGCCAGCGGCGCCGCGCACATTGTGCATGGTCGAGCGCAAGGTCACCATGGTCGCGTTGACGTTCTGCTGCAGTTCGGCGAAGGCGCCCTGGAAATTACCATCCATGCTTTGCGATAGGTCGGCATCCGCAAGAGCCGCGATGACACGCCGGACTTCGGAAATCGCGGTATCGATGCTTTCCACCAGTTCGTTGACGCTGCCGGCAAAACGGTTGAGATCGGGGTTCTTGTAGTCCTTGCCGATCCGGCCGGTGAAGTCGCCGGCGACAGCGGCGGCAACGACGGCGCTGATGCTCGATTGCAACTCGCTGCTGAGGGCATGGAGCGCGGCTTCCTGGGCCTTCATGTCGCGCATGGCGAGCGCATTGCGGCGGAAGACTTCGACGGCGCGGGCCATCTCGCCGATTTCGTCCTTGCGCTCGGTATCCGTGCCGGTGCTGTCGAGATTGCCTTCGGCAAGCCGGCTCATGGCGGCCGTCAGACTGCGCACGGGTGCGGCAATGCCGCGGCGGGCGACCAGCAGGCTGCCGACGGCGCCGAGCAGGATGCAGCCGGCGGCGGCGGAAACGGCGACCACCAGCGCGACCCAGGAAGCATGCAGCGCATCGGCGCGGGCCGTGGCGAGGGCTCCCCCCGAATAGGTGCTGTATTCCTTCACAGCGGCTGTGACGGTCTTCTGGGCTGCGAGCGCCGTGTCGAGGCTCGCCTGGATCGCTGCAACGTCCGTTCCGCTCGTCTCGGCAATGCCGACCATGGCTCGAATTTCGTTGAAATAGCTTTCAAGCGTTGCCCGGATCGTTTTCAGCTGCGCCAATTCGGTAGCATCGGCGGCCTGTTCGATCTTTGGCAGGCGCTCCAGCATTTCCCCGGCACGTTTCTCGGTTTCCGCACGGAAGTCAGCTGCCTTTTCCGGCTGCGCCGCGAGCTGATAGGTCATGCGGCTGATGGCGATGATATCGACGCGCAGATCCATGGCTTCGCGGGCAACCTCCTCCTTGTTGCCGACGGACACCATGGCACTCTCCAGCGCGGTGATGCCCTTTGCCCCGACAAGGGCGATGGCCAGAGACGACAGGCCCATGACGAAGACGACAAGGCCGATCTTCTGGAGAATGGAAAGATGGCGAAAGCTCATGAAAAATCTCCACGGGCAGCTACGCCCGAACGCTGAACGGAATGGGAGGATGGGCATGATGCCCTATAAGCGCTGCAGCAAACACATCGCGCGCATTGCAGTGCAATATGAAACAGTTGCGCTAATGGAGGGTTAAGGCTGAGGGCGAAAGATTGCCGTGGGCGTCGCGAAGCCGACTGTGGAGAAGTCCACCCGCCACTTTCCGGCTTGAACCTGTCTTCCCCGCCCTCTATCTCTGACGCACTTTCCTTGCCCCGATTTGCCGGAGACATCCTTGTCCATTTTCACCAACCTGCCCGCCGCTCCCGTCGCTCCGAAAAAGCCGGTGATGGACACCCGCCACGGCATCAGCCGGAGCGACGACTATGCCTGGCTGCGGGCCGACAACTGGCAGGCGATGTTCAAGGATCCGTCGATCCTCGACCCGGAGATCCGCAAGCATCTGGAGGCCGAGAACGCCTATATGAAGGCTGCCATGGCCGACACGGAAGCCTTGCAGAAGACGCTGTTCGCCGAAATGAAGGGCCGTATCAAGGAGGACGATTCCTCCGTTCCTGTGAAGGACGGCGCCTTCGCCTACGGCACCTTTTTCGTGACCGGCGGCGAACAGCCGCGCTATTTCCGCACACCGCGCGACGGCGGCGAGCGGACCGTTCTTCTCGACGGCGACAAGGAGGCCGAGGGCAAGGCCTATTTCCGGCTGGCCGGCATCGACCATTCCACCGATCACAGCCGCGGCCTGTGGGGGTATGACGACAAGGGCTCGGAATATTACACGCTGCGGGTGCGCGAGCTGGCGAGCGGCGCAGACCTGCCCGACGTGATCGAGAACACCGGCGGCGGAGGCGCCTGGGCGCCGGATGGCAATAGCTTCTTCTATACCGTGCTGGACGACAACCACCGGCCCTCGAAGATCTTCCACCACATCATCGGCGCGCCGCAGAGCGAAGACAGGCTGGTCTACGAGGAACAGGATCCCGGCTTCTTCATGGGCGTCGGCGCCTCCATGCTCGACGATTTCATCTATATCGACATTCACGACCACGAGACCAGCGAATATCTGCTGATCCCGACAGGCGACCTGACGGCCAAGCCGCAGCTTGTCTCGGCCCGCGAAACCGGGCTTGAATATTCGCTGACCGAGGGCGGCGCGGTCTTCTACATCCTGACCAATGCCGACGGCGCCAAGGATTTCAAGATCATGCAGACGCCGGTCGACAAGCCGGGCCGGGAAAACTGGGTGGATGTCGTGCCGCATACGCCGGGACGGCTGATTATCAGCCACATGGCGTTTGCGCGCCATCTCGTCTGGCTGGAGCGCGAGAACGGCCTGCCACAGATCAAGATCCGCAACCGCATCACCGGCGAGGACCACGCCATCGCCTTCGACGAGGAGGCCTATTCGCTCGGGCTTTCGGGTGCCGCCGAATATGATACCGACGTCATCCGCTTTTCCTATTCCTCGATGACCACACCGAGCCAGCTTTACGACTACGATATGGAGACCCGGGAGCGGCGGCTCCTGAAGACGCAGGAGGTCCCCTCGGGGCACAACCCGGACGACTACGTGACCCGTCGCGTGATGGCGCCGTCATGGGACGGAGCCGAGGTGCCGGTGACGCTGCTGTACCGCAAGGATACGCCGCTCGACGGTACCGCGCCCTGCCTGCTCTACGGCTACGGCGCCTATGGCATCGCCATTCCCGCCTCGTTCAACACCAATTGCCTGTCGCTGGCCGACCGTGGCTTCGTCTATGCCATCGCCCATGTCCGCGGCGGCAAGGACAAGGGTTTTCAGTGGTACGAAGACGGCAGGATGGAGAAGAAAACCAATACGTTCAAGGACTTCATCGCGGCTGCTGACTATCTGAATCGGGAAAAGTTCACGTCCTACGCGAAGATCGTTGCCGAAGGCGGCTCGGCCGGCGGCATGCTGATGGGGGCGATCACCAATATGGCGCCGGAAAAGTTCAAGGGCATCATCGCCGCCGTTCCCTTCGTCGACGTGCTCAACACCATGCTCGATGACACGCTGCCGCTCACCCCGCCGGAATGGCCGGAATGGGGCAATCCGATTGACTCACGGGAAGCCTATGAGCGCATGGCAGCCTACTCCCCTTACGACAATGTCTCGGAAAAGCCCTACCCGGCCATCCTCGCCCTCGGCGGTCTCACCGATCCGCGCGTCACCTATTGGGAACCGGCCAAATGGGTCGCCAAGCTGCGCGAAAAAACCACCGGCACGGAGCCGATCCTGATGAAGACCAACATGGACGCCGGCCACGGCGGCGCCTCGGGGCGGTTTCAGCGTCTGGAAGAGATCGCGTTCGAATATGCGTTTGCGATCAAGGTGGCGGGGAAGATGTGACCGGTCTCATCAAAGCCTCATAGTCCCGGCTTCCCCAGATGATGTTCACGACGCGGACGGTTTCGTTTTCAACGACGTATAGAATGAGGATACGGCGTTCGAAAACAGCCATCCGCAGACCCGGCCAGATGTCGGAGCGCTCGACATGTGCCAATGGCGCAGATCCGATTGCTTCACACCGCATTCGGATGCGCCGAACATAGGCCAATGCAGTTTCCCTTGTGGCACTGTGGCACTTTTTTCCAAAACATAGGCAAAAATGGTGCGTAGATCAGCTTGAGCAGTCTTTCTGAAAACCACTCTGTGCGGCGTCGTCAATGGCGGTGTTCCACGGCCAAATTGTCCAGCCATTCGTCCATATCTTCCAGGCTGATGTCGGGAGAGCCGTCTTCAAGCGATCTGCCGATGCCCAACCGGATCGATGCCAGTCTCGACTCGTGATCGCTTTCCCGCTGAAGCAACAGCTCCATCGCCTCCCGCAGCACCTCACTGGTCGAGGCGTAGCCGCCGTTTTTTACGCGGCGTTGAATAGCATCAACCATTTCGGATGGCAGGGTTATTTTCAGCGTCTCGTTCATGCGCAATCTCCGGAACCGTTGATCAAAGTAGGATGTGGTCGTTGCCTTGGCAATTGGCGAACAGCGATTTCAGCGATGGTCGGTACCGCGCGTTGACGAAGACGCCTCTTTTCGCCATTCGTGACCCAATGTAATCTCCTGCCAAAGTGATTTGCGCCATGATGGCAAAGGAGAGGCATGCCTGTTCACATCGCCCTTTTGCGGGCCGTCAATGTCGGTGGAACCGGCAAGCTTTTGATGGCGGAACTGCGGTCGCTGTGCGAGGATCTCGGCTTTCGTGACGTGAAAACCTATATCCAGAGCGGCAATGTGCTGTTCCGTTCCGAGCTTGCCGCGGCGGATGCGGCGAGGCTGATGGACGGTGCGCTGGCCCGGATCATGGGCAAGGCTCCCGGCGTCATCGTGACGAGCGGTGCACAGCTCGAAAAGATTGTGGCCAGCAATCCCTTTCCCGTTGCAAAACCCAATTATCTGATGATCAATTTCCTGCCCGAAGCGCCCCCGCCGGACGTGCTGAAAAGCCTTGTCGCACCCGATGGCGAGGAGGTGCATGTCAGCGGCAGCGAGATCTACGTGCATTATCCGAACGGGTCCGGCCGGTCGCGCCTCTGCCTTCCGGGGCTGCGGCGAGCGACGGCGCGCAACCTGAACACCGTACAGAAATTGGCCGAGCTTGCCGCCGGCATGCGGGGAACCTGATGGTTCGACGGCAGTTTGCCCTTTTGCGGGGCTGCTTCCCACCCCATCTAGCCAGCAAGACAGAGATCCGCCGAGCGCCCACGGACGCCGGAGCGAGGAAAAAGCCGCATGACCGAGGCCACCAAAACCATCAGACAGCCAGCCGAAGGCCTGATCCCCTTCGACAATTCCTATGCCCGGCTGCCCCAGCAATTCTTCGCCCGCGCCGATCCGACACCGGTCTCCGAGCCCTGGCTGATGAAATTCAACCGGCCGCTTGCCGAAGAGCTGGGGCTTGACGTCGACGCCCTGGAGCGGGAGGGCGCCGCGATCTTTTCCGGCAACCGCGTTCCGCAGGGCGCCGAACCGCTGGGCATGGCCTATGCCGGCCATCAGTTCGGCCAGTTCGTGCCGCTTCTGGGCGACGGGCGGGCCATTCTTCTGGGCGAGGTCATCGACCGCAACGGCAAGCGCCGCGACATCCAGCTAAAGGGCGCAGGCAGGACACCCTATTCGCGGCGCGGCGATGGACGCGCGGCACTCGGCCCGGTGCTGCGCGAATATATCGTCAGCGAGGCGATGCATGGCCTCGGCATCCCCGCCACACGGGCGCTGGCGGCGGTGCTGACCGGCGATCCCGTCTATCGCGAAAAAGTTCTGCCGGGCGCCGTCTTCACCCGCGTCGCCGCAAGCCATATTCGCGTCGGCACGTTCCAGTTTCTGGCCGCGCGCGGCGACTCCGACGGGCTGAGGACGCTGGCTGATTATGTCATCGACCGGCATTATCCCGATGCAAAAGACGATGAACGCCCCTATCTGGCCCTGCTGCAGGCGGTGATCGAGCGGCAGGCGGCGTTGATTGCGCGCTGGCTCTGCGTCGGCTTCATTCACGGCGTCATGAACACTGACAATTGCGCCGTCTCCGGCGAAACGATCGATTTCGGCCCCTGCGCCTTTCTCGATGCCTATGACCCCGCCAAGGTGTTTTCCTCGATCGACCAGGGCGGGCGCTATGCCTATGCAAGCCAACCGGCGATCGGCCAGTGGAACATGACGCGGCTGGCCGAAACGCTGCTGCCGCTGATCGATCCGGACCCATCCGAGGCGGTGAGCCTCGCCAATGACGCTATTGCCGGGTACGGACCAAAATTCCAGCAACACTGGCTTTCCGGCATGACGGCAAAGATTGGACTCGCGGGACAGGAGGATGGCGATCTGGACCTCGTTCAGGGTCTCCTGGCGCTCATGAGGGACCAGCAGGCGGATTTCACCCTCACCTTCCGCCGACTGTCGGATCTCGCTGGGGATGATGCCGCCGAAGAGGCATTTATGGCCTCTTTTCGCGACCCCGAAGCGATTCTGCCCTGGCTTGTCGAATGGCAGGCCCGTTTGTCGCGCGAAACGATGACAGCGGTCGATCGCAGCGAGGCGATGCGGCGCGTCAATCCCGCTTTCATTCCGCGCAACCACCGCATCGAGCAGGCGATCCGCGCAGCGGAGGATGAGGCCGACCTATCCCTGTTCGAGGCGCTGCTGACAGTCTTGTCGAAACCCTACGAGGATCAGCCGGGCTTTGCCGCCTACGCCGAACCGCCTGCGCCGTCCGAGGAAGTGCTGCGGACGTTCTGCGGGACGTGATGGGGGCGCGGTGTGATTGCTGCGTGTTTGCGATACCCCGCCAGGAGGAGCGAAGCCGCGGAGGGTTCCCCCCCTCTGTCACTGCGTGACATCTCCCCCTCAAGGGGGGAGATTATTCTTTTCCCTTGAGGGCTCAAAGGCTGATGGTGATCTCCCCCCTTGAGGGGGAGATGTCGGCGACGCCGACAGAGGGGGGGAACCCTCCGCAAACTCTGTTGCATTCAACTCTATCAACCAGCCGCTCCCCCTCGACCTTCACTCCCAGTCCTGACCGCCCACTGCCATGCAGCCATAGGGCGGCAGGCGATTTGCGAAATTTGACTTTAGCCGGGCGCAACCCCATTTGCGCAGCGGCTCGGGCATGCGGCTGTTGAGCTCGATCCCGACCTCATCCAGAGGATCGCTTGTATTGGTGACATAGATCAGCCAGCGGCCGCCGATAACGGCCACCACGGCAAAGACGGCAGCGAAAAGAACGACCAGCAGTTTTTTCATGTTCGAGCCCTCTGCAGAATCGCCCCGACGGTATCGGACAGTGTTCGAACCGTGTCTGAATTCCCGGTTTTCGACAACCCTGTTTGTGGCCGCCGGGTGGAGACCGTGCCGAATGGCATGTCATACGGGGTCTGCTTCGATTGGCTATTTTGCATCGCAACATATCGGGCATTGAAAGGTTTGGGCGGGACGATATATTCCTGCGGAGTTTCGGTTGTGTCTTTCCAGACGCCGCAGCTCCGGCGGCCGGCAATCGACTGCCACCGGAGCTGCTTAGCCGCTTTGTACACAGCCTTCGCTGAGGTCTTGGCTCCAAGGCCCGCATCTTAAGAACGGAACGCGCCAAGACGGTGCGATTTTCGACCAAGGAGAAGCCGATGTTGATCGTCCTGACGGGGGTCGTCTTTGCACTGATCGGGCTGGCGCTCGGCGCCGGTGGGCTTTGGCTCGCCGTGCTCGGCGGCAGCTGGTATTATGTCCTGGCGGGCCTTGCCTTCCTTGTCACCGCCTTTCTTCTGTTCAAACGGCGCGGCGCGGCGCTCAGCGTCTATGCCGTGCTCATTCTCGCCACGCTTGGCTGGGCCGTCTGGGAAGTTGGCTTCGACTGGTGGCAGCTCGGCCCGCGCGGCGGCGTGATCATCGTGCTCGGCCTCTGGCTGCTGCTGCCGGCCATCCGCCGCGACCTCGGCTTCGTCAGCCCGACGGGCACGGTCTATACCGCAAACGCCCTGCCGCTCCTTGCCGCCGTTATCGTGTCGATCGGCGTTGCCGGCTACTCCATGACCCAGGATCCGCTCGATCTTGCCGGCGAGCTTCCGGCGCAGACGGCTGCTGCGGCCCCCGATCTCGGCGGCAATGTTCCCGAAGGCGACTGGCATCAGTACGGCCGCACGCCCTATGGCCAGCGCTACTCGCCGCTGGCGCAGATCACGCCGGACAATGTCGATAAGCTCGAGGTCGCCTGGCAATACCAGACCGGTGACGTGAAGCTGCCCGACGATGTCGGCGAGACCACCTACCAGGTGACGCCGCTGAAGGTGAAGGATACGCTCTATCTCTGCACGCCGCACAACTGGGCCATCGCGCTCGATGCCGCCACCGGCAAGGAAAAATGGAAATTCGACAGCAATTCCGGCATGAACCCCGACCGCCAGCACCAGACCTGCCGCGGCGTCAGCTACTACGCCGATCCGGTGGCGACCGCCGGTGGGCCCTGCGCCGAACGCGTCTACCTGCCAACCTCTGACGCACGTCTGATCGCGCTCGATGCCGCGTCGGGCCAGGTCTGCCCGACCTTCGCCGATAAGGGAACGCTACATCTTGAAAAAGGCATGAAATACAATCCGGCCGGCTATTACTATTCGACGTCGCCGCCGGTCATTGTCGCCAACAAGATCATCATCGGCGGGGCGGTCAACGACAACTATTCGACGCAGGAACAGTCCGGCGTCATTCGCGCCTTCGACGTCAACACCGGCGCGCTTCTCTGGAACTGGGATTCAGGCAATCCAGACGTGACGACGCCGCTGCCCGAGGGCCAGACCTATACGACCAACTCGCCGAACAGCTGGTCGGTCTCGAGCGTCGACGAGAAACTCGGGCTGATCTATGTTCCGATGGGCAATCAGGTTCCGGACCAGCTTGGCATGGGCCGCTCCGAACATGTGGAGAAATATTCGTCCTCCATCGTCGCACTCGACATCAATACAGGCGCGGTGCGATGGGTGCGCCAGACGGTGCACCACGATCTCTGGGACATGGACGTTCCGGCCCAGCCGGTGCTGCTCGATATCACAGGTCAGGACGGCCAGCCCGTTCCGGCGCTCGTCGGACCGACCAAGCAGGGGGATCTCTACGTGCTCGACCGGCGCACCGGCGAGCCGATCATCCCGGTCAAGGAAATCCCGGCGCCCACCGGCGCAATCCCCGAGGATTTCACCGCACCGACACAGCCGATCTCGGATCTCACCTTCTCTCCGCCGCCGCTGACCGGCAAGGACATGTGGGGCGTCACCCTGTTTGACCAGCTCGCCTGCCGGATCGATCTGGAGCGGATGAGGTATGAAGGCCGCTATACGCCGCCCTCGGTTGAGGGTTCGCTTGTTTATCCCGGCAATTTCGGCGTCTTCAACTGGGGATCGGTTGCGGTCGATCCGGAGCGGCAGGTGATGTTCGGCATGCCGACCTATCTGGCCTTCACCTCAAGGCTCGTGCCGCGCGACCAGATTCCGCCGCGTGGTCAGGACGAAAAGGGGTCGGAACAGGGGCTGAACCGCAATGACGGCGCACCCTACGGCGTCTTCATGGGCCCCTTCCTTGGACCGCTCGGCATACCCTGCCAAGCGCCGCCCTGGGGCTATGTTGCCGGAGTCGATCTGAAGACCGGGAAGACTGCCTACAAGCACCGCAACGGAACCGTCTACGACATGACCCCGCTACCCTTGCCCTTCAAGGTCGGCGTTCCCGGCATCGGCGGCCCGATGATCACCAAGGGCGGCCTCGCCTTCCTCGGGGCGGCCGTCGACAACTACTTGCGCGCCTACGACCTGACGACCGGCAAGGTGCTGTGGTCCGGCCGGCTGCCCGCCGGCGGCCAGTCGACACCGATGAGCTACGCCACCGCTGACGGCACGCAATATGTCCTCATCGTCGCCGGCGGCCATGGCTCGATCGGAACCACGCCGGGCGACTATGTGATGGCCTACAAGCTGCCGGAGTGACAGGAGGGGGCCGGTTCGCCGGCCCTTTTTTAATTGGCTTTACCAAGATTCCAGTTGACAAGCCGCGCGAAAAGGCGACATTCGCCGCCATGATCAGAACCGTAAACATCGTCCGCTGGTATTTTACGCTGCTCCCATAGGTGCGGCTGACTGATCTCGTTCAACAGGCCGCCATCAGGCGGCTTTTGTTTTTGATGGCACCTGATGGCGGACAAGGCATCAAGGAGCCTCGACAATGCTGCATACGCCCATTTCCACATCACCGCCCCATCTTGCGGCTCGCGCACCGATGGTCACCATCCGCGTGGCCAAGACACATGATCTTGCCGGTCTTCGCGACATGATCGCCGAACTTGCGGCGCATCATGGCGACGCGGCCGCCGTGACGGCCGAAAGCCTGGAGCGGGACCTGTTCGGACCCCTGCCCTGGATCAGCGCCCTCGTGGCAGAAGCGGCCGGCGAGCCGATCGGCTATGCCATTCTTGTGCCGCTCTACAGGGCGCAGCAGGGCATGCGCGGCATGGAACTGCATCACCTCTACGTCCGCCCTGCCCATCGCGGCACCGGCATCGGCCGACATCTTGTCGCCAAGGCCCGCGAGCAGGCGCGCATGGCGGGCGCCGCCTATCTTTCCGTCAGCGCGGCGACCGGCAATTTCCAGGCTCACCGCTTCTATGAGTCGGAAAACTTCACGCCCGGCCCGGTGACCGGCATGCGGTATCTGCAGACGCTGGCGTGAACGGGATTCAGCGAAGGAGGGAGACGGTGCAGGCAAGGCCTTCCAGACTTGCCCAAGCCCGATCCGTGGTCAAAACCACTGCTGCGTTACGATCGGCAAGAGCCAGGCAGGCGCGATCGGCGAAGGAAAGACCGAGACGCCGACGTTGCTGGCGAAGGCCGGCGGCGGTCTTCGCCTCAGTCACGTCGAAAGCCACAACCTCCAGCCCCAACGCGCCAAGCAGCGCAAAGGCTTCTTCGGGGTTCATGCCTTTGTCAATCAGCTTGGTGCCGGCTTCCGAATAGTTGACGGCAGACACACGACCGATGGAGAGATAGGCAATCGCCTTGTCGGCACCGGGCTCGGCAAAGGCCATCGCCAGCAGTGCCGATGCGTCGAATACGGCTCCGCTCATTCCGCCTGCGCCTCGGCACGCCGCTCGGCGATGAGTTCATCCGACACGAGAGAACCGCGTGGAACGAGGTCCTGTGTTCGTCGCTGAAGCTGAGACAGTGCTGCCAGCGGCGAGATGATCCGCAATTCACCATCGACCACGGACGCCGTTGCCCGGCCATCTCCATCCAACATCATTGCCCGTCGCATATCCGCGGGAACGATCAGATGCCCATCCGGCGAAATGGTAATTGGCCGGAACGCCACCGCGCCGGCAACCATCGCCTGCGGTTCCCCTTGCTCCTGTTGATCTCCTGCAACTTGCATGCGGGACTGCAATTCCTTTTTCCAGTGGGAGTATTGCGTGAAGCCTGTTCCTTCTTTGCCGTCTTCCGCAAGATAGAGATTGACAACCTCACGGCCCGACGGAATTTCGCCCTTTCGGGCAAAAAGCTCGTCGCAGATTTGCCAGATGCGGGCTTTTTCCGAACCCGGGCGGACTGAGACATGCAGCATGTTCATATTACCCTCCTTTTGCGAGAAAGAGAGTATGCATCATCTACTTTATAAAATAAACATTAAACGTAAAACATAACGTTAAATTCTGTTCCTGAGGCAGAGCGGCGACACGACCGTGCCGCTCCGCAGCAAATGACTACAGCGAAGGCACCGCCTTCAGATAGGCCGCGATCGCCTCGCGGTCGCTGGCCGGGAGTTTTGCGAGGTTCTGCTGAACCTCGACCATCGAGCCGCCGACGGAATCGAAATCGGGTGTAAAGCCGGTTTCCAGGTAGTTGGCGATATCGCTCTCGCTCCAGGAGCCGATGCTCGTCGATCCCGGCGTGATGTTCGGAACGATGCCCTCGCCCTCCGGGTTCGGTGCGCCGGCCAGCCAGCGGTCAGCCTCAAACCCGCCCAAGGCATTGCGCGGGGTGTGACACTCCCCGCAATGGCCGGGACCTTCGACAAGATACTGACCGCGGGCGATCTTCGGATCGGTGGTATCGACTGTCACCCGGGGCTTGTCGGTGAAGAACAGCAGCTTCCAGCCGCCGAGGGAAAGGCGGATGTTGAAAGGGAACGGCAGATCGTGCGGTGGCGCCACATTGGCGCTCTTCGGCAGTGTCCGGATGAAGCCGTAGAGGTCGTTTATGTCCTTCTGCGTCAGCCTCGCATAGGAGCCGTAAGGAAAGGACGGATAGAGATGCTCGCCGCTTTTCCCGACGCCGCGGGTCATGGCATCGCCGAATTCCGCCAGCGTCCAGCCGCCGATGCCGGCCTTTTCGTCCGGCGAGATGTTGGGAACGTGGAACGTGCCGAACGGGCTGGTGAGCGGCAGGCCGCCCGATAGGACGAGCTTCGCGTCGCCCTCGGATTTCGGCGCAGCATGGCAGCTGACGCAGCCGCCGGCCCAGAAGATGTGCTCGCCATTGGCAAGATCAGCTTCGCCCAGTCCCTGCCAATGGGACGCTGGCCAAGGTTCGGGCTTCGTGACGAACCATGCGCCGCCGCCTACGATAACGCCGACAAAAAGAACGACGGACGCCAGTTTTCGAAGCCTCGTGCCCATCGTCATCTCCTGCGGCCTGTCTCGTCATACAGGATCTGGTGCGCCAGCAGGGCCGGCACACCCGATCATTCGCTTGGCTGGTGAAGCTCTACCGCTATTTTTTGACGCGATAGAGCTGATGACAGCCGCCGCAATTCTTTCCGAGCACTCCGGCCGCTTCGCCGACAGCCGCCTGGTCGGCGGGAAGCTGGGCGAGCAGCATGTCGGCGTCCGTGCCGAGCTTTGCCGCTTTAGCCTTGAAGTCATCCATATTCTCCCAGATCTTCGGGCTAGCCTCGGAGCCTGCTTCCGAACCGGCCGGAAACTGGTCCGGGAAAGCCTTGATACTTGTGCCGATGGTCGTCAGTGCCGTCTTGACCACCTCGGCATCATAGGGCTTTTCGCCCTTGGCGATACCGGCCAGCGCGCCCATCGAGCCTCCGATCTGCTTCATCAGGCTTTCGCGGACCTTGACCGGATCATCGGCAGCGACCACTGCGCTCACGCCGCAGCCGGCAATCACCAGCGCCGATAGTATCGTTTTAAGCTTCATGTCATTCTCCCGCTCTGCCAGATTCCGTGGCGGATCGCCATGCGGCGTCTCTCTTGTCGATGCGCCGGCATGATTACATTTTAAGCTCCTGAAGAAAGTAACATTTACTTGAATTCCCCTTTATCCCGCCGGGATAAGGCCATGAAAACGCTCTGCCTTGTCTTCGGACTGGGCTTTGCCACCCGCGGGGCGCGGCTCGAAAAGCCGCTCGGGCGCTGCATAACGAACACAATTTGCACCCTGGCTTTGGCGCGCGGACTGCCAGCGCCGATTGCGCTCCAGTTCGAGTATTCCCTGGCCGAACGCGGCGTCGAGAACGAGCATATCGCACTGGCATCGGAATTTGGCATGGCGATGGTGCCCAGGAGCCCGCTCGGCGGCGGATTTTTTTCCGGAAAATACCGGCGCGACGATCCAGCCAATGTCGCCGGCAACCGCCCGCCGGAACTTCCGGACGGAAAATCGGAAGAGACCACGGACGCCTTGCTGCAGGTGGCCGACGAGACCGGGACGCCGCCAGGATCGCCCTTGCCTGGCTTTCAACGAGGCCGGTTGTCGGACCGGTTCTGATCGGCGCCAGCCGCGCTGCCCAGATCTATCCCCGGACGCTGTTCACGCCTTTCGTCAAACGTTTCGCCTTTTCCGGCACCGACGTCGCGGCGTGGGGATCACGCGGAACAAAGAAAGGCCGCGAAGCAGACGCTTCGCGGCCTTTCGTCATCGATCATCTGCGTCGTTCAAGCAGCGGCTTCGTACAGTTCCAGCACGTAATCCCAGTTGATCAGGCTGTCGACGAAGGCTTCCAGATATTTCGGACGGGCGTTGCGATAGTCGATGTAATAGGAATGTTCCCACACGTCGACACCGAGGATCGGCGACGCGCCGTGGACCAGCGGGCTTTCGCCGTTCGGGGTCTTGGAGATTTCGAGCTTGCCACCCTTGACCGAGAGCCAGGCCCAGCCGGAGCCGAACTGCGTGGTGCCGGCTGCGATGAAATCGGCCCGGAACTTGTCATAACCGCCGAGATCGGACTTGATCGCCGCATCGAGCTTGCCCGGCAACTGCGTTCCGCCGCCACCCTTCTTCATCCACTTCCAGAAATGCAAATGGTTGTAGTGCTGGCCGGCATTGTTGAACAGCGGCTGGTTGGTGCCGTAGGACTTCTTGACGATCTCCTCGAGCGAAAGGTCGGCAAAACCGGCTTCCTCGGCAAGCTTGTTGCCGTTCGTCACGTAAGCGAGGTGATGCTTGTCGTGATGATACTCAAGCGTCTCGCGCGACATGTAAGGCGTCAGCGCGTCGTAATCGTAAGGCAGGTTCGGCAATTCGAAAGCCATGGTGGTCTCTCCTCTTTTCAGGTGGGTTTCATGAAAGCCGGGTTGGAATTCATGAAGGAATTCTGTGAGGTGGAACATAGGCACCACCAACGCCGCAGGCAACAGTTGCCCTGTCAAAATTCGCCACAGGCTTGGAAAATACTTCTAACGGCCGATTGTTCCTCTTTCGATCTCGGGCACAGAATGGACATGATCCTTCGACAGGTTCGCCGCCGGTGCGGTACGCCCGCCATCGATACGAAAAGACAAAAGGAAACATCATGACTTTCCACAGCCGCGTCACCCTCGCCGTCCTCGTTACCGCAAGCTTCGCCCCTTCGCTGGCGTTTGCCTCATCTGACGACGCCTGGGGCGCGATGCGTGCGGACGTGGCCGAAAAATGCCTGGCGGCGGCGGCCGGTTCGATCGAAAAGCCCCGTGTGGTGGTCGATCCTTTCGGCTCGCAGTCCTTCGGCCTTGCTCTGGTCAGCGGCAAGCCCCAGGGTGCAAAGGGCAGGATCACGCAGATCTGCGTCTATAACAAGCAGACAAAGACCGTGGAGCTTGGCGGCGAACTGACACGAGAGATGTTAAAGGAATCGGCAAAATGACATCGGCACAATCGCGCCTTTGACTTCGGCGGCCGAGCAGCCATAGTTGGACGTCCATCCCTCACCCAGCGCAGAGATCCGATATGCTGTTCCATGGCCTGTCCGCTTTTCCCATCACGCCCGCCGACGGCCATGGACGTGTCGACACCCAGACACTGGGCATCCTGCTCAAGCGCATCGACAAGGCCGGCGCCGATTCCGTCGGCCTGTTGGGAAGCACAGGCTCCTATATGTATCTCTGTCGCGACGAGAAGCGGCGGGCCATCGAAACTGCCGCCGATTGCCTTGGCGGGCGCACGCCGCTCATCGTCGGTGTGGGGGCCCTGCGCACCGACGACGCGGTAGCGCTTGCGCAGGATGCACGGGATGCCGGCGCGCAGGGACTTCTGCTGGCGCCGGTGTCCTACACGCCGCTTTCGGACAATGAAGTGTTCGAGCATTTCGCTGCCGTCGCCAAAGCCACGGACCTGCCGATCTGCGTCTACAACAATCCGGGCACGACGCATTTTTCGATCGGCAACGCGCTCCTGACACGCCTTGCCGCCATACCGTCAATCGTCGCCGTGAAAAATCCGGCTGTGCCAGCAGACGATATGCCGGGAACCCATCTGGCGACGCAGGCAGCCGTTCACGCCGGTTTCGCCATCGGCTACAGCGGCGACTGGCGGGCGGCCGACGCAATCCTCTCCGGGGGCGTCGCCTGGTACAGCGTCCTTGCCGGCCTGCTGCCGGAGCCGTGCGTCAAGCTGATGCGAGCAGCGCAGGGCGGAGACCGCGCCGAGGTTGAGCGCATCAACGCGCTTTTCGAACCGTTCTGGAGCCTGTTTCGCGAACTGAGCAGCTACCGGGTGGTTCACGCCGTCGCCAACCTGCTTGAGCTTAGTCGCTTTGACCCGCCGCGCCCGATCCTTCCGCTGGCGGCAAACGAAAAGCCAAGGCTGCAGGCAGCCTTGGCTGGACTTTCATTGGTCTGATGCACGCCAGCCTGTCAAGACAGTAGACCGACCATGACTGAAGTCCGCTCGCCTGGAACTGCCGGTCAAAACTGCCGGCCACTGATGTTGCTTAGAAACGGGCGCGCGACGGGCGATTATCGTCGTCCCGATCAGGGCAGCGAGGTCCTTCGCATCGCGGACGACCGTCACGCGTTCCATCTCTGTCCCTGTCGCCCCGAACACCGTCCCGACCATCGTTTCTGTCGCGATCGTCGCCCCGGTCCCGATCCGGACCCCTGCCGCGATCATCACTCCGGTCGCGGTCTCTGCCTCCCCGCATGTCCCGGTCGTCATCGCGAACGAAACCGGGGCGCCGATCCGGCCGATAGTCGTTCCGGTCGATGATGACGCGCTCGCGATAGACGGATGGCGGCCGGGATTCGTATGAGCCGCCTTCGCTGACACAACCCGAGATGACAAGGCTCGAAAGCCCGATTGCGATTAAGCTGAAAGCTGATGTGTTCTTCATGGGATCTCCTTCAGGCGGAGATATGGCCCCGTCTTCCAGAAAGGCAAGGTTGCAAGCGGATCGGATCAGGCACCGGCGTGCCGGTCGACCCGCCTGCCTTCCGGGACTGGCGCCGGCTTTCTCGCAAGCCTTGATTTCGCCGGTATTTTAAGGGTTTGTTAAGGCACAACCAGCCGGAGACTGACCCTATGGCGCTTGGCGCATCCCACCGATTGCAGGATGGCATCGATGCCGTCGAGACGATGACGCGGTTTGCGCTCGCGACACTGGCTTTGGCCTCGGGCGTCTATACCTATCTCGGGGTCCGCTCGATCCTCGACGGCTCGGCCACCGCCGTGTTTTTCGCGGCGCTGATCTATTCCTCCGCCGTTTCCGTCGCCATCTACGCCTTCTGGAGCTATATGGCCCGCTTCTATCCGCACGTCACCGGAACCGCCGGCCGCGGCGCGATGATCGGCGTCATGGCGCTCGGCTGCGCGATGATCATCGCCATGTCGAGCTGGCTGAATGCGGCAGCCCTTGCCGGCTCGGCAGCGCTCGAGCAGCATCTGGCGGAGACGGTGGAGGATTACACCGCAGATCTCGACCGCGCCCACCAGAATGCCCTTGCGGCGCAAAGCCTGCTTCCCGACATCCAGCGCACCTCCGAACGTTTCCAGCGCCTGTCCGACCAGGAGCGCGAAAGCGGCGCGCTGACGGGCACCACGGGTGCGGGCAGCGTCGTGCAACTGCTCGGCCAGATGGCAGCGCAACTGAAGGAACTGGAAAACGGCATTGCCGCCTCGCGCGAGCGCGTCACCACGCTGTTTGACGAAGGCAGCACCCGTCTTGCCACCATGCGCGGGCTGGTTTCGGCGCCCGGCGCCATCGATCCGCGCGCCGACCAGTTCGCCGCCGAGGTCGTGGCGCTCACAGGCACCATCACGGCGCTGGAACAGACCTCCATTGCCGCCTCCGTCAAGCGGGCGGCGGAAGACCTGTCGCTCGGCTTCATCGCTCCGGTCGCCAGCGGCCAGGAAGCCGACCTTGCCAACCGGCAGGATCAGGTGATGGAGACGATCCGCACCTCGGTGGCCGCCCAGTCCAAGGTGCTGTCCGAAGCCGCCGACCAGATCCTCACCCGCGAGCCGGTCGAAGAGCGCCGCTTCGTGCCGCTCTCGTCTGCCGCCGCCGTGCTGCGCTATGCCTCGGACTTCATCCCGAGCTGGGCCGGCGCCATCGCCATCGATCTTCTGCCGGCCGTGCTGGTCTTCATGCTGTCGATCGCCCATGGGGCGCTGCGCCGTCAGGAACAGACATTGCCCTTCGCCGAGCGGATCACTGCCGCCGAGCTTCTGGAGGCGCTGGAGGTACAGAAGGCGCTGCAGCGCAGCGGCATCGATATCCAGACGGCGCTGGCCGAAGCAGAGGCCAGGGAGCAATCCAACATCACCAGCCTCGACCTCAAGGGGCCGCGCAAATGATGGACCGCACGCAGCTGCTGAGTTTCGGCCAGCGGCTGAAAGCCTATGCCTTGTCGGTCGACGACGGCATGATGATGCGGCACTTTTTCCACGGGCTGCTGGTGACCTCGCTGGTCTTCATCGTCATTGACTGGCGGGAGCTCGGCACGGCGAACCCGCAGCTGCCCGGCTTCGACCCGATGCAGCCGCAAGCCGTGCCGGTGCTGCCGCCGGCGCTGACCGAGGGCGAGCCGCAGAACGCGCCCTCCGACGTGACGGCCGATCCGGAGACGCTGAAACAGGCGATCCGCTTCGAACTGAAACCGGGCGGTATTTTGCTTGCCGAAGGCGCGATCGACCCCGGGGCGGCAGCGCGCTTCGCCAGCGAAATCGAGGCACGCGGCGAATATGTGAAGACCGTCCAGCTCAACTCCCCCGGCGGCGCCGTCGGCGATGCGCTCGCCATGTCGACGCTGATCCGCGAGAAAAAGCTCGACACACGGGTCGCCAGCGGCGCGCTCTGCGCCTCCTCCTGCCCGATCGTCATGGCCGGCGGCATCGGCCGCACCGCCGAGACGGATGCCGTTATCGGCGTGCATCAGGTTTTCAACGGCTCGAAGGAAAAACTCTCGCCCGAGCGCGCGATGTCGGAGGCCCAGCGCACCACCGCCGACGTCACCCGCCATCTCGCCGAGATGGGCATCAAGCCCGGCGTCTGGCTGCACGCGCTGGAAACGCCGCCGGACCGGCTGTATTATCTGACGGGCGAGGAGATGAAGGAATTCGCGCTGACGACGGAGGGGGCGACGCCGGTGGCGGAGGCGAAGAAGGAATAGCGACGCTTTGCACCATATGCGAAACGGAGACCACTGCACTGCTGGCCGACTAACGCGCCACTTGCGCTATCATCATCACGATCCGTCGAACAGGCAGCAACAACGAAGCCAGTTCTGCCAGTTGATTGATCCCGGGCAGACGTAATACCCAACCTGCAAGGGCTGATATCCCGCCAAGATGCTCCAGCGCGCGGCCGAGCGCCGCTGTGCCAGTGGCATTCAAATCGGCGTCACTGCTGACGTAGCGCAAACGATGACGCGCCAGCGTGGGGCGCACCGGTGCCGTTTCTATCACCAAGCCCTCGGCAGCATGCCGCATCAACCAGGCAAGCAGCCTGGAATCCTGGCCGGAATCGGGGAAATGCAGTGTTGCCGTACGCGCGATATACGGCCTGCCGCGCGGAACCCAATCCCGCACGGCGGCCCGGTACTCGGCCCAGTCTTCCGGCATGGCAAGCGCGATGTGGGTGCGATTGTACCAAGCGGCGAAAATGCCGTCGAAGATCAGGAATGTCACGGGTATCGCCCATGTGGCGGTGGAACCGGTGAGAATGGCAAGCGAGGCCATTACGAGCGCGGAGGTGATCTGCATGGGGTTTGCGATCGACGCGTAGGGGCCGCTGGTCACCACCCTTTTCGGCGGATCATAAGGAACGGGCGTGCCACGTCCGACGAGCGCGAATTCATGCGCCGCAGCCCAACCGATGAGCAGGCAAGGCAGCCCGATCGTCAAGGCACCGATCCAGCGTAAAGCCGATGCAGATTCCAGCACGGCGATGTAGTCCCTGCCCTCCCACGCCAGCACGCAGGCGGGCAAAACCAGAAGCATGTAGCCGCCCCAGCCGAGACCGTGAAAGCAGGTCCTTACAACCGGCTTGCTGTCGGTCTCCGTCAACCGCGCAAGAACCAGACACGGCAAAAGACAGAACAGAATACCCGCGGCCTCGCCAACCAACCAGCTTCTGCCCAGCACAACCAGCGGCTCCAGAAGAGGCATCGAGACTATATCGACAGCAACGAACGTGATGATCATCAACACGGGCGGGACACGCCGCGACAAGATCACAGCCATCGGGCCCCAGAGGATGGACCAGCCAATCCACAGATCGACCGGAAATCCTAAAACAGCAATGGCATCAGGCTGAAAACGCCACCAGTCGAAGCCTTGTGCAGCCATGTTGAGAACGAGAAGTGCCGGCAGTTGCCAAAGGCCGCCGAGCAGCGCCGCAGTCGCCTGTCGCGGAGTGGGCGGAAGGAGGATCAGCAGCAACATCGTCCCGCCAACTGGACCGAGCAACAACGCTGCCCGCGCGAGCGCAATCAGGTCGACGCCCGGATATCCATCAATCATTGCTTCGACCCTCCATCCACCAGCCGATGGCGACGGCCAGCGCGAGCATGGCGGGAACGACAAGGATCATCGGGGCAAGCAAACCGCCGGCGAACGTGCCGACCGCACAACCCGCAGCGGTCATGCGCTTTGCCATACGAGAAACCAGGACCGGCGGATCGGGAGCGAAAGCAAGCGTTATACCCAGCAGCCCCGGCAAAACAACAAGCAGCGCAAGCCGATTCACCGGCCAGACGGTTGCGTGCACGAAAAGGGAGATACCCATGCAGACGAGGTTCGACCCGGCAATGATCTGAGACCAACGATTGCGAAATTGCGGCCGCAGCGGCGACAAGCCGTAGGGATAGTCCGGTCTGCCCTGATATTGCGGCATGCAGCCTCCGTCGTTTCGGCTGCAACCTAAGGGATAATCGTTGAGAATCATATCCTATGAAAGATAAGATTGTCGGCTTGCTGCGGCGACCTTCAAAAGCAAGAAGGACGCATGCAGGGTCCGCCACGCGCCTTCTTCCTGAGAGGTCTGACTACACCGCTGATTGCCGGTGGCGTCACTTGGCGAGGCAAGGGGGAGCGATGCGAACGAAGGAGCCGAGGGCTTGCTGCGCTTCCTATTGGGCCACCTCAAGGGAAACAGCCTCGTTCACCGCAAGCGCGGCCATGGCAAGCGCCGCCTCGCGGGTCTTGGCGGCGGCGACGAAGCGGCCGTTGTGGCAGAAGCTTGCGCCTGCCACCCCGCAGGCGGCCTCCAGATCGCCATTGGTCAGACCCGCCCAGGCGGCCGGCAGATCGGCGCGGTTTTCAAAACCTTCGTCGGCGCGGCGGATGGTGGTCAGGCACCAGTCCCTGTCGCGCGGGTGGACGACGAACAGCAGCTGATCGGCGCCCGCCTTGACGATGGCCGGACGGAACGGCATGCCCATCGGCAATTCCAGAATCCGTCCCTCGCCTGCGTCCATGATGGCCCGGTGCACCAGCGCCTCGGCGCGCAATTTCGCGGCACTCTTGCCGATCCGCGCCTCGACGAAGCTGCGGGCGATCACCAAGGCCGCGTCAAAGGCGCGGTCGCCTGCTTCCGGATCGGTTTCGTCGAAAACAGGCGTCAGGGTCTCCAGCAGCACCGGCAAGGTGAGCCCGCCCAAGAGACCCGCCACCGACGGGCTGAGCGCACCATTGTCCGTCAGATCGACCGGCAGCACGAAGCCGGCGTCGAACGAGGCATGGAGATCCTCGACATGCCCTTCCGGAACACCGGAAGCGGCGAGATAATCCCGGCCGAAATGCTTCCAGATCAATCCGAACGAACTGTAGGGTTGACCATCCTCCCGCAACGGTGCGCCGCGCTGGTGGTGATCGAAGATCCGCGCCCCGGCATCATAGGCGCCGCCGACATCATAGATGATGCGATCGGTGCCTGGCGAAATCCAGTCCGGCGCCCGGCTGCGAACGATGCGCGCCAGCGGGAAAAGCCGGGT
Organism: Pararhizobium gei; assembly: GCF_029223885.1. Classification (NCBI taxonomy): domain Bacteria; kingdom Pseudomonadati; phylum Pseudomonadota; class Alphaproteobacteria; order Hyphomicrobiales; family Rhizobiaceae; genus Pararhizobium; species Pararhizobium gei. The sequence goes on along the minus strand of NZ_CP119409.1, from coordinate 1,493,741 downwards.
GAGGACGACGCTCGACAAAAGCTCATCGGCATGGAAGCCACCGGAATGGGTGACGAGGAAGTCTGGGGTCATGCCGGATGCGCCTTGGGTTTTGTGGGAGTGGGGTTGGGTTGGGTTGGGTTGGCATCAGATAGCCTTTGAAGGGGGGCAGGCTCAAGGCGTGTTTTGGGTGGGTTGGAGATTTTCCGGGGAATGCATATTACAGCTATGCAACAGTTGCGGTCATCGATCAGATAATACCAATTATGCGATCAATCCCCGCTGCTATTGGGCGGGGGATATTTTGAAATCAATTATCCATTTAAGTTTCGTTTTATCACCAGAGACATAGTCGGAAATTGAAGTTGCGAGCTCATTGACGTGTCGCAGCGGAACGACATAATCGAATACATTTGCCATTACGCGTAGTGTCTCAGAGGTCCAATCTCCATCTACAACTAAAATTGCAAGCATTTCTCGATGTTTACCTTTCCAATTTATCGCAGAAAACATCTTATCTTTTGCATATAGAGAGGCGTGTCGTGAGGAAGATTTGCGAACCTCAATAAATGCTAACGGGGAAATTTCGTCAGGAACAACAAAATCTGCACGTATATCATAAACAACCCCACTCAAATTGGCATATTCGTTCTCACGCTTGAAGGTCACCTGAGCGCGAATCAATGCGCTTTCAACTATTGACTCAAGCATGACACGGCCAATTAGGTCGCGCACGATCCCCTCTAGCGTAGACTCTAGGCGCTGTAAGATTTCGCCCTCCCGAATATTTTGGGCGTCAACTCTTTGAGTTAAAATTTCTGCTAATCGTTTCGATGCCGGACCGATATATTATTGTCGGAAACGCTACCTATCTGTTTGATTAGAGCCGCTTTACTGAATATTCCGGCTAAGTGTTGGAGTAGCGGTAATGTGTGAGGGTTCGCCTTTATGAAAGCCGGCGTCCAAACAGTAAATCCGTCTGTTCCGGCTTTAATTTCTTCAAGATATCGCATGCCAGCTCCGCGAATATTTGTATAAACACCCGCGGTAATTCCAGCTTCAACATCAAGCGGGACTGCACGACGGCGTTCCCATTCAAGCACCACCGCTTTTGGTGAGGTGTCTTGTGTTGATGAATTGATGCCCGCAAGAAGGATTACGGCTTTTCTAACAGTATCAACTGCCTCTTCCGACACATTGGTAAAACCATTAGTCGCTTCGGCAAAGACGAGATAATCCGAGATGCAGTTTCGAATTTCAGCATCGGCAAGCTGGTATAGAGTATGCATTACGCGACCCCAAAAATGTAGTACTCGCCAAGACCTTCATCTGATCCAGCTCTTTTGTCTAAAATCCATCGGTGACCGCGAGGACGTATCATTTCGCATTGGACGTCCTGAAATCCAATCTCGATCATGATTTCAGCGAGCCATTGAGGTGCGGGAACATGAACACCGTAAAGTGCCGCGTCTGAAACCATCATATGGAATGGGGCACCTGATTTTAGAGTACGATATGTTTCAGCCAGCACCTTTTGCATTTGGCTCAGGTACGGGTATATCAAAAAGTCATACTCTTTTTTTCCAGCCTTTTCTTTGCGGCGGGCTACGAGTGTCGTGACTACCTTATCGGCCGCTTGACGCACAGAGATTGGCAAGCTATCGCGGTAATGTTGCTGCAGCGGCTTGTGGCCTTTGAGCGCAGTTGTTGTATTTACAACAAGTTGAGACCGCACCTTGTTCGAAATATCCGACCAAGATGATGCCATTTTCCAGAAATACAAATACATTCTGGTCATTTCAGCAAAATCGAAATTGTTTAGATACGGCGGCGAAGTTACAACTATATCTATTGAACTATCTTCCTGCTCTGTCATTGATTCTGATGAGCGAGCATATATCTGAATATCAGTGCCGTTAGTGGTAGCGTCAACGTGATCTGATAAAATAATAGACATTACTCTGGCTAAAGCATCTTTAGGAGACAGCGGCTTCTTTGATGATGTGGGTGCTTTATAAATTCCGTCTGTGGCGGCAGAACAGCAGTGGTCCAAAATCCGAGATAAGATAAGTATGGCTAGCGGATTATTTGAAAGGCCATCATTTTCAAGCTCTACCCTTGCAGAATTGAGAGCCGAAAGCGCTTTTGGTTCAACCAATTTGCTTAAAAATGCAATCGCGGAGTCAGATAGTGGAGAATGCTCGACTGGTTGGTCCCCGATCCCACGCTCAATCGCGGTTTGAATTCTAGGAAGATCAGACCAGTAATGTGCGCTGTTGGCTTTTGCTTCGCTTATGACAGCGAAAAATGGATGGGGATCGTAGGCGGCAGCTGAGATACCGATAAGGCGTGCAGCTACTGGTGCCGTTCCACAGCCGGAGAACGGATCGAGAAGACGCATTTCTCGGCGAGGCGCTTGTCCGGTCATCTCAACGCAGGCATTTACAAGTTCGGGAGAAAATCCCGCAATGAAGTTGAACCACCTATGGACGGCATGGGCACGGGTGGTGGTATTGGTTGGTAGACGCTCTACCGCAATAGCTTTGAACGAGGTGTCTCGAAGAGTTTTGAGATTTGACAGCACGGGTACAGACCAATTTCTTGAATGCTTTATGATAAAGCGTTTTTCCTGTCATGTGCATAAATCAAGATTTATGCACCACTTTTCCAGCCCTGCAATCTCAATAGCTTGCACGGTGCAAAGGTCAGGTGCAGTGCAGTTTTAGCGTATTGCCGCTTCGGGTCGAATGCACCCGCCCTTCCAACAGCAGCAAAAAGCCACCCGCACCCCGCGGATGGCCGACCTGCTCCCCCTCACAAATCCTGCCCACCCTCCGAATGCGCCCAGTCCATGTACAGATCCTTCGCCTTCGCCGCGACTGGGCCGGGTTGCAGGTCGCGGTCTTCCAGCCGGGTGACGGGGACGACCTTTGAGTAATTGCCGGAGGTGAAGATCTCGTCGGCGGCTTCGAAGTCGGAGAGGGTGAGGCTTGTCTCGACCACCGCGAAGCCGGCGTCGCGCAGGAGGGCGATGACGCGGGTGCGGGTGATGCCGGCCAAAAAGGTGCGGTTGGCGGCGGGGGTATAGACGACGCCGTCCCTGACCATGAACACGTTGGAGGAGCCGGTTTCGGCGATGTTGCCGAGCATGTCGCGGACCAGAGCGTTGGAGAAGCCGCGCTTGCGGGCTTCCATCAGGATGCGGGCATTGTTGGGATAAAGGCAGCCGGCCTTGGCGTCGGTCGGCATGCTTTCGATGGTCGGGCGGCGGAAGGGAGACAGGGTGAGCGACTGGCCGCCCGTGCCTGCAGGCCCTTCGCCCATGGGGGCCTCGAACAGGCAGAGCGCGAAGCGGGTCGAGTCCGGATCGACGGCGACGACGCTGCCGGGCATGCCGTGCTCGCCCCAGTACATCGGCTTGATGTAGAGGGCGGTGGCGCCGTCGAATTTCTTGACGCCCTCCCAGGCGAGCGCCTCGATATCCTGCGCGGACACCACGGGCTCAAGACCGAGCGCGAGCGCCGAGCGGTTGACGCGCTGGCAGTGGAGATCGAGGTCCGGCGCAATCCCGTCGAACCAGCGGGCGCCGTCGAACACCGTCGATCCCAGCCACATGGCATGCGAGGTGGGGCCTATCAGTTTGGGATTGCCGGACAGCCACTCGCCATCGACATAGGTCCAGGTGGCGCTGCGGGCGGATGTATCGACGGTCATGGCAGTCTCCTGTTTGTCCGGTTCTATCCTATTCGCCTTAGCCGGGAAATCGAGAAACGGGGGTGATGGATACATCAAAAAAAGTCATGGCGGCAATCGCGGCTGTTTCCGAGCTCCGTCTTTGAGGAGAGTTTACCCCCCTCTGTCACTGCGCGACATCTCCCCCACAAGGGGGGAGATCATTCTTTTCCATCGTCGGCCCGTTGCTCATTGGCCTATTGTAAGGGACGCATGATCTTCGCGGCCAATCTCCCCCCTTGTGGGGGAGATGTCACGAAGTGACAGAGGGGGGTTACGCGCCGCATGCTCAGTCTGGCATGGTAAAGGAAACAACCCCGAACAAAGGACCCGCCCGATGAAAGCCATGTATTACGACGCCTTTGGCAAGACGCCGGAGATCCGCGTGCTGCCGGACCCGGTACCGGGCGATAACGGGGTCGTCGTCAAAATCGAGGCGACCGGGCTTTGCCGCAGCGACTGGCATGGCTGGATGGGGCATGATCCGGATATCGCCCTGCCGCATGTGCCGGGCCACGAGCTCGCCGGAACAATTGCCGCCACCGGCAAGGGCGTGCTGCGCTACACGGTCGGAGACAGGGTGACTGTGCCTTTCGTGTCGGGCTGCGGCCGCTGCGGCGAGTGCCATTCCGGAAACAGCCAGGTCTGCATCAACCAGTTCCAGCCGGGCTTCACCCATTGGGGGTCCTTTGCTGAATTCGTCGCGATCGACTTTGCCGACCAGAACCTCGTGCCCCTGCCGGAAAGTCTGGATTTTGAGACGGCCGCCAGCCTCGGATGCCGCTTTGCCACCTCGTTTCGCGCCATTGTCGATCAGGGCCGGGTGCGGGGCGGCGAATGGGTGGCGGTGCATGGCTGCGGCGGCGTCGGCCTGTCGGCGATCATGATCGCCACGGCAATGGGCGCCAATGTGGTGGCGATCGACATCGCCGAAACAAAGCTGTCCTTCGCCCGCGAGATCGGTGCCGTCGCCACCATCGACGGCAGCATCACCGGCGATGTCGCCGAAGCCGTCCGGGAGATTACCGCGGGTGGAGCGCATCTTTCCATCGACGCGCTCGGCTCGCCCGTCACCTGCTTCAACTCGATCCGCAACCTGCGGCGGCGCGGCCGCCATGTGCAGGTCGGCCTGATGCTCGGCGAGCATGCGAGCCCGCAGATCCCAATGTCCCAGGTGATCGGTAACGAGCTTGAAATCTATGGCAGCCACGGCATGCAGGCCTGGCGCTACGCCGACATGCTGGCGATGATGGAGACCGGCAAGCTCGATCCGAAAAAACTGATCGGCCGCCATATCAGCCTGGAAGAGGCGATCCCCGCCCTGACGACGATGGACACCGCCCAGGATCTGGGAATCAGCGTCATCACACGGTTTTGAAAGCAGCGAGAGACAGTCAGTCAGGAGCGGTTTCCTACAACCCTGCCGCTTCTTTTGTCCGCGAGCTGCCCTATATAATACCAAAGCGGCAATGCGTCGTCTTTACGGAGTGGAATAAATGGCTTCATCCATGCTTATCAGTATTCTCATTACTTTTCTCGTCATTGTGCTTGTTCTCTATCTCGTCGCACGGCTGCCGATCGACGCCCGCGCCAAGCAAATCGTCCGGGTGATCGTGATTATCATCGGTATTATTTCGCTGTTGAAATATCTCGCCGTGTTTTAATTTGGCCGGGAGAGCAATCTCCCGCCTATCCCCTGCAACTGTCAAAGCGAGTTCACCTGTCGATGGCAAAAAATGACAACAGTACCGCCCCCAAACCTACAGTGCGCAGAAACCAGGACGAAACCTCCGCGGCCGCTTTGAGCATCATCAATGCGGAACTGATCGCGCGAAACAAGAAAACGGCGCTGCTGAAAGCCCTGCGGCTTAACCAGGAGCCTCCCGTCGAACAGAAACCGGTCAAGAAGGCGGCCGGCAAAAAGAAGTGAGACTGCGCCGGTCGCCCGACCGGCTGCTTCTTCAAGACCTGCTTTTACCCTTTCAGCTTTTTGCGCTCACCGCTATTTTGGTCTCGCTGGTAGAATCACGAGGCAACCCATGGCACTTGCGGCTGAAAAGCAGGCGGATGCGCTTTATGCGTCGCTGCTGAACACCAACCCTGCTCATCCGAACGGCTGGCCGATCCGCGTCATCGTCGCATCGCAGACCGAGGCGCGTCACAACCGGTCGCTCTGGGCGCCGACCCATCTGATTTCCATCCGGGCTCCGGGCACGAAACTGCTGTCGATGATCGACCTTCCGGAGGATCGGCATCTGGAGCTGATATTTTCCGACAGCGCTGACCCGGACGAGCCCGGTGTCGCAAGTCCGGAGGCAATCGCCGCGAGCTTCGCCTTTATCGACACCTTGCCTGAAGATGCGCGTCTTCTCATCCATTGCCTGCGCGGCATGGGGCGGTCGACGGCGCTGACGCTCGGCATTCTCTCACGCTACATGGATCCGGAAGACGCTGCCGCCTGTCTGCATGCGCTGCGGCCGGAAGCAAAACCGAACCGGCATGTGACGGGACTTTGCGACGCAGCCCTTGGTTTGAAGGGCCGGCTTGCCAAGCAGGCGCTGCGGTTCCCGGCGAAGGTCTGGAAACCGGCGAAGCGTTGACCCGATACGCCATTGTGCGACGCACAAATTTTTGACATGATCCCGGACAAGAACCGTGAGCAAGCGGTGCGCGCGCAGGCGCGGCGGGAGGGTTTGATGTCTTACGCGGCCTATGTTTTCGATGCCTATGGCACTTTGTTCGACGTACATGCGGCGGTGCGGCGGCATGGGGCGGCGATGGGGCCGGACGGCCAGGCCTTTTCCGATCTGTGGCGGGCCAAACAGCTCGAATATTCCTGGATCCGGACGCTGATGGGCAACTACACCGATTTCTGGACGCTGACCGAACAGGCGCTCGACTTTGCGTTCGCGCGCTATCCGTCGATCGATCCGGCCCTCAAGCCGGCCCTGCTTGACGCCTACTGGCATCTCGACTGTTATCCGGAAGTGCCTGCCGTGCTCAAGAGCCTGAAGGACCGCGGGGCGCGGATCGCCATCCTGTCGAACGGCACGCCGCAAATGCTGCAATCGGCAGTCGACAAGGCCGGGTTGACATGGATCATCGACGATGTGTTTTCGGTCGAGACCGTGCGAAACTTCAAGACCGCGCCCGCCGTATACGACATGGTAACGACGACATACAGGCTTTACCCGGGCGCCGTATCCTTCCAGTCGTCCAACCGCTGGGATGTCGCGGGCGCTACCAAATTCGGCTACCGCACGGTCTGGATCAATCGCGGCAACGCACCGGACGAATATGCCGATTTCGGCCCGTCGCTGATCCTGCCGTCGCTGGACAGTCTCTGACGGGAAACACCAAGGCGAACCGCTCGCCGCAGGAGACACGATATGTCCTGGTCCGCCGAACAATATATGAAATTCGAGGATGAGCGCACGCGACCGGCGCGCGACCTGTTGAACCAGGTGCCGAACCTGCCGGAAGGCTGTGTCTTCGATCTCGGTTGCGGGCCAGGCAATTCGACCGAACTCATCCAGGATCGTTTTCCGGCCTACAGGGTCACCGGCATAGACAGCGACGAGAACATGCTGGCGGCGGCCCGCAAGCGGCTGCCGCATATCCGTTTCGACAAGGGCGACCTGACGCAGTGGCGCCCGTCCGAGCCCTCCGTGCTGTTCTTTGCCAATGCGGTCTTCCAGTGGCTGCCGGACCATCTGGCCATTTTCACGCGCCTCATGGACGAACTTGTGCCGGGCGGCACGCTGGCGGTTCAGATGCCGGACAATCTCGATGAGCCGACGCATACTCTGATGCGGAAACTTGCTGGGGAACCGCGGTTTGCGGCGTGTTACGGCGACCGGGTCCACCGGTCTCCCCTTCCCAATACCGCTCTTTACATCGACCAGCTGACGGACAAGGCGATCAAGGTGGATGTCTGGCACACGATCTACTACCATCGGCTCGCCAATGCCGAGGCGATCGTCGAATGGGTCAAGGGCACCGGCCTTCGCCCCTATCTCGACCCGCTGCCGAAAACGGCACGCGACGCCTATCTCGCCGCCTATCTGGAGGGCATCCGCGAAGCCTATCCACCGCTTGGCGACGGACGCGTGCTGTTGAAGTTTCCCCGCCTTTTCCTGATTGCCGTGAAGCGGTGACGCTTAGCCTGCCGGGGCTTGACCGATCCCGTGAAGCAGCCTGATTTCGTCGGCAACGAGATGCTGCAGGCGCCAGAGATTGCGGTCGCGGATACCGAACGTCTCAAGATGAGAGACCGTGTTGTAGAGATATTCGGCGCCTGAGCCGAAATGGCCGCAGGCGCGGGCGAGAATGCGGGCGACATCGCTCAAGGGCTGGCGCGAAACGATCCTTTCCCCGGTGGCGCCGGCCCAGAAGCCGAGCGCGCGGCAGGGGCCGTCCTGCGTGGCGACATTCAGCCAGCGCACGGCATCCCGATTTTCGACGGCGCTGACTTCGCGGCGCAGCATCCGCTCGATCTGCGCAACGCGGTCATCGTCGGGCAGCCGGTAGATGACGCCGTCGCAACGCCCGCCGCGCTCCAACGCCATCATCAGGCCCGGCTGCTCATGCGAGCCGCGCCAGCGGTTGATGTGCAGGCAGAAGGAGCGGTGCCAGCCGAAGGCAGTGGCGCGGCGTTTGTCGATCGCCTCGAATTCCGGCTTCCAGATCAGGGAGCCATAAGCAAAGATCCAGAGCGGCGCACCATGGCTTTCGCGGTCCAGGCTTTCGGCAAGCTCGCGATACTGCGCGTCGGTAAATGCCGTCCAAAGCCCATCCGGGCCGGGATCATCGAGATCGCGGTGGCAGAGCGCCACCAGATCGGGCGTCAGCGACATTCTACGGAGTGGTTTTGTCATGGTGGCATCGGGCGGTGTCATAGATAATATTTAAATGCTGCGCTGCCACATTGCCAGAGGCAGCCTGCCAGTCAAGACCCGCGCGAGATCCGCGTCCCATCATACGCGTTCGGCAAGAAAATCGACAAAGGCGCGGATACGGGCGGCAAGATGCTCGTGGCCGGCAAAAACGGCATGAATTTCCTCCGGCTCTTCAGGGTTATAGCCAGCCAGAACCTCCACCAGCCTGCCTTCGGCAATGTCCTTTTCAACATGGAATTTGCCGACGCGGGCGACGCCAAGATCGCGCAGGCAAAGCTGCCGGGCGATCGAGCCGCTGGCCGCCCTCAGATTGCCGGGTGCGGGGCTTGTATAGACCGTGGCGCTGCCTGGGTCGCGAAACGGCCATTCCCCAGGCGTCCTTCCGAAGGTGAAGGTTATGCAATTGTGCCCGGCAAGATCGGCCGGCGTCTCCGGCACGCCATGCGCCGCGATATAATACCAACCGTCACTGATTAGAACCCTTGCGCCCATTTGCGTCGGCCGATTGACATGATCTTCCATGGTCGTTGCTGGAGGGTTCTCCAAGCGTAGCAGCAGTGGTCGACGATATCCTCGTAGGATTTGAAGACTCGGTTTGAGAGCCAGTTGTCCCTCATGAACTGCCAGATGTTTTCGACCGGGTTCAACTCGGGCGATTTGGGCGGCAGTGGCAGGATGGTGATGTTTTCTGGAACGACGAGATTGTTGGACATGTGCCATCCGGCCTGATCCATGATGAGGACGGCGTGTGCATGAACGGCGACGTTGCGGGATATCTCGATCAGGTGCTGGTTCATGGCATGGGTGTCGCACCACGGCATGACGAGAGCGGCGGCCTTGCCGTGCTTGGGACAGATGGCACCGAAGATATAGGCCGATCGGGTTCGCTGGTCGTGCGGCGCGGACGGCCTTGAGCCCCGCTTGGCCCAACGACGCGTGATCTTGTTCTTCTGGCCTATCCGGGCTTCGTCCTGGAACCAGATTTCGATTACTTTGCCCTTGGCGGGACCTGCGGCGATTTCTGCCACAGCGGCGGGGAAGTTTTTTTAAATGCCTCGGCCGCCTCGGCATCCTGCGCATGATGTCTTGGGCGAGCCGAGAGCTTGCGATAGCCCATGGCACGCACTTCGCGGCCCAGGGTCTCCTCGCTCACCGAGATGCGGAACTCTTCCCAAATCCATTGCGCCAGATCACACAGACGCCAGCGAACGACTCCATCCAGATACGGGGTCGGTCCGCGCTCTATGGCTTGCGCCAAAGCCGTTCGCTGTTCATCGTTCAGGAGAGAAGGTTTGCCCGGGGCCTTGCCGTTGATAAGGCCGGCGGGACCGCGTTCATTGAAGCGCACCACCCAGTCGCGCACGATCTGAACCGTCACACTGCCAAGCCGGGCGGCATCGGCGCGTGAGCCGCCATCATAGATCGATGCAAGTGCCAGAAGCCGCCGTGCCTGATCGGCATCGCGTGTCTGCCGAGCCAGAAGCCGCAACCTGGCTCCGTCGAAGTCCGATCGCAAAGAAATCGCTGAACCCATCACAAACCTCCAGTTTGCATCACAGATTCAGATTCGTTGGCTGCTGGGAATCCCCTTCAGAGTCATGCTCACTGACGGTTGGTATAACGGGGTGTGGCGAAGGTTATCCGATGGGTGCTCAGCAGCTTGCGCGCCTTGAGGGTGGAATCGCGCAGCGGGCCGGCACGGATGGCCACATCGGTGCGCTCCTCGATCAGGTCGATCAGTCCGTCCGTCAAGGACAGTTCCAACTGGACCTCCGGATAGAGCGCCAGGAACTCGCCGGCCAGTGGCAGGATGTAGCATTCGCCGAAGCCGACCGTGGCGTTGACGCGCAGCAAGCCCCTTGGTTTCGCCTTGCCGCCATTGGCGACCACCTGCTCCGTTTCGGCGATATCGGCCAGAATACGACGCGCGCGGGAGAGGTAGATCTCACCTTCCGCCGTCGGAACCAGCGAACGCGTGGTGCGCACCAGAAGCCGGGTGCCGAGCCTCTCCTCCATGCGGGTGACCAGTTTGCTGACGGCCGATGGGGATAGTTTGAGGCGCCGGCCTGCGGCAGAAAAACTCTCCAGCTCCGCTGCCGCAACGAAGACTTCCATTTCGCCCGCCCGGTTGTCCATCCGTCACCTCTATGAATTCATTTCACAAGCACTTATCTATTTCCATGGATTATCAAGCAAGTCCCAATAATCCATATTCGAAGCAACGGAAACCCGGCGCGACATGCGCCAAACCAAAGTCCGCCCTTGCGACGGACGACACAGGTGCTCCCATGCCTCTTGCCCTCTACGCCCTGACGATCGCGGCCTACGCGATCGGAACCACCGAATTCGTCATCGTCGGCCTGTTGCCGACCGTCGCGACGGATCTCGGCATCACCCTGCCGCTTGCCGGACTGATCGTCTCGATCTACGCACTCGGCGTCACCTTTGGCGCGCCCATCCTGACCGCTTTGACCGGGCGGATCGAGCGCAAGCCGCTGCTTATCGGGCTCATGGCGCTGTTCATCGCCGGCAACACCTTTGCTGCGCTCAGCCCTTCCTATGAGATGCTGCTCGTCGCCCGTGTGCTCTCGGCCTTCGCCCATGGCGTGTTCTTCTCCGTCGGCGCGACGATCGCCGCCGATCTTGTGCCGGAAAACCGGCGCGCTTCGGCGATCGCGCTGATGTTCATGGGCCTGACCGTGGCCATTGTCACCGGCGTACCGCTCGGCACGTTCATCGGGCAGACTTTCGGATGGCGCGCCACCTTCTGGGCCGTTGCGGGCCTTGGCGCCGTGGCCCTGGCCGCAATCGCGCTCCTCCTGCCCTCGACGCTGTCGAAGGCCGCACCCGCAAGCCTTTTCGATCAGCTGCGCGTTCTCGGCTCCGGCCGGCTGCTGCTGGTCTTCGCGATGACCGCGCTCGGTTATGGCGGAACCTTCGTCACCTTCACCTATCTCGCACCGATGCTGCAGGAGGTCACCGGCTTTGCCGCCTCCTCCGTCAGCCTGGTGCTGGTGCTCTACGGCCTCACCATTGCCGCCGGCAACATCATCGGCGGCCGGGTCGCCGACCGCGATCCGGTGAAGGCGCTGACCGTGCTGTTTGCCGCGCAGGCTGCCGTGCTGGTGATCTTCACCTTTACCTCCGTCTCGGCCGTGCCGGCGCTGATCACGCTTGCAGCGCTCGGTTTCCTGTCCTTTGCCAACGTGCCCGGCCTGCAGCTCTATGTGGTGCAGCTTGCCAAGCGGCATCGTCCGGGCGCCGTCGATGTCGCCTCTGCGCTCAACATCGCCGCCTTCAATCTCGGCATCGCCGCTGGCGCCTGGATCGGCGGACTGGTCGTCGCCTCGCCGCTCGGACTGCAGGCCACACCCTGGGTCGGCGCGATCCTCGTCTCCGGCGCATTGGTGCTGACGGTGATCAGCGGCATGCTCGACCGCCCGGCCGTCTCGGAAGCCTCCGCCTGAACCCTGCATCCCCATAAGAAGGACGACGATCATGGACTATCGCAATCTCGGAAGATCCGGCCTGAAGGTCCCTGTCCTGAGCTTTGGGGCCGGCACCTTCGGCGGCTCCGGGCCGCTGTTCGGGGCCTGGGGCAATACCGATATCGACGAGGCGAAGCGCCTTGTCGACATCTGCCTAGACGCCGGCGTTACCCTGTTCGACACCGCCGACGTCTATTCAAACGGCGCATCCGAGGAGGTGCTGGGGGCCGCGATCAAGGGCCGCCGGGACGCGGTGCTGATCTCCACCAAGGCCAGCCTTCCCACAGGCGACGGGCCGAACGACTGGGGCTCGTCGCGCCGCCGGCTGATCCGCTCGGTGGAGGCGGCGCTGAAGCGTCTCGGCACGGATCATATCGACATTTTCCAACTGCACGCCTTCGATGCGAGCACACCGGTCGAGGAAGTGCTGTCGACGCTGGACGATCTCGTGCGGGCCGGCAAGCTGCGTTACATCGGCGTCTCGAACTTTTCCGGCTGGCAGATCATGAAGTCGCTGGCCCTCTCGGAAAAACATGGCTGGTCCCGTTACGTCGCCAATCAGGTCTACTACTCGCTGATCGGCCGCGACTATGAATGGGATCTGATGCCGCTCGGCCATGATCAGGGGCTCGGGGCGCTGGTCTGGAGCCCGCTCGGCTGGGGACGCCTGACCGGCAAGATCAGCCGCGGCAAACCCCTGCCCGAAGGCAGCCGCCTCCATGAAACAGCCAACTTCGGGCCGCCGGTCGAAGAGGAACATCTCTACCGCGTCGTCGATGCCCTGCAAGACGTTGCGCAAGAGACGGAGAAGACCGTGCCGCAGGTCGCGCTCAACTGGCTGACCCAGCGGCCGACAGTCTCATCCGTCATCATCGGTGCCCGCAACGAGGAGCAACTGCGCCAGAACCTCGGTGCAATCGGCTGGTCGCTGACGGCGGCGCAGATCGCAACGCTGGATGCGGCCAGTGCCGTCACCGCGCCCTATCCACACTTTCCCTATCGCCGTCAGGAAGGTTTTGCCCGGCTCGATCCGCCGCTCGCAGGCTGACCAAACGGCCCCTCTCAGGCTTGAAACCGTGGCAACCCGCCACATCTATGAACGACCCATTCCGGCCCGGCGCATCTTGCCGGGTCCTTCTGCCAAAAGGATTTTTCCAATGCACACTGTCACCGCCAACGGCGCCAACATCCCCGCGCTTGGCTTTGGAACCTTCCGCATGCCCGGCCCGGACGTTCTGCGCATCGTGCCGAAAGCCATCGAACTCGGTTTTCGCCATATCGACACCGCGCAGATCTATCGCAACGAGGCTGAGGTCGGCGATGCCATCCAGGCGTCCGGCATTGCCCGCGGCGAGATTTTCTTGACCACCAAGGTCTGGGTCGATCACTACAAACATGCCGACTTCCTCGACTCCGTCGATGAGAGCCTGAAGAAGCTGAAGACCGACTACGTCGACCTGCTTCTCCTGCACTGGCCGTCAAGCGGCGTGCCCCTGGCCGAACAGATCGGCGCGCTGAACGCCGTGAAAAAGGCCGGCAAGGTGCGCCATATCGGCGTGTCCAACTTCAACACCAAGCTGATGGCCGAAAGCGTGGCGCTGAGCGATGCGCCGATCGCCACCAATCAGATCGAGTATCATCCCTATCTCGACCAGAGCATCGTGCTGGAGGCTGCGCGAGCCACCGGCATGTCGATCACCGCCTACTACGCCATGGCCGACGGCAAGGTGCCGAACGAACCGCTTTTGAAGGACATCGGCGCGAAACATGGCAAGACGGCAGCGCAGGTCGTGCTGCGCTGGCTGGTCGCCCAGGACGGCGTGATCGCTCTGTCGAAGACGGCAACGGAAAGCCGGCTTCCGGAAAACTTCGATATTTTCGACTTCGATCTTTCGGAAGAGGAAATCGCCGCCATCCACAAGCTCGCCCGCCCGAACGGCCGCATCGTCAGCCCCGGCGGATTGGCGCCGGACTGGGACAGGGCGGCTTGAGCATAGGGTAAACAGCGGAGGTGATGAAGACCGGCGGCTGGGAGTGCATCTCTTGCGCGGGGGAACACAAGGACCCCGGAGTTCGCGGAGGCTTACCCCCCTCTGTCGGCGACGCCGACATCTCCCCCTCAAGGGGGGAGATGGACCGCCAGCCCTTTGCGCCCCTTACTCTGAGTGTGGGAGAAAAGGGCTTGAACAATCTCCCCTTTCAGGGAGATTGTTCGGCTTCAGAGTCCATAAGGGAAAAGAAAACAATCTCCCCACCCGTGGGGGAGATGTCAGCGAAGCTGACAGAGGGGGGCTGGCGGGGCATAATCGACATAGTCTGCCGGCAACACAGTATGCCCAACATGTGCTGCCGTCATAGACTGCGCCGCTTTAATCAGCCCCCAAGCCCGAATCGTCTCAGACGAACTGGCTCAACCCCGGGACCGAAGCGACGACCTCGTCGACCACATCTTCGCCGGCCTTTTCCTTGGCGTAGCCGATCGTTTCCCGGGCAAGTGCCGTGATCTCGCCCATGCCGAGGCCTTGGCTCATCAACTGCTGGCCGAGGCCCATGACGCCACCGCCGCCGACGGCCTTCATCAGCCCGCCGAGCAATCCGCCGCCGCCTGAGCCTTCGCCATTGAATCGTGCGACCAGATCGGCAGCGCCGGGGATCGCTTCGATCATCCGGGCGACCGGGCCGTCGGCTGCTTCGCGCTGCAGGAAGCCGAGCATCATGCCGATGGCTTTTTCAGCGGTTTCCGGCGCGATACCGACATTTTCCGCAACCCGGGTGACCAGTTCGTTCATGGGACATTCTCCTCGTTTTTGACGTTCACGTCAAAGTAAATCAAGCAGCGTCGAAACTCAAGCGCCCTTCAGCGCGGAGCGACGTTGCAACACTGTCTTATCGTTCCACGCCGAGCGTGCAAACACAATGCGGCGATCGGCCTGGAGGCAACGCTTGCGTGCCCTTATCCCGCTGTTGCCGGTTCAGGCCGGTGCTTCTATAACAGCCTTGCAAAACAGAGCGATGACCCCTTGGCGGGTGTGATCGTCAACCGGAGACAGGACGCATGCTCGAAGACGGGAAAATCTACATCGGAACGAGCCGCAAGCCGGATGATGCGATCAACAAGCCTGAATATCTGGAGCTGAAACTTGCCAACCGCCACGGCCTGATCACCGGCGCCACCGGCACCGGCAAGACGATCACGCTGCAGATCCTCGCCGAAAGCTTTTCCAATGCCGGCGTGCCGGTCTTCTGCGCCGACGTGAAGGGCGATCTTTCGGGCATCGGCGCCATCGGCGAGGCGAAGGACTGGGTGACGAAGCGGGCCGAGCAGATCGGCTTTGCCGAATTCGCCTTCCAGGAGTTTCCGGTGATCTTCTGGGATCTCTACGGCGAGAAAGGTCACAGGGTGCGCACCACCGTCTCGGAGATGGGGCCGCTCCTTCTGTCGCGCCTGATGAACGCCACGGACGCGCAGGAAGGCGTGATCAACATCGCCTTCAAGATTGCCGACGAGGGCGGGCTGCCGCTGCTCGACCTGAAGGACTTTCAGGCGATGCTCAATTACATGGCCGAGAACGCCCAAGAACTTTCCAGCAAATACGGATTTATTTCGAAGGCGTCGACAGGCTCGATCCAGCGCGAGCTGCTGATCCTCGAACAGCAGGGCGCCGAGCATTTCTTCGGCGAGCCGGCGCTCAAGGTTTCCGACATCATGCGCACGACGCGCGACGGACGCGGCGCGATCTCGGTGCTTGCAGCCGACAAGCTGATGATGAACCCGAGGCTCTACGGCACCTTCCTGCTCTGGCTGATGTCGGAACTGTTCGAGGAACTGCCCGAGGTCGGCGATCCCGACAAGCCGAAGCTGGTGTTCTTCTTCGACGAGGCGCACCTGCTCTTCAACGACGCGCCAAAAGTTCTTCTTGAGCGCATCGAACAGGTGGTGCGGCTGATCCGCTCCAAGGGCGTCGGCGTCTATTTCGTCACCCAGAACCCGCTCGACGTGCCGGAAACTGTGCTGGCGCAGCTTGGCAACCGGGTGCAGCATGCGCTGCGCGCCTATACGCCGCGCGAGCAGAAGGCGGTCAAGACCGCCGCGGACACGTTTCGACCCAATCCCGATTTCGACTGCGCCACGGTTATCACCAATCTCGGAACCGGTGAGGCACTGGTCTCGACGCTCGAAGGCAAGGGTGCGCCCTCCATCGTCGAGCGCACGCTGATCCGCCCGCCGTCAAGCCGCCCCGGCCCGCTGACGGAAGCCGAGCGCGCCGACATCATGAAGATCAGCCCGGTTGCCGGCCTCTACGACGAGGATTTCGACCGCGAATCGGCCTACGAGATACTCGCCAAGCGCGCCGCGAAAGCCACCGAACAGGCCGAAGCCGCCCGCGAGGCGGAGGAGACCGAACAACCGTCATCCGGCGGCAGCCGCTGGACCCTGCCCGGCTTCGGCGACGAGGAGAAAGCGCAGCCGCAGGCAAAACCGCGCGCCCGCTCCGGCTACCAGCGCGAAAGCGTCGCCGAAGCCGCCATGAAATCCGTCGCCCGCACGGTGGCGTCTTCGCTCGGACGGGCGCTGGTGCGTGGGATTTTGGGGAGTTTGAAGCGGTAGGGCACGGGACGGAATTGATTGAGGATTGGCGTGAGGAAACCGTCAAACAGACGCTGGAAGGGGCCGAAGATCGGCCACACCGCCATGTTGCCGAGCAAACCGAGCGCAGTTCCCTTTTGCGCGCGCGGTCATCGCACGAACATGGATTGCTTCAGTGAGCGGTTCGCAACCAGCGGCGCGCGTCTCGACAGGCTATGCGGTTTGAAAGAGCATTTGGTGCGGCCGAGGAAGCGAGAGGGAAAAACCCATCAGGTGAGGCACGACGGGAGTCGACCGAACAATCGTGTTCGCACTCCACCAGCGCAATAAACAGTTGGTAGAAAGAGACGCCCAACAGGCGAAGCAACCTGAAAATACGCACAGCGTTTGTGGGCGAGTCAGCCCTTACCTTGGTCCCCGAAATTTCGCCAATTAAGCAGATCTGCAGAAGTTATCCTGAAAAATTAATAATATACTTAAATTCCTTATGGGAAACATATTCCACGAACAGCGTAGTTACCGACATTGAGTATTCTGTTCCTTTTTTCAATGTCGTCAAATTTATTTCATCAAATGCAATTATATCGCCAAAATTTCCACACACCGTAGTAATTTCTTCAATAGCACTCAAGACCTCCGCGACATTGCTTTCCGTTACTCCAAAATTTAATCTAAATAATATTTTATTTTATTTATTTAAATTTAATAAAATATAGTTTCAGTAACTTTCCAAGTCACTAATTTAATTCCAAATTAATAATTAACAATCAACCGTATTTACGAAGAAATGTATTTCCATCAACACAGGTTCAAGGTTACCCCTGAAAAAATACAGTTCAGAATTTGTTGGGAGAATTAGTCGCTTCGTGATTTCAGATCCATTATTTACGTCAATTTCTTCGTATGATAACTTTAGAAAATCTAACGCTGCCTTAGCTTTGGATAAAGGCAATCCAGGAGTAAATCCCCCTAAATCTACCTTCTTATTTCGAGCCAATCGAATCCGTGATGGCTTTGGTATGGGTTTATCATCGGCTGAATCCCAAAGTCCTATCCAAATACGCTCTATTTCGACCAGATTGGCACGGATGCGCAAATTAATTTCGAAATCTCTATATCCGAGCTGGCAGATAAACTCATCTTCAATCCCGAAATCCCATCTATCAGGAACACCGAGGAATTTTCCTATAGCTTCTAATCTGCTACCCGGAGACAGTGGAGTGGTGAAATCACCCTGAAGCATCGCGTTAATTGAAATTAAGGTCATGGCTGTGGCTTTTGCTGGTTATTAGTCTGGTGATCACTATCGTTGACATTCCCGCCCTCTTTGCTTGTATCTTGACTACTTTCTTGTTCGCGTTGTTTGCCAGAAATAGCAGCCTGCAGCTCTTGCAATTCGCGCTTTCTTTTTTCATGTCCTCTCAAAGTGCCAAGATGGTTTTGGGCATTTTTTACCTGATCAAGCAATTTCTGCATGCCCTTGTCCGTGCCCAAAGTAGGTTTTAAAGAGTCCGCTGCTTCATCGAAGCTCTTACCAGGCACTGCTCCACCGACCGGTTCAAAATCAATCCCTCCTTTTGGCCCGGGTCTGATACCGACTTCAACTTGGTTACCCTTCTTATCGACACCCTTCCAGTGAATACCTTTCGATGGGAGGTCATGCATTCCCCCCGGACCAGTATAGATGCCACCTTTGTTGGCCATATTTGAAACTGTGCCAGCAAGCGGAGACAGATTAACTGCTCCGTCGTCCGCGTAATCTACAGTCCCCCAAATACCAAGACCGGCTGCTATTCCTGCCAATGCTGCGCACCCACCTGATGCACAGGCAATACCAAGGCCGACTATAAAATCATCAACGATCGCAATGTGTCCGTTTGGGTCACTTTTATTGACCGGATCGTTCCCCGCATAGGCATACCGATTAGTGCCGACGCCTTCTATTGTCGGGTCCCATGTATCGGGTTGGATGAACCGTGCATTGGCCACCGAGCCGAATGATACGGACAGCATGCTGCAAATCAGTAGCAGGCTGAGAATGCGGGTCAGAAACCCGCTGGAAAAGCATTTCATGAACAAGTCCCCATTTGAATCAGATCGTTATTGCGTCTGGCCGTCCTGCGGCCGCCACCCCATCGCTTCCGCCTTGGCGAACGCCTGCATATTCTGCCCGTACCACTGATCGGCTTTCGCCTTCAGGTCGGCGGGAATGTCTTCCATCCGTGTATATTTCCCGGCCAGTTCCCGCCGCAACAGGCCGGCATAGGCGCTGCCCTTCTTCACCAGCCCATAGGCGAAGGTGGGATAATGCCGCAGCAGCACGTCGGAGACGGCAATCGCATTTTCGAACGCGCCGGCGTCGATCTGATGCTCCACCAGAAACGAGGCGACCAGCGCTGTCGCTTCCTGATGCTGCAGGGGCCGGAGATACACGCCGTTTGCCACCGCCGTATCCGACATCGGCAATTTCTGTCGGTACCAGACATCGCGGGTGAAACCGCCGCCGCTGGTGGCCTCCAGATTCCAGACAGCGCCCTCGTCGTCGGTATATTTGATGAAGATATGCAAGGGCGCTTCGGTCAGCGTCATCTGCAGCCCCAGCCGCTGGCCGACAAACAGCATCAGCATCGGCATGGTGATGCAGTTGCCGCGCCGTGTCGTCAGGTAGCGTTGTAGCAGGCGGTTTGCAGGTTTCTCGCCGAGAGGGTCATCGAGATCGTATTGGAAGGGCCTGGCATCGTTCCAGGCGCCACCCTCATAGAGATAGCGCTTCAGAGCCGCGAGTGTCTCCGCGCTCTTTGCCCCCTCCCCGGCCATGGTCTTCACGTCGTCGACCATGCCGTCGATCATGGATGTCACAGCCTGCGCATTGGTGGCGGGATCGACCATCGAATCGACGGACAGCTTCACGTCGAGCAGGTCGCGCTCATGTTCGAAGAGCGCTTCCGTTCTTGCTTGCAACGGTGCGGGATCATTTTCCGGCGACTGTGCGAAAACCGCTGTGATCGGAAGGCAGAGCAACAAAATGGCAATGCGAAGGATTCTCATGAACAGTCCTGCCAATGATTCAACCATTGATATGCACTCCCTGGGGTTGCAGTCAATGAACATCGGCGAACGTTCCAGCGTTATTTAGTCTTCCCCGGGGAAAGCCGCAGACGGCAGCGAACTACCCGCCGTTACGGTACCGCCAAAGTCGCAATGGCCCAGGCGGTAGCCATCATTTCGAGCTTCTTCGGACTTTCCAGACTATAAAAAACCCGGCGGATCGCTCCACCGGGCCTATGATGTTGATGATAAAGTCCATTCAGGCGAGCGTTGCCGAGGCTTCGGTCGCGGTGCGGAGCGCGTGGCTGTAGGGGCAGACGATGTGGGCGGCGGCGACGAGTTTTTCGCCGGTTTCGCGGTCTATGCCGGGTAGGTTCACCGAGATCGACGGGACGATGTAGAAACCTGTGCCGTCTTCGCGCGGGCCTATACCGACGGTTGCAGTGACGGTCGCGTCCTCCGGGATCTTGACCTTTTCCTTGCCGGCGACAAACTTCAACGCGCCGAGGAAGCAGGCGGAATAGCCGGCGGCAAAAAGCTGCTCGGGATTGGTGCCCGTCGCGCCGTCGCCGCCCAGTTCCTTCGGAACGGTCAGGGTGACATCGAGAACGCCGTTTTCGCTGACCGCGTGGCCTGCACGGCCGCCGGTTGCGGATGCCTTGGTGGTGTAAAGAATGGGCATGTCTGTTTCCTCTGTTCGGCGGCTGCCGGTTCAAGGCCAGCCGCATCTCGTTGCGCCGGATTATCAATAGCTCAAAATTAAATTGGACGCAATATAATTTTGCAAATTGCAAAATCGGTCTGAAGCTGCGATACTGCAGCATGACTTCCGACAGCGACAACCCTGTGAACGAGCTGAAAGACACCGGCGCCCTGGCGCTCGGCCAGCAACTCTGCTTCGCCGTCTATTCCGCAGCGCATGCCTTCAACCGCACCTACAAGCCGATGCT
The DNA here is from genome assembly GCF_029223885.1 of Pararhizobium gei. Classification (NCBI taxonomy): domain Bacteria; kingdom Pseudomonadati; phylum Pseudomonadota; class Alphaproteobacteria; order Hyphomicrobiales; family Rhizobiaceae; genus Pararhizobium; species Pararhizobium gei. The sequence goes on along the minus strand of NZ_CP119409.1, from coordinate 1,473,058 downwards.
CGAGCGTTTTGGCCTTACCTATCCGCAATATCTGGTTCTTCTGGCCCTCTGGCAGCGCGACAACATGACGGTGAAGGGAATTGGCGAAGAACTCGGGCTGGATTCGGGCACGCTGTCGCCGCTCCTGAAGCGGCTTGAGGCGGCCGGCTTTATCAGCCGAACCCGCGACAAGAGCGACGAGCGGCAGGTCATCATCGCGCTGACGCCGCAGGGTGCCGCCCTGAAGACCGAGGCGTTCGGCATCCTGACGCAGATCGGCAAGGCCACCGGATGCAGCATGGCGGAGGCGGAAGAGCTTCGCACCGCCCTTAACAACCTCAACCGCAGGCTCGGTGACAATCAGCCGGGGTAAAACGCGTCATCTCGACGCTGGCAGGCCCAGCCGGCAAGCAGTCGGAACGGCCGGGATTTGGCCGCTTAGCGGAAGTCGGCGGCCAGAGCGGCGAGCCTGCCCTATCATATCACCAGGATGGGTGCACCGTTGCGGACACGATCGTAGAGGTCGATGACGTCCTGGTTGATCAGGCGCACGCAGCCGGACGATACCGCCTTGCCGATTGATTGCCATTCCGGCGAGCCATGCAGGCGGTACAGCGTGTCTTCGCCGTTCTGGAAAATATACATTGCACGCGCGCCAAGCGGATTGTTCAGCCCCGGCGCCATGCCGCCATTGGCAATCGAATAAGGTTCGAGGTGCGGCTGGCGGGCAACCATTTCGTTCGGCGGCTTCCAGCGCGGCCATTTCTGCTTCCACTGTATGACGCCCCTGCCCGACCAGGCAAAGCCCTCGCGGCCGATGCCGACGCCGTAGCGCATGGCCGCGCCGTTGGACAGGATGAGATAGAGGAAGCGCTCGCCGGTATCGACGATGATCGTGCCCGGCTTCTCGCCAAACGTGTTTTCCACCTGCTGGCGGTAGAAACGCGGATCGATCTGCTCGTAGGGAATGGCCGGGAGATCGAAACCGTCGTCCATCCGCGCGGCGTACATTTCGGCATAATAGGACGATTGGAGCGGCAGGCCGGACGGCGCCTCGCCATAGACGGGTCCTTCAAGCGTGGCGCCATACCGCGGATCGCCGCCCATGCCCGGATCGCGAAAATAGGGCGCGGTCTCGGCACGGAAACGCTCCGTCGAGGTGGATCCACAGGAGGCGAGGCCAAGCGAGGCGGCCGCAAGCCCGGAGAGGTTGAGAAAATGCCGGCGGGAAAGGGGTCTGATCAGGGTCATTTCACTCTATGTATTCCGTTGAAGCGGCTTGACAAGCACGGCCAGGCGTCCACGCCAAAATTATGCCGGTCATCGCGTTGCCGGTCGCTGTCAGAAGTATGGCAATTACGGCTGGATCGTGGCTTGCAACGCTAAGGGATCATCAGGCGGCAGCGATCGGCAGAGGAGCGTGTCCGGCCTGCAACGCATCCGCCCGCAATAGGCCCACCAGCGCATCCGGCTCGACCGGCCGGCTGATAAAGTAGCCCTGGATGTCGTCGCAACCGCTTGCCCGCAGGAAATCGACCTGCGCCTGCGTCTCGACGCCTTCGGCAATCACCTCGATCTGCAGTTTCTGCGCCAGCGAGATGATCGCGCCGGTAATCGCCTTGTCATCTTCGTCTCCGGGAATGTCCTGAACGAAAGACCGGTCGATCTTCAAGCGCCGGACCGGGAAACTCTTCAGCGCGCTGAGGCTCGAATAACCGGTGCCGAAATCATCGATGGCGAGATGAACGCCCAGCGCCTCGAGTTCGTGCATGATCGAAACGGCCGAGGCGACGTCCTGCATGATCAGGCTTTCCGTCAGCTCCAGTTCAAGATAGCGCGGCTCCAGGCCGGTTTCTTTGAGGACTTCGGCGACGCGGGAAACCCAGTGTCTTTCCCTCAACTGCCTGGCCGAAACATTAACGCTGATAACGATCGGTGCCAGCCCGGCATCCTGCCAGCTCTTGTTCTGCCGACAGGCCTCGCACAGCACCCAGTCGCCGATCGGCACGATCAAGCCTGTTTCCTCGGCGAGCGGGATGAAATCACCGGGGGAAACCAGCCCGCGCTCGGGGTGCCGCCATCGCAACAAGGATTCGGCGGCAAAAATCCTGCCGGTCTTCAGGTTCATCTGGGGTTGATAGTGCAGCACAAGCTGGTCGTTCGCCACGGCGTCCCGCAGCTCTTCCTGGCTCTTGAGCTTCTCGTTGGCCCTCGCCGCCAGTCTGACGTCGAAGAGCTGAAGGTTGTTGCGGCCGACCTCCTTTGCCCAGTACATGGCCGAATCGGCATTGGCGAGAAGTTCGTTCGCCGTCTCGCCATGGTCGGGATAGCAGGCAACACCCATGCTGCAGCTGACATGGACGCTGCGGTCCGCAAGGGTCATCGGCGCGCCGATCGCGACGCGAATGTCTTCCAGCCGGGACAAGACGATCTCAGCATTCGCCGGCAATCCATTGAGCACGATGATGAACTCGTCGCCGCCGACGCGCACCACCATGTCCTGCTTACGAACACAGCCGAGCATACGGCCGGCCACGGCTCTCAAGAGTTCGTCCCCAGCGTGATGTCCGAGCGTATCGTTGATCAACTTGAAATTATCGAGATCGAGGAACGCCAGAGCGACCCATTCGCCATTGCGGAGCGCCTTGGCCAGGATTTCGGCAACCCGCTCTTCGAAGAGCAGCCGGTTCGGCAGTCCGGTCAGCGCATCGTGGTGCGCCATGAACTGGATGTGTTCTTCGGTCTGGTGCCGTTCGATGGCGATGCCGGCCAGATGCGCGGCCATCGAAATCAGTTCCAGCTGCTCGACGGAGGGATCCCCCGGCACGCACGAATAAAGCGCAAAGGTACCGAACACCTGGCTTTTGTACGAGCGGATCGGCATCGACCAGCAGGACCGATAGCCGAACGGCCGGACCAGATCGACATAATCCTCCCACAGTGGATCCGTGTGGATATCCGAAACATAGACCGGTTCGCCGCGCCAGGCGGCGGTTCCGCAGGAGCCCACCTTGGGACCGATGGCCACACCTTCGATGGCGGCGCAATAGGCCGCGGCCAGTCTCGGTGCTGCCCCGGTCACGAGGTGCTGCTTGTCGGCGGACAGGAGCAGGACCGAACCGATGATACCGGGCAGATGCGTCTCGATCAAAAGAATGAGTTCATGGAAGAAGGCGTTGAGCGGTACCCCCTTCGCAACCAGCTCCAGAAGCCGCGCCTGACCAAGCAGAAGGCGTTCCGCCCTCTTGCGGTCGGTGATATCCCGCGATACCCCGACGACGCCGATTGTTGCGCCCTGCTGATTGCGCAACGGCACCTTCGAGGTCATCAGCCAGCGTTCGACACCCTTGTCGACGAGCGCGCGCTCCTCCACCCCGAAAACCGGCTTTCCGGTTTCCACCACCTGCCGCTCGGTTGCGACGATCTCGTCGACGAGGTGGGACGGGTGCAGGTCGTAATCCGTCTTGCCGATCAGATCCTGCATTTCCTCGAAGCCGTTATCGATCACGGTTGCGCGGTTGGCGATCAGGAAACGGCCTTCCAGATCCTTGGCATAAATGTAATCCGGAATATGGTTGACCATCGTTTCCAGCCAATAGTGGCGGTCGGCAATATCCGGCTCCTCGCGAAACATACGGGACACTTCCTCGGCCAAGTGTTGGCTGGCGGCAATCAGGCGTTGCGTATCATCGACGCATGCGATTCGAGCCGCGATATCGTTGCGGGTGGAGTCCAATTTCTTCGTCAAGCATGCCTCCGGAGCTTTGACGCCCGAGCCGTCCCTTGGTCATTGGTTCCTATGTACCAGCCATAGGTTATTCTTTGTTAAAGACGGCTACGGCACGGGAAGTACGGTTGTCTTTCGTGGACGCGCAGTCTCCTCCTGGATGTGCCTTTTTGAAACAAACGGGCCTGGCATGAAGAATGCTTCTTTAAGGCAAAGGAAAAATCATGCTGAAACGCCGACTGCTTTTGTTCTGTCTCGCTGCCACGGGTTTTGACGCGCTGACGCAGACCGGCCGGGCAAGCGCTGCCTCCGGTGCGACCGCCGGTGAGAACGGGCAGGGAAAAATGCCCTCCTACGGCATCGTCCCGAACGCGGGCATCGACCAGAGTGTGGCGCTGCAGGAATTGTTCAACGCCGCAGCCGCGCAGCGCACCCCCGTGAGTCTTGCGGCCGGAGACTATCTCGTGAGCGGCGTCACTCTGCCCGACAATCTCGTGCTTCATGGCGTCAGCGGCGCGACCCGGCTGTTCCATCAGGGAGGTGCGGGCTGCCTGACGGGCCGCGGGCTTCAGCGGCTGACCCTAACCGATCTTATCCTGGACGGCACACAGGCGAAACATGGCGACGCCACAGCCGGGCTGCTCGATCTGCGTGACGTCCAAACCCTGACGCTCGAAAACTGCACCCTTCTCGGCTCCTTCGGGCATGGGCTGCGTGCCGAACAGTGTGGCGGCCGCATTACCGGCAACAGCCTGTCGCTCTGCGGGGGCAGCGGCATTTACGCGGTTCAGAGCGAGGGGTTGTCGATCACCGGCAATACAGTCTCCGACTGCGCCAACGGGGGTATTCTGGTGCATCGCTGGGAAGCGGGTGAGGACGGGACCATCGTCAGCGGCAACCGGATTTCCGGCATCCGTGCGCGGGATGGCGGGACGGGCGAGAACGGCAATGGCATCAATGTTTTCCGCGCCGCCAACGTGATGGTGAGCGGCAACCATGTTTCCGACTGCGCCTTTTCCGCGATCCGCGCCAACAGCGCCACCAATATCCAGATTACAGGCAACCAGTGCCTGCGCTCCGGCGAAACCGCCATCTATTCGGAATTCGGATTTCAGGGCGCCATCGTCTCGGACAACCTCATCGATGGCGCCGCCAACGGGATCCTGATCGTCAATTTCGATGAGGGTGGGCGGCTTTCCACCGTCAGCGGCAATATCGTCCGCAACCTGCATATCGAAGGACCTTACATCCATGACGGCGCCGGGTTCGGCTTCGGCATCGCGGCCGAAGCCGATACCGTGATCATCGGCAACGTCATCGAGAACGCGCCGAAATGGGGGCTTATGCTGGGCTGGGGTCCCTATCTGCGCAATATCGTGGCGACGGGCAATCTGGTGCGCAATGCCGGTGCCGGCTGCGCGGTGACAGTCGTGGACGGCGCCGGCGCGGCGCTGATTACCGACAATCTGTTTCACGACGTGCGGGACGGCGCGATCCTCGGCTACAGATGGAACGACAGAACAACCGGCGACCTGCTCAAGGGGGACGCCGAGCGGTTCAGCCACCTGACGCTGTCGGGCAACCGCAGGAACTAAATCCATCAAAAGATTTCATCGGTAAGATCAATGCCGTCCGGTTCAAGTGCGGCTGCCATTGCCATAGTGTCCGGCAATCGAACACTGGGGAAGGACCATTATGCTGACGATCTACGGGGTTTACTGCTCGCGTGCTTCGCGCAACTACTGGATGGCGGAGGAACTCGGAATTCCATTTCGATCCGTGCCCGTGATCCAAGCCCGGCTTCTGAGCGATCCGCAGGCGCCTGATGCGCGGCTCAACACGCAGTCGCCGTCCTTTCTCGCCGTGAACCCGATGGGTCTCATTCCGGCCATCGACGATGACGGCCTTGTGCTGACGGAATCGCTCGCCAACAATCTCTACCTCGCCCGAAAACATGGCGGGCCGCTTTGCGGCGCAACGCTTGCCGAGGACGGCGAAATCATGGGCTGGACTTTGTGGTCGGCGACCGAAGTGGAACCCCACACGGTGAAGATCGTGCTGACCTATGACAATGCGCAGGAGGGCACATTCGCCGGAAAAGCGGTGATCGAGGCTTCCAGCAGGGCTCTGGAGCGCCCTTTGGCCCGGCTGGAGGCTCATCTTGCCGGCCGCGACTACATGGTCGGCGGCCGCTTTACCGTGGCCGATCTCAATCTGGCGGAGGTGCTGCGCTATGCCCTGAGCGAGACCGCGCTTTTCGAACGCTATCCGGGCGTGACGGCCTGGATCGCCCGTTGCCATGCACGGCCGGCTTTTGAAAAGATGATGGCAGGTCGCCGCCGCGAGGCTGCGGCGGCCTGAGCCGGATCGTTCAGGAAAAACCGAGCGCCCGGATGCTGCCGGCAATCTCGTCGCGGACCCACGTCTTGAAGGCGGCCACGGTGCGGCTGTCGCGGCGCGAGGGCGGCGTGACGAAGTAATGCGAGAACCCGGTCTTGACGCGAACCGGATAAGGCACGGCAAGGCGTCCCTCGATGATCGAGTAGCCGGCCAGCGTCTGCCAGGCGAGCATGACGCCCTGCCCGGCGATGGCCGCGTCAAGACACAGCGAAGCATCGTTGAAGACATGCCGCGCCGTCATCGTCCGGCCGGACAAGCCGACCTGACCGAGCCATATCTCCCAACTGAACATGGAGCGGCCGTCGAGCACGGCAGGCAGGCTCAAAATATCTTCGGGCCGCTTCAGTTTTTCTGCCAGCGCCGGAGAGCAGACCGGAAAAACCTCCTGTTCCAGAAGCGGCTCGATGGTCACGCCCGGCCAGTCTCCCGAACCAACGCGGATGCCGATATCGACGCCGGCCGCCTCCAGGTTGACCAGGGCAGTGGTCGCGTCAATGCGCAGGCGGATGTCGGGATGCCGTTCGGCAAAGCGGTCCAGCCGGCAGACAAGCCAGCGGGCCGCAAAAACCGGTGCGACAGAGATGGTCAGGATCGTCTCGTCACGCCGCCGTGCGCTTCCAACCGCGAGATCCAGCGCTTCGAAGCCGCCCGTCAGGCGCGGCAGGAAGCTCTCGCCAAAAGATGTCGCGACGAGTCCCTTCGGGCTGCGCTCGAACAGCGTGCGGCCGAGCTGCTTTTCCGTCTTGGCAATCTGCTGGCTGACGGCCCCGGCCGTGACGCCGAGTTCATCGGCGGCCGCCTGCAGCGAGCCGAGGCGCGCTGCAGCCTCGACGGCGCGCAAACCGTTGAGATGGACAAGGTTCAGGTCTTTCATATAGTTTTTCTATACCCGGCGCGCAGCAAACTCAATTGTAATTAACCCGCACGAAGCCGATCATCAGGCAATCAAATGTTTAAAAGACAGGTGTTGCCATGTCGAAGCTTTCGTCCCTGCTCGGCAGGTTGTTGAAAATGCCAACCGCGACCGATGAGCGCGCGGAGACTGGCTGGATCCTCGACCCGCTGCAACACCCGGAGATCGCAGTGATGGACATGCGTAAACTCGGCGACCTTCCCCTCCCCGGGCCTTTTCCACGCGTAGCGCCCTGCCGAGGCTGTTAGCGGGCCGCGCGCCCGTGATGGCGCCGCTTCGCACCCGGCCGGAGCGGCGCCGCATCGCTTATGCCACGGCGCTTTGCGCACAACCCGGCACCTCGTCGAGGCTGAAATAGACCGGAATGCCGCGCTCCCTTGCGATCCGCACATCATTGTCCGCGCCCCTGGACTCTCCGGGCAGGCGCAGGACGGCATCGCATAATTGCAGCAGACGGCCCGCGACGGGGTGGAAGATTTCTTCATAGAGGTCGTCGCCGATGGTTTTACCGCCAGCGGCATTCCAGACCGGCAGCGCCACCCATTCGCCAATCATCGGCAGGTGGCCGGCCTGGAACAACCGGTAGGACGGGGCTTCCAGCCTCTTGAGGTTCTCCGCCATTTTCGTCGCATCATCACCGGTGCCGGAGCGATAAGGGCCGGCAATCAAAATCAACATGACATTCTCCATTATTGCACGATATTTCTTTTTTTTGTAAAGCATGCAATATCGTGCAAAGTCAAGTTCGGGCGGAGACGAATGCTGGTGTCTTTGGCAAAGTGGCGATGGTTGCGATAGCGCCTGCAGCAATCTGGCTGCTGCGCCCGGAGAATTTCGTCAGCGGTGCGGCGGCGAGCCATCCTGCCCTGGGATTGACGACCAGCGACGATGAGGAGGCGGCAGTCAAGCGGGCAATTGTGGCTCGCTCCGTCGAGACCACACCCCTTTTTTGCAGAAGCGAAGTTCGATACCGTTTCGCCGCACGCTATGGTCAGGAACCTGACCGCATCGTGCCGGTAGACCTGCCGGAGGAACCGGCGGCACGTTACAGCGAAAAGGCAACGCGGACGATTGAAAACGCAAGCGTCAGGCGGCGAAGGCTCCGGTCACACGGACATCGCCAACCGCCAGGCCATTCCAGTTTTTCATCGTATGATTGGCCTGCGCCATGAGGTTTGCGTGCAGGTCCGGCTCATTCGTGAAAAAGCGTGCAAGCGTCGCCGCGATCATGGCCTCGGCGGCACGGGTGGTGCCGTCCTCGCATTTCAGCGCAATCGCGATGCCTTTTTCCGGAATGGCAGCGCAGAACACGCCTTCGGCACCGGTCTTGGCGAAGATGCGGCCGGGTGCCGCCTGCATCAGCCGCGTGCAGGCGCGCTTCGTTCCGGCGACATAGAAGGGTTCAGCCATGCAGGCCTCGATCAGCCGCCGCGAAGCCTTGGCGCGCATAGACTCCAGACCGGTTCCGGTTGCCATTTTTGCAAAACCGTGCGCCAAACCTTTCAAGGGCACGGCATAGGTCGGGATCGAGCAACCGTCGATGCCGCAATTGTCCTCTCCCAGGGCAGCGCCCGTCAGGGCTTCCATGACGCCGCGGATTTCGCGCTGCAAGGGATGGTCGTAGTCGACATAGCCTGATGTCTCCTGCCCGCCATGGCAGCAGGCGCAGATGAAACCCGCATGTTTGCCGGAGCAATTGTTGTGAAGCTGTGCCGGATGCTGAAGCGTACGTGCCTGGGCGATCAGCGTCTCCTGACTGAAGGACCAATGCTCGCCGCACTCGAGGACGGAGACATCCTGCCCGGCAGCCGAGAGCATGGCGGCGGCCAGCGCTACATGTTCGGGCTCGCCATTGTGAGAGGAACAGGCGAGCGCCAGTTCCCGATTGCCAAAGCCGTAAGCATCCGCAGCACCGGTTTCCATCAAGGGCAACGCCTGCATGGCCTTGCAGGCCGAACGGGGGAAGACGGCGGCGTCGGTATCGCCGAGCGAAAACACCGTCTTTCCATCGCCGTCGACCGCGACGACGAGGCCGCGATGGCGGCTTTCGACGATTTTGCCGCGTGTGACTTCGACAAGTACCGGGTTCGACATGATTACGCCCTCAAAAATCCAATTTCTGCCGGTGTCTTTAGACCAAGATCGCGCAACGCAAAACCCAGGCCCTTCAATGAAATTGCTTCGCAGGCTGCTTCTTGCCATTCTGTTCGTCTATCTTCTTCCGGCACTTGCCTCCGCCGGCTTCTGGTATGTCAAGGACCGGCCGGCAAGCTGGCGCGAGGCCGACTGGACGTCGGCAAAGATCCTTCCCAGACCGGACGAAAGCGCCGATGCGGCGATCTATGTTTTCTCCGCCTCCACAGGCGGATTGAAGGGGGCGGTGGCGAGCCATTCCTGGATCGTCACCAAGGGCAAGGACGACACGACCTACAACCGTTATGACAAGGTCGGCTGGGGTTCCCCCATCCGGCGTAACGGCTATCCCGCCGATGCCCGCTGGTATTCCAACGTGCCTCATATGGTAGTCGGCATCACGGGAAGGGACGCAGCCCGGCTGGTCCCGAAGGTCGAAGCGGCGATCCAGTCTTATCCCTATGCCAAGCCCGGCGCCTATCGCATCTGGCCGGGTCCGAACTCAAACACGTTCGTCGCCCATGTGCTGCGCTCGGTTCCCGAACTCAACGCCGTACTGCCGCCGGACGCAGTCGGGCGCGACTATCTGCCGGAGGGAAAGCTTTTCCAGATCGACGGAGACGGCCTCGACCTGCATGCTACACTCTACGGCCTGCTGGGGATTTCAGCCGGCGCGCGCAGCGGCTTCGAAGTGCATTTCATGGGCCTTGTCGCCGGTATCGACGTGCTGCGCCCGGGGATCAAAATACCCGCGCTGGGGCGGTTCGGCGTGTAAAGGGCAGAGATTTTTACAGAACCGCGATGGCTCAATAGGTTCGGTCGTACAAAAGCGACAATCCGCGGTAAGGACGATTTCCGGACCGCAAACAGCAAAAAGGGCCGCACAAGGCGGCCCTCCATGAGATTTGCCCTGATAACGGGCCGCACCGCATCCGCAATGGGAGCGTTGCGCAGGAAGGTTGTTTCAGAGCGAGGGCTGCCTCGTCTCCATCACCACAATTCCCATGTCCGCTACGAGGCTCGAAAACTCATTAGACACTGGATCACCTTCCTTTCGTTACGTTGAAGATGATTAAAAGGTATTCCAATTCGGGCAGATTGCAAGACCCGTTCCGTTAGACTTTAGACGGTAAGAACGATTTTGCCGATATGGTCGCCCGCCTCCATCAGCCGGTGCGCTTCGACAACCTCGGAAAACGGCACGACCGCCTGCATCACCGGTGCGACCTCGCCCTCCTCCAGCAACGGCCAGACATTGTCCTCAAGATCGTCCCGGATTGCTTCCTTCTCAGCGGCGGTGCGTGGCCGCATGGCCGATCCCATGATATGCAGCCGCTTACCCAGTATCGGCGCTATATTGGCCTTTTCGACCACCGCACCGCCGAGGAAGGCGATGATCGACAGCCGGCCGTCCTTGGCGAGCGAGGCGATGTTGCGGTCGAAATAGGGCGCTCCGACCATGTCGAGGATGACATCGACGCCGAGGCCGCCGGTTTCTTCCGCAATGGCGGCCTTAAAATCCTCATCCCGGTAGTTGATCGCCCGTTTGGCCCCGAGCGCCACGCAGGCGTCGCATTTGTCCTTGGTGCCGGCGGTCACGAAAACCTCGGCGCCGAAAGCGCGGGCAAGCTGGATGGCGGTCGTGCCGATGCCGCTGGACCCGCCGTGAATGAGGATCTTTTCGCCTTCCACCAGATCCGCCATCTGGAAGACATTGGCCCAGACGGTAAAAAAGGTTTCCGGCAGCGCTGCCGCGCGGGCGGCGTCATAGCCCTTCGGCCAGCGCAATGCCTGCGTGGCCGGCAGGGCGCAGAACTCGGCATAGCCGCCGCCATTGGCGAGCCCGCAGACCTTTTCCCCGATCGCAAAATCCTCGACGCCCTCCCCGATCCCGACCACTTCGCCGGCAACCTCCAGACCCAGAACAGGGCTCGCGCCCGGCGGCGGCGGATAGTTGCCGAGCCTTTGCAGCACGTCCGGGCGGTTGACGCCGGCCGCCTCGACGCGGATGAGGATATCGCCAGCGTTCAGTTCCGGCAGCGGGCCGCGGGAAAGAACCATGTTTTCGGCCCCGCCCGGCAAGGGTAGATCGACAAAACGCATTTCGGTCGGCAAAATCACGGGCGTCTCCTGGTTCTGGTTGCGGGTCTGTACCGGCGCTCGACAGCAATTGGCGCAAAATCGGAAAAAAGCCAGTGTCTCGACAATAACCCCGTCGTAACAGGAAGGGCTTTCCAGACCATAATCGAATTCGAACCTCGGAAACGGGCCGGATGCTGCGCTGCATCATGGCGAAATTGGGCCAGTTCACACGTCGCGAAAATTAAGTTTGTTTAATTTGAATGGCACAGAAACCCGGAATAGCGTCTTCTCGAAACCGGGAGACGCCGGCGGTCTTCAAGACCGCGACGCGACGAACTCCGGACGGTTTCAAGACGATAGGTCCCGCCTGGCGGGCCCCAAAAGGATGACACCCATGCGTGCTCTTCTGACCTCTTTGACAATTATTTCCGCAATTTCCCTATCCTCGGCCGCCTTTGCCGCCAATAGCACGACCGGCACGATCCGCGCCGTCGATGCCAAGGCGATGACCCTGACGCTGAAGAACGGCACGAGTTACGTGCTTCCCGCCGGCTTCAAGGATTCGGGGCTCAAGGCAGGAGAAAAGGTGAAGATCGCCTACGACGTGATCGGCAAGAAACATCAGGCAACGGCGATCACGCCGGTGCAATGACACGCCGCAGCGTGCGCATGAGCGTTCCCGCGCCTTGAAAGGTCGGGATCATGCAGGAACAGGCTGGACTCCATAGCGGATTCCAGCCTGTTGTGTTTTGCGCAGAGAGGCAGCACGGCGATCTGCCGAGCGTCGGCAACGAACATCGTGATTCAACCGCAGCGAATGACCGCGCAATCGCACCAGAAGCGGGATTTTATTGTTGATTGATTGCTCAATCAACAATAAAATCGGTCTGCATTCGGGGACAATCATGCCGAAAATGGGAATGGAGCCGGTTCGCCGGAAAGCTTTGGTGGACGCAGCCCTGCGCGTGATTGGCGATCAGGGCACACTGTCCGTTACGATGTCGGATATCGCCCGCAATGCCGGCGTATCGGCAGCGCTTGCGCATCACTATTTCGGCAGCAAGGAACAGCTGCTGATCGAGACGATCCGCTCGCTGCTTCGGCAGTTGCGTGACGATACGGTGCTTGCGCTCAAATCCGCGAAGGGACCGCGAGAGCGCCTGTCGGCCATCGTGCGGGTCAGTTTCCAGGCGGATCAGTTTGCACCGGAAACGATCGCCGCCTGGCTTGCTTTTTATTCGGAAGCGCAGCGCTCCGAGGAGACGCGGCGGTTTCTGGTGGTCTATGCCCGGCGCCTGCGGTCCAACCTCGTTGCCGACCTCAAGGCCTTGTGTGGCGCGGATGATGCGGTGCGCGTCGCCGAAGGGGCGGCAGCGTTGATCGACGGGCTTTACATTCGAAGGGCGCTGGGCTCCTCGCCGGTGACTGCCGAAGCCTCTATTGCGCTCACCGACGACTATCTTTCCCTGCAACTTGACGCTCTTTCCGCACAAGGACATGCCGCATGACAGCCGGTCGGCCTAACATTCTCATCATCATGGTCGACCAGCTGAACGGAAAGCTGTTTCCCGACGGCCCGGCGGATTTTCTGCATGCGCCGAATCTGAAAGCACTGGCTGCCCGCTCGGCACGCTTCCGCAACAACTACACCTCCTCGCCGCTCTGCGCCCCGGCCCGCGCCTCGTTCATGGCCGGGCAATTGCCGAGCCGCACGCAGGTCTACGACAATGCCGCCGAGTATATCTCGTCGATCCCGACCTTTGCCCACCATTTGCGCCGCGCCGGCTACTACACGGCGCTTTCGGGCAAGATGCATTTTGTCGGGCCAGACCAGTTGCACGGCTTCGAGGACCGGCTGACGACGGACATCTATCCGGCCGATTTCGGCTGGACGCCGGATTACCGCAAGCCCGGCGAGCGCATCGACTGGTGGTATCACAATCTCGGCTCCGTCACCGGCGCCGGTGTCGCCGAGATCACCAACCAGATGGAATATGACGACGAGGTCGCGTTTCTGGCCAACCAGAAGCTCTATCAGCTGGCCCGCGAAAACGACGATCAGGGCCGCCGCCCCTGGTGCGTCACGGCATCCTTCACCCATCCGCACGACCCCTATGTCGCCCGCCGCAAATTCTGGGATCTGTACGAGGGCTGCGCTGAGCTCGAGCCTGAGGTCGGCGCGCTGCCGATCGAGGACCAGTGCCCGCATTCGCTGCGCCTCATCCATGCCTGCGACTATGTCTCGTTCGACGTGACGCGCGAGAATGTAAGGCGCTCGCGCCAGGCCTATTTCGCCAATATCTCCTATCTCGATGAGAAGGTCGGCGAGCTGATCGACACGCTGACCCGGACCCGGATGCTCGACAACACGATCATCCTGTTCTGCTCCGACCATGGCGACATGCTGGGCGAGCGCGGGCTGTGGTTCAAGATGAACTTCTTCGAGGGTTCGGCCCGCGTGCCGCTGATGGTTGCTGGTCCGGGCGTCACGCCCGGCCTGCATCTCGCCCCCGTCTCAAACCTCGACGTGACGCCGACGCTCTGCGATCTGGCCGGTATCTCCATGGACGAAATCATGCCGTGGACCGACGGCGAAAGCCTTCGCCCGGTGATCGATGGCGCTGCGCGCGTCTCGCCGGTTTTGATGGAATATGCCGCAGAAGGCTCCTATGCGCCGATGGTCTGCATCCGCGAGGGAAAGTGGAAATACATCCACTGCGCGCTCGATCCGGACCAGCTGTTCAACCTCGAAACCGATCCGCTGGAACTGACCAATCTCGCCAAGGACCCGACCGATTCCGTCATCATCGCCACTTTGAAGGCCTTTACCGATATGCGCGAGGCACGCTGGGACATGGCCGCCTTCGACGCGGCGGTGCGCGAAAGCCAGGCGCGGCGCTGGGTGGTCTACGAGGCGCTGCGCAACGGCGCCTACTATCCCTGGGACCACCAGCCGCTGCAGAAAGCATCCGAGCGCTACATGCGCAACCATATGAATCTCGATAACCTCGAGGATTCCAAACGTTACCCGAGGGGTGAATGACCATGAAAGCCCAACCGAAAGCTTCCCACTTCATCGACGGCGAATATGTCGAGGACACGGCAGGTGCTGCCTTCGACAGCCTGTACCCTGCGACCGGCGAGGTGATCGCCACGCTTCATGCGGCAACACCGGCCATCGTCGAAAAAGCGATTGCCGCCGCCAAGCGCGCCCAGCCGGAATGGGCGGCGATGAGCCCGACGGCGCGCGGCCGCATCCTCAAGCGCGCCGCCGACATCATGCGCGAGCGCAACCGCGAGCTTTCCGAACTCGAGACGCTCGACACAGGCAAGCCGATCCAGGAAACCATCGTCGCCGACCCGACCTCGGGTGCGGACGCCTTCGAGTTCTTCGGCGGCATCGCGGCCTCGGCGCTGAATGGCGACTATATTCCGCTCGGCCAAGATTTCGCCTTTACCAAGCGCGTTCCGCTCGGCGTCTGCGTCGGCATTGGCGCCTGGAACTATCCGCAGCAGATCGCCTGCTGGAAGGGCGCCCCGGCGCTGATCTGCGGCAATGCCATGGTGTTCAAGCCGTCGGAAAACACGCCACTCGGTGCCTTGAAGATCGCCGAAATCCTTGTTGAGGCCGGGCTGCCCAAGGGGCTCTACAATGTCATCCAGGGCGACCGGATGACAGGCCCGCTGCTCGTCAACCACAAGGATGTGGCCAAGGTTTCGCTGACGGGGTCCGTGGAAACGGGCAAGAAGGTGGCGGGTGCGGCCGCCTCGAACCTCAAGCATGTGACGATGGAACTCGGCGGCAAGTCGCCGCTGATCGTGTTCGACGATGCCGATCTCGAAAGCGCCATCGGCGGGGCGATGCTCGGCAATTTCTATTCGACCGGTCAGGTCTGCTCGAACGGCACCCGCGTCTTCGTACAGAAGGGCATCAAGGACAAATTCCTTGCGCGCCTCAAGGAGCGCACCGAAAAGATCGTCATCGGCGACCCGATGGATGAGGCGACGCAGTTTGGCCCGATGGTCTCGAAGGCGCAGCTCGACAAGGTGTTTTCCTATGTCGAAAAGGGCAAGGCCGAGGGCGCCACGCTTCTGACCGGTGGCGGCATCCCGAATTCCGTCTCGTCGGCCGGCAACTACATCCAGCCGACCGTCTTTGCCGACGTCACCGACGACATGACCATCGCGCGCGAAGAGATCTTCGGGCCTGTCATGTGCGTGCTCGATTTTGACAGCGAGGACGAAGTGATCGCCCGCGCCAACGCCACCGAATTCGGCCTTTCGGCCGGCGTGTTCACCCAGGACATCACCCGCGCGCATCGCGTGGTGGACCAGCTGGAAGCCGGCACGCTGTGGATCAACGCCTACAATCTGGCGCCGGTGGAGGTGCCGTTCGGCGGATCGAAGCAGTCGGGTTTCGGTCGCGAGAACTCGGTTGCGGCGCTGAGCCATTACAGCGAGCTGAAGAGCGTGTACGTGGCGATGGGTAAGGTCGAGGCGCCGTATTGATATGGGCGACTCAGTCCTTCGTAACCTCAACGACGAGATCGTCGAGATCGACCTTGAGCGCGATCGCGATGCGCTTCAGGACATCGACGGAGCCGGTCTTCTTGCCGGCCTCGATCTCGGAAAGGTAGGGCTGGGAGATGCCGGCAGCTTCCGCCAATTGGGACATGCTCAGTCCACGGTAGGTGCGATAAACCTTCACGGAATTTTCGCCTCGCGCTCGTGCGGCGACGATCTCCATAGGCCAAGTCTCTTCGCCGTCAGCGATCCGGACCATGGTTTTGGTCGCGATGAGACCATCGATAAGATCTTCATAGTCCTCTTCGCTGAGAAGGACGTAGTTTTGCCCGCCAATTGTCAGCTTCTGGACGTCCCAGTCGACGACAAATTCGCTGCCCGTCTCCGCTTCTTCCTCGACGAGGCGCTTCTGCGCTTTGCCCATGGTGCCTTACTCCTTGTAAATGCCGCCTCGTGGTCCGACTGCAACAACCATAACAACTCTGCCCTCATCGTCGATGATGACGCGGTCCCCTCCAACGCGGATCCGATAAAGTTCTTGGTTCTTCAGCTTCTTGATGTCGACCTGTTCACCGCGCGCATAGGCACCGAGTTTTTCGAGAATCGCCAATTTTCGTTTGGGCTGCATCTTCTGCAGGGCCTTATCGGCAGCGCTCGAAAAGTGAACCGTCTTCATGCACAAAATATAGCTTATAGCTATAACTTTCACAAGTCATCATTCGCAAACAGCGACAACGTCCGGAACTCGAACTGGGTCTCACACTCATGATCATGCAGGCAGACTACGTCATCATCGGTTCCGGCTCCGCCGGCTCGGCGCTTGCCTATCGCCTGTCGGAAGACGGCAAGAACACCGTACTGGTGCTGGAATATGGCGGGTCCGATTTCGGGCCGTTCATCCAGATGCCGGCGGCACTCGCCTGGCCGATGAGCATGAGCCGGTACAACTGGGGCTATCTTTCCGAGCCCGAGCCCAACCTCAACAACCGGCGGATCACGGCGCCGCGTGGCAAGGTGATCGGCGGGTCGTCATCGATCAACGGCATGGTCTATGTGCGCGGCTCGATGACCGATTACAACGAATGGGAAGAACTCGGCGCGCGCGGCTGGGGCTATGCGGATGTGCTGCCCTATTTCAAACGCATGGAAAACTCCCATGGTGGCGAGGATGGCTGGCGCGGCACCGACGGGCCGCTGCATGTGCGGCGCGGTTCGTTCAAGAACCCGCTGTTCAAGGCTTTCGTCGATGCCGGCCAGCAGGCCGGTTTCGAGCTGACCGACGACTATAACGGCTCCAAGCAGGAGGGTTTCGGCCTGATGGAGCAGACGGTGCACAATGGCCGGCGCTGGTCTGCCGCCACCGCCTATCTGCGTCCCGCCCTCAAGCGCCCGAATGTGGAGCTCTTGCGCTGCTACGCCCGCAAGATCGTTATCGAGAACGGCCGGGCCGTCGGCGTCGAAATCGAGCGCGGGGGCAAGATCGAGGTGGTGAAGGCAAACCGCGAAGTCATCGTCTCGGCCTCCTCGTTCAATTCGCCGAAACTTTTGATGCTGTCGGGCATCGGGCCGGGCGCGCATCTGAGCGAAATGGGCATCGCGGTCAAGGCCGATCGGCCGGGCGTCGGCGCCAATCTGCAGGACCATATGGAGTTCTATTTCCAGCAGGTGTCGACCAAGCCCGTCTCGCTCTATTCCTGGCTGCCCTGGTTCTGGCAGGGGGTTGCAGGTGCACAATGGCTGTTCACCAAGACGGGTCTCGGCGTTTCCAACCAGTTCGAATCCTGCGCCTTCCTGCGCTCGGCGCCGGGCGTCAAGCAGCCGGATATCCAGTATCACTTCCTGCCGGTGGCGATTTCCTATGACGGCAAGGCGGCGGCGAAGAGCCACGGCTTCCAGGTGCATGTCGGCTACAACCACTCGAAATCACGGGGCAACGTGACGCTGCGCTCGCCCGACGTGAAGGCCGATCCCGTTATAAAATTCAATTACATGAGCCACCCGGAAGACTGGGAGAAGTTCCGCCACTGCGTGCGCCTCACCCGCGAAATCTTCGGACAGAAGGCGTTCGATCCCTATCGCGGGCCGGAGATCCAGCCGGGCGAAGCGGTCAAGACCGACGAGCAGATCGACGCCTTCCTGCGCGAGCATCTGGAAAGCGCCTATCACCCCTGCGGCACCTGCCGGATGGGCGACGCGCGCGATCCGATGGCCGTCGTCGATCCGGAAACCCGCGTCATCGGCGTCGATGGCCTGCGCGTCGCGGATTCATCGATCTTCCCGCACGTGACATACGGCAACCTCAACGGTCCCTCGATCATGACCGGCGAAAAGGCCGCCGACCATATCCTCGGCAAGCAGATGCTGCCGCGCTCCAACCAGGAGCCGTGGATCAATCCGCGCTGGGAAACGAGCGACCGGTAGGATGATGCGATCATTTTTCTCTGGCGCCCTGCGATCCTGCACGCCAGGCCGCTAGAGGAAACCGATCCACCGGCCTGCCACCACCGCTGCGCTCCAGATCGTCATGGACAACATGGCAAAAAGCCGCACGGACGCTGCTGGAGGATGATCAGCTAAGGCTGCCTTCCAATGGGAATGCCGATGTTGCAGCAGGGCATTCAAACCGCCAAACGCAACCAGAACCAGCTTCGCCAGGAATGCCGGATTGGCCGCATAGGCGACGGGATCGACGAGGAACAGACACGCGCCGGTGACGATAGCACAGATCAGCCCGATCGCTGCGGCACCGCCGAGAAACGGGCCGATGACGCTCACGGGCACATGGCGGAACAGGCCCGCCAGCCGCAGGTCAAGCGGCAAGACAGCGCCGATCAGGACCCCGATGGACAGGATATGGGCGGCGCTGAAAAAAATATAGAGCGTCGTTGACCCCTGAAGGGCTGTGGCAACGGGTGTCTGGGCAAGCCACTGCAGCAGACCCTCCATCACTTCGCCCGTATACGCTCCGGATAAATGTCGTAGGTTTTGCCAGAAACGGTTATGCGGACGGCTTTCAAACGCTTCTCGTTGCGATCCGTGGAGCGATTTCCGAGAACGGTGACCTCATCTCCGGGCTTGGCGGAGCCCTGAATGAAGCCGGAGCGCTCTGTCTGTCGTGGGTTGCCGAGTTCGATGCGCCACAGTCCGTCACCGGCGGTTTCGACCGCAAGGGTCGGATGGGGCGGGGACATGGAGATTTCCTTTATCGTTCCGGACAGTTCGATCTGGTCGGCATCCGCCCATGACCAGCCGTGATGCGCGTAAGCTGTCGCAGCAAACAGCATCGCTGCCGTGCCGCCGGCGAGGAAGCGGGAAAAATGGGGCATATCACTCTCCTGATTGACCAAAATCAATTGTTTGGTCGTGAGGCGAAACCTGGAGCGCCGCATAGGAACAGGAAGGCCCCTCACCGTTTGTTGATCGCGAACGTCCATCCCCACCCCCTACACACCGGATCGTCATATCGCCGGAGAATAATCTATCAATTTACTAGGTTTTCTTAGAATTTTCCGGTTCAGAGAGATATTTGCTCTGATCGATCGACTTTAGAAATCCGTATTTCTGTCTTTTGTCACACAAGGCTGCGATATTCCCAGGCAACAACATCAGGATTCTTCTTCATGACGTCCGACACACTCGAAAATCGCGCCGCAGCGCTCAATGCGCAACTCCAAGGGATTGATTTGCGCGGGCGGCTTGCCATGATTGCCGGGCTTGAGGGCAAGTCCGTCTTCACGACAAGCCTTGGCATCGAGGATCAGGTGATCACGGCAGCCATCGGCTCGGCCCGGCTGGATATAGAGGTTTCCACTCTGGAAACCGGACGGCTTTTCAACGAGACCGTTGCGCTGATCGACAAAACCGAAGAGACCTATGGCCTGCTGATCAAACGTTTCTATCCCGAGCAGGACGATATCGACGCCTTTGCCGCAAAATATGGCCTTAATGGTTTCTATGACAGCATCGAAGCCCGGCATGCCTGTTGCGGGGCGCGCAAGGTCAAGCCTCTGGCGCGCGCGCTCGAAGGAGCGCGTTTCTGGATCACCGGACTGCGCCGCGGTCAGTCGGGAAACCGGGCGGAGACGCCGTTTGCCGAAGCCGACCTCGATCGCGGCCTGATCAAGATCAACGTGCTCGCCGACTGGGATATCGAGGCGATCCGCGCCCATGTCGAAGCCGAAGCGATCCCGGTCAATCCGCTGCATGCCCGTGGTTACCCGTCGATCGGTTGCGAACCCTGCACGCGCGCCATCAAGCCGGGCGAGCCCGAACGGGCCGGCCGCTGGTGGTGGGAAAACGACGAGACACGCGAATGCGGCCTGCATGTGCCGGAGGCCGCGTCGGTCATCCCGCAAGCCACGTCGCTCCCTCTTTCCAGCAGCATTGCGCGATAGATCGCGCAGGCCCGCCATCACAGACACTCCCGGAGACTTGAAATGCCCAGCACCCTTCCGGAAACGGAACTGCACAATCCGCAGACCACAAAGACACCGCTCGACCCGCATCTGAAGGCCCTTGAGAACGAGGCGATCCACATCTTCCGCGAAGTGGCGGCAGAGTTCGAAAAGCCGGTTATGCTCTATTCCGTCGGCAAGGACAGTTCTGTCCTGCTGCATCTGGCGCGCAAGGCCTTTTATCCCGGCCGCGTGCCCTTTCCGCTGCTGCATGTGAACACCGGCTGGAAGTTCTCCGAGATGATCGCGTTCCGCAACGACATCGTCAAGAAGTACGACCTCGACTTCATCGAGCATATCAACCCGCGCGGTGCCGCCGAAAACGTCACGCCCTTTACCCATGGCTCGGCGCTATTCACCGACATCATGAAGACGGAAGGCCTTCGCCAGGCGCTGGATGCCCATGGCTTCGACGCCGCTTTCGGCGGCGCGCGACGCGACGAGGAGGCGAGCCGCGCCAAGGAGCGCATCTATTCCTTCCGCACGCCCGACCATCGCTGGGACCCGCGCAACCAGCGCCCCGAACTGTGGAACGTCTATAACGGCATGATCCGCAAGGGCGAGAGCGTCCGGGCGTTTCCGCTGTCGAACTGGACCGAAGTCGATATCTGGCGCTACATCCAGGTGGAAGACATCCCGCTGGTGCCGCTCTACTACGCCAAGGAGCGACCTTATGTGGAGCGCGACGGCATGATGATCCTTGCGGAAGATCCGCGTCTGGAGCTTCTGCCCGGCGAAACCGTCAAGCACGGTTCGATCCGTTTTCGCACGCTCGGCGATTTTCCGCTGACCGGCGCCATTCCCTCGCAGGCCACCAATCTGGAAGAGGTCATTGCCGAACTGGAAATCGCCACGGTTTCCGAACGGCAGGGCCGCGCCATCGACCGCGACCAGTCCGGTTCGATGGAAAAAAAGAAGCGTGAAGGATATTTTTGATGACCGTTTCCGCGATTGCACAAAACACTGGCGCCCAGAACACTGGCGTACAAGCCGCAGCTGAAGCAACGACCGGCAGCGTCACCACGTTTCCAGCGGTCGAGACCGCGCGCGTGCCGCGTGACACGCGCCCGCTGCGCCTCATCACCTGCGGCAGTGTCGATGACGGCAAGTCGACGCTGATCGGCCGCCTGCTCTGGGACACCAAGGCCGTCAAGGAAGACCAGGCCGCAACCTTGCGCCGCGACAGCGGCAAGCAGAACGATCTCGGCCTGCCCGATTTCGCGCTGCTGCTCGACGGGCTGCAGGCCGAACGCGAACAGGGCATCACCATCGATGTCGCCTATCGCTATTTCGCCACTGACAAACGCTCCTTCATCGTCGCCGACACCCCCGGCCACGAGCAATATACCCGCAACATGGCGACCGGCGCGTCTACCGCCGATCTCGCCATTCTGCTTGTCGACGCACGCACCGGCCTGCTTGAGCAGACTCGCCGTCATGCGACGATCGCCTCGCTGATGGGTATCAAGCAGTTCGTTCTGGCCGTGAACAAGTTCGATCTGGTCGGCTACGACCGCGCCCGGTTCGACCAGATCAGCCACGAATTCCGCGAACTGGCTTTGTCGCTCGGCGTCCGCCAGATCACCGCCATCCCGATGTCGGCACTGAAGGGCGAAAACGTCGTTTACGACGGCAAGGCATCGATGCCATGGTATGATGGCCAGACGCTGGTCGAAGTGCTGGAACTGGCGACCGTTCGCTCGGCTCAGACCGTCGGCTTCCGTCTGCCGGTGCAGCGCGTCTCGCGTCCCGGCGAAAGTTTTCGCGGTTATCAGGGCACGGTCGCCGGCGGTTCGGTGAAGCCGGGCGATTCGGTCGTCATCTTGCCTTCGGGCATGGTCGCCAACGTCACCAAGATCGTTACCTTCGATCTCGTGCGCAACGCAGCCGTGGCCGGAGACGCGATCACGCTGGTGCTCGACCGCCAGGTCGATGTGTCACGCGGCGACATGATCGTCTCGCTCGAAAGCCAGCCGCAGACCGGCCTCGCTTTCGACGCGCAATTGGTGGCGCTGCAATCGGACGGTATTCAGCCCGGCAAGCGCTACTGGCTGAAAAGCGGCTCGCGCCGGCAGCGCGTCAGTGTCCAGCCGTCGAGCCTGCTCGACCTGAAGAGCGGCAAGTGGAACCACCACACCGACGGTCTCTCCATGAACGCCATCGGCAAGGTGCATCTGACCTTCGACGAGCAGGCCGTATTCGACCCTTACGAGCAGAACCGCACCACCGGCGCCTTCATCCTGATCGATCCCGACACCAACAACACGGTGGCCGGCGGCATGATCACTGCCAAGCGCTCCTCGCTCGGCGGCATTCATACCGAAGACGCCCGAGTCATCCTTTCGCTGCCGGCCGACCTCGCCGACCAGCTGATGTCGACCGAGCTCTTCGCAACCCGCCGCGAGGAAGCCGAAATCCGACGCGTACCGGCCGGCAAGGCCATCGAGATTTTCGACGCGATTGACGGGTGAGGAGACGGAAGCGCGGACGGGGACTGAGGCTTCTGCAGGGTAACCGCTGCGATCGCAGAGGTTGCGGAAACTTCCCCCCTCTGTCACTTCGTGACATCTCCCCCACAAGGGGGGAGATCATTCTTTTCCCTTTAATACACAACGTTCGCGGCTGATCTCCCCCCTTGTGGGGGAGATGTCGGCGTCGCCGACAGAGGGGGTAAGCCTCCCCGATCCCTGTGATAATCGTCAGCTTACACTACGAGCCTTATCCCCCGATCTATCGGCATCGGCGATCGCCGCAAGCTTTTCCAGATCGGCGACTTTCAGATCCTCGGCGGTGAGGTCTCGCACGGGCTTGAACCAGAGGGCGGCCTCGCGCATCGGATCATAAAACGGCGGCGGATATTCGCCGAGGCCGAGCACCCATTCGCGCACGGTCTCGCGCTCCATCCGGCCGGCTTTGTAGCGGTCGTGGATGCTGCGGGCGGAGGCAAGCAGGTCGTCTATCTTTTTCAAGGCTAGTCCTCAAACGTCGTTGCGTGCGAAAGCCATAGCAGGTTGGACACGCGCGGCAAGCGACCCGATCTCGCCGCAGCCCTTCTCAGCGGATGAGAAGCGCGGTCCAGTACATGCCGGCCGCAAAGATGGTATGGGCGACGAGGTTGAGCAGGCGCACCGTGTTGGCGTTCGGCAATTTCGACGCGGCCCAGCCGATTCCAAGCCCCGGCTGCAGCAGGAACCAGCCGGCACCAACCGTGACGATACCGAGTATCCATGCGGGCAGGAAGGTCGGAGCGGCAAGCCAGTCCGGACCGGCGATGGCCGCCAGCAGGATCCCGTAGAGAATACCGACGGCATAATGGCCGATCCAGCCGAGCGCCAGTTCCTGCGCATAGGGCTCGGCGTCGGCAATGTTATCGTGAAACACGGTGCCGGTTTTCAGGTGCCAGAACCAGCGCCCGACCGGCGCCCAGTTCGGCCGGTTCTGGCCGGGCAAAAGGGACAGCAGCATGGCCCAGACATCCATCAGAACCGTACCGCCGATACCGATTGCCATGCCGCGCCAGAGAATATCGAACATATGAAGGACAATCCTGTTTGCCGGCGCAAAGCCATGGGCGATACGATGTGCGTGGAAGAAGAGCGAGCGCCGCAGTCGACGGAAAACAGCGGCAGCCGCCTCGTCTCGGTTTAGGGCAAGGCGCCGGGCCTATCCTTCTTCGACGTCGAGTTCAAGAAAATCGGGCGGCCGCTTCTGGCGCACGATGACCTCATAATCGCCGGCCGGATAGCCGTCGAGAACGATGTCTTCGATCGTGATCGTCATGACGCTGTACTCGCCCGTCTCCAGATGCACGCCCGCCACATGTTCGGCAAGCGTGTTGGCGCAGGCCTCAATATCCGCAGGGATAAGGTGCGCCGCCCTGAAATGAAGTGTCCCCATCCCGCCATCCCAACCGCCGCCCGGCCGGGCGGGCTAAAAGGGAATGATAGACCGGAGAAACACGCGAGCGCAAACGGCTTTTGCAGCGGACAGGCGGTATCCGATATTTGCCGAGCCGCGTGGCAACTGTGCGACACCCGACCGAACATACCATTGGCTTCCATGAAAGCCGGCAAAACAGAATTTCGGGATCAAGCTGGTCGGAGTGAGAGGATTCGAACCTCCGACCCCGTCGTCCCGAACGACGTGCGCTACCAGGCTGCGCTACACTCCGTGACCAGCGGCGCCTCTATAGAACAGCAATGTCCTTTCCACAAGCAGCAAAATGGAGAATCTGCGAAAGCGCCTGAAAACATGGACGAAAGCTGGAACGACAGGTCAGCCGGCCGCTGGAATTTCGGCATGAGCGGGGTATCGAGACGCCGATGATGGGACCTTTCGGCAACGCTTGAAATTTTATCTGCGCCGATGCGCCTATAAGGTCCTGTGCCGATTTTCTTTCGTGCGCTTTGGCGCTAGAGGCTGGTTCGAAACCTCAGGCGGCCGCGACGCCTCCCGCCTTGAGTTGCACTTGTTTCAGAACGAACGCCAAAGGGATCCGACGCATGAATTTCCGCCTGACGACCGTAGCCGGCCTTGCGCTGGCGCTTGCCGGATGCACCACAGTGGGGCCGGCGCGCAACGCTGTCGAATCCCGCTGGAACGGCCAGCCGGCCGGCACCTTCTTCGCCCAGTTCGGCCCGCCGCAGTCCGACGTCGCAAGCGGCGAAACGACGGTCTATGCCTGGAAGGGCGGCTACAAGAAGCGCAGCATTCCCGCACAATATGCAGAAGGCAAGGACGGCAAAAAGGGCAAGAAGATCGCCAATGCCCGCACCGAATCCCTGAGCTGCTCCGTCCAGCTGACGGTCTCCTCCGACTACGTCATCCGCTCGATCCGCATCATCGGCGACCGTAAGGCGTCAGGCGGCTCCAGCTGGTGCGAGGAATTTCTGGGCGGCGCCAAGGCGGGCTGAGGGTTTAGAGGGATGATGGATGCGGCCCGCCGACGGGATCGGCGGGTTTAAAGACGTTCTGAAGCGCGTCAACCTGCCTGTGTCTAAGCGGAAACAAAGTCGTCAATGCTGCGCCGCAACGAAGATCAGCCTGTACAGCGAAGGCTGGTTCTGCTTGGAAAGAGACCTCGCGCAACGGACGACGCAGGACCAGGACAAGAAAGTTTGCTTTGTGTGGCTGGGGCGCCTGGATACCCAGCTAAGAAATCCGCTCTTTTTCAAACCATTGAGAAGGTTAATAAATCCTGATCACCTTATATTCGTGTAATACCAACCGTCAGTGAGCATGACTCTGAAGGGGATTCCCAGCAGCCAACGAATCTGAATCTGTGATGCAAACTGGAGGTTTGTGATGGGTTCAGCGATTTCTTTGCGATCGGACTTCGACGGAGCCAGGTTGCGGCTTCTGGCTCGGCAGACACGCGATGCCGATCAGGCACGGCGGCTTCTGGCACTTGCATCGATCTATGATGGCGGCTCACGCGCCGATGCCGCCCGGCTTGGCAGTGTGACGGTTCAGATCGTGCGCGACTGGGTGGTGCGCTTCAATGAACGCGGTCCCGCCGGCCTTATCAACGGCAAGGCCCCGGGCAAACCTTCTCTCCTGAACGATGAACAGCGAACGGCTTTGGCGCAAGCCATAGAGCGCGGACCGACCCCGTATCTGGATGGAGTCGTTCGCTGGCGTCTGTGTGATCTGGCGCAATGGATTTGGGAAGAGTTCCGCATCTCGGTGAGCGAGGAGACCCTGGGCCGCGAAGTGCGTGCCATGGGCTATCGCAAGCTCTCGGCTCGCCCAAGACATCATGCGCAGGATGCCGAGGCGGCCGAGGCATTTAAAAAAACTTCCCCGCCGCTGTGGCAGAAATCGCCGCAGGTCCCGCCAAGGGCAAAGTAATCGAAATCTGGTTCCAGGACGAAGCCCGGATAGGCCAGAAGAACAAGATCACGCGTCGTTGGGCCAAGCGGGGCTCAAGGCCGTCCGCGCCGCACGACCAGCGAACCCGATCGGCCTATATCTTCGGTGCCATCTGTCCCAAGCACGGCAAGGCCGCCGCTCTCGTCATGCCGTGGTGCGACACCCATGCCATGAACCAGCACCTGATCGAGATATCCCGCAACGTCGCCGTTCATGCACACGCCGTCCTCATCATGGATCAGGCCGGATGGCACATGTCCAACAATCTCGTCGTTCCAGAAAACATCACCATCCTGCCACTGCCGCCCAAATCGCCCGAGTTGAACCCGGTCGAAAACATCTGGCAGTTCATGAGGGACAACTGGCTCTCAAACCGAGTCTTCAAATCCTACGAGGATATCGTCGACCACTGCTGCTACGCTTGGAGAACCCTCCAGCAACGACCATGGAAGATCATGTCAATCGGCCGACGCAAATGGGCGCAAGGGTTCTAATCAGTGACGGTTGGTATAACTTGTCGCGGATGAACTCGATCTGCGGTTTTTCAAGCCATCCCACGAGCGATTTTGCCATTTTGCCCGGCAACCGGGTGCGGAAAAGCTGGTCGTAGTTGGCGATGTCGAGTTTCCCCGGTGAGCGCCCGTAGTACGCTCCATTGCGGTCGAGCAACCGGCGCTCCCACATTTCTGTCAAGTGATAGAGAACGTAGCTCAGGGTCACATGGTAACGACGGCGAATCTCAGCACCTGTGGGGTTTGCTTCGATCCACATATAGGAGAACAGCTTTTCATCGTCGCTCCCCTGATCCTGCCAGTACCCGTATAGGCACAGGAAATGCAGATAGCGGATATAACCGTCTGTCTGAAACACCGTTTTCAAGGAATTCTGGATATCGGAACAAGGCTTTTTTGCCATGACATCGGCCATGGTCCAGCCACTGTCACCAACGACGGTTGCGCCCGGCGCTTGGGTGAACAAACCGCTGAGTGCGATTTGCTGCTTTTGCACCTCCGGTTTCGACTCCAGAAACGGCGCGTTGATCCTCTCGCTGGTGGTCACGATCAACCCTGCCAGTTCGTTGGCACGCACTCTTTGTCTGTTCTTCTCCGCGCGCCCGGCGTCAAGAACCGACGCCTTTTGACGCTCCGCTTCCTGTTCGCGTGCTAGACGTTCGGCGTCCTGCCGCTTGGCTTCTTCGCGCTCCCCGATTTGCCAATCGGCTTGCCCTTGGCTGGCACGATAGTTTTGTTGCAGGGATTTATAGAGCGGAGCGTAGGACGGATGCAGCGCGGAAAAACAGGTCAATCCGGCCAGTCCAAGAAAGGCGACCCCGAGCCGGGCCGGTGAGATAAATGCCATCCTGCACACTCTGTCGAACGGTTGCCGCTATCAACGCGTATGGACGGTGTGTATATGGCCGCTGCACGCCATGAGGGCAATCATATAGCGCCCATTACCATAGGCAATACTCAGCCCGCAAATTGGCAGCACCACAAACTCATTGACAAACCATCCCGGAGGACGACGCTGAGTTCGTTGAGGAAGTGTTCGATGAACTGGATGAGGATGTAGAAGAAGGCTACTTAAACGATCCATTCTCGACGCCAATCGGCAATGAGATATGGGAACTCTCTCGTGAAACCTCCGCAGACGCGACCGAAAACGAGACTGTCGAGTTCCGGATCGCCGTGGAGACGGTCCTCGGCGCGCTGCCGAACTTGGATCGCCCGCTCGGCCTTGATCTGGTTGAGATTGATCAGAGCCTTATTCGTCAGCGCGATATGGCCGGCGCAGCGATCCTTCGACTGACTGAGGAACGGGAGCGCGCTGCGGTCAATGAGTACGAACTTGAGCGTCGCCGCAGGGCTGGCTTGAGCGCTTTGCTGGACGAACTTGTGCTTGGGCCGATCCGCATCGTCCGCGACTATCTCAGCGCAATGACTTATATCGGTCCGCTACGTGAAATTCCGAGCCGGCAGTATCGCCCGCGCCTCTCACCAGATGAATCGCGCTGGCGCAAGGCCTTGCAGCTTGGGACTTGCTCTATACTGACCCTTCCGGCAAGCTGATTGAAGAGGTCAATGCGTGGCTTGGAGGCGAAGAGCGGCTGAAGACTGCGTATCGGCTTGAGAAGTTCCAGTTCAAAGAAGTTCCGGTTCCCAGTCGGTTCCACCAGCTATTTGAGGCCAGACTTTCCGAAGACGACCTTGCAGAGTTGCAAGACCTATACGCGACGCTGAGCGGACGTTCCGAAATCGCCCTGCGCGATTTCGAAAAGGGCATCATCGTCGCACCGAGCGATGTCGGTGTCGGCATATCGCAAATGATCCCGGTGATCGTCGGTTGCCTTCGAAACCAACAGGGCATTCTTGCGATCGAGCAGCCGGAATTGCATGTTCACCCGGCCATTCAGGTCGGCTTGGGCGATCTGTTCATCCAGGCAGTTCAGAAAAGCGACAGCATTTTTGGCCCTGGCAAGACGCTGCTCGTGGAAACTCATAGCGAGCATATCATGCTGCGACTCCTGCGTCGCATCCGCGAAGCAAGCGAGAATGAAGTACCGCCCGGCATGATAGGCCTCTCGCCGGATGATCTTGCTGTGATCTATGTCGAGAGCACCGATGAGGGCGTCCGTTTCCGGCCACTTCGCGTTGACCACGAGGGAGATTTCATCGACCGCTGGCCGAGGGGCTTCTTTGAAGAGCGCGCGGAGGAACTCTTCTGATGCTTTTCGAATATGCAGTGGAGCCTCAGGCAATTGGCTCAAGTTGGCAAAACTTCCGTTACCTGATCGAAAAATTCGGTTTTGATCGTGGGCGGCTGATTTCTCGATTCCCGAAGAAGTGGGAACGGGAGGTGTATAACTCGGCTGCACAAATGAAGCCTATTGAGCGGGCGCGCCTTGAGATCGCGTTGAAAGAAGCAAAGCAATCGAAAGTTGTCCGCTCGGGTAGACCCTATGATCCTGCACTTGGCAGCTGGTTACAAAATGCTATCGCCCAACACGTGGCAGTGCCCTTCCATGCTATCATTGCTGACAACAACCCGACGGCTCATCCTCAAGTGGCTACTGTCGATGAAATCGATGAACAGGACGTCCTCATTGCGGTTAAACAAGACAGTCCTGTGTGACGAGAGGCTGAGCCCATTGCCGCCGCTTTGAATTGGTTTCTTCGCGCCAGTGCCCGTATCCTTTTCGTCGATCCATTTTTCGACCCCTACAACGCGCGCTACAAAAGTACGCTCAGAGCTTGTCTTGCATGCGTTAAGGCGGATAACCCGGGCGCAGCCTGCGAAATCCACTTCCGTTACCACAATAGCAAACCTACCACTTTGGAACTTGAGAGAGATGCGGTCGCGCTTTTCGATGGGGTGATACCAGCAGGTTTAGCCGTTACAATTTTTTGCTGGAGGCAGAAGAACGGTGGGGCCGACTTCCACGCAAGATACCTGCTGACCGAGCGAGGCGGTGTCGGAATTGACGCAGGATTTTCGGCCGAAGGCGGGCATCAAACAACAGACATGCATCTGATGAGCACAGCGCTGTCGCAGACAAGGCTGAATGCTTTTGCTAAGGATGCGACTGATTTTGAGCTTGTGTCGCCGGTTATAGAAGTCCGGTCCGACGGTAGTGTTCGCCGAGTTTGAGAAACGAAAGCAACTGCAGGTCTCTATGCCCTGTTGGCGACCGGGGCGCATTGCATAATCGTTGTCCTCTGCCCGAAAGGGAGAAATCGTCGCTTCAACATATCCGATCCCCGCCTGCTTGACTGCGGGCAGGATGCACGTCGCCCAGATATTCAATCGGTTGAGGAGGGCGTGTCCATCCGGTAGTGTCCCTGTAGTCAAATCGGTGCCCCGTAAGAATAGATTCGCTACCGCAATACGAGAGCTGGCCAATGTTAGAACCCGGGGTTTCTCGATTCTTTTGCAAACGCCGTGATGCGAAGTAATGGGGGGAAGACGACCATTAGTACCGTACGGCGTTTGCAGAAGGGGTTTAGTTGAGGGCCAGCTAGTTTGCTTCCAGATGGCGCTTTGGACGAAACGGAAACAGTCCATCCGCATAGCTATCGGCCAACTCATGGAAGACATCTTCGCTTTCAAAGACATTGAACCCTTGGCGTTCAAGCAGTTCGACGATGACGTCCCGAACTTTACCGAGCGCTTGGTAAGAGTCATCTTTTTTGCGGGCAACCTCAATCATTCTCCAGAGCAGCACCCTCGCCAGATCATCTCTGTCTGGTCGACGGCGCAGCCTGGCTTTTTCGCGCACTCTCTGCTGGCGGATCATTTGCTTGGCATTCCTCTGTTGCTTGGTTTCTCTGGGCATAACATAACTCCCTGTTGGTGGAGCCTTAGCCTGACCGTCGGCTATGCAAGCGACAAACACCGGTTGCCAAAAATAATCCCGAAGCTGCTGTCCAGTAGTGTGTTGCCCGCAAACGGCGTTTGCCGCAGAATCGCAAATCCGGAGCTTGGCAACGCGGATGTGGAGATCGGAATCGCGGCAGGGTAAATTGAGATGATGCGTCATGATGTGCAGGCACCTTAATACGCATCGTGACAATTCGGATGACGTCGGCATGAGGTGCCGACAGGTCATGTCGATCTAATAAGACGTGAAACGACGCACGTTGCTTTGACCGTCCAGCACCTAGCCGCCTTTAAGCACCGCAGTTTTAGAACTCGGAATCGATAATTTTGTAGTCGGAATCGATTTGCGAGAGATCGGAATCGCACGGGCGCAAACAGGAATCGATTTTCTGGATCACGCCGATCGGACTCCCGCCGCCCCTCACCCGTCATGGATGGCCAGCATCTGCCGAACATCATCGCCGGTCATGACCCTGACCTCGTTGAGACGGGTGGCGATGGCCAGCAGATCGTCGCGCCGCGCCTCCAGCATGTCGCGCGCTCCATGCTCTGCTGAGAGCAGCCGCGCGTTTACCCGCTCTGTGAGATGCCGGTCCAGGTTCAACTCGCTGACGCTCCCGCTCTCGCTGTGGTAAACGAGAGGCTGATGCTTGGAGAAGCCAAGGCGTGTCTCGGCCGCCAAGGCATGGTTCGTGGACCGCGCCAGATCGCTGTCGTCGCCACCGCCAGCGCCCGCGACTGGTTCCCCGAACACCAGGAGCTCGGCGGTGCGACCGGCGAGCATGCATAGGATAAAGTGCTGGAGCCAGGCCTCGGTCTGCTGCAGATGACTGTTCTGGCGGCTCGCGACCTGGCCGATACCGTCGATGCCGATCGTCGCCGTGGCGACTTCGGCGATGCCCGTGAGCGTGAATGCCATGGCATGCCCCGCCTCGTGGACCGCTGTGCGCCAACGCAGGTCATCGGACATGCGCATCTGGCCGGCCAGCAGAGCCTGCTCAAGATCACCCCAGGTCAGGACGCGCTGTTCGCGCCGCACCTTACGCCGGACCTCGCGGACAACACGTTCGATGTCGGCGCCTGTTCGACCTGTCGCCAGCAGTGCCAGCGGTCGGAGGACATCATGTGGTTGGTGCTGGATATCGGTCATTGTGGCGCGCCCTTTCCGTGGTCGGATTTCGGGCGCCAACTGTTTTCCGGTGCTGCTGCGGAACTTGGTCCTTCGCCGTCGGTGGACGCAGGTGACGAATGAATTTTCGGCGCGGCGCTGACGACAGAACACTAGCGAGATCGGCGGCAAGATGATGGGCGAGGATGCCGCTCAGCGTCTCGGTATCAGGCATCGGGATCGCGACATGCTTTTCCAGCCGGCCCGACCGAAGCAGGGCGGGATCGATCCGATCCGGCAAATTTGTCGCCGCCACGACGATCACGCCGTCGGTCTTTCAGGCACCATCGAGCAGTTCGAGCAACCGGTTGATGAGGGAGCGCCAATAGTCGTCGTGTTGCTCGCGCCGACCTCCGCTGCGGCTGCCGATATTGTCGATCTCGTCGATGAAGAGAATCGACGGCGCATGCGCGCGCGCTGCTTCAAAAGCCTGCGTCATCCGCTTCAACACATCGCCGAGATATCCAGGCTCCAGCCATGCCGCAACCGAGGTGACGAGCAGCGGCACTTGCAGCGTGTTGCACAGCGCTCGGGCATAGGTTGTCTTGCCGGTTCCCGGTGGCCCCGAGAGCAGGAGCTTTGTATTCATCTCGCTCCAGCCAAGACCGCCCTTGCGCCAGACCTGGAGATCGTCCTTCAGATCAAGTGCCCATTGCCGGGCTTCACCGTAGCCGGACAATGTTTCGATCCGCAATTGGTGCAGGTTGCTATCGACCGACGGTCCGCTCATAGCCATTCCATCGACATCTGTACTGGTGCGCATCTTTTCAGCAGGCGGCTCAAGTGGTCGAATGATGTCCACGCCCTCGAGAGAGGAGGACGCTTTGCCCGCATCTTTGAAGGCAGCATTCCTGCTTTTCAGCTTGCTCTCCCTGCCGCTGCGACCGTGACGACCAACGCTGTCCTCGTCTCTATCATCCTCGTCGCGGTTTCGCGCCCGGTCACCGAGCGCGGCAAGCGTGGTCAGAATTGTCTCCAGATCGTGCGACGGCCGGATCGACAACGTCAGATCGTCGATGGAAAGGCCCTCAAGGTCGAGTGCCAAGGCTTCCATGCGTTTCAGCGACCGCGTCGGAGCGATCCCGAGGGTGAGATGCAGCAGTTCGGCGAGCAGGGTATCGTCCAGTCCGCCACATTCGAAGACGATGTCGGCCGTCAGACAGCGGCCACACACCGCCCTCGAGATCACTGCGCTGGTTCTCGGCGTTCAGGATGACGACCCAAACCTCCTTCGTCTGAAGCCGAAGATACTCTTTATAGAGCAGGTCCGGAACGACGAGCGCCGCCGCCAGCATACGGTTTTTCAGCTCGGCGATCCGTGAGATTTCGTAGGAGCCGAGGCTTCGCTTCACGTCGACCAGATGCGCAACCTCGGTCCTGCGGTTCAGGATCAAGAGGTCCGGCGTGTACGTCTTGCGACCGCCGCTGTCCGCATCAAGGCTCAGCGAACGGTAGTGTTTCGGGTCGTTCATCTCGACCAGCTCAGTTGCAGCCTTGGTGACAGGCAGGCGCAGGTTGCCGGTTAGAACCACGAGGTCGCCGTTCAGGGTAGCGATCAGGGCGATGCCGCGTTCCAGTAGCCGTCCTTCTGCGACCGGCACGGCGCGAAGGGTGGTGGCAATCTCCGTCATGCCGGCGACACGCGCACCACGAAGCAGGTCAGCGGAAAGTGTCGGTCCCACAATCTCGTCGATCAGCGCATCCAAACGGGACTGAAGGGCCTCGACATCTGCGACGGTTGAGTAAGCAGGCGTCGTATTGTGTTTCATAGTGGTCATGAAATTCTCCTGTTGATGGGAAACAGGATCGCCAGACGCGGCAAATCCGCGGACAAATGTCCGCGCATGCGGAAACAATTTCCGCATTCGATGCCAGCCGCGGCGATCCGACGTCCGGTTACGACGTGCGACCGACGCGCAGCGGAACGACCGGGAACGGATGAGTTTCAACAGGAGAGACGGGAGAAGATGCTTCCGATACGGAAGCGAAGCAGTTAAGGGTCGACATAGCCAGTGGCCTTTCAGAAGAAGGTTACCGGTCAGGCCTCCGTTGGGTGTTCCACCACCACCGGGGGCCGCTAAGTGTCTGCGGAACCAGGCGTTTCTGCTGACCCTGTCGACATAGCCCGGAGATTGAGGTCCGGCAAGCCGACAAGAACGCATCCAGAACTGAGAACTCCGGCATGGTTAACGAGAGACGCGTCGGACCGGAGGCCCAAACGTAAAAAGTCCGGCACGGTGGCGGGACCTTTGAGTACGATATGGACCGTCAGCTGTTATGCCGCACGCTGCTCGATAGCCATGAGGCCTACAGCGTACGGGGTTTCATCGGTGGCTGGTTCTACGGCGACCTCGAGCTCTGCATCATCGTCGCTGTCGAGCGCCTCACCATGGGCCGCGAAGCGAAGGAGCGGTACGACTTCGTGCTGAAGCCACGGAACGAAGTCCGGACGGTTTGGCTAGCTTTCGACGCTTCCCATC
Organism: Pararhizobium gei; assembly: GCF_029223885.1. Lineage (NCBI taxonomy): Bacteria > Pseudomonadati > Pseudomonadota > Alphaproteobacteria > Hyphomicrobiales > Rhizobiaceae > Pararhizobium > Pararhizobium gei. Next base: position 1,438,950 of record NZ_CP119409.1, on the reverse strand, counting down.
CGCCAGAGCAATGCTTGGACCCGCCCCCAAGCGGTCTCCTTTGGCAAATGAGCAAGCCGCAGATTCAAGCCGGCACCTTGCCCTTCCTTCAGCGGGGCCGCGATAGCATTGACGAGGTCATGCGCATGGCGGCAACGGTAAACTACGGCTCCCTGAAGATCACCTTGATGACAGCCCGGCCCCGCGCCAACGGCTCAAGAGCCGTCTCCACCTCCTTTAGGATTCTGGACATGAGCGCATCAAACCGCGCAACATCCTGAGCGTACTTCATCTCCGCGACCTTGCGGAGACCTGCCGTCCCACCGGCGTTCAGAACGTCGTTGGAGGAAGTCGCCTTCTTCGCCGGCGTCGCACCTATTATTGCCTTGACTTGTGCGACGGTGAGTTGCTCGCCCGTTTCGATGGCCGCGAGTACCTTTTCCACGTCAGGATGATTTGTATAAGCAAGGACCTTATTCAGCCCGGGCATCGCGTCTCAAACTCGTTTCCTCGATCATTGGGAAAAACCTGCCTTGATCGCAGTTTGAGGGCCACTCTTTCGCAACGTTGCCTGAAACCTCTGACTTCTATCCAAACGCACCCCGGCAAGAACTTTTCGGAGCCATCAAGGCGGAGCACACACTCGAGGCGGCCGATACCGACAAAGTCTTCACCAGTTCGTCAGTCTCGTATCAAAGTTCTGGAGCAGGGCGAGAACCGACTAGCCGCCGACCTGTCTTTCCATCCGCTGGCACCTCTTGCGTATAGCGAGCAGGAGGCTCGCCCCGAACTCTTGGTGGAAAGACGGATAACGCCTTGCCTGCTCCAACCCCTGATCGAGGTTTGAGACGACCCTGCCTGAAAGCTCCTGGACTCGTCTTGTCATGAGAGCGGGGCTCAGCCCAACGGCCGATGCGAATTGCCGCCAATCCTTCCCATATAGTTCGTTGGCGTTCCGCTTCGCCCCGATCTGCTGCGGAAGCGACTGGTCAACCTGCTTGTAGACCGCCGCACACATCAGGTCATAGAGCGGCGCGAGTTTGGCTGTTCCGGCTGCACCGACGAGAACCGAGTAGTTCTTGGCATGCGAGTCGGAGTTGCAGATCAGGATGTTGAAAATGACGGCATCGAGCAGCCTCAGTCGTTCGGCGGGAGACACGTAACGCGCCAGCGCCTCAAACATCTGCGTGAGCGTTGCGCCGCCTCTTTGGCCAAGTCCGGTCCGCTCATATTTCTCCGACGGGAACAGGCCCAGCAGCTGGCAGAAATCTTCCTGATGGATGCGGCGGATCGTCCCCTCCCCGTCGGCGATGCGATCGTAGCGTTTGACCAGCAGGTAGTCTCGCTTGCCCGCTCGTCCGGTCGTCACCTCGGCCGTCTCCAGCCCGCAGAGCTTGGCGAGGGTCATGCAGAAAGCTTCATTCTGGACACTGCCGGCCAGACGCTTGATGTCGGGTTTCAGGATATGGGTGGATGGTGTGCCATCGACGGGAATAGCGATCTTGCCGTCGTCACCGATGTAAACGGGTAGCTTGTCTTGAACGCCCGCGAGCGACATCGACACGCCCTGTTCGCCAACCAGAAAGGGCCGTTCAGGCAGTTCGTTCAGAATGCGCTCGAGCGCCGCCTCGTCTGGCACGACGCGGAAATTATTTCCGTCTCGGCGCGGTTCCCCGATCGAAAACGCTCCGGCGGTGTCGCGGCCAAGGCGCGTCAGCAGACCGACAATATCCTGCGGTGAAATTTTCAAGCGCTGGCCGATCTCGGAGAGATGCGTTTCCGGAAGAAGATTGGCAAGCCACGGCATGACCCGATCGGCGCCATAGCTGCCGGATCGCAAAGGCATGGTTAGCGAGATCGGGAAGGCTGACGTGCGTTGCTCCCAGCTCGGTTCATAGGCTAGCGAAATTCCATCGCGGTCGAGGAGATTGGCAACAGGCAAGCTCTCGTAGAAGATGGTGGTCATGACGAGCCTGATCAGGAGAAACGGGGCAGATGCCCGAGAGCGTCATCCGCTTCCGGAATAACAGGCTGCGCTGCGGTTTTCAGGTCACCGAGATCAATCCCAACCGTCCGGGCCGCGATGAGGGATTTCTGGAGTTGGCAGCTAGGCTTGCCATTCTCCAGATCGACGATGAAGCGTTCACCGGTCCCACACCGTTCCGCCAGCTCGGTCTGTGTCCATCCCTGCTTTTTTCTGTGCTCGCGAATTAATGCGCCGAATTGTGCGGCTGAATGGATCATGAGCATTCTCCGTATTCAGCCTTACCGTACAGGAAGAAAAGCGTGAAAGCCATCAAAACTTACCGATAAGGAAGAAATACGTCCATATGCAACCGGCCATCCCGATCGGTAAGCCTACCACAGCGTCTTCGCATCACCGGGCATTAGTTTAAAGGACGGCGTCCATGGCGTTGTATCGTCAAACAACGCCTCATTTGTCACATCCCGACGAACCATATTTCGCGGCTTGAGTGCTCGCAGTCGAAGTTTCGAGATGAGGGCGGGCTCGTTGCCGTGATTTGAGACCGAGACTGTGATTGTCCGGTCTGTCAGCGTTCTATTCTTCCTGTTTTGACTGGGAGGAATAATCTCAATTGATAGCTTAGGACCGCGCCGGAGGTAGCTCCAGAGTCCGCCCACGAACAGTAGAACAGCAATAACTGTTCCAATCACTGTCGAAAGATTGGCAGCTTCATCTGTCACTTCACCCCCCTCATACCAATACAAACTCTACATTACTGAATACAATCTGAACAAGCACGCCGAGTCTGCTACTGCCATAGCAACTATCTAAACAAGCGAGTTTTTAAAAATGGTGCCGGAATTCCCAAGCAGGATAGCCCGCGTCGGCGCGGTCCTTACGGTGATTGGGTCTTTGATATGGGTTCAATGGCCAGTGGATTTTGCGAAATTCAATTTTGCCGCGCTAATTCTTTTCGTTGCGTCACTCATGACCTGGGTGAGCATAGAGCTTGCCGACGCGTCTAATAACAGCAAATCAAACGACTATGTATTACTGGACGACGTTGATAAGATAAATTCACTAATTAGTATAATGGACAAAAATCAATATTATATTATAAAAAATAAAGCAATTCAGACCTATATGGATGAAGATGACTATGATGGTATATTAAAGATAATATCTCTGCACGAGAACGATATATTTCCATTTCACAACAAGAACATTCAGGCAGCCTACGACGCTTTTTGCAACGATGCCCGCGCCTTCTATCGCGAGTTTTATGGACTCTATACCTCTGACGGTCGCGGAAGATCGACTTGGAAACCGTCTGGTGAACGATGGGTTGAAGATGAGATCTACAAACAGGTTATGTCAAAAATTGCCGCACTTGATCGAAAGGCATCCGCACTTTCCGAATCGTGGGAAGCTTTGATCAATCTTGCCCGGCAAGAATTAAAGGGTGCATCTAAGGCAGTGGACCGCTACGAGATGTGAGATTGAGGCTAGCTGTCTAACTGATACGGAAGCATGACCCGGAAAAGTGTTCCGGTTAGCGTTTTCTCAAAAACCGTTTTTCATTTAAAAACAATAACTTAAACTGTATGGCTGGGGCGCCTGGATTCGAACCAGGGGTGCCGGTACCAAAAACCAGTGCCTTACCGCTTGGCTACGCCCCAACATCTGGCGCGCGGAGAATTGCCGGGCCAAATCGAAAGCCGGTTTAGCAAAGCCGCGCGGATGCGACAATCTTTAAGTTGGGGTTCGCACGGATTTTTGCAAATGCGGCATGGCTGTGGACGGGATGCCCTGCCCTCTGCGGATACGGCTTGGCATTCCATTGCCCGCCCTCTAGTCTCGCCTTCAAATCCGGAGACGTTCATGAGCATTTTTCGCGCCCGCCCGCCTGCCAAATCCACGCTTCTGCTCGACGACGACATGGTACGGATCACGCGCTGGGATTTCGAGCCGGGGGCGGATACCGGGCATCATGTGCATGGCATGGGTTATGTCGTTGTGCCGATGACCGACTGCCGTTTTCTACTGGAGGAGCCGGGCGGCGAACGACGGGTGGATATCGGCAAGGGTGCCGCCTACCGGCGCGAGGCCGGGGTCGAGCACAATGTCGTCAACGCCGGAAGCGACTTCATGTCCTTCATCGAAATCGAGTACAAGTGAAGAGACGGCGCATGGCAGACCTCGATTTCGATCTCGATTTCAAGCCGGCGTATGGCGAGGCCGTCCCGGTGGCGGACGGTGTCGAGCGGATCACCGTCAACAACCCCAGCCCCTTCACCTTTCATGGCACCAACAGCTACATCGTCGGCGGGCGTTCGGTGGCGGTGATTGATCCGGGGCCGGAGGACGAGGCGCATTTCCAGGCGCTGATGACGGCGCTTAGTGGGCGCGAGGTCACCCATATCGCCGTCAGCCACACGCATCGCGATCACTCGCCGCTGGCGCGCCGGCTGAAGGAAGCGACCGGGGCGTTGATTGTCGCCGAAGGCCCGCACCGGGCGGCGCGGCTGTTGCACGAGGGCGAGGTCAATCCCTTCGCCGAAAGCTCCGACATGGACTTTACGCCGGACATGGTCCTCGATGACGGTGACCGGATCGAGGGCGACGGCTGGTCGCTGACAGCGATCCTGACGCCCGGGCACACGGCAAACCATGCCGCCTTCGCGCTGGGTGGGGCCGGCCGCGGCGATGAGACCGGCATCGTTTTTTCCGCCGATCATGTCATGGCCTGGGCGACCTCGATCGTCGCGCCGCCGGACGGGTCGATGACCGATTACATGGCGTCTCTCGAAAAACTGCTGGCGCGCGACGACAGGCTTTATCTGCCCGGTCACGGCGGGCCTGTCCGGCAACCGGCGGCCTTCCTGCGCGGGCTGCGAACGCATCGGCGCATGCGCGAGCGGGCCATTCTGGAGCGGCTGCGCGCCGGCGACCGGGCGATCCCCGACATGGTGGCGGCAATTTACGCCACGACAGATGTGCGGCTGCATGGCGCGGCGGCCCTTTCCGTGCTGGCGCATCTGGAAGACCTTGTCGAACGCGGCGATGTCGAGACCGACGGGCCGCCGGCGCTGACAGGGTTGTTTCGCCTCGCACCGGGGGCCGAGCCGTGACCGGCAATTCGGCTTACAGCTATCGCAGCGACCCGGCCGTGCCCGCCTTCGCCGACGACCACCCGATCATCGTCTTCGACGGCGAATGCATCTTCTGTTCGGGCTGGGTGAATTTCGTGCTGCGGCATGACCGGCAGGGCCGCTTTCGCTTCATCACCGCCCAATCGCCGCTCGGCGAAGCGCTCTACAGACATTACGGGCTCGACAGCCGCAATTACGAGACCAATCTTCTGATCGAAGACGGTTTGGCGCACCAGAAATTCGACGGCACGCTGCGCATGGCGGCAAGGCTCGGCTTTCCCTATAACCTCGCCGGTGTCCTGAAGATCATCCCGCCGCCGCTGCGCGATCCGCTCTACGACCTGGTGGCGAAAAACCGGTACCGCATTGCCGGCCGGCGCGATGCCTGTTTCGTGCCGCAACCGGAGCATCGCAGCCGGTTCATCGCATGAACCCGGCCCGTGGCACGCCCCCTCTGACGCTTCTGATTGTCGGCGGCTACGGCACGTTTGGCGGGCGGCTGGCGCGGCTGCTGAGCGACGAGACACGTGTGGCATTGCTGATTGCCGGGCGTTCGCGCGAAAAGGCCGAAGCTTTCGCGGCCTCGCTTGGAGGCAAGGCGAAAGCGACGGGACTCGCATTCGACTGGACGGGGGACAACATAGGGGCGAGGCTGGAGGTGCTGAAGCCCGATCTCGTTGTCGATGCGTCCGGACCCTTCCAGATGACGGGTCCGGATCCCTACCGGCTGGCGCGCGCCTGCATCGCGCTAAAAATCCACTATCTCGATCTGGCCGATGCCACCGCTTTCGTCACCGGGATTGCAGCACTCGATACGGATGCAAAGGAGAGCGGCGTCTTCACCTTGTCGGGCTGCAGCAGCTTTCCGGCCCTCTCCTTCGCCGCGCTGGAGGCGCTTGCGCCCGGCTTTTCGAGGATAGACGGTATCGCCGCCGGCATTGCCCCCTCGCCCAAGGCGCGGATGGGTCTCAATGTCGTGCGCGCCGTGACAAGCTATGCCGGCAGGCCGATCAAGATTCTGCGGGACGGCAGGCCCGCGACCGGCTACGGCCTGATGGACGGAATGGGGATGACGATCGCGCCGCCCGGCTGCGTGCCGCTCCGCCGGCGACGCTTCGTGCTCGCCGATGCCCCCGATCTCGCGCTGCTGCCGGAGCGCCTGCCCGGATTGCAGTCCGTCTTCACCGGTGCCGGCACCGAGCCGCAGATCCTGCAACGGCTTCTCGGTCTCCTCGCATGGCTGCCGCGGCTTGCCATTGTTCCGTCCCTGGTTCCGCTTGCTCCCCTGTTTCACCGCGTCTCGCGGCTTTTCGCCTTCGGCGAACATCGGGGCGGCATGGTCGTGACGGTTTCGGGTGCAGGCATGACGGGCGCAGAGCTCAGGCGATCCTGGCATCTGATCGCCGAGGGAGAGGATGGCCCTTTCATTCCGGCCATGGCGGCGGAAGCCATCATCCGCGGGATGCTGGCGGGACATGCGCCCGCAGCCGGCGCACGGCCGGCCGCCGGAGAATTGAGGCTCGCCGATTTCGAACCGCTTTTCGAACGATTTGCCATTCTTTCCGGCATCCGCGAGGACAGTGCCGCAGAGCAAGCCAGGCCGCTCTACCGCCGCGTCCTTGCAAGCAGCTGGAATACGCTGCCCGCAGCCGTGGCGGCGATGCATGACAGCGGCGAAACCCGCACTGTCCGGGGCCGGGCGCGGGTGGAGCGTGGAACGGGGCTTTTGTCGCGGCTGACCGCCGCCATTTTCCGGTTTCCGGCGGCGAAGGCCGACGTTCCGGTCAGCGTTTGCTTTACCTGCGCCGAAGGCCGCGAGACGTGGACACGCCGTTTCGGCGAGAGAGCCTTCCGCAGCGTGCAATCGGCAGCGACCGGACGAGACGAAGGGCTGCTTGCCGAGGATTTCGGGCCGTTCCGGGTGTTGATCGCGCTCGTTCCCGAGAAGCGCCGGTTGCGGCTGGTGATCCGCGGGTGGCGTTTTCTCGGCCTTCCGCTGCCCCTGTCTCTGGCGCCGGGCGGCGACACTTTCGAGGAAGAACGTGACGGCGTGTTTCGGTTTCATGTCGAGATCGGGAGCCCTTTGACCGGCTTGATCGTGCGCTACAACGGCTGGCTTTCCTGATCAATCACCGGCAATACCGAGCAATTCGGCATCGAGCGCATGCAGGAACTGGTCGGCAAAACGGGCGCTGCGGCCAAGATCGTGGGCGCCGTAGCGGGAGGCGACCCGCATGTCCACGAAGGTCGTCTCGGCCTCCTCCCGAAGCCGGATCAGAACATCGAAACGCAAGCCCAAAATCAGCGTGCGGCGCTCGCCCTGCAGCAGGATGTCGGAAGACCGACGCCCGGGCGTCATCTCGCCCCGCACCGGTTCCGGCCGCGACAACGGGATCGGCACGTCGTTCGGCTCGCTATCGGCATTGGCGGGATCCGCGGGCTTCACCGCCATGTCCTCCAGATCGGCCTGCGCGTTCTCGGCGCCCAGTTCACCGGTAACCGCTATGCCGGTCTTTTCGGCAACGTTTTTCACCCCCTGGAAGACGCGGTCGAGCGCACCGTCATACCGCCGCCCGGTCAGGCCGGGATAGGCGATGATCTGTGCTTCGCGGTCCTGCGGCGTCACAATCGCAGGACGCGTGAGCCAGCCCTGGTCCGCATCCGGCTCGCTGATCCACGGTGGCGGCGTTACGGTATCGGTGCTGACATCGTAGATCGCCGGCTTGTCGATATACTGGCTCGTCGTGTACACGGCAAAGCCCAGCGGAACGGCGGCGTAGAGAAGGGCAACGAAAGACGCGATGCCGCCGACCGCGGCCACCTGCCAGAGCCTGACGAAGCCGACGACGGCCAGCACCACCGCGATGCCGGACAGCGCTGCGGAGAAAATGGCGAGCGCGATGAAATTCGGCGTGGTCAAGGGCCCGAAGCGATGGGCAAGAAGCGTCGCCAGAAAGAGACCGAAGGCAAAGCGGGCAATCCATCGCGCCCAGCGGGCGGCAATGGAAATCGGGCGCTCGTACTTGATCGTCATATGGCGGAATCAACCCCTAGCCGGCTGCGGCAATAGTCCTCTGTTTAGAGCATCATCGCAAAAGGAGGGAAGCGGTTTCCCTGTCAAAAGCCCGATATCCCGGAGGAAATGCCGCCAGCTGCGGCAATCCGGGCCGTCCAGGCGCGCTTTGCCGCAAATTCGCCATTCTCGTTAATCAACGTTTTAAAACGGGGACCATGTGTGTTCCGGTTCCGGGGCGCGGAACCGGTCTGATAGTCATCATTTCCAAGACTGCCGGAACATCGAACAGCGGCGGTCTGAAAGGGAGCGACCCATGTTGTCATCCGATGCCCCTCAGTCAGCCATTCCCGTCCACGCGTCGCAGCCGCTGGCCGATGCAAATCCAGCGGACAATCTTGATCTGACCATGGATCTCATGGAACTCGAACTGTCGCTCGACGGTTTTTCCGGGGATCCCGCTGGCTTTGCCGATCATGTCCGCAGGGCCGCGTCGGCAATCGAAGGCGTTCTGCTCTTCGAACTCCCTGCCTCCGGCCTGATCGCCGATAGCGACCGCATCGCCGTGCTGCGCATCCCGCAGAGCAGCGCGGCGGCGATGGCGACGATCTTTGCCTGTCTTGGCAATGACGGTTCGACCATCCGCGTCGAACAGCCGGACGAGGCGACAGTTGACCTAAAGAATTTTGCCGAAGCCTTTGTGGATGTGCTGCAACGCATCTGATAGGGATCGAACCTTGCTGGATGTCACGAGGTTTGATCATGCAATTCCGTAAAATTCTGATTCTCACCGTGCTGGGCGCCCTGCTTGCCGGCTGCCAGACGATGACGCCGGAAGAACGCCGCTCGGTCGACGAAAAAACCTGCCTCTCCTATGGCTTCCGCCGCAATACGGATGCGCTTGCAACCTGCCTGCAACGCATGGAACTCGACCGCCGGGCTGAATCCCGCGCTTTCCGCTACGGCAACGACACGATGCTATGGGGATGGAACCGGCCGAATACGCTGAGGCGTTGAAAACGAATTTAATTGCGGCAGGCCAAAGCGCGGGCCAGCAGGAATTCCCGTTCCCGGTCATTGCGGGTGAGTTCTGCCGCACGTTCAAACGCGACCCTGGCTTCGTCAAGCCGGCCAGCGCGGAAGAGGAAATCCCCTCTGGCCGCCGGAAGCGGTGCGTACTGGCTGAGGATCTCAGCCTGCGCGATGCCATCCAGACAGGCGAGACCCGTCTCGGGACCGAAAGCCATGCTGTGCGCGACGGCGCGGTTGAGGCCGACCACTGGCGACGGCATGACCTCCGCGAGCCTGTCGTACAACGCGGCAATGCGTGGCCAGTCCGTATCCTGCGACCGGCGCGCCCTTGCATGGCAGGCGGCCAGTGCTGCCTGCAGCGCATAGGCGCCATTCTCTCCCCCCAATGCTTCGGCGCGTTGCAGCGCGGCAAGACCGCGGCGGATCAGCAATCGGTCCCATCGGGCGCGGTCCTGCTGCGTCAGGGGGACAAATTCTCCCTGTGGCCCTGCTCGGGCGGAAAGCCGGGAGGCCTGGATTTCCATGAGCGCCAGCAAGCCGTGAACTTCCGGCTCATCCGGCATCAGACCGGCAAGGATGCGCCCGAGGCGCTGGGCCTCGGCACAGAGTGCGGGGCGGACCAGATCCTCACCCATCGTCGCGGCATAGCCTTCGTTGAAGATGAGATAGACGACTTCGAGCACCGAGGCGAGGCGTGCTGTCCTTTCGTCCCCCCGTGGCACCTCATAGCTGAGACCGGCTGCGCCAAGCATTTTCTTGGCCCGCACGATACGTTGCGCAATCGCCGGCTCGTTCGAGAGAAACGCCCGGGCGATCTCGGAGGTGGTCAATCCACCGATCAGCCGCAGCGTCAGCGCCGTCCGCTGCTGTGGAGACAAGACCGGATGGCAGGCGGTGAAAATCAGGCTTAGCAGTTCGTCGCCGACATCGTCGTCCATCGCCGCCTCGATTGCATCGACGGCCGTCTCGTCGCCCTCCTTGATGGTGTGACCGATTTCCGCATGTTTCAGCGCCATCATCTTTCTGCGGCGCAGACTGTCGAGGGCCCGGCGCTTGGCAGCCGTCATCAGCCAGGCACCGGGATTGCGGGGAATGCCGGTCTTTTGCCATTCGGAAAGGGCGATCACAAAGGCTTCCTGTGCCAGTTCCTCGGCCGCATCGATGTCGCGCATCATGCGGGCGAGACCGGCAATCAGCCGAGCCCGCTCCATGCGGAACACGGTCTCTATCGCCCTGTGGATTTCGGTTACCGTCATGCCGCAAGGCTAGAAGGCCAGTCTCGCCTGAGTCAACACGGGCAACGGCTGTATCAGGCGCCCGAGGTCTTCTCGCGCATGATTTCCAGCTGCTCCGTCATGCCCGGGGTCATCTCCTCGCCGAAATCCGACGCCTCGTAGACCGGACGAATTTCGATTTCGCTCGGACCGAACATCGGATTGGGGCAGCGTTTGACCCATTCCACGGCCTCGTCCAGATCCTTGACCTGCCAGAGCCAGAACCCTGCGACAAGTTCGCGGGTTTCGGCGAATGGACCGTCGATGACGGTCCGGCCCGGGCCATCAAAAGCGACACGCTTGCCCTGCGACGACGGCTTCAAACCTTCGCCCGCAAGCAGGATTCCGGCTTCGACCAGTTGCCCGTTGAAGGCGCTCATCGCCTCCAACAGTTCCAACGTCGGCATGACGCCCTCCTCGCTGTCCACCGTCGCCTTCACCATCACCATCACACGCATTCTGCTTCTCCTTTGAAACGGAAGCCAGTCTTGCCTTCCTCACTCCATGACGAACGGGCTACGGTGGATTCGACAGGACGCCAAATTTTTTCCGGGAAATTCTGTAGCCCTGTCATCCCCTGCCGATGATTGCCGCCTGTGCCGCCGCGAGCCGCGCGATCGGAACGCGGAAGGGCGAGCAGGAGACGTAGTCGAGGCCGGTTTCCTCGCAGAAGCGGATGGAGGCGGGATCACCGCCATGTTCGCCGCAGATGCCGAGCTTCAGGCCGTTCTTGGTGCGGCGGCCGCGCTCGGCGGCGATCTGGATAAGCTCGCCGACGCCGTCGAAATCAAGCGAAACGAAGGGATCCTGATCGACAATTCCCTTCTGGATATAGGTGTTGAGGAACTGTGCAGCATCGTCGCGGGAAATGCCGAAGGTCGTCTGCGTCAGGTCGTTGGTGCCGAAGGAAAAGAAATCGGCGCTCTCGGCGATGACATGGGCGCGCAGGGCTGCACGCGGCAGTTCGATCATTGTGCCAACCAGATATTCGATCTCGATGCCCGCTTCGCCGATCACCTCTTTCGCCACCGCGTCGATGCGGGCTTTGACATAATCGAGTTCCGATTTCAGGCCGACGAGCGGCACCATGATCTCCGGCACCACGGCCGCTCCGGTTTCCCGCGCGGCCTCGACAGCCGCCTCGAAGATCGCCCTCGCCTGCATCTCGCAGATTTCCGGGTAGGAAATTGCCAGCCGGCAGCCGCGATGGCCGAGCATGGGATTGTATTCGTGCAAGGCGTCGACACGCTGGCGAAGCTCGGCCGCCTTCAGCCCGAGAATGGTCGAGACATCGGCGATTTCCGCATCCGTCTTCGGCAGGAATTCGTGTAGCGGCGGATCGAGCAAGCGGATGGTCACCGGCAGGCCGTGCATGATCGAGAAGAGTTCGCTGAAGTCGGAGCGCTGCATCGGCAAAAGCCTGGCGAGCGACGCCCGCCGCCCGGCCTCGTCTGCAGCCAGGATCATTTCGCGCATGACATTGATGCGCTCACCCTCGAAGAACATGTGCTCCGTGCGGCAGAGACCGATGCCCTCCGCACCGAAGGAGCGGGCCGCACGGGCGTCCGCCGGGGTCTCCGCATTGGTGCGCACCGTCATGCGGCGGCTGGCATCCGCCCAGGCCATGATTCGGGCGAAATCGCCGGAGAGTTCCGGCTGCAGCATGGGGATCACGCCCTTCAGCACCTGGCCGGAGGAGCCGTCGATGGTGATGACCTCGCCCTTCTTCAGCGTTCCACCGACGCCGATCAGGACTTCGTTGCGGGCGTCGACACGCAGATTGCCGGCGCCCGAAACGCAGGGGATGCCCATGCCGCGCGCCACCACGGCCGCATGGCTGGTCATACCGCCACGCGCGGTCAGGATGCCTTCGGCGGCGTGCATGCCATGAATGTCCTCAGGACTCGTTTCGACGCGCACGAGGATGACCTTGCGGCCTTCCTTCTGGGCCAGCACCGCCTCTTCCGAGGTGAAGACAATCTCGCCGGTCGCCGCACCCGGCGATGCCGGCAGGCCTGAGCCGATGATGTCGCGCCTTGCCCGCGGGTCGATGGTCGGATGCAACAGTTGGTCGAGCGAAGCGGGATCGATGCGGCAGACGGCCTGTTCCTGCGTGATCATGCCGGCTTCGGCCATGTCGACGGCGATCTTCAGCGCCGCCTTGGCGGTGCGCTTGCCAGAGCGGGTCTGCAGCATCCAGAGCGTGCCGCGCTCGATGGTGAATTCCAGGTCCTGCATGTCCCGATAGTGGGTTTCGAGCCTGTGGCAGATCGCCTTGAACTCCTCGAAAGCTTCCGGCATCAGCTTTTCCAGCGATGGCCTGTCGGAGCCGGAGCCGATGCGGGCGGCTTCGGTGATGTTCTGCGGCGTGCGGATGCCAGCGACGACATCCTCGCCCTGCGCGTTGACGAGAAATTCTCCGTAAAGCTCGTTCTCGCCCGTCGAGGGGTTGCGGGTGAAGGCGACCCCGGTTGCCGACGTATTACCGAGATTGCCGAAAACCATGGCCTGCACATTGACTGCGGTTCCCCAGGCTGCGGGGATATTGTGCAAGTGGCGATAGGTGACGGCCCGCGGGTTCATCCAGCTTGAAAAGACCGCGCCGATCGCTCCCCAGAGTTGCACCTGCGGGTCCTGCGGAAAGGCCTCGCCCAGTTCCTCCTCGATCACCCGCTTGTAAAGCGAAATGATGTGTTGCCATTCGACGGCGGAAAGCTCGGTATCGTTCTCGTGGCCCAACCGGCCCTTCTCGTCCTCAAGAATTTCTTCGAAGGCCTCGTGATCGAGACCCATGACCACATCGGCATACATCTGGATGAAGCGGCGATAGCTGTCCCAGGCAAAACGCGCATCGCCGGAATCGTGTCCAAGCGCCTGCACGGTGCGGTCGTTCAGGCCAAGATTGAGCACCGTATCCATCATGCCGGGCATGGAGGCCCGGGCGCCGGAGCGTACCGACAGAAGCAGCGGCTTTTGTGTATCGCCAAAGGCGCGGCCGGTTACGGCCTCCATCTTGCGCAGGCCGGCGGTCACCTGCTGCTTGAGATCGTCCGGTAGGATGCGGCCGCCATCGTGATAGCAGGCACAGGCGTCCGTGATGATCGTCAGCCCCGGCGGCACCGGCAGGCCCAGATTGCACATTTCCGCCAGATTGGCGCCCTTACCACCCAGACGGTGACTATCGCCGGCATTTCCCTCGGCCTCTCCGCCGCCGAAGGTGTATACCCATTTGGTCATGACTGTTCTCCACCCTACGGCTCCCACCGAGATCACCGTACACTCATTGCATCCAAACCGCACGGGTTCAAGAAAAATGCTGCAACGCAACATTTTTGAGGTGGTTGTTTTCGATAGTGAAGACGGACCCGTTTGCCGGAAGCACTTTCCATGTCCATATCAGGCAGACGTACCCAGAAAGGGATTGCGGATCGTCAGACGGTCGAAGGTGCGCCCGTGCTGCATGTCTTCGCTGAACAGGGTGTCGCAGCCCGCCTCCATGGCGGCGGCGACGATCAAGGCGTCGTAAATGGTCAGGCCGTGGTCGCGAGCAATGGGGAGTGCTGCCGCGTGAAGTTCGGCGGTGAGCGGGACAATCTCCGCCAGACGCGATGTCATCAATTTCAGCGCGGCCTCGATGGCCGGCCATTCTTTTTTTTGCTTCCTGCGAAAAACATGGGTGAGTTCATTGAGAACCTGCGCGCTTATGACGCCACCTTCCGCAATCGTGGCATTCGCCTGTTCCCGTTTCGGATCAGTCGAAAATGCATAAACGAGGATGTTGGTATCGAAGAAAGCCCTCAACGTTCGTTCGCCTCCTCGCGATCAAACTTGTAATCAGCAGGCAGCTCCCATCTGAACTTTTCGATTTCCCGCAAGAATTCAGCCTTGCGATCGACCTTCTCGACAACGATCGTCCGGTCTTCCACCTCGACCACTTTGAGTTCGTCGCCGGCTGAAAGCGCCATATCCTCAACCAGTTTCTTGGGCAGTCTTACAGCCAAGCTGTTTCCCCATTTCGATACCTGCATGACATCCTCCATGATATACATTTTTCCGATGTATATCATTCACGCCAAACCTCAGCAACAGATCGCTAAACCGCTTCCCTTAACTGCTCGGCCGTCTGGAGATCGACGGAGACCAGTTGCGACACGCCCTGCTCGGCCATGGTGACGCCGAACAGGCGGTTCATGCGGGCCATGGTGATGGGGTTGTGGGTGATGATGACGAAGCGTGTTTCCGTGGAGGCCGCCATTTCGTCCATCAAATTGCAGTAGCGCTCGACATTGTGGTCGTCGAGCGGCGCATCCACTTCGTCGAGCACGCAGATCGGCGCGGGATTGGTCAGGAACACGGCAAAGATCAGCGCCATGGCCGTCAGCGCCTGCTCGCCGCCGGACAGAAGCGTCATGGTCTGCGGCTTCTTGCCGGGCGGACGGGCAAGGATTTCAAGGCCGGCATCGAGCGGATCCTCGCTTTCGATCAGTTGCAGTTCCGCCGTGCCGCCGCCGAAGAGATGGGTAAACAGCCGCTGGAACTGGGCGTTGACGACATCGAATGCAGCCAGCAACCGCTCCCGGCCCTCACGGTTGAGGCTCTGGATGGCCGAGCGCAGCTTGCGGATCGCGTCGATCACGTCCTCGCGCTCCTTCAGCATCGCATCCAGCTTGTCGGAAAGCTCCTTCTGCTCCTCCTCGGCCCGCAGATTGACCGCGCCCAGCCGCTCACGTTCGATCTTCAGCCGCTCCAGTTCCCGCTCGATCTGGCGGATATCGGGAAGGCTCGCATCGGCGGCAAGGCCGGTCAGGCGCATAACCTCGTGCGGCGCGCAGCTTAAAGCCTCGCGGATACGCGCCTCCACCTCAACGCGCTTTTCGCGGGCCGAAACCAGCCTTTCTTCGGCGCGGCCGCGGCGCTCGCGGGTTTCGGCAAGCTCGGACAGAGCCGTGGTCGCAATCCGGTCGGCATCGCGCAACCGCGTCTCGGCGATCGCCAGAAGATCGGCTGTCTGACGCCTGGTCAGCTCAGCCTTCGCCAGCTCGTTCATAAGGGCCCGGCGCCGGTCATCGAACACGTCGGGAGCTTCGAGCAAAGCCTCGACCTCGTCGCGCGCCTCGTTCTCCCGCTCGCGCAGGGTTTCGATATGCTCGTCGGCGCTTCTCGCCCGCGCCGCCCAGGTCTGGCGCTCCGCGGCAATCGTGCGGATCCGCCGCTCGCGGGCTTCGTTTTCCCGTGCCAACCCATCATTGATCGCGCGCGCTTCCGCGACCCGCGCCCTGTCGGTCGCGACAATCGCGGTCTGGCCGGCAAGCGCACGATCGAGATCAACCCCATCGGGCACACTGTCCAGCGCGTCCCGCGCAGCCTCCATCTGCCCGGCAATCTCCTCGCTTTGCAGAGCGAGCTGGCTGACGGTTTCTGCAAGCACAGCGCGGCGGCGCACGAGATCGCCGGAGGCGCGCTCGGCGGCGGCAAGCGCCTCGCGTGCCTCCGCCAGTCTGCGGACGATCATGCGCTGTTCGTCGCGCGACAGGCGCAGGCGCTCGTCCTCGGTGCGGATGCGGACACTTGCGGCGCCGAGGGCCGCTTCTGCAACCTTCAGCGCATCCTGCGCTGTCGCGATTTCACCTTCGAGTTCCGCCAGCCGGTTCTTCTGTTCAAGACGGAGCGCCGCCGCACTCGGCGCGTCTGCACCGGTCACATGACCATCCCAGCGCCACACCGCGCCGGCGCGGGTCACCAGCCGCTGGCCGGTTTTGAGCAGCGGCAGAAGCGCTTCCGCCACACTGTCGCTCTCGACGATCCCGATCTGGAGCAGGCCGCGCTCAAGAACCCGCGGTCCGCGGACATGCTGCAACAGAGGAACCGCACTGACAGGCAGGTGCGGGTCGCCCGAGCCATCTCCAGGCAAACGCCAATGGGCGGGCGCCCGGCGGTCGAGCGGCGATTCGAGGTCGTCTCCGAGGACAGCCCCCAGCGCCGCTTCAAAGCCCCGGTCAACTTCGATATCATCGACGACGGGCGGCGCAGTCCCCTGAATTGCCGTGGCCGAAAGCATGCGCCGGATGGTGCGCGCCTCGGTCTCCAACCCGCTCAGCCGCGCGCGGGCAGCATCCACAGGCGGCCGGGCTTCAAGCTCCATCCCGCGGGCATCGGCAAGCGCGTCCTCAATATCGGACATCGTCGCCTCGGCCCGCTCCAGGGCTGCCTCAGTTGCCTCGACCTGCTCCCGCTTTTCCTGCGGATCGGGAAGAGCGGAGATCTGCCGGTCGAGATCGGCAAGATCGCGGTTCTGATCCGCAAGCTGGCGCGCAAGGCGCGACTGGCGCTCCGAGAGATCGCGGATGGCTCGCTCGAACTGGTTGCGCGCCGCATGCGCCTCGGCCCGCTCCGATGTCAGCACAGCCAGCCGCGCCTCGCTCTCCTGCAGCGCCTCGCCTTCCTGCTCCAGCCGCTCGCGGGCCTCCTCCGCCCGATCGCCGGCCTCGGCCAAAAGATCGCGCAGTTCCGCCTCTTCTTCGTCCAGCCGGGCGAGAATGTCGGCATTGTCGGCAACAAGCCGCTCTTCGCGGGCGATATCCTCGGCGAGTTGCGACAGGCGGCGCTGCAATTCGTCGCGACGGCGCAGGATGCGGCCTGCGTCCTCCTCGAGTTGCGCCTTGGCAATCTGCAGACGCTGCAATGCCGCCGCCGCCCGGGCTTCGCCTTCACGCAGTTCTGGCAATTTCAGGCTGGCGATTCCCTGTGCCTTGGCCGCCTCCATCTGGCTTTGAGCCTTTTCGGCCACCAGCGATGTCGCCTGGTTGAGGTGGCTTTCGCCTTCGGCCTCCGCCTCCTTGGCCTGCACCCAGCGGATATGCAGAATCATCGCCTCATGGCGCCGGATATCGGCTGACAGCATCTTGAAGCGGTTGGCCTGGCGTGACTGACGCTTCAGGCTTTCGATCTGGCTTTCAAGCTGCGAAGTAACATCCTCCAGCCGCTCGAGATTCGTTTCCGCGCCGCGCATGCGCAGTTCGGCCTCATGCCGGCGCGAGTGCAGGCCGGAAATGCCCGCCGCCTCTTCGAGCAACTGCCGGCGCGCCTGCGGTTTTGCCGCGATCAGTTCGCCAATGCGCCCCTGGCCGACCATGGATGGGGAGCGCGCGCCGGTGGAGGCATCGGCAAAAAGGAGTTGCACATCCTTGGCGCGGGCTTCCTTGCCGTTGATCCTGTAGACCGAGCCATTCTCCCGCTCGATCCGCCGCGTCACCTGAATTTCGTCGCTGTCGTTGAAGGCGGCCGGCGCCGTGCGGTCGGAATTGTCGAGATAAAGGCCGACCTCGGCGGTGTTTCGCGCCGGCCGGTTTCCCGAACCCGAAAAGATGACGTCGTCCATGCCCGACGCGCGCATATTCTTGTAGGAGTTCTCCCCCATCACCCAGCGCATCGCCTCGACAAGATTGGACTTGCCGCACCCGTTCGGCCCGACGACACCGGTCAATCCGCGCTCGATGACGAATTCGGAGGGTTCGACGAAGGATTTGAAGCCGAGGAGACGGAGCTTTGTGAACTTCATGGGGTGAGGCCCTGCCGCCTGCGGAGTGCCGAATATGCGGAGGCTTCCCCCCCTCTGTCACTGCGTGACATCTCCCCCTCAAGGGGGGAGATTGGCCACGGGCACCGTGCTCTCCTCACGACGAGAGTGAGGGGGAGAGTGGCGAGGGAAAAGAATGATCTCCCCCCTTGAGGGGGAGATGTCACGCAGTGACAGAGGGGGGGAAGCCTCCGCACACTCCAGACAACAACAGGCGCAACAACGCGCCCGCCGGTCGTTTGCTGGAAACGGGAAGGGTCAGAGCGATGCGTCGATAAGGGCCGACATGGTGTCAACCGACATGTCTCCGGAATATTGCTTGCCGTTGATGAAGAAGGTCGGGGTGGACTGAACCTTGTAATCGTTCGCGCCCTTCTGCATCGTGGCGTTCACATCATCCAGAAGCTTCTGGTTCGTCAAGCAAGCCTCGAAGCTGTCCTGTGTAAAACCTGCGAGTTTCGACATTTGCAGCAGGGCATCCCGGCCGTTCGGTGCGGCAGCCCAGGTTTCCTGCTGCTTGAACAGCATGGAGACCATCGGGAAATACTGGCCTTCAGGCGCGCAGCGCGCCAGCATGAAGGCCGCCGCCGCGCGTGGATCGAACGGGAATTCGCGCATGACGAAGCGGACCTTGCCGCTATCGACATATTTCGTCTTGATGGCATCGAAGCTGTTGTTGTGGAAAGCGGCGCAATGCGGGCAGGTCATCGACATGTATTCCACGATCGTCACCGGTGCGTCGGCCTTGCCGATCGCCATTTCCGGCAACGGTCCCGGCTCCATCAGCTTGGCGACATCGACCTCGCCCTGAACCTGCGGCAGATCGGCCTTGGCTTCCGGAGCCGCCGCCTGCGCCATCTGTGTCTGGCCGGCCTCTGCCGATGCGGCATCGGCAGGCTTGGCTGCAGAGGACATGGAAGAGGAAGTCATCATGGTGTCGGCGGGCTTCACTTCCGTCTTGGTTGCCGCCATCATGGAGCCGCCGGCCGGCTGGCCCTCGGTCTGCGCAACTGCGCCCGCGGTTTCAGCAGCCGGCGTCTTGGCAGCCGCATCCTTCTTCTCGTCGCTGCAGGCAGCAAGCGTGACGGCGATGGCAGCCACGGCGACGCCGGACAGCAGACGCTTGACGGGGCTGAATTTGGAAATGGACATGGTTCACCTGTCTCAAGGGGAGGAATAAAAGGTCATCAGGTCGATAACTTGCCGCGCCCGACGCGACAAGGGGCTGACGTTCATCACAATTCAAACAATTGTGACCGGCTGATGATTGCCGACCGCTTTTCGCAAGCCTTTCAAGCCCGTTCCTTCTTGCCCGCCGACAGAACGGCAGTGCCAAGCCGCGTCAGCGCCGCCTTCAGCGCATCGCTTTCGATGCCGCCGACCAGGTCTTCCAGGTGCTGAGCGCGCGCACCCGTCAGCGGTTTTGGCTTCGGTTGGCGTTTTTGCGGCGGCGACACCGGCTTTTGAACGATGCGCATCTGGCTGATCGCCGGAAAGCCGAAGAAGCCGTTGATACGCTGGATCAATTCGCCCTGCGCATGGGTGAGAAACAGCGCGCGGGCACCTTCGCAGGCAACGGTGAGGACTCCGGGCTGGTAACCGCCGTTACCGGCCATTTCAGAGGCGCGTCGCGGCCAGGCGATTTTTTCGGGCCGCGTGCAATCGGCGAACTCCTCGCCGGCAATCTCGTCCCAGGAACCAAGCAGCAAGGTGTTGATGCCGGCCCGCTTGGCAAGCACCGGATCGATCAGACCGTTCGCGATCTCGCTGATCTGCGCTGCGCCGCGGCGGCTAAAGGGTTGCTTCAAGACAAGGGCTTCCGCATTTCGATTTCCGCCTTGAAGGCAGGCGAACCATCCGCCAAGTATAGACCCCGATCACTCCTACGGCAAATCATGCAGCATCTGTTCGAAACCATCGACGCCGCCGGCCAGCTTCTTGCCTGGTATGACCGACATCACCGCGACTTGCCCTGGCGCGTTTCGCCACCGATGGCACGGCAGGGCGTCGTTGCCGACCCCTATCATGTCTGGCTGTCGGAAGTGATGCTGCAGCAAACGACAGTGCAGGCGGTCAAACCCTATTTCCACAAATTCCTGGCGCTCTGGCCAAATGTCCGTGATCTCGCTGCGGCCGACACGGAAGAGGTGATGAAAGCCTGGGCGGGGCTTGGCTATTATGCCCGCGCCCGGAACCTGAAGAAATGTGCCGAGGCGGTTGCGCGCGACCATGGCGGCCGCTTCCCGGATACGGAAGAGGGTCTGAAGGCCTTGCCGGGCATTGGCGACTATACGGCCGCCGCCGTCGCCGCGATCGCCTTCAACCGGCAGAGCGCGGTGCTCGACGGCAATGTCGAGAGGGTGATCTCGCGTCTTTATGCCGTCGAAACGCCCTTGCCGGCCGCCAAGCCGCAGATGCGAGCGCTGGTGGCGGCGATGACACCGGCGCAAAGGCCCGGCGATTTCGCGCAGGCCATGATGGATCTGGGCGCGACGATCTGCACGCCGAGACGCCCCGCCTGCGCACTCTGTCCGTTCAACGCCGTCTGTCTGGCCTTCCGGACGGCCGAGCCGGAGAATTTTCCGCGCAAGGCGGCTAAAAAGGAGAAACCGCTGCGTGTCGGGGCCGCTTTCGTGGCAAGCGACCCGGGTGGCGCTGTCTATCTGCAAAAGCGTGCCGAAACCGGACTTCTCGGCGGCATGACGGAGGTGCCCGGAACCCCATGGACGGCGCGCATCGACGGAAAGACGTCCATCGATGCGCAGCCTTTCGCAGGCCCTTGGGAACCGTGCGGGACGATCACGCATGTTTTTACGCATTTCGAGTTGCGTTTATCGGTGTACCGGGCGAATGTCGCAGCCGGGAACAAAACGGGAAACGGCTGGTGGGAGCCCCTTGCCTCACTGAGCGCGCAGGCGCTGCCGACCGTCATGAAAAAAGCGATTGCACAGGCTATACCACATGCCTTCGATGGCAGGCCTCTCGCTGCTAGAGGAGGAGAACAGGAATGACAAACGCCGAGATCCGTCACATCGTCTTCGACATCGGCAAGGTGCTGATCCATTACGATCCGCATATTCCGTTCAGCCGGATGATACCGGACGACACGGAGCGCCAGTGGTTCTTCGCCAATGTCTGCACACACGATTGGAACATGGAGCAAGACCGCGGCCGCGACTGGCGGGAGGCCGAGGACCTTCTCATATCGGCGCATCCGGTCCATGCGGACAATATCCGCGCCTTCCGCAAGCACTGGCACGAGATGGTGCCGCATGCCTATGTCGAAAGCGTCTCGATCATGGAAAGCCTGATCGCCAAGGGCTATGACGTCACGCTGCTGACCAATTTCGCCTCCGACACGTTCAAGGAAGCCCTGAAGCTTTTTCCGTTTCTCACATTGCCGCGCGGCGTCACGGTTTCCGCAGAGGCGCGGCTGATCAAGCCCGATCTGGAAATCTACAGAACCCACGCCGAGAATTTCGGTCTCGATCCGTCCGTGACCTTGTTCATCGACGACAGCGCGGCCAACGTGGAGGGTGCGCGCGCTGCCGGCTGGCATGCCGTGCAGTTTACCGATCCGCAGACGCTGCAGGCCGATCTCCTGGCCTATGGCGTGACTGTGTGACAACATGACAGCGATGTTCGATCCGGTGCAACTGACACAGGACTTTCATGCGGCCATCGGCGCGCTGGACTTTGCCGCGATCGACAGCTTTTTCGCCGAGGATGCGATCTACATCTCGGGGAAAGTCGGCGATCTCCGGGGACGTTCAGCGATCATGGCGGCGTTCCGCGGCTATTTCGAGGAATACCCAGACCAGGTCGCAGAAGACAGCGGGATCGAGGCCCTATCGGCTTTTACGTCACGATCGGTCTGGCATCTCGCGGCGACGAGCACGAAGACCGGAATGAAGCTCGAACGGCGCGGCGAAGAGGTGATCACATTCAACGGGCGGGGCAGGATCATCAGCGTCACCGTCACCGATTACCCAACCTAAGCGCCTCAATTATATCACCGAATCGCCGCAATTGGTTCAGCTATCATTCACCTTTGCCGGGCCATGATCCGCTGCATCAGATCCATCCAATGAGATAAGGACGAGACATCATGGCGACACTTCGCGGCACCAACGGTGACGATATCATCAAGCAGAACGGCTATGCCGAGGTCACCATCTACGGCTATGACGGCCACGATGACATCTATCTCAACCGCACCGACAGCCTGGGCGGCTTCAACACGGTCGAAGCCGGCAGCGGCGACGATTACGTGCTGAACTATTACGAGGGCGGCAACGACATTTTCCTCGGCGACGGCAACGATTTCTACGTGGCCGATATTCGCGCCGGCGATTCGAGCAGCTACGACATCGTCAAGGCCGGCAACGGCAACGACCGCTTTTCGGTCGATACGGAAGCCAGCAGGTATTACGGCGAAGCCGGAAATGACAGCTTTGAATCGGTCGGTGTCGACAACTACTTCAATGGCGGCACAGGCACCGATACGATCAGCTATAAACTGCAGGACAGCTACGAAACGCAGCGCGGCAAGGGCGTAACCGTCGATCTTGGCGCACAGCGAGCCTCGACGACATCCGGTCACCTCGAAGTTCTGATCAGCATCGAGAACGCGACCGGCACGGATCGCGGCAATGACGACCTCACCGGCAGCAGCGGCCGCAACATTCTCCAGGGCCTTGGCGGTCACGACGATCTCTTCGGCTTGGGCGGAAACGACGATCTGTACGGCGGCGCCGGATATGACAATCTTTACGGCGGCAGCGGTGACGACGACCTGATCGGCGGCTCCGGAAGCGACCTTCTGGCCGGCGGTTCCGGCATCGACTACCTGAACGGCGGCACCGGCGCCGACCTTTTCGATTTCAATGCGCTGTCGGATTCGGTCGTGGGTGCAAACCGCGATGTCATCGAGGATTTCCACGCCTCCGAGAACGATCTGGTGGACCTGAGGTCGATCGATGCCAACGAACTGAGCAGCGGCAACCAGAGCTTCAAGTTCATCAGCGGCCAGTCGTTTCATGGAATTGCCGGCGAACTGCGCTACAGCGGCGGCATCATCTCCGGCGATACGGACGGCAACGGCTCCGGCGACTTCCATATCAAGGTCAACGGTGTCTCCACAATGTACGCCGATGATTTCATTCTCTGAGGCTTGACCCAGCCCGAACTATCGAGGGCCTCGCCGCCGGCGGGGCCTTTTTCATGGCTGCAAAGCGAAACGCCCGGACGCCTTTCGGAGTCCGGGCGTTTAAGTCTTTTCCCGGGACTGAAGGTACGAAACCGGGAAAAGACTGTCCGTAAAGCGATAGCCGTTCCCGTTGGGGGTTTGGCGCTGGCCGTCGCGCGGTTGATCACGCATTCGGCCTGCAGACAATCTAGATCCGGGATGGTTAAATTGTTCTAAATATTTCGACTTTTCAGCGGAGGGACTGGCTGCAGATATCCTGTTTCGCTTGATCAGAACGTTGTTTGCGACACGAAAACGCCGCGCCTCCCTTAGGAATCGCGCGGCGTTTTTCAAAGTGGAGTCCTGCCTGGCCGATGTTAGTGGGCCAGAGCCATATCCTTGCGGACGATGGCGCGCAGATCGTCTATAGGCCGCAGTTTGCCTGCGTCCTCGTAGTGCCAGAAAGTCCAGCCGTTGCAGGCGTCGAAGCCCTGAACCTTGGCGCCCAGACGATGGATGGAGCCGGCCTCGCCGCCGCTTGCCAGCGTGCCGTCGGCGCGCACGATGGCGCTGTGACGGCGGCGCTCGTCGGTCAGTACGGTGCCGGGCTTGATCAGGCCGCTTTCGACCAGCGTGTTGAAGGCGACGCGCGGTTCGGCCTTCTTGCCGCTCAGCACGGAAAGGGTCGCCTTGCCGAGCGGTTCGACCGCCGCGATGCGCTCGGCAGCCGCGTCGATATAGCTCTGCTCACGCTCGATGCCGACATAGTTGCGGCCGAGGCGCTTGGCGACCGCACCGGTGGTGCCTGACCCGAAGAAGGGATCGAGCACGACATCGCCAGGCTTGGTGGAGGCCATCAGGATGCGGGCCAGCAAAGCTTCCGGCTTCTGCGTGGGATGCACCTTCTTGCCGTCCTCCCCCTTCAGACGCTCGTTGCCCGAGCAGATCGGGAAGAGCCAGTCGGAACGCATCTGGACGTCGTCGTTTGCGGCCTTCATGGCGTCGTAGTTGAACGTATAGCCCTTGCCCTTGGCGCTGGGGCTCGCCCAGATCAGCGTCTCATGGGCGTTCTGAAACCGACGGCCCTTGAAGTTGGGCATGGGGTTTGTCTTGCGCCAGACGATGTCGTTGAGGATCCAGAAGTTGAGATCCTGCAAGGTGGCGCCGACGCGGAAAATATTGTGGTAGGAGCCGATGACCCAGAGCGTGCCGGTGGGCTTCAGAACGCGGCGGCAGGCGAGCAGCCAGGCGCGGGTGAAGGCGTCGTAGGCATCGAAGGACACGAACTGGTCCCACTCGTCATCGACGGCGTCGACCAGTGACTGATCGGGACGGTGCAGCGAGCCACCGAGCTGCAGATTGTAGGGCGGGTCTGCGAAGACGACATCGACGGAATTGTCGGGCAGCGCTTCGAGGGCTGCGACGCAGTCGCCCTTGATGATGGAATTCATCCAGCCGGCAGGGCTGGTGCCACGGGAGATTTCGGCCAAAGAGACGACTGAGGACATGGACAACTCGCAAATACGCTTACTCGGACTGATCGGCTTATGGTTACCGAACTTGGTTACCAAAGGCTGAAGACGGCGTTGAAATTTGCAAGATGATACAGGGGGATGGCTATTTTCGTGGTCGATCTGTTCCGCCGTGATCCTTCTGGTGGAAGAAATTCGCGAATGCTTTCCGTTGGCTGTCCGGCGGAGAGCCGGATGCCGTCACCAGCACGTCATCGAAACCGGTGGCGGCGATGCCCGTACAGAGCGCCAACCATTCGCACCCGTCGCACCCCTTTCGGATAGACCCGGCCCCGAATGCGTTGCGCAATGTCAGAAGGAAACCGGCATCCGGGCGGATCGACGCGCCGGGGCCGGCGGCCATGCCGAGCAAGTTCTCCACCGCCCGGGTGGCGCAGCGGTCGCGCTCCGTGACGCTGCCGCGCCGACAATGTGCGTCGGCTTCGCCAAGCAGCGGCGCGCAGACATCGTCCGGGCCTTCGACCACGAGAATATCCTCGCCCGCGGTAAGACGGGCGGCGATTCGGATATAATTTTCGGTGAAAGCCTGCGTGTATCCCTTGCCGACGAAAGTGAGCATGCAGAGAAGGTGATGCGAGCGCAGGCGAACGGTCATGGGGCCTCGACGGCAATCCTTGGGGACGGCACAGGCCGTGATGCCAACTTTTCTAATCTTCGGATCGCAACGAAACAAGCCGGGCGGTCTGCCTGGCCGCCTCGCGCATGGCAGCCTCCCACCCTAGGCGGTTGAGCTTTCGGGCGGCATCGTGTACATCGGCGCCACCCCCCAAGGCTCTGGCTTTCCCAAGGACATTTCCCGATATGACCAGCATTGACCTCATCATCTTCGATTGCGACGGCGTTCTGGTCGATTCCGAAATCATCGCGAGCGAGGTCGAAGCCGGGCTTCTGACCGAGGCCGGCTATCCGATCAGCACGCTGGAGATGGCAGAGCGTTTTGCGGGCATGACGTGGCACAACACGCTGCTTGCCATCGAGAAAGAGGCGGACATCCCGCTTTCGGCCAACCTCATCAGCAAGAACGAGGCCATTCTTGACCAGCGCCTTTCCAGCGACGTCGAGATCATCGAGGGCGTCAAACCAATGCTGGCGCAGATGAAGCTGCCGCATTGCATCTGCTCCAACTCCACGTCGAAGCGGCTGGCGATGATGCTGACCAAAGTGGGCATCAAGGATCATTTCGGGGCGCATATCTACTCCGCCCGCGACCTTGGCGAAGACCGTGTAAAGCCGAAGCCTGACATCTTTCTGCATGGCGCAAAACAGTTCGGTGTCGATCCGTCCCGCGTTCTGGTGATCGAGGATTCCGTTCACGGCGTCCACGCCGCCGTTGCGGCCGGGATGCGCGTCGTTGGCTTCACCGGCGCTTCGCATACCTATCCGTCACACGCCGACAAGCTGACGGAAGCCGGCGCGGAAACGGTGATTTCCCGGATGAGCGCCTTTCCGGGCGTGATCGCGGCACTATCGGAATGGTCGGAAACGCTGATGGCCTGAGTTCGGTTTCACAGGGCGCGGCAGCTTCGAAGGCTCCCGCGCTCCTGCCGCCTATTTCGTCTTCTTGCCCTTCACCGGACCCTCATCGAAGCCGACATAGACCTTGGCGAACGTCCCGGCGCCGCCGGGAATGACGACATCGGTCTTGGTGAAGATGAACTGCGCCGCCCCGCTGGCGGGAACATCGACCGGATACTGGGTCAGCTCGGAATAAAGCGTGTTCTGGCTATCGGTCGCGGCGATGCGGATTGGCAGATTGACCGTGCCGGCGCCCCCGGCCGGGCCTGCGACCACCCGTCCCTGGACGACGATGGTCATGATGAGCTGGGTTTCGTTCTGAACGCACTGGCGGGTCGTGTCGGCAAGCGAGGCCTGGTAGATGATCTGCGTCGGATCGTCCTTGGCGCCCTTGGCATAGGAACGGTGAACGGCGGTGCCTTCCAGCAGATAGACCTGCGGGCATGCCCCCTGAACGACGGCGGGCGTCGGCGCTGCGGCGCTTCCGCCGGCATCGATGGCGCCACCCGTATCTGTCTTGTTGCAGCCGGCGACGACGGCGAGAAGTGAAACTACGAGAAGACGGCTGGAGATTTTACCAAACACCTGACTATATCCTCTGCCTTGCGATTGTACGCCGCAGCGCCTGACTGACCGCAAAATAAGGAATTTTCCGGTTGTCCGCCCCTGCAACTTGAGCCTTTCAAGACCCTTGGCGATGGTCTATAGCAGCGACGCATTGAAAAATCGATTGGAGTCTCTCGACCGAAATCACTTTTTCAGCATCCGTTAAGATGTGACGAGCATCGCCCGAAAGGGCACAGCAGCGCCGGTTTGTTTCCGCCGCGGCTGGCATGCAGACGACGAAGGATGACGACGGTGAAATATGTCTCGACGCGGGGCGAAGCCCCTTCGCTGGGTTTTTGCGACGCCTTGATGGCCGGCCTTGCCCGCGACGGCGGCCTTTACGTGCCGAAGTCCTTTCCAAGCTTCTCGAAGAAGGACATCCGTGCATTGCGGGGAAAATCCTATCAGGAAGTCGCGTTCACCATCCTGTCGCCCTTCATCGACGGCGAAATTCCGGACGATATTTTCCGGGCGATGATCAATGAGGCCTATGCGACCTTCCGCCACCCGGCGATCGTGCCGCTCGTCCAGACCGGCCCGAATGCTTACATCATGGAGCTGTTCCACGGTTCGACGCTGGCCTTCAAGGATGTTGCCATGCAGTTGCTGGCGCGGCTGATGGACCATGTTCTGACGACACGCGGCGAGCGCGCCACCATCGTCGGCGCGACGTCCGGAGATACCGGAGGGGCCGCGATCGACGCTTTTGCAGGCCGCGACCGCACCGACATCTTCATTCTCTTTCCGCATGGCAAGGTGTCGCCGGTACAGCAGCATCAGATGACCACCTCCAAGGCGGCCAATGTCCATGCAATTGCCATCAAGGGCAATTTCGACGACTGCCAGGGCCTCGTCAAGGACATGTTCAACGATACGGCCTTCCGGGACCGCGTCGCCCTGTCCGGCGTCAACTCGATCAACTGGGCCCGGATCATGGCCCAGATCGTCTATTATTTCACGACAGCGCTTTCACTCGGCGGACCGGACCGGAAAATCTCCTTTACCGTGCCCACCGGAAATTTCGGCGATATCTTTGCAGGCTACGTGGCAAAACAGATGGGGTTGCCGATAGACAGGCTGATCGTCGCCACCAACGAAAACGATATTCTTGCCCGCACCCTGAAAACCGGCCGCTACGAGATGCGCGCCGTGAAGGCGACCACCTCGCCCTCCATGGATATCCAGATCTCCTCGAACTTCGAACGGCTGCTGTTCGAGGCCTATGACCGCGATGCCTCCAAGGTGCGCGGCGCCATGGCGAACCTGAAACAATCGGGCGGCTTCGAGATCGAGAAACAGGCGCTGAAAGCCATCCGCAAAGTCTTCAAGGCCGGCCGCGCCTCGGAAGGAGAGGTGGAAATGACCATCCGCTCGACCCTGGACACGACCGGATATCTTTTGGACCCGCACACGGCAATCGGCGTCTTCGTTGCGGCCGAGCATGAAAAACCGAATGCCCCCATGGTGACGCTTTCGACGGCACATCCGGCAAAATTTCCCGACGCAGTAAAATCGGCGAGCGGTATTGACCCGGCGCTTCCAACGTGGCTTGCTGATCTGATGGTCAGGGAGGAGCGTTTCGATATTCTGGAGCCGGAGCTGAAAGCCGTTGAAACCTATATCAGCGAGCACGCACGCATCCTGAAGTAAGGACGCAGAAAGACAGATGATGAAAGTTGAGTGCACCCGGCTTCAATCCGGGTTGACCGTCGTCACCGAAAACATGCCGCATCTCGAAAGCGTCGCGCTCGGTGTCTGGATCAAATCCGGTTCCCGGGATGAAACCGCGGACGAGCACGGAATTGCTCATCTCCTGGAGCATATGGCCTTCAAGGGCACGGCGCGGCGAACGGCCCGCGAGATCGCCGAGCAGATCGAGAATGTCGGCGGCGAAGTCAATGCCGCCACATCCACGGAAACCACGTCCTATTACGCCCGCATTCTCCAGGACGACGTTCCGCTTGCTGTCGATATCCTTGCGGATATTCTGACGGAGTCGGCCTTCGACGAGGAGGAACTGGAGCGCGAAAAGCAGGTCATCCTGCAGGAAATCGGAGCCGCCAACGACACGCCCGACGATGTCGTCTTCGATAAATTTGCCGAAACCGCCTTCGCCGGCCAGACGATCGGCCGTCCGATCCTGGGCACGCCGGACACGGTCCTGTCCTTCACACCGGAGCAGATCCGCAGCTATCTCGACCGCAATTACACCACCGATCGCATGTTCGTGGTCGGCGCCGGTGCGGTTGATCATGACAGCTTCGTGCGACAGGTTGAAGACCGTTTCGCCGGCCTGCCGCAAAAGCCGGTCGTGGCACCGGTCGCGGACACAGCCCACTATACCGGCGGCGACGTGCGTGAGGACCGCGACCTGATGGACGCGCAGGTGCTGCTCGGCTTCGAGGGCAAGGCCTATCACGCCCGCGATTTCTACTGTTCGCAGATTCTTGCCAACATTCTCGGCGGCGGCATGTCATCCCGCCTGTTCCAGGAAGTGCGCGAACATCGCGGTCTGTGCTATTCGGTCTATGCCTTCCATTGGGGCTTTTCCGATACCGGCATCTTCGGCGTTCACGCGGCGACCGGCGGCGAAAACCTGCCGGAACTGATGCCCGTCATAATCGACGAGTTACGCAAGTCGTCGATGAACATCGAGCAACAGGAAATCGACCGGGCCCGTGCGCAGATCCGCGCCCAGCTTCTGATGGGACAGGAAAGCCCCGCCGCCCGTGCCGGCCAGATCGCCCGTCAGATGATGCTCTACGGCCGCCCTATTCCCAACGAGGAATTGATGGAGCGCCTGTCCGGCATAACCGTCGAGCGCCTGACCGATTTGGCCGGGCGTCTGTTCTTCGACACGGTGCCGACACTGTCCGCTATCGGCCCGGTGGACAAACTGGCGTCTATGGGCGACATCATCGGCGGTCTATCTCGCGGCACGGTGCGCGCCCGCGCGGCAAACGGCTAAACCTTGCCGAAGCGATGGTGGGCGCTCTTCACAGGCCTGCCCTCCCGCATGACGGCACTTCAGCGACTGCGGAGACTTCTATGGCGCGATCGGTCTTTCGGTTTCTGTCACGGCAGCCGGACCCGGTCGAGATCATTGGCGAGACCCACGTCCTTCGGCTGCCGAAAGCCACCGACTACCGCCAGTGGTACCGGCTGCGCAGCGATAGCCGTGCTTTTCTTGAGCCTTGGGAGCCGACTTGGCGCGCCGACGAGATGACGGAGAGCGCCTTCAGGAGCCGCGTCATCCGAAACGAGCAGGAGTTCGCGTCCGGTCAGGCCGTGCCGCTCTTCATCATTTCCCGCGCCGATGAGGCCCTCGTCGGAGGGCTGACCATCGGCTATATCCGCCGCGGGGCCGCGCAGTGCTGCATGATCGGCTACTGGATGGGCGAGCGTCATGCAGGCAAGGGGCATATGGCGAAGGCCGTGCGGCTCGCCGTTCCCTATATCTTTTCCAGCCTTCAGTTGCACCGCATCGAGGCAGCCTGTATTCCCGAGAACCAGAGAAGCATCCGGCTCCTTGAAAAGGCCGGGTTTCAACGCGAAGGCTATCTGCGGGAATATCTGAAAATCAACGGGCAATGGCGGGATCACCTGATGTTTTCGCTGCTCGCGCGCGACAGCGTTCCAACCGGGAATTCGAGTGACTGAATGTTTGTGAAGCGCATGCCGTCTCCTCCAACATCTGGAAGGCTTCTGGCAACAGCTGGAAGGCTTCTGGCGTTCCTGACTGCCGTGATGACCGCAATCTGCTTGCTGGGAATCGGGATGGCGCATGCCATCGAACCGGTGAAGATTTCGCGTGAGGATACGGCGCTCGACCTGACGGCGACGACGGAGATCTATACCGGACGCGGCGAGGCCTTCCAGGTCTCGACGGCACCGGGCACGGACGGCATCGTCCGGCGCATCGAGGTTCGCTCCTCAGCCGAAAATCACCAGGGCGACTGGGCTGTTTTTGCGCTGGCCAATGTTTCTGAAGAGCAATTGGAGCGCGTCATCGTCGCCCCGCATTTCCGGCTGGTGAATTCCAAGCTGTTCTGGCCCGATCTCGGCTCGCAGCGCATTCTTTCGATCACGCCGAGCGAAGGCTTTGCGCTGGATCGCCAGGCAAGCGACGAGGCGGACGTTTTCCGCATCACGCTCAACCCCGGCTCGGTCATCACCTTCGTCGCGGAACTGGCAGGCCCCGACCTGCCGCAAATGTATCTGTGGCAACCCGACGCCTACAAGGATACGGTCAACGCCTTCACGCTCTATCGCGGCATCGTGCTGGGCATTGCAGGCCTGCTTGCGGTTTTCCTCACCATCCTGTTCGTCGTCAAGGGCACTTCCATGCTGCCGGCGACGGCGGCGCTGGCCTGGGCGGTGCTTGCCTATATCTGCGTCGATTTCGGCTTCCTGTCCAAGCTGATCAGCATCACGTCCGGAGACGAGCGCATATGGCGGGCGGGAACCGAAGTCTTTCTGGCTGCCGGTCTCGTCATCTTCCTCTTCACCTATCTCAATCTCAATCGCTGGCACCAGCATCTTTCCTATGTGACGCTTGCCTGGATTCTGGGCCTCGGTCTCCTCTTCGGCGTGGCGATCTATGACCCGGCCATCGCGTCGGGCATTGCCCGTCTGTCCTTCGCGCTGACCGGCACGGCCGGCATCATCCTGATCGCCTATCTCGGCTTCAACCGGTATGACCGCGCCATTCTTCTCGTTCCGGCCTGGATCCTGATCCTCGTCTGGCTGTTCGGCGCCTGGCTGACGGTCACCGGACAACTGGCAAACGACATCGTGCAGCCGGCGCTCGGCGGCGGGCTGGTGCTCATCGTGCTCCTGATCGGCTTCACGGTCATGCAGCACGCCTTTGCCGGTGGCGCCTATAGCCAGGGGCTGTTTTCCGATCTGGAGCGCCAGTCGCTCGCCCTCACCGGGTCCGGGGACACCGTCTGGGACTGGGACGTTGCGCGCGACCGGGTCGTGACCATCCCAGACATTTCCGCGCAGTTGGGGCTTGCCTCGGGCACCATGCATGGCGCCGTCCGCAACTGGGTACCGCGGCTTCACCCGGACGACCGGGATCGATTCCGGGCAACGCTCGACGTTCTTCTCGAGCATCGCAAGGGGCGGCTGAACCACGAATTCCGCATCCGGGCCGAGGACGGCCACTATCACTGGCTGTCCATCCGGGCGCGGCCGGTTCTCGGCGCCAACGGCGAAATCATCCGCTGCGTCGGCACCATCGTCGATATTACCGAGCAGAAGAATTCCATCGACCGGCTGCTGCACAATGCGCTGCACGATAACCTGACCGGTCTGCCGAACCGCCAGATTTTCCTTGACCGCCTGCAATCCATCCTGTCCTTCGCGCCCGGCGCGACCGGGGTGCGCCCGACGATTCTCACCATCGACATCGACCGCTACAAGCAGGTCAACGACGTGCTTGGGATCGCCGCAGGCGACAATATCCTGATTGCCCTGACGCGCCGCCTGCGGCGCCTGATCAAGCCGCAGGACACGCTGGCGCGGCTCGGTGGCGACGAGTTCGGCCTGATCCTGATGTCCGAGCGCGACCCTGCCAAGGTGGCGGACTTTGCCGACGCGGTGTCGAAGGCCATCATGGTGCCGCTCAACTTCGGCAACCGCGAAATCAATCTTACCGCCTCGGTCGGTCTCGTGTCATGGGTCGATCAGCAGGAAAATGCGGCAAGTCTTCTCAGTGATGCCGAGCTGGCGATGTTCCGTGCCAAGAAGGCCGGCGGCAACCGTGTCGAACCCTTCCGGCCGGCGTTCCGCACCTCCGGCACCGACCGTTTGCAACTGGAGAACGACCTGCGCCGCGCCATCGAGCGCAAGGAACTCAGCCTCGTCTACCAGCCGATCGTGCGCCTTCAGGACGCCGAAATCGCCGGATTCGAGGCGCTGATGCGCTGGGAACATCCGAAACGCGGCAGCATCTCGCCGTCGGAATTCATCCCGATTGCGGAGAATTGCGACCTGATCCACCAACTCGGCCTCTTTGCCTTCGAGCGGGCAAGCAGCGACCTGACGGAATGGCAGATCCAGACCGGCGATCTGCCGATCTTCGTTTCGGTCAACCTGTCGAGCGCGCAACTGCTTAACAACGACCTGCATGACGATGTGAGAGCAATCCTCAGCAAGAACCATTGCGATCCGGCAAAGGTGAAGGTGGAACTGACGGAATCGCTCGTAATGGAAAATCCCGAACAGGCGCGGCTTGTTCTGGAAAAGCTGAAGGATGCCGGTCTATCGCTGGCACTGGACGACTTCGGCACCGGCTACTCCTCGCTCGCCTACCTCACCCGCTTTCCTTTCGACACGATCAAGATCGACAAGGCGCTGGTCAGGGATCCGGGGGACAGGCGCACGATCCTGCTCCGGTCGATCATTGGCATGGCGCGCGATCTCGACATGCAGGTCGTCGCCGAGGGCATCGAATCCGAGGAAGATGCCATTCAGCTCGCCCAGATGGGCTGCGACTACGGCCAGAGCTTCCTCTTCGGCCCGCCGATCGCCCCGGACTTGATCCAGCGGTTGCTCAAGGAGCGGTTTCCGTTGATGAAACGGGCGTGAGGCAGTGGTGTGAAACTCCAGACCTCGAACGTCTCAGCGTGATCGCCGCTACCGAGCGTAGCCCTCTCCTGCCCGCCTGATCAGCCTGTTGATGAAGTTAAGCTTCTCCACGACTGGCGGCGAGAGTATGAAGGGATAGCTGTCGGGCTGCCCCATGCTGCGCTGGAGGCTGTTGAGGGCGACGCTGAGGGGTACCCAGGCGTCGACGAGCCCCTGGGCGTCCGGTGCGCGATAGGGGTCGAAAGCAATTTCTGTCGCCATGTCTCCGTGACGGCGCGGGTCGGTTGACAGGCCGAACGCTCGGGCCGTTTCCAGCGTGTCGACGATATGGAAGAAATGCGCCCAGCATTCGGCGAAATCCTCCGCCGGATGGCAGCTGGCATAGGTACTGATGAACCGGGTCTGCCAATCGGCCGGCGGTCCCTGCTCGTAGTTGCGCTTCAGAGCCTCGGCATAATCCTCGCGTTCATCGCCGAACAGGGATCGGGCCTCCCACAGGGTCTGGTCGTCGCGCACCAGTTGCTCGAAGTAGAAGTGACCGATCTCATGGCGGAAGTGGCCAAGCAGCGTCCGGTAGGGCTCGCCCATGGACACGCGCACACTTTCCCGGGTGGCGTCGTTCGCCTCCGCCGCACGCAGGCTGATGAGCCCGTCTTCGTGGCCGGTCATGGCCGGGATGACATTGCCATTGGCATCAACCTCGTCGGCCAGGTAATCGAACACCAGACCGCCATTCGGATCGACATCGCGGCCGGGATGGGGCAGGTTCCAGCGCAGCAGAGAGTAAAACAGATGCCGCTGGGCCTGGCCGATCTTCTGCCACCGGGCCAGTCCTTCCGCATTGTCGGTTACCGGGACGATACGATTGTGGCGGCATGCCGCGCAATAGATGTTGTGGTCCTGTACCGGCAACAGCCAATTGCAGATATCGGCAGCTTCGTTGGCGCAGAACCGAACCGCGCCGCCGTGCCCGTTGAAAACCTGCCAATTGCCATCATTTGCTGGCACGAGCGCGTAAAGCATCACGTCCTCAGGCAGGAATCCCAGCCGGCTGCCGCAATTGATGCAGCTACGATTGTCGAAATGAATAGGGTTGCCGCAATTCGCGCATGCAAAAAGTCTCATTGATGCCTCGTAAAAAATTTAAGTAATTCTGCGAACGTCCATACAGATGAATGCCCGCCGGCACGGGGCACAGCGGGCATCGGCGCTAGAATCGTCCATCCAGTTGAACCCGTCAGGACAGTCGATCCGCGCACCTCGCGCACATCCTAGCCTGTAAGGCAAGGACGGCGAAATTATCAGATGTGATCGACCGCGCCCTTGACGGCGTCCTTGGCCTTGCCGGAAGCAGTCTGGACCTTGCCCTTGACTTCCTGGCCTTTTCCTTCAGCCTTCAGCCTGTCATTGTCGATCGCCTTGCCAACAGCCTGCTTGGCCTTGCCGGCAACCTTGTTGGCCGTGCCGGAAACTTTGTCAGAAGTGCTTCCCATTGTCGGATCCTTTGATTTTGGGTCAGTATAGCCATCCTGCCCTCGCCGATGAAAACGGCGGTGTCGTCAAATGGTTCCGGCCAACGAAGCGCAAGGCACAAATTCATTCCCGCGCCATTCTCACCCCGCTGTTGAGCTGCAAGCGTCTGGTAAACGGTCCATCTCCGGCGAAGCCATTTTCCCAAAAAGATCGGAAAGTCGGGTTCGGCCGAGGTCAAGCATGACCGGCATCGACCGACAGCATTGCCGGGGAAACACCCATCAGCGCCAGAGCCCGGTCATATTTGTCGCCGAGATCGCGATCGAAAATCAGCTCGTCGTTTGCCGGGCAATTGAGCCAGCCATTGTTGGCGATCTCCGCTTCCAGCTGGCCGGCTCCCCAGCCAGCATAGCCGAGCATCATCATCGCTTTCGATGGCCCCTCGCCCCGAGAAATGGCGCGCACGATATCGAGTGTCGCCGTCAGGCAGATGTCGTCGCTGACGGGAATACTTGATTCGCTGAGATAGTCGTCGGAGTGAAGCACGAAGCCGCGGCCGGTTTCGACGGGTCCGCCAGTCTGGATCTGAAAGTTGCGGGCCTTTGAGGGAAGCTGAATAGCCTCTGCTTCATCGACGATCTGCAGATGCTGCAGCACATCCGGAAAGGTCAGCGGCTGCGCACGGTTGAGTACGAAGCCCATGGCACCGTCCTTGGAATGGGCGCAGACGAAAATGACCGTGCGGGCAAACGTGCTGTCGAACATGCCGGGCATTGCGATCAGAAACTGACCGTCCAGCAAGCCCCGCTCCCGCTTCTTCTGGAATGTCGCTATCATGGCTCTAGCCTTCTCGGTCGGATTTCGTCCAGCTTCCCAGCCGCCTTTCCCAGCCTCATCAGTTTCCTCAAGAGAAAATGATCCGGAGGTGAAAACGGACGCCTTTAAACCATACTCCAAAAGCGATAAGCGTCATCGCCATGAAACATCATCCCTTCAGAACGAGTGTGACTCTTTTGGCAGCGGTGGCAAGTCTTGCCGCGTATTTTTTTATCGCATCCGCAGCAACGGCAGCCAGAAGCCAGTGGGTAACGTCGCAGGGTGGCGATATCCGCATCGTCGCCGGGCGGCCGAAGCCTGATGGTGCCATTCCCGCCATTCTCGACATTCGCCTGAAACCCGGCTGGAAGACCTATTGGCTGGAACCAGGCGCGAGCGGCATCCCGCCTCAGATCACGATCGACCCGGCCACCGGTGTGGTTTTTTCCGGCATGCGCTTCCCCCCACCGAAAAACTTCGACGACGGCATCGTGCGCTATACGGGTTATGATCGGCCGGTTGCCTTTCCGCTTCTCCTGAAAACAGACCGGCCGCGAGCGGCGCAGATCAAGGCTTCGTTCTTCCTTGGTATCTGCAAGGACATCTGCATCCCCGTGCAGGGCGATCTTGCCTTCGAGGCGAATGACGTGGAGAATCCTTTGGACGAGGCACGGATCAAGGATGCGTTTGCCGCTCTCCCGGCACAGCCGAGCGAGGGTTTTCGGGTCAAGACCGCTTCTCTCGATCAGGCAGCAAAAACGCTTCGCCTCTCAATGGTCGCGCCATCGGCTTCGCCTGAAACCCCGCCCGAGATTTTTCTCGCCGGCCCTCCCGGCTTCAGCTTCGGCAAGCCGAGGAAGCTTGCCGCAGAGGCTGGCACCTACCTGCTGGAAGTGCCGTTCCGGGCGCCGGCAAAGGGCGGCAATCTCAAAAGCGGCGCGATTTTCCTGGTTGCCCGATCCGGCGGCCAAAGCATGGAAACGCCGCTTGCCTTTGATTGAGGCAAATCTATATTCCCAGCCGATCCCGGAGTGCAGCCGCTCCGTCCGTCCCAAGCGCCCTCAAGGAGTGACATCATGACAATTTCCGTCGGAGACAAGCTGCCCGCCGCCACGTTCAAGGAAAAGACTGCCGACGGGCCGGTCGAGATCACCACCGAGCAGCTGTTTTCCGGCAAGAAAGTCGTGCTGTTTGCCGTTCCCGGCGCCTTCACGCCGACCTGCTCGCTGAACCATCTGCCGGGTTACCTGGAAAACCGCGACGCCATCCTGTCCCGCGGCGTCGATGAGATCGCCGTTGTCGCTGTGAACGATGTGCATGTCATGGGTGCCTGGGCGACCGCATCCGGCGGCATGGACAAGATCCACTTCCTGTCTGACTGGAATGCCGACTTCACCAAGGCGCTGGGCATGGATGTCGATCTTTCGGCCGGCACCCTCGGCCTGCGCTCTAAACGGTATTCGATGCTGGTGGAAGACGGCATCGTCAAGTCGTTGAATGTTGAGGAGAGCCCGGGACAGGCCACGGTTTCGGCAGCAGCTGCCATGCTGGATCAGCTCTGACGCCAAGATTGCTGTCCGCTCCACTGCCGGACAGTGTGTTTGACGTTCGAACCGCGCGCCAGTCAGACGACAGCGCGCGGTTTCTTCTTGAACGGTTCCATGCCCTTGCGGGCAAGTTCGTCGGCGCGTTCGTTTTCGGGATGGCCGGCATGGCCCTTGACCCAGTGCCAGGTGACCTTATGGCTCTGGTTGGCGGCATCCAGCGCCTGCCAGAGTTCACCGTTCTTGACGGGCTTCCTGTCCGCGGTTTTCCAGCCGTTCTTTTTCCAGCCGTGAATCCATTTGCCGATGCCGTCCATGACATATTTGGAATCGGTGTAAAGATCGACCTCGCACGATGTCTTGAGCGATGTCAGGGCCGTGATCGCGGCCAGCAGTTCCATGCGGTTGTTGGTGGTTTCCGCCTCGCCGCCGCAGAGATCCTTTTCGACATCGCCGTGGCGCAGCACCGCACCCCAACCGCCCGGGCCGGGATTGCCGGAGCAGGCACCGTCCGTAAAAATATCGACATGCTTCATGCTTCGTCTCCAGACGGTTTCAGTCCATATTCCGCAGCATCCGCAACGGAGCGGTGGAACTGCAGCTTCTTCCAGTATTCCAGAGGATCCTTCTTCACCACCAGCGCTCCGGCGGGCGTCGTCAGCCAGTCATAGAGGCGCGTCAGGAAAAAGCGCAGAGCAGAGCCACGGGCAAGCAGCGGCAGCGCGGCAACCTCATTCTCCGTTAATGGCCGAACGCTCTGGTAGCCAGACAATAGCGCCATGCCCTTGGTTCTGTTGAACGCCCCGTCCTTCTCGAAGCACCAGGCATTGAGGCAGATGGAGATGTCATAGGCGAGGAGATCATTGCAGGCGAAATAGAAATCGATCAGGCCCGACAGCCGGTCACCAAGAAAAAAGACATTGTCGGGAAAGAGGTCCGCATGGATGACACCTTCCGGCAAATCCTTCGGCCAACGGGATTCGAGGAAATCCAGCTCAGCCGCGATCTCGTTCGTCAGGCCGGGCAGCACCTCGTCGGCACGATCGCGCGAATTGTTCCAGAGAGGACGCCAGCCATCGACCGACAGGGCGTTCCGCCGCCGGATATCGAAGCCCTCGGCGGCAAGGTGCATGTCGCCTAACGCCTTGCCGACCGCGCGGCAATGATCGGCGTCCGGCTTGCGCAGCCACATGCCTTCCAGAAAGGAGATCAGCGCGGCAGGGCGGCCCGACAACTGGCCGAGAAACCTTCCGTCCGACCGCGGCAGGGGCAGCGGGCAGGACAGGCCGCGATCCGAAAGATGCTGCATAAGTCCGAGAAAGAACGGCAGATCGTTCTGATCGACGCGCTTTTCGTAGAGCGTCAGGATGTAGGAGCCCCTGGTGGTGTGCAACAGGAAATTGGTGTTTTCCACGCCCTCGGCGATGCCCTTGTAGGAGGTGAGCGTGCCGATATCATAAGCCGTGAGAAATTTGCCCAGGTCGTCTTCGGTGATGTCGGTGTAAACTGCCAAGGTCTGATCTCGCGGGTTTGATCGGTTCTGCCGGGATGGTGAGTGGGTTTGTCAGTTTATCGATCCTCGGGTCAAGTCCCGGGATGACAAAGGCATGGACCACCCGCAACGGACGTGGTGGCTGCGGAAAAGACCAGCCCCAAGATCGTCGTCATCACGCTTGACCGGGGATACATGCTGTCTGCCCGCAAGTCCTATTCCCCATTCACGAAGGCCATGTCCTGTGTGGTCAGCGGAACGTGGCGAAGCTCGCGGTTGACCAGGAAATTTTCGGTTTCCTCCACCGTGTCGGCAAGCTCGATGACCATGTCATAGCGGTCCCGGAACGCCTCGATAATCTCGTTGACGATCACTTCCGGAGCCGACGCGCCGGCGGAAAGTCCGACAGTGCGAAGGTCGCCGAGACTGTCCCACTCGATCTCCGAAGCGCGCTGCACCAGCACGGATCTGGTGGCCCCTGCCCTGAGCGCGACCTCGACCAGGCGCTTGGAATTGGATGAATTGGGGGCGCCGACGATCAGGAACAGATCGCAGCCGGGGGCCGCCTGCTTGACCGCCTCCTGGCGGTTGGTCGTGGCGTAGCAGATCGAATCGGCCGCCGGCGCCGTGAGGTTCGGAAAGCGTTCGTGAAGCCGCTTGATGACTCCGGCCGTGTCATCGACCGAGAGCGTCGTCTGGGTAACGAAACCGAGATTGTCGGGATCGGACGGGGTATAAAGCTCCGCATCCTCGATGGTCTCGACCAGAGATACCGCGCCTTCGGGCAACTGGCCCATCGTGCCGATCACCTCCGGGTGGCCGGCATGGCCGATCAGAACAACATGGCGGCCGAGCTTGTTATGCCGCATGGCCTGCTTGTGGACCTTGGAGACCAGCGGGCATGTGGCGTCGAGGTAAAACAGATTCCGGCTGGCGGCATCGGCCGGCACCGATTTCGGAACGCCATGGGCCGAGAAGACCACCGGCTGTTTGCGATGCTCCTCCGGGATCTCGTCCAGTTCCTCGACGAAGATCGCGCCTTTCGCCTCGAGCCCTTCGACCACGTAGCGGTTGTGGACGATCTCGTGGCGGACATAGACCGGCGCGCCGAACTCCTTCAGCGCCAGAACGACGATCTGGATTGCCCGGTCGACGCCGGCGCAAAACCCACGCGGCCCGCAAAGGCGCAGGGTGATCGGTTGCTTTGCGAGAGAGGGAAACGTCATTGATCAGGATGCCAGCAGAATGAACAGAAGGGCCGCGATGGCCGGACCGCCCTGCACGAGCAGGATGCGCGGATGAACCGACCATGCGCCATATATAGCGGCAACGACCACGCACACAAGAAAGAAGAGCTTGAGCTGCAACCCAAATTCCGGCGGCGTTGCGACAAGCGACCAGAACAGGCCGGCGGCAAGAAAGCCGTTATAGAGCCCCTGGTTGGCAGCCAGCACCTTCGTCGCTTCCGCCTGTTGCGGCGACATGCGGAACACTTTAAGACCCTGCGGCTTCGTCCACAGGAACATCTCAAGCACGAGAAAGCCGATATGCAGGATTGCCGTCAGGGCAACGAGACTGTTGGCAAGGATGGACATGGGCTCTCCCGTATCGTGGTCCTTGGTTCTTAGCGTGTTCGCCGGAAAATGAACACAGCGCTGACGGCGGCCAGTGCGGCGGCCAGACCGTACCAGGTGACGGCGTATTGCAGATGGCTGTTGGGAAAGTCGAACTGGGTGACGCCGCCGATTGGCATGCCGCCGGGATTGGGGGTCGCGTCGGCATCGACGAAGAACGGCAGCGTGCGATCCGTCGAGAGACCGGCGCTGGATGCCATGACGTCGAGATCTTTCCAGTAGAAAATGTTCTTTCGCACGTCATTGTCCGGCACCGCCCAGGATGGTTTGCCGGAAAGCTTCGCCCGCGCCAGTCCTGTCACCGTCTGCATGCCCGTCAATTGGCCGTGTTTGCGCATGTTCGGCTCCTTGCGCTCGAAGGAGACGAAGCCGCGATTGACCAGCACGAAACGGTCATCGGCCAGTTGCAGCGGCGTGTAGACGTAATAGCCCGTGCGTCCCCGATAGGTCGCAAAGAAATGGCGCTCCTTGCTGTTGAGATAGGTGCCGCTGATGCGCACCGTCCGGTAATCGACATCCCCCCCGGCTGCCGCCAAGG
Source organism: Pararhizobium gei (assembly GCF_029223885.1). Taxonomy (NCBI): domain Bacteria; kingdom Pseudomonadati; phylum Pseudomonadota; class Alphaproteobacteria; order Hyphomicrobiales; family Rhizobiaceae; genus Pararhizobium; species Pararhizobium gei. The sequence continues at coordinate 1,398,026 of NZ_CP119409.1, read as the reverse complement.
CCTCGATGGCGCTTAAGTCCGCCGGGGGTGCGGCGCGGCGTTCGGCAATGGAGGCAAGCAGGCCTTCCTTCCAGTGGAGACGCTGCAACTGCCATGTGCCGAGCGACAACAGGATGGCAAGGGCGACGAGGACCAGGACCATGCCTGCAAGAAAACGAAACCGGCGGCGGGGGGCATGCACCAACTCAGTCACGATTGATCTCACCGGATCGTGCATTGTTGCGGAACTGGAGACTGATCAGGATGCCTTTGAGCATGCGCATCAGAAAAAGCGTAAAAATGCTGGCGAGCGGCACCCAGAGCAGGAAATGCAGCCAGATCGGCGGGTTATAGTTGACATCAAGCCAGAGAGCGGCACCAACGACGATGAAACCGACGATCAGGACGACGAAGACCACCGGTCCATCGCCGGAATCGGCGAAGCCATAGTCGAGGCCGCAGCTTGCGCATTCCGGCCTGACCTTGAGAAAGCCGTTGAACAGCTTCCCCTGTCCGCAGCGCGGGCAAAGTCCCTTGATGCCGGCCTTGACCGGATCGACGGGCGGGTAATGCGCACTGTCCTGGTTCATTGTCTTGATGTCCTCGGTCAAATTTCAGGTATGACGTTCAATAGCGCATTCGACCTTAAGGGGATATGTCCCGGCCCGCGACCTTTAGGCTCACAGGCGCGTCGCCGGCTGACCGCAAAATTCCCTGGAAACGAGAAAAGCGGACGCCACAGCGCCCGCCTTTCAAACTTGCTTCATCGATTAACCACTCAATGCGCGAGCGGTGCGCCCCAGCCGCCCCAGATGTAGATCGAGAAGAACAGGAAGAGCCAGACGACATCGACGAAATGCCAGTACCAGGCAGCAGCCTCGAAGCCGAAATGCTGCTTGGCCGTGAAGTCCCCCTTCAGTGCGCGGAGAAGGCAGATCAGCAGGAAGATCGTTCCAACGAGAACGTGGAAACCATGGAAGCCTGTCGCCATGAAGAAGGTGGCGCCGTAGATCGAATCCTTGAAGGCGAAAGGCGCATGGGCATATTCATAGGCCTGCACGAAGGAAAACAGGACACCGAGCACAACGGTCAGCGCCAGGCCGTTGACGAGGCCCTTGCGATCGTTGTGAAGCAGCGCATGGTGCGCCCAGGTCACCGTCGTTCCGGAGAGGAGCAGGATGACTGTGTTGTAGAGCGGCAGGTGCCAGGGATCGAGTACCTCGATGCCCTTCGGCGGCCACTGACCGCCCGTATAGGCGGCGCGCGTCGCCTGAATAGCCTCACCGGCAAAAAGGCTGGCGTCGAAATAGGCCCAGAACCACGCGACGAAGAACATCACTTCGGACGCGATGAACATGATCATGCCGTAGCGTAGATGCAGCGACACCACGCGGGTGTGATGGCCCTCATGCGCTTCCTTGATCGTGTCCGCCCACCAGCCGTACATGGTGTAGAGAACGAGCGCCAGGCCGATATAGAATACCCAGGGGTTGGCCAGTTCCAGCCCGAAAAGCTTGAAGGAGCCGCCCGCGATATACCGCATATAGCCGACGCCGCCAAAGGCCATGATGAAAGCGCCGACCGAAGCCAGAAGCGGCCAGGGGCTCGGGTCTATGATATGGTAGTCGTGGTTCTTCTGGTGCGCATCGGCCATATTGATAATCCCCGATCAGTCTTTCTCATGTCGCTTCCGGCTGAACCGAAAACGGCTCTCCATCAAAGTTTCTTGTCAGTCTCACCCGGCTTCACCACCAGGCCGGCGATCGGCTTGGACGGCTCGCGGGCGTAGAACGTGTAAGACAGGGTCAGCGTGTTGATGCCTCTGGTCTCCGCCGCCTTGACGATTTCCGGATCGACGAAGAACACCACCGGCATATCCATCTTTTCGCCCGGCTGAAGCGTCGTTTCGGTAAAGCAGAAGCATTGCACCTTGTTGAAATAGGCGCCTGCAACCATTGGCGTGACATTGAAGACCGCCTGTCCGGTCGCCGGCTTCGACGACAGATTGGTCGCCTCGAAGGCAACCTGCACCGTCTCGCCGATCTTCAGCTCGATATCGCGCTGCACGGGCTTGAAATCCCAGGGCAGACCCGACGCCGTATTGGCATCGAAGGTAACGCGGATTTTTTTATCGAGGATAACGTCGGACGCCTGTTCGACGCGTTTCGTCGTGCCGTTATAGCCCGTTACCTTGCAAAACATATCGTAAAGCGGGACCGCGGCATAGGCCATGCCGACCATGCTGAAAACGAAGGCGAGACAGGACGCGACGATGACGCCGTTCGCTCTCTCCTTCTTCCGATCCGCATTCCCTGTGGACACCATGATCTATTGCACCATGCCGCTGCTGAATTTGATCAATGTTACGATGTAGAACAGCACCACCAGGGCGAACAGCACAACACCGAGCGCGATGTTACGGCCGCGGCGCGACTTCTTCTGGTTCTGGGTGAGTGTCACAAGTTCCATCAGGAAACCTTTCCGGCAAACCACAGCGTGGCGATCACATGATCGGCCATCAGAGCGGAGAAGATGGCGAAGAGATAAAGAATGGAGAAAGCAAAGAGTTTCTTCGCCGGCACCATTTTCTCATCACCCTCCGGCATGCGGAGCACGCCCAGCGAATACCAGATAAAACCGATCCCAAGACAGCCCGCGAAGGCGCCGTAGACTGTGCTGGCAAAGCCGAGCGTCGTGGGAACGACACCGATCACGGCTGTCAGAACGGCGTAAATCATAATCTGGTTCTTGGTCGTCGCCTCGCCGCGGACATTCGGCATCATGGGCACGCCGACAGCGCCGTAATCCCGCATCTTGAACAGGGCCAGCGCCCAGAAATGCGCGGGCGTCCACAGAAAGGTGATGAGGAAAAGAACGACGCTTTCGATCGATACGCCGTTCGTCACGCAGGCCCAGCCGATCATCGGCGGAAAAGCGCCGGCAGCGCCGCCAATGACGATGTTCTGCGGCGTCGAGCGCTTGAGCCACATGGTGTAGATCACGACGTAAAAGAAAATCGTGAAAGCAAGCAGCCCTGCCGACAGCCAGTTGACGACGACGCCTAGAATGCCCACAGAAAAGGCAGACAGGATAAGGCCGAATGACAGCGCTTCTTCGGGCGTAATCTTTCCGGCCGGAATCGGACGCTTTGCGGTGCGGCTCATGACCGCGTCGATATCGGCGTCATACCACATATTCAGGGCACCGGAGGCTCCGGCGCCCACGGCAATACAGAGGATCGCGATGAACCCGATAACCGGATTGATGTGGCCGGGGCCCAAAACCATGCCGGCAAGAGCGGTGAACACCACGAGCGACATGACGCGCGGCTTCAGGAGCTCAAAGAAATCGCGCGCAGACGCCTCCGAGAGACGGATGCCGCCCTCCGAGCCGATTGCGTCGTGATTGTCGATGACTGTCATGCGTTTCCTACCGTTTCAGGACATTGGGCAACCCGCTGTCCCTTTGCCATCCTGGGGCCTTACAGCCTGTCGTACTTAGGCTCTTTACTCACGTCATCCTCGGGTTTGACCCGAGGATGACGACGCTTCAATCAGCTTCAGATCGCGATGCACGCGCGCCTGTTGTTTACTTGATGCGCGGCAGCTGTTCCCACTGGTGGAACGGCGGCGGCGACGTCAGCTGCCATTCCAGCGTGTTGGCACCCTCGCCCCAGGGATTGTCACCCGCGACGCGCTTCTTGGCGAATGCCTCGAAGACGCAGTAGAGGAAGATCACCACGCCGATGGCGGAAAGATAAGACCCGTAGGAGGAAACCATGTTCCAGCCGGCATAGGCGTCCGGGTAGTCGATATAGCGGCGCGGCATGCCGGCAAGCCCGAGGAAATGCTGCGGGAAGAACACCAGGTTCACACCGACGAACATGACCCAGAAGTGCAGCTTGCCGAGGAATTCGGAATACATGTAGCCGCTCATCTTCGGGAACCAGTAGTACCAGGCGGCGAAGATTGCGAAAACGGCGCCGAGCGACAGAACGTAGTGGAAGTGGGCAACCACGTAGTAGGTGTCGTGCAGCGAACGGTCGAGACCGGCATTGGCGAGCTGTACGCCCGTGACGCCTCCGACGGTGAACAGGAAGATGAAGCCGATCGCCCAGACCATCGGTGTGGTAAAGCGGATAGAACCGCCCCACATCGTTGCGATCCAGGAGAAGATCTTCACGCCGGTGGGAACCGCGATGACCATCGTCGCGAAGACGAAGTAGCGCTGCGTGTCGAGCGACATGCCGACCGTGTACATGTGGTGCGCCCAGACGATGAAGCCGACGGCGCCGATGGCGACCATGGCATAGGCCATGCCGAGGTAACCGAAGATCGGCTTGCGCGAGAAAGTCGAGACGATGTGGCTGACGATGCCGAAGCCGGGCAGGATCAGGATGTAGACTTCCGGATGACCGAAGAACCAGAACAGGTGCTGGAACAGGATCGGATCGCCGCCGCCTTCAGGCGCGAAGAAGGCCGTGCCGAAGTTGCGGTCGGTGAGCAGCATGGTGATGCCGCCGGCCAGAACCGGAAGCGACAGAAGCAGAAGGAACGCGGTGATCAGCACGGACCAGGCGAACAGCGGCATCTTGTGCAGCGTCATCCCGGGAGCGCGCATGTTGAGGATCGTGGTGATGAAGTTGATTGCACCGAGGATCGAAGAGGCACCGGCGATATGAAGACCGAGAATGACAAGGTCCATCGCCGGTCCGGGCTGTCCTGAGGTCGAGAACGGCGGATAGATCGTCCAGCCACCCCCTGCTCCGTAGCCGCCTGCCGGGCCTTCGACGAACATCGAGAGGAGCACGAGCAGGAAGGCCGGGATGATCAGCCAGAAGGAGATGTTGTTCATACGCGGGAAGGCCATGTCAGGCGCGCCGATCATGATCGGGACCATCCAGTTGGCAAAGCCGCCGATCAGCGCCGGCATGACCATGAAGAAGATCATGATTAGCGCATGCGCGGTGGTGAACACATTGTACATGTGCTTGCCGCCGTCGATAGCGGCGTCGCCTTCGAAACCATAGACCATGGAGGCGAGACCGTGGAAGATCTGGATCCCCGGCTCCTGCAACTCCATGCGCATGACGACCGACAGCGTGCCGCCGATGATGCCGGCCATGATCGCGAAGATCAGGTAGAGCGTGCCGATATCCTTGTGGTTGGTCGATAGAAACCAACGCTGGAAGAAGGTCAGCGGCTTATGGGCGTGATCATGGTCGCCATGCGCGTGATCTTGCGCATGATCATGAAGATGATCGTGGGTAGCGGTTGTTCCGGCCATGGGCGTATCCCCCCTTCGAATTACTGTGCGGCGTTTTCAGCAACGTCGACGGCCTTCGCCGCGCCGTCGATGGAAGCCATGAGCGCCTTGTTGGCGTCACCGATATTGGTGGCGGCAGCAGCGAGCCAGGTGGCATACTTGTCTTCGCTGACCACCCGGATGGCGATCGGCATATAGGCGTGGTCCTTGCCGCAGAGCTCGGAACACTGGCCGTAGTAGAGGCCTTCGCGGTCGGCCTTGAACCAGGTTTCGTTCAGGCGACCTGGAACGGCATCGATTTTCACGCCGAAAGCCGGCATGGCAAAGGCATGGATGACATCGGCGGCGGTCACGAGAACGCGGACTGTCTTCCCGACAGGCACGACAACCTCGTTATCGACGGCCAGGAGCCGCGGATATTCGGCCTTGTCTTCCTTGCCGAGGGACGCCCGATCCTCTTCCTTCATCAGCAGGCTGTCGAAGGAAAGCGGGCTTTCGCCGACTTCGTATTCATAGGACCAGTACCACTGGTTGCCTGTGGCCTTGACCGTCAGGTCCGGGTTCTGTGGCAGGGACAGCTGGTTGTTGAGAAGCTGGAAGGACGGGATTGCGAGGAAGATCAGCACCAGTACCGGGCCGAGCGTCCAGACGATTTCGATCGCCGTGTTATGGCTCGTCTTGGATGGAACCGGATTGACCGTTTCGCGGAAACGCAGAACGATCCAGACCAGAAGCGCCAAAACGAAAAGCGTGACCGGAATAATGAACCAGAGCGTATAATGCTCGAACCAGGTGATCTCTTCCATCATTCCGGTTGCCGCCGGCTGGAAATTGGTTTGCCAAGCGACAGGCTTGTCGGCAAAGGCGCTCGTAGCAAAAAGCAGACAGGCAATGGATGCCAGAACTGCATGAGCCTTGTTTTTCACAATGTGTCTCCCTGGGCGCTTGATCTGGATCAAACCGAACGCAGAATCCCTGCTATACAGAAGCGCTTCAAACCACAGTTTGACGAGCGCCGCAACATCTGTCCATTCGAGCGGATGCGGCATTTTTGCGCAAATGATGCTTTTCGCACATGCTCATTGAAATCACATGCCGCGAGGACGTCAGATACGGCTGAAACCTGCAACTCCATCTCCTCGGCGAAACCATACCATGGAAGTTGGCCGCCGCGCCATGTCGGCATGCCGTGGAGGGCAATGCATGCTGTTTGTCCGGCGTTCCCGGCTGCAAAGCCCCATTTCCGCCACAACGGACTGGAATGTACGGCGCAGGGCTTTTCATTTACGTGTGCGCACTTCAAGAATAGCCGACTGATTCTCAAGTTTGAGGTTTACATGGGCGTGTCCCTTCTTTCCCGGTTGCCGGTTGCGGCATTCGGCCTAGCTGCCGCTCTTTTTTCTTTCGAGGCGGCGGCCCAGCAGCCCGGAGCCCAGCAGTCGGGAACTCCTGGCACCGTCAAGTCCAATCACGGGGCATGGTCGATCGTCTGCGACCAGCCAGCGGGAGCAACCGCCGAGCAATGCGCCCTGATGCAGAACGTCATTGCCGAGGACCGTCCGGAAGTGGGTCTTTCCGTCGTCGTCCTGAAGACAGCCGACCGCAAGGCAAAGATCCTACGCGTGCTGGCGCCGCTCGGTGTGCTTCTGCCAAACGGTCTTGGCCTCAATGTCGATGGCAAGGACATCGGGCGCGCCTATTTCGTGCGTTGTTTCTCCGACGGCTGCTATGCCGAGGTCGTCCTGGAGGACGAACTCCTGAAGACCTTCCGCAGCGGCGGGACTGCAACCTTCATCGTCTTCCAATCGCCGGAAGAGGGCATCGGCATTCCCGTGGACCTGAAGGGCTTCGGCGACGGATATGACGCGCTGCCCTGATCTCCCGGCGCGTTGCCAAGGGTTATATTCGCATGCGCTTGCCCCCTCCCTCCTCCACACCTAAATAGGGTGCGTGCCGAAAATCGAGGAGCTTCGTCCATGAACACCGATCTCATCAACCTGTTCGACAGTGACGAAGCCGCGGTTCGCGCAGTGCTTGCGCAAACCCTCTCGGGCGCCGACGACGGCGAGTTGTTCATCGAGCACAGCCAGTCTGAAACCCTGTCCTTCGACAATGGCCGTCTCAAGGGCGGCAGCTTCAATACGGACCAGGGTTTTGGCCTGCGCGCCGTGGCGGGTGAAGCCGTCGGCTATGCGCATTCGGGCGATCTGTCGCTGTCGGCACTGAAGCGCGCCGCCGATGCGGTGGGCGCCGTCACCCGCGGCTATTCCGGCACTTATGCGGCGGCTCCGCAGCGGACCAACAGACGCCTCTACGGAGACGAAAACCCGATCGGCGAGCCGAGCTTCGAGGCCAAGGTCGCGCTGCTTGCGGAGATCGACGCCTATCTGCGCGCCAAAGATCCGAAAGTCCGGCAGGTCACTGCCTCGATCGCGGCGAGTTGGCAGGTGATCGACATCCTGCGCGCCGACGGCGAACGCATGCACGACATCCGGCCGATGACGCGTCTCAACATATCCGTCGTCGTCGGCGAGGGCGACCGGCAGGAGTCCGGCTCCTACGGCGTCGGCGGCCGCAGGGGATTTGGCGATTTCCTCGCCACCGGCACCTGGCAGAGTGGCGCCGACGAGGCCCTTAGGCAGGCGCTTGTCAACCTGACGGCAATCGATGCGCCGGCAGGAACGATGGATGTCGTCCTGTCATCGGGCTGGCCCGGCGTCATGCTGCACGAAGCGGTCGGCCACGGTCTCGAGGGTGATTTCAACCGAAAGAAGACATCGGCCTTTGCCGGGCTTCTGGGCAGCCAGGTGGCAGCCAGGGGCGTGACCGTTGTTGACGATGGAACCATCGAGGCCCGTCGCGGATCGCTGACCATCGACGACGAGGGAACGCCATCGGCCTATAATGTGCTGATCGACGACGGCAAACTGGTCGGCTACATGCAGGATCGGCAGAATGCCCGGCTGATGGGCATGACCGCTACCGGCAACGGCCGCCGCCAGTCCTATGCGCATGTGCCGATGCCGCGCATGACCAATACCTATATGCTGTCCGGCGACAAGACACCCGAGGAGATCGTCGCCTCCGTCAAGAAGGGCATCTACGCCGTTTCCTTCGGCGGCGGTCAGGTGGACATTACCTCCGGCAAGTTCGTCTTCGGCTGCACCGAGGCTTATCTGATCGAGAATGGGAAGGTTGGCGCCCCGGTCAAGGGCGCCATGCTGATCGGCAACGGCCCGGATGCCATGCAGCGCATTACCATGATCGGCAACGACATGAAGCTCGACACGGGCATGGGCAATTGCGGCAAGGGCGGACAGTGGGTGCCGGTCGGCGTTGGCCAGCCGCATCTGCGCATGAACGACATGACCGTCGGCGGCACGCAGGCCTGAGTTTCCGTTACAGGGCGCGGCGCGATTGCACCTGCCGCTTCCTCTCCGCATGCCAGCGAAATCCGCGCGACGACTGCGCCCCCCGTGGAACCAAAGTCAACGACCCGAGTTATTGGGCACATACCGCATAAGCATTTGAAAACGCGGTCTGTTCAAAACAAGGAGAGACATTATGGGACGTGGAATTCTGCTTTGGATGCTGGGAATACCGATCCCGATCATCATCCTTCTCGCACTCTTCTTCCGATAGGTGACGTGATGGCAATACCGGTTTCGACTGCCGCGATCGCGTCCACGACGGAATCCTCGGACTCCGCCGTCAGCTGGGGCGCGATCTTTGCCGGCGCGGCGGCGGCCTCTGCGGCTACGCTGGTTCTGATGCTTCTCGGCTCGGGCTTCGGGTTGACGATGGTTTCGCCCTGGTCCTCGGAAGGCGCATCCCTTACCACCTTCGCTGTAACGGGCGCCATCTGGCTTGTCATAGTGCAGTGGCTGTCCTCGGGCCTTGGCGGTTACGTTGCCGGCCGGCTGCGGACCAAATGGAGCGGGGTTCCTGCCGACGAGGTGTTTTTCCGCGATACGGCGCATGGGCTTCTGGCATGGGCAGTGGCAACACTGATTGTCGCCGGCTCGCTGGGCTCGGTTCTATCGTCGGTCCTCAGCACAGGCGTTCAGGCCACCACGACAATCGCAGCCGGCGCAACTGCGGCCGGCGCTGCAGCGGCCAGCAATTCGGACGCTGCGAGCAGTGCGACGTCCTACTTCGTCGATAACCTGCTACGCCCTGCCAATCCGGCGACACCGGCCGGGACAGGCGCTCAGACAGTGGACGAAACGGCTGGTCAGGTATCGCGCATCCTGCTTAACAGCGCTGCCCGCGGCGAGATGCCGGAAGCAGACCGAACCTATCTGGCGCAGGTCGTGGCCTCCCGTACCGGCCTTTCGGAAGCCGATGCCAATGCTCGCGTCGATCAAGTGCTGAAGAGCATCGAAGATGCGAAGGTCGCGGCTCAGGAAGCAGCGGACACGGCGCGCCAGGCAAGCGCTACGGCCGCTCTGCTCGGTGCTCTCTCCCTGCTGATCGGGGCATTTGTCGCCGGCGTGGGCGCAGCTCTCGGTGGCCGCCAGCGAGACGATATCGACGGTGTCTATACCGCACGCTGAGTGCAGATAAACGAGATTGAAAAGGCGGATCGGATGCGGTCCGCCTTTTTGCGTGCTTCCCGCATCATGGTCCGGTTCAGGCTGCGTTAATCCGCGACGGGTAAAATCCGGTCCATCAGATGAACGAGAGCGATGGATCGTTGAACACCCTGCTTCGAAAATTAGCGAAACGCGCTGTCATAACCGGAGGGCTCGAAGCTGCGCGGCTTGCCGGATTGGCTGGCCTGATGGGCAGTGCGCGTGGACGCGGGGCTATTTTTACCTTGCATCATGTTCGCCCGAAGGCAAAGCGTGTCTTTGAACCGAACGCGCATCTCGAAATCACGCCCGGCTTTCTCGAAACCGCTATCGTGCAACTGAAGCGCTGCGGCTACATCTTTCTGGCACTCGACGCCCTTCCGGCGCATCTCGCATCGAACGATCCCCGCCCGGCAGCGGTTTTTACGCTGGACGATGGGTACCGCAACAATCTTGATCATGCGGCACCTATCTTCTTCAAGCATGGCGTCCCGTTCACCGTGTTTGTTACGGGTGGCTTTGTCGATCGTACTGATATTCTGTGGTGGGAGGTTCTTGCCGACCTGCTGGAGCGGAACACAAGCCTGAAATATCGCTTCGATAACAGCCTTGAGACACTGCCTGCCCGGACACAGGACCAGAAACAGACGGCCTTCGACCGGATTGCCGCCTTCACCCATGCAATTGACGAGGCTGCGGCGATCGGCCGGTTGAGACATGCGGCGGAACTGTGCGGGCTCGACTGCATCCGCATGACGGCGGATCTTGTCATGGACGAAGCCGGCCTCAAAACACTCATCGAAAACCCCCTCGCCAGCCTTGGCGCTCACACGATCACCCACCGGGCCCTGGCGCGCCTGACCGATGGAGCCGCCCGCTCGGAAATGGACAGATCGGCGCAACGCGTCGAGGCCATCACCGGCAGGCGACCGTCAACCTTCGCTTATCCTTACGGGGACACGGTTTCCGTCTCGCCCAGGGAATACCGGCTCGCACGCGATCTGGGCTTTACCGCCGCCGTGACGACGCAGCCCGGCACCCTGTCGAGCAGTCAGGATCTCGCGGCCCTGCCGCGCATTTCTCTCAATGGCCACTTCCAGAAGGCTGCCTATGTCGGCGCACTGGCGTCCGGCATTCCCTTCAAACTGATGGGACGTGGCTGAACCTGCTCTTAGGGATACATCCTGATCTTGCCCCAATCACCCTGCGGTGCATCCCGGCTGAACTGGATGCGGTCGTGCAGGCGGAAGGCCCCGTCCTTCCAGAATTCGATCGAGGTTGGCATGATCCGGAAGCCGGACCAGTGGAGGGGACGCGGGATGTCGCCGATGGCATAGCGGGCTGTATACTCGGCGACGGCCTTTTCCAGAGCGAACCGGCTTTCGAGCGGCCGGGATTGCTTGGACGCCCAGGCGCCGATGCGGCTGCCACGCGGGCGGGTCTTGTAATATTCGTCCGCTTCCGCGTCGCTGACAATTTCGACAGGTCCCCGGACCCGCACCTGACGACGCAGGCTCTTCCAGTGAAAGCACATGGCGGCCTTGCTGTTGGCGAGAATTTCACGGCCTTTCTGGCTCTCGAAATTGGTATAGAAGACGAAGCCGCGCTGATCGAAATCCTTCAGCAGAACCATCCGCACATCGGGAAGGCCGTCGCCATCCACGGTCGCCAGGGCAACGGCGTTGGGGTCGTTCAACTCCGATGTCTGCGCCTCCTTCAGCCATGCCCCAAAAAGGGAAAAAGGCTCATTCTCTTGCGTGAAGTCACCAGTTGTTAACCCAGTGTCGGTCATATTGATTCCAATGCCGTGCGGAACGGGTTCTGGCCCGCCTGCCGAGAAAAACGACGGAGCGGCTGATGCGTCTCCGGACATCGCAGCCGCTCTCTTGAGCCTGACAGGTATGCCGTTGCAAGACATAGCAAAATGGTTCGAGGAGACAAAGGCTTTATCCCGCGCCGGGCGTGTGGCGACGCTGTTTGTGCTGACCGCCAGCCTCTCGGGGTGCCTGGGCTCAGGACTGGATTTCGCGCAACCGGACACTGTCGACAAGAGCATCGCAACCGGCGCGATCCCGAGCGTGAACCCGGCGGAGGAAAATCCGGACGCCGTAACCGTGCGCAATGCCGTCTCCTCGGCCGACATAGCTGAAACGTCCGGCAACCCGATCCCCTGGGCAAATTCCCAATCGGGCAGCGCCGGCGTCATCAGCGCGATTTCCGAGGAACAGGTTAATGGCAGGACGTGCCGGCGCTTCACGACCACCCGCCATTCCTATCAGGGCATCGCCAAGTTCGACGGCAAAGCCTGCCTGCTCAGCGGTGGTCAGTGGACCATGACCAGTTTTGCGCCGCGCAGCTGACACGGCGGCCAATTCTCCATCCGTCATTAACCAAGCTCCCGAAAATATGCTGACGCCGCGCCTCCGCAGGCCGTTTCGGCGCGGCGGATAACGCATATTTAAGCAGCGTCTTCTCATCATCGGAACCATTAGAACCAGCCCTCTTCGGCTGCTCTTCCTTCGACAACTGACCGGAGGAACCGCGGGAGGCGGTCCGGTCTTCAAGATGGTGACATGGATGCGTGATCCCTATTCAGTGCTCGGCGTCAGACGCAATGCCGGACCGGACGAGATCAAGGCTGCCTGGCGGGCGGTTGCGAAAGCGGTGCATCCCGACCAGAACCGCGATGACCCGCAGGCCAGCCAGCGTTTTGCGGAGGCCGGACGGGCCTACGAAGTCCTGAAGGATCCGAAGCTTCGCAACCGCTACGACTATGCCCGCCGCGAAGCCGAATTGCGCCGCATGGAAGAGATGAAGCGGAAGAGCCAGCCGGCCGGGAACGACGAGACCGTGGATGCTGAAACCGCCGAGGAGATGGTTTCGCGGCTGTTCGGCACAGACGGACGCGCCAGACCGCAGCAGCCAGCAAGGCGCGCGCGCCAGCCCGCGCCATCGAAGCCTTCCAGCACCGAACCAAAACCGGAAACGGCGAAGGCGGAACCGGCAGAGCCCGTGACCACGGACACCGACGTGGAAACCAAACCGGAGACTGCGGAAAAGACTGCGATCTTCGGAATCCTGCCGCGCGCAGCAGCCCCGGCAGCGGAACTGGTTTCGGCGATCGTGCGCCGGATCAGGCGATCTGCGAACAAGACCGTCGAGAAAGTGCCTGAAATCTTCTGCGAGGTTCATGTCTCGGTCGAAGAGATTTTCCGGCGCGAGAAGGCGACGGCCACCCTGCCGGACGGTCAGATCCTCAAGGTCGGCCTTCCCGCCGGAACGGTGAATGGCAGCGTTATCCGGCTGAAGGAGCAGGGATACCGGCTGAACGGCATGCTGCGCGGCGATGTGGTGGTGACCGTGCGCATCGCCCAGGACGGCCCGTTTCGCATGCAGGGACCGGATGTAGCGACCACCCTGCCGATCAACATTCAGGACGCGGTGCTTGGTTGCGAGACGACGGTCGAGGGATTGACCGGCCCCGTCGCCATCACCATTCCGGCATGGTCGGGATCGGACCATGTGATCCGGCTGGAAGGCCTGGGCTTACCGAAAGCCGATGGTGGCCGTGGCGACCTTCTGGTGGAACTGCGGCTGATGCTGTGGGACAAGCCGGACGAAAAGGTAACGGATCTCATGCGCAATTTGCGCAACGGCCTTTATTTATAGGGCTTCTCACAACAGCATCCGAAAACGCTGACCCAATGTTACGGGAACTAACAGTTCCTGATCCCTGCCGCGCTTGAACCATTGTGGCGGCTATGTCATAGCCATTCCTCAAAATTCGGGCCGGCGCGCGCAAGACGCGGCGCGGACTTAGCAGGTTTAACGATGCAGATTTTCCAATCGGCAAGCGCCGAGGGGAATGCAGGCACTATTGGGGGCACGTCATGTCACAATCATCCGGTCTGATGAAAGGTAAGCGAGGCCTTGTCATGGGCGTCGCGAACAACCGGTCGATTGCTTGGGGAATCGCCAAGGCGATCCACGCGCAAGGCGGGGAAATTGCCTTCACCTATCAAGGCGAGGCTCTGAAAAAGAGGGTCGAGCCGCTGGTCGCCGAAGTCGGTGGACTGCTTGCCGGTCATTGCGATGTGAGTGACGAGGCGACGATCGACGCTGTTTTCGAGACATTGGAAAAGACCTGGGGCAAGATCGACTTCCTCGTCCATGCCATCGGCTTTTCCGACAAGGACGAACTGACCGGCCGTTACGTTGATACTTCGCCGGACAATTTCACAAAGACGATGCAGATTTCCGTCTATTCCTTCACCTCCGTCGCACGCCGGGCCGAAAAGCTGATGACCGACGGCGGGTCGATGCTGACACTGACCTATTACGGCGCCGAGAAGGTCATGCCGAACTACAATGTCATGGGCGTTGCCAAGGCGGCGCTCGAGGCCAGCGTGAAATATCTGGCTGTCGATCTCGGTCCGAAAAACATTCGCGTCAACGCGATTTCCGCCGGCCCGATCAAGACCCTCGCAGCCTCCGGCATCGGCGACTTCCGCTATATCCTCAAGTGGAATGAATATAATGCACCGCTGCGTCGCACCGTCACCATCGAGGAGGTCGGCGATGTCGGGCTCTACATGCTGTCCGACCTGTCCCGCTCGGTGACCGGTGAAGTGCATCACGCCGACAGCGGCTATCATGTCGTCGGCATGAAGGCGGTCGATGCGCCGGATATTTCCGTCGTCAAGGATTGATTTGCGAGAAATCAAGGGCTCGGCGCATGCAGGCCCTTTTTGCCTGCACAAGGGCGCACCCCTGCCCCAGGAGTTGATCCGTGCTCATTTACATGATCCGTCACGGACAGACCGACTGGAACGCACAGCTTCGCCTCCAGGGGCAAAAGGATATTCCGCTCAACGACACCGGCCGCCAACAGGCCAGTGGAAACGGTCATGCGCTCGATGCGATCCTTGGCGGTCAGGCCCGCCATTTCGATTTTGTCTCAAGTCCGCTGCATCGCACGCGGGAAACCATGGAACGTATCCGCGAGGCCATGGGCCTGCCGCTCGCCGGATATCGGACGGACGATCGGCTGAAGGAAGTCTCCTTTGGCGAATGGGAAGGCTACACGCTGGCCGAACTCGAACAGGAAATGCCCGAACGCGTCGCCGAACGCGAATTGTCGAAATGGGATTTCATTCCGCCGGGCGTCGACGCCGAGAGCTATGAAATTCTTTCCTGGCGCGTCGGCGCCTGGCTGCAGGACGTTGCCGTGCCGACAATCTGCGTCGCCCATGGCGGTGTCATCCGCGCCCTGTTCAAACTTTGTGGTGCAATGGATGCGGAGGAAGCGGCGCTCGGCGCTATTCCGCAGGACCGAATTTTGAAAATCGAAGGCAGTGCCATCGGCTGGCTCTAATGGAACGGAATCGACAGTTCCCAGGACGTCCTACTGAATGATTTCCAGATCGTTGATGACGCGCTTGCCTTCGACCTCGGTGTAGAACACCAGAACCTTGACGCCTGCCTTGAGGCCGTCGAAATTGAATTCCTCCGGCGCCTGATAGCTTTTGCCGTCGTCCAGAGAGAGGCTGAGCTTTTCGGTATCGACGCCCGTGATCACAGCCTCCACATCGGCGCTTTCTGCGAATACGGCAAGCGGCGACAAGAAGCCGGCGGTGGCCATCAGTGCGGCGACGATGAAACGCATCTGTGTTCCCTTTTTCATTCTGTCTGATGTGGCCATGTGTGACCGTCGATTGTGGCGAAAATCGCCCGCGTTCGGATAGATTCGAGGTTTTATCGCTTTAAATTTTTCGTTTTGGCTACAAGCTCCAGCTCTTTTGATGCTGATGTCAGCAAACGGAATTTCACAGTGCGATCAGCCCCTAAGCCAATATTAAGACTCGATCGCTACGCTCCGGCGCAGTTCAAGGGGTACGTCGGCGTTGAACAAAAGCGTAACATTCAGCGAGCGCGTCCTGGCTCTGGCGAGGGCGGCGAAACCGTCGCTTTTTCCCGCCGTCATTGCCGCGGGCGTCGTCTTTACCGGCGGTTATTTCTTCAAGGAACAGAGCCGCAAAAATTTCCAGAGCGAACTGACGAGCAGCGTCCGGAGCGAACTCCATCTGATCGCAACGCGCCTCCAGAGCGAGATCAACGGCAACATCACGGCCTTGCGCGGTTTTGCCAATAATTTCTCCATCCGGACCGACATGCCGCAGCCCGTTTTCGAACGGCTGGCAACGAAACTGCTTTTGCAGAACCCGCAAATGGCACGCATCAGCATAGCGCCCAATGCCGTGGTGCAGAGGACTTTTCCGCTGGCCGGAAACGAGGGCATCATGGGCATGGATTTCAAGAGATTTCCATCGTCCCGCGTTGCAACCGACCGCGCGCAATCGAAGGCGAAGCCGATCATTTCCGGCCCGGTGCAGTTGCCGAGCGGTCGAACCGGCTTCAATCTCTTTTCGCCCGTCTTCGTGAGGGACGGCGGTACTGTCGCCTTCTGGGGCTTCATCGAAGCGGCCATCGACGAGAAGGAAATCTACAGAGCTGCACATCTACCTGGGGCGACGGGACGGGAATTCGATGCGGACATGGAACCGCCCGCGTCCCGGATCCAGTTGGCGATCCGTGATATTTCCGTCAAGGATGGCATCCAGGACGCATTTTACGGCGATACAGATCTCTTCGAGCAGTCTCCCGTCATACGGCAGCTTCATCTTCCCGGAGGCAACTGGGAGCTGGCGGCCGCTCCTGCGGGCGGCTGGCTGAGCCAATCGACGCCCAGCGGCTGGCTCGATTTCATTATCCTTGTTTCCGCGGCCATTGTGGTCATTCCGATTTTCCTGACCTCGCGTCTCGTCAACGAGCGGCAGCGCAACATGGCCGCGTTGCGCTCGCGCGAGCGTGAACTCCTCACCCTGTCGCACCGGCTGAACCTGGCGCTGGAATCGTCCAAGATCGGGATATGGGAGATAGACCTCGACAGCCAGCAGCGCTCCTGGGACGAGCGCATGTACCATATCCACGGCATGCAGCCAGGCGACGGCGCGCCAACTTACGCCGACTGGCGGCGCACCCTTCATCCCGACGACACTGCCGGCGCTTCCCGGACGCTTTTCAAGGCGCTGGACGAGAACCTGGACTATCGCTCCCAATACCGCATCGTCATGCCGGACGGGCGCGTGCGGCATGTCCGCAACGTCGGGTCGACCTATACCGGCGCGGAAGGCCAGGCGAAAATCACCGGCATCAGCTGGGACGTGACGGACGACGTGCTGATGAACGAGCAGCTTCGTACCGCCAAGGCGCTGGCCGACCAGAAAAATGCGGAACTCGCCGAAGCCAAGGATCGCATCGAACATAACGCCCTCCACGATCCGCTGACCGGCCTTGGCAACCGCCGCATGCTCGACAGCAAGCTGGAAGCGCTGTGCTCAGTGCGCAAAGGCAGCCTGGAGAACATCGCGATTCTTCATATCGACCTCGACAGGTTCAAGCAGATCAACGACACGCTTGGACATGCCGCCGGCGACGCCATGCTGGTCCACGCCTCCAAGATCCTGCGCTCCAACGTGCGTGCGGGAGATGTCGTTGCCAGGATCGGCGGCGATGAATTCGTCGTCCTCGTCATCGATCCGCCGAGCAAGGAGCTTCTCTCCAGTCTTTCGGAACGCATCATTGTGGAAATGCGCCAGCCGGTGGATTATAACGGCTTTCCATGCCGTTTCGGGGTTTCGATCGGGATCGCCATTGCGAACGACCTGACGACCGACGAGCGCCAACTTCTGATCAATGCGGACATCGCGCTTTACCGGGCCAAGGAAAACGGCCGAAACCGGCACGAGTTCTTCACCGAGGCGCTGCAGTCCGAGATTATCACAACCAAGCGCATTGCCGACGAAATCCTGGAAGGCATCGAGACGAACCAGTTCACCGCCTGGTACCAGCCGCAGTTCGAGGCCGGCAGCCTGCGCCTGTCCGGCGTCGAGGCGCTGATCCGCTGGAATCATCCGCGCGAGGGTGTTCTCACGCCCGACAGATTTCTCGCCATTGCAGAGGAACTCAACGTCGTTGCAACGCTCGACCGCATTGTGCTGGAACGGGCGCTGTTTGATGGCATGCGCTGGGCGGCGGCCGGGATCGACGTCCCGAAAATCTCCGTCAATGTTTCAGCCAAGCGCCTGAGCGACGACACATTGCTGAACTCCCTGCGCGGCCTGTCGTTCAAGCCGGGCCAGCTGTCGTTCGAGCTTGTCGAATCCATTTTCCTCGACGATGGCGACGATATCGTCATCGCCAATATCGAAGGCATCAAGAAGCTTGGCATCGATATAGAGATCGACGATTTCGGGACCGGCCATACCTCGATCGTCAGCCTTTTGAAAATCAAGCCGAAGCGGCTGAAGATCGACCGCCAACTGGTTGGACCGATTCTTCAGGCCCGCAGCGAACAGGCACTGATCCGGTCGATCATCGAAATCGGCCGCTCGCTGGGAATCGAGACCGTGGCGGAAGGCGTCGAAACCATGGCGCATGCGGAGATGCTCGCCGTGCTCGGCTGCGATCTGCTGCAGGGTTATGCTTTTGCGAAGCCGCTGAGCTTCGACAAATTCGTCGTCTTCGCCAGGACGGACGCCCTGAAGCTTGCCTCGTGAAGACTGTCGCTGTTGCAGAACGCAGTGTTCACGAGGGAATTGCCCGCTTGCCCCAGAAAGCTTTTCCCTTTCCTCCGTTTTCACATTAATAGTCACGGCCGAATGAAATGCCGCGATCCCGGCGCGCTCATACGGCGCCGCGATGGCGCGGCGCACAGTGGTCCGGTCGCATATGTCGCATAATAGTTTTGGTCATCTTTTCCGCGTCACCACCTGGGGCGAAAGTCATGGCATCGCGCTCGGCTGTGTCATCGATGGTTGCCCGCCAGGCATCCGTTTCACGCTTTCCGAGCTGCAGGCCTGGCTCGACAAGCGCAAGCCGGGGCAATCGCGCTTCGTGACGCAGCGGCGTGAGGAGGACCTGGTCAAGGTGCTCTCCGGCGTCATGACGGATGCCGATGGCGAGACCCTGATCACGACCGGCACGCCGGTCTCTATGATGATCGAGAACACCGACCAGCGCTCCAAGGACTATTCCGAGATCGCCAAAAGCTACCGGCCCGGCCATGCCGACTACACCTATGACCTGAAATACGGCATCCGTGACTATCGCGGCGGCGGGCGTTCATCGGCTCGCGAGACAGCGGCGCGGGTCGCCGCCGGCGGTCTTGCCCGCAAGGTCGTGCCGGGTCTTCTTGTCCGTGGCGCACTCGTGCAGATCGGCAAGCACAGGATCAACCGCGACAACTGGGATTGGAACGAAGTCGGCAACAATCCTTTCTTTTGCCCGGATCCGGCCATGGTGCCGGTCTGGGAAGACTATCTCGACGGCATCCGCAAGGCCGGTTCCTCGGTCGGCGCCGTCGTCGAAGTCATTGCCGAAGGCGTTCCGGCAGGCATCGGCGCGCCGATCTATGCCAAGCTCGACCAGGATATCGCCTCCAACCTGATGTCGATCAACGCGGTCAAGGGCGTGGAGATCGGCAACGGGTTCGGTGCCGCCGAAATCACCGGCGAGGAAAATGCCGACGAGATGCGCATGGGCAATGACGGCCAGCCGATCTTCCTATCCAACCACGCCGGCGGTATCCTGGGCGGCATTGCGACCGGACAGCCGGTCGTGGCGCGTTTTGCGATCAAGCCGACATCCTCCATTTTGACCGAGCGGCGTTCGATCGACAGCGACGGCCACAATGTCGATGTCCGCACCAAGGGCCGTCACGACCCCTGCGTCGGCATCCGCGCCGTGCCGATCGGCGAAGCCATGCTCGCCTGCACCATTGCCGACCATTATCTGCGCGACCGTGGCCAGACCGGCCGTATCCGATAATCCTCGAGGAAGACCATGCCTTTCGACCAGAAACGCGTTGCCGATGCCATCCGGGCCTTCGAGGCCGGCGAGATCGTCGTTGTCACCGACGATGACGGCCGCGAGAATGAGGGCGATCTGATCGTCGCCGCCGTGCATTGCACACCGGAAAAGATGGCCTTCATCGTTCGCCACACCTCCGGCATCGTCTGCACGCCGATGCCCAAGGAAGAAGCCAAGCGGCTCAACCTCAACGCCATGGTGGCCGAGAACGATAGTGCCCATACCACGGCCTTCACGGTGACGGTCGATTTCAAGCACGGCACGACGACCGGCATTTCGGCAGAAGATCGCACATTGACGGTGCGCAATCTCGCCAATCCGAATGTCGGCGCTTCGGACTTTACCCGCCCCGGCCATATTTTTCCGCTGATTGCCCGCGAAGGCGGCGTGTTGATGCGGTCCGGCCATACGGAAGCCGCCGTCGATCTCTGCCGCCTTGCAAGCCTGCCGCCGATCGGGGTCATCTGCGAACTCGTCAACGACGACGGCACGGTAACGCGCGGGCCTGAGGTCACTGACTTTGCCGAGAAGCACGGGTTGAAGCACGTTTCCGTCGCCGATCTCATCGCCTATCGCCAGCGCAAGGAAACGCTGATCGAGCTCGAAGCGAGTTTTGAGGTCGAGACACCCTATGGCAGGGCGAAGGCGCACGCCTATTCCCTCCCCTGGGACCCGATGCAGCACCTGGCCGTCATTTTCGGCGACATTCGCGACGGCGCGGATATTCCGGTTCGTCTGCATCTGGAAAATGTCGCCGCCGACGTTTTCGGCAGAGACCGCCAGCTCGATCCGATCATGAAGCGCATGTCCGAACAGGGACGCGGCGTCATCGTCTACCTGCGCGAGGGCTCCGTCGGGGTTGGCGCGTCGCAGACAGCCCGCAAGGGCAAACACGAGCGCGAAGGCCATGGCGAGGCACAGGAACGGGAAAGCGAATGGCTCGAAATCGGCCTCGGCGCCCAGATCCTGAAAGACCTTGGAATCACCTCCATCCGCCTGCTCTCATCGAGGGAACGCCACTATGTCGGCCTCGAGGGCTTCGGCATCGAGATCGCCGCGACGGAGATTTTGTAACACGCTAAAATTGCGGGATAACGTCTTTGGAAGATTGACTGGATCTGCTTTCCTCGATTACCTGTGGTTGAAGGTCACGGGGCGAGTCATGAGGATATTGGGCACCGCCGTTCTGCTGATCTGCCGGTCGCAGCCGCTTTCGCGCAGTCTGTCAATGATCAGGCTGCACCGCTGCAAGCGCAAACGGAAGCGCTCTTCGCAGAAGATCGCGATCTTCTCGACGTAAAACTTGCCGTCGATCGCATGGTCGATCCCTCCACGAACGTCCAAGCCGTGGAAAGCATGATCGATGGCATGGCCGATGATGTGCAGGCCATGGCCGGCGAGACGGCGACGGGCCGCGAAAAGCTCGCTGCCCTGAAACGCTATCTCTACGAAGGCGGCCCGTGGAACGGCAACCGGCCGTTCCGGTACGATTTGGACGATCCCCTCGGCGAAAAGCCGGCGAACCGCCTGCTGCAACGCTACCTGACGACCCGGCGCGGCAATTGCATCACCATGCCGATGCTGATGTTGTTCATCGGCCAGCGGCTGGGTCTGACGATGACGTTGGCCGAAGCGCCCCTGCATGTCTTCATCAAATATACCGACGATGATGGTGCGACCTGGAACCTGGAGGCCACCAGCGGCGGCGGCTTTACCCGTGACATCTGGTACCGGCAAAAACTGCCCATGTCGGACAAGGCGGTGGAAAACGGCGTCTATCTCCGGCCCTTGCCGCCTCAGGAAGCCAAAGCGCTGATTGCTGTGTTTCTGGTGGAGCATGAACTGGCAACCGGCGGCTTCGAAAACGCCGTCGCGGTCTCCGACGTGCTTCTGCGGCATTATCCCACCTTCACCTATGCACTGGCAAAGCGCGGCACCGCCTATCAGCGCCTGCTCAAACGCGACATCATCTCCAAATACACGCGGATGGAAGACATTCCGCCCGATCTGAAAGCGAAAGCCGACGACTGGTACCAGCTGAACATGCAGGCTTTCGCGAGGGCGGAAGCTTTGGGGTGGCGACAGGAAGACGGCCAACCGAAATAACGATCTGATTTTAGAGGGGACGTGGTCATGAAATGCTTTTCCAGCGGGTTTTTGACCCGCATTCTCAGTCTGCTGCTTGTTTGCATTATGCTATCCGTGTCCTTCGGCTCGGCGGCCAATGCGCGGTTTATCCAGCCGGACACGATGGACCCGACCGTCGAGGGCGTCGGGACGAACCGGTATGCCTATTCCGGAAACGACCCGGTCAACAAGAGCGATCCAAATGGCCACATGATGGCCAACCCCGACAATGTAGATCGGGAGGTTATGGGCGGAGGCGGCGGGGCTTGGGGCGGTGTAGGTGGTCCAGGACGCGGTGGAGCTGGGGGTGGGTACGGCGGCGGTTGGTCGGTCGGAGGCTTCTTAAGTGCGCTCGGGGCAGCGCTTGGTCTGAACTCAATGAAAGGTTCCGGAGATAACGATTCTCACGGAAACGGGCAGATCGGAGGGAACTCCAATCACGGGCAGCCATCTGCGGCTGTTGGTGGCTCTCCGGCAGGCGGTCCAGAGGACGAGAATGATCGAGAGCGGAAGACAAAGACAAAGACAAAGACACAGACGCAGACGCAAACGCAGACAGAATCAAAAACTCTGTATGAGACGCGAGGTATTCGACCAGGTCAAAAAGGATATTTTCGCGTCGATGTGGAGAACGCCAACCCGACTCAGCGTCCCGGTCAAGTTCACGTTCAAATGGGTGGTCGAGGCTCGACGCAACACGTCTATGATCCGGCAACAGGTTCATTCCGAGGGCTTTCAGCTAGACAAAACAGTGATTTATTATCAAAACCAGAGGTCCAGCGAGCTATCCAAAAGGGTCTTGGCTATTTAGGAATGCGATAATGAAAAAAATGTCTATGCAGCACTTCCTCAACGAAAAGGCATCTCTAATCCTTTCAAAAAAAACGTTTAATGAATTGGAATGTACGCCAACAATAGAACTGAAAAATTGGCTGGATAGCATCTCCATCCGCAACGGATATTTGTTGTCATCTTTAGAAAATCAGGAAAATCAAATAAATTCGGCTAAAGAGTATATGGATAGCGAGTTTGCTATAGAAATCCATCTTAATAAAATACACTTGGAAGATGATTATGAACTTGATCTGGAAAAGCACAAATACATAGGGTTGTATTTTTATATATGTTGCTACATGCAGCAATTTCTAATAAACAAAAACCTAACTGAGGATGTTATTTTGTGGTACTCCACTGATTGTTATAACGAAAATGAAGAATATCCGAGCCATACTGCTAGTTTTGCTTTGGTGAGAACGGATAAAGACTTATACCCACTTGAGACCATGAACTACAAAGATGACTTCCATATTGGAACGAGGATATCTTTGAAGTAAATTTATTTATATTTAATTTTACGTTCTTTGTCACACCTTGCGAGTCGCGCTATTTTTTCTGAACATCGAACCCTGCGAGCAGCTTTCACGTTGCTCGTACATGAACCCTGCCCGCTCGTCTGGCTTTCTTTTTTCTCCCTCGGTCACCACCGTTCTTTCGAGCCTCTGCCAAATATATTGAGGTACGTTCATTGGTCAATTTTCATGTGCGGAACCGATCCAAATTGCGCGTAACAGCCTTATGCAAGAGCTTATCGCGCTCGGTGGGCTCTCTTCAGCGCATCAAAGACATGGCAACAGTGCTGAACTTCAGTTCCCGAAAGCGGTGATCCGCCGGAGACCGCTTGCTCACGATGGCTTACGTCCCCGCGAACCTGCTTTGCAATCGAGCCCGAACAAGCCTGTCCGCCCCTTTGTCATCGGGCGGCAGCGGTATGCCGGCGAAGTCGAAATAGCGGCTGACGCGCTCTTCCTCGTATCGGCCGGATCGAAGCATCTCCAATCGGACACCTCGAAATACCTCGATTTTTGCCGATTATCGCTCGCCAATGCATTGATTCTATTCACTGGGGTTTTCGCAAAACAGGGTATTTCGAGGTGTCCAACTTATTAACCGTAAGATTTCAGCTGTAGAATATATCTGCCGCGAAGGCCTTACCTGTTTTTGAAGCCAATGGCGCTGGTTCTTTCCGTTGAAAGCTGGGCCACATCCCACCCCTCCAGCCAACGCACCCTCTCCATCCCGGCGAACCTTGCCACGCGCGCCAGTTCCGCCTCCAGCCGCTCCATCCGGCCGGCGGAGGGGCGCACGCCTTTTTCCCACCAGAGACGCTTGACATCGAGCGCGCCCGTCTTGCGGTCGGCTTTCATGTCGATGCGGCCGATGAGGCGGTCGGCTTCGAGGAGCGGAAAAACGTAGTAGCCGTATTCGCGCTGCGGTTCGGGCACGAAGATTTCGATGCGGTAGTAGAAGCCGAAGAGGCGTTCGGTGCGGTTTCGGTCGCGGATCAGGGGATCGAAGGGGCTGAGCACGCGGATGCGCGCGGGCGGCTCCGCGAGGTCTCCGAAAGTATCGGGAAAGCCGGCGAAAGCGCAGGATAGGCGCGGCCTGTCGCCGGCGGCGGGTTCGATCAGCACGTCCACGAGTTCGTCGCGATGCGCGGTCACCCAGGCTTTGGCTTCCTCCGGCGATACGAGATCGAAAAAGGCGGCGATTTCGCCGTGGGTGGCAAAGCCCAGCCGTTGCAGAGCGCCGCGACAGGCCCAGTCGATGAATTCCTCATGCGTGACCTGAGGCTCGTGATGGCGGGCCGGCAGGACGCGCTCGGTCAGATCGTAGATCTTCTGGAAATTCTGGCGCCCGGCGATGGCGAGTTTCCCCGTGTGCCAGAAAAACTCGAGCGCCGTCTTGTTTGGATGCCAGTTCCACCAGCCGCCCGATTTATGATCGGCGACCTTCACGTCGCGCGACATGGTGGCGCCGCCCTCGGCGATGCGCTGCAGGGTCTCCTCGAAGCTGGCATCGAAACCCTCGCCGTGCCATTTCAACCAGCGATCCCGCAGCACGGGCTCGCGCCGGGCAAAGCGATGTTTCCAATAGCGGAAGAAGGCGGCGGGGATGATGGAGGCGTCATGCGTCCAGTGTTCGAAAAGCTCTCCGTCTTTTTCCAGCAACGCCTTCAGATGCTCGCGCCTGTAAGTCTGGTTTCGCGAAAACAGGATCTGATGATGCGCCCGCTCGACGATAGAGATGCTGTCCACCTGAACAAAGCCGAGGGAATGGATGAGGTCGAGCAGGCCCTGCTTGTCGAGCGCCCGGCCGGGTGAGGCGGCCAAACCCTGCCTGTTGAGAAAGATGCGCCGCGCGGCGCGGTTGGAAACGAGAATCGCCATGCTGTGATTTAGGCAAATGTTCACAGTTTGTTCAAGCCCGACCCGACGCCTCTTTTCAACCGTCCCGCATTCGTCCTATAGAGCCGTGGCAATCGACCAACGGGGGATGCGGATTGGACATAGGCTTTTTCAGCGCATCGGTCGCTTTTGGCGGACGCACGGTTCTGGAGCCTCTGAACCTGACGCTCATCGAACAGCGCATCGGCGTCATCGGCCTCAACGGCTCCGGCAAGACCACCTTCGCGCGGCTGATCAACGGCCTGGTCAAGCCGACGCAGGGCACGGTCGTCGTCAACGGACTGGACACGGTCAAGGACGACCGGGCCGTGCTCGCAACGGCCGGTTTCATCTTCCAGAATCCGCAGCACCAGCTCATCATGCCGATCGTCGGCGAAGATATCGGCTTTGGCTTGAAGAACCGCGGCCTGACAAACGCCGAGATCGAACGGAAGACGGCCGCCGTGCTTGAGCGTTTCGGCATTTCGCATTTGGTCAAGCGGCGCGTGCATGAATTGTCCGGCGGCGAAACGCAACTGGTCGCCATCGCCAGCGTGCTCGTCACAGGGCCGGCGATCCTGATCCTCGACGAGCCGACGAACCAGCTGGATCTGAAAAATCGCCGGCTTGTCAAAAACACGATTGCGTCTCTCGATGAACAGGCGATCGTCATCAGCCATGACCTGCCGCTGATCGAGGAGATGGATCGCGTGCTTTTGTTTCACGAGGGGCGGCTTATTGCGGATGGAGCGGCTTTGCCGACCATCCAGCGCTATCGAGAAGTGGCCGGATGCTGAAAAGTCTCTACGTCGAAGGCGATACGCTGCTTCACCGGCTCTCCGTGCGGGTCAAGCTGACCACGCTGATGCTGGCGAGCATCCTGCTTTTCTTCGTCACCTCGCCTGTGATCCTGTCTGTCGTCCTCCTCGTCAGCCTCGGCCTCTATCTCAGCCTGGGCCTGTCGCGACGGGATGCGATTTCGCGGGTCGGCTGGATCGCAGCGACCATCGTCATTCTCGCGCTGGCCACATGGTATTTCGATGGCGCGGCCCTCGCCCTGGCGCTGGCCTTCCGGCTGATGGCCCTGGTGCTTCTCGCAGCGGCGATAACAGCGACGACGCCGATCGGCGCCTTCATGGACGAAATCACCGTCCTGCTGCAGCCGCTGGAACGGTTCGGGCTGGTGCGCGCCGCCGATGTCGCACTTGCGCTTGGCCTGGTGCTGCGGTTCGTTCCCGAAATTCTCGACCGCTATGAGAACATCCGCGAGGCCCACCGGGCGCGCGGCCTGCCGATAAAACCCTTGACCCTCTTCGTGCCGCTGATCATCCTGACGCTCAAGGATGCCGATATGATCGCCATGGCGATTGACGCACGCGGATTCAGACGGCAGTAAACAAGAAGTTCCTCATAAAAGAGACTGATTCGACATTGGAGACGACCATGCCCACCAGAGACCTCGTGCTGATTGCACTGTTCACCGCGATCATCGTCTTCCTCGGCATCATTCCGCCGATCACGCTCGCCTTTATCCCCGTTCCGATCACCGCCCAGTCCATGGGCGTCATGCTGGCCGGGTGCATCATCGGCGCCAAGCGCGGCGCGCTTGCCTATGTGCTGCTCATTCTCCTGGTGGCGATCGGCCTGCCGGTTCTGTCAGGCGGGCGCGGCGGTTTGGCCATCCTTGCCGGCCCGACAGCCGGTTTCATCGCCGGCTGGGTAGCCGGAACCTATGTCACGGGGCTTGTTGCCGAGCGTCTGGTCAACGAGAGACAGACCGGCGTACGACAGATGATCGGCTTCTTCATCGCCTCGCTGGTCGGCGGCATCGGCGTCGTCTATCTGATGGGCAATCTCTGGCTCTCCTTCCAGACGGGAATGAATCTCGGCACGGCCTTTACCGGTTCGCTTGCCTTTATTCCGGGCGACCTCCTGAAAGCCGGCATCGCGACGCTTGCAGCCCGCAGCATCCTCGTCGGATACCCACTTCTGCCGCAGCGCGCCTGATCGCATCGAATGCAGGAGGGTCTTGCTGCCTGGGTGACCGAATACGGCAGGCCGGAGGATGTGATCCGGCTTGCCGATCTCCCCCGTACCGCCCCCGGGCCAGGAATGATCGAGATCGCCGTCGAGCAGGCTGCGATCAATCCATCCGACCTGATCCCGGTGACGGGCGCCTACAGCAACCGTACAACCTTGCCATTCGTCCCCGGATTTGAAGGTGTCGGGACCGTCAGCCGCATTGGATCCGGCGTGAAGACCCTGAAGCCAGGCGATCGCGTGCTACCGCTCGGTGCCAGCGGTCTCTGGCAGGCTTTTCTCCTGCGCCCGGTCGAGTGGTGCTTTGCCATACCGGAAGATCTGTCGAACGAGCAGGCAGCGACCTCTTACATCAACCCGATGACGACACTGCAACTGCTTGAGAGACTGAGAGAGCATTTTGGCAACGGCTTCGGGATGGATGGCCGGAAGATCGCGATAACGGCAGCTGGATCGGCTATCGGACGAATGCTTTTGAAGACACTCACGGCCGAAGGCGCTCAGATCACCGCCATTGTTCGCAGCGCTGAAACGGCCGAGAGCCTCCGCGCGTTTGCCGGTATCGACATCATCACGACTGGCGCCCGGCCTCCCGGCGGCGACGTCAGCCTCGATGCGGTGATCGACGCCGTCGGCGGCGATACTGGCGAAAAACTGCTGCGCCACAACGTCATGCCCGGCGGTCTCTTCCTGCAATATGGCGCATTGAGCGGCATCCCGATTCCGCCCTCGGCAATGGCAGCGCGGCCGGATGTGCGCTTTTCCTACCTCTGGCTGCGGTCCTTCGTCCATGCCGCCGACCGCGCGACACTCGAAGCGGCGCTTCGGACCTGTTTCGATGGCAGCCGCTCCGGGGCGTTGCGCAGCGACATTGCAGCCACCTATCCGCTGTCGCGCCTCGGCAACGCACTTGCTCACCAAAAGGCAAAAGACCGCCGCGGCAAGATTCTAATCGACCCGCGTTGTTGAAAACACAGCAAATGCCCTACCTGTGGCATGGACCTTCCGACCGCGAAGCCATAGGTTCCCGCCATGACCACCATCCTGTTTGAAAATCCGATCTTTCTGGAACACAAGGTTCCCGAGGGTCATCCTGAGCGGCCCGACCGGCTGAAGGCGCTTAACCAGGCGCTGGAGCACGAGCGATTCCAGCCTCTGACGCGGCTGAAGGCACCGCAGGGCAACGAGGATTTCGTACTGCTGGCCCATCCGGAAGAGCACCTGCGGATGGTGATGTCGGTCATCCCGGAGGAAGGCATCCATTCCTTCGAGGCCGACACCCATGCGAGCCCGGCCAGCCTGCAGGCGGCCCTGACGGGAATCGGCGGGGCGATTGCCGCCGTCGATGCGGTATTTACCGGCAAGGCCGACAATGCCTTCGTCGCCTCCCGTCCGCCCGGCCACCATGCCGAAAAGAACAAGGCGATGGGCTTCTGCTTCTTCAACAATGCCGCCATTGCCGCACGGCATGCGCAACGCGCCCATGGCGCCGAGCGCATCGCCATCGTCGACTGGGACGTGCACCACGGCAACGGCACGCAAGACATCTTCTGGGATGATCCCTCCGTGCTGTTCTGCTCGACGCACCAGATGCCGCTTTACCCCGGCACCGGGGCCAAGGACGAGACAGGCGCAGGCAACATCGTCAATGCGCCGCTGTCTGCGGACACCGGCAGCGACCATTTCCGCGAGGCCTTCACGTCCCGCGTGCTACCGGCGCTCAAAGATTTTCGTCCGGATTTCATCATCATATCGGCGGGGTTCGATGCCCACCACCGGGATCCGCTGGCGCAGATCAACCTCGTCGCCGACGATTTCGACTGGGCGACGGGCCGACTTCTGGACATTGCCGGAAAGACCGCCAACAACCGCGTCGTCAGCCTGCTCGAAGGCGGCTACGATCTTCAGGGGCTGGCCGAATCGGCAGGCACACACATTTATCGCCTGATGAGAGGATGATCATGACCACCGCTCCGCAAACCGCCGCACCGGCCGAAATTTCTTCCCTCTCCTTCGAAAAAGCCGTCGAGGAACTTGAATCGATCGTTTCCGCGCTCGAGCGTGGCGACGTGGCGCTGGACAGATCGATCGAGATCTACGAGCGCGGCGAAGCCCTGAAGAAACACTGCGAAGCACTCCTCAACGCTGCCGAAAACCGGATCGAGAAAATCAGGCTCGATCGTGCCGGCAAGCCGCAGGGCGTCGAGCCGCTCGACGGGGAGTGAACGACGCCCCCTTTGCCCGGCGTGCACTTTTGCGCGTTTCTCTTTCAACAACTCTTCTCTTTGCATTTTCCGCCTCTAGTTCGGAATGAAGACTGCGGCGCGGTTGCCGCTTGGTGCGGGAGAACGGAATGGAACAGCCTTCGGCAACGACGGAACGCCCTGAGAGACATCAGCCCGAACTGAAGCGGGTGATGGGACCGGGGCTCCTGCTTCTTTTCATCATTGGCGATATTCTGGGAACCGGCATCTATGCCCTGACCGGACAGGTTGCGGCTGAAGTCGGCGGCGCTGTATGGCTGCCCTTCCTCATTGCCTTTGCCGTCGCTCTTCTGACAGCCTTCAGCTATCTCGAACTGGTGACGAAATATCCAAGGGCCGCCGGAGCCGCACTCTACGCTCACAAGGCATTCGGCGTGCATTTCATAACGTTTCTCGTGGCTTTTGCGGTCATGTCCTCTGGCATCACCTCGGCATCGACGGCGGCGCGCGCCTTCGCCGCCAACTTCAGCGGTTCACTCGGGCTGGATTTCGGCGACTATGGCATTCTGGCGCTAGCGATCCTGTTCATGGGTCTTGTCGCGGCGATCAATTTTCGCGGGGTCGGCGAGAGCGTCAAGCTCAATGTCGTGCTGACGATGATCGAGCTTTCCGGCCTCCTCGTCATCATTGTCATCGGCGTGTGGGCCATCACCGGCGGGCAAGGCGATCTATCACGCGCCTTCACCTTCACGCCGCCCGGAGACAGCAGCGTGTTCTGGTCGGTGACCGCCGCCACGACACTCGCCTTCTTCGCGATGGTCGGCTTCGAGGATTCGGTCAACATGGCCGAGGAGTGCAAGGATCCGAGCCGGATTTTCCCAAAGGTGCTGCTGACCGGTCTGGTGATCACGGGCATCATCTACGTGCTGGTCTCGATCGCCGCCATCGCGCTCGTCCCGGCGGCAGAACTCGCCGAGGGCGAGACGCCTCTGCTGAAGGTGGTGCAGGCCGGCGCGCCGAACTTTCCGATCAGCATTTTCGGGATCATCACCATGCTGGCCGTTGCCAATTCAGCCTTGATCAACATGCTGATGGCAAGCCGCCTGATCTACGGCATGGCGCGGGAAAATGTCGTTCCCCCCGTGCTCGGCGGCGTGCATGCGGAGCGCCGCACGCCTTATGTCGCGATTGGCTTCACCACGCTTCTGGCGATCGGGCTTCTGATCTTTGCCGGAAGCGTGCCGCAGCTGGGCGGAACCACGGCGCTGCTGCTTCTTTGCGTGTTCGCCATCGTCAACATCGCGGTGCTCGTCCTGCGCAAGGACACCGTCGCGCATAAACACTTTCGCACGCCAACCATCGTTCCGATCCTCGGTGCCATCAGCTGTGCTTTTCTGGCGGGGCCCTGGACTGGACGGGATCCGATCCAATATGCCATCGCCGGCAGCCTGCTTGGCATCGGCGTCGTGCTGTGGATGGTCACGGTCGGCCTCATGCGGCGCATCAGTCAGCCTGCGGTCTAAAATCTAGGGGCAGGACAGAAGCGAGGACATGCGGTAAGCTTATGGGTATCGCTACCAGAGAGACTCACTTCATGTCCTTCTTTCCCGGAAACGACCCTGAGGCCGGCGATGCGCCGTCCTGCGATGCCATCGAGCATCTGATCATCCCGCGCACCAGCGATATCGGCAATCTACAAGTGCGGCGCGCCCTGCCCTCGGTGAAACGGCGGCTGGTCGGGCCGTTCATCTTCTTCGACCGCATGGGGCCGGCTCTCCTGAAGGCGGATCAGGCGCTCGATGTGCGCCCGCATCCGCATATCGGGCTATCGACGGTGACCTATCTCTTCGATGGTGAAATCAAGCATCGCGACAGCCTGGGCACCGAGATGGTCATCAAGCCGGGCGACATCAACCTGATGACGGCCGGCCGCGGCATCGTCCATTCCGAGCGCTCGCCGGAAAAGCTGCGCGGCTCACCCCAGTCGATTTCAGGCCTCCAGACCTGGCTTGCCCTGCCCGACAGCCACGAGGAGATCGACCCGGTTTTCAGCCATACGGAGAAGGGCGCGCTGCCTGTTTTCGATACGGACGGCATCAAAGGTCGCGTCGTGATCGGAAGCTTCGAAGGCATGATCTCGCCGGTCTCGGTCTTTTCCGATACGATCTATGTGGATCTGACGATCGAGCCGGGCAAGAGTGCGCCCTTCGGGGCGCACTGGGAAGAGCGCGCGCTTTACATCCTCTCGGGCGAAGCAATCATCGCGGGCGATCATTTCGCCGACAACCAGCTGCTGGTGTTCCGGGCCGGCGACGCGATTACCGTCACTGCCGGGCAGCAGGGCTGTCACGTCATGCTGTTCGGCGGCGCGGCCATGGGCTCGGCCCGGCATATCTGGTGGAATTTTGTCTCCTCATCCAAGGAGCGCATTGATCAGGCGAAGGAGGAATGGCGCACCGGCCGTTTCGACATCGTGCCAGGGGACGAGGAAGAGTTTATTCCTTTGCCGGAGCGGTAATATTCGTTAAACTCTTGGTTTGCGCCGCAAGAAACCCATTTTTGCAATCCATGCCGATTCTGTTATGGACGCGGCTCAGCGGACAACCACACTTACGATCGCGGCTTTGGCGCGCGGTAACGAAGGCCTTTCAGCGTGACACAACTGCCAGTTCAGCCCATGCCGGCGACTCCCCTTCTCGATCAGGTTGTTTACCCCGACGATTTGAAGAAGATCGACGACAAGGATCTCAATCAACTGGCAACGGAGCTGCGCGCGGAAATGGTCGATGCCGTGTCACGCACGGGCGGTCATCTGGGTGCCGGCCTCGGCGTGGTCGAACTGACGATCGCCATCCACAAGGTGTTCAACACCCCGCATGACAGGCTGATCTTCGATGTCGGCCATCAATGTTATCCCCACAAGATCCTGACCGGCCGCCGCGACCGCATCCGCACGCTGCGTCAGGAAAACGGGCTGTCCGGCTTCACCCGGCGGGCCGAGAGCGAATATGACCCGTTCGGCGCCGCCCATTCCTCGACCTCGATTTCGGCAGGTCTCGGCATGGCCGTCGCGGCCGACCTGTCGGGCGAAAAGCGCAATGTCATCGCCGTCATCGGCGACGGCGCCATGTCGGCGGGCATGGCCTATGAGGCGCTCAACAATGCCGGCGCGCTCGATGCGCGGCTCATCGTCATCCTCAACGACAATGATATGTCGATTGCGCCGCCGACCGGCGCCATGAGCGCCTATCTGGCGCGGCTTGCCTCGGGCCGGACCTATATGGGCTTCCGCGACCTGGGCAAGAAGCTGACAGCCTATCTCGGCAAGAAGGTCGACCGGGCGATCACCCGCGCCGTCGAACATGCGCGCGGCTACGTCACCGGTGGCACGCTGTTCGAGGAAATGGGGTTCTACCACATCGGCCCGATCGACGGCCATTCCTTCGAGCATCTGTTGCCGGTTTTGCGCAATGTGCGCGACAATTCGACCGGGCCGGTGCTCATTCACGTCGTGACGCAGAAGGGCAAGGGCTATCCTCCGGCAGAAGCGGCGGCCGACAAATATCATGGGGTCAACACCTTCGACGTCATCACAGGCGCGCAGGCGAAAGCCAAGCCCAATGCGCCCGCCTATACCGCCGTCTTTGCCGAAGCCTTGACGCAGGAAGCCGGCTACGACGACAAGATCGTCGCCATTACCGCCGCCATGCCCTCCGGCACCGGCCTCGACAAGTTTGCGCTTGCCTATCCCTCGCGCTGCTTCGATGTCGGCATTGCCGAGCAGCACGCGATTACCTTCGCCGCAGGACTGGCCGCCGAAGGCTACAAGCCCTTTGCGGCGCTCTATTCGACCTTCCTGCAGCGTGGTTACGACCAGGTGGTTCATGACGTGGCAATCCAGGGATTGCCGGTGCGTTTCCCGATCGACCGGGCAGGCTTCGTCGGCGCCGATGGCCCGACCCATGCGGGATCCTTCGATACGACCTATCTCGCTACCCTGCCCGGCTTCGTCGTCATGGCGGCCGCCGACGAGGCAGAATTGAAGCATATGGTGCGGACCGCGGCGGCCTATGACCAGGGCCCGATTTCGTTCCGCTATCCGCGCGGCGAAGGGGTCGGCGTTGAAATGCCCGAGCGCGGCCTGATTCTGGAGATCGGCAAGGGCCGGGTTATGAAGCAGGGCTCCAAGGTGGCGCTGCTGTCCTTCGGCACCCGGCTTGCCGATTGCCTGCTGGCGGCGGAAGATCTCGATGCCGCGGGGCTTTCGACGACCGTGGTCGATGCCCGTTTCGCCAAGCCGCTCGACCGCGACCTGATCCGCCAGCTGGCGCGCCATCACGAGGTGCTAATCACCGTCGAGGAAGGCGCCGTCGGCGGTTTCGGCAGCCATGTGCTGCAGTTCCTGGCGCATGAGGGCCTGCTCGACAATGGCCTGAAGATCCGGCCGCTCGTGCTTCCCGATGTTTGGATGGAACAGGCGAAACCCGAGGTCATGTATGCCAAGGCGGGTCTCGACCGGGCCGGCATCGTCTCCACCGTGTTCCGCACGCTCGGTCAGAAGGATCTGGGTATCGGGGCTGCCGGCTGACGCCTACCGGTGCCTTTCAGGCTGTGGGATTGGCCACGGCCTCGGGACGGGCCGGTGGTCTGCGGGTCTGCCGTCTTTTTTCCAGCATACGGCCGAGGCCGAGCTGCAGCGCGCATCCTGCAATCAGAACCAGCATTTGTACGGCGACCGGCATGTCCGGATTCAGTCTCATCATAACCATGGAGCCGCAGGACAAAAGCACGCCGGCTGAAAACACCGGCAGGCTGTGACGGCCGGCTGCAACCAGCATTGCAAAGACCGGGCTGTCGGCGGCCCGCTTCACGGCCTGGATGTTCCAGGCGAGGTAGAGGATCGCAAGGGCATTGATGATCCGCAGCGGTCCCTCGTTGGTTTTCGATACGAACTGATGCAGGAGGTTCGAAAACGGCAGGTCGGCAAGCTCGAAATGTACGACGATGTTTGCGGGAATCGCCAGGATTGCAAAGACGGCGGCCAGCCCGAACACCGCACGATGGTAGCCGAGGATCGGATTGCCGCTTTTCAGGCGGATGCCGAGCACGACGCCAATCGTGAAGATCAGTTGCCACGACAAGGGATCGAAATACCAGTGTGGCGGCTGAAGAGCGAGGTTCGGGAGGTTCAGATGGCCGAGCCCGGCAGCCAGCCACAGTAGGACCGATAGGCAAGCGAGCAGCATTTTCGAGCGGTCGTGAAGGACGAAGATGAAGGGCGCCAGCACGAGCAGGACCACATACATCGGCAATATATCGAGATTGCCCGGCATGTAGGCCAGAAAGATCGCCTCGACCGCATGCTCGCCCGGGGCAGTCCAGAAAACCGCGATGTCGAGGGAGCGCAGCTGATCTCCAAACATCAACAGCAGCCAGGCAGACAGCGAAACCATGACACCGAACAGGAGAAGATGGACCAGATAGAGCCTGAAGGCCCGACGCCACGGTCGCTCCAGCTGGAGGCCGGCGCCGGGACGGTAATAGGCCAGCGCGGATGACAGGCCGGCGAGGAGCACGAAGGTTTCCGACGCATCCGAAAAGCCACGAGCATTCTGGAAGACGGCCGAGAAGGTGAATTCCGCATGACCGATGAAGATCAGCAGAAGCGACAAACCTCTGAGGAGGTCGATCCTGTTTTCCCGGCCTATGCCCATCGACCCCTCCGAACCGCTTCATCGCGGACGCCAATCGGGTCTTAACG
This sequence comes from Pararhizobium gei, assembly GCF_029223885.1. Taxonomy (NCBI): domain Bacteria; kingdom Pseudomonadati; phylum Pseudomonadota; class Alphaproteobacteria; order Hyphomicrobiales; family Rhizobiaceae; genus Pararhizobium; species Pararhizobium gei. The sequence continues at coordinate 1,362,922 of NZ_CP119409.1, read as the reverse complement.
GATAAAGCTTAGAAATCCGTTTGCGCTTCCGCTTCAGTTTTAGCGATTCGTCAATAACCGTGTCGTTTCGGGATTTCCCGGTCGCTCGTCATTCGACATTTATTTGACCCCGCGAAACCGGCACGGCTTGCCATCCCGGCTGCGACACGCCATGAAACCTCATGTCCAACGAACCGAAAACATCCGTCCGCCTCGATCAGCTGCTGTTGAACATGGGGCTTGTCGCCAGCCGCTCCCGTGCCCGCGACGCGATCCAGCGCGGCACCGTCACCGTCAACGGCCGCGTCGTCGTCAAGCCGAGCGCCACCTTTCCGGAAGATGCAGCAATCGCCATCGACGATCCGGTGCAGCCCTATGTCTCGCGCGCCGCCCTCAAGCTGAAGGCCGGGCTTGAGCATTTCAAGCTGTCCCCCGAAGGGCTCGACTGTCTCGACATCGGCGCCTCCACGGGCGGCTTCACCGAAGTCCTGCTTCACCACAACGCGGCCCATGTGATTTCCATCGATGTCGGTCACGGGCAGTTCCACCCGCGTCTGGCCGCCGATCCCCGCGTGACCAATATAGAGGGTCTCAACGCCCGGGTTCTGGATGAAGACACACTCGACGGGCGCTCGATCGGCTTCGTCGTCTCCGACGTCTCCTTCATCTCGCTGAAGCTCGCCCTGCCCCCGGCGCTCGACCTGGCGGAGCCCGGCGCCCATTGCATTCTTCTGGTCAAGCCGCAATTCGAGGCAGGCCGCGAGGCCGTCAGCAAGGCCGGCCTGCTCAAGGATCCGGACAGCGCGCCGCAGGTTGCGGCCGAGCTGGAGCGCTGGCTGGTGGAAGAGATGGGCTGGGAAAGCCTCGGCCTCATCCCCTCGCCGATCCATGGCGGCGACGGCAACGAGGAGTATCTGCTGGCAGGACGCAAGCCCGCGGACGACGGTGCGCTCTTGGAAGAAGACGACGTATGAGCATGGAAACGCTGACCATCGAGAAACTGGGGCAATCCGGCGACGGCGTCGCCCGTGGACCTTTTGGCCCGGTTTATGTGTCCTTCACACTGCCCGGCGAAACCGTGGCGCTCGCCGTCAACAAGGACAGGGGCACCGTCATGTCCATGTCCGATCTCTCGCCGGACCGGGTCGCGCCCAAATGCCGGCATTTCGGGCCGGACGGCGAAAACGGCGCCTGCGGCGGCTGCAGCCTCCAGCATGCCAGCGATAGCCTTTACATCAGCTTCAAGCGGCAGCTCGTGGTGGATGCGTTGAAATCCAAGGCACTGGCAGCGGACGTCGCGGAACTTGTCCCCGCCTTTCCCGGTGAACGCCGTCGGACGGTGTTTACGGCCCGACGCACGGAGAAAGAGCTGCTGCTCGGCTATAGCCAGGCGGAAAGCCACCATATCGTCGCCATCTCGGAATGTCCCATCGCAAGCCCGGGCATCGTCTCGCGGCTTGCAACCATCCGCACTGTCGCCAACGCCATGGCCGTCAATGCCGAGCCGTTCCGCGTCACCGTGCTGGAAACGCTTTCTGGCCTCGATCTCGCTTTCGAGGGCACCAAGGCCATGGACGACCGGCAGCGGCGCATGGCCGTCGAGACGGTGCTTGCGCAGCGCAGCATCGCCCGGCTCAGCCTCAACGGCGAAATTCTGGTCGAACCGATGAAGCCGATGATCGAGTTCGGCGGCGTGCCGGTCTCGCCGCCCCCCGGCGGCTTCACCCAGGCGACAAAGCCCGCCGAGGACCGAATGGGGGATCTGGTCACGGCGCATCTTGGCAAGGCCAAGCGCGTCGCCGACCTGTTTGCCGGTTCGGGCACGTTTTCTCTCAGGATCGCCAGAAAGGCGCGTGTCCACGCTGTGGAAGGCGACGACAGGGCGTTGAGGGCGCTGGATTTTGCAGCCCGCAACACGCAGGGCCTAAAGCCGGTCACGGTGGAGAAGCGCGACCTCTTCCGCAGGCCGATGATGGCCTCGGAGCTGAAGTTCTACGACGCCGTGGTCTTCGATCCGCCGCGCGCGGGCGCCGAAGCACAGGCAAAGGAAATCGCCCGCAGCGGCGTAAAGAAAGTCGTTGCCGTCTCCTGCAATCCGGTGACGCTGGCCCGGGACCTGCGCATCCTCGTCGATGCCGGATATCGCATCACCAGTGTGACCCCCATCGACCAGTTCCTCTGGTCGTCCCATGTCGAAACAGTCGCGACGCTGGAGAAATAAACGCGCAAACGATCCACGATGCGCGCAGCCACAACAGTCCTTATTCAGCCGCCTGTTTCATCACGGACAGCATGGCCGGTTTCTTCAATCCCCAGGCCGTCGCCAAATGCATGGATGAGGATATGCCGGCATCCAGCATGAAGGGGCCGGCGGTGTCGGCGCGTGGCCGCAGGGCGGAGCGCGGCTTCAGGGGCGTGCCATGCCCCATGCCATTGATCAAGTAAAGCTCGACGGCGGCGTTTCCCGCCTTGTCCTTCCAGACCTTGCGGACATGTCCTTCCACCTCGCTCTGAGTGACGGCGCCGGCATCAAGGCCGTGGACATCAAGCCATTGCGCCACAAGGGCTTCGGCGTTGGACAAGTCGACCGTCTGGTCATGCGTCCCGTGCCAGATCGACACCGCCGGAAATTTACGGCTTGCCGGCGCCGCGGCGCGCACGAGATCGCCCCATTCCGCTGCCGAACGCTCGGGCGCCGTCTTCATGGCCGATAGCGCCCGCTGGACATCGCGCGCCGCGCCATAGGGCAATCCGGCGATGATGCCGCCGGCGCGAAAAAGATCCGGATAGGCCGCCAGCATCGCCGCCGCCATGGCACCACCCGCCGACAGGCCGGTCACGAAGACACGCTTGCGGTCGATGCCGTGGGCGGCCGCCATCTTGGCGATCATCTGGCGGATGGACATGACCTCGCCCCGATCCCGCGCGACGTTGCTCGGCCGGAACCAATTGAAACACAGATTGGAATTGTTGGAGCGGGTCTGCTCCGCATAGACCACCGCAAAACCGCGCTCGCGCGCCAGCGTGGACCAGCCGCTTCCCCGGTCGTAGGCCTCGGCCGTCTGCTGACACCCGTGCAACACCACAACCAGCGGTGATTTCCTCGGCAGTTTTGGCGGGACATAGCGCAGCATGCGCAGGCGGCCCGGATTGCTGCCGAAGCTGGTGACCTCTTCCAGTCGCGCGCTGGACACGGGCTTGACTGCCAGGGACGCGGGAGAGGCGGAACCAAGAGCCTTGCGCGTAACCTTGACGGCTTTGGCAATGTTTTTTTCCCAGCGCCGGTGCTGCCTGAGCATATCGGAAAGGGAAAATTTGAAACGCGACGGCATGGACGAATCCCTGGTTTGGACGGCATGCCTCCAGCGCCGAATTTCCTCCACGACAACATCTTGCAATATGGGCCTTATCCTCGATCCGGCAAGGTGGGATGGCACAATGAATCGAGAGTTCAGGGATGTACCCATCAGCGGCGCATGAAAGCCTCGAAGGCCGCGCGGGCTTCCGCGCTTTTCAATTGCGCCGCAAAATGTCCGGCTTCTTCGTCGATCCGCGCCAGCACGTCGGCGCGGTCGCCGCGAATCAGGCTGCGGGCGATGCGGAGCGCTTCCGGCGGCTTTGCCGCAAGCCCCGCCGCAAGCGTCAAAACCCCGGTTTCAATCGCATCGGCTTCGGTGATTTTCCAGATCAGCCCTGCTGCGAGTGCCTGTTCGGCCGTGAAAGGCTCCCCTGCGGCCAGGAGCGCGAAGGCCCGCTGGTGACCGGCGAAGCGCGGCACGATCAGGCTGGATGCGGCCTCGGGCACGAGCGCCAGATCGACGAACGGCGTCCTGAACAGCGAGCGCGGCGACGCGATCGTCATATCGCAGTGGAGATGAATGGTCGTGCCGATGCCGATCGCCAGCCCATCGACGCCGGAGACGATCGGCTTTGCAGACGCGGCCAAGGCCCGCAGGAAGGCGATGACCTCCCCACCCATGGTTCCGCCCATGGCAAAGGCCATGAAGTCATTCATGTCGTTGCCTGCGGAGAAACAGCCGTCCGTCCCGAGAAAGGCGATCGCCCGCACAGTGTCGTCCGTGCCGGCAATCGTCAGCGCGCCGGCCATCTTGGCATACATGGCCCGGGTGATGGCATTCTTCTTGGCCGGCCGGTTGAAGCGGATGACCTGAACGCCGGGATAAGCGTCCGGGCGCTGGATGAGGACGTCGTCGGTCATGATGGTCTCCGTTTTCGGGCGGCAAATCAGGCCAGTGCGATGCGCGCGGCAGCGAGACTTGCCGCACCGCCGATTATCCTGTTTTTCAAGGCGGCGGTTTCGGCCAGCAGATTTTCCGCAGCATAGCGGGCAAGCGCGATCCGCATGGCCCTGCGGCCATCACCGGCGTCCGCCAGTCCACCCCTGGCGAGGTAAATACCGGTCAAGGTCAGTCCGAACAGTTTTTGATAGGCCGTCGCACCGGCAAGGGCTTCGGCAGTGTTCTTTTCCGACAGGCGCGCGAGCAGCCATTCGGTCGTCTGTTCGAGATCGCCGATGGACCGTTTCAGCCACCCTGCGGTGTCACCGAACTCTTCCAGGTTCGACGATTTCACCTCATCGGCGACATCCTTCAATTCGGCGATGAGGCCGCGCACATGACCGCCATCCGAAAGGGGGAGCTTGCGGGTCACGAGGTCGATTGCCTGTATGCCGTTGGTGCCCTCGTAGATCGGCGCGATGCGCGCGTCACGCAGATAACGGGCGGCCCCCGTCTCCTCGATATATCCCATGCCGCCATGGATCTGGATACCCATGGAGGCGACATCGACGCCGGTATCGGTGCCGAAGGATTTGGCGATCGGGGTGAGCAGGCTCGCGCGATCCTGCCAGTATCGCGCAGTCTCGCCATCAGCCACATGCGCCCGGTCGACGGCCCGCGCACAGGCAAAGGCGATGGCGCGGGCGCCCTGGGTGAGGGCCTTCATCGTCAACAGCGTACCGGCAATATCCGGGTGCTCGATGATCGGGCTCATGCCGGCCCCCGTCCATCCCGGCGCCTTGCCCTGGGTGCGGTCTCGCGCATAGGCGAGGGCGTGCTGCGTCGCCGCATCGGCCATGGCGACGCCCTGGATGCCAACGGCGAGGCGCGCATTGTTCATCATCGTGAACATGCAGTTCAGCCCCCTGTTCTCCTCGCCGACGAGATAACCGACAGCCCCGTTCTCGCTCCCAAACCTGCCGTCGCCATAGACCATGGTGCAGGTGGGCGAGCCATGGATGCCGAGCTTGTGCTCGATGGAGTGGCAGAACAGGTCGTTGCGGGCTCCGAACGACCCGTCCTCGTTGACGAGGAACTTCGGCACCAGGAACAGCGAAATCCCGCGCGTGCCTTCGGGTGCGCCGGACAGGCGGGCCAGCACCAGATGCACGATGTTGTCGGTGACGTCGTGCTCGCCCCAGGTGATGAAAATCTTCTGGCCGAAAATCCGGTAGGTGCCGTCCTGCCGACGTTCCGCGCGGGTTTTCAGGACGCCGAGATCAGAGCCCGCATGCGGCTCGGTGAGGTTCATCGTCCCGGTCCATTCGCCGGAGATCATTTTCGCGAGAAACACGGATTTGAGCGTGTCGGAACCATGCTTTTCGAGGGCTTCAACAGCGCCCATGGTGAGCATCGGCGCCAGTGCGAAGGCCATGGAGCCAGCGTTCCAGAATTCCATGGCAGCGATATGCAGCATATGCGGCAGCCCCTGCCCACCAAATTCCTCCGGCGCCGTCAGGCTGTTCCAGCCGCCGGCGGCCCAGTTCCGGTAGAGATCGCTCCAGCCGTCCGGCGTCCTCACCGCACCATCGACAAGCGTCGAACCCTGGCGGTCGCCGATTTCGGCGAGCGGTGCAACCTCCTCCGTGGCGAAGCGTCCAGCCTCGCCCAGAATGGCATCGACGAGATCCTCGTCCAGATCGCCGAAGACGCCTTCGGCAAGATCTGCGCCAAGACCGGCCACATATTTGAGTGTGAACAGAATTTCCTCGACCGGCGCCCTGTACATATGGTCTCCTCCCCTGCACGCGACTTCGTTGCTACCCAGTGGCGGCAGCGCTATTATAACGTCAAAAATATTGATTTTTACGTAAACGTCAATATTCGTGTGGTTCCGATGATTGCTGCAGGACAATGCCACTGTAACGAAACTGTCATGAAACGCGCATAAGGCGAAGCTTGGCTTATCCGCGATCAGGCTCCATGAACCTCATTTCTTCCGAAATACCGGGCCTTGTCTGGGCTTACCGCTTCCTGCCCGGAGAGAGCCACTGCGTTCGCATCGCCGCCGACTCGTCCATCGGCGCGCTTGTCGAGGGTGATGGCTGGCTTTGGCTGCATCTGGCGCTGAGCGATGCCCGCACGCCGGCACTGATCGAGCGCATAGTGGACCTGCCGCCAAGTGTGCTGGCGACCCTGACCAGCCACGACACCCAGGCGGCCGTGACCGTTTCGGACGATATGGTCTATGGAACGCTGGTCGATTTCGAGCGCACTTTCGATACGGAAACCAAAACCATCGGCTGGCTGCACTTCGCCGTCACCGACCGGATCATCATCACCACGCGGCTGCACCCGTTGCGCAGCATCGACCGGGTCAAGGCAGCCGTGGAAAAATCCGCCCGTTGCGCAAGGCCAATCGACCTGTTCGAGATGATGGTCGTGGAATTTCAGCGCACGCTGATCAGTCTGGTGCTGGAACTGACGGAAGATCTGAACGTCATCGAGGACGATGTCTATGGCGAGGCGGGCCACAACCACCAGCCTCGGCTGGCCCCTTTGAGACGGACCGCGGTGCGGCTTCATCGGCACCTGCGCACTCTGCTGGCGCTTTTGAGGCGGGCTGGAACGTCGGAGGAAGACGAAGTGCCGCCCGGTTTCATCGATATTGCCGAACGGCTGTCGGACAGGCTTGAAGCTGTCGATCGCGACGTCTTCGCCCTTCAGGAGCGCGCGCGGTTGCTGCATGAAGAAATCGACAGCAAGCTCTCCTCAGAGACCAACCGCCACCTGTATATCCTCTCGCTGATGACGGCCTTTCTCTTGCCGCCGACGCTGGTCACCGGTTTTTTTGGAATGAACACCAGCAACCTGCCCTTCGCCGATGGCATTCACGGAACGCTGATCGCAGGCCTGTTTATCCTGATGTCGATGGGCTTAGCGTGGACGATCTTGAAGAAGATCGGCATTCTCTAGCCGTAAGAAACGAAAAAGCCGGAGACAAATGTCCCCGGCCCGATTTGCGCGAATGATTCAATCCATCAATAGGGCGAGTTGCACTGGCGGCGCGAACCGTAATTCGGCTGATACGTATTGTCGTAAGCGCGGTAGCTGCGATAGCGGTTCGCACACCATTCGACATGGCTTCCGCCATATGCCGCACGCGGCTGCTGCGCGACGGCTCCGCCGATGATTGCGCCCGTCGCAAAGGCTGCAAGCGGGAACCATGCTCCGTTATGCTGACGGTATCCCGGACGGTAGCTGCGATAACCTCGATGACCGTTGTGGTAGGCTCGAGCCTCGCGCAGATTACGGCGATACTCGCGCCGGTCTCTACGATCGCTACGGTCGCGTCGATCGAAGTTGCGACGTTTGCGCCAGTCCTCGCGGTCGCTGCGGTACTGCACGACCTTTACGTCGCCTGCGCGTTCAGCCTGCACGGGAACCTGAATTGGCGTGAAAGCCTGCGAGGGCGTGAAGGACGTGGCGAGCATCGCCGCCGACAAGGCAAATGATGCCAGCTTTAACTTGAACATACCCATAGATGTCTCCGATCATTCTTATTCGACGCGATTGTCTTGCTGTTGGAACGTCACGCTGGCGCTTTAGTTCCATTTCGGTCGGCATTGCCGATGATAATTGACACTTCCCGGCCTCATGATTGCGAAATTAACGGCCTGTTAACCCTGTTTCCGCAGGCTCTGGCGATGGAAAAGCGCTCGATCAGCAGCCTGGGCATGTTTTTCCGCTTCGCCGTCCTTCTCGGCGCCGCGCTGCTTCCGGCCGCGAGCATGGCGCGCGATCTCACGCCCTGGACAACGCCGGCGAATGCGCTCGTCATCGACGCCTACGAACTGAACATCATCGACTGGGAGAAAATGCTTGAGGACAAGCGGATCGCCGGCTTCATTTCGAAATCATCGGATGGACTGCCGGAAAGCTTTTCCTGCACGGCCGGGCACCGCGGCGATACTGTCGCCCACTGCAAGACGATGTGGCGCAAATATGCCGTCAGCCGCGAACTCTACCAGACCCGCCGCCTGATCGCCCGTGCCAACGGCCTGCTCTGGGGGGCCTATCACCTCGCCCGGCCGGGAAATCCGATCGATCAGGCCAATCATTTTCTCGACTATGCCGAACCGCGCGACGACGAAATGATGGTGCTCGACATTGAAGGCATCGACGCGGAAAAATATATGTCCCTGGACGATGCCGGGATCTTTGCAGGACATATCAAGGCAAGAACCGGCCGTTTTCCGACCCTTTACACCAACCACGCCACGGCAAAATATATTGCGGCGAACCGCGACCGCTTTCCCGTGCTATCGCGGCTGCCGCTCTGGTATGCCCGCTACAAGCCCGGCATCAAGGGTGTCTTTCCAATGGGCAACTGGGACAGCTACACGTTGTGGCAATTCTCCTCGGCTTCCAATTGCGGAAAGCGGCGCTGCCCTTATCGCGTTGCCGGAACGTTGAGGGATATCGACGTCAATGTTGCAGCGATGGACGCCGAAACACTGAAGAGCATCTGGGCGAAGGGCGAACTCGTTCCCGAAAAACCCTTCCCGAAACCCTTGCTGATCGCCAACGGGAGGGGCAGCGCCTCGGCGGGAACGGGGATCGGCATCGATCTCACCCTGACGGGATCGATTGACCGCAAAACCAGCGAAATCGCCGCCCGCTAACGATACTTGAGCCGCGACCGCAATCTTTTGGCAAGGATGTCGGACGATTGCTGCTGGCTGTATCCCATATGTCCTTGCTATTGGTGGCCAATCATAAGATAGCTTCCTGATGTTCCCACGCAGCGTCAAGCAGCCCGGCCGAAAGGTCGTCGCGACGCCGGACAAAACCGTTTCCCAGCAAAGACGAGCCGATGGCAACGAAAATTGTAATCAGCAGCAACCGGTCGACCCCGGTCTCGGTCCTCGGATCGAACAGCGAGTTCATCCTTAACAAGGGTGTGACATTCGCTGCGTCGGCAAACAGCATCGTTGCGACCGGCAGCGCCACCAACCGCGACTTTTATATCAACGGCATCGTCACATCCACGACAGGAGCGGTTTTCCGCTTCGGCCAGACTGGCCTCGTCGACCGGACAAGCCAGTTTGTCGTCAGCAGTTCCGGCAGGGTATCCGGCGGCGAAGAGGGGCTGGTCCTCAGCGGCGGTCTCGACATCATCAATGCCGGCACGATCGAAGCCCGTCTGACGACCATTGCGGCGTCGGGCAATGCCACACGGATCGTTAACTCCGGCCTGATCGATTCGTCCGAGGGATCTGCCATCGTCAGTTCCGGGACAAACACCAGCATCATCAATCACGGCACCACGTCGGCAAAGATGGTCGCCGTCCGTGCCAGTGGCGGAAACGTGTCGGTGACCAACAATGGCGAACTGAGTTCGGAAACGTCGACGGCTTTGTATTCGACGGGCGCTTCAGCACTGATCACCAACCATGGAACGGTGACGGCCAAGGGCACGGCGATCCTGTCCTCCGGATCAGCCGCCATCATCACCAATGACGGCAAGGCGCAGTCAGCCACGGACTATGCGATCAAGGCAGCCGGTGGCGAGGCCATCGTCACCAACAGCGGTACGATCAGCAGCGGGTCGGCGGCAGTCGCGATCACCGGAGACGAAGCGATCCTGACCAATGACGGGCTGATTACGGCCTCCGGCTATGCGATCGTCGTTTCTGCCGACGAGGCCATCATCACCAACAACAAGACGATAACGGCAGGTGGCGGCATCAAGCTGTCGGGTGTCGGCGCGGCCGTGACCAATCACGGCACCATCACCGGGACGACGGCAGGAGCGGTCGTCATCGATTTCACCGACGCCTCGGGGTCGAGCCTCCACAACAAGGGCCTGATTTCTGCAAAATCCATGGCCTTCCTCGGCGGCAGCGGCGTCCAGTCCGTCTTCAACAGCGGCACGATCACGGGCTCGATCCAGCTCGGGGGCGGCAATGATTATTTCGACGGCACCGGCGGCAAGGTCAACGGCACGGTCAGTGGTGGCAGCGGCAACGATATTTACCTGGTAAGCGATTCTTCCATAAAGCTGTCGGAGCTCGCCAATGGCGGCACCGATCTTGTCAAATCGTCGGTTTCGCTCTCGCTCGGAGCCAATTTCGAAAACCTCACATTGACAGGCGCCGCCGCCATCAATGCCGCTGGTAACGGACTGGCCAACCAGCTTCACGGCAACAGTGCGGCCAACTCGATCAACGGCCTTTCGGGCAATGACATGATCTGGGGCCATGCCGGTGCCGATATCCTGACCGGCGGAGCCGGCGCCGACCAGTTTGTGTTCAACAAGGGCGATGGCAAGGACATCATAACCGATTTTGCGGCGACGGGATCGATCCACGACCGCCTCGACCTCAGCGGCCTCGACAGCATCACCAGCTATGCCGATCTGGTTAGCAATCATATGACCCGCAGCGGCAGTGACGTTTTCATCAACGGACTGAACGGCGACAGCATTCTGTTGAAGAACGTGACGCTCGCGGCACTCGACGCGGGCGATTTTCTTTTCTGACCGATATCAGGCCGTTTCGAGCAGCGACAGTATCTGCATGGCCGGCATTCGAAGCGATGGATCAGGCCACCGCTCCGGCCGGTCCGCTGGCCGTGCGTGCATAAGGTAGCGGAGCGGCGACGACGGCTGGCATGCCAGCTTCGAGGCAAGCGGCAATGAATGCCTCACGCGCTACTGCGGCCGGTGTCATCCGGTTCAGCGCCCGTCGGCAGGCGGTGACGGCCCGGTCATACCGCTCGCCTCTTTTCAGGGGCCATTCGTTTTCAAGGAAATCAAGAGCTTCGTGCACACTGCAGAAGGTTCGCTCAAGGCCGTTCTGCAGCCGGACTTTCAAGGGATGCGTCCAGGGGATATCGCGAATTGTCATCTCGTTTTTCCTCCATTTTCGACCGCCAGTTCGCACGTGTGGAAAGGATATCGGTCGCGGATTTTTGTCTTCAAGAGTCGTTCCGGACAGAGTCGAAAAAAATCCCTGTGTTCCCGGACGCGCTTCCGGTGGCCCTTGAAAAAATTCAACTGGACCGTAGTTGAGTGCGAGCGACCTGTTGCGTTATCCCGCCTCGCCTCGCCTTGCCATCGCCCCGGATTTGGGTCAGTGTCCGCTTGAAATCTGTCGGCTAGCCGACGAACTTGATTGGAGAAAAACATGCGCCTTGGGTCTTTGATGGCAGTAGCCGCGGTCACACTGATCGCTCTTTCCGGATGTGCGAGCACCGGAGCGGGCAACACGACTTATGCGCAGTATCAGGGCGCCTATCCGCAGCCCGATCTTTCCGCTTCAAGCGGCGGTGGCGGCCTGCGCGTCCCTTACTAAGAATTTCCGTCCGCTGACGGTCCCGCCTCGGTCAGGGCGGGCCGCCATTCCGGCAGCGAGGAGCGCCGGAATGGCTCTTGAAAATGGACTACGCCTCGATCTGGACATCTCCAAGGGGGCGAGAACAGCAGGCGAGGATGTAACCTTCCTCGATCTCATCGTCGAGGATGCCGCCATTGTGGCTCATCTCGACGTCGCCCGAAATTTTCATCACCCGACAGGTGCCGCAAAGCCCACCTTCACAGGCAGCGCCGATGCGCACCCCGGCTGACCGCGCCGTCTGCAGGATGGTCTGGCCCGGCTGGCATTTGGCCTCCTTGCCAGCCATGGTGAAGGTGACCGTGGAGACGGCCTGAAGATCGATGTCGCCGGCCCCTGCCCGAATGGCAAGCTCTTCTGCCGCCGGTGCCGCCGCAGGCTGGAAGCTCTCTTCGTGATAGCGCCCCATATCGAAACCGACGCCCTCGAGCATGGACTTGACGCCGCGCATAAAAGGCTCCGGCCCGCAACAGAAGATGGTGCGCTCGCGGAAATCAGGTGCAAGCAAGGCCAGCTTGGACGTCTCGATGCGACCGCGCAGGCCGTGCCAGCCATGGCGCGGGGCGTGGGTTTCAACGATGAAACCAAGATTGAGGCGCGGCATCTGCGCAGCAAGATTTTCGAGCTCGGCACGAAACAGCAGATCGTCCGGCTGGCGTGCGCAGGACAGGAATGTGACGTCCGTCTGGGGGGCGCAATCGGCCATCCAGCGGGTCATCGACATCATCGGCGTGATTCCGGAACCGGCCGAAATAAACAGGTATTTCTCGCCGGGATGCCGGACGAAGGAGAAATCGCCGAGCGGGCCGAAAGCCTTCAGCCTCATGCCGGGCTTCAGGTTTTCGAACATCCAGCGGGTGCCGATGCTCGATGCCTGCGCCTTGACGGTAACGGCAATGGTAAAGGGCCGTGAGGGCGTTGATGACAGGGTATAGGTGCGCATGACCGGATCATCGGGCTTTACCGGTAGCTCCAGCGTGACGAACTGACCGGGCAAGTAGCGGAACCAGCTGTCCCGATCAGCCTTGAAGCCGAAGGTCATGACATCAGGGGCTTCATGGGTGACGGAAATGCATTCCAGAAGCTGCTGCCGGTCGTTGAACGGCTGCAACTCGTCGAAATGCCGGAAAGTTGAGGCAATCGTCATATCAGGCAACCCGGACCAGAGGAGTGGCGACCGAACTGCCCTTAAGGCGATCAGCCATGAAGCGCGTGTACCATTCGACAAACTGCATCACGCCGCCTTCATGGTCCGGCGAATAGGGACCGGGTTGATAGGCTGGCGAGCGAATGCCGAAAGCGTTCTCC